>NZ_OBMO01000013.1 GCF_900217905.1 Alloalcanivorax xenomutans
CCACAGTCTGTACCCTAGGGTCAGAAGCTTGCCTGGTCCCTCCACCCCGACAAGTCTCTTCTTTCTAAGACTTGCCGGGTAACCATACAAGCTTGCCTGCAAGCGAATTGTGTTTCAGGGAAAGATTCGCTTGCAAGCAAGCTCCCACAGCGGCTTCGTGGCAACCCCTTTATGGCCAAGAGGCCGACGGCAGCCCGGGGAGGCGGCGTTCTGGATTTTTCCGGCTCCGCCGTGTAGTTTGCAGACCAGTTCCGGGTGGAGACAGAGCATGTATGTGGTAGGCGTCACCGGTGGCATTGGCAGTGGTAAAACCGCCGCCACCGATTTCCTGGCCCGTCTGGGCATTACCATCGTCGATGCGGATCAGGCATCCCGGATCGTGGTGGAGCCGGGGCAACCGGCACTCCATGCCATCGTCGATCGGTTCGGCGAGCGGATATTGCAGGAAGACGGCACACTCAATCGCCGGGCTCTGCGCGATATCGTATTCAGCAACGATCAGGCTCGGCGGGAGTTGGAAGCGATTACCCATCCGGCCATCGGCGACGAGCTGCGCCGGCAGATCCAGGACAGCGATAGCGACTACACCGTGCTGGTCTCGCCTTTGCTGCTGGAAGGGCGGCAAAAGGACATGACCCATCGCGTTCTGGTGGTCGACGTGCCCGGTGAAATTCAGGTGGCCCGCACCGTGAATCGGGATCAGGTCCCCATGGAGCAGGTGGAGGCGATCATGCGTGCCCAGCTGTCACGGGAAGAACGCCTGGCCCGGGCCCACGACGTGGTGACCAACGACGGTCCCCTGGAGCGGCTTCATCAGCAACTGGAACAACTGCATCAACGTTATCTGGAGTTAGCCCGACGCCATGGCGGATAACACCACTCGCATCTACCCCTGTCCCCATTGCAAGAAACCCACCCGCTGGGACGACAATCCCTGGCGGCCGTTTTGCAGCGAACGCTGCAAGATGATCGATCTGGGTGCCTGGGCCTCGGAGCAACATGTGATTCCGGGGGATCCGAACGCGCCGGTGGACGATCTCGACGACCCGGAGCGGTAGTCAATCCACCCCGGGCCAGAAGGCGCGGATACCGGCGACGCCATAGGCGCCGTGCTCCCGGGCCGTGCTCAGATCATCCGGGGACAACCCGCCCAGGGCATAAAACACCAGCGGCCGCCCTTCGGTGAGCGCGGCGAAACCGCCCCATCCCATGGGCGCCACATCGGGATGCGTGGCGGTGGCCGCCACCGGCGATACCACCGCCATGGGGATATCCAGCGCCAGAGCCTGCTCCAGGGCCGCGGCATCGTGGCATGCGGCGGAGATCACGCCGGTAAACCCGTTCAGTTCCACCGTCGACGCGGCCATCAGAGCCCGGCGGCTCAGATGCAATCCGGCGGCCCCTTCCCGCGCCGCCAGCGCCGCATCATCCCGGACCCAGAAAGGCAGGCCCCGTTCACGGCAGCACGCCGCCAGCCTCGGCAGTGCCGGACCCTGACTCCAGCCACGCAGATACACACCCTGCCGTCGCGGGTCCAGCCGCTCCAACCCCTGGACCACGGCTGGCTCCTCGAGCCCCTCGGGCACCACCACCCACTCCGGCGGCAGTCTCAGTGCCAGCGCCACTGGGCGATTGGCGGCGGGAAACGCGCGCTCGGTGATATCGGCCAGCGGCACCCACTCCACCGGCTGGCCCTCGCGGCCGTGGGGCTCGCCGCTGTAGCGCCGCACCTCACGGAAATGCAGGGTGACCTTGAGGTCCGGGTAGCGGTGGCGCACGGTCATGAACGGCTCGCATCCGGTCACATCCAGCCCAAGCTCCTCATGCAGTTCGCGGGCCAGGGCAACGTCGAGAGCCTCTCCCGGCTCCACCTTGCCTCCCGGGAACTCCCAAAGCCCGCCCTGATGCTTGTGCTCCGGGCGGCGGCTCAGACACAAGCGTCCGTCTCCGTCGCGAATAATGCCCGCCACCACGGTGATTTCCGGAAGGCTCTCATGGGAATCAGACATGGTCAGGTACGATACTCGGCGTTGATTTTCACGTAGTCATAGCTGAAATCACAGGTCCACATTTGCCCCCGGCCCGCTCCCGCCGCCAGGTCCACACGGATGGTGATTTCCGGACGCGCCATGACGGCGGCGCCGCGTTCCTCGGTGTACTCATCGTCGACGCCACCTTCATTGACGATACGAACCTCATCCAGCCAGATCGCCACCCGGCTCACGTCAAGGGTATCGATCGGCGCGCGCCCCACAGCGGCCAGAATACGGCCCCAGTTGGGGTCGGAGGCAAACAGGGCGGTTTTGACCAGCGGGGAATGAGCAATGGTTTCCGCCACCACCAGGGCATCACCGTCGCTGGCGGCGCCTTCCACTTGAATCTCAACGAACTTGGAGGCCCCCTCAGCATCGCGGATCAGGGCCTGGGCCAGCTCCACGAACACCTGCTCCAGCGCCTGGAACACCAAGCGGGCAGCCTCGCTGTCCTGCTGCTCGATCGGCGCCGCCCCGGACTGGCCGGTGGCGATCAGAATGCAGGCGTCATTGGTGGAGGTGTCACCATCCACGGTGATGCGATTAAACGAAGCATCCGCCAACTGGCGCACCCAGCGATCCAGCAACGGCTTGGCGATATCCGCGTCGGTGGCGATGTAACCCAGCATGGTGGCCATGTTCGGTTTGATCATGCCCGCTCCCTTGGCGATGCCGGTGATGTTCACCGGCACACCGCCAAGCTCCAGGCGGCGGCTGGCCACTTTCGGCACCGTGTCGGTGGTCATGATGCCTTCGGCGGCACGCCCCCAGCCATGCTCATCAAGAGTCTCCAGCGCCGCCGGCAAGCCGTTTTCGAACGGTTCCATGGCGAACGGTTCACCAATCACGCCGGTGGAAAACGGCAGCACTTCAGCCGGGTGGCACAGAGCCAGCTCCGACAGCAGCACGCAGGTCTCCTCACACAGAGCCAGCCCCTTGTCACCGGTACCGGCATTGGCATAGCCGGTGTTGATCATCAGGTAGCGAGGCGCTTTTTCCGTCAGGTTACGGCGTGCCACCTGTACCGGCGCGGCCTGGAAGCGGTTGCGGGTGAATACGCCGGCGGCACGGCTGCCCGGCGCCAGCTCGATCACCACCAGGTCCTTACGTTGGGCTTTTTTAATGCCCGCTTCCACCGCGGCCAGGCGCACGCCGGCCACCGGAAACCACTGCGACTGCGTCATGTTCGATCCTTCACCAAGGGTCATGGAATGATGCGGGCCACCTGTTCGCGACCCTGATTGATAGCATGGCCTTTCCGGGCCGAAAGGGGCAAGGCCCCCGAAAGGGGCAAGGCCCCCGAACGCACCAACCCCGCCGATGGCGGGGTTGGATGGGAAAGCGCTCTCCCCTCGCGGGGAACCGCCATGATCACGTTTCCAGACGGCCGCAGCAGTGCTTGTACTTCTTGCCGGAACCGCAAATACAGGGTTCATTGCGGCCCACTTTGCGGCCTTCGCGTACCACCGGCTGGGCCACCCGCGGCGGCCCCTGGGTCTGGATACCGTCGCCGGACGCGGTGGGCGCGGCCATCTGCTCTTGTTGCGCCTTCATCCGCTCCGCCTGTATCCGGGCTTCTTCCTGGCGCTGGGCTTCCAGCCGTTCCACTTCGTCGTCGCGCCGCACCTCGAAATTATGCAGCACGCGAATCAGCTCGTGCTGGATCTGATTCAGCATGGCCTGGAACAGCTCGAAGGCTTCCTTCTTGTATTCCTGTTTCGGGTTCTTCTGCGCATAGCCGCGCAAGTGGATGCCCTGGCGCAGATGATCCATGCTGGCCAGATGATCTTTCCAATGACGGTCAAGGATCTGCAGCATCAGGTGTTTTTCGATCTGGCGCAGGGTTTCCTCGCCAACTTCCTGCTCCTTGCGGCGGTATTCCTCTTCCATGGTCTCGATGACCTTTTCCACCACCCCGTCGATGTGCAGCCCGGTATCTTCCTTCAACCACTGGCTTACCGGTGCCCGGCAGCTGTACTCGCTCGCCAGGGTACGCTCCAGTCCATCCACATCCCACTGATCTTCCACCGAACCGGGCGGCATGTAGGCATGAATTTCATCCGGCATCACGTCACGGCGGATGCTCTCAATGGAAGACGCCAGGCTCTCGGATTCCAGAATCTGCTCGCGCTGGCTGTACACCACGCGGCGCTGGTCATTGGCCACGTTATCGTATTCAAGCAGGTTCTTCCGGATATCGAAGTTGCGCGCTTCCACCTTGCGCTGGGCATTCTCGATGGCACGGGTCACCCAGCGGTGCTCGATGGCCTCTCCGTCCTTCAGACCCAGTGAACGCATCATGTTACGTACCCGGTCGGAGGCGAAGATGCGCATCAGGTCATCTTCCATGGACAGGAAAAAGCGGGTGTAACCCGGATCGCCCTGACGGCCGGCGCGGCCACGCAGCTGGTTGTCGATACGGCGGGATTCGTGCCGCTCGGAGCCGATGATATGCAGGCCGCCGGCCTCCAGCACCCTGGCGTGATTGTCCCGCCATTCCTCCCGGATCTTCTGCGCCTCCGCCCCATCCGGATCCTCGAGATGCTTGATCTGCTCCTCGGGATTGCCGCCGAGCACGATATCGGTACCGCGGCCGGCCATGTTGGTGGCGATGGTCACGGTGCCCGGCCGGCCGGCCTGAGCAATGATCTGGGCTTCACGTTCGTGCTGCTTGGCGTTCAGCACCTGGTGTTTGATCTTGTCCTGATTGAGGCGATGGGACAGGTATTCGGAGGCCTCGATGGTGGCGGTACCCACCAGCACCGGCGCGCCTTTCTCGACACACTGTTTCACCTCGTCGACGATCGCTTCGAATTTTTCCTTCAGTGTCAGGTAGACCAGATCGTTGGCGTCGATCCGCGCCATCGGACGGTTGGTGGGGATCACCACCACGTCCATGCCGTAGATCTGGCGAAACTCCACTGCCTCGGTGTCGGCGGTACCGGTCATGCCGGAGAGTTTGTCGTAAAGGCGGAAGTAGTTCTGGAACGTGGTCGAGGCGAGCGTCTGGTTCTCCTGCTGGATGCGCACCCCTTCCTTGGCTTCCACCGCCTGGTGGATGCCGTCGGACCAGCGCCGGCCCGGCATGGTCCGGCCGGTGTGCTCGTCGACGATGACGATCTGGTCATTCTGCACCACATACTCCCGGTCCCGGTGGAACAAGGCGTGGGCCTTGAGGGCGGCGTGCACGTGATGAAGCAGCGTCAGGTTATGGGCCGCGTACAGGCTCTCCCCTTGCTCCAGCAGATCGTTCTCCACCAGCAACGACTCAATCAGTTGGTGGCCTTCCTCGGTCAGTTCCACCTGCCGCTGCTTTTCATCGATCACATAGTGACCTGTTTCATCGCCCTCTTCCGGCTGCGGCCGGAGCCGCGGCATCAGCAGATTGACCTGGCGATACAGTTCGGAGGAATCGGAAGCGGGGCCGGAAATGATCAACGGGGTACGGGCTTCGTCGATGAGGATGGAGTCCACTTCATCGACGATGGCGAAATTGAGTTTGCGTTGCACCCGGTCTTCCAACCGGAACGCCATGTTGTCACGCAGATAGTCGAAGCCGTATTCATTGTTGGTACCGTAAATAATGTCGGAACCATAGGCTTCGCGTTTTTCCGGCGCCGGCTGCTGGGAGTAAATAATGCCGACGCTGAGGCCGAGAAACTCGTACAGGGGACGCATCCAGTTGGCGTCCCGCTCGGCCAGGTATTCGTTCACGGTCACCACGTGCACGCCCAGACCGGACAGGGCGTTGAGGTAAGCCGGCAAGGTCGCGGTGAGAGTTTTACCTTCACCAGTACGCATCTCGGCGATACGCCCCTCGTGCAACGCGATCCCGCCCAGCAGCTGCACATCGAAATGGCGCATCCCCATGATACGGGTGGCGGCCTCGCGGACCACGGCGAACGCTTCCGGCAACAGTTCATCCAGCGTCTTGCCCTCGGCGAAGGCGGCCCTCAATTCGCCAGTCTTGGCTTTCAGCGCCTCGTCATCCAGTTTGGCCATGTCGTCACCAAGCGCGTTGATCGCCGTGACCAGGCGGCTCATACGCTTGAGTTCACGGTCATTCTTGGTGCCGAAGACTTTCTTTGCGATGGAAGACAGCATGAAACGTCCGTTTTTTCTCAATGGGTGGAGCAGAGCGCCCCGCGCTAAGGAGGGATCATTCTACTCACGAGATTGGGTAGGGGCGACCATAATTCAAGCCTTGGGCGGAGGAATCAAGACCCGGGTGACGGCCCCGGGCCATTGGGGGCGCTTGACAGCACCCCGGTTCTCACCCGCTTCCGCCGTTAGCGGCGCGCCCGGGCAATATAGGGGGAGGGATCCACCTGCTGGCCGTTCTTCAACACTTCATAGTGCACATGGGGACCGGTGGAACGGCCGCTGGTGCCGACGATAGCGACGGTATCACCGGTGCGCACGATATCTCCCACTTCCACGGTGACACTCTTGGCGTGGGCATAGCGGGAACTGATACCGTTACCGTGATTGATTTCCACCAACTGCCCGTAGCCGGTTTTCTTGCCAGCGAAGGTGACGACACCGGACGCGGTGGCAATGATCGGCGACCCGTCCCGGGCGGCGAAATCCACGCCCTTGTGCCAGGCCACCCGGCCACTGAACGGATCGGTGCGGCGGCCATAGCGGCTGGACATCCAGCCATGCGGAATCGGCCGGCCGGACAGGAAGGTTTCATCCTTGAGCTGGCGATTGGCCAACAGCTTTTCCAGGATGTCCAACTGTTGCTCGCGCCGCTGCAAAGCACTGGTCACCCGCTCCAGCTCCTGCATGAACGACGGCGGCGTAAAGCTGCTGCTGCCCTCCACTTCCGGACCGCCGATGGCCGGGGCGCTGCTGAAATCGAATTCCTGGCTGTCGATGCCGGCCACGTCCACCAGACGTTCCCCGAGAGCATCCAGACGCACCAGTCGTGCTTCGGTGTCCGCCAGTTGCAGGGTCAAGGCGCGAAACTGTTCCGCGCTGAGACGGGACAGGTCCGCCACTTCACGCTTCTGCTCGTCAAGTTCGCTCTGGAACCGCTCGGCCACGGCTTCGGTGTACGCCGGCGGCGCCAGTTTGTAATTCAGCCAATAAGCGCCGGTACCCAGGGCCACCGGCAGCGCCACCATTATGAAAAGCGCCAGATACAGCCAGGATCGGGACAACTGCACCGATCGGGCATGGCCGCCCTTGCTGTTAAGCCATATGATGTTCATGAGTGTGGAAACACCCCTTCCAAAAAGTCTTCAGGCCAACGGTCCGAGGGCCCACGGAATATCCATTCATAAATGACAATGCCGGTGGTGCCGGGCGGCACCGTCCCCCGCTGGTCTCCCCGGTTTCCTTCGTGCCACCCGGCCGGTTATGGTCTGGCCGTGGTTCGACGAGCCCGGTGTAGCTGGCGAGAGACTTATCGTTTTTTTTACAATTAGCCGGGTAGTGTAAGGAAATACCATGGCCAACACAAACCGGCCCCAAAACCTCGGGGCGCTGCTCAAACGCCACCCCAGACTGGGGCGGCTGGCGTCCAATGCCCGCGCCCAGCCCGCGCCCTCTCAAAGCCGGGATCCGCGAGCGTGCCTGCCGCCCGCGCTGCGTGACCGGGTCATGCTGGTGGAAGAATCGCAGCGCTGGCTGGCGCTGGTGGAAAACAGCGCCACCGCGCAGTTGTTGCGCTTCCATCTGCCCCGGCTGCAACGGGCTCTGCCCGGCGGCGCCAGCGTCAAAATCGTGGTGACCGGGCGGCGCCAGCTTGACGGCGGCTCCTCCACGCACGCCATGGATGAAGGCAAATACCGTGCCATGGGGCCGGTTCTGGATGAGGAAAGTGCGGCTCATATTGCTCGCGCGGCGCGTGACATGGACGATCCGGGCCTGCGTGAGGCCCTGGCCCGATTGGCCAGCCGGGTCAAAAAGTGACGAAAAGGGTCATTTGGAGGGCGTAATTGCCCACCCCGGCCGCGGGAGGGTGGCCGGGGTGGATCGGGGAAGCGCACCGTTATTCGGCGGTGGCCAAAGGTCCAGCGTAGGAGATCGGCGCCGCGTCAGCGTCCTCGAACGTCACCACTTCGTAGGCGTCCGGCTGGCTCAGCAGTTCGCGCAGCAGGGCGTTGTTCAAAGCGTGACCGGACTTGTGGCCCACGAATTCGCCAATCAGGCTGTAGCCCAACTGATACAGGTCGCCGATGGCGTCCAGCATCTTGTGCTTCACGAATTCGTCGTCGTAACGCAGACCGTCCTCGTTAAGGATGCGGTATTCGTCCACCACGATGGCATTGTCGACACTGCCGCCCAACGCCAGGTTCTGGCTGCGCAGGAACTCGATATCACGCATGAACCCGAAGGTCCGGGCGCGCGCCACTTCCTTCACGAACGAGGTCGTGGAGAAATCGATGCTCGCCAGCTGATCGCGTTCCTCGAAGACCGGGTGGTCGAATTCGATCGAGAAAGTCACCTTGAACCCGTCAAAAGGCACGAAAGTGGCAACCTTGTCGCCTTCTTTCACCGTCACCTTCTTCTTGATCCGGATGAACTTCTTGGCCGCCTCCTGCTCACGGATACCCGCGGACTGCAGCAGGAACACGAAGGGCCCGGCACTGCCATCCATGATCGGGACTTCCGGTGCCGACAACTCCACATAGGCGTTATCGACTCCCAGCCCCGCCATGGCGGAGAGCAAATGCTCAACCGTGCCCACCTTGACGCCGTTCTGCACCAGGGTCGTGGACAAGGTGGTTTCGCCCACACTGTGGGCCCCCGCCTTGATCTCCACTACCGGGTCCAGATCCACGCGGCGAAACACGATGCCAGTGTCCACCGGCGCCGGACGTACCGTCAGGTAGACTTTCTCACCGGTATGCAACCCTACGCCGGTGGCGCGGATTACGTTTTTGAGTGTTCGTTGTCTGATCATCGATCCGTCACAAAGCTACCGGTATCCTGAAAAATAAGGATACTGCCATCCTCGAAGCGTTATAAGAGGATAAGTATACCCAAAATCCCCTTACCGCACCATTGACCGTGCCTATCGCGCCGTTAGCCGCGCCGCCGTCAGTCGGCCTGACGGCGGAGGAAGGTCGGGATATCAATGAAGTCCAGATCTTCCGCGGTATTCACCGCGCCACGGCCGGAACCGCCCATGCTTTGCTGCACGGCACGACGGCGCTCGACGGCGGGACGCTCCAGGTCGTTGTAATCGACCCGGCCTTCCGCGCCCAGAGGGTTCTGACGGCCACGCACCACTTTCAGTTCCTGCTGGGCACCCAAACCGGTGGCGACCACCGTTACGCTGATATTGTCGCCCATATCCGGATCGATGGCCGTGCCGATGATCACATTGGCTTCCTCGCTGGCCAGCTCGCTGACGATGTCACCCACCTCGGAGAACTCATCCAGAGCGATGGACTCGTTGGCGGTGATGTTGATCAGGATGCCGCGGGCGCCACGCAGATCCACATCCTCCAGCAGCGGGCTGGAAATGGCGGCCTGAGCGGCTTCGGCGGCTCGGTTGTCGCCGGTGGCGATACCGGTGCCCATCATAGCGGTACCCAGCTCACTCATCACCGTGCGCACGTCGGCGAAGTCGACGTTGATCATACCGGGCCGGACGATCAGGTCGGCGATCCCTTTCACCGCGCCCTGCAGTACTTCGTTGGCCGCTTTGAACGCGTCCAGCAGGGTGGTGGAACCGCCCAGCACCGACTGCAGCTTCTCGTTGGGGATGGTGATCAGGGAGTGCACCTGGTCACGCAGAGCCTGGATGCCTTCCTGGGCGGAGCGCATGCGCTTCTTGCCCTCGAACGGGAACGGTTTGGTCACCACCGCCACCGTGAGGATACCCAGTTCCTTGGCGATCTCGGCCACCACCGGCGCCGCGCCGGTACCGGTACCACCGCCCATGCCGGCGGTGACGAATACCATGTCCGCGCCGTCGAGCAACTCGGCGATGCGGTCACGGTCCTCCAGCGCCGCCTGCCGGCCGATTTCCGGGTTGGCACCGGCACCCAGACCCTTGGTCACCTGGCTGCCCAGCTGAATCACGGTCTTGGCCGAGGAGTTGCGCAGGGCCTGTGCGTCGGTATTGGCGCAAATGAAATCCACGCCTTCCACGTTAGAGCGCACCATGTGGTCCACGGCGTTGCCGCCGCCGCCACCAACGCCCACCACTTTGATCACCGCGCCATGGGGTACGGAATCTTCCAGTTTGAATTGCATAATTGATCTCCCGCTTGTTGCTTCCCTGGTACTGCTGTTTTTTCAATTCCGGCCGCCTTGGCGGCCGGGCCTGAAACCGTTGCAAATCGACTTAGAAATTGCCCTGGAACCAGCGCTTGAAGCGCTCGACCCAGTTCACCTGTCCACCACCGGCCTGGGCGCGCGCGCTCAAGCCTTCCTTTTCCATCCGCAGCCCGTAGAGCAGCAAGCCCACGGAAGTGGAATAAATCGGGTTGCGCACCACATCGGTGAGCCCGGCCACGCCCTGCGGCGTACCCAGCCGCACCGGCATATGGAAAATTTCCTCCGCCAGTTCCACCGCGCCTTCGATCTTGGAGGAGCCGCCGGTGAGCACGATGCCGCCGGGGATCAGGTCCTCGTACCCGGACCGGCGGATTTCCGCCTGGATCAGGGTGAACAGCTCGTCGTAACGCGGCTCCACCACCTCGGCCAGATTCTGGCGGCTGAGGGTCCGTGGCGGCCGGTCGCCGACGCTCGGCACCTTGATGGTTTCGTCGGCGCCGGCCAGTTGCGTCAGCGCGCAGGCGTACTTGATCTTGATCTCGTCGGCGTGCTGTTTCGGCGTGCGCAGCGCCATGGCGATATCGTTGGTGACCTGATCACCGGCAATCGGAATATTGGCGGTGTGGCGGATCGCCCCTTCGGTGAAGATGGCGATATCGGTGGTGCCGCCGCCGATGTCGACGATACATACGCCCAATTCACGCTCGTCCTCGGTAAGCACCGAATAGGCGCTGGCCAGTTGCTCGAGGATGATGTCCTCCACTTCGAGACCGCAGCGGCGCACGCATTTTTCCACGTTCTGGGCGGCGTTCACGGCGCAGGTCACCAGGTGCACCTTGGCTTCCAGACGCACCCCGCTCATGCCCACCGGTTCGCGCACTCCTTCCTGGTTGTCCACCACGTATTCCTGCGGCAGCACATGCAGGGTCTTCTGGTCCGCCGGAATCGCCACCGCCTGGGCGGCGTCGATGACGCGGTCGATATCCGCCTGCATCACCTCCCGGTCACGGATGGCGACAATGCCGTGGGAGTTGAGGCTGCGCACGTGGGATCCGGCGATGCCGGCGTAGACCGAGTGGATCTGGCAGCCGGCCATCAGCTCCGCCTCCTCCACCGCCCGCTGGATCGAGCGCACCGTGGCCTCGATATCCACCACCACGCCTTTCTTCATGCCGCGGGAGGGCTGCGACCCAAGGCCCACCACCTCGACGGTGCCTTCGCTGGTCACCTGACCGACGATCGCCACCACCTTGGAGGTACCGATGTCCAGTCCCACGATCATGTTGTCCATTGCGTTCGCCATTAGCGCCTGCCTCGATCCGTTATACTTTGCCCGCCCGGCGGGCGGATGCCGCTTGCGCGTCCTGGTCATCCCGCCAGGTGACCGCCACGCCATCGGCGTAGCGCAGATCCACCCGGGCCACGCCGCGACTGTCGGTGCTCAGCACCCCGCGGTACAACCGCACGAAGCGGCGCAGCTTGTTCACGTACTGTTCCCGATCCACCACCAACTGCATGTTGTTATTCAGGGTCAGGCGGGCGGTGAGACGCGCGTTCACCTCCATCCGCTCGATCCCCAGGCCAATGTCGCTGAGCAGCTTGGCCATGCTGTGGTAGTAACTCATTACTTCGTCGAGCCGTTGCTCCGGTCCGTTCAAGCGCGACAGCCCGGAAAGGTCGTACTGCTTCAACGCCTTGAACGGTTCGCCGGTATTGGAGACCAGCAAGGTCTCGTTCCATACCGCCACCGGTTCCCGCTCGGTAACGGTGAGCACCACGGTATCCGGCCACTGGCGCCGCACCGAGACGTCCGCCACCCAGCTCAGTTCCCGCGCCTGGTCATAGATCCGGTCCAATGGCGCGGTAAAGTAGTTGGCGTCACGCACCAGGGCAGCCAGCTTGGTCTGCACCTGCTGCTGACGGCGGACATCGGTGACACCGTCCACGCCCACCTTGCGCACCGGGTAGTGATCCAATACCCGTGGCAGGTAAATCACACCGCCCACCAGCACCGCCGCCACCAGGGCCACCAGCACCGCCGGCACCGCCGCCGCCAGGCGCTCACGCAGCGGCACCCGGGGCGTCTTGCGCCGGACGCTGGAAGCACCACGGGAACGTGGTTGCGCTCCCTTTTGACGGCGAGGCGCCTTAGCCACGGCGTTTACCTCCTTTGCGCGGCGGGAACCGGTCCACCGCGTCCAACAGAATCCGCGCCACCAGAATCGGGAACTCATCACCGGCGGCACGGGCGGCCATCGGCACCAGGCTGTGGTCGGTCATGCCGGGCACCGTGTTCACTTCCAGCAGTTGCCAGCGACCCTGTTCGTCACGCATCACATCGACGCGCCCCCAGCCCTGGCAACCCACCACCTTGAAGGCCCGCAGCGACAGCGCCCGCAGTTCGCTCTCGTCCTCGTCGCTGAGCCCCGCCGGACACAGGTACTCGGTGCTGTTGGACTGGTACTTGGCCTCGTAGTCATAGAACTGATTCGGTGTCTTCAACCGGATCGCCGGCAACACCTGCTCACCAACCACGGAAACGGTGTACTCGGGGCCATTGACCCAGGCCTCCACCAGCACTTCGCTGTCGTACTGGCGGGCGTCATCCAGCGCCCTGCGCAGTTGCGTCTCGTCTTCCACCTTGGCCATGCCAATGGAGGAACCCTCATGGGCCGGCTTCACCATCAGCGGGAAACCCAATTCGGCCAGCGCCTCGCCGTCATCATCCGCGCCCACCACATGGAACGCCGGAGTCGGCAGACCAACGCCTTTCCACAGCCATTTGCTGCGCACCTTGTCCATGCCGATGGCCGAGGCCATCACCCCGGAGCCGGTGTACGGCACACCGAGATGTTCCAGCACGCCCTGGATCACGCCGTCCTCGCCACCACGGCCGTGCAAGGCGATGAAGGCCACGTCAAAGCCCTTGAGGGTTTCGACCCCCACTTCCGACGGATCCACCAACTCAGCGATCAATCCCAATTGGCGCAGCGCCTGATGGACCTCGGCACCGCTTTTCAGGGATACCGGGCGCTCGGCCGAGCTGCCGCCGGCCAGCACCGCCACCCGACCGATGCGTGCCAATCGTTGTTTCATGGCGTTATCGATCATCATGACCGTTCTCCTCTCACCCGCTCGGCCAGATCCCGCGCGATCGTTCCCACGTTACCGGCCCCCTGGGTCACCAGCAGATCACCGTCGCGCAGCAGGTTCTCCAGCAAGGCGGGCAGTTTCGCCGGGTCGTCGACGAACACCGGTTCCACCTGGCCGCGCTGACGGATACTGCGACACAGGGCACGAGCGTCGGCGCCCGGCACCGGCTCCTCGCCGGCGGCATACACTTCCAGCATCAGCAGCACATCCACCCGCGACAGCACCTCGACGAAATCCTCGTAAAGGTCCTGGGTCCGGGTATAACGGTGCGGCTGAAACAGCATCACCAGCCGCCGTTGCGGCCAGCCCTCGCGGATCGCCGCCACGGTGGCGGCCACTTCCCGGGGGTGGTGACCGTAATCGTCCACCAGGGTGGCGCCGCCGCCCTGGCAGGGGTATTCACCAAGCACATCGAAGCGCCGGCCCACCCCGCTAAAGCCGTTCAGGGCACGCACGATGGCCTCATCCGGAGCCCCTTCATCACTGGCCACGGCAATCGCCGCCAGCGCATTCAGAATGTTGTGACGCCCCGGCATGTTCAGAGTGATCTCCAGCGGTTCACCCTCGGCGCGCACCACCCGGAAACTGGTGCTCATGCCGTGGGCGCTGACCGCTTCGGCGCGCAGATCCGCGTCCTCGTCGAAGCCGTAGCGGATCACCTGCCGGTTCACCCGCGGCAGTAACCGGCGCACCACCGGATCATCGACGCACATCACCGCCACGCCGTAGAACGGCAGATTGTGGAGAAACTCGATGAAGGTATTCTCCAGGCGGGCGAAATCACCGCCGTAGGTGTGCATATGGTCGGCATCGATGTTGGTGACGATGGCGCTCATCGGCTGCAGGTGCAGGAAGCTGGCATCGGACTCGTCCGCCTCGGCCACCAGATAACGGCTCTGACCCAGGCGGGCGTTGGTGCCGGCACTGTTGAGACGGCCGCCGATGACAAAAGTCGGGTCCAGTCCGGCCTCACCGAGAATCGCCGCCACCATGGAAGTAGTGGTGGTCTTGCCGTGGGTACCGGCCACCGCGATGCCGTGACGGAAGCGCATCAGCTCCGCCAGCATCTGCGCTCTCGGCACCACCGGGATACGCAACTCGTGGGCACGCGCCACTTCCACGTTATCCGCGCTCACCGCGGTGGAGGTCACCACCACGTCGGCGTCTTCAATGTTCTCGGCGCGGTGGCCAATGTCCACGCGCACGCCCAGCCGGCGCAGACGTACCACCACCGGCGACTCCTTGATGTCACTGCCGCTGACCTGGTAGCCCTGGTTGGCCAGCACCTCGGCGATACCGCACATCCCGGCGCCGCCGATGCCGACAAAATGGATGCCGCGAATGCGCCGCATCTCCGGCACCACATGGCTGTTGGCGGCCTGGTTACTGGCGGCGACGTTATCGGCCATCGGCCACCTCCTCACAAAGTCGGGCCACTCGCTCGGCGCTGTCGGCGATGGCCAGTTGACGGGCGCGGCAGGCGAGTTCCGCCAGCGCGTCCCGCTCGGTCATGCCGGCCAGGCTGCGCGCCAGGGCGCTGGCGTTCATATCCCGCTGCGGCAGCATCAGGGCGGCGCCACGATCCACCAGCCAGTTGGCGTTCAGAGTCTGGTGGTCGTCCACCGCCGTCGGCAGCGGCACGAACAACGCCGCCACGCCGGCGGCGGCCACTTCCGCCACGGTCAGGGCGCCGGCACGGCAGACCACCAGATCGGCCCAGTCATAGGCCTGCGCCATGTCATCGATGAATTCGGTCACCGTGGCGTTGAGCCCCAACGCCTTGTATACCGGCCGGGCCTCCTCGGCGCGGCCACGACCACATTGGTGGCGCACTTCCAGGTGTGGCCCCAGCGCGGCCAGCAGCAGTTCCGGCAAATCCTGATTCAAGGCCAGAGCGCCCTGGCTGCCGCCCAGCACCAGCACCCGCAGGGGGCCGCGCCGGCTGGCGTAGCGCTGGGCCGGATCGTTCAGGCCGGTGATCTCCTCGCGTACCGGATTACCCACCCAGATAGCGCCGGGCATGGCCCCTTCGAAGCCTTCCAGCACCTGATCACTGAAGCGGGCCAGCAACCGGTTGGTCATTCCCGGTACCGCATTCTGTTCGTGAATCACCAGAGGCACGCCGCACAGCCGCGCGGCGATACCGCCGGGGGCGCTGACGAAACCACCGAAGCCCACCACCAGCACCGGCCGCTCGCGGCGAATCACCGACCGGGCCTGCCATACCGCGCGGATCAACTGCAGTGGGCCGATCAATTTGCGTTTGAGGCCGCCACCGCGCAGCCGTCCCACGCCCAGGGTCGCCACCGGGAAGCCGTAACGCGGCACCAGCCGCGTTTCCATGCCGTCCTCGGCACCCAGCCAGAGGATGCGGTAACCGGCGGCCTGCAATTGCTCGGCCACGGCCAGCGCGGGGAAAACGTGGCCACCGGTGCCGCCGGCCATGATCAGGATGGTCCCGCTCATCGCTTCGCCCTCCCCCGCGCTTGCAGTTCCTGCTGCTCCGCGCTGGCGCGCAATACCAGCGCCACCATCACCGCGGAAATCACCAGCGAAGAACCGCCATAGCTGACAAAAGGCAAAGTCAGCCCCTTGGTGGGCAGGACACCCATATTGACTCCCAGATTGATGAACGCCTGGGCGCAGAACACAAAGGCGATGCCGTAAACCACATAGGCGTGGTAGAGAAAACCCCGTTGCTCCAGGTTGTGGCCGATACGGAACACGCGCCAGCCGAGCAGGCCGAAGCCGAAAATCAGCAGCAAGGTACCGAACAGCCCCCACTCCTCCGCCAACACCGCGAAAACGAAATCGGTGTGCGCTTCCGGCAGGTAAAACAGTTTCTGCACGCTGTTACCCAGACCCACGCCAAACCAATGGCCGCGACCAAAGGCGATCAGGCTCTGCGTCAGCTGATAGCCGGACCCGTATTGATCCGCCCAGGGATCGAGAAAACTCATCAGCCGCGCCACCCGGTAGGGCTCCGCCACGGCCACCAGGGCCGCCAGGCCCACCGCCACCAGCCCGATCAGCAGGAATCGCAGGGTCGGCACACCGGCCAGGAACAACATGCCCATGGTGGTGATACCGAGCACCACCACGGCGCCGAAATCCGGTTCCAGCAACAGCATGAAAGTCAGCAGCCCGAGCACCCCCAGCGGCACGAAAAAAGCCTTCCACTGGGTTTCCAGTTCCGCCTTGCGCTGGGCCACGTAACCGGCCAGGTAAAGCACGAAACACAGCTTGACGATCTCGGAGGCCTGAATCGTCATACCCGGCAGCGCGATCCAGCGCGTGGAGCCGTTCACTTCACGGCCCAGACCAGGGACGAACACCAGAACCAGCGCCACCACCGCCACCGGCAGCATGGCGAAGCGCAGCCGCTCCAGCAGTGCCAGCGGCACACAGCAGTACACAGCGGCGCCGATGCCCAGGCTGATCAACAAATAAGTGCCATGGCGGATGCCGTAATAGAACGGGTTATCCAGCCGGGTTTCGGCGATCTGCAGCGACGCGGACGTCACCATCACCAGCCCCACCAGCGTCAGACCGATCGCCGACCACATCAAAACCTGATCGAGCTGCCCGGCCCGCGGGCGCATCAGCACACTAGCCATGGCTCACCTCCCGGGCATGCCGGGCGAAATCATCGCCGCGTTCGGTGTAGCCGCTGTACATGTCGAAGGAGGCGCAGGCCGGCGACAGCAGCACGGCGTCACCGGGCTGGGCCAGTTGCCGCGCCCGTGTCACCGCCTCGGCCATGGTCTCGATCCGTTCACGAGGCACGCCGATCAGACCGTCCGCCACCTTGTCCGCGTCTTCACCGAGCAGCAGCGCCGCGCGCAGGTATTGCCGGGCAGGCTCCGCCAGCGGAGAGAAATCCTGCCCCTTGCCCTGCCCGCCGGCGATCAGAATCACCTTGCCGTTGATGGCTTCGCCAATGCCGGTCAACGCCGCCAGCGTGGCGCCCACATTGGTGGCCTTGGAATCGTTGAACCAACGCACGTCGCCGGCTTCCGCCACCATCTGGCAGCGATGGGGCAAGCCCTGGAACGCACACACCGTGGCCAGCGCGGTCTCCCGTTCCAGCCCCAGGGCATCGGCCATGGCCAGCACCGCCAGTACGTTCATGGCGTTGTGATGGCCGGTGAGCGTCAGCTGGTCCAGCGTCAACAGGGTTTCGCCCTTGTAAAGCAGAGCGTTCCGGTCGCTGTCGAGCCGATAGTCCGCTTGCGGGTGGCTGCCGAAGGTCACCTCCCGCGGCACCGGCACCTGAGGGCGGGTGGCCACGTCATCGCGATTCCATACCGCCACCTGACAGCCGTCGTAGATGCGCTGCTTGGCCGCCAGGTAGTCACTGAAGCGGTTGTAGCGATCCAGATGGTCCTGGGACACATTGAGGATCGTGGCCACCTGGGCATTCAGGCTGTAGGTGGTCTCCAACTGGAAGCTGGACAGCTCCAGGACGTACAGACCGGCGTCGCTGGCGAGCAGATCCAGCGCCGGGATTCCCAGGTTGCCGCCAACCCCCGGCTGACGGCCGCAAGCTTCGGCCACTTCACCGAGCAGGGTGGTAACGGTGCTCTTGGCATTGGAACCGGTGATCGCCACCAGCGGGCGGCTGGCGGCACGGGCGAACAGTTCGATGTCGCCGATCACTTCCTTGCCTTCCGCGATCTGCGCGGCGATGGCCGGGGTGGAAATCGCCACGCCGGGGCTGACGATCAAACGGCGGGCACGTTCCATCCAGCCTTTCTTGAAGCCGCCGGTATGCACCTTCAGTTTGGGGAATTCCGCGTGCAGATCATCCAGGCCCGCCGGAGCCTGACGGGTGTCGAGAGCGCGCACGGCCATACCCTGCCCCTGCAAATAGCGGAGCACGGAGCGGCCGGAAACACCCAGGCCAATGACCAGATCAAACGCGTCCTTCGTCATCCTTACCTCAGTTTCAGGGTCGCCAGACCCACCAGTACGAGCATTACGGTAATAATCCAGAACCGGACGATGATCTTCGGTTCCGGCCACCCCTTCAGTTCAAAGTGGTGGTGAATGGGCGCCATGCGGAAGATGCGCCGGCCGGTGAGCTTGAACGACGCCACCTGCAACATCACCGACACGGTCTCCATCACGAACACACCGCCCATGATGAACAGCACGATTTCCTGGCGGACGATCACCGCCATCACGCCGAGCACCGCGCCCAGCGCCAACGCGCCCACATCGCCCATGAACACCTGGGCCGGATAGGCGTTGAACCAGAGAAAGCCAAGCCCCGCTCCGCACAGACCGGCGACGATCACCACCAGTTCGCCGGCACCGGCGATATAGGGGATCTGCAGGTAGGTGGCGAACTCGGCGTGGCCACTGGCGTAGGCGAAAATACCCAGCGCCGCCGCCACCAGCACGGTGGGCATGATCGCCAGCCCGTCCAGGCCATCGGTCAGGTTGACCGCGTTGGAGGTGCCGTTGATGACGAAATAGGTCAGTACCACATAGAACCAGCTCAGGTTGATGGCCACGTTCTTGAAGAACGGCACGATCAATTGCGTTTCCGCCGGGCTTTGCGCGGTGAAGAACAGCACCAGTGCCGCGCCCAGCGCCCCCACCGACTGCCAGAAGTATTTCCAGCGCGCCGGCAGGCCGCGCGGGTTCTTTTCGATCACCTTGCGCCAGTCGTCCACCCAGCCGACGGCGCCGAACACCACCAGCACGCCCAGTGTTACCCAGACGTAGCGATTGGACAGGTCCGCCCACAGCAGCGTCGCCACGGCGATGGAAACCAGAATCAGACCGCCGCCCATGGTCGGCGTGCCGGCCTTGCTCAGATGGCTCTTCGGGCCGTCGTCCCGGATCGCCTGGCCGACCTGTTTTTCCTGCAGTTTGCGAATCATCACCGGCCCGATCCAGAACGCCAGGAACAGCGCGGTGAGCACCGCCATGATGGCGCGCATGGTGATGTACTGGAAAACCAGGAATCCGCTGTACAGGCTCGATAGATTCTCCGCCAGCCAAAGCAGCATTTAGTGTCCCCCCTTGAGTTCTTCAAGCCGGTGCACCACAAGCTCCATGCGGGCAGTGCGTGAGCCTTTCACCAATACCGTGCCGCCAGCGTCGAGAACCGTGCCGGCGCGCGCGGCGGCGTCATCGTGATCCGTCGCCAAAACAGCGCCTTCGCCGAAACCCGCCGCGGCGGCTTCCGCTCCCGGCATGGCAATCAAAAGATCCAGATCCCGGGCCGCCTCTTCGCCCAGGGCACGCATGATGTCACCGGCGCCGGGCCCCAATTCCCCCAAAGCCCCCAGCACCAGAGTTCGCGGCGCCGGCCGGTCGGCCAGCCAGCGCACCGCCACCCGCACCGATCCGGGGTTGGCGTTGTAGGTGTCGTCCACCAACAGGCCGCGCCCCAGCGTCTTCAGATTCATCCGCCCCGGCACCGGGCTCAGCGATTGCCAGCGGTCGACCACATCGGCCAGTTCCACACCCAGAGCATTGACCGCGCCCAGGGCCAGCAGCGCATTTTGTACCTGATGGGCGCCGGCCAGCGGCACCCGCACCGGCAGCCCCTGAGGCATCAGCCGGAAACGCACTTCACGGTCCTCCAGAACCACCTCTTCGGCCCGCAGCGCGCCATCCGCGCCGCCGACCCGGACCACGTTCAAGCCGTGCCTGGCGGCTTCCCCGGCGAAAAAGTCGGCGAAGCCATCGTCATTGTTGATCACCGCGGTGGCCCCCGGCTCACAGCCGGTGAAGATTTCCGCCTTGGCGCGGGCAATGCCTTCCATGGTGCCGAAGCCCTCCAGATGAGCGCCGGTCACATTGGTGATCAACACCACCCGCGGCCGCACCAGGGAGCTGGTCCAGGCGATTTCACCCGGCGCATTGGCACCCAGTTCGATCACTGCCTGACGCACCTGATCATCGAACCGCAGCAGCGTCAGCGGTACCCCGATGTCGTTGTTGAGATTGCCTCGGGTGGCCAGGGTCCCTTCGCCCAGCAACGCGGCGATCATTTCCTTCACCGTGGTCTTGCCGGCGTTGCCGGTCACCGCCACCCGGGGCACCGGGAACCCGGCGGCGTAACCCGCCGCCAGCAGGCCCAGGCCACGGCGCGAATCCGCCACCTTCACCTGGGACTCGAAAACGTCCTGATCCGCTTCCACCAGCGCGGCCACGGCGCCGGCTTCACGGGCCTGTTGCAAAAAGGCATGGCCGTCGAAGCGTTCGCCACGCAGTGCCACGAACAAGGCACCGGCGGACAATTGGCGGGTATCGGTGGACACCGCGCTGATATCCTGATCGGCGCCGCGCAGTACGCCACCGGTCCACTCGCTGATCCGCGACAGACGCATCATGCCTGGCCTCCCCGGCGCGCCAGCGCCGCCCGGGCCAGGGCCCGGTCGTCCATGGGATAACGGTGGCCAGCCACTTCCTGATAAGTTTCGTGGCCTTTGCCAGCGATCAGCACCACGTCACCGGCCTCGGCCTCGGCGATGGCACGGGCCACGGCTTCGGGCCGGTCACTCAGACACAACGCTTCTTGTGGCCGGTTCATGCCGCCGCGGATCTGCCCGATGATGCCTTCCGGCGCCTCATTGCGCGGGTTATCGCTGGTGAGCACCACTCGGTCGGCCAACTTTTCCGCTACCGCGCCCATCAGCGGGCGCTTGCCGGTGTCACGGTCACCGCCGCAACCCACCACGCACCACAAGCGGCCAGGGAAGTGGCCGCGCACGCCGCTCAGGGCTTTCTCCAGACCATCCGGTGTATGGGCATAATCCACCACCACCACCGGCTGCCCCGGCTGGCACAGGGACTCCATCCGTCCCGGCACCGGCGTCAGCGCGCCCAGCCCCTGGCCGAGCGCCTCGTTGCTCCAACCCAAGCCGTGCAGAACCCCGGCCACCGCCATCACATTGCTCAGATTGAAGTCGCCGTACAGCGGCAGGCGCAGGGATAACGGCTCGCCGCCCACGCTCAACACCATTTCCATGCCTTCCGGCAGGGCCCGATGCTCCAGACAGCGCACGGTGGCGCCATCCGCGGATCCAAAGGTCACGCAACGCACACCATCGTCAAGGCTGGCCACCAGCGTGGAGGCCGCGTCGTCATCGGTGTTGATCACCGCCATGGCCAGCCCCGGACGGGTGAACAGAGAGCGCTTGGCATTCAGGTAGGCGTCCATGCTGCCGTGGTAATCCAGGTGATCGCGGCTGAGATTACTGAACACCGCGCAGGACACCCGGGTATCCCCCAGACGCCCCTGATCCAAAGCGTGGGAGGACACTTCCATGGCGACATAATCGGCGCCCTTTTCCCGTAAGCCATGCAGCGCCGACTGCAGGGTGATCGGATCCGGCGTGGTGTGGCCGGTATCCGCCTCGTCCCCTTTCAGCCCCACGCCCAGAGTACCGACCAGGCCACAGCGGTGGCCGACGGCATCCAGAGCGTCGCGCAGAAACCAGGTAATGCTGGTTTTGCCATTGGTGCCGGTCACTCCGACAATCTGCAATTGGTCGGCGGGGCAACCATAAAAACGGGCCGCCAGGGTGCCGATCCCGCGGCCCAGCCCGGGAATCCCGATGCGCGGCACCGCGCCGCTCTGATCAACGGTGAAGGCATCGCCTTCCTGCAGGATGGCGGCGGCCCCGGCCTCGACGGCGGCACCGATATAACTGCGCCCATCAGCACGGAATCCAGGCACCGCCAGGAACACATCACCGGGACGGACCGCCCGGCTGTCCAGCCGCAACGCCATAACCGGCAAGCCGGCCAGGTCGGCCGGCAATGCCAGATCGGTCAGCAGTTGGCCCAGGGTGATCATGTGCGACCCTCCCCGTCCGGCTCGCCGGCGATGACCCCTTCCGGTTTGTCCGGCGGCACGTGCATGGCGCGCAGGGCGCCGCCAACAATGGTGGAGAACACCGGCGCCGCCACCAGACCGCCGTAGTAGGCGCTTTGGTCCGGATCATCGATCACCACCACGGCGGCGATGCGCGGATCGGTGGCCGGCGCCAGACCGGCGAAAATGCCCTGATAGCGGTGTTCGGCATAGCCGGTGGCGGTCAGTTTGTGCACCGTGCCGGTCTTGCCCGCCACCTGATAACCGGGGATACGGGCACGGCGGGCGGTGCCCAGCTGGCCGACCACGGTTTCCAGCATGTCGACAATGGCGCGGGCTGTATCCGTGCCAATCACCCGCTCGCCCTGGGGCGCTTCATCCACCTTGACCATGGACAGCGGCACCCGGCGCCCTTGATTACCGAGAATGGCGTAGGCCTGTGCCAGTTGCAGAGCGGTCACGCTGACGCCATAGCCGTAGGACAGCGCCGCCCGCTCCACATCACGCCACTTGGCACGGATCGGCAGCACCCCGCCGCTCTCGCCGGGAAAACGCACGCCAGTGGGCTGGCCGAAACCGAACCGCTCGAGCATGGCCGGCAACACCTGTTGATCCATGGACAGCGCCAGCTTGCTGGTGCCCACGTTGGAGCTCTTGGTCAGCACCGTGGTCACATCAATGACGCCGTAATCGCGATGATCGCGAATGGTTTTCGGCCCCACGCGCAGATAGCCCGGGTGGGTATTAATGGCGGTGGCGGGGGTGACCATGCCTTGCTCCAGGGCCGCGGCCACGGTGAACGGTTTCACCGTGGAACCGGGCTCGAACAGGTCGGTGACGGCGCGGTTGCGCAGGCTGGCGGTATTGATGCCACTGCGGTTGTTGGGGTTGTAGCCCGGCTGGTTGACCATGGCCAGAACCTCGCCGGTCTTCACGTCCAGCACCACCACCGAACCGCCGGTGGCGCCGAAGCGATGCACCGCGGACATCAGTTCCTTGTAGGCCAGGTACTGCAACCGCAGATCCAGGCTCAGGGTGACATCCTCACCCGGACGCGCCGGTTCGATCAGTTCAATATCCTGAATCACCCGGCCCAGCAGGTCCCGGACCACTTTCTTGCGGCCCGGCGCGCCGGTGAGCTGTTTGTCGAAGGCCAGTTCCACGCCTTCCTGACCCTGTTCATCAATGTTGGTGAACCCGACCACATGGCTGGTCACTTCACCGGCCGGGTAATAACGGCGGTACTCGGTCAGCGAGTAGATACCCGGCACGCCCAGGGACAATACGGATTCCGCCTGCTCCGGCGCCAACCCCCGGGCCAGATAAATGAACTCCCGGCTGGCGTGCGCCTTCACGCGCCGGGCGAAACGCGCCCGGTCAATAATCGGGTTGCCGGTCAGCTTGGACCATTGCTGCTGATTCTCCATCGCCTCCTGGGGATTCGCCCACAGCGTCACCACCGGAGTACTGACCGCCAGCGGCCGGCCATTGCGGTCGCGAATCACACCCCGGTTGGCGGCCAGAGGCTCCACCCGCAAATTACGGATATCCCCCTGGTGGGCCAGGAAATCGTGCTCGACCACCTGCAGATCCACCGCGCGCACCACCAGCACACCGGCGCACACCAGCCAGAACGCCAGCACCAAGTGCCAGCGTCTGCCGGTCCAGCGTTTGCTGGCGACCGGTTTGCGTGTCGCTTTGCGTTTGTTGGCGCTCATGGCCGTGTCAACACTCGCTCGTCGGTGGTCGGGACTTTCATGCCCAGCTTTTCTCTGGCCAGGCTCTCCACCCGGGCGTAGCTGCCCCAGGTGCTGTGTTCCAAAAGCAATTGGCCCCACTGGGTTTCCAGTTGCGCCTGGCGCCGCTGCAGCCGCTGACTCTCATCGGTCAGGCGACGTGCCTCGTGCACCGTATAACTGACGGCCAGTGCCGACCCCACTACCAGGATCAGCAACGGCCAATGCAGCCAGCGGGCCATCAGGCCACCCGCTCCGCCACGCGCAGCACCGCGCTGCGGGCGCGTGGGTTATGCCGCACTTCTTCCTCCGCGGCCCGCCGGGCCTTACCCAGCGGCCGTAGCCGCTGGGGTGTTTCCTCACCCAGCGGCAATCCACCCCGCCCCCGGGGCGCCATGCCGGACTGGTCGCGAATGAACAGCTTCACCAGCCGATCTTCCAAAGAATGGAAGCTGATAACGGCGAGACGCCCGCCGATGGCGAGCGTCTCGAGCGTTTGTGCCAGAGTCGCTTCCAGCGCCTCCAGCTCCCTGTTGATGTGGATGCGCAGGGCCTGGAAGCTGCGCGTCGCCGGATGTTTGCCCGGATCGCCCTTGCCCAGCGCCGACTCAATCAGATCGGCCAGTTGGCGAGTGGTCCGCAACGGCGCTTCCTGACGGCGCGCGACTATGGCACGGGCAATGCGCCGTGACTTGCGCTCCTCGCCGAAGCGATACAACACGTCGGCGATGTCTTTTTCCTCGGCGCGGGCCAGCCAGTCGGCCACGCTTTCACCACTGCCCGGATCCATGCGCATGTCCAGCGGACCATCGCGCAGAAAACTGAACCCGCGGCTGGCATCGTCCAACTGCGGCGAGGACACACCCAGATCCAGCAACAGACCGTCAATCGGCCGCCCGGCCTCACTCACCAGTTCCGGCAGACAGTCAAAACGGCCGGCATGAATACGGAAGCGGGAATCTTCCGCTTCCAGTTGCTCACCAGTGGCCACCGCTTGCGGGTCACGGTCCACGCCTGTCAGACGCCCGGCGGGCGACAGCAGCGACAGCAGCGCACGGCTGTGGCCGCCGCGGCCAAAAGTGCCGTCCACATAGAAGCCGTCGTCCCGCGTGAACCACATTTCCAGTACCTCCTCCAGCATCACCGGCTGGTGTGCGTACTGCTTCCCGTTGTTCATGCCATGACCTCGCGGCGTCAGAACGACAGAGCCTGCACGCTCTCGGGCATGGCTTCCTGGTCCAGGTTCTGCTGTTCGAGTTCGTTCCAGGTGTCTTCGGCCCAGATTTCAAAGCGGTGCAACAGACCCACCAACATGGCGCGCTTTTCCAGCCCGACCACGTCCCGCAGTTCCGGCGGCACCAGCAAACGGCCATTGCCGTCCATATCCATTTCCACCGCCTGACCCAGGAACCGGCGCTTCAGCGCACGAACCTGAGCGTGGGCGTCACTCTGCGCCGCCACCTGGCGGGCAATCTCGCGCCACTCGGGAAACGGGTACATCACCAGACAGGCGTCATAGGGGTGCTGAGTAAGCACGACGCGGCCACCGCAAGCGCTGTTAAGCGGCTCGCGATAGCGCGTCGGCACGGTCAGCCGACCTTTTGCATCCAGATTGAGCGCGGTACGCCCATTGAACACTGGCCTTCCCCTTTTATGTCGGCCCTTCTATGTCGAAGCATTGGGAGTGGTTATCCATCCCACTTCGCCACACCGGATGAAGCCTTTTTCCCACTTCATCCCACTTTTCACCACATTGCGACACTCTATGGCCAGCGCTTTTCACAAGTCAAGTTTCACGACATTGGTGAATGTAAAAGAAATTCCTTGAAAATCAGTTTGTTAGCTGTGTCACATTGAAAGGGGAATAAAGGAGGGGAAATTGGTTCTGAAACTAATCAGACAGCTGCGCTCTGGAGCTGAGAAAGCACTTTAAGTATTAGATCTTTTAGAAATATAAAATGTTAAATAAAGCCTATTTGGTTCTATTTGGGTGAGCGCCAACTCTCCCTGGAAGCCGGTAATGCTCCACTCCCATCAAGTCAGGGCCACATTCCAGCCGTTCCAGCCAATCCAGAAAGCGTCCAATGGTGACGCGAGACGCAAAATAACCGCCGTGCTGCGGCACGATCATTGCCGGATTCAACTCGCGCACCATGCGCACCCAATAGCGGCAAGCACGGTTGCCGGCCATGTAGCGCCGATGAAACCCGGCCATGGCGGGAATGTGATCCTCGAAGCGGCTCACCTCACCCTCCTCCCCGCCCAGGGAGGCGCCGATATCGCCGGAAAACAGGATGCGGCTGAGCGGATCGTAAAAACTGAAATTACCCACTGAATGCAGAAAGTGGGCGGGCAAGGCCCACAATTCCGAACCCGCGAACGGCAATACCGCCCCGTTGTCCGGCAGCGCCAGAATCCGCTCCTGCCATTGCTCCCCCACCCGCGAAGTGACAAAGGTGGAGGCCAGGTGGGGCAGAAACCGCGACCATAGCCGGGACACCGCCACCTTGCAGTGGGAATGCAACATCCAGCGCGGCAGCGAGGCGATGATATCCGGGTCCTGGTGGGACGCCAGGATATAGGTGAGATCACGCAAGTTGAGATGGCGACTCAACTCGATGGTCAGAGGGGTATAGGTCAGATCGCCGCCGGGATCAATCAGCGCGCCCTGCTCGCCATGGCGAATGGCGAACTGATTGGCCTGCACGCCTTCGCCCTGGACCAGATCATGAAATCTGGCCACCACGTGGTCCCCTTGCTGGAACAGAATATCCGCCCGTGTCATCGCGCCCCCTCCTTGATGTAAGTCAAGTATTTTGCATAGGCGCGACGGAAGGCACTTGATCTGTATCAAGACCCGTCCAGGACGGATCCCAACATTGAGGAAATAAGGTGGGCCGGTCGATAAGCCGGGTTCTGTCGTGGGCAGCCATTCATCTGGGATCCCCGTCACCGAGGACCTCTAGCGACCTACCCGGATCCAGCGCGGGCCACGCCATTGGATCCCTATTTGGTCTTGCTCCGGGTGGGGTTTACCCTGCCACCGCTGTTACCAGCGGCGCGGTGCGCTCTTACCGCACCTTTTCACCCTTACCCGCCCCCGAAGGAACAGGCGGTATCTTTTCTGCGGCACTGGCCGTAGCCACACCGTCACCAGTGTGGCCCCCAGGCGTTACCTGGCACCCTGCCCTGTGGAGCCCGGACTTTCCTCCAGCGGTTTCCCGCCAGCGGCTGCCTGACCGACCCGGGCGCAGCATAATGGATTCAGTTAATAGTGAACAGGGAATAGTTAATAGTTGCGCGAGCAGCGACAGAGTGTCCTTAAAGGTACCAGGCCGCGCCCAGCCCCAGGAGGCACTCTTCCCGCTTTTCAAAGAAGGCTCGGGCACCAAACCAAGAATTGCGGATAAGCAAGGGCGTTTTGCAAAACCGCAACGCCTCTTGTTTTTCGCTGTTACCTATTCACTATTCACTGTTAACTGCTTCCAGGTAGTTGTACAGCGCCTGCCGCTTGAGCCCGGTATGCGCGGCCAGCACGCGGGCGGCGCGGGACAGGGGCAGTTCCTCCAGCAGAGCGCGGGCCAGGGCCCGGTCGCGTTCGCTGAGCAGGTCGCTTTGCTGCGCCGGCCCCAGCACCAGCACCAGTTCCCCGCGTTGCTGGTCCTTGTCGGCGCGCACCCATTCCAGCACCTCGGCGACCGGTCCCCGGCGTACCGTTTCGAAGCGCTTGGTCAGTTCCCGGCACAGGGTCAGTTCCCGCTCCGGCGCCACTTTCGGCGCCAAAGCCTCAAGCAGGGACAGCACCCGGTGGGGCGCCTCGTAGACGATGGTGGTCACGTCCGCGGCGGCCAGGCGCTCCAGAACCCGTTCACGGGCGGCGCCCTTGGCCGGAGGAAAGCCTTCAAACAAAAAGCGGTCACTGGGCTGGCCGGCCACCGCCAGCGCCGCCAGCAGAGCCGATGCCCCGGGAATCGGCACCACCGCCACCCCGACATCCTGGCAGGCCCGCACCAAACGGTAGCCCGGATCACTGACCAGCGGCGTGCCGGCATCGCTGATTAGCGCGCCACTCTCGCCATCGACCAGCCGTGCCACCAGATCCGGCGCCCGTTGCTGTTCATTGTGGTCATGGCAACTGATCAGGCGCGGGGAAATCCCCAGTTGTTGCATCAGCCCCTGGCTGTGCCGGGTGTCCTCCGCGGCCACCCAATCCACCTCCTGCAGCACCTGAATGGCGCGCCGGGAAATATCGTCCAGATTACCGATCGGTGTGCTGACGACGTACAGGCAGCCCGCTTCGGCGTCGTGGGAGGGTCGGGTCATTTTACGTGCTCTGTCTCACTGATAAGGCAAGAGAAGGGGCGCGCAGCGCCGCCGGGGGTTATTCGCGAGTCGGAAAGTGCCTACAATACCGGCTCCATTCCCGCAGTAGCAAAGGGTTATCCCACCGTCATGGAATTGAGACAGGTTAGATGGGCCGCATTGCTGGTGATCCTCGCCATCACCGGCTGCGTCCAGACACCGGGGGCGTACCAGCGCGCCGGCACCCCCGCCATGGACACGGCTCCCGCCCGTGAAGCCCCTTCCAGCACCGAATCAGCAAGACAACGCCTTGGTGACATGGCGGATCCGGCGCGGACCGACACCGCCCTCTCCTGGGCCAGCTATTACCTGGTCAACGACCGGGCCCGGGAAGCCAGTGAGGTGCTGGATCTGGTGCGCGGCGGCGCCCAGAGCATGGATCAGCGTTTCCGCTGGTTGCAGTTGAGCGCCCAGGCCCTGCTCGGGCAGCACAAACCGCAACAGGCGCTGGATCTGCTCAACGATTACCAGGGGGATATCCGCTCCCTGCCCGCGGATCAGCAGGCACGCCTGGCTTTGCTGCGCGCGGACGCCCTTGCTCTCAACGACAACCTGATGGAAAGCCTTAAGGAGCGGGTCGAAATCCAGCCGCGACTGGGGCGATCCGACCGCGCTTACAACCAAGAGATGACCTGGCAGGCGCTGCTGCGTGTACCACGCAACCAATTGCAGCAGGAAGCCGAGGGCGCCAGCGGCGATCTGCTCGGCTGGCTGGAACTGGCGGACATTTACCGCGATGCCCAGGCCGGTCTCGATGATCAGGTGGCGCGCATGAACGACTGGCAGCGGCGCTGGCCGCAGCACCCGGCTCAGGCACAGCTGCCAGAAACCCTCAATGCCATGCGCCGCGCCGCGCAGGAGCGGCCGGCCCGGGTCGCGGTTCTGCTGCCGGAAAGCGGCCCTCTCTCCTATGCCGGCAACGCGCTCCATGATGGCCTGATGGCGGGTTATTACCTGGCCCGGGACAATGGCGACTACACCCCGGAGCTCCGCTTCTACGATACCGCCGACGCCGATGCCGCCCAGGTCTATCAGCAAGCGGTGATGGACGGCGCGCAATTCGTGATCGGTCCGCTGGCCAAGGACCAGGTGGCCGCCATCGATGCGCTCGGCACTCCGCCGGTCCCCACTCTGGCGCTGAACTACCTGGACGATGGCGGCAGCGGCCTGTACCAGTTCGGTCTGGCGCCGGAAGACGAAGCCCGCCAGGTGGCCCGCGACGGTTACGCCGCCGGCGCGGTGAGAGCCGGCGTGCTCTATCCCAATTCAGAATGGGGCTACCGTGTCGCCGAGGCGTTCAGCAATGCCTGGCAGTCACAAGGCGGCTCCATCGTGGTCAGCCGCACCTACGCCGATGACGATATCGGCGGTTCGGTGAAAGCGTTCCTCGGCGAGGCCCGAAGCAAGCTCGGTTCCAGTGGCGGCAAGGAATTCCGCCCCCGCGGCCCGGAAGACATGGCGTTTGTGTTCCTGGTGGCCAACGCCGACCAGGGGCGTCAGGTCAAACCAGCCCTGAACTACCACTATGCCCGCTATCTGCCGGTGCACAGTACCTCCTATATTTACGGCGGCGTCCCCGACCCGCGCCGCGACCAGGATCTGGACCGGGTCCAGTTCGTGGACATGCCCTGGGTGCTGAATCCGGATCCGCGTCTCGAGGAGATGGCCACGGCGAACTGGCCGGATGGCCACGGCCGCTACACCCGTCTGTTCGCCATGGGCGTGGACGCCTTCCGTCTGCAGGCCCGGCTGCCAGTATTGAACAACGCACCCGGCAGCACTCTGTCCGGTGCCACCGGCGTGCTGCACCTGGACGGCAAGCGCGTGGTGCGTGAGCTGCAATGGGCCACCTTCGAAGGGGGTCTGCCCAGCCCGCTGCTGACGCCCTGATCCGATGCTCGGCGCCTGGCGTGGTCAACGGGCGGAGTGGCAGGCCTTGCGCTGGTTGCGAGAGCGGGGCCTGCGCCCGGTAGCGCGGAACTACCGTTGCCGCCAGGGCGAAGTGGACCTGATCATGACCGACCACGACACCCTGGTCTTCATTGAGGTACGCTGGCGCAGCCGCCGCGACTACGGTGGCGCGCTGGCCTCGGTGACCCGCGCCAAACAACGGCGGCTGCACGTCGCCGCCCGTCATTTTCTGGCTCATAATGCCCGCTGGGGCTCTCATCCCTGCCGTTTCGACGTGCTCGGACTGGAACCGGATGGTGACGGAGAGGTCCGTTACCAATGGGTGCAAAACGCTTTTTACGGAGACCAATGATGAGTGTGGATCGCATCAGGCAACTGTTCGCCGAAAGTCTGGAGACCAAGGCGAAGGCCGGGGAAGTGCTCCCCGAGGTGATCGCCATGGCCGGCCAGGTAATGGTGGAATGCCTGCTCAACGGCGGCAAGATTCTCAGTTGCGGCAATGGCGGTTCCGCTGGCGATGCCCAGCATTTCTCCTCCGAATTGCTCAACCGCTTCGAAATGGAGCGCCCGGCGCTGCCGGCGGTGGCGCTGACCACCGATTCCTCCACCCTGACCTCCATCGCCAACGATTACAGCTACAACGAGATCTTCTCCAAGCAGGTGCGCGCGCTTGGTAACGGTGGCGACGTGCTGCTGGCGATTTCCACCAGCGGCAATTCCGCCAACGTGATCCAGGCGATCCAGGCGGCCCACGACCGCGACATGAAGGTGGTGGCGATGACCGGCCGGGAAGGCGGCGAGATGGTGAACCTGTACGGCCCCCAGGACATCGAGATCCGGGTGCCGGCGCACTCCACCGCCCGCATTCAGGAGGTGCACCTGCTGGTGATTCACGCCCTGTGTGATTTTATCGATCAACAGCTGTTCGGAGGAGCCTGATGCGCGTCACCGGTTTGATCGTGTTGTTGGCCGCCCTGCTCGCCACGGGCTGCACCACCATGACCAAGAACATGTCGCAGGAGCCGGTGGACCAGGACCATGGTTCCCGCACCTTCGGAGCGTTCATCGAGGACGGCAACATCGAACGCAAGGTGAAGATCAATCTGGCCCGCACCAGCGCCGACCTGGACGAATCCCACATTGTCGTGGTCAGCTTCAACGGCAATGTGCTGCTGGCCGGCCAGGTGGCCAGCGAATCACTGAAAACCCAGGCGGAAAACATTGCCCGTGAAGTACGCCATGTGCGCAACGTCCACAATGAACTGCGTGTGGCTGGCAACAACTCCGCCATGGCCCGTACCAACGACGCCTGGCTCACCGCCAAGGTGAAAAGCCGCTTGTTGCTCAGCGGCGACACGCCCGGCATGCGCACCAAGGTGGTCACCGAGAACGGCGTGGTTTATCTGATGGGGCTGCTCACCCGTGAGGAAGCCGACATGGCCGTGCAAAAAGTTCAGAAAGTCGGCGGCGTGCAGAAGATCGTCAAGATCATCGAATACATCGACTGATCCACCCGGGGCGGGATCAGGCCGCCCCTTCCCCCCACCAACTCCGTCAAGATTATTGACCCACGCTTCGTCGGTTCCGACGATGCTTACCCGCTGCCGCCCTCGCTAACGTAATACACCGACCCATCCGGCTCTCCGCCCGCCGCCCGACAACGACAACAACCAGGTGCCTCCATGACCGTCCCGCTGATGACGCTGAAATCCCTGTACACCGGTGCTCTGGCCCGTTTCGCGGACCGCTGCGCGCTAACCATGGGGGGCCGCGACCTCAGTTATGCCGAGTTGCAGCGCGGCAGCTTTCAGGTCGGCAACGCCCTCATCGAGCTCGGCGTCACTCCGGGCACCCGGGTAGCGCTCGCCATGGCCAATTGCCTGGAGTTCGCGGTGGCGGCCCAGGGGTTGATTCAGGCCGGCGCCACCCGGGTGGCGCTGAACAGCATGCTTAGCGACGACGAAGTGCTCTATATTCTGGCCGACTCCAACACCCGGGTGGCCATCGTCGATACTCAGCGTTTAGAGTTGCTCTCCCGCCACCGCGATCGCTTGCCGGAGCTGGAACAGGTGATCGCGCTCGGGCCGGCGCGGGATTGCCCGCCGGACATGATGCCCTGGGATGATTTTCTCGCCTCCGGCAAGCCGGAGTACACCGACGTCAACGTGGCACCGGATGATTTGGCCTTCATTCCCTACACCGGCGGCACCACGGGCAAGCCCAAGGGCGTCCTGCACAGCCAGAAAAACATTTATCTGAACCTGCTTTCCCATCAGATGGAGCTGGCATTGCAAGACGACGAGCGCTTTCTGCTCACCTCGCCTCTGCCCCATGCCGCCGGGAGCATCCTGATGGTCGGGTTGCTGAAAGGGGCCACCCACTACATCGAACCCGGATTCGATCCCGCCACCGTGATCCGCCGCATCAGCGAGGACAAGGTCACTCTCACCTTCATGGTACCCACCATGATTTACCGGCTGCTGGACTGGCTGGAGGCCAATCCGGAGCCCCGTCCGGATCTGAGTTCGCTGCGCACCATGCTGTACGGCGCCGCCCCGATCACGGTGGAGCGTCTGACTCAGGGCCTGGAAACCTTCGGTCCAGTGTTCGTGCAATTGTACGGCCAGTCGGAAGCGCCCAACTTCATCACCCGGTTGCGCCGGGAGGACCACAATCCGGCCCATCCGGAACGGCTGCTCAGTTGCGGCCAGGCCGCGACCATGAGCCAGGTCCGTATCGTCGATGGCAACGGAAAACCGGTGCCCGCGGGTGAAAGCGGCGAAGTGGCGGCTCGCACGCCATACAACATGCTCGGTTATCACGGCCTGCCGGAGAAAAGCGCCGAAACGCTGGTGGACGGCTGGCTGCACACCGGCGACATCGGACGGATGGACGCGGACGGTTACCTGTATCTGCTGGACCGCAAGAACGACATGATCATCAGCGGCGGCATGAACGTGTACACCTCGGAGGTGGAGAACGCCATCCAACCGTACCCCGGTGTCGGCCAGGTGGCGGTGGTCGGCCTGCCCGACCCGGACTGGGGCGAAGCGGTGACGGCGTTCGTGGTCCCCGATGCCGGCGCCGAGCTGGACCTGGAAGCGCTGCTGCGCCACTGCAAAGGCGCTCTGTCCAAGTACAAGGTTCCGAAACAGATTCATCTGCTCGACAGTCTGCCGCTCACCGCTTACGGCAAACTGGACAAGAAAGCCCTTCGCCAGCAATGGGCCTGACGGACCACCCTTCGGATGCCAGGGAGATCAAGGTATGAGCACCATGACTGAATTGAGCCGTTCCCTGAACGGTGCCCGGGTCCTGGTGACCGGTGGCGCCAGCGGCATGGGACGAGCCACCGCCCGGGTGTTCGCCAGCGAGGGCGCGCGGGTTGCCGTTACCGACCGCGATGGCGACAGCGCCGGGCGGGTGGCCATGGAGATCCGGGAAGCGGGTTTCCAGGCGCAAAGCTGGACCCTGGACGTGAGCGACGCCGCGGCGATCGAAGCGATCACCGCCGAGGTAGCCGAAGCCTTCGGCGGCCTGGACATTATTATCAACAATGCCGGGGTCTCCGGCTTCACCGCCATCTCGTCCTCGACGGACGACTACGAGGCCACGTGGCACACCAGCCTGTCGATTCTGCTGACCGCCCAGCAGCGCCTGGTGCGGGCCGCGCTGCCCCACCTGAGAAGCTCGGACCATCCGCGCATCGTCAATATCGCCTCCACTGAGGCGCTCGGCGCCACCGCCGAGAACAGCGCCTATGCGGCGGCAAAGGCCGGCGTCACCGGCCTGACCCGCGCCCTGGCGGTGGAGCTGGGCAAGGAAGGCATCACCGTCAACTGCATCTGCCCCGGCCCCATCGACACCGGCATGACCGCGCGGATCGCGGACGAGCACAAGGCCATTTTCGCCAGACGGCGAACCGCCTTGCGACGCTATGGCGCCCCGGAAGAGGTGGCGCACATGACCGTCAGCCTGTGCCTGCCGGCGGCGTCCTACATTACCGGCGCGGTGATTCCGGTGGACGGTGGCCTGATGGCGCGCAACGCGTGATGGGTACGGTTGCGTGTTGCGCGCATGACGCCGACCATGCTGATCCGATCTCAGTCGAGTGATCCCGCCAATGCCGCGAACCGATAACAGGCCCAATCCCTTGGTCATGGCCGTGTCCGCCATGCTGGTGGCGCTGGTGGTGATTGTCTTCGCCCGCCTGGCCTACGGCCTGCTGCTGCCGGCCATGCGCACCGATCTCGGATTGAGCTACCGCCAGGCCGGCGCCTTGGGCACGGTCACCGCCCTGGGTTATCTGCTGTTCGTATTGCTCGGCGGCCTCGCGGCCAGCCGCTGGGGCGCCCGCAATACGGTGGTTTTCGGGCTTGCCGCGGTGACCTTGGGCTTTGCCGGGCTGGCGGTCGCCGGCGACTACCCGCTGATCGTGGTGTTGATGGCCTTGCTCGGCTTCGGCACCGCCTTCTGCTTCGCGCCCACGGTGTCACTGCTGGCCACCTGGTACCCGGAGCGGCGTGGGGTGATGATCGGCTGCATGACCGCCGGCGTTGGCGCGGGGATTTTCTTCATCGGGCTGCTGGTGCCCTGGCTCTCCGATCTTTTCGGCGCGAACGGCTGGCGGGTGACCTGGGGCATTTTCGCCGCCGTCGCCGGCGCCGTCGGCTTACTGGTCCTGCTGGCGGTGCGTGATCCCCCCACCGCTGACGACGCCGGCACGGCGCGGCCGCCCTCGGCGGATAAATGGCTGATCTACCGGAATCCCCGGGTCATTATCATGGCGCTGGTGTACGGCATCATCGGCATGGTGTACATCACCCAGGCTCTGTTCATGGTCAGCTACGTGGTGGAATCCGGCTTCGACGAAACCATCGCCGGGTGGCTGATGGCGATGATGGGGCTGCTTTCCGTCCTCAGCGGCCCGTTATGGGGCTCGCTGTCGGACAGCTGGGGGCGCGGCAATACTCTGAGTCTGGCCATGTCGGTGGTGACCGTCGCCATGGCGCTGCCACTGATCGATCAGAGCCTGCCTCTGTTCGTCGCCCATTTCTTCTTCATGGGCTGCGCGGTCAATGGGGTCTTCACCTTGATCCAGGCCGCCAGTACCGACCAGGTGGCACCGCGTTACATTCCCATCGCGTTCAGTTATGTCACTCTGTTCTTCGCTGGCGGGCAGCTGATCGGCCCGGCGGTGGCGGGCTGGCTGATCGAAACGCGGGGAGGCTTCCCGCTCGCCATCGGCTTTACCTGCTTCTGGCTGCTTGTCGGGTTATTTCTGACCCAGCGTATTCGCCGGTTTCCAGCTGATGTGGCGGTGTCCTGAAGACCGCTTAAACGCATCGCTTCCCACAGCAGGTACTACGAAGCCGCTGTGGGAGCTTGCCCGGCAAGCGAATGGGCACCCGTTTCCAAAAGGAAATTCGCTTGCCGGGCAAGCTCCCACAGCGGCCTTGTAGCAACCTTTGAGTTTATGTCTCCAAACCGCACTAGGGCCGATTGTGATGGAGCATGTAACGCCCCGCCTGATACAGCCCTTCAAGCAATTCCTTGCGATCCTGGAACACCTCCGGGTGGTCCGCGCGAACATCCGCCTCCAGACGCGGATCCTCCAGGTCGTAAAGGCGCGCATTGTCACCGTCGTAGTACATGCTCAGGTGATAATCCTCGCCAACCAGGCCGATCAATGGCCGGTGGGAACGGTCCCCTCCGAAGGTGATCGCGTATGAGGGGCCATCGATGTGCAGCAGATCCCGCCCCATGGTGCGGTTCTCATACGGCAGCCCGGCCAGCCCCAGCGCCATGGGCATGATATCCACCAGACTGGCGGGGCGCTCGATCACCCGGTGCCCCCCAATCACGTTGGGGCCGTAGATGATCAACGGCACATGATGTTTGTCCAGCAGCAGGGACTCGCTGTACCCCATATGTTGGGATGGCTCTGAGCGGTCGTTATGGTCGCCGTACAGAATGAAAATGGTGTTGTCCGCGTAATGGGAATTGGCCACCAGGTCATTCAGGTAGTAACCGATGTTGTAGTCCAGCAGGCGCACCGCGTTGTACTGATCATTGCCGAGGAAGCCGTGCTGGCGCACTTTGTCTTCCGGCGGATTGATCACCTCGAAGTCGGAATCGTCATCGGGAATGGTGAACGGCCGATGGTTGCCCGCGGTCTGGATAAAGGCGATGAACGGCTTGTCCGGATCCAGCTGGTCCAGGCGCTGGTGAGCGGCCTTGAACAGGTCCCGGTCCGAGATACCCCAGACATCGATGTTGGGAGCGTCGTAGTCTCCGGCCTCCCACAACTCCAGATCCTGAATGTTGTTCTTCAATACACCTCGGATATTGGCCCAGCCCGCGGAGCCGCCTATGAAGTAAAGGCGCTCATAGTCTTTAAAAGCGTTGACCAGGGTGTACTGATTGACGATCTGCGGATCCCGGGAGGCGGTGGAGCCACCCCAGGTGATATCCGGAATGCCGGTCACCAGACCAAACACGGTACGGGCGGTACCACTGGAGGGCACCATGAAATTGGGGAAGAACAACCCCTCATTACCAAGACGGTCCAGATTGGGCGTGGCTTCCATGGGATTGCCAAACAGCCCCATACGATTGGCGCCCATGGATTCCAGGTGAATCAGAACCACATTGGGCGGCCGTTGCGGGGCCTGGCCGGGCACCGACCGGGCAAACGTCATGGTCTCGGGATCCGGATTGGTCACCCCCAGGTATTCCGCCACCCGCTGATAACGCAGCGCCAGCAGCTCGTCATCATGCTCCCGGGTACCGGTGGTGTAGGTGTCGTAAAAGAAGATCGCCGGGTTCAAACCCAGTGACGCCACCTGCAGATTGTTGGAAAAGTAAGCGTCACTCCAACGCAGCGGCACGGTGCCGGTTTGCCCCATGATCCCCAGAGCGTACAGATAGATACCCAACGCCACGGCGATGGTGCCGCCCAACCAGCCCCGCCCCGGCGCCGGACGGCGCGCGAAAGCGGCAATCGGCTTGCGCCCCAACCAGGCGCCCACCGCCAGCGTCACCAGCAGCAGCAGTGTCAGCCAGACCACCGGATAACTTTCCCACACCATCTGCAGGGAATCCCCACGGTTGGTCAGGAAACGCAGCACGGAGCTGTTGAGACGCTCTTCCAGATAGCTGTAGTGGGCGAAGTCCGCGATGTAAACGAAACAGGCCACGGCGGAGGCCAGAGCCAGCCAGGCCACCGCCAGTTTGCGGGCCAGCTGTCCGCGGCGCAGACCGAGCAGGCCCGGCAGCAGACTGAGAATGGCCACCGGCAGAACAATCAGCAGGGCCAAACGCAAGTCGAAGCGGACGCCAATGCCGAAGGCATGCCAGAGTTCTTGCGAAGGCAGTTCCAGGCCGGAAAGGAAAAACCAGAAGAACGCCCCTCTCAGTACCACGAAAACCAGGAAGAACGCGGCAACCAGGCTCAGGATCAATCGCACACGCGGCGAAAACAGCATACAGGCTCCACAATCAGATGCGGGTTATCGAAGTTCGACGGCGCTTACTTCACCACACGCAAACGCGGGCCCTTGTCGGGACCTTTGTCAGGACCATTGTCATCGGGACCGTCCTCGGGAGGATCAGGAGGTGGATCCATGGGCTCGAACGCCATGCCCTGGCCATTCTCCCGGGCGAAAATCGCGATCACCGCGCCCACCGGCACTCTGAGATGATGCGGCACGCCGCCGAAACGGGCAGAAAAGACGATCTCATCGTTGCCCGCCACGAACTGGGTCACGGCCCGGGGAGCCACGTTCAGTACGATCTGGCCATCCTTGACGAATTCCTGCGGCACTTCGGTGCCGGGATAGCCCGCGTCCACCGCCAGATGAGGGGTAAGACCGTTATCGCATATCCACTCATGAGTAGCGCGGATCAAATAGGGCCGGTTGGAAGTCATTTCGGACATAACAGCAAGGCTTTTCCGATGGATACGGCCGCGCTCCGGCGGCAAAAAAAGCCCGTGCGCGGGGCACGGGCCGGGGTTCACAGCGCCAGGCGCATTTCCCGCTCAGCCTCGGTCAGGCTGGCTTGGAAGCTGTCACGGTCGAACAAACGCTCGGCATAATCCAGCAACGGCTTGGCCTGCTTGGCGGGCAGGTCCACACCCAGAATGGGCAACCGCCACAAAATCGGCGCCACCACGCAATCCACCAGGGTGAACTCCTCGCTCATGAAGAACGGCAGCTCATTGAAGATCGGCGCGGTGGCGATCATTCCCTCGCGCAGTTCCTTGCGGCGCTTGTTCAAAGCGGCGTCTTTCTCCTCACCCAGCACCAGGGCGTCCACATGGCCGCACCAGTCACGCTCGATACGGTGCACCAGCAGACGGCTCTGCGCCCGCGCCACCGGATACACCGGCAGCAACGGCGGGTGCGGGAAGCGCTCGTCCAGATACTCCATGATCACCGTGGACTGATACAGGGTCAGTTCACGGTCCACCAGGGTCGGGACCTCGTTATACGGATTCAGGGCCGCCAGATCTTCCGGTTTGTCCCGGCTGTCCACGTCCACGATATCCACGGTTACGCCCTTCTCCGCCAGGACGATACGCACCCGGTGGCTGTAGTGATCGTCCGGGGAAGAGAAGAAAGTCATTGAGGAACGTTTGGTCACCACGCCCATGGTCGAGTCATCTCCAAGCATCATCTAATAACACAAACAGGGTAGCCGCTTGCGCGGTTACCCTGTTGCTGGCTGGATCGACGTTCGTGGATCAGTGAACGTCTTTCCAGTATTCCTTCTTCAGCAGGTACGCCGGTACGAGAAGGATAGCAAGGAACACGAGCACGTAAACACCAATCCGCTCACGGGTGGGCGCAATCGGCTCCGCCGCGTAAGTGAGGAAGTTGGTGATATCGCCCATGGCGGCCTTGAATTCCTCTTCATCCACGGCTTCCTGCATACCGGCCATCACATGCGGCATGCCGACGTTCGGGAACACCTTGTTGTTGTAGCCGAACGGACGGGATTCGTCCTCATAGAAGCCGATCAGGTAGGAGTACAGCCAATCCGGGTCCCGCAGGCGCGCTTCCAGGGTCAGATCCGGCGGCGCGGTCCCGAACCACTTCTTGGCATCGTCCTTATCCATGGCGTTCTGCATCGGATCGCCAATCTTATCACTGGTGAAGTTCATATACTTCAGTACCAGCTCATCCGGGATGCCCAGGTCATCGGCCATACGGCCATAACGCAGGTATTCCAGGCTATGACAACCCATGCAGTAGTTCACGAACAACTTGGCACCGTTCTGCAGGCTCACTTTGTCCTGCAGATTGACCGGAGCCTTCTCATACTCAGCGTCATGACCACCGGCGGCCACGGCCAATACCGGCAAACAGCTGAACAAAATGGCGGCAAAAAACTTCTTCATCAGTGACCCCCCGTGACGCGCTCAGGTACCGGCTTGGATTTCTCGAATCGATGGCCGAATGGCAGTATCACGATGAAGAACAGGAAGTAATACACCGTGCCGATCTGCGCCACGGTCTTCGCCAGACCAGTGGCCGGCTGGGTCCCGAGATAGCCGAGAATCAGGAAGTCCACCACGAACAGCGCCAGGGTGATCTTGCTCAGCAGCCCTTTGTAACGGATGGACTTGACCGGATGGCGGTCCAGCCAGGGCAGCAGGAACAGGATGGCGATGGCACCGCCCATGGCGATCAGCCCCCAGGCCTTGGAGGAGATAAACCAGTCAATGGTGGTGGCACGCAGCATCGCGTAATAGGGGCCGTAGTACCACACCGGAGCGATGTGATCCGGGGTCTTCAGCGGATCCGCCGGCGCGAAGTTGGGCTTCTCGATCAGGTAGCCGCCGCCAGTGGGGAAGTAGAAGATCACCACCGCGAACACCATCATGAAGATGATGACGCCGGGCAGGTCCTTGACGGTGTAGTAAGGGTGGAACGGGATACCGTCCTTGGGAATGCCGTTCTCGTCCTTGTTCTTCTTGATTTCCACGCCATCCGGGTTATTGGAGCCCACTTCATGCAGCGCCAGGATATGCAGGAAAACCAGCGCCACCAGCACCAGCGGAATCGCCACCACGTGCAGGGCGAAGAACTTGTTCACGGTGGCGGTGGACAGCAGGTAGTCGCCACGCACCCAGGTGGTCAGGGCCTCACCGATTTCCTTGGCGTCATTGGCGTCGATGAACGGAAGCACGTCGAACGGAATCGCGCCGGCCAGGGAGATGATCACCTGGGCGCCCCAGTAGGACATGTTCCCCCAGGGCAGCACATAGCCAAGGAAACCTTCGGCCATCAGCGCCACATAGATAAGCATGCCGAAAATCCACACCAGTTCCCGCGGCGGCTTGTAGGAGCCGTACATCAAACCACGGAACATGTGGATGTAAACCACGGCGAAGAAGGCGGAAGCGCCGACCGCGTGCATATAGCGGATCAGCCAGCCCCACTGCACGTCGCGCATGATGTACTCGACGGACTCGAAGCCCTGGCTGGGGGAGAAGAACATGGTCAACCAGATGCCTGTAAGCAGCTGGTTCACCAGTACCACCATGGAGAGCACCCCAAAGTAGTACCAGAAGTTGAAGTTCTTCGGAGCGTAGTACTCCGACATGTGCTTCTTGTAGGTGTTAACGACGGGAAGACGCGCGTCCACCCAGTCGATCAAGCCATTCACCACTCTCATGCCTGAGTCTCCCCTTCTTCAGAGCCGACGATGATCACGGACTCGCTCAGATAAGAGTGCGGCGGAACCACCAAGTTGGTGGGAGCCGGCACGCCTTGGTAAACACGTCCCGCCAGATCGAACATGGAGCCGTGGCAGGGACAGAAAAAGCCGCCATGATCCAGTTGCACGGTGGGCTCTTGTTCATACAGGGGGGAGCAACCGAGGTGGGTACAGGTGCCGATCAGCACCAGATATTCTTTCTTGATGGAGCGCCACTGATTCTTGGCGTACGGCGGCTGCTGATCTTCCTCGGAATTGGGGTCGCGCAGCGAACCCTCGATCTGGGACAGGCCTTCGAGCATCTTGTCGGTGCGATTCACTACCCACACCGGCTGCCCGCGCCATTCCTGTACCACCCGCTGGCCCAATTCCAACTTGCTGATATCGACCTGGACCGGGGCGCCGGCGTTCTCCGCCTTGGCGCTAGGCAGCCAGGATTTCACGAAAGGAACCGCCAGACCCACCGCACCTGCTGCCCCGATCGCCGATGTCAGGCCGATCAGAAAGGTACGGCGGCTGGTATTTACGCCGTCATTGCTCATTGAGATCTTCTCCCCTGGAGCCTGTTTTCATCTGTCTTTTCCATCGTTCGCCGCGTTGCTCTTCCGGTGGATGCCAGGCTTCACATCCACACCCGGATCTGTGCCAGGAATGTCGAGCCACGCCAGCCACACCACCAGGGCATGGCACACACCAATGCTATGTCAGGCAGGGGCGGAAGGCCCGGACCCGGACGAACAAGGGTGTGAGAAACGGCAACACCGAACCGGTTTGTTATTTAAATCCCGCAGGACGAATGATGCCGACAACGGCGGATCAAATCGAACGAAAGCGGGCTCCGTCGGAGCGCAGGAGTGACCCAGATCAGGCAAAGATGTCCCGGACCGGGACGAGAGGTCAGAGCTCACGCTTCAGGCGGAGTAAGGCGGCCGAAATGGTAAAGAAAAAACCCACATCTTACAACCGGTTATTCCGGGGAGAGACGCCCGGTAAACCCCTGATTTGAACGCAAAAAAGCCCGGCAATGCCGGGCTTTTCGCAAGCGTGAGCGGTATTCGGTGGTGCCGATTAACGCTTGGAGTACTGCGGACGCTTACGCGCTTTGTGCAGACCCACTTTCTTACGCTCGACTTCACGGGCGTCACGGGTGACGTAGCCGGCACGACGCAGCGCGCCGCGCATTTCACCATCGTACTCCATCAGAGCACGGGTGATGCCGTGACGAATGGCACCGGCCTGGCCGTTGTTGCCACCGCCTTTCACGGTCACGTAGACGTCGAAACGGTCAGTCATGTTCACCAGTTCCAGCGGCTGGCGCACCACCATCCGGTTGGTCTCGCGACCGAAGAACTGATCCAGCGGGCGACCGTTAACGGTGATGTTACCGCTACCGGGGCGCAGGAAAACGCGTGCGGCGGCGGTTTTACGACGACCGGTTCCGTAATCGGCGTTTGCAGTTGCCATCGACTAACCCCTTAGATTTCCAGCTGCTGCGGCTGCTGAGCAGCATGAGGATGCTCGGCGCCGGCGTAGACTTTGAGTTTGCTGAACATGGCGCGACCCAGCGGAGTACGCGGCAGCATGCCCTTCACGGCCTTCTCGATAACCAGCTGCGGCTTGCTGCCGATCAGGGTTTCGAAATTGGCTTCCTTGATGCCGCCCGGATAGCCGGTATGACGATAGTACATCTTGTTACTGGCTTTTTTGCCGGTAACCGCCACTTTCTCGGCGTTGATCACCACGATATAGTCGCCGGTGTCCACATGCGGAGTGAATTCCGGCTTGTGTTTACCGCGCAGACGACTGGCGATTTCTGTAGCCAGCCGACCCAGCGTTTTGCCGGAGGCGTCTACCACATACCAGTCGCGCTTTACGCTTTCCGGTTTCGCGCTGAAGGTCTTCATGGGAGTCTTCCCTAAAAATTTGTGCCCTAAATTCAGATGCTTACGGGTTCCGAGAACCCGCCGGCGTTAAGCCCGCCGGGCAAGAGGGCACGAATTGTACTGAAGCGCCCGGGTAAAGACAAGCACGGAAAACGGGAAATTGTTGGGTATAGTCAGCTGACTCGTTCTTACCTGAAAAGACACCTGAAAAGCCGCCCGGACAGACCCGGACAGATTAAGGAGCCACCATGGAATACCGCTTTCTCGGCCATACCGAGTTGAAAGTCAGCAGCCTGTGCCTGGGCACCATGACCTGGGGCAACCAGAACACCGCCGAGGACGGCTTCGCGCAGATGGATCTGGCCCTCGAACAGGGGGTCAATTTCTTCGATACGGCGGAAATGTACGCGGTTCCGGCCAGCCCGGAAACCTCTTTCCGCACCGAAACCATCATCGGCGAATGGTTCGCCCGCACCGGCAACCGCGACAAGGTGGTGCTGGCCACCAAGGCCGCCGGCCCCGGCGACTACGTCAAACATATCCGCGGCGGCCCGCGCCTGAGCCCGGCAAGCTTGCAAGAGGCCGTGGAAGGCAGCCTCAAGCGCCTGCGGACCGATGTTATCGATGTCTATCAACTGCACTGGCCGGAGCGCCCCACCAACTATTTCGGCCGCCTCGGCTACAAGCATCGCGAGGACGATCAGGCGGTGCCGATCGCGGAAACCGTGGCCGGCCTGAAGGCACTGGTGGATTCCGGCAAGATCCGCCACTGGGGCCTGTCCAATGAAACCCCCTGGGGCACCATGACCTTCCTCCGCGAGGCGGAAAGGATCGGCCTGGAGCGTCCGGTATCGATCCAGAACCCCTATTCCCTGCTCAACCGCAGCTTCGAAGTGGGCCTGGCCGAGGTAGCGCACCGTGAGGGCGTTGGCCTGCTCGCCTACTCCCCACTGGCCTTCGGCCTGCTCAGCGGCAAGTACCGTCACGGCCAGCAGCCGGAAAAAGGCCGGCTGACGCTGTTCAAGCACTTCTCCCGCTACACCAATGACCAGTCCATCTCCGCCACCGAGGCTTATTGTCAGTTGGCGGAGCAACACGGAATCAGCCCCACCCAACTGGCGCTGCAGTTCGTCACCACCCGGCCCTTCGTCACCAGCAACATCATCGGCGCCACCACCCTGGAGCAGCTCCGGGAGAACCTGGACAGCGTCAACCTGAACTGGAATGACGAGTTGGAAAAGGAGATCGAAGCGATTCATACCCGCTTCCCTTATCCGGCGCCCTGACGCGCGAACTGCGCTCGGGCAATTCGCAAAGCGGCTTCGTGGTCCATTGCTGTGGGAAGCGGCCTTGGCCGCGAATGCCCCCGGGCCGTTGCCCATTCGCTTGCAAGCAAGCTCCCCACAGCGGTTGTGTAGCATTATCTGTGGGAGCCAGCCTGCTGGCGAATGGCACGCTGGCGTGGCGGCCTGGTAGCCACCCCCTGTATATGTTTCCAAGCCCCTCTTGACGACTCCCTTGTTATCGGCGCAATGTTAACGCCGTTAACACGACATCGGGATCAGCATGTCCTCCACCTATCACCACGGCGACTTGTACCGTCAGGCGCTGGAACAGGCGCAGGCCCTCCTTCACGAGGAAGGCGCGGCGGCGGTCACTTTACGTGCCCTGGCGCGCCGCCTGCGGGTGACCGCGCCGGCGCTGTACCGGCATTTCCGCAATCGCGACAGCCTGCTTGCCGCACTGGCCGAGCACGGGTTCCTGGAGCTGCGTCAACAACTGCTGGCGGTTCAGCGGGACGACGCCCTGGAGCGGCTCACCGGCATCGGCCAGGCCTACATCGCCTTTGCTCAGGCCCAACCCAACCTGTACCGGCTGATGTTCGGCGGCCAATTGCTGCCGCGCGGCGCCCATCCGGACCTGGACGCCGCTGGCCTGGGCGCCTTCGCCGTATTGCAGCAAAGCATTGATGACGCTCTCGACGCCGGCTACCTGAACGGCCAGCCGGCCGGCCCGCTGACCGCCGCCGCCTGGTCCCTGGTGCACGGTTTCGCCGAACTGACCATTGATGGCCACCTGCCCGACGAACAGCAGGCACCAGGCCTGGCGGCGCTGGTCACCCGGCTGCTGCTGCCCGGCGGCCCGCCTTCCCACCATGACAACACCCTCTGAGGAGCCCACCATGCCCAGCCCCAGCACACTGCGAATAGGCCGACGCTACCGCGCCAACCGCCTGCAAGGCCCCTATGATGTTCTGGTCATCGGTTCCGGCATCGGCGGGCTCAGCGCCGCCGCCTGTCTGAGCAAACTCGGCAAGAAGGTCGCAGTGTTCGAGCAACACTACACCGCCGGCGGTTTTACCCACGCCTACGAGCGCAACGGCTACGAATGGGACGTGGGCGTCCATTACATCGGTGACGTGGGCAAGGATCACACCCTGGCGAAGCGGCTGTTCGACCACATCACTGACGGCCAATTGCAATGGGCGCCGATGGATCCCTGCTACGACCGCATCCACCTTGGCGACCGGCAGTACGATCTGATGGCCGGCCCCAAGGCCTTCGTCGAGACCCTGAAGCGGGCGTTCCCGGACGACCACGACGCCATCGACCGCTACATGAAGCTCACCGCCAAGGCCGCCACCGCGATCCAGGTGCTGACCACCGCCAAGGTGCTGCCCGGCGCCGCCGGTAAACTGCTGGCCAAGGGGCTGAGTCTCACCGGGGCCGGCAAGCTGAACCGGCCCACCGCCGAAGTGCTGGGTGAGCTGACCGACAATCACGAGCTGATCGCGGTGCTCACCGGCCAGTGGGGCGACAACGGCCTGCCACCGGAACAGTCCAGCTTTCTGATCCACGCCATCATCGCCCGCCATTATCTGTACGGCGGTTTCTATCCGGTGGGCGGCGCCTCGGCCATGGCCACAACCATTATCCCGGTGATCCAGCAAGGCGGCGGCGACGTCTTCACCTATGCCGACGTGCGGGAGATCGTCATCGAGAACGGTCGCGCCACCGGTCTGAGGCTGGCGGACGATAATGTGGTTTCCGCGCCGGTGATCATCAGCGACGCCGGTGTCTTCAACACCTTCCAGAACCTGTTGCCGGATGCCTGCCCGCAACGCCAGGGCTACCTGGACCGGCTGACCCGGGTGCAGCGTTCCATGGCCAGCGCCTGCCTGTACGTGGGTCTGAACGCGGACGCCGCCAGCCTGGGACTGCCGAAAACCAATTTCTGGATTTACCCGGACAGCGACTATCAACGGCAACTGGAGCAAGCCCTGGCGGCCCCCGATGATCACGATATTCCGCTGACCTATATTTCCTTTCCCAGCGCCAAGGACCCCAGCTTCAGCGAACGCTATCCGGGCCGCGCCACCATCGAGATCGTCGCCGCCGCCCCCTACGAATGGTTCCAGGCCTGGGATGGCACGCCCTGGGGCAAACGGGGGGACGATTACGACGCGCTCAAGGAAGCATTCTCCCAGCGGCTGCTGGAAAAACTGTTCGAGAAAATGCCGCACCTGCGAGAGCACCTCGATTACTACGAGCTGTCCACTCCGCTTTCCACCGCCTATTTTTGCCGCTACCCCAGCGGTGAGATTTATGGCCTGAACCATGACCCGAACCGGTTCGAGCAACAATGGCTGCGCCCCAAGACCACCATTCCCGGCCTCTATCTCACCGGCCAGGACGTGCTTACCTGCGGCGTCGCCGGCGCCATGATCGCCGGGCTGGTCACCGCCATTTCGGTGGGCGGCGTGCGCGCCCTGCCGTTGGCCAAGGCCATGTTCGCGGGCTGACTATTCATGGAGTAATCATGATTCGTTTCTGGCTGGCGCTGTTGCTGTTGTCCCCCTGGCTGCTGTGGCAGGCGAAACGCACTCGGGCGACCACCCCTCGCCTGCCGGAGGCGGGCGGCGCCCCCAGCGGCCAAAGCGGAGAGGCCGGACCGGCGCTACGGCTGCTGGTGGTGGGAGAGTCCACCGCCGCCGGCGTCGGTGTTGGTGACCATCAACAAGGCCTGGCGGCGCATTTGGCCGCGCAATTGAGCCGGCGCCATGGCCGCACCGTGTTGTGGCGAACCGTGGGCGTCAACGGCATTCGCGCCGCCGCGCTGATCGGGCAGCTGCCCAGGGTGCCGGAGACGGATGTGGTGATAATCAGCCTCGGCGTCAACGACACCACCGGCCTGACCCGGCGCCGCGGCTATCGCCACGCATTGACGGAGCTGATCGCCGAACTACGGCGGGACAAAGCCGAGCTACCGGTTTATCTGCTGGCGGTGCCTCCGATGCAGCGTTTCACCGCTCTGCCCCGGCCGTTACGAGACCTGCTGGGTTGGCGTGCACGGGGGTTGGATCAAGTGCAGCAAGAGCTCGCCCGCGCGCTGGCCGGCGTACACCACCTGGCTTATCCACCCGTTGAAGGCAAGGATCTGCTGGCCGAGGACGGTTATCACCCGTCCGAACAAGGCTATGCGTTTATCGCTCGAACGGTGGCGAACAACATCAACGTGCCCTAGCCCCCGTTACCGTAAAACGCCGCGTCCGGCAGACTTTGGATCGCCAGCCGGGAGCTGCGGATGTGCAGGCGGGTACAGCGCTCCGCTCGCTTCGGATTGCCGGCCAGAATCGCCTCCCCCATGATCTGATACTCGCGGAAGCGGCGCGGCGGGTTGGTGAACTGGTCGTAGGACTGAAACTGCTGGCGCAGCAGCTGCACCATGGTCGCCGGTAGCATACGCGGTAATTCCCGATTGCCGCCGATGTCGATCATCACACCGTAAAAGCGGTCCCGTTGCTCCAGATAGGCGAAACTCAACCCACGCCGGCGGTGAGCCAGCAGTTCGTCAAAAACTTCTTCAAAACGCTGGCGATGATCGGCCTGGTCGATGCGCTGGGCCGCCAGCCGCGCCGCCAGCCCCAGCAATACCTCGATGTTCTGCAACAGGTCGCGTACTTCATCCCGGCTCAGCGAGCGGATATAGGCGCCCTTGTGCCGGGTCAGCGTAATGATCCGTTCCGCCGCCAGCCGCTTCAGCGCCTCCCGCACCGGTCCCCGGCTCACCCCCAGCTCGCGGGTCAGATCCGCTTCCACCAGCCTCTGCCCCGGCACATAACGGCCGCTGCCAATGCCTTTGCAAATGGCCTGGATCACCGCATCCGGTGAACTCAGCGGCGGCGTGACCGGCGGGGTGGCGTCTTCGGCTCTGCGCATGGGGAACGGTCCTTGATCATCGTTTTTAGGGGCCGGAGCAGGCTGGCAGCGCATTTTAATGAGGCCTCGCCCGGCACGCATCCTCGAATTATGTTAGCAATATTGTCCTACGATATTGACCCACAATAGTCCATGGGCTAGTTTCAGACAAACGCAACACCTCACTACCCGCCGCGCGCCGTCGACGCCCGGCGTATAAACACAACAACCATTTGAGGAGGCACACCATGCCACGTTGGATCACCACGGCAGCGGCCATCACCGCTCTGGGCGTCATCGCTCCCGCGGTTCAGGCCGAACCCCTGAAAATCGCCATCATCGAATCCCTGTCCGGCCCGCAAACCTCCACCGGCCGCCTGATCGCCACCGCCGCTGAGTATGTGATCGATCAGACCAACGCCAACGGCGGTTTCAATGGCGAACCCATCCAGGTGAAAGAGTACGACAACGCCGGCGACACCTCCGGCGCCGCCACCAAGTTCCGCGAAGCCGCCGCCGACGGCGCTCACGTCATTATTCAGGGCGCTTCCTCGGCGATTGGCGGCCAGGTCACCGAAGACGTGCGCAAGCACAATATCCGTAACCCCGACAATCCGATCATCTATATCAATGTCGGTGCCGAGGCCATGGAGCTGCGCGGCAAGAAGTGTCATTTCCACGCCTTCCACTTCACCACCACGGCGCCCTATCGCACCGTCCCGCTGATGCAGGTCATGTCCGAACAGGGCGATCTGGGCAAGCGCGTTTATTCCATCAACCAGAACTACTCCTGGGGCCGCGACATGGAGGCCGCCATCGTCGACAACGCGGACCGGTTTGATTACCAGGTGGTGGACAAGGTGCTCCACGAGGTGAACCGGATCCAGGACTTCTCCCCGTTCGTGGCCCGCATCAAATCGGAAAATCCGGATTCCGTGATCACCGGCAACTGGTCCAATGACCTGCTGCTGCTGATGAAGGCGGTGGGCGACGCCAACCTGGATATCACCTTCGGCACCATCTTCATGGACCAGCCCGGCAATGTGGCCAACGCCGGTGATGTGGCCGAGGGCCATTACGTGGCCCACAGCAGCAACATAGAACTGCTCGACGAGGCCGGCACCGAAGCCTACAAGAAAGCCACCGGTCACTATCCGGTGTTCATCGAACCGACCACTCTGAACGGCGTCGGGCTGTTCGCGGAAGCCCTGAAAAAAGTGAATTTCGACGGCGGCGATATCGACGTCAACGAAATTGCCCTGGCGATGGAAAACACCACCTTCGATAACGGTCTGGGCGGCATGCATGTCCGCAAGGCGGATCATCAGGCGGTGATCCCCATCGTGGTGTCCCAGGTGGCCAGCGGCGTCAAGTACCCGGTGGACGGCACCGAACTGGGCTTCAAGCCGATCAAGACCGTGGCCGGCGAGGACGCCATCTATCCGGCCCAGGACAGCTGCCGCATGCGGCGCCCGAAATAACCCATCCCGCTTTGATTCCGCGGCCGCGCCTCCCCGGGAGCCGGCCGCCATACTGATAACAACATCGGGAGAGACGCATGGAGTTCTTGATCGTCTCCACGCTGAACGGCGTCATCTACGGCATGCTCCTGTTCATGGTGTCCGCCGGGTTGACGTTGATTTTCGGCATGATGGGCGTGCTCAACTTCGCCCACGCTTCGTTCTACATGTTGGGCGCCTACTTCGCCTACACCCTTTCCGGCCTGTTCAATTTCTGGGTGGGGCTGATCGTCGCCCCGCTATTGGTGGCCATCATCGGCATGTTCATCGAGCGTTACATGCTGCGCCGGGTGCATGCCCATGGCCACGCCCACGAGCTGCTGCTGACCTTCGGCCTGGTGTTCATCTTCGAGGAGTTGATCAAGCTGTTTTACGGCGACTTCCCGGTGAATTATCAGCGTCCGGACTACCTCAATTTCGCCATTTTCAATCTGTTCGGTACCGACTATCCGTTCTATCGCGTGTTCATCGGCCTGGTGGCGCTGTTGATGTTCATCGTGCTGTTCGTGCTACTGACCCGCACCCGCGTGGGCATGGTGGTGCGTGCCGCCGAACGCCTGCCGGACACCGCGCGGGCGCTGGGGCATAACGTGCCCATGGTGTTCCTCGGCGTGTTCGGCGCCGGCGCGGCCCTGGCCGGCTTGTCCGGCGCGGTGGCCGGCGCGTTCTTTCCCACCAATCCGAACATGGCCCTGGAGCTGGGCGTGATCGTTTTCGTGGTGGTGGTGGTCGGCGGGCTCGGGTCCCTGGCCGGCTCGCTGATCGCCTCATTGCTGATCGGCGTGTTCAGTTCCTTCGCGGTGGGCCTGGACTGGTCGCTGGCTTCACTGTTCAGCCTGATCGGCCTGGGAGACTGGGCCAACAGTCTGGGCGGCCTGGTGACCATGCCGCTGTCCTCGATTTCCGCCACCGTTCCCTTCCTGTTGATGCTCATCGTGCTGCTGGTGCGTCCAGCCGGCCTGATGGGTTCAAAGAATTGAGGAGGCCACGATGCGATACGCCCTGATTGCCATCCTGGCCCTGCTGGCGCTGCTGATCATCGCGCCGCCCCTGCTCGGCACCGGCTGGCAGTACGCTCTGATCAACGCCTTGATCGCCGCCCTGTTCGCCGCGGCCTTCAATCTTCTGGTGGGCCAGGGAGGCATGTTGTCCTTCGGTCACGCCGCCTATTTTGGTGTCGGCGCCTTCACCGTGATCCATCTGATGCAGTCGGTGGAATACGGGGATATCCCCTTCCCCACCGTGCTGCTGCCGCTGGCCGGTGCCGCCGTCAGCCTGCTGTGCGGCGCCCTGGCCGGCTTCTTCGCCACCATGCGTTCCGGCGTCTATTTCGCGCTGGTGACCCTGGCTCTGGCGGAACTGCTGCACTCCCTGGCGCCGCACTGGGATGAAATGTTCGGCGGCGAAGCCGGATTATCGTCCATGCGCATGCCCTCGCTCGGCTTCACTTTCGGCTCCACGCTGGAGGTGTATTACCTGACGCTGTCCTGGGTGGTGATCTGCATCGGCCTGCTCTACGCCTACACCCGCACGCCTTTCGGACGGCTCACCCTGGCATTACGCGACAACGAGCAGCGCATCCGCTTCATGGGCTTCAACGCCCACGGCACCAAGATCGTGGTATTCGCCATCTCCGCCATGTTCTCCGGTGTCGCCGGCAGCCTCATGGCAATCTCCAACGAAACCGCCAACTACAGTGTGTTCAGCACCCAGGTCTCGGCCCTGGTGGTGCTGCATACCTTCGTTGGCGGTTCCACCATCTTCTTTGGTCCGATCGTCGGCGCTTGCGTGCTGTCACTGTTCACTTTCGTGGTCTCGGGCGTCACCCACTCGTGGATGCTCTATCAGGGCATCATCTTCGTGCTGGTCATGCTGTTCGCGCCCAAGGGCATCGGCGGCGTCATCCAGGCTCACATCGAACAACGCCATGCCTTGCCCTGGAAGCGGCTGGCCGCCCCGTACGCGCTCGCCACCCTGGCCGGCTTGATGGTCGCCTGCGCCACCGTGTTCGTGGTGCAGAGTCTGGAAATCGTGCTGTCCCGGGAGTACGCGGCGGCGGTGGCCCGCACCGGCGAATATGCGCCGTACACGGTGTTCGCCCGGGAATGGCAGGTGTTCCATCCCTTCACGTGGCTGTTCCCGGTGCTGTTGCTGGTGCCCGGTCTGTACCTGCTGCGTCGCGCCTTCGCCCGCATCCAAACGTTATGGGATAAGGACGACGACGATGACAACGGCGACATCGCCGCCGCCCCGCGGGAACTGATGGAAGGAGGCCACTGATGGACACCGCAATGCAGCCCGACGTCCTGGTTATCGACGACTTGCAAAAACACTTCGGCGGCCTGGAAATCATGCGCGGCGTGGACCTCACGATTAAGCAAGGTGAACGTCACGCCCTGGTCGGCCCCAACGGCGCCGGCAAATCCACCTTGTTCAACCTGATTTCCGGCGAGCATCGACCCAGCGGCGGGCGGATCTATCTGCGCGGCCAGCGCATCAGCGGTCTGAAACCGGAACAGATCAGCCGTCGCGGTCTGACCCGGTCGTTTCAGATCACCAATGTGTTCAGCCGTATGAGCGCGTTTGAAAACATCCGCATCGGCGTCATGGCCCGGCACGGCATTCGCTTCAACCTGTATCGGCGAATCAAACCGATGCGCGCCATCAATGACGAAGCCCATGCTCTGCTGCAACAAGTGCGCCTGGACCACCGTGCCGACAACCTGGCTTCGGACCTTACCTACTCGGAGCAACGGGCGCTGGAGATCGGCATGACCCTGGCCACCGGCGCGGAAGTGATCTTGTTGGACGAACCCACCGCCGGCATGTCCCGGGACGAAACCGCCTACATGGTGGAGTTGATCCGCCAGGTCACCGAAGGCAAGACATTGATGATGGTGGAGCACGATATGAGCGTGGTATTTGGTTTGTGCGACCGCATCTCGGTGCTGGTCTACGGCCGCATTCTCGCCACCGGCGGTCCCGAGGAGATTCGCTCTAATCAGGAGGTGCAAAGCGCCTACCTGGGCGAGGAGGAGGAACACTGATGCTGTTGGACATCGACCATCTGCACGCCTATTACGGCAAGAGCCATATTCTGCACGGCGTGCGTTTCACCATGCCGGAACCGCGCATCGTTGCCTTGCTGGGGCGCAACGGCGCCGGCCGCTCCACCACCTTGAAAGCGATGATGGGTCTGGTGCCTCCCAGCCAGGGCAAGGTGGCACTCAACGGCGAGGATCTGGCCGGCCGTCCGGCCCATGTCATCGCCCGGCGCGGCCTGGGTTACGTACCGGAAGAACGTCAGGTCTTCCCCAACCTCACCGTGGAAGAAAACCTGATGATGGGCATGCAGACCGGCGCCGAGGGCGCCCCTCGCTGGCAGGCGGAGGATATGTACCAGTACTTCCCCCGCCTGCGTGAACGCCGCAATCAGAAAGCCGGCTACATGTCCGGCGGCGAACAGCAAATGCTCACCATCTGCCGTTCACTGCTCGGCAATCCACTGGTGCTGCTGGTGGATGAACCCACCGAAGGACTGGCGCCAATGATCGTGCAAGTGGTCATGGACGTGATCCGTGACATTCACCAGCGCGGCGTGGGTGTGTTGCTGGTGGAACAGAAGATGACCATGGCCTTGCGCGTGGCCAGCCATGTACTGGTGATGGGACACGGCCAGATCGTCTTCACCGGTTCCACCGCCGACATGCAGGCGCGGGATGACATTCGCCGCGACTGGTTGGAAGTGGCGTGAGGAGAGCAGCGTGAACCATCCCACCAATCGCTTCGACATGCATTACGAAACGCACTTCGGCGGCCGTGTCATTCGCTGCTTCCAGCAGCGGCCAGTCTCGGTGCAAGCCATGCTGCAATCCGCCCTGGAACGCAATCCCGACGGCGATGCCTTCGTGGTCGAGGGCGAACGCGTCAGCTACCGCCGACTGGCACGGCGGGCCTCGCGGGTCGCCGCCGCCTTCCATGAACTTGGCGTGCGTCCCGGGGACCGGGTGGCGCTGGTGCTGCGCAACGGCCCGGCGTTGATGTACGGCCTTTATGGCGCGCTCTGGCTCGGCGCCATCGCGGTTCCCCTGAACGCCCGGGAACAAGGCGCCGGGCTCGGCTATATTTTTTCCGATTGCGCGCCCAAGGTGGCTATCGCCGAAGCCGACCTGGTGCAGCGGCTGCACGACGGCGGCGCCACCGGGGATCTGACCGCTCTGTTCTCGGTCGGAGGCGACGCCGAAGGCACCTCCCCCTTCGAGCCTTTGCTTGAAGGCCCCGACACCAATCTGCCGCTGGCCCGACCCGGACAGGAAGACACCGCCGTTCTGCTCTACACCTCCGGCACCACCGGCCGCCCCAAGGGCGCCATGCAGACCCACCTCAATATCGCTCATACCGTCAAACTGTGGGAAAAAACCATGGATCTGCGCTTCGCCGAGCGCTCCGTCCTGGCCGTTCCCGGCAGCCACGTCACTGGTTTGATGGGCATCATCTTCACCATGGCACACATGGCCGGCTGCACCCTGATCATGCCGCAATTCGACGCCGCCGAATTCAATCAACTGGTCGCCGATGAAAACGCCACCAGCACCATCATGGTTCCAGCCATGTACAAGCTGTGTCTGATGCGCGCCAACTTCGACACGCTCGATCTGAGCAGTTGGCGGGTCGGTGCATTCGGCGGTGCCCCCATGCCGGAATCGACCATCGTCGAGTTTGGCCAGCGGCTGCCACACCTGCAATTAATGAATGCCTACGGCGCCACGGAAACCTGCACCGCCGTCACCGCCATGCCACCGGAAGCCCAATTGGAGCATCTGGACAGCATCGGACGGGTATTGGATGGCGTGGATATCCGCATCATGGATGAACAAGGCCAAGAGCGGCCGGCGGGGGAGTCCGGGGAGTTATGGATCTCCGGGCCGGTGGTGATTCCCGGCTACTGGCAGGATGCGGAACGCACCGCGGAGAACTTCGTCGGCGGCTATTGGCGCTCCGGCGACATCGGTGACATCAGCGCCGATGGCTATGTGCGCATCTTTGATCGCAAGAAAGACATGATTATTCGCGGCGGTTACAACATCTATTGCATCGAAGTGGAAAACGCCATCGCCTATCACCCGGCCGTGGCCGAGTGCGCCGTGATCGGCGTGCCAGACCCGGTGCTTGGCGAAAAGATTCTGGCGGTGGTCAGCAGTCAGGACAGCGACCTGGATGCCGACACGCTCCGCCGCTTCTGTGCTGAACGTCTGGCCGACTACAAAGTCCTCGATTTTGTTCATCTGCAACGGGAGCCGCTACCGCGCAACGCCAACGGCAAAGTGATGAAGACCACCTTGCGCGATCGCCTCGCCCATCCCGAAACCGAACCCTGCTGAGAACCACCATGGATTTCGCCTACCCGGAAAAAACGCAAGCCCTGATCGCCCAACTCAACGCCTTCATGGACGAACATATCCACCCCAACGAAGCGCGCTACGAAGAAGAACTCGCCGCCGGTAACTACTGGCCGGAGGTGATCGAGGAATTGAAACCGAAAGCCCGCGCCGCCGGACTGTGGAACCTGTTTCTACCGGAATCAGAACACGGCGCCGGACTCACCAATCTGGAATACGCCCCCCTGTGCGAAATCATGGGGCGGGTAATGTGGGCGCCGGAAGTATTCAACTGCTCGGCACCGGACACCGGCAATATGGAAGTGCTGGCCCGCTACGGCACCCCGGAGCAGCAAAAACAATGGCTGCAGCCGCTGCTCGACGGCGAGATCCGCTCCTGCTTCGCCATGACCGAGCCGGACGTGGCCTCCTCCGACGCCACCAACATCCAAAGCGCCATCGTGCGTGACGGTGACGACTACGTCATCAACGGGCGCAAATGGTTTTCTTCCGGATCGCCGGACGAGCGCTGCAAGATTTTCATCTTCATGGGCAAGACCGACCCGGACAACCCCAACCGGCACAAACAGCAATCCATGATTCTGGTGCCCCGGGATACCCCGGGCATTACCGTCGTCCGCCCGCTACCCGTCTTCGGCTTTTCCGGCACGCCGGACGTCACCGGAGAAGTCCGTTTCGAAAACGTGCGCGTACCCGCCAGCAATATGCTGCTGGGCGAAGGCCGTGGTTTTGAAATCGCCCAGGGCCGCCTCGGCCCCGGCCGTATCCACCACTGCATGCGTCTGATCGGCCTGGCGGAACGGGCGCTGGAGAAAATGTGCAAACGCACCCAGGAACGGGTCGCCTTCGGCAAACCGGTGGCGGAACAAACCGTGACCCTGGAACGCATCGCCGAATCCCGCATACTCATCGATCAGACCCGGCTGCTGGTGCTCAACGCCGCCCATATGATGGACACCGTCGGCAACAAAGTGGCGCGCAAGGAAATCGCCATGATCAAGGTGGCCGCCCCCAATATGGCCGCCCGTGTCATCGACTGGGCCATTCAGGCCCACGGCGGCGGCGGCGTCACCAACGACTTCGGCCTCGCCAAAGCCTACGCCAACGCGCGCATGCTGCGCCTGGCCGACGGCCCCGACGAAGTGCACCGCAACCAGATCGGCCGGCTGGAACTGGCGCGGTATCGTTAATCAAGCACTCTGCCTAACTGCTCTCACAAGATCGTCTTGTGGGAGCGGTCCAAGGGCAATGACACCGGCCTTAACTCATGCTTTCAGGATCGCCCCTCCCTGGCGCCCTGACTCACCCCCTGCTTAAAAGCAGACATCTTTATGACTATCAATAAACATGGCCTGCACTTCTCTCCCTGCCTACGCGGCAGCGAACGGCTCACCCTCGCTACCGATCCGCAGGACCCTTTTCTTAGCTGCCTGCGCGGCAGCGAACCGTCTTCATCCGCTCACGCAGCTCTCGGGTCTTTTCTAAGCTGCCTGCGCGGCAGCGAACATCGAGGACGGAGAACCACCACGTCACCAGCTTTTCTAAGCTGCCTGCGCGGCAGCGAACATGGTGCGACTGTTGTCCGGTGAGCTTCGGGATTTCTAAGCTGCCTGCGCGGCAGCGAACTCCGTCATTGCACTGGTGCTGTTTGCCTTCCTTTTCTTAGCTGCCTGCGCGGCAGCGAACTCGTCCAGGTGTCTTACCCCTAGCCGATCGACTTTCTTAGCTGCCTGCGCGGCAGCGAACAGATCATCTATGTCAGCCCTGCCGTTCCGGGCTTTCTTAGCTGCCTGCGCGGCAGCGAACGGCGGCGGCAAAACGCCCCTGGCGTCATTCATTTTCTTAGCTGCCTGCGCGGCAGCGAACCTTGGCCTTTTCGGCACGTCGAGCCAGCACCTTTTCTTAGCTGCCTGCGCGGCAGCGAACCAGCGCTCCGGAAGTGGCCGGTTTTCTCGTTTTTTCTTAGCTGCCTGCGCGGCAGCGAACCTGGACGCATAGTTCCACCTCGTCCCATCGGATTTCTTAGCTGCCTGCGCGGCAGCGAACAAGCTCGCTCAGACGACGGTTTGCGCGTAGCTTTTCTTAGCTGCCTGCGCGGCAGCGAACACGACTCCGACCTGTACAACAGCGCGCTGGAATTTCTTAGCTGCCTGCGCGGCAGCGAACATCCGCGCCAGACACAAGAGCTACCCGTTCCTTTTCTTAGCTGCCTGCGCGGCAGCGAACCACATTCAGCCGACGCGCCTGCCGAAATCAGTTTTCTTAGCTGCCTGCGCGGCAGCGAACAACTCCTCCGGTCCGATCACCCTGCCGGCGCCTTTCTTAGCTGCCTGCGCGGCAGCGAACATGGCAAAGTCCGATGAAACGGACCTGACTCATTTCTTAGCTGCCTGCGCGGCAGCGAACTCCTGGCCAACGTCAGGATCACGTCATCCGTTTTTCTTAGCTGCCTGCGCGGCAGCGAACCTCCTTATCGGTTCCTCAAGCCACGTGGGTGTTTTCTTAGCTGCCTGCGCGGCAGCGAACTGTCCGATACGCGCCAATGCTTCGCGGTAGATTTTCTTAGCTGCCTGCGCGGCAGCGAACGACTGGAACGATCTTCACATCACCGGCGAGCTTTTCTTAGCTGCCTGCGCGGCAGCGAACGATTGTCACGGTTGAAGATGCCGTTGCCGGAGTTTCTTAGCTGCCTGCGCGGCAGCGAACGACCTGGCCGCCACTCTGGACCCTCTGGACCTTTTCTTAGCTGCCTGCGCGGCAGCGAACGATTGCGTCAACGTCTCTCGCGCCGACATATCTTTCTTAGCTGCCTGCGCGGCAGCGAACGATTGAGTCAGCGCCGTGGGACGGCCGCGACATTTCTTAGCTGCCTGCGCGGCAGCGAACCTCTAGATAAGCCAGCGGGCCATTCGCTATCATTTCTTAGCTGCCTGCGCGGCAGCGAACGGCGTCATGCTCGAACCTGGGCACGATCAGCCTTTCTTAGCTGCCTGCGCGGCAGCGAACACCCCCGCTTTAGTGTTGTGCTCAAACAGCCCTTTCTTAGCTGCCTGCGCGGCAGCGAACGCATGGCTGGGCGGCACCAGCGCTGCCGACAATTTCTTAGCTGCCTGCGCGGCAGCGAACCTCTCAGCCGGAGCCGGTCACGAGCAACCGGCTTTCTTAGCTGCCTGCGCGGCAGCGAACGCGACCCCTGGCTGGGCGTCGGGTTTTCCTATTTTCTTAGCTGCCTGCGCGGCAGCGAACCTCATGCGGGATAACGTCGAGCTGCCGCGGGATTTCTTAGCTGCCTGCGCGGCAGCGAACTAGAACCAAACGAATCTAACTCCCTGATTTTTAAAGAACAAGGCTAAAAAGAAGCGCCACACCCCAAATTTTGGAGCGTGACGTAAGTTATTGATTTTCGGAAAGTATTAATTGGAATCAAAAAAAGGGTCAGAACCACGGTATCGTTGCGGTAGGGCTGAGGCCATAGCGGCTGAAGCGGCCCGTAACCGGGTGTGCCTGCAGGTCACCGTGCTCTATAAACAGGCAGAAGTCCTGACCCGTGCTCTGGCTACGCAGCGTCACGTAGGGTAAATCAACCTTGCGCTCCACCGTGTCTGGGATTCGCTCCCGAGCCTGTTCCAGAGTTTCCTCGTGACGCCGCGCCCGGCGACGCCGGAGACGTTCCGCATTGGTCTTGAATTGGCGGCGCTGGACCACACGATGCTTGGCATTGCCTGGCACCGGAGCCAACCCTGTCATTTGGATATGGTCACGCATGCCGGCCAGACAATCTTGACTCATTAAATGATCCAGAGCCGCGGCACTGCCGTGCAGACGCAAGACACCACCCAGGGATTTCGGCCGCCGCTGGTGCTCCGGGAAACTGATACCAATGTCATCAGACTGAAGCTTGACCAAAGCGCGGTGCAATTTACCGTACAACGCCCCCATGAGAATGGTCGACGTAAACTCCGGATCGGGAAGTATCCGGATATCAATATACTGGTCCATATCTCACCCCGCGTCTCCAAACACCCCACCACGAATCAGGATGGCCATCACGAAATGTTGCTGCTCCACCGTGGGTGCCTGGTCCTTTAGCATCCAGCTATCCAGAAGGGAGTAAAAGTCGGCTTTTTGCTTGGGTTGGCGATAAGCCTTGCCCTGGGTCGTCACCGACCCATAGGGTTCCACCGCGATGGGTCCCAAGTTCTCGTCCTCCTCCTTGGGGTACCAGGTATCGATGGTACGGATGGCATTACCCAGCTTCTGGGAGTGCATCCCAGCAGTTTCACCGACTCGATACAGCGTTTTGCTCTTGTCACCACGTCCACGATCGAGAATCAGTTCCTGGGAAGGGAACACCTCTTGTCCGGCTCCAAGGCGGGCGAAGGCCACCACTTCCAGTAGCACATGACGACTTCCCGACAGCCCGTCGGTGATACACCCTGCTAGCGCCTGCAGAGAGGTTTTTGCCTCCTCGGTAGGTTCGAACCCCCGCAGAGACAGGGAAAGTGCATCGAAGGTCCAGATTTCAGCCGGCTCACCTTGCTCCATTAACCGCACCTGTACTTCAACCTGCTCGGCCCCCACTCGATTGCGCCACAGGAAGCGGCCATTCGCCAGATTATAGGCGTAGCGGCTCGCGAGCTCAGTAAAGCCGTTCGCCGCAACGTAGCCCTGTACTGCCTGATGCAGCCTGGCCTGATAATCAGAGTCATTACAAGCCGAAGGCTTACCGGCGCCGCTGAGCACCCGTAGGGTGAAACGAGCCATAAGGGTATCCGCCTCGCTGGGTAAGGCCGCCACATCCACGGTTTGTAGATTGGGATTCTCGATAGCGGCGTCCAGCTTGGCCGGATCCTGATCCTTGGTTTTCAAGCGATTAGATATGGTCCCCCGAACCGACTTTTCCCGGATAGTGACCGCCGGCCATTCGCCAACCTGGTCGCGCCGCGACCATTGCCCGGCGAAAAACAGCGCATCGGACGGGTCCAGTTTACGCTCGAAAGCAAGCACGGATGCGGTTTTGAGTTTATCGTTCTTGGCCATGATGGGTATCCCCTTTCGTTAAGCGGTAATGGGTTTATCTCTGTAGTCATTGCGGAGCCGGTACAGCCCCGAGTCCAGGTCGTTATCCACATACCAGAGCAACTGCTCTGGCCGCTCCAGGCGGTGGGGGCTGACCCATTGACCAACGGAATACAGGCTCTCCACGAACCGGAATGGGGTCGACGCATCCCGCGTCCGAGCCACTTCACCAGGATCGTAAAGCCGGGACAGGGCGCCATAGCCCACAGGGATGGGCACGATCCAACCGGGCCGATGACGTACCTCCCACTCCACGGCGTCATGACTTTCACCCTGGCTGTTGGTGGTGGTTTCCAACCGGCAGGTATGGTTCAGACGAGACAGGTCCAGCCAAGCGTCCAGCATGGAAAACTCCGGGTTCACAGAGCGCAGTTCATCAAGATGTTGCTGAAGCAGGTCATCCCGTGACACCAAAACAAACCCAGGCAGGCACCGCCGACGCAAGCGCTTGAATTGCATGGCCCGAGCCTCCGCGTTGTCATCCAGTTGTATTAATTCAGGCTTCAATCTGGATGGCCGGCCGCCGCTCAGAGCCGGCATAACACTCCCGCCCGCGACGCGCATACCCGCCACTATCCCGGCGATCTCGTTCGCTACTTGACCCAGCTCCGCCCCTTCGCCGGCACAGGCCCCCCCTTGAACCGAGAAGATCAGTGTAATGTCGAGGTGGATACGCCCTTCCTCGACAATCGCCGCCGTGGCTCCCGTCTTATCCACTGGGTTGCGAGTCAAATGAAAGGCACGCGTGAAGCCGCCTTCTGTGGCTTGAGCCTGGTAGTGGTGGCAGACAACGCCTACCGCGTCGAACTCCAGATCCAGAGTCTCCGGCAGCTTGCGTTCCAGAGCCTGCATCAGCCCCACGAAGGCACTCATGGCCGGAAAGCCCCAGGTCATCGGGCTGGAAACCGCATTGGCATTCTGAATGCGCAAATGCGGCAATATCAGCAGGTTACGTACATCAGACATAGGGCAGGTCCTCCTGCAGCGCGTTCAACCTCTTGGCTAGTTGTTTCTGCCAGAACGCGAATTCCGCATCCCCGAGTGGCAGGGATTTGCCAAACTGGCTATTCAGCCAAGTCGCGAAGCGATGCCGAACCTCCTGCGCCCAGTCGCCCTGCTCCCGGCGTTGAGCAAAGCTCTCATCATCACGCCAGGGGTCGAGCCATAGCGCTTCCACATCCACAAGGCGACAATCCGGCGAGTCACTCCACCCCGGCTCGAGCACCGAATAGCCACTGGCGAAGGCCACTAATTCATCGATCATGGCCCCCACATACTCATCACGGCGATCTCGAGTTTCAGCATTCGGCTCCGCATCCGACATCAACAGGCGGCGCAGCCCGGACAACAGCCGACGCACCTCCTTGCGCCGGCCAAAACGGGGAAACACCGAATCCGTGAAAAGCGGAGGTTTAGTACCACTGTCGATCCATGTCGGCGGAAGCGAGGCAAGCAGATAGTTACTGCCACCCCGCTCGCTATTGAGCTGGGAGATGTTCTGGGGTTTGGTACCTCCGAACTTCTGAACGGCGATATTGGGGTAATCCCGATATCCGCCTTCCCAGTAGCGGCCGTCCCGCCGGGCTTGCCGGGCCGCCTTGGTGGTCTCACCGAAACGGTCCTCATTGATCGTTTGATAAACACGATGAGCCAAAGAGGTAGCGTACAAGGGGGCAAGCAGATGAAAGCTTCCGTCATCTCCGGGGTCGTCACCTACCAGCCAGTACACCTGCTTGGCATGGGTATGGGACGCTTCACCACCTCGGGGCTCCGTGATGGCGGCAAAGGAAGTCATCCACTCCCTGGCCTGTTCCGGGTCCTTGCTCAGAGCAGCCGTCAGGGCTGGATCCCCCTCCAATACCCGGTCCAGAAAAGAGCGCCCGTCATGTTCCAACTTAAGGAACTTATACACATCCAGGGCCGCTGCGTTGCCCACCACATCGCCGTCAAAATCCTCGGGGAGCAGATGGCTGCCAACCAGCGAGTGAGGAACTAGGCTTTCCGGTGGCGCATAGAGATTAGAACCCTTAGCGTCCGGATGGAGGGGTTTGAGCGAGTGAGTAACCACCTGCAGCTGACCGACACGGCGTGCCGCGTCGGCCACCCAGGTTTCCAGCTCGTACTGAGCAACGAGCTCCTCACGTTTCGGGTCTTCCGGAGCCAGCTTCTCTGCTTTAGCTGCTAACCGTTCCTTAAGAAACCCTTTAATCACCGAATGCAACTGAGCACTTTCTAATTCAGGCATCTTACCTACCCCTCCCTATTACTCTTCCCTTACTGAAACCATTTTATCGCCGCTTCGAAAACCCCAGGGCCGGATGAAAACGCCAGCCCTGGGCACTTTCCGGCAGCGTGACCACACCGAAGGTCCGAGCGGCGTTTTCCAAGACCATTCCTTTGGCGTCCGCGAGTTCTACCAGTGCCCCCAGGTAGTCTGGCGTTCCCCATGACTGAATCCCCGGCCCTCTGTCCCGGGCAAGATCAATCCGTTCGAGCTTGCTCTTTTCCACGGGAACATAGAGCTTCTCGTGGCGTCTTTGGCCATCCTGGATCAGATGCAGTATCCAGTCCTCTCCACGCTCATCCGGCAGCAAAACCAGCTCGTCCTGACGGGCCGATTGATAGCGGAAGGGCTGGTACTGAGGCATGACACCCAATAGGTGTAGCCTCGGCATCCTGTACCAACTGTAGGCACCCAGCCGTGGTGGAACCGGCTCCCTGAGACGACGCTTGCGTTCGCGTGGCGTCAGGGACGCGGAATCCATGGGAGATAGATCAGGTTTCGCATCCCCTGGTGGCTCCAACAGGGATGCCCGCAAGCGCTCGTGTTCCAGGTCCACCAAACTCTCATGAGGCCGAAGCGTTTGCCGCTCCAGGATACGCGGCCGGGCATCCACGACCGTCCATTCCTCCGGCCGCATCAGATCATGCAGTGAGTGACTATTAAGGCGCCAATCACCAGCGGTCTCGAAGCCAGGCCGGCAGAAGGCCGGTTCGCTTGGACGCTCCAGGTGTTTCAGATTAGTATCCAGAAGCACCATATTGGGGGCATCACAGGCCGCTTCCCGGTGCCGCCGCACCCGGCCCGCCAGTTGAATGATCGATCGCATGGACGATGGCTCCACCACCGCCCAGTCATAATCATGATCGCGCCCCACCTCAGTAACTGGGGACCCCAGCACTATAAAAAGCTGGTCCTGTTCCGGATGAGCATCCAGGCGTCGCCGGATATCAGGCATCTCGAAGAACGCCTTGGCGTCACGGCGGTCCAGAGCACGATCCAGACACCGTTCAATCTCGGACCGTACCAATAGAGGTTGCTGGGAGTGATAGACGCAAAGATGAATTCTCCGCCCATCTCTTGCCCCGAGCCGATATAACGCCAGGGCCACGTCAAAAATGGGATCGATATTGGCCATGCGGATCAAACCAAAACTCACCCGCCTGCCACCATGGGGATCGACGCTATGATGGCGATCATGCAGGCGCTCGGCATGATCTCGCAGACACTCCGCCAATGACTGACGAATTGACGCCCCATCTTGCCCAAGCCCCTTCAAATCACCGATTTCCGACCGGCGGAGTATCTCTGCCTTCGCCAGCCGCTGATGTCGGCGCTTGGCGAATTGCTGGTGCATGCCTGAAAAACCGCCACCGTCCGAGCAGGTCTCATGGTGACGGTCGTGTTCGTCGAACCAGGCGCAGCAAATCTCCACGGGGCACCCCGGCTCGCCCCGGTTCTTTTGATATTGCTCCCGGCCATCCCGATAGGCCTCAAAAAGACCACGAACCAACGAAGGCGGTAAGGTGGCCGAGGACAGCAATACCCGCGAGCCCAGGAGACCAGCCCAATGCACCAGCCGCGTAAGTGCGGGTAAATCATCGATATCGAAGTCGTCGATCTCATCCAAAACCAGATCACTGCTCATCAAGCGCAGCATGGGCGCAATCTGTCGGCCACCGCGAGTCCCTTCGGTGGCGGGAATCAAATGATCGACGGTGCAGACCAGAATAGGTGCGGCAATCAGATTACGAACATTTGGATCCTGATTCAGCCGCCGCAGAACAGGGTGAGCATCAAAGTTGCCGTCAAAAGTGACGTGTCCGTCCTCCTCCATCAGGCTCTGGGCGGAGGCCGATCCTGTGCGCTCAGCCTGCTGTTCATAGTGCTCGAACAGCGCCCGGCTGGCGCTGCCGCCCACTCTTACCGCCAGCTCATCTTCACCGAGGTTAAGGCGCTCGCGATAAGCCTGCCCGGTCTGCAGAGTCAGGGTGCGCAGGCCCAATGCAACGCTGAACCGAGCCCCTTTTTCCGGATCAGCAAGGGCATAGAGGATGCGACCGTTCGCCAGAGTCTTCCCGCAACCCGTGGAGGCCATATTAATGCCAAAGAACCCCTGCCGTTCGCTACGCTCGCGGATTGAGCGGGCCAGATCGAATGCCTTGTCCTGCCAGCGGAAGCGGGGGTGATCACTGCGTTTTCTAAAGCCTTTATGGCGAGCAAGACGAGGGAGGTGTCGGGCCATGCTGGGCAGTGCCCGACTCACTGCCGCGCTGTGTTTCTCCACCCCCAAGAGATGTTCATCCAGAGGCTGTTTCAAGACACCTGCTTTATCGGTATTAGCGTAGAGGGGATAACCTCTTTCACCGCGAACCCGGTGTCTGCTTTCCTCAAGGCCGGAATAGTAATGGTCCGCCAGCATCAGACTCAGTCTTGCCAGATGCATGACATAAGCATTATCCAGCACAGGGGATGAGTGATGCGGCAAACGCTCGAGCAAACGCCGGGCCAGATGCCCGGCCCGCTCACGCCATCGGGATGTAGTTACCGGCAAAGCGTGTTCAAAACACCAGTAGGGTTCAACCTGTTCCCGCACACAGGTGTCGTGGACCTCATTCCAGTCCGCACTAATGACAGCGGGTATATCCTGAAGCTGATCCGACCGCAGCGCGGGGCGCAATACACCCCAGCGAGGCCGTCTACCTGAATCATCGGGCTCGCCAGGTTTCATCGGCAGCCGGTGATGTGTCACGATCAGCCACCCTACTGCCGCGGCCAAAGGCGGTAGGTGGCGAAACGGCGAGTCACCATTGTCGTCCAAACCATCCCTCTGCAACTGCTGAAGCCATCGATCGTCATCCCCCAGACCGGGCCCAAGCAGCCTTCCCAGCCAACCGGCATCGTCATCATTACCGACAAAAGCGGCGAACAGGCGTAGGGAAATCCATTCATGCCGATAGAGGTTACGGCCTTCAAGCTTTCCAACCAGCCGATTCTGAAAGGCAAGACAAGCCTTCCCCAGGTCATGCATAAGAGCAGCCAGGCCAGCTAACAGCAGGATGTCTTCACCGGTATGCCAGTCGTTCTCGTCGCTCTGGCGCAGGACATCTCGGGAAGTGGTATTCGTGGGTGTCGCCCCCTGGGCATTGAAGCGGCTGGCATCCCCAACGATCCACAGCAGCTCGCTGTGGTCGTGCCCGCGAATCCAGTGACATGCCACCGCGGTATTTTTGCGTGCCGACTTTCGTAGTAATCGACGCAATGTATCCAGTCCGGCCCGGGTAATCGGAGTTTGCCAGGTTCTGTCGCCGCGGCGCTCGGCAAACTGATCCAGAATCCGGCGCGTCTCGCTCAGAGCGTTTTTGCTGCATTGGGAAACAAACAGCACGTTCATTCGATGCCCTGCCCGAGATCCTGCGCGACGCTCTTCAAGGTATCGATCATAAAGTCCAGCGACTCGGTCCGAGTAAGCCGCTCGATACAGGCCTGGCGGAATTCCTGTTCTTCATCGCCTCGCATGGCGGAAAGAAACGCCTGAGGCAGAATTACCGCATCCTTGACCAGATCCGCCACGTCGAAAACCAGCCCACCTCGCCTTGTCTTGCCGTGGAGTACAGCCAGACCATGGGGGATCCCAAGCACCCAAGTGGCTGTGGCCGCGATCCCGTAGGCCAAATAGTTGCCATGATCGAGAAAGCGATTGGCGGGATCGGTGCCACTGCCCCGCTTGGCGCGGGTGAAGTCACCATAGTCCACCGCCCGAGTGGCCATTTTGAACAGGGCCTTGGTAAGCCTCGCCTCCAGGGTGAGTAAATCCGTGGTATTGGTAGCCTCTTCGATCGCTTTCCGATGATGCGCCAGAGTCGAGGCCAGAACGTCAGCGGTTACTTCAAAACCAGAGTCCTTGAGAGCCCGACTGAGCCATAGCGTTTCAATTCGTGCCAAACGGGACAACTGAAAGGCACGGGCCGCATCGAGCCGCCGTTCGTCATCGAACCAGAACCGCACCCAGTACTGCAGGTACTCTGTAGGCCGATATTCACTTTGCGGCGTCAGCCAAGCCACATCCACATCAACCTCATTGGCCGAGAAAAGCGGCGTACCACCTCCTCCACAGAAACCCACCAACACGCCGGCCTTGGCCAGCTCTCTCATTGCAGCTTGAGTAATGGAAGTGCCTGTACCAAGCAAGAGCGTTGTTGTATTGGCAATAGGGATATTCCAATACAAGGATTGGCGCCCCTCATCGGTGACATACTCGACTCGCCCGCCATTTACCAATACCCGGCAATGCTGCAAATAATAAATATTGGCCCGTTTCGAATGGAGTATTGTCTTCAAATCCGTCGGCGATATGTCCTGCATAATCCCCCCAAGGAGTCTGTCCTCGGCGCCTTTTCACACCGTCACAGTCTGGTTTGCAATTTCCATAGCTCTAATGACTACTTAAACCCTTAAGTGACCCTAACACTCCCTCTGCTCACCAAATGGCACCACTGAGCATAAAGACAGTCTAATAATGGGCGCCTTATATAGAGGCTCGCCCTGTATCCACGTCATTCACTCTGCTTTCCGACGTAGCCCATCAACGCCCCCTCCAAACGCTTCCGCACCGCCATCCGCAGTTCCGGCGGCCCCAGTACCTCCACGTCCGGCCCATGCCGCAACACCTCCATGATCAGTTCCGTGGGGTCCGAGTACGGCACCCAAAGGTAGTAACCGTCATCCCGCCATTCTCCTCGCTGGTCCGGATGCCAGAGTTCGTCGGCGACCCAGCGGGCGGCGCGTGGGGAGAAACGCAGTTCTGCCCTGTTGGACGGTGCGCCGGAGAAGAGGCCGAAGCTGTCGCCGATGAATGCCTCCAGAGATTCAGCGTCGATCTGTTTGTAGGGGCGGTCTTCCATCTGCGGCATCTCTATTCGATCGAGAGAGAAGAGGCGCAGATCACCCGCTTGCTCGCAGTACGCCAACAAATACCAGTTGTGGCGATAATGAAGAAGCCGCTGTGGGTGTACCGTGCGCTCTCCGGATCTGTCATGACTACGGGCCCGATAGCGAATGCGCAGGCAAGTATTGGCGAGGGTGGCATCGGCGATGCCGATAAAGACGGGGTTGTCGACCGGTCGTTGCAGGACAGGAAGCAGTCGGACTTTCTGGCCCAGCCGGGTTTCATGCTCGCTGGCGTCCCCCAGCAATTTCTGGATCCGCTGGCGAATCGGGGTCAATCGCTGAGCCATCAGCCCCGGCTGTACCGTTTCCAGCAATTGTTCACAGGCCAGCAACGCGTAAAGCTCACTGGCGTTCATCCAGAAACCGGGCAACTCGAATTCCGGTGCTTCCGGATCGTAGTAATGGCCGTTGCGGTCCCGGTCGTAGACGATGGGCGCGCCAAAGAAATCCCTGAGATATTCAAAATCCCGGGTGATGGTGTTACGGGTTACCCCCAGTTCCTCGATCAGGCGCCGCATCGGTACGGGTTGCCGGGCGCTGCGCAACAGACCGTGGATGCGGTAAAAACGCTCCAGGCGGGTCACGGCAAATCCTTATGCATTTTTCTTGTTTAATCGACTTTATCTCTTCGTGAACCACGTCACAACTCATACTGAGGCTGTCCGGGTTTGCCATGCCAGAATCACGGTATTATTATTTGATACCATGAACAGTAAGCAGCGCGGCACCCTGAAGGCCATCTACTCCAGCCCTACTCCGAAATCGCTTGAGTGGAAGCAGATTGAGTCGCTCCTTATGGCCCTCGGTGCTCGTACTATCGAAGGGAATGGATCGAGAGTGCGCTTCGAGCTGAATGGTGTGATTGGTACTTTTCACCGTCCCCATCCCGACAAGGAGGCCAAGCCGTATCAGGTACGTGACGCACGGGCCTTCCTTGAGCAAGCAGGAGTTACCCCATGAATGCAATGACCTACAAAGGCTATGCGGCCCGCATCGAGTACAGTGACGAAGACAATCTGTTCGTGGGACACATCGCGGGCATTCGTGACGTGGTGGGTTTTCATGGAGAGTCCGTTCAGGAATTGCGCTCCGCCTTCGAGGAGGCGGTCGATGACTATCTCGATACCTGCGCCAAGCTGAATCGCCAGCCGCAAAGGCCTTACTCCGGCAAGCTCAGCCTGAGACTGGAACCGGAACTGCACGCTACGGTTGCGGTCAGGGCCGAACTTGCGCACAAGAGCATCAATCAATGGGTCGCTGATGTGCTGAGCCGGGAAACCCGCACATAACAGTCCGGCACACCTAAGGCCGCACCGAAGGTGGAGAGAAGTGCTCGTGCAACTCCGGTCGGTATTGGGACGCTTCCGGCGATGCCGGGAAGGCCATTGGCGTCGCGCATTCAGGGCCACTGGATGTGAATGCCACGTCCGCGCATAACGGCTCCGGAGTAAGGCTTTCTATGTGGGCGCGGATGGCCGGGGCCTGCTCGGGATAGATCCAGTCCAGTACATACCCCACCCGCTCCGCCACGCCGGTTTGCGCGATGCGATGCCGCCAGCCCTGGCGCACTATATAGTCGATGTCGGTGACGGCGAGATCCCGTTGGTATCCCAGACGAAATCCGGCCAGGGCCTCCTCGAACAGCATGGCCAGGTCTTCGCGGGGCGTGGTGTAGGCGTAGAAGTCGTTGGTGACGTCGGCGAAGAACCAGTCCGCCACCTGGTCCGGGTCCAGCTGTTTTTGCGCTTCGGTGATGGGGTCACCGTAATAGCGGACCCGGGCCAGTTGCGTCAGGTTGGTGTCCCGTGGACCTCCAGGCAAGGTGGCGGAAACCGGAGCGCGGCGATTGACCTCGTCGACGATACGCAGCTCAGCGTCCAGAAAGGGAAGCACGGAGGGCGGCAGATAATCGTTGGCGTGGGCCAGTTCGTGATAAAGGGTGTTGGTCAGTCGGGGGCGCAAACGGTCTTCGCTGATCACCACCCGCTCGCCAGCGGCGGGCAAAGCGGGCATGGGCCCCTCATCGGAGAGAAAACGGCTGACGACCCGGAACGGCAGGTCTTCACCGAAACCACTACGGGCATCCGGCTGTTCGTTGATCAGATCCCGCTCCTCCGGGGTGAGCCACAGGTAACGGGGATCCAGGTAGATGGCGCCGGTGAGCGCCCAGTAAAACGAGGGGCGCAGGTCGCTGGAGATCACCACGGCGGTCACTGGCCGCAGCAGGTGGCGCAAATCCGCTTGCGTCTCAGGGTCGCGTAATAACGCTTCGAAACGCTCGCCCATCCAGTCGTGGCTGACCAGCACCCGATCCATGATCCGCTCCACCGTGGGCAAATCCCCCTGCCTTCCCAATGGCGGCAGTTCCGACACCCGGCACAGCCGGGCGCCATCCAGTTGATTGTCATAGACACAACGTTCCAATACCGGCCGATAGGTTGAACCCCGCCGATAGGCTCGCACTTCCTGCAGCGGTGTTGTCGTGGCGCAGTTCGCGCCGTCTTCGGCACAGAAGTAGGGGCTGGTCACCGGCGGACGATTGCGTACCACTACCCGCGCCTGGTCAGTGAAGGTGCCTTCAGCGGTATCGACACTGGCTTCGAACACCAATACCCGATCGCCCGGCACATCAGGCGCGGTCAGGTACACAATCGCCGGGTCGCTGCCGTAGGCGAGGGAGGCGGCGGGTCCGCTCACCTGACGAAATCGGGGTGCCGAGACCGGCGCCTGGTCATCCAGCCAGAAACGCAGGGAGGTGCGCCCGCCGGCACTGACCGAGCGATCCGCTCGCAGAGCGGCCCGGGCCGGCTCGCCGTCATCCGCCACCGTGACGACAAACTCATCGCTGATGCTGCCCTGGTCCGAGCCGGCCTGGAAACGAAATCGATAACGCCCGGGGTCGCTGACCCGGAAGCTGATCGCCGGACCGTGGCGGTCCGGTAATGCCACCGGCGCGCCGTCCAGCTGTGTCCATTGGTATTGGTCGTACCGGTCCGGCAAAACCGCGACGATGCCCACCACTTCATTGATACGAGCGTGGCTGTCGCCATACAGGGTCAGTTCGGTGACGTCATCTTGAGGCACCGGCTCTCCGCCACTGGAGCGGCAAGCCACCAGCGGTATAAGAAACAGCAATAGTGCGACTCTGAACATGATCCCATCCCGGTCCGAGTTATCGACAGACTGAAGGAGGGGCAGTGGCGGGACAATAGGGTTTACGTTAACGGGCGGGCGTTCGGAAACAAAAACGGCGCGGCCGAAGCCGCGCCGTCGAGATCGTCCCGAAAGGCGATCAGAAGGTGTAGTTGAGCTGCGCGCCCACTACGTTGGCATCCAGTTCGTAGGTGCCGGACAGGGGCGGCTTGGTGCCGTCCTGACGGGTGATATCCGCGTCGCTGACGAAGATATGCGCGTAGCCTACATCGATGCTCATGTTGTCGGTGGGCTTGAAGCCGGCACCCAGGGTCACCCAGACGCGATCGGAGTCCGGAGACATGGCGGACCGGTTGGAGGTTCCTTGGGTGGAGTCTTCCTTGGCCACGCCGAAGCGCAACACGGTATCGTTGGTCAGAGTGTGACGCAGGCCCAGGGAGTAACGCACGGTGTTCTCCCAGTCGAAGTTCTCCACCGCCGGGTTCGGCAACGGAGCCGGGCCGCCGTGTTTGACTTCCAGTTTGTTCAGATCACTCCACTCCATCCACTCGACGCCCAACAGCAACTGGGTACGGTCGGTCATGTTACCGGCGTAAGAAAGCTGCAGGCTGGCCGGCAGATCGATGTCGGCCTTGCCATCGAACGTCATGTCAACAGGCGCACCCGTGGCGGCAGGGTGGAAGGTGATATCACCGTCCACGGTGTATTCCATCTTGGAGCGGTAAGCGATACCAAAGCGGTTATTGTCGTCCGCCTGGTAGGTCAGGCCGACGTTCCAGCCCACGGCGTCATCGTCGCCTTCCAGTCGGGTGGCGGCGTTTTTCAGATCCGCATCGATGCGCTGATAGCTGACGCCCACACCCAGGTTCAGCCGATCGGTGACCTGGATGCCCAGGGACGGGTTGATGTTCACGGTTTGAACGTCGGATTCCTGCGCGTAGAAATCACCGGAAGCCGGCACGCCAACCGGAGACAGCGCGTTACCCCAGTTGTCCTGATACTCGATCTTGGTACCGAACGGCGCGGTCAGCGCCAAACCAAAGGTCATGGTGTCGTTGATCGGCACCGCCAGGAACGCGCTGCCAACAAACGGTTCCACGTCCTTGAAGTTGCCTGGACCTGAAGCACCGTCCGCTTTGAAGTCGGTATCGATCCAGACCTGATGACCGGTCACGGTGACCTGGGCCTTCTTCAGGCCAGCCAGAGTCGCCGGGTTATACCATTGATTGGAAGCGTCTTCACTGAGCACCCCGGAACCGGCATAGGCGGTACCCAGGGCGGAAACGGATTGATAAGAGACAGAGAACCCGGAACCCATTGCCGAACTCACCGCCAGTGACAGCGCCGATCCTACCAGAATCGCACCTTTTATTTTCATGATTTTCTCCATCATCCTGCGAGCTGAATAAAGGCGTCCTTGGGTGAAACTCTAGCTGAGCCTCAAAATCCCTTATACACCTGATAAAAGCACCCGCCTAGCCACCACATTGGGCCAATCGCCGCCTTCCGCACGGCCATACAACATGGCCTTCACGGGGCATGCGACGTTCGCGGAACCCGGATTCCTTTTATTTTCCCCACTGGAACGGGCCCGGGACGCCTCAGCGAGCACCTGTGCGCAAAGGTTATACAGAGATATACATTTGGGGAAGATTTGTATTGTAAAACCGCACCCACGTGCCGGATCGCCCCAAGGCGACCGGTACGTGGGGGGAGCAGGAGTGGAGGGGCGAATCAACCAGCGAGCAGGGCCCGGCTGATGATGGTCTTCATGATCTCATTGGTGCCGCCGTAGATACGCTGCACCCGGGAGTCAGCGAACATGCGTGCCACCGGATACTCCCACATATAGCCGTAGCCGCCGTGCAGCTGCACGCATTCATCGACGATTTCGCATTGCAGGTCGGACACGTAGTACTTGGCACCGGCGGCGGTGGGGACGTCCAGCTCCTTCTTCAGATGCAGCTCCAGACAGCGGTCCACGTAGGCACGGGCCACTTCCAGCCGGGTGTGCATCTCCGCCAGCTTGAACTGGGTGTTCTGGAAGTCAGCGACGCGACGCCCAAAGGCCGTGCGCTCCTTCACATAGTTGAGGGTATGCTCGAACGCGCTTTCCGCCATGGCCAGGCCATTGATGGCGATGCCCAGACGCTCCTGAGGCAGTTCCTGCATCAGGTAAATGAAGCCCATGCCTTCCTCACCGATCAGGTTCTCCGCCGGCACTTTCACGTCCTGGAAGAACAGCTCCGAGGTGTCCTGGGCCTTCATGCCCACCTTCTTCAGATTCTTGCCTTTCTCGAAGCCCGGTGTCCCCGCGTCCACCAGCAACAGGCTGATGCCCTTGGCCCCCTTCTCCGGATCGGTCTTGGCCACCACGATGACGATATCGGCGTTTTGACCATTGGTGATGAAGGTTTTGGAGCCGTTCAGGATGTAGTGATCGCCCTGTTTCACCGCATTGGTCTTGACCCCTTGCAGGTCCGAGCCGGCACCGGGCTCGCTCATGGCGATGGCGCCGATCAGCTCACCGGTCACCATCTTCGGCAGGTACTTCTGCTTGAGCGCCTCCGAGCCATAGTGCTCGATATAGGGAGCGACGATCTCGGTATGCAGGCCCCAGCCGATACCGGTCAGGCCGGCGCGGGAAACCTCCTCGCTGACCACCACGCTGTAAAGGAAATCCGCGCCAATGCCACCGTAGGCTTCGCTGACCATCGGGCACAGAAACCCCTGTTCCCCCGCTTTACGCCACAATTCGCGCGGTACCTGGCCCTCCTCTTCCCATTGTTCATGGTGAGGCACGGCTTCATTTTCCAGAAAACGGCGGACGGTATCGCGGAACGCTTCGTGGTCGGAACTGAAAAGGGTACGGGGGATCATGATGTTCTCCGGTTGTTGTTGGGTAAACCGGCACTCAGCCGGCGAAACAGTCAACCAGAGTGAAACAAGTGGCGCGGGCGGACAATGACCAAAACGATCAGGCCAGGTGCTCTCTCGCCAGGTATTCCTGCGATTGCATTTCCAGCAAACGACTGCGGGTACGCTCGAATTCAAACTCCAGGCGCCCGCCCGCATAGAGGTCCTCGATCGGCACCTCGGCGGTCATCACCAGCTTGACCCCACGGTCATAGAATTCGTCGACCAGGTTGATGAAACGGCGGGCGCGGTCGTCGGTGGCCATGCCCATGCGTTCCACGCCGGACACCAGCACGGTATGGAATTCCCGTGCGATTTCGATGTAATCGTTCTGGCTGCGCGGACCGTCACAGAGCGCCTCGAATTCGAACCAGACCACATCATCGGCGGATTTCAGGGTGGCGATCTTGCGCCCTTCCACCAGAATATTGCCCTGCTCCCGGCGGCGGCCGTGATCACCGGAAAGCGCTTCGAACCGTTCGCAAATAAAGCGGTCCGCTTCCGGCCCCAGCGGGCAATGGTACAGCTCGGCCTGCTCCAGCAAGCGCAACCGGTAATCCTTGCCGCCGTCCACGTTGAGCACCCGGGTGTGCTGCTTGATCAAGGCAATGGCCGGCAGGAAACGGGCCCGTTGCAGACCATCCTTATAAAGCCCGTCCGGCTCGATATTGGACGTGGCCACCAGCGTTACCCCCTGGTCGAACAGGGTCTCCATGATGGTGCCAAGAATCATGGCGTCGGTGATGTCGGTGACGAAGAATTCGTCGAAACACAGCACCCGGTAACGTTGGGCGAATTCCCGGGCAATATTGGTGAGCGGGTTTTTCTCCCCCTGGCGGGCGCGCATTTCCCGGTGGATCCGCTGCATGAAGCGGTGGAAGTGCATGCGCCGTTTTTCCTCGAACGGCAGCGCCTCGAAGAACACATCCATCAGGTAGGTCTTGCCACGACCCACGCCGCCCCACATGTACAGGCCCATTTCCGGTGTTGGCTTGCGTTTGCGCAGCCGGCCCAGCAAGCCGCCGCCATTGCGTGGCTCAAGCAGCCGGTGATAGAGAGCATCCAGGGCCCGTACAGCCTCTTCCTGGGCAGCGTCGTGCATGAACTCCGGGCTGGCCAGATCGGCCTGATACTTCTCTAGCGGCGTCATCGGTTGGGCAAACTCAAACGGCCAGTGGACGGCGGCTCAATGTAGCGTTCTCATTGCCAGGAGACAAGCGACACGCGGCATCCGGGCTTCCGAATTCACGGCAATCGCGAAGCGGCCACGTCGCGCAATTCCAACAGATGACCGTGGAAAAAATGGCCACTTTCGGGGAAGCGGATCAGGTCCGGCGCCAAGGGGGTGGTCTCGACCCAGCGGAACACCTTGTCCACCGGCACCACTTCGTCGTCCTCGCCCTGCACCACCGTCACCGGGCAGCCGACCGATTCGATCTCGTCAAAGGGGTAGTTGTGCACCGCCGGAGCCACCAGAAACAGCGCTTTCGGTCCGCTGCCATTGGCGGCCAGAATCTCGGCGCCACGGGCGGCCACGAAAGTGCCAAAGGAAAATCCCGCCAGCCAGAACGGCAATCCCGGGTAGCGCTTACTCAGCCAGTTATGCACCGCCACCAGGTCCTCGGTTTCGCCGATACCCTCACTGTAAGCGCCCTGGCTGGCGCCGACACCGCGAAAGTTGAATCGCACCACAGCGGCCTCCGCCTCGCGGGCGGCGCGACTCAGCGTGGTGACGACCTTGTTGTCCATGGTGCCGCCGAACAACGGATGAGGATGACAGATAATGGCGATCATCCGCGGGGTTTCGGTGGTCCCTTCCAGCACGGCCTCGAGTTTGCCTTCCGGCCCGTCCAGCAACAGCCGTTCTGAGCTCATGATTATCCTCCCGAATTCCTGGTGTGGCGCGCGTTTTCCCGCCGGTCCCTAACGCTGATCCGGCTCATGTTTTTAAATGCCGGCGGCCGTTTACAGTTGGCGCCCGGGCGATGTCTGTGCTGCAATACGGCTTGATCCGGGTACGGCACCAAACCGCGCAGTCGTCGTTGTATGGTGCATGACAATGGTGGACGGCGCGAGCCGTGTGGAACGGAGCCGGTCCACCGGGTATCTGGTGCGCCATCCGGGTAGTAGGACCTGTTCAGGGTCGCTAGGAGTATGACATGGATATGCTGACAACCAATCTGATCTCATTCGCCGTGGGCCTGGTGCTGGGCGCCGGCCTGCTTTATTGGCTGCTGCCCGCGCGCCGCCAGTCCAGCCGCGTGCTGCGCGACCGCGATGACGCCCGCCAGGCGCTCAATCACTACCGGGATCAGGTGGATCATCATTTCCTGCGTACCGCCGAGTTGGTCAACGAACTGACCAACGCCTATCGCGCGGTACATCAGCAATTGTCCGAAGGCGCCAGTGAATTGTGCAGTGAAGCGGGGCGCCAGCGGGCCGCCGCCAAATCCCTGGACGCCGCCGGCGAACAGAACATGCCGGTATCCCAACCGCTGGATTACGCGCCCAAGGCCAAGGGCACTCTGGCCGAGGATTTCGGTCTGCGCGCCAATCCGGACGGGCCGTTCGAACCGGTCAACGTGGACGACAACGCCAAGCCGGCGAACTTCGTCGAGCCGCCCCGGGATTACGCGGACGTGGACAGCGAAAGCGACGACAAGAAAGCCTGAAACCCTTCGCGGCCGAGGCCGCTTCCCACGGAGGAGCTACCAAGCTGCTGTGGGAAGCGGCCTCGGCCGCGAATCAATTCTCGATAGTCTTCAAACAGCCGCTCAGCGGGCGGAGTGGCCTTTCAGCTCCACTTTCACCTTCTCGTGCTCTTGCAGCCCTTCGTAGTAGCGGCGCAGCACTTCCAGCACTTCCGGGCGGCTGAAGTTGTCCGGCACATCACCGCCTTCGCTCAGCAGCTTGCGCAGCTTGGTGCCGGAAACCAGTACCCGGTCTTCCGCTTCATGCGGACAGGTGCGCATGGACGCCATGGTGCCGCACTTGTCGCACCAGAAAGTCCAATCGATTTTCAGCGGCTGGGTGATCAGCGCGTCATCGGCGATTTCATCGAAAATATGGTGGGCGTCGAACGGACCGTAGTAGTCGCCCACGCCGGCATGGTCACGACCAACGATCAAATGGGAGCAGCCGTAATTCTGACGGAACAGGGCGTGCAGCAGCGCCTCGCGAGGCCCGGCATAACGCATGTCCAGCGGGTAGCCGGATTGCACCACGGTGTTCTTCACGAAGTACTTGTCGATCAGGGTGCCAATGGCTTCCTGGCGCACCTCGGCGGGGATATCGCCGGGTTTCAGGTTGCCCAGCAGGGAATGCACCATGACACCGTCGCAGATCTCGATGGCGATTTTCGCCAGGTGCTCATGGGAGCGGTGCATCGGGTTCCGGGTCTGGAAAGCGGCCACGGTTTTCCAGCCTTTTTCCTCGAACATGGCGCGGGTTTCAGTGGGCGTCATATAGATGCCGGCGTACTTGGTGGGGAACTCGCCCTGGCTGAACACCTTGACCGGACCGGCCAGGTTCACTTCGCCCTGGGCCATCACCATCTTCACGCCCGGGTGCTCTTCATCGGTGGTCTTGAACACCTGCTGGCATTCGTGGGCCTTGTCGATGCCGTACTTTTCGGTCAGCGTCAGCACGCCCATGATCTCACCGGCCTCATCCACCAGCGCCACGTCCTGCCCTTCATTCAAGCCCTCGGCGGTGGCCGCGTCGGTGGACAGGGTGATCGGGATCGGCCAGAACACGCCGTCCGCCAGCGTCATGTTGTCACACACGCTCTGCCAGTCCGCCTTGCCCATGAACCCGTCCAGGGGGGTGAAACCGCCGATGCCGAACATGATCAGGTCACCCCGCTCCCGGGAGCTGAGGGTGATTTTCGGTAGGGTTTCGGCGGCTTGCAGCGCCTGCTCCCGCTCGGAGCCTTCCAGCAGCAGGATCTTCAGCGTATCGCTGCCATGCGGTTTCACCAGTTGTGACATATTCACTCCCTAGAGGTCATTTTTTGGGCATTAACGGGCGCGGATTATACCGGCCGGCGGCGGGGCCCCTCCACCGCTACTAAGAATATTACGTTTGGGTCTTATTCTCGTGACAGCACTCTCATCCCCGCCGGGAAGCTGTAGGGGCCAGGCGGGGCGGCCCTCCGCCTGCTGGCGAACAGGTTCCGGGGTCGAAAAGATTCGCCAGCAAGGCTGGCTCCTACCGCGGCTAAGGATCTATTGCGGCACCCGGACCAGCACCGCCTGATTCTCCAGCGCGATTTCCGCGGGCAACCAGCCGGCCGGATCGCCGTCCGCCTGAATCGGCTCCGGCCCCGGTCTCGGCCAGGCCGCCTCACCCACCGGCCGGACTTCACTGCCGGCCAGGTACCGGGACACTTCCACGGTGACTTTCTCCGCGCTCACCGAAGCCACGCCGTCCCGCCGCTCCAGCCGTCCCAGCATCAGCGCCACCAGGCATCCCAACAGGAACCACACCCCGGAGCGCTGAAACAGCAGCACCTGCAACTTGGCGCGGGCAATATTGGCTTGCCGGCTGAGCACGAAACTGCCGCCGTAATAACGGCCATTGGTGATCACCGCGGAGAAACAGTCCAGGGGCCGGCCATCCACCGCCACCCGGTAGCTCACTTTGCCGTAGCGGGCCAACTGCCGGATCATGCTCAAGGCGTAAGCCAGCTTGCCGATCCGCCGTTTCAGAATCAGGTCCACCTGATCGACCACCCAGGCGTCATAGCCCACCCCGCACATGACCATGAAGCGGCGGCCATTGAGCGTCGCCGGCGTCACCGGCAGGGAGCGGCCGGACAGGACCACCTTGGCCGCCGCTTCCGGATGACGTGGCAGCCCCAGTTCCTTGGCCAGTACATTGGCGGTGCCGATCGGGAACAACGCCAGCGCCACCCCGGGCCGCAACCCGTTGAGCACCTCGTTGACCGTACCGTCACCACCGGCCGCCACCACGCAATCGCCCTGGTCTTCCAGGCCTTTCAGGTAACGGATCGCATCCCCGGGAGAGCGGGTGTGATAGAGGCGGACGCGCGCCCCGCCCTGCTCCAGGGTGCGGATAAAATGCCGCAGCCGGCGGTCCCGACCGCCGCCGGCGGTGGGATTGAAAATGACGGTTATGTTCATGCTGTCCTGTACTGCATGCGCCCGGCGCGAATGGCACGCCATGGCGAATCAGAAGGGGGCCTCAAACCGGGTTGTCGATATCAATGAAGGTGTGTTCCAGACCGTATTCATCCGCCAGCCATTCCCCCAGGGCCTGCACGCCGTAGCGCTCGGTGGCGTGATGGCCGCAGGCGAAGTAATGAATGCCGGTTTCCCGGGCGAAGTGGGTCGTGGGTTCGGAAATCTCACCGCTCAGGTAGGCGTCCACGCCCAGCGCCTGGGCCTGATCGATAAAGCCCTGGGCGGCACCGGTGCACCAGGCCAGGGTCTCGATCTCATCCTGGGTATCGCCGATATGCAGCACCTGACGTCCCAGCACCGATTCCACATGGGAAGCGAACTCGTCAGCGGTCATCGGCCCGTCCAGACGCCCCACGTTGCCAATCGGAAAGCTGTCCTGTGGCTGTAGCCCGCCCTCCACCACCAGGCCCAGGCGCCGCGCCAGCTGCGCATTGTTGCCCAACTCGGGGTGGGCATCCAGGGGCAAGTGATAAGCGAACAGGCTTATGTCATGCCGCAGCAAGCTCTGCAAACGCTGCTTCTTCATGCCGCGCACCCTGGCGTCCTCGTTCTTCCAGAAGTAACCGTGATGCACCAGAATCGCGTCCGCTTCCTCGACGATGGCGGCATCAATCAACGCCTGACAGGCGGTGACGCCGGTGACCAGATGACGCACCTGCTCGCGCCCTTCCACTTGCAGGCCGTTGGGGCAGTAGTCCTTGAACCGGTGACTTTGCAGCTCGGTGTCCAGCACCGACAACAGACGGTCTCGTTTCAGCATGAGGGCACCCTCCCGGAGTCGATTGGCAGCTTACGGCAAGCCCATTCTACCGTCGATCTGCTACCATGAGCGTTTTATGGAACCACCGCGGCGGCCCGCTCAGCCCGGCAAACTAGCCGGTTCGCCGGACCGGGGCAAGTTTCTCTCCGTTTCTCTACAACCGGTGCGCGCACCGCGGCAAAGAACGAGGCATTTTCATGGGGGCTGTAACTCGACTGATCCGTTTCCTCGCCTTACCGGTGCTCGCCGGTTTGCTGGTGGGGTTCGGGGTGCTCTGGTGGCACCAGCAGGGGCCGGGTTCCCCGCGCGGCCAGGGCGCTCCCAGCCCGGACAGCTACGCCAGCGCGGTCAACCGGGCGGCGCCGGCGGTGGTGAATATCTACACCACGCAGATCGTCTCCACCGGCGCCATCACCCAGGATCCGCTGTTCAACCGCTTCATGGAACAGCCTCGCCGGGAGCGCGCCCTGGCCAGCCTGGGGTCCGGTGTGATCGTCGCCGACGACGGCTATATCCTCACCAGTTATCACGTGATCCGGGACGCCGACGAGATCCTGGTGTCGTTGCGCGACGGCCGGGATGCTCCCGCCCGGGTGGTCGGCACGGATCCGGAGACCGACCTGGCGCTGCTGCAGATCGCCCTGGAGGATTTGCCGAAAATCGAGCTGAACGGTCCGGATCAGGTCACCGTCGGCGATGTGGTGCTGGCCATCGGCAATCCGCTGGGCGTGGGCCAGACCGTGTCCATGGGCATTGTCAGTGCCACCGGCCGCAGTCATCTGGGCATCGCTACGTTCGAAAACTTCATTCAGACCGACGCCGCCATTAACCGCGGTAACTCCGGTGGCGCGCTGATCGATACGCGCGGTCACCTGATTGGCATCAACACGGCGATCCTTTCCTCCACCGGCGGCTGGCAGGGCATCGGCTTCGCCACGCCCGCGTCCATCGCCCGCGAGGTGATGTCGGACCTGATCGAACACGGCCGGGTGATCCGGGGCTATCTCGGTGTCACGGTGCAGGACATCACGCCTTCTCTGGCGGAAACCTTCGATATGGACCGGGTGGCCGGCGGCGTGATCACCCAGGTGGTGGTGGACAGCCCGGCCAATCAGGGCGGGCTGCAACCCGGCGACGTGCTGATCGGCATCGACGGCGAGACCATGAAGGACGGTTACGAGGCCATGAACCGCATCGCCGGCACCGCTCCGGACACCAAGGTGACGCTCAACGTGATCCGCAACCGCACCCGCATGGATGTCGAAGTCACCATCGGCACCCGGCCGGCGGCGGAGGGCTAGCGCGGCAGGCCTTCCACTCCGGTCAGATCCATGTCGGTGGGGTAACGCAGTTGGAAGCCGTGCTCCAGGCGTGTCTCCTGATCCGCGGACACGGTGCGCTCCCAGGCCATCAGCCCCTTGATATCGCGGACATTGCTCTGGTCCGGCTTGGCCCCCGTGGCTTCCAGCTTGATGCGGTCATCATTGGGGACCGGCTGACGGTCGTACAGCACTACGTCCACCGGTTTATCGTAGCCCGAGGAAACGGTAATACTACGCGTCACCGTAAGCGTGTTCTCCTTGCTGATCAGGCCGGCCTCGCCCCGGCTGGCGGGCTCGGTGACCACTTCCACCCGCAGCCGGGGGTCGTCACCAAAACTCATCCGCACCGTTTCCCCGAGCTGGATGCCTTCCGCACGGCCATAGCTGGACAGCCTTTGCCCGTCACGCAGCACCGTCACCTGGCCGCTCAGCCAGGGCACGCCACTGCTGTTTTTCCATTCGCCCACCAGCAGCACCGCGGGCTGTTGCCACAGATAGCTCTCGCGGCTCAGAGTCACCGGTACCACCGCATCCTGATAAGCGATGCGGGCGGTACTGCCATCGCTGGCCAGGGTCAGGGGCGCGTCCAGCGGCACCCGCATATCAAACCCGTGGGCCACCGGCTGCGGTGTCGGGGCCGGGGCCACGGCGCCCTTCTTAAGGCTGGAACTCGCCATATCCGCCATTTCCGCCACGGGCTCCGCCATCACCGCCCGTGCGAAACGGTCGCGCTCCGGGCGCGGCCGGGCCAGACCGACAATCCACGGCGTCGGCTCCGGTAATGACCGGTATCCCGACGGCAGCAGCCCCAGAGTGGCTTTGACATCACGCCAATCCTCGCCGGTGCCATTGCGAACCTCGGCGTAGGCGTTCAGGTCGATCTGTTCCGCGCCACTGTCCAGGTTGGCCTGGAGCTGATTGCTCCAGCCGGCCTGATGGGTGAAGTAGCGCAAAGCCAGATCGGCGGTGCCGGCCTGCTTGGCGACCAGATCCACCACCAGCACCTGGCGCTGTTGCTGTTGTTGGCCCAACTGCGAGCGTTGCTGCTGCAGCGCCCGCAGTTGCCGTTGCCAGTCCGGCCGTTGCGCCGCCCGCTCATTGATCGCGGACTGACGCTGATTGACCGCCTCACGGATCTGAGCCCAGGCACTGGCCCACTTTTCCACCGGCACTTCGCTGTACAGCGCCGGCCCTTGCGGCGCCTGCCCGAGCAGCGATTGCAACTGCTGGATCTGTTCCTGGTCGAGGCGGTCAGCGGTGGCGGCTTCCTGGATGCGGCGCTCCAGCGCGGCGATTTGTTCATCCAATGCCTGGCGGCGCTCGGAGACATCCTCGGCGTTACTTTCCCGGCGGCGCTGGACGCCCTCGAGCACGGCCCCGTCGACTTCGATCCTGAGGCGATCCAGATCCAGTTCCGGCAGACCAGCAATGGTCAGTTGATGCTGCCCGGCCGGCAACGGCTGACTCAACGAACGGGTCAATTCGGCCTGGGAGGGAAACAGCAGCACCTCGGTTACCGGAGCGGTGACGGGAAAGACCGCGGCGAGCGCCGCGGGCGGGCACAGACCCGCGATCAACGCGGGCAGCAGCAGGCGTTTCATCATGGCGTCCTTGTATGACTAAACGAGAGTATGACCAAACGAGCGTCTGACTAAACGGGTGTACCACCAAACAGAAGCGATGTCTGGCAGGTTATAGCAACCGGTCCAGCGCGGCCACCAGTGTCTGGTTCTGCCCGGCGGTGCCGATGGTGATGCGCAGATAGTCGGCGATGCGCTCCGGCTTGCCGAAATGACGCACGATCACGCCCTGCTCGCGCAGGCCGCCAGCCAGATCGGCGCCGCGATGATCAGGATGGCGGGTGAAGACAAAATTGGCGGCGGACGGTAGTGTCTGAAAGCCACGCTCGGCCAGCTGCCCGGTCAACCAGCCGCGCTGTTCCACCACCAGATCCCGGCCCTGGCGGAACCAGTCGTCGTCCTCGAAGGCGGCCTTGCCGGCGGCCACCGCCAACCGGTCCAGAGGATAGGAGTTGAAGCTGTCCTTGATGCGGGTGAGCCCGTCAATCAGCGCTTCGTCACCCACCGCCAGACCGATACGCAAGCCGGCCAGGGAACGGGACTTGGACAGGGTTTGGGTCACCAGCAGGTTCGGGTAGCGGTCAACCAAGGCAATGGCGCTGTCGCCACCAAAGTCGATATAGGCTTCGTCCACCACCACCACCGACTCGGTGTTGCGACGCAGCAGCGCCTCGATGTCCGCCAGCGGCAGCAGACGGCCGGTGGGCGCATTGGGATTGGGGAAGATGATGCCGCCATTCGGGGCGTCATAATCGGCCAGCCGGATGGACAGCTCCTGGTCCAGCGGCACGGTCTGGTAGTCGATGTCGTATAACCCGCAGTAGACCTTATAAAAACTGTAGGTGATGTCCGGGAACAACAGCGGCCGGGACTGGCGAAACAATCCCATGAAAATGTGGGCGAGCACTTCGTCGGAGCCGTTACCGACAAACACCTGCTCCGGCTTGATCCGATAATAGTCGGCAATGGCCTCGCACAGCGCGGTGCTGCGCGGATCCGGGTACAGACGCAAGCGCTCATCCGCTTCCGCCCGGATAGCGTCCAGCACTTTCGGCGATGGCCCTTGCGGGTGCTCATTGGTGTTCAGCTTGACCAGGTTGGCCATCTTCGGCTGTTCACCGGGCACATAGGGCGCTAGATCGCGAACGAACGGACTCCAGAATTTGCTCATAACCCATCGCGGTCGCTGGACCGCTCCTACGGTGTGTTGATCCTGTCATGGGAGCGGACCGGGCCACTCCCCACGACGTTAATCCTTCTTGATGCGGTATTCGGCGCTGCGCGCGTGAGCGGTCAGACTCTCGCCGCGCGCCAAAGCGGAAGCAATTCGCCCCAGCTCGCTGGCCCCTTCCGGGGAGCAGCCGATCAAGGAACTGCGTTTCTGGAAATCGTACACGCCCAACGGCGAGGAAAACCGGGCCGTGGCGCTGGTCGGCAGCACGTGATTGGGGCCGGCGCAGTAGTCACCCAGTGCCTCCGGCGTATGACGGCCGAGGAAAATGGCACCGGCATGGCGCACCTTGCGCGCCCAGGCCTCGGCGTCATCCATGGACAATTCCAGGTGTTCCGGGCTGACGCGATTGACCACCTCCAGGGCCTGATCCAGGTCTCTCACTTGAATCAGGGCGCCGCGGTTGGCCATGGAGGTGCGGATGATGTCCTCCCGCTCCAGGGTCGGCGCCAGACGATCCATGGCGGCGTCCACCCGCTTGAGGAACTCCGCGTCCGGGCTGACCAGAATCGACTGCGCTTCCTCGTCGTGTTCGGCCTGGGAAAACAGATCCATGGCGATCCACTCGGGATCGGTTTTGCCGTCGCACACCACCAGAATCTCGGACGGGCCGGCGATCATGTCGATGCCCACCTTGCCGAACACCTGGCGCTTGGCTTCCGCCACATAAATGTTGCCGGGCCCGACGATCTTGTCCACCGCCGGCACCGTTTCCGTGCCGTGGGCCAGGGCCGCCACGGCCTGGGCGCCGCCCAGGGAAAAGAAGCGCTCGACGCCGGCCACCGCCGCCGCCGCCAGCACCACATCGTTCAGCTCACCATCCGGCGCCGGGCTGACCATGACGATTTCGCCCACTCCGGCCACATGGGCCGGCAGCGCATTCATCAGCACCGAACTGGGGTAGGCGGCCTTGCCGCCAGGCACGTAGATGCCGACCCGATCCAGCGGCGTGACCTGCTGCCCCAACAACGAGCCGTGCTCGTCCCGGTATTGCCAGGAATCCTGCTGCTGCTTTTCGTGGTAGGCGCGCACCCGCCGGGCAGCCGCCTCCAGGGCCTCACGCAGGGCCACGGGGATCCGCTCCAGCGCCGCCAGCAGCTGCTCCCGGTTCACGGTCAGTTCCGCCATGGACGTCACTTGCCGGCGGTCGAACCGGTTGGTGTAGTCGATCACCGCCTGGTCACCACGCTGGGCGACATCCTTGAGGATACCGCGCACGCGCTCAGTCACTTCCTCGTCGCGTTCCTCCGACCAGGCGGTAAGCGCCGTCAAACGCTCGGCGAAATCGCTGTCGCCCGCGTCCAGCCAGTTGGTTTTCATGTCATTGCTCCCGTCGCGCCGCCACCGCTTTCGCCACCTGATCCAGGATCTCCTGAATCTGGCTGTGACGGGTCTTCATGCTGGCCCGGTTGACCACTACCCGCGAAGAAATGGTGGCGATCATTTCGGTGGGTTCAAGGCCATTGGCACGCAGGGTGTTGCCAGTATCGACGATGTCCACGATGCGATCCGCCAGCCCCACCAGCGGCGCCAGTTCCATGGCGCCGTACAATTTGATCACCTCCGCCTGGCGGCCCTGCTGGGCGAAGTAGCTTTTCGCCACATTGACGAACTTGGTCGCCACCCGCAGGCGTCCGCTCACCGGCGGGGCGTCCTTGAGCGCCGCCACCATCAGCTTGCAGCGGGCGATCTCCAGGTCCAGCGGTTCGAACAGACCTTCCGCGCCGTGCTCCATCAACACGTCCTTGCCGGCCACGCCGATGTCGGCACCGCCATGCTGCACATAAGGCGGCACATCGGTGGCGCGAATAACGATGATCTTCACGTCTTCGCGAGTGGTGTCGAAGATCAGCTTGCGGGAAGCGGACGGATCCTCGGTCATCTCAATGCCCGCCTCCTTCAGCAGAGGCAGCGTGTCTTTGAGGATGCGGCCCTTGGACAGGGCGATGATCAGCGGTTTCTGGCTCATGGCTTCACGGTCAGGAAGGGACGCGACGGATGGTCGCCCCCAGGGATTGCAGTTTTTCCTCGATGCACTCATAGCCCCGGTCGACATGGTAGATCCGGTCCACCAGGGTATCGCCCCTGGCCACCAGAGCGGCGATCACCAGGGAAGCAGAGGCTCGCAGGTCGGTGGCCATCACCGGAGCACCGGTCAGCGACTCGACGCCACGGCAGATGGCGGTGTTGCCTTGCACCTCGATATGGGCGCCCATGCGATTCAGTTCCTGCACGTGCATGAAGCGGTTCTCGAACACCGTCTCGACGATGGTGCCGGTACCTTCGGCCACCGTGTTCATGGCCATGAACTGGGCCTGCATATCGGTGGGCATCGCCGGATAAGGCGCGGTGCGCAGGCTGATCGCTTGCGGCCGGCGGCCTTCCATATCGAGGCTGATCCAGTCCTCCCCCGTCTCGATCACCGCACCGGCCTCGCGCAACTTCTGCAGTACCGAATCCAGCAGAGCCGGATCGGTGTTCTTGGCCTTGACGCGGCCGCCGGTGATGGCGGCGGCGATCAGATAGGTGCCGGTCTCGATGCGGTCGGAGATCACATCATGGTGACAGCCCCCCAGCGAGGTAACCCCTTCCACCACGATGGTGTCGGTGCCCGCGCCAGTGATCTTGCCGCCCATGCGGTTGATGAAGTTGGCCAAATCCACCACTTCCGGCTCGCGCGCGGCGTTTTCCAGCACCGTGGTGCCTTCGGCCAGGGCGGCGGCCATCAACAGGTTCTCGGTGCCGGTCACGGTCACCGTGTCCATGACGATACGGGCGCCCTTGAGACGCCCCTTCACCTGGGCGGAGATATACCCGTTCATCACCTCGATCTCGGCGCCCATGGCCTCGAGCCCCTTGAGGTGGATGTCCACCGGCCGTGAGCCGATGGCACAACCGCCGGGCAGGGACACCTCGGCGCGGCCGAAGTGCGCCACCAACGGCCCCAGTACCAGAATCGAGGCGCGCATGGTTTTCACCAGCTCATAGGGCGCGGTGAACTCGCGGATACCGGTGGGGTTCACCGCCACGTTCATGCGATCGTCCAGCACCACATGCACGCCCATCCGGCCGAGCAGCTCGATCAGGGTAGTGACGTCCTGCAAATGCGGCAGGTTGCCTACGGTGACGGTCTCGTCGGCCAGCAGAGTGGCGGCGAGAATCGGCAACGATGAATTCTTGGAGCCGGAAATGCGGATCTCGCCATCCAGGCGCTGTCCACCGGTAATCTTGAGTTTGTCCATGCGGATCTCTTAGAGCCTGTTGATAAAGGCAGATGGCGGGCCGCCCGGGGCTCAGGCCAGCCCCATCTTCTGGGCTTTTTCCCACTCGGCCCGGGTATAGGTCTGGATGCTGACGGCATGAATGGTACCGTCGGCGATCGCCTGGTTAATGCAGCCGTAAACCAGTTGCTGCTTCTTCACCGGCATCAGGCCCTCGAAGGCATCAGACACCACGCGGATCAGAAAGCGGTCACCGCCACCATCCACCGCCACCTCGGCATCGTCGAAGCCGGCTTCCACCAGCGCCTTCACGTCTTCCGGATTCATGGGAACTCCTCATTCGAATGAACCGGCAATAATACGCGAGGGCGCGAGGCCTTGCCATGCCGGCCCCGCGTCAATGAGGGAGGGAAACGGAGGAATCAGTTGACGTTGGCCTTGTTCTCGACCTCGTCGGCCACATCGGCGGCGGACCAGTTGGCGATGACCGTGTCCATATCATTGTGCTGTTGCATGGACTGGGCGAACTGCTGCTTGTAGATCTGGCTCAGATCAAGCCCATTGACGTAAACATTGACCACACGCCACTGGCCACCGTCCAGGAACAGGGTAAAGAAGATCGGCACCACCTGGCCTGAGTTGGTGGAGAACTCCATGCGCACGCGCGCATAGTTGCCACGGCGGTCTTCCTCGCGCAAAGGCAGGACTTTCATCTTCTGGCCGTCGTACAAGGTCACACCGGAGGCATAGGTATTGACCAGGCTGTTCTCGAATACTTCCAGGAAGCGGTATTTTTGCTCCCGGGAGGCCTGGTCGAAATAATCCCCCATCACTACCCGGGTAATCCGCTTGAAGTCCACCAGATCGCCCAGTTCCTCACGCACCAGCTCACGGGCGTATTGGGGGTCGTTGTTCAACTTCTGGCGTTCCGCGTCAATACGCTTGGTCATGCGCTCGACGGTCTGCTCCACCAGCTTGCGCGGATCCTGTTCCGCTTGCGCCAGACCGGCGGCCAACAGCAGCAGCACGGCCGCCATCATGGAAAACAGCTGTTTCGGATAAGTCATGCACTCGCTCCCTGGTCGTTCGATGATCCGGCTATCCAGTTGATGGCCCCGGCAAACTCACCGCATCCTACACGCGCGGGTTCCGCGCGCGCCACGGCTCTTGCACGATTTGACGGCTTTTGACAACGGAGGTTCCATGTTTACTGCCCTTTTGACCAGCCTGATCGCCCTGGCAGTACTTTCTTGGAGCGCCGACCGTTTTGTCACCGGCGCCGCCGGGCTGGCGCTGGATTTTGGCCTGTCCCGGGCGCTGGTGGGTTTGACGCTGGTCGCCTTCGGTACTTCGGCGCCGGAAATTCTGGTTTCCGCCACCGCTGCCTTGAGCGGCAGTTCCGCCCTTGGCGTGGCCAATGCACTGGGTTCAAACATTGCCAATCTGGGACTGGTGCTGGCGTTGACCCTGCTGTGGCGCCCGGTGCCCTGTCCCGATCACAGTCGCCGGCTGGTACTGAGTGCCTGCCTGCTGGTCACCGCCCTGGCCGGAGTGGTGCTGATCGACGGCCACCTGACCCGCGCCGACGGTGCGATCCTGCTCATTGGCCTGGCCGCGCTGGCATTGATCACCTGGCATCGCAAAACGTCAACGCCACAGCCGGCGCGGCCCCAACCGGGCCGGAGCCGGCGCCACGACCTGCTGTTGTTCTTCGGGGGGCTGGTGCTGCTTCTGATCAGCGCCCGGGCGCTGGTCTGGGGCGCCACGGAAGCAGCCCGGCAGTTGGGTGTCGGCGAGGCCCTGATCGGCCTGACCCTGGTAGCGCTCGGCACCAGCTTGCCGGAACTGGCCACCTGTCTGGCGGCCACCCGTCGCGGACACGGCGATCTGGCCCTGGGTAATGTGCTCGGCTCCAATATCCTCAATCTGCTGATGGTACTGCCCATGCCCGCCCTGCTCGGCCCCGGCAGGCTGGCCGATCCGGCACTGCTGGATCGCGACTACGCCGCCATGGTGCTGCTGACCCTGGTCATGGCGCTTGGCATGATGTTGGCGGTACGCCATCCGCTGGGGCGTGGCACTGGTCTGGCACTGTTAGGTGGATACGCGGTCTATTTGATGGTGCTCTGGCGAGGCCTTCAGGCAACATCCGGTGTATAATCGGCGGCTTCATCAGGCCCCGCCGACAAATCCCGGCAGCGGACCGGGCCGCGACCGTGAAGGGAGATTCTATGCCTTACAACTTCATCGCCACCGCGCGCCGTGTACTGGACGAGGAAGCCCAGGCGGTGGCCGCGCTCAGTGCGCGTGTGGATAAGGATTTCGAAAATGCCTGCGAGCGCCTGCTGGCCTGCACTGGTCGCATTATCGTCACCGGCATGGGTAAAAGCGGCCATATCGGCACCAAGCTGGCGGCCACGCTGGCCAGCACCGGCAGCCCGTCGTTCTTTGTTCACCCGGGGGAAGCTTCCCACGGCGATCTGGGCATGATCACCAGCGAGGATGTGGTGCTGGCGCTGTCCAACTCCGGCGAGACCCAGGAAGTGCTGACCATCATCCCGGTGATCAAACGCAAAGGCAGCGGGCTGATCAGCATGACCGGCCGCCCGGAATCTTCCCTGGCGCAGTTATCCGACGTGCATCTGAATGTGGCGGTGAAGGAAGAAGCCTGCCCGCATAATCTGGCCCCCACCTCTTCCACCACCGCGGCCCTGGCCATGGGCGACGCCCTGGCCATAGCGCTGCTGGAAGCACGTGGTTTCACTCCGGAGGATTTCGCCCTCAGCCACCCCGGCGGCAGCCTGGGGCGCCGGTTGCTGCTCAAAGTGGACGATGTCATGCACGGCGAGGAACAACTGCCGGTGGTCAGTGCCGATACGCCGCTGTCCGATGCTCTGCTGGAAATGACCCGCAAGGGCCTGGGCATGACCACGGTGGTGGACGACGACGGAAAGCTGATCGGCATCTTCACCGACGGCGATCTGCGCCGCACCCTGGAGAAGGGCGTCGATGTCCGTGTCGCCGGCATTCGCGATGTGATGTCACCGCGCCCGGTCACCATCCAGCCCGGCCGTCTGGCGGCGGAGGCATTGCAACTGATGGAGACGCGCAAGGTGAACGGTCTGATCATTTGTGACGACCGGCAGCGACCGATCGGCGCGCTCAACACCCAGGATCTGCTGCGCGCGGGGGTAATGTAATGACGCTGGGGGTAAAGCCGGAACAGGCTCTGCGCCTGCGTCTGATGGCCTTCGACGTGGACGGCGTGATGACCGATGGCCGCCTTTATTACGGCCCGGACGGCGAAATGCTGAAAACATTCAGCACCCTGGACGGCCATGGGCTGAAAAAACTGGCGGCCAGCGGCGTGACCCTGGCCATCATCACCGGCCGTAACTCCGCCATGGTGGCCCGCCGCGCCCGGGACCTGGGGATCGAGCACGTGATCCAGGGCCGTGAGGACAAAGGCGTGGCCCTGTCCGCGCTGGCACAGCAACTGGGCCTGAGCGCCGCGGAGATCGGTTACATGGGCGACGATGAACCGGACGTACCGGCACTGGAGTGGGCCGGACTGGGTTTCGCCCCGGCCAACGCCCACGCGGTGGCGCGCAGCGCCGCCGGCCATGTCACCGAGGCCCGCGGCGGCGAAGGGGCGGTACGGGAAGTGTGCGACAGCCTGCTGCGGCTACGGGAGGGCCAGTGAGACGGCCCGGCCTGCTCAGCGCCAGCGGTGTTATCCTGCTGGGGCTGATCGTGATGATGACCCTGCACGAATGGGGCAACCCCTTGGAAGGCGACAACGAAGCGTTCCTCAGCGCCCCGGCCATCACCGCCGAAAACATCGTCGCCCGTCAGTTCAACCGCGACAGCGGCGAAGTGGAATACCGGCTTCTGGCCAACAATCTGGAACAGTACGAACGCGAAGCGCTGACGCTGCTCGATCACCCGAACCTGAGCCTGAACAACGGCAACAACCAGTGGACCATCCAGGCCGACAATGGTGAAGTACGCGACAACGGCGATCTGATCGTCTTCGAAAACAACGTCGAGGCGGTCAGCAAGAACAACGGCGTCACCCTCGACACCCGGGAGCTGCACTACCTGAGCGGCGATCGCCAGGTTTCCGCCCCGGACACCGTCCATATGCGACACAGTGAAGGCAGCACCCGGGCGGGCAGCATGGACGCGGACCTGGACACCGGGCGCATGACTCTCAAGCAAGGAGTAGTAAGTGAATTCAAAGGACCCAAGCCATAACGGTCCGGTGCATGGCCCGCTGCGCCGCTGGCGCGCGGTAATAGCCGCCGCCATTCTGGTTCCAGCGCTGGCCGTGGCCCAGTCCGGCGCCGAGGGCCCGGTGGAGGTCAGCGCCAACCAGGCCGTGTTCGAACGGGACGCCGGCACTGGCGTATACCGGGGTGACGCCGAACTGATTCAGGGTAACCGTCAACTCAACGCCGATGTCTTGCGGCTGTTCACCGAGAACGAGCAACTGGTGCGGGTGGAAGCCACCGGCAGCCCGGTACGCATGCGTGAAGGCAAGGATCTGAACGCCCACGCCGACAAACTGGTCTACGATCTCAAGCGCCGCCGTCTGATCCTCACCGGCAACGCCTACGTGCAACATCAGGGCAACACCTTCGAAGGGGCCCGGGTGGAATATGATCTCAACTCCCGACGCATGGACGCCAGCAGCGAGGGCGACAAACGGGTGCGGCTGGTGATTCCGGCCGCCAACGCCTCCCAGGCCCGGAACGGCGACAGCGGCGGCGAGGAGTCGCAAAACGGCGAAGGCAACCCAGGCGAGGACGGCAGCTCGACCCAGTCGCCCGCTAACAGCACGCCGGCCACCGCGCCGGAGAACAGCACCCCCAATGATGCGGAGACCCCCTGACCATGGCGAAACTGAATGCCCGCCAACTGGCCAAAAGCTATAAGGGGCGCCGCGTCATCGAGGACGTTTCCCTGGAAGTGGAAGCGGGCCAGATCGTCGGCCTGCTGGGCCCCAACGGCGCCGGCAAGACCACCTGCTTTTACATGATCGTCGGGTTGGTGGAAGCGGACGCGGGGCGCATCGAGATCAACGGCGAGGACATCACCCACCTGCCCATGCACGGGCGCGCCAAGCGCGGTATCGGCTATCTGCCTCAGGAGGCGAGCATCTTCCGCCGCCTGACCGTGGAACAGAACATCATGGCGATCCTCGAAACCCGCAAGGAACTGAGCAAAGCCGAGCGTGAGCAGGAGTTGAACAACCTGCTCGAGGAATTTCACATCACCCATATCCGCGACAGCATGGGCATGAGCCTGTCCGGCGGCGAACGGCGGCGGGCGGAGATCGCCCGCGGCCTGGCCACGGACCCCGCGTTCATTTTGCTCGATGAACCGTTCGCCGGGGTGGACCCGATCTCGGTGAATGACATCAAAGGCATCATTCGCCATCTCAAGGATCGCGGCATCGGCGTGCTGATCACCGACCACAACGTGCGTGAAACGCTGGACATTTGCGATACCGCCTATATCTGCAGCGCCGGCCACATTATCGCCGAGGGCGATTCCCAGACCATCCTTGGCAATCAGCAGGTCCGCGACGTTTATCTGGGCGCCGACTTCCGGCTGTAGCCCCTTGGAAATCGCGGTCAACGGAGCCCTTACTCTTTTTCAATTGCAATTTCAACATTGGCATACATATTGCTTAAATAAATTGCGAAGCGTTGAAAGACGCTGCTATTCTGCCGCCTTGGCGATTCACCAGACCACCAAGGCAGTATGAAACCGAGTCTACAACTCCAGATCGGCCAGCAGCTCACCATGACGCCGCAGTTGCAGCAGGCGATTCGCTTGCTGCAACTGTCGACGCTGGACCTGCGCCAGGAAATCCAGCAGGCGGTGGAAACCAACCCCCTGTTGGAACTCGAAGAAGGGAGCGAAGCCTACACCGAGGACGACACCCCCGCCGATGACGATTGGGAAGCGGAGGAAATGGACCTCGAACGCGACGAGGCCCTGGACGACCTGGTGGAAGGGCCGGTGGAGAGCGACAGTGAATGGGACGACCTCTATGTGGGCCAGTCCGGTTCCGGCTCGGGCAACGGCGAGGACGATGACGCCGATGCCTGGCAACAGCGCCACGTCGCTCCGGTCACCCTCCAGGATCATCTGCTCTGGCAACTCAACCTCAGCCCAATGAGTGATCGGGACCGTGTCATCGCCGGCATCCTCATCGACGCCCTCGACCACCGTGGCTACCTGTCCCTGCCCCTGGATGATGTGATCGACACCGCCGAGCGGCAAATATCCGATGCCGATGATCCGGTGGAGGAAGACGAAGTGGTGGCGGTCCTGCATCGGCTGCAGCAGTTCGACCCGATCGGCGTGGCCAGCCGCGACCTGGCCGAATGCCTGGGCGTGCAATTGCGCCAACAGCCCGCAGACACTCCACACCTGGCCACCGCGACCGCCCTGCTGGAACATCTCGCGCTACTGGAAAAGCACGACTATGCCGGACTACGCCGCGCCATGGGGGTGACGGAAAGCGATCTCCTCGACGCTCTGGCGTTGTTGCGCACCCTGGATCCAGCCCCAGGCGAACAAATCGGCGGCGAGGTGGCGGAGTACGCGGTTCCCGACGTGGTGGTACGCCCCTTCCGCGGCGGCTGGCGGGTGGAACTGAACGAGGAAGTCCTGCCCAAGGTCAACCTGAACGCCCAGTACGCCCGGCTGGCCCGCCGCACCGAGGGCGAGGACGGCCAGTACCTGCGCAACTGCATGCAGGAAGCGCGCTGGTTCCTGAAAAGCCTGCAAAGCCGTAATGACACCCTGCTGAAGGTGGCCCGGCGCATCGTCGAGGTGCAGCAGGACTTCTTCCATTATGGCGAGGAAGCCATGAAACCGCTGGTACTGGCGGATATCGCCGAGGCGGTGGAGATGCACGAATCCACCATCAGCCGGGTCACCAATCAAAAGTTCATGCTCACGCCCCGCGGGGTGTTCGAACTGAAATATTTCTTTTCCAGTCACGTGGACACGGAAGGCGGCGGTGAATGTTCTTCCACCGCCATTCGTGCCATCATTAAGAAGCTGGTCGCCGCCGAGAACCCTCGCAAGCCGCTCAGCGACAATAAGCTGGCCAGTTTGCTCAATGAGCAAGGGATCAAGGTGGCGCGCCGGACCGTCGCCAAGTATCGAGAGGCGATGCGAATCCCGTCTTCCAGCGCTCGCAAACGCCTGGTTTGACGACGCGGGAAACGGCTTATAACCCGGGCCAGCGGCCGGGGTTAAATAACGAGGCAAAGGAGCCAGCTATGCAAATCAACATCAGTGGCCATCACCTGGATATCACCGAAGCCCTTCGTGATTATGTGGACGACAAGTTTTCCAAGCTGGAACGGCATTTCGACCAGATCACCAGCATTCAGGTAATCCTGTCCCCGGAGCCGAACACCCACAAAGCGGAATCCACCATCCACATTTCCGGCGGCGAAGTCTTCGCCACCGCCGAGGCCGGTGACATGTACGCGGCTATTGATGCCCTGACCAGTAAGCTGGATCGTCAGATTCTCAAACACAAGGAGAAGACCGTGAGCCGCAAGCACGGTCACTAAGCGGATCTATGCGAGTACGAGAACTTCTCACCGAGGACCGCACCCATAACGGTATCGAGGTGGGTAGCAAAAAACGCCTTCTGGATCAGGTTGCCGAGCTGGCCGCGGCCAGTTGCGGCGACCTCGGCGCCCAGGAAGTGTTCGATGCACTGGTGGCCCGGGAGCGCCTGGGCTCCACCGGTATCGGTGAAGGCATCGCCATCCCCCACTGCCGACTCGGACGCTGCGAGCAAGCGGTGGGCCTGCTGCTGAAACTGGCCGAACCGGTGGACTTCGATGCCGTGGATGGCCGTCCGGTGGATCTGGTGTTCGTTCTGCTGGTGCCCGAACAGAACCCCGAACAGCACCTCAAGACCCTGAGTCACTTGGCCAACCTGTTCAACGACGAGGATTACCGGCGTGAGCTGCGCCAGGCCACGGACGATCATCAACTCTATATTACCGCCGTGGAGTCAGAGGCCGAATTGCGTCTGGCTTCATAAGCTGCGACAGGGCCCATGCGGCCGGTTCTCCCCGGCCCGGGCGTCTTTTGGGGGAAGAAAGCGTCAATCGCCATGAAACTGACCATTCTCAGCGGCCGGTCCGGCTCCGGTAAGACCACGGCTCTGCAAGCACTGGAAGACCACGGTTATTACTGCGTGGACAACCTGCCTCTGGGCCTGCTGCCACAGCTGGCCGGACAGTTGGATGACGAGGACCGGGTGCTGGAGCGGGTGGCGGTGGGCATCGATGCCCGTAACCTGCCGAGGCAACTGCTGGCCTTCCCTTCCACCCTGGCGGAACTGCACAAATTGCAGGTGGAGACCGAGATCATCTTTCTCGACGCCGATCACGGCACCCTGCTCAAACGCTTCAGCGCCACCCGGCGCCCCCACCCGCTCAGCGGCGATGATCGCACCCTGGCCGATGCCATTGCCTATGAAGCCGAGCTGCTCTCCGACATCCGCATGCGCGCGGATCTGGTGATCGACACCAGCACTCTGGATGTCCACTCCCTGCGCAATCAGATCCGCCAGCGGGTCGCCGGCCGCAACGTCAAACTGTCGCTGCTGATCCAATCGTTCGGGTTCAAGAACGGCTTGCCCAACGACGCCGATCTGGTCTACGACGTGCGCATGCTGCCCAATCCCCACTGGCACGGTGATCTGCGGGCCCTGACCGGTCGCGACGACAAGGTGGCGGCCTTCCTGCAATCTCATCAGGAAACCGAAGATTTGATCGACGATATTTTTCAGTTTCTGGTGCGCTGGCTACCCAGCTACGCCGCCAACGACCGCAGTTACGTTACCGTTGCCATCGGCTGCACCGGTGGCCGCCATCGCTCCGTGTATCTGGCCGAGCAGTTGGCCCAGCGCCTGCGCAATAAAGCCATCCCCTTGCATGTGCGGCATCGGGAGCTGGAGGGATGATCGAGAGGGAACTCACCATCATCAACAAACTGGGATTGCATGCCCGCGCCGCCGCCAAAGTGGTGAGCGTGGCATCGCGTTACAGCTGCACCATACAAGTGCTTCACAACGAGCGCCGGATCGACGCCAAGAGCATCATGGGCCTGCTTACGCTCGGCGCCGCCAAGGGCACCAGCCTCAGAGTACGAGTGGACGGAGACGACGAGCAGCCGGCCATGGAGGAACTCACCGACCTGTTCGCCCGCCGCTTCGACGAAGAGGAATAAAGCGCTGACATCACGGCCCTGTTCTGGGAGGGCTCGCTACAAGGCTACTGTGGGAGCCTGTCCGGGCGACGGGCCGCTGCAAGCGAATGCGCAACGTTCCAAGAATTCGCTTGCAGGCTGGCTTCCACAGCGGCTCCGTGGCCCGGTCTACTGCTCGTCTTTCTGCTCCCTCTGACTGCGCGCCCAGTTGATGACATAACTGCGGCTGACGCGATCGTGCAGGAGGTTCCCTTTCAGGAACAGGTTCACCAGGATCACCACTTTACTGGTCAGCGCATTGACCACCACGAACGCCATGACCCGCCACAAATTGTGCGGAAATGACAACCGCTCAAACTCCAGGCTCGTCACCCTGAGCCCCAGCATCCGTTTCCCCGGCGTCGCCTGCCCGGGCCCTGCCTCCATGACCAACGCCATTAGCAAATAGGCTGGCGCGGCAAGTATCAGAAAGACGCCCATGAACGACTCAAGACTGATGTCGCCCCCTGTTCCGTTGAAATCCGCCACCACGATGCTCACCACCCATATCGGCATGACCAACAGCGCCGCCACTACCAGCAGATCGATGACGATAGCGACCATACGCAGGGTCATGCCAGTGAAATAAAGGGTTTCGGGGGCCGGCTCGGTGTTTGCCTGACGGGAGGGCGGCACCGTCTCCTTGCCACCACGCAACCCCTGTAATAAGGCCTGATCGCCGGAAGAATTCGTATCCAGGGGGGCCAACACCCGATCCATGGCGGTATCGCCAAAACGGGCCGCCAGCAAGCCACGACGCCCTTCCCAATCAAACAGGCTGTTCAAATAAGCCAGTATCACCGCATCCAGAGGCGGCTTGTTATCCTGCTGCCGAAGCCGTTCCACCAGCCGCGCCATCAGGGCATCCCCCAAACCATGGTGAAAGGCGCTATCCAGCATCCAGGCACTGTTGGCGAGGAAACGCCATTCCTTCTCCTCAGCCGGCTGCCCCTCGCGCTCCAGCAAAGCCTGGCACTGGGTCAACAGCCGTTCGTGTTCACGACTGGCCGCCAGCCACTCGTCTTCTTCCGGCTCCCGTTCTTCCTCCCGCTCACGTGCCGCGGCCCAGGCCGGCTCCGGGTCCCGCGCCGGCGGGGGAGGTTGATCCTGGAACGCCGGCTCAGGTTCCACCGGTGCCGCTGGCGGATCATCCGGAACCACCGGCGCCGGCCATTCCGGTGTCTCGGGCGGAATCGGCTGAGTCCCGGCGGCCGTGGCAGTGGATGCCTTCTCCGTTCGCTTCCCGGCGGTTTCCGTTTCCGGCTCCGTATCACCGGCGGCGGCGGCACGGGCACGTTGCTCGGCAAGGCCCAGGGCACGTTTGTAAGCGGCGTGCAAAGCCTGGAATTGCTGCGGATGCTCATCCGGGCGGGTGCTTTTCAGCAAGCGCGCGTAGGCACGCTTGACCGCCCGGGTATCCTCGGTGGCTTCGAGCCCCAGGACGCGCCAGGGATCCATCAGAACCAATCCTCACTTTCCAGGCTGTCCAATGCCTCCTTGACCTCCTTTTGGACCCGGGCGATGTCCAGTGGATTTTGCCGGTCCAGAACCTGCTCGAACCGCCCCATCAGATCAGCGATGAACTCCCGACGGTCTCCCAGACTGGACTCATACAGCCGTTCCCCGCGGGCCAGCAGGGCACGGTTTTCCTCACCGTCCCGGGGGTGGAACTTCAACACCGCCAGACGTTGCAGGGATCTTGCCTTGTCGTCTTCGCTCAAGGCACCCGGCGTATGTTCGATCAACTGATAATAGGTCTTGCCGGTGGACTCCACCTTCACGTCCACTTCCAGAAGACCGTTCATGTCATAGCTGTAACGGACGATCACGCTTTCCTGTCCACGCGGCCCCTTGGGCACCGTCACGCTCAACTCGCCCAGATAAACGTTCTTCTCCACCAGACGGTTTTCGCCCTGATAGATCCGGATCTTCATCTTGGTTTGGTTATCGGACGCGGTGGACAGATGACGCTCCACGCTGATCGGCACCACGCTGTTGCGCTCGATGATCGGCAGAAAGTAATCGCCCAACCGGGGGTTGTCCTCATTGATCACTCCGGTGCCAAGCGTATAGGGACAGACATCGGTAAGCACCACGTCGTCCAGCCCTTCCCCCCGCGCCAGCAGGCCGGCCTGGATGGTCGCGCCCACGGCGACCACCGTATCCGGATCCAGATGACAGGACGGCAGCCGGCCGAACATCTTGCCGACGGTGGAGCGGAACAACGCGAGACGGGTGGAGCCGCCGACCAAGACCACGTCATCCACCTTGTCAGGATGCAAGTTGGCATCCCGCAGTGCCCTTTCTATGGGGTGCTTCACTCTCAACAACAGAGGCGTGACAACACGGGCGAACCACTCCGGCGTCACCTCGTGGGTCACCTCCCGGTCCCCCAGCTTCAGGCTCAGAGTCTGAGCATTGCCCAGCCGGCGTTTGGCGCCTTCCATTTGCAGGTACAGATTCTGCATCGCACTGGCCGGCAAGGCGTCCCGGCTCAGCTCATGTTCGGCCAGCACATCGTCGATCATGGCATCGACGAAATCCTCACCGCCCAGGAAGTTATCGCCGGCACTGGCGTGCACTTCCATCACGCCATCGAAGAATTCCAGCAACGACACATCGAAAGTGCCGCCCCCCAGATCGAGAATCAGAAACAACCCTTCCTGCTTCTCGTGGAGACCATAAGCCATGGCCGCGGCGGTGGGCTCATTAATCAGCCGCCTGACCGTCAGTCCCGCCAGCTCCGCCGCCTGTTTGGTGGCGTGGCGCTGGTTATCGTTGAAATAGGCGGGAACGCTGATCACCGCTTCCGTCACCGGCTCCCCCAGGTACGTCTCGGCATCTTCCTTGAGCGAGCGCAACACCAGGGAGGACAGCTCGGTGGCGCTGAAACGCTGATCGCCAAGGGTCACCTTGTGGTCGGTGCCCATGAGACGTTTGAACGCCGCCACCGTTCTATCACTATGGTGAATCAGCCGTTGGCGGGCGGTGCGGCCCACCATGATCTCTCCGCTGCCATCGACGCCCACCACGGACGGTGTCAGCACGTCGCCCAGCCGGTTGGAAATCAGCTCCACCCCTTGCCCGGTCCACACACCACATGCGCTGTTGGTGGTACCCAGATCAATACCGATGATCGCCATGGCCTCTCCTTTCGCCATTCACATCCTCAAACGAACGCCGGGCGGTATCAAACCGCCCGGCGAGGATCCCGGTATCGACAAGCACCGGGCAATGTCGTGCTGAGCGAATCAGACAGAGGCAGGCTGCCGCGGCGCGGCTTCACCCAACTCGAAGATATCGCGGAACGAGCAATAGATGGTGGCGGAGTACAGAGCCATCAGCACCAACATCACCAACAGCATCACCACACCGAACACGAACATCAGAATACCGCTGATCACACCTTGTCCGAGCACCCCGGTAATCACTCCGACAATGATCGCCGCCGCGATACCCAGCACCAGGAAAATCAGGAAGCCGATGATGCCGTACCACAGCATGGCCAGGAAATTACGGAATACCGCGGTGAAGCTTTCCACCATGGCCGCGAACGCATTGCGCTGCCCGAAGAACACCAAAGGCACCTGGAACCAGATCGCCGCCATGTAGGGAATGATCAACAACAGAGAGACCAGGCCGAACAGGATCATCTTGGCGACGCCAAAGGCCGGGTTCATCATGGGCGCGGCGTAGGGGTCGGCAAAGGAGCTGAACATCATCATCAGTTCACTGCCAAAGAACAGGGCGCCAAGAATGCCGATCAGAACAAAAAAGACCAGCATCGCCACGATCTGCGCCAGACCGGCCATGAACAGCGGCCCGGTCTGATTGGAAAATCCGACGAAAAGGTCACCGAAGGAAAACGTGTTTTGCTCACGTACCCTGTGGGCAATGAAATACAAGCCGACCACGAATACCGGCGCGAACAGGGTGGGGATGAAAGTGCCGATAAAAGGAATGAACGCGGTGATCAAACCGATGGCCATGAAAATCAGCAGGAAAACGAAAGTGGCCAATGCCCACATCAACTTGTTCTGACGCACGATCTGCCAAGCCTGTGCCCACCAGGCACCACCGTTCCCGACCGGCCGCTTCTGCGCCTGCCCTACCGTTCCCGATCCCGCCTGTGTCACCAGCACATCCGCGCTGGGCCCCTGATATGGATTATTGGATTCCATAATGTATGCTCCTTGTCCTTGGTTAAGCCAAACAGTGAATAATCATTCTGAAAGACGAAAAACAGCTAGCGCCCGGCGACTTTCATGGGCGACAACAGTAACGAACCACAGTGGATATTCCCCCTTCGATCCACATCCGTGCCACTGCCCAGAACGCCTCCGAACATGTCCTTCAGATTTCCGGCAATAGTAAACTCTTGCAATGGTCGCTGTATAACCCCGTTTTCCACCCAGAATCCCGCGGCGCCGCGAGAATAGTCTCCTGTGACGAGGTTCACACCTTGTCCCATCACTTCGGTGACCAGAATTCCCGTTCCCAGGCGGCGCAACAGAGCTTCCTGGCTTTCCCCGGTGTCGCTCAGAATGACGTTATGTACTCCACCTCCGTTACCGGTGGGTGACATTCCCAGCCGGCGAGCCGCATACAGACCCAGGGCATAGCCTTTGAGCTCGCCATCCTCGATGAAATCCTGGTCCCGGGTGGGCAGCCCATCGCCATCGAAAGGGGTGGAACCGTTACCGGCCGCCATCAACGGCCGCTCCCCCAAACGGAAGCCCTCGGGCAACACCCGGGAGCCGAGTGCGTCACACAGGAAAGAGGCGCGCCGGTACAGTGAGCCGCCGCTGATCGCGCCGATCAAATGGCCAATCAGTCCACTCGCCATTTCCGCCGAGAACAGCAGCGGAAACTCGCCGGTGACGGGCACCTCGGCCCCCAGCCGCGCCAATGTACGCTCACGGGCCTTTTCGCCGACCTGCTCCGGACTGGCCAGCCGTTCCGCGCGCCGGCCGCTGTCGTACCAGAATTGCCGCTGCATGCCGGCCTCATCCTGAGCCACCACCGCGCAACTGCGGCTGTGATGGGTGCCGGCGAAACCTTGCAGAAAACCAGCACTGGTGCCCAACACGTACAGACTGGCGCCGGTGCTGAGAGAGGCCCCCTCGGAATTGACGATGCGGGCATCATCACGAGCCACCGCCTCACACCGCCGCGCCTGTTCGATGGCCTGGTCAGTGGTCAAGGTCCAGGGGTGATACAAATCCAGATCCGGCACCTGATCCGCCAGCAGGCTGGCATCGGCGATACCCGCGTGGGGATCCTCCTCGGTATGGCGGGCAATGGCGCAGGCCGCGCGCACCGCGTCGCAGAGGCTTTCGCGGCGGTCATCCGAAGTGCTGGCCTGCCCCTTGCGATGGCCGAAGTACACCGTCACCGACACGCCCCGGTCGCGATGGAACTCCACCGTTTCCACCTCACCGAGGCGGACGTCCACCGACAACCCCTGGGACAGAGACAAGCCGACTTCCGCATTGCTGGCGCCCTGCCGGTGCGCTTCTTCCAGTACAAAAGCCACGGTGTCCTTGGCCGCATTCAACTGGTTTGGGCCGAGATCGGCTGACGGACGGGGGTGATCGGACATAAAATAGGGTTTCCTTCAGCTTGATGGCGGAGCGTTCGTGTCGCGGCGGACCGGCTCCCATAAACAATGACCGAGTATAACGAGCCCCTACCTCCCAGCAAAACGCAGCTCAAACAGGAAATGTCGGAGCTGCAGCAGACCGGGCTGGACATCATGGCGCTGAAACCGGCGCAACAGGCGCGGCTGCCGCTCAATGACCCGTTGCGGCGGGCACTGGAAGAGGCCCGCCGCATCACCAACGCCGATGCCCAACGCCGTCATGCGTTGTTTGTCGGCCGCCTGATCCGTGATGCCGAAACCGATGCCATTCTCTCCGCCCTGGCCGCGCTCAAGGACCCGGTACGGCAGCAGCGCCTGCTGCAGTGGACCGAGCAGGTCGTGGCGGCGGCTTCAGCCAAGGAAGCGGAACCGGTGATTCAGCAGATCCTCGAGTTCTATCCGCGGGCGGACCGCCAGGCGCTGCGCAATCAGGCACGCAATCTGATCAAGGCGCGTCTGGACGATCCCGGCGCCGCTGAACAGGAGCAACGTGAACGCTTCAAGCGCGAGCGCAAGCGCTTTCTGAGCGCTCTCAACGATCTGGAAAGAAACGCGCCTTTGTACTGATTGGCTGGCACATCCACATCTTGATTCGCTGCCAAGGCAGCTTCCCACAGAGAGAAGCCACGGAGCCGCCGTGGGAGCTGGCTTGCTGGCGAATTCAACGTCAGCCAATCGGCTCGCCATCGGCGGACAGCACAGCGGCGACAAACTGCACCAGCAGCAGAGCCGACAGCAGCATCAGCGGTATCCGCCAGTTACCAGCGGCGTCGTGCAGCAATCCCAGAGTCACCGGCCCCAAAGCCGCCAGCAGGTAGCCCACGGACTGACACAGCCCGGACAGGCCGGCAGCAGCCCGGGCGTCGGCGCCGCGCAGTGCGATCAGCGTCAAACCGGTACTGATCATCGAACCTTGCCCGAGGCCGAGCAGCACCACCCACAGTACCGGCTGGCTGGTTGGCGCGATCATCAACGCCGGGACACTGATCAGCAGCGGCACGTGCAATAGCACCATGGCCAGACGCCGATTACGCATGCGCGCGAAAAACAGCGGCGCGCAGAAATTGGCGGGCATACCGGACAGATTGAACAGGGTCAGCAATTCCCCCGCCCGGGCCTCGCTCATACCGGCATCAACGAACACCGTCGCCAGCCAGGCGGTAAGGCTGTAGTACAACAGGCTCTGCAAACCAAAGAAGACACTGAACACCCAGGCGCGGGGATTACGCCACAATCCCAATGACGGCGCCTTGCCGGACGCGGCGGGAGTCCGGTATGGCAGCATGAAGCACCAACCGATAGCACCGGCCAGAGCCACCAGCGCGCACCCCGCCAGCGGATAGCGCCAGTCACCACCGAAGGCATCCCGTACCGGCACCGCCATACCAGCGGCGGAAGCCGCTCCCAGGGTCATGGTGACCGAATAAAGCGCGGTCAGCGCCGCCACCTTGTGAGGGAAACGGCCGCGCACCAGACTCGGGATCAGCACATTCATGACGGCGATGGCGGCACCCAGCAACGCCGTGCCCGCCAGCAACCAGAAATAGCTGCCAAACAGTCGCAACACCAACCCCAGGAACAGCAGCCACAGCGCGGTCAGCAGGACCGTTTCCAGCCCCCAGCGCTCGGCGAAACGGGGCGAGAAAATCGACAGCGCGCCAAAGCACAGCAACGGCAACGTGGTCAGCAGCCCCAAGGCACCACCGCTGAGAGCCAGATCCTCCCCCATGCCATTGGCCAGGGGGCCGATCACGACGATCCCCACCCTCAGGTTCAGAGCGATCAGCAACAGGGCAACGAGAAACAACGGCAGCGGCAGGCGGCGCCCCTGTCCGCTATTGAGCGCGGTCATCCCCTCTAACCCAATGGCAGCATGAAACGCGCCAGCCGGGACGAGGTCTGACGCAGATGAGTGCACAACACCAAGGCAATGTTCTCCATGATCACCGCCGCCGCCCGGGGACGCCGCCGGCGCAGCTGCTCAAACCCCTTGCGGGTGAGCACCACCAAAGCGGAATTCTCCACCGCCCGCACGGTGGCGGAACGGGGCTGTTGATCCACCAGTGCCATTTCACCCAGCGAATCACCGGGCTTGAGCTGAGCAATGACTACCTCGCCCTGCTCGGCATGATGTTTGACGATGTCGAGACGGCCGCTGGCGACGAAACAGACAAAGTCGCTGTGATCCCCTTCCCGACAGACGGTTTCCCCCGCTTTTACCCGATTCACGAACACCAGTTTTTCCACCACGGCCAGTTCTTCGGCTTCCAGACCATCGAACAACCGCATATGAGACAACAATTGCGACAATGGAATGCTCGGCATTCCCCTACTCCCTGCTGTACAACTCCACCAGCCCGGACGGGCTCCCCCCGCTTCTGTCTCTTATGTTCTTCTCAGGCGGTACCGCCGACCGTCAGGGAGTCCACCCGCAAGGTCGGCTGCCCCACACCCACCGGTACGGACTGACCTTCCTTACCGCATACACCAATGCCGGTATCCAGGGCCAGATCATTGCCGACCATGGAGATCCGGCTCATCACCTCCGCGCCACTGCCGATCAGCGTGGCGCCCTTGACCGGACAAACGATTTTTCCTTTTTCCACCAGATACGCTTCGCTGGTGGAGAACACGAACCGACCGGAGGTGATGTCCACCTGACCACCGCCGAAGTTCACCGCGTAAATGCCGCGATCCAGGCTCGCCAGTATTTCCTCGGGATCGGATTCGCCCGGCAGCATGTAAGTGTTGGTCATGCGTGGCATGGGCAGGTGGGCATAGGACTCCCGGCGGCCATTGCCAGTGGGCGCCACGCCCATAAGGCGGGCATTGGTCTTGTCCTGCATGTAGCCGGTGAGCACGCCCTTCTCGATCAGCACGTTGTAGCCGCTGGGTGTGCCTTCATCGTCCACGGTGAGCGAGCCACGGCGATCCGGCAAGGTACCATCATCCACCACCGTGCACAGATCCGACGCCACTTTTTGTCCCATTCGGCTGGCGAACATGGACGTCCCCTTACGATTGAAGTCGCCTTCCAGACCGTGCCCCACGGCCTCGTGCAACAACACCCCGGGCCAGCCGGGACCCAGCACCACCGGCATGGCGCCGGCCGGCGCCGGCGCCGCTTCCAGATTCACCAGCGCCTGCCGCACCGCGTCACGGGTCCAGGATTCCATGCGCCCGTCCTGTTCGAGCCATTGGTAGGACACCCGGCCGCCGCCTCCGGCACTGCCCCGTTCGCGACGGCCGTTGCGCTCGGCGATCACCGAAATATTGAAACGCACCAGCGGCCGCACATCCGCCGCCAGGGTGCCATCGGTGGCGGCCACCAGAATCACGTCCTGCACACCGCTGAGGCTGACGGTGACTTCCTTCACCGCCGGATCCAGCGACCGCGCCAGCCGGTCCATCTCCTGCAGCACCGCCACTTTACGTTCGCTGCTCCAGACCGGCAGTGGATCCAGCGGCGCATAACGCTCGGTCATGGCCCGGCCGCCTTGCACACGCACCGCCTTGCTGCTGCCCTGACGCCCGATCGCGGCGGCGGCGTTGCCGGCCTGAGTCAGGGTGTCCAGGGAAATATCATCGCTGTAGGCAAAGCCGGTCTTATCACCGATGACGATACGCACGCCGGCACCGCGTTCCAGATTGAAGCTGGCGTCGCGCACCAGCCCGTCTTCCAGCACCCAGGCCTCATGGCGGCTGTGCTGAAAGTAGATGTCGGCGTAATCCGCCTGTCCGGCCAGCTTGCCGCCCAGCAGGGCCTGCAACTGGTCAGGGGCCAGCTCCGCCGGCGTCAGCAGAATATCCGCCGCCAGGGTAAAGCGCTCATCGGAGATCATAGAAACTTTCCACCGTGAATCGTTGATGCTGGTGCACCGGCAACGCGGAACGCACCTGCGTAAGAGTCGCGCGGTCCATATCGCCGAGAACCACCGAGGGCTCGCCGCCAGCTTGGGCGACCACCCTACCCCATGGGTCCACCAGCATGGAATGACCAAAACTCGCCCGTTTCTCGCTGTGCTGGCCGCATTGGTTGGCGCCCAGCACGTAGCAACCGTTTTGCACCGCGCAAGCGCGCATCAGCAATTCCCAGTGCGCGGCACCGGTGGTGGCGGTGAACGCACTGGGGTAAATCAATAACTCGGCACCGCGCGCCACCAAGGCCCGGGCCAGAAGCGGGAAACGCAGGTCGTAACAGATCGCCATGCCCAGGGTCAGGCCGGCGGCCGGCGCGGTGACCACGGCATCGCCGGGCTCGAATACCTCCGACTCCCGGTACCGCCCCTGACTGTCCTGCACATCCACATCGAACAGATGCAGCTTGTCGTAGCCGGCGATCACCGCGCCATCCGGTCCCAGCAACACACTGCGTGTACGCACCCGCGGCGCCGGTACTTCACTGCCATCCGGGCGGTATAGCGCCGGCAGACTGCCGGCCACCAGATACAGTTGATGACGCCGCGCCTGCTCCCCCAGCCATGCCAGCAGGTCGTCATACCGTGCCGCCAGCTCGCGATAATTGACGCCGTAACCGGCGAAGTTTTCCGGCAACAGCGCCAGGCGGGCGCCACCGGCGGCGGCCCGCTCCAGGCCCGCTTCCGCTGCGCGCAGGTTGTCCGTCAGCACCTTGCCGCTGGTCATCTGCACCGCGGCCACGGTGATCAGGTCACTCATCGCCTCACTCCGCTTCCGTCACCCGGGGCTCTTTCCAGGGGCCCGAAACCTGATATTGCATGGTGGTGGTCTTGTCCAGCTTATCACCCCACAGCCGCTCCACCACGAAAACCCCGGCACACACCGCCGGACCGGCGAGGCAACCGGCGTACAGATTGCTGGAAATGGGCAAGGTCATGGCGACCCGGTTATTCAAGGTCTGCTCCGCCAGATTCACTTGCCCGGAAACCTGGAACGCCGCCGACGGAGAATCGATGTGCAAATTCTGGGTGGTGACCCGGTCTCCCTGGAACTGGAAGTCGCCCGTCAGGGCGTCGCAGCTGAGGCCCTTTTTATAGAGGTCGGAGAAATCCAGCCGCAGGCGGCGCTGCAGCGTACCGATATTCAGAATACCCAGCACGCGTAAAATAGAGGTGCGCGAGTCTGTGTCCGGGATCCGGCATTCACCGATATCGAGGTTCACCTGGCCTTGCAGCCCCAGCGGCGGCGGAGCCAACGGCCAGCCGTTCCAGGACAGGTTCAGCGAAGCGCGGGCGTCCTTACTCTCCACCAGCGGCGGCAATCCCCAGGCGGACAACGCCTTACCCAGGTCCTCTGAGGCCAACGCGCCCTGGAAGCGCGTGTGCTGAGTACGGTCATCGCCGGTCCAGGTCAGAGCACCGTCCAGGCTGATACGACGCCAACCGCCGCGCAAACCGCTGATGTGCACGCCACCGTCCACCGGGCGCAGGTTGCCGCTCCATTCGCCCAGTTGCTGGTCCCCCAACCGCAAATCGCTGATCGTCGCGTCCAGCGGCGGCAGCGTGGAAGGGGCAATCGGCGCTTTGCCGGCACCGCCATCGTTCCCACCCGTGGCCCCCTCCGGCAAGTACAGACGGGATACCGTCAACTGCAACGGCCGTTGACCCCGTGCCTGGAAGCCGCCGGGAACCCGCAGCGAGGCCGCCACCTGATCCCCCAACAACCCCAGTTCCCAACCGGAACCCGCCGGCATGGCGGAAAAACGGACCTGCCGGAACCGCTGTCCCGCCAGCGTCAACTCGCCAACATTGAACACCGCCCGGTTGACCAGGGCATTCTGTCCGCCACCGGCGCCGCCGCCGGCAAGGCTGCCGATAAACTCCATCCAGGCATTGGCATCGGCCCGGTCCACATGCCCCAGGAAAGTCACACCCCGGGACGGCATGTTCGGCAGATCCCCCTCGCCCAGCCGGATCACCCCGGCCACCGGATCGCCGATACGGATCCGGCCACGGCCAACGCCGGCGTACTCCAAACGCAGATCCTGCCGTTCCGGATCCAGACTCAGCCACAGCCGGCGGCGGGTATCCGCTGATTTGCCCAGCGGCGCCGGCGCGTTCACGACCACCCCCTGCAGCGATGACGAAGCCTCCAGATGGAAGCCTCGCCCACGCCAGGGCATGGTCATGGTCATCTCCACCGGCACGGTCCCGGATACCGGGGAGAGCCAGTCGAAACCCAGCCATTGCCGCAACCGCGCCGCCGGTAAACCACCGGTTAATACCAGACGGCTGTCAGCGTCTCGGGTGGTCCAGGCGCCGCTGAAGCGGCCCCCCAGCCCTTCCCCCTTGAGATCCGGCAGATTCAATCCATTGCGGCTGTGAAAGTGCACCGGCGAGGCCACCCCGGTCAGGGTCAGCCGACGCGCCTCATTGGCCACGGTAACACCGCTCGCGCTGCCATCCGCCACCACTGTGACCTGCCGCCCTTCACCTTTTTTGAGCGGCACATCCAGCAGCAGATGCCCCTGCACCTGGCCCTCGCGAAAGCGCCAATCCAGCAGTTCCTTCGGCAGGGTGGCGGCCAGCGGCGTGTCATGGAAAATGCGATCAACATCCGCGGCCGGACCGCTGACCTTGCCCTGCACCACCAATTGACCGCCCTGCTCGGGAATATCCACCGCCACCTGGCTGATCTGACTGTTGAGCAAAGTACCGCTGCCGGCGGTGGCCACCAGACGCCGTCCGTCCACCAGCACGTCCGCGTCCGCGGCGGTGGCCACCGGCCAGTCGGGCAGGAATGACAGGGCAACATCCCGGGCCTGATAGCGCATCTGGAAGGTGCGATCCTGTTGGCGCTCGCGTTCGATTTTCACCGGCCCCCGGTATAGGAACTGGCCATGATCCAGATGCCCCCCCCGGAACGCCTGGCCCAACCAGTCGCCAAGACCGTCGGGCAGACGCCCAAGCGGAATATAATGACTGGCGCGAGCACCGTCGCCGTCGAACAGATCCGCCAGCAGCCGCAATTCAGGGATTTGTTCCGCCCCGCCCCGCACCCGGACCATGGCCACGCCCCGGGCATCCGGATTGCGGGCGCGTATCGCGCCGCTGTCCAACGTCCAGGATTGATCTTCCAGCGACCAGCGCAGCGCACCGGTGAAAGCCGCTTCCAGGGCATGGTCATAGAATTCCGGCAGCATCAGGCCAACCGTGTCGCCCCGCAGATCCACCAAGCCCCCCTCCGGCGTGGCCGTCAGCCAGCCGTTGAGACCCGAGACGCCAGGCAGTTTATCCACCGCCCGCACCTGCAGGTCGCTGAAGCGAGCCTGGAGTGAACGCCAAGCCGTGCCCTCACCGGTCAGATACAGGCTCCGCAACTGTCCCTGGGGTTGGAATGCCTCGAGCTTTTGCCGGAGCGGCGAGATCGATGCCGGCCATGCGAATGGCCACTGCGCCAGTTGCCGTGCCAGCGCCTGCAAGCGCAGCCGTTCACCACGGGCCGCCCATGATCGTGCCTGGCCTTCTCCTGGCTCACGCCAGGATGCCGCCAACGGCCCTGGGGCCAGATCACCCGCTGGCGTTTCACCCCGCACGTTGGAGAGCACCACCTCTCCCCCCTGTTGCGGGTCGTAGCGGAAGCGCGCGTCCAGATTCAGGTCGCTGATCGCCCAGGGCGTTTCGCCATCGGTGAGCACCAATCGTGGCGCCGAAAGACGGGCACTGCCGCTGGTGGGGCGGCCATCCCTGACCTCCAGCCACAATTGCGTTTTGCCCTGCAGATTCTGCAGGTCCAGAGGCCACTCACGGGTGTCCGGCAGCCACTCCTCCAGCCGCTCTCCATCCAACGACAAATAGGCACCGGCATTCACCTGCTCCCAGCGCAGCGGGTTGCCGTCCAGACGCAGCCGCCCGTCCACGGAAAAGGGACGGTCACGGGCCTCCAGCTTCACCGCCAGACGGTGCTGGTCGCCATGGTTGACCAGCGCCAGACGCAAAGACGATGCCAGCGGCGGCAAATCCGGCCATTCCAGAGAGAAGCGGGCGTCGTCGATGACAATACGGTATTGGTGATAGAGCAGCGACAACCAGCGGTCCCATTGCGGCTCACCGCCCTCGAAAGCCTCCAGACCACGCAGACGGATCCGGCCTTGCTCGTCACGAACCAGATGCAGATCCACGCCTTCGACACGCAGTTCGTTGAGGCGGGGTTCCCGGGTCAGTAGCGAGGCCAGAACCCGAACACTGACGTCCACCCGATCCAGGGTCAGTGGAGACCCGCCTTCCACCGCCGGCAGACTCAGCCCGAACAGCCGGATGCGCGGTGACAGCCCTTCCATCTCGCCTTCCAGGCGGTCGATCTTGATGTCGGTGCCAAAGCGCTCCGCCACCAGCGTTTCCAGCTGTGTCCGGTATTCCGGCAATACCGCCATGAACTGCCGCATGGCGACCACGTACACCGCCAGCAACACCAGTGGAATGGCCACCAGCCACCATAGCCAGTCGCGCCAGAAGGCATGTCCGTGCCTGTCGTTTTTTCTGCTCACCTTGGCCTCGTCACCACCTTCGCGCCCTATTCGGCGGGCACGGAGATACCGTAGGGAACCCCCGCCCATTCCAGCAGAGGAAGGGTCTGCTCCAGGGGCAGTCCCACCACCCCACTGTAACTGCCGGCCAGGGACGCCACCAGCGCGGCACCCAGCCCCTGTATGCCGTAGGCACCGGCTTTGTCCCGGCCTTCTCCGTGGGCCACATAGGCCCGCCGCTGAGCCGCGGTGAGCTCCCGGAACCTTACCCGGGTTGTCGACATGGCCGTGCGCGCCTCGCCCTGATACAACACGCAGACCCCGCTGAGCACCCGATGTTCCCGGCCGCACAGGGCATCGATCATGGCCAGGGCATCCTCATCATCGACGGGCTTGCCGAGAATGCGCTCCTCCAGCACCACCGCGGTATCCGCGCCGAGCACCGCACCGGGCGACGCGCGCAAACCCTCACCGGCGCCGGCCTTGGCGCGGGCCAAACGGATCACGTACTGCTCGGGAGGTTCATCGGGAAAGGGTGTTTCGTCCACGCCCGGAGCCGGCAGGCGGGTAAAGCGGGCGCCCACCTGGGTCAACAACTCCGCCCGCCGGGGCGAACCGGAAGCGAGAAACAGCGGCGTCCCCCGCTGAGGTAAAACAACGTCCGTCATGTCGTCCTGCCATCGGCCTGGTCGATCCGTTCTCAGCGCACCAGAAAACGCAACTGCACCCAGCGCAGCGCGGCCACGATCGGCCGCCACAGCACCGCGCTGGCCAGCGTACTGTAAAGGATCGTATAGGGAGGATAATAAGCGCGCCCCACGGATTCCTGCACCAGATAGGCTAGCAGATTCGAGGAGCCGACCAACAGGAACACCACCGCGGTTTGCTGCAAAGCCGGAAAGACACGCATACGCTTGTAGGCGGCCAACATGAAGTAGGCCCCCAGGCTATAGGCCAGAGCCCATTGACCCAGCGTGGTGCCCACCAGCACATCGTGATACAGCCCGACCACGAAGCCCCACAGCACGCCGACCCGATGCGGCAACGCCAGTACCCAGTACATCAGCACCAGCAACAGCCAGTCCGGACGCAACCAGTTCAGGTCCTCGGGCAGCGGTACCACCTCCAGCAGACCGGCGAGGAACAGCGTCACCAGGATCACGCCGGTGCCGGCCGGTTTCTCCTTGCTCATTGGCCTTCCTCCTCCGCTCCATCCGGCGGCGCGTCCCCTTGTTCGTCCTGATCGGCGGGGGCGGGTTCCACCGGTTTGGATTCCACCAGCAGCACGTGACTGGCGCGATCAATCTGGGCCTTGGGGCGAGCCAGGATGTCGGCGAAGGCGGCGCCGGAGCGGTGATCCACACTGACCACCTCGGCCACCGGATAGCCGCGGGGATAGAGTTGCCCCAGGCCGGTGCTCACCAGCAAATCGCCCTGTTGCACATCGGCTGTATCCGGCACGTACAGCAGACGCAGGGTATTGCCCTGGCCGGTACCAGCCAGAATCGCGCGCACCCCGTTACGGTTGACCTGCACACTCATGGCATGGCTGGCGTCGGTGATCAGCAGCACCCGCGAAGCCAGCGGCCCCACTTCCACCACCTGCCCGATCAGCCCCTGGGCTTCCAGCACACCCTGACCACGGCGCACACCCTCGCGGGCACCCTTGTTGATCACGATTTCCTGGCGGTTGGGGTCCGGATCCAGACCGATGATCTCCGCCACCAGCACCGACCCTTCCAGGCTCGCCGAGGAGTTCAACAGCTCGCGCAAGCGGGTGTTTTCCGCCTCCAGTACCGCCAGTTTCTGCACCCGCTGTTCCAGAATCAGCACCTGACGGTTCAGGCGCTCCTGATCTTCCAGCAGTTCGGCGCGGCTCTGGGTCTGGCGTGAAACGAAACGGGCGGTATCCACCGGCAGATGGGCCAGGTACTGAGCCGGCGCGGTGAGGTAGCCGAACACGTAGCGGATCGGCTGTGCCCACGGTGTGCGCTGGTCGAGCACCATCAACACCACGGCAAGCACCAACGCGATGAGAAGACGGTAAGTTGGGTTGGAAGAGGACATGGCCGTCGGTTACCAGGACACTGGCGCCTTGGCGGCGCCGGTCGATTAACCCATGGCCAGCATATCAAGCCCGTGGGTATCCATCATTTCCAGGGCCTTGCCACCGCCGCGCGCCACGCACGTCAGCGGATCATCAGCAATGATCACCGGCAGGCCGGTTTCCTCGCTGAGCAGCCGGTCGATATCACGCAGCAGCGCGCCACCACCGGTGATCACCAGGCCCCGTTCGGCGATATCGGAAGCCAGTTCCGGAGGCGAGGCTTCCAGGGCATTGCGCACCACATTGACGATGGCGGCCAGCGGCTCCTTGAGCGCTTCCAGGATTTCCTCGGAATTGAGGGTGAACTGGCGCGGCACCCCTTCCGCCAGATTGCGTCCGCGAACGTCGATTTCCAGCACCTCGCCACCGGGATAAGCGGTACCGATTTCGTGCTTGATGCGTTCCGCGGTGGATTCACCGATCAGTGAACCGTACTCCTTGCGCACATAGGCGACGATGGCCTCATCGAAACGGTCACCGCCAATGCGCACGGACTCGGAGTAGACCACGCCGTTCAGGGAAATAAGGGCGATTTCGGTGGTGCCCCCGCCGATATCCACCACCATGGAGCCACGCGCCTCTTCCACCGGCAGGCCGGCACCGATGGCGGCGGCCATGGGCTCTTCGATCAGGAACACATCACGGGCCCCGGCGCCGTAGGCGGAATCCTGAATTGCCCGGCGCTCCACTTGCGTGGATTTGCAAGGCACACAAACCAGCACCCGGGGCGCCGGCGGGAAAAAGCCGGTGTCATGCACCTTTTTGATAAAGTACTGGAGCATTTTCTCGGTGACGTCGAAATCGGCGATCACCCCGTCCTTCATCGGACGAATGGCGGTAATGTTGCCGGGAGTACGACCCAACATCCGTTTTGCGTCGGCGCCAACCGCGGCCACGCTCTTTTGGGCACCGTGATGACGAATCGCCACCACCGAGGGCTCATCGAGGACAATACCCCGACCACGCACATAGATCAGCGTGTTGGCGGTCCCCAAATCAATAGAAAGATCGGTGGAAAACATCCCCCGAATACGTTTGATAACGGACATCCTGGCCAGTTTCCTGAAGTCTCGTCGAGAGGAAAGCGCCGTCTTGATCCCGTTTTCACAGGCGACGGCAAGATGGCGCAACTCTAGCAACGGCGGGCCCATCCGGCAAGGCCGGCGGATCGGCGGAAGCGCCATCAACGCCCCTCTTCTGGTCCCGCCGGGAGGCGATCATCCGCTATCACCGGGGCATGCGCCTGGATTTACCCCTCCCGGATACCGGTTCAGTGGCTCCCCGAGGCCGGTCTGTGGTACTTTTTGCGCCTTCCTGAAGCCGATTTCCGATCCCGTGCCGACGCCACGGCGTGCTGATACCGGGCTGTGCTGATTCTTGCGAAGAGAACAACGGAGAGAACCATGGCTATTGATTCCAAGGTGGTCGCTCAAGTCGCCCACCTGGCCTGCCTGCAAGTGGACGACAACGAGACCGCGGCGCTGAGCGAACGGCTCAATGACATTCTCGCCATGGTGGACCAATTGCAGCAGGCCAATGTGGATGGGGTTGCTCCCCTGGCTCACCCTCTGGATGTGAGTCAACCGCTACGCGACGACCAAGTTACCGAACCGGACGTGCGCGAACGGGTCATGCCGATCGCCCCGGCCACCGAAGAGGGCTGTTTCCTGGTCCCCCGAGTCATTGAATAAGACGCCATGCATACCAAGACCCTGACCGAACTCAGAGCCGGCCTGGCTGCCCGGGAATTCTCCTCCCGCGAGCTGACCGAACACTTTCTGCGCCGCATCCGGCAATTCGACGGTGAGCTCAACAGTCTGATCACCGTCACCGAGGAGCAGGCCCTGGCCCAGGCCGATGCCGCCGACGCCACCCTCGCCCGGGGCGAGGGTGGACTGCTTACCGGCCTGCCCGTGGCCCACAAGGACATCTTCTGTACCGAAGGCGTCCGCACCAGTTGCGGTTCACGCATGCTGGACAACTTCATCGCCCCCTACACCGCCACCGTGGTGGAGAAGATGGCGGCGCAAGGCGCGGTGATGCTGGGCAAGACCAATATGGACGAGTTCGCCATGGGCTCCTCCAACGAAACCAGCTTTTATGGCCCGGTGAAGAACCCCTGGGACCAGGAGCGGGTGCCCGGCGGTTCCTCCGGCGGCGCCGCCGCCACTCTGGCCGCGCGCCTGGCTCCGGCCGCTACCGGTACCGACACCGGCGGTTCCATCCGTCAGCCGGCGGCACTGAACGGCGTCACCGGCCTGAAGCCCACTTATGGCCGGGTATCGCGCTGGGGCATGATCGCTTTCGCCTCCAGCCTCGATCAGGCCGGCCCGATGGGGCTGAGCGCCGCCGACTGCGCGCTGATGCTGGCCGCCATGGCCGGCCACGACGACAAGGATTCCACCAGCCTGGACGAGCCGGTGGGCGACTATCTCAGCGACCTGAACCAGAATCTGGAGGGTCTCAGGATCGGCGTTCCGGAAGAATTCTTCCCGGACACTCTGGACAACGCCATTGCCGAAAACAGCCGCGACGCTCTGCGGGAGCTGGAAAAGCAGGGCGCCAAACTGGTACCGCTGTCGCTGCCGAGCATCAAACTGTCGGTGCCGGCCTACTACGTGATCGCGCCGGCGGAGGCCAGCTCCAACCTGTCCCGCTTTGATGGCGTGCGCTACGGTCACCGCTGTGACGATCCGGTGGATCTGCTGGATCTGTACAAGCGTTCCCGCTCCGAGGGCTTCGGCGAAGAGGTCAAACGCCGCATTCTGGTCGGCACCTACGCCCTGTCCGCCGGCTACTACGACGCCTATTACCGCCGCGCCCAGCAGGTCCGCCGCCTGATCCGCGACGACTTCGCCCGCGCCTTCGCCGAGGTGGACGTGATCATGGGGCCAACCAGCCCGGAGACCGCATTCAAGATCGGCGCCAAGGTGGATGACCCGATCAACATGTACATGGCCGACGTCTTCACCATCGCCGTCAACCTGGCGGGGCTGCCGGCACTGTCCATGCCCAGTGGTTTCGTCAACGGCTTGCCAGTGGGCACTCAGGTCATCGGCAACTACTTCCAGGAGGGCCGCATCCTCAACGTGGCCCATCGTTATCAACTGGCCACCGACTGGCATCAACGGATTCCGGGAGCGTTCGCATGAGTTGGGAAACCGTCATCGGCCTGGAAGTGCACGTGCAACTGGCCACCGCCTCCAAACTGTTCTCCGCCAGCAGCACCCGCACCGGCGACGAACCGAACAGCAACGCCAGTCTGATTGATCTGGCCATGCCCGGCACTCTGCCGGTGGTCAACCGTGAAGCAATCCGTCACGCAATCCGCTTCGGCCTGGCCATTGACGCGGAAATCGGCCGCCGGTCAGTGTTCGAACGGAAAAATTATTTTTATCCGGATTTGCCCAAGGGCTATCAGACCACCCAACTGGCCGAGCCCATCGTCGGCGCCGGCGTGGTCGAGCTGCAACTGGAGGACGGTACTCGCAAGAGTGTGCGCATCCACCACGCCCACCTGGAAGAAGACGCCGGCAAATCCCTGCATGAAGCGTTCTCCGACGAAACCGGGCGAGCCATGACTGGCATCGACCTGAACCGCGCCGGCACGCCGCTGATCGAGATCGTCTCCGAACCGGACATGAGCAACGCGGAAGAAGCCGTGGCCTTCGCCCGCAAGCTGCACGCCATCGTCACCTCCCTGGGCATCAGCGACGGCGATATGTCCCAGGGCAACATGCGTTTCGATGTGAACATCTCCGTACGCCGTCCCGGCGAACCACTGGGTACGCGCACCGAAACCAAGAACCTGAACTCGTTCCGGTTCATGGAAAAAGCCATCAAGTTGGAAGTGGAACGGCAGATCGATGTGCTCGAGGACGGCGGCGAAGTGGTGCAGGAAACACGCCTGTACAACGGCGAAACCAACACTGCCCGCGCCATGCGCAGCAAGGAAGACGCCAACGATTACCGCTACTTCCCCTGCCCGGACCTGCTGCCGGTTCTGGTCAGTGAAGAGGAAATCAACGAACTGCGCGACGCGCTGCCGGAACTGCCGGACGCCCGCAAAGCACGCTTCGTTGAAACTTACGCGCTCTCCGAATACGACGCCGACCTGCTCTCCGCCGATCTCGCCACCGCAGCCTACTTCGAAGCGGCGGCCAAACAGGGCGGCGACGCCAAGCTGGCGGCCAACTGGGTGATGGGCGAACTGACCGCGCGTCTCAACACCGATGACATCGGCATCGCGCAAAGCCCGGTGAGCGCCGGGCATCTTGGCGAACTGATCCTGCGCATCAAGGACGGCACCATCAGCTCCAAGATCGCCAAGCAGGTCTTCGACGCTTGCTGGGCCGGCGAGGGCAGCCCGGATCAAATCATCGAGAGCAAAGGCCTCAAACAGATGAGTGACACCGGCGAGTTGGAAAAGATCGTCGATGACATCATCGCCAACCACCCGGCACAAGTGGAGGACTACCGTGGCTCCGATGAAGCCAAACGGAAGAAAAAGATCGGCTTCTTCGTCGGTCAGGCGATGAAGGCCACGCAGGGCAAGGCGAATCCCCAGCAACTGAACCAACTGCTGCAACAAAAGCTGAACGGCTGAGGAGCCGTTGAAAAACGTCATGCCGGACTCGATCCGGCATCTCCCTCCACGGAGCCATGCACCCTGTCGAGGGAGATCCCGGGTCAAGCCCGGGATGACGGAGTGTTTTCAGAGGTTCCTTAATCAAACCGTCACAGGAACCGGTTTACGCTGCGGCCCGGGATGGGCCGCCCCGGCGCCCACACAACAACACGATAATAAGGAAATCACCATGGAAGGTTTTCGTTACGCCACACTATTGTCTGCCCTCGTCCTTCTTTCCTCGTGCGGAGGAGGTGGCGGTGGTGGCTCAAGCAGCCCGGCAACTACCTGGCAAGCCGGCCAGTTCGCTGACGCCGGCCAATTCGCCAATCAGTGCCTCAGACCGCGCGGCGGCAACCAGTACCCCGATGTGGCGGGATCAGTCCTGGATGAAAACAACTGGTTGCGCGCCTGGAGCCACGAGACCTATCTCTGGTACGACGAGATCCTGGATCGCAATCCTGGCAATTACGATAACCCGCTGGCTTATTTCGACCTGTTGAAAACGGAAGCCATCACCGCCAGCGGCACGCCGAAGGATCAATTTCATTTCACCATGCCCAGCGACGAATGGAACGCGCAATCCCAATCCGGCGTGGCACTGGGTTACGGCATGCAGTGGGTGATCGTCGATCCCGACCTGCCACGGGACGTGCGGGTGGCCTATCACGATCAGCAAGACCGCCCCGGCCTGCCGCCACGAGGTGCCCGGATTTTGTCCGTCGACGGCGTCAGCATGGAATGGAGCAATGACGTGGATACGCTGAACGCGGGCTTGTTTCCCACCCAAGAAGACGAGCAACATGAGTTCAAGTTCGCATATCCCGATGACAGCCTGCATACCATCATGCTTACCGCCGAAGCCATCACCTCCGAGCCGGTACAGAAAGTAAAAGTGCTGACCAGCACCGGCGGCAAACGAGTGGGCTACATGCTGTTCAACGACCACATCGCCACCGCGGAGAAAGCGCTAAGGGACGCTGTTGAGCAGTTGCAACAAGGCAATGGCATCGACGATCTGGTACTGGACCTGCGCTATAACGGCGGAGGTTATCTGGCGCTGGCCAGTCAGCTTTCATACATGATCGCCGGTCCTGAACAGACCGCCGGTCAGGCTTTCGAAATCTCCCGGTTCAATGATCAGCATCCGCAAACCAACCCGGTCACAGGCCAGCCCCTGACTGCGACACCGTTCTACAACATCACCCTGGGCTTCTCGGTTCCGGCCGAAGAGCCGTTGCCCAGTCTGAACCTGCCGCGAGTGTTCGTACTCACTGGCGCCACTACTTGCTCCGCCAGCGAATCCCTCATCAACGGGTTACGCGGAGTGAATGTTGAGGTGATTCAGATCGGCGATCGCACCTGCGGCAAACCCTACGGGTTCTATCCCACCGACAATTGCGGCACCACCTACTTCACGATCCAGTTCCAGGGCGTCAATGCCAAGGGCTTCGGTGATTACCCGGACGGCTTCGTACCCGGTAACGACAACGGCCAGGCCGGAGTGCAGGGTTGCCAGGTGGCGGACGATTACGATCATGATCTTGGCGACATCGATGAAGCACGCCTGGCCACGGCGCTGCACTACATCGACAATGGGTATTGCCAACCATCGGCGAGCCGCCAGTCCTTGCGCCAATCGTTGACCGCGCCGCCCATCGGCGATGGCCGTGTCCACAAGGCACCGTGGCGCGAAAACCGCATAATGACTCCGACCCGGTGATACCATGAGCCCTGCGAAAACAACACTGGCACTGGGCATTCTGGTACTGCTCTGTGCCTGCCAGTCACAACCGGCGGGCGGCGACACTCCGGCGCTGCTGTCCGGCACGGAAGCGGACCACAAGGAACTGCGGGAAAAGATCCGGGACGCCCTGTCGGCGGATAGACCGGTCCTGTTGGCCGATGACGCGCTCACGCGAGACAGCCTGCTGGTGATCGAGCGCGCTTCGCCTCGGGATTTGAGGCATCCGCCGCTGAATGGTCGGAACCTGCAACGGCCGGAGACTTTCCAGCTATTGCTCGATAACGAACGCTGCTGGCTGGAACGGCTTGGCGACGGTAAACGATGGGAGATGGTGAAAGCCTCCTGCATCCCTGCCCCCGGCCGCTGACCAGCGATAGGAGAGCACCACCATGACCGACATTTTTCGGGATCGTCTGACCCTGGACATCGCCGGCCACGTCGCCACCGTCACCCTGGCGCGGGCGGAAAAATACAATGGCCTGGATCTGGAGATGCTTCAGGCCTTGGTCGATTGCGCGAAAAAACTGAGGAAGAACCGCCAGGTGCGGGTGGTCATTCTGAAGGGGGATGGCAAAGCATTCTGCGCCGGCCTGGATTTTGGCCGCGTCACCAAGACTCCGATGAAGATGCTGCTCGCCTTCACCCGCTTCGGCATCAAGAAAACCAATCTGTTCCAGCAAGCCTGCTGGGCCTGGCGGCAATTACCCATGCCGGTCATCGCGGTGACGCATGGCTACTGCTACGGCGGCGGCCTGCAACTGGCGCTGGCCGCGGACTTCCGTATCGCCACGCCGGATTGCGAATTCTCGGTAATGGAAATCAAATGGGGACTGATCCCGGACATGACCGGCACCGTCACCCTGCGCGAGCTGTTACCCCTGGACGTGGCCAAGGAACTGACCATGACCGGCCGCCGCTTCGACGCCCTTGAGGCGGAGCGCCTGCACCTGGTCACCCGGGTTTCCGAGACGCCTGAGCAGGCCGCCCGGGAACTGGCCGAGGCGCTGCTGGAACGGTCCCCGGATGCCGTCAGTGCCGCCAAGGCCTTGTTCCATGACACTTGGAATGCCCCGGAGGAACAGGCCTTTCTGGGCGAATCCCGGCTGCAGTTCAAACTGTTGCGCAGCCGTAATCAACGCACGGCAATGAACGCCAATTTCAAGAAGGAAACACCGCGGTTCGGGCCGCGACAGCGGGATTACTGAGTTTTATATAGCGTAACAACCAGAAAAATATCGGGTCGGCTAGGCCCCGCCCTTTTGCTGGCCCTTGACCGTGCCCACCACAAATGCCCCCACTGCCATGAACGTCGCCAACAAAGCCACGAGTTTTTCACCGCTAAGCAGGCTCAACGTCCCAACCGCCAAGAAGATCGCGGAGTTGATCAAGTTCTTTTTCGCCACTTCGTCGCGAGAAGGCTCGGTGGGTTGATACACCTCACCCGAGCCGCATTCCTGCGACATCCCCTCCCCCGCGAATATCCACTTCACATAATGCCAGGCCATCAGATCACGGTATGCGAACCAACCAACGCCCCCGACCAGAACGGGCACCAGGAACAACAGCCAAGCCCCTTCCGCGCCTCGGCTCATAGCGTACAATCCCAGAACAGAAAGCCCCGCCAACACAACCCAGGCCACCACGAACAGCCACCGCCAACTCCGCCGGGTCGTCCGAGATCCCAGGACCAGTCCCGCACTCATCAATACGCCACTCAATCCAAAGACGACATAAAGAAACAGAAAATCTTTGCTCGAAGTGGCCATACCGAGAAATCGAACCAAAAAAAACAGTGTTCCCACTATAAACGCCACTACCCACTGGGAAGGACTGGGGAAATGAATGGCAGCATTGCGATCAAGTGTTATGAGAATTTCTTTAAGCAGTGTCCTGGTCGAGAGAGAGGCGTACACATACAAGCGCTCCCCCTGATGCTCGAGCAGCGGCTTTCCTTTCCAGGCAATCAAATTCACGTTGTCACCATCACCGCTACGTCGCCAATCCTCCCCATATGGCGATAGCACCTCTTCGATGAGAGGAAGACTACTCTCTTTTACTTTACTCAGTTTGAAAGTGTAATTTTTCACAAACACTCCTAGAGAAGTCCGGACTAACCTGCTCCCTCCCAATCATCTTTGACAGGCTTCGCTTTCCCTGAAGGCCATTCTTTGGCCTCAGCCATCAGTTCATCAATGCCATGCCTTCCAGAAGCCGGCTGACCACGACTATCAACGTACTCGTAACCGTTAAAGCCGGTAAATCGATAGTATATATCTGTACGCGCTGGTACGGGTTGGTGGTTGAATGCCGCAACATCGGCACTCGGAGCGCACAGTTCTTCCACCTCTTCGGGCCATTCAAACCCATCCAGCGCTTCCTCTGCGACAGCAACCTGACGATCCAGCCAGGCTCCAAAAGTCAGAAAGTACCCCAAACGTTCCAAGGGGTGAAATACAAGGGCATAGACATGTCCCAGTTCTCTGGTGGAGGTCGGTTCCGCACCCGGCGAATATAGCAAGCCTCCCTTTTTCAAGTCTGGATCCGGTTGAATCGCCTCCAGTCCCTTCTCCATATATCGTCTGATAAATTCCCAACGGCGCAGTATTCCTGGGATACTCCGATCACCTCCGGTCCAGAATCCGTAGGGTAAGGAGAACAGTTCCTTTTGTGGCTTCCCTCGCGGCGAGAAACGATCCAGCTCATCCAACACCCACGGGCGCGGAGCTGTCAGAACCAACCCAGTACCACCTAAACTGCCCGGCATCACACTGAATTCAACCAATGCTCTTACGTGACGCCAAGGCACATGCAGGACCTTATCCCCCCCGCAAGAGATGTGAACGAGCTGGGCTTGTCGATTATAGCGAGCGGACCCTTTCTTCTCTGCATGGCGCATCATCGGTGAGAAGGGAGACAGGAAATAAAAGAACAAAAAGGGAATTCCGCCGGCACAAAGATAACCCGCAAACAACCCTATCGCCGACCACACATCAAGCTTCTCATCCACGAAAGCCGCCACATAAAGACCAAGGAACAAAAGCAGGGCCAGGTTATGAAACAACAGGAAAAGGCGCGGCAACCAGTGCAGCTTTCCGTTCCCCCCAACGGTTTCAACAGTCGGCAGCTCAATGTAGCGCTCGTTAAACAAACGCGAGTTTTCAATATCCAAATCGTTTGGCTTCAAGGCATCCTCCGGCCAAAGAGCCACATCCAGAGGGGGAAGCGCCGCAAAGGTCTTTTTCTTCTTCTCCTCTTTCAAAAGTGCCAGGAAGTCAGCCAGTCCATAATCGGGGTGGCGGCGGGCCCGCTCAAGCGACTGTTCCCAGATAGACCTCTGTTGACCTGGGGAAGCACCCAACTCCTTTCTGGATCGCGTCATCAATTTTCCACTTCGTACATCAGTTCCGGATCACTAAAGCCGTTAACGTAATACCGCACCTTCACACTGACGTACGGATTATTGGTATCAATCATCATAATCCCCAAACCTCGCTCCACCGATACCGAAGCATTCTCTTCGGTGTAGATCTGATCTTCCACCGGTGGAATTGTCTGTGGCGCCGACACGGTAACACGAACACTGCTGACCTGAGCCTGCCAACCTGGCAGAAGAATAGCGATCTGTTCAACACCCTCTGGATATGGACTTCCCGTCGTCCAACGGCGATAGGAACTGACTAGCGGCAGATTCCCTGACAACCACTTCAGAGTATCCGTATTAGTCTCGATGGAAGGCTCACGGAACATCCGGTAGAACTCTTTCAATTCAGCATCTGCATCCAACGTGGTCACTTCCTCGTCACTGAGGCCAAACCAGGCGGGGATAGAGCCATTTCCCCATACACTACCGGCCATCCAGCGCAAAACCTTGTTCTCCTCCACGGTGGTGTCGTGCCAATGGCGCACCGCCACATAACTGGCTTCAACCGCCAGCATAACCCAGCCCACCCAATTGCTTGCCCGGGCAAATCGGCCAAGCCCACGCAATGCCGCACCTCCAGATTCCAAACGGGACATGACCTGAGTCGCGCTTTGAGTGATTCTGCCACGGGCCGCAGTGGCCCCCATTTTTTCCGCCTGATCCGCCAACCGGGCGGTCAAATGCAGCATACCCAGAGAGGCATTACCCAACTGTAATATTCCTCCCGTCATGCTTATTGCGGCTTCGTTGCCGTCTTCATTGAAAATGGGGGTGACCACGGCATCCTTGACAAATGTGACCAGTGCTGCTCCGGCGGCAAGCCCGAGGGCCCAATTACCAAGCAGGTCAACTTGCTTTTCCATCGACTGTTCCAAGGCCTGGTCAGCCGCTATCCTTGCCTGGTTGCGTCGGATGTCGAGCACCGCTTGTATCCCCCCAGTCACACCAGCACTGGTGGCCAGCATGGCGCTGCCTAGATTAAGCGAATTCGCCAACACCATACCGTCGTCGCGGCCCAACTTCTTTATAGCCGCCGCGACGTTTTCCAGAGACCACCATATCCCAAGCCCGGAAATTCCCAGTTTGGTGCCGTGCCAGAAATGCATTCTCTGTGACAATCCACGCTGGTCCGCCTCTATTTGGGCCTGAACCTGCTGGCTCTCATACAGTTCCACCACCTCATTGGCCGCACGGGCCACGGTAATCGGCCGGAAACCATTCACCCCACGTCCTCCGGTGCGGTCCCGCAACCATGCTCCAGCCTCGCTCAGCGGCACTTGGCGTTTAACGCCAGTCTCGCCACTGAGAATTTCCAGGGCGGGTCCATATGGAGTGCGCCACAATTCATTGATACTGCCTAAACGCCCCTTCGCCACCAGAGCTCCAACCACCAGACTCAACTGTCGAGAGGCACTATCCGCCGGGAACGAGGATATTACTGTATTCAGCTTCTCAATCACTTCACCCACCACATTTCGGGCAAAGCGAGCCGCACTACTACGCCAGCGCACATACTCCGATACTTGGGGATGGCCGAGCAGAACTCGCTCCATAATCCCGGTTGGGCCGCTCTCGACAAGCTCACCGGAAACCTCATTGACACCTTCATCATCCAAGGTCAAAACCCCAAGACTGAAAGTGACGACACGACGTAATGCCAAGTAGCTTTCTCGATCGGTCTCGTCGTAAAGCATCAACGTGGCATTATGGCGAGCTTTTATCGAACGATAGACCTGTGTGGCTGCTGATGCCGCTTGGGTTACCGCCTCGCCAAGTCGTTCCATATTATTTGGATGATCATTGACAAATTGGTGGCGCTCCTCATTACGCACCATTGCCAACCTTCCTGCTTCCGCATCCAACCCTTCCTGGTAGGCCCGATCCCGGGCTGCATTTGCAGCACCTCCAGCGACACCGCCCGGCAACGCACTTCCCACCGGATCGTTGCGAAAAGTATCCATCTCCACTTCCCGGCGTTTCATCTCCCCAAGCAAATCGATCCACTCTGAGATTCTGAGCTTGCGGGCAGCATCCGCGCTGTAGCTCTGCAATGCCTCCAATTCAATACCAGCCAGATGTCCCAGCTCACTCATCACACCGGTGGTGTCATGCACCGCCACAACCTTCGCGGGATGCTGTTGCATAACACCACAACGGGGGCTGACACTGGCGTCCAGCAAGCTCAGTAACTGGTTAGCCGGGGTGACAGGTGAGTTGCTCTCGCTCCATACGAAAGCATCAAGATCACCATTCAGGCCCGGCAAGTCAGCAAGAGGAGCGGTATCCCCCGTATGCGATTGTGGACCATCATCGGTGAGGCGAATTTCCGTGGCCAGTTGACTCCTTAGACCATCCTGATCCGATGTCAAGGCATCCAGAACACCACGAGTAAGACGGGAATCACTGACAAGTAACCAAGCCCTTTCTCCGACGTCCAGTTCGGGAGTGGGTAGCGGGGCTGTGATATAAGGCAGTGCCGCGGTAACTTCTGGCAGCGTTGGCATGTCCTGCCAGGGAGGTTGCGATGCCTCCTCAGTAGAGACAGAGGAAATAGGATTGAAATAGCCATCTTCCGCGACTTGCCAGACACGAATACGCCATTCTTCCTTCACTTGCGCCAGCAGGTAGACATAGGTCAAAGGGCGCAACGTGCGCAAGCCGAAATGCCAGCCTTCGCCCAAGCCTTCATAGCCGGAAAGATCCATATCGGGAAAATCACCGGCAGGGAACGGGGCTCGGGTAATCCCATAGCGCACGGGGTAGAGTATGCGGGCCTGCTGAGGCTCTGGCAGACACACTTGCACTTTGTCGCGTTGGTCCGGCGGCGTCAGATTCCATTGAATCGCGGGGTAACCGGACACCGGGTCGATCCGGACCGGGGCGCGGCGGGCCGTGGAAGTATCGCGCATCAGGAACTCCCTCCCTGGTCCGCCGGCCCCAGCAGGGTCAACGAAGTGACTTCCGCCCCGATCCCCTGCTGCAAGTCAATTTCACCGTCACTGTTGGTTATACCCTCGATTACCGCGCCATCCTTGCGGGTCAGCCGGTAACGCTGATTGGCCGCTGCCTGGCCGCTCAAAAAGTGTACTTTGAATGCTTCGTTATATTGGCTCGGCGACAGGCTCGACGAAGGCCAGCTGTTCATCTCCCGGCTCAATTGGGTCCCCCCCAGGAACGACTTCTTGCCGGCTTCCACCTTGATTTCGCCGGGGCAACTGACGATCAGGTCGCCGCCTTCCAGGGTCAGCCGGGCACCGGCGCTGGTGGCCAGGTGCAGGGACTGTCCGGCGGCCAGTTCCAGCGGGCCGTTGGCGCTGGTGATGTTGAGGTCATCGCGGCTTTGCACGCGCAGGCGTTCATGCTGGGCTTCGAAGCGTACTTCGCCTTCCGCGCTGACCAGGGTCAGCGCATCGCCATCAACACCCTCGGCGGCGGCGAGCAGCCCCAGGGACTGGCCGCTGTGCAGACGCAAATCGCCACCCACCGCCAGATTGCTGTCCTGCCCGCTGGCCAGAGCCAGGGTCTCGGCGCTGCTCCAGGTCAGGCTCTGGCCCGCCAGCACCCCGATGCCAGCGGGGGCCGTTAGTCCCAACAAGGCATGGCTACTGTGGGGCACCCGGTCATTGCCGCCGCTGGTGTTGTGCTGGGGAGCTTCTCCCAGAGCCGCGCCGCAATCAGCGCCGGTAACCCGGGTTGAGGCGCTGGTATAAAGGGCGTTCAGAGGCGCTTCCTGATCGATCAGCCAGGAGGCGCCGGAACGGTCGGAGCCTTCGGCGGCGGCCAGCACCGCCGTGCCATGGCGGGCGCAGGCCTGGGACAGGGTTCGTCCGAGTTGCCGCAGGTGATCCAGCAAAACGGCGGCTTCTTCCACGTCGCCGGCGGGCGTATCGGCATCCTCCCGCCCCCAGGCGCTGAGCCACAATCCCCGCTCGGCCCGGACCGCGCCCCACTCATCGGTTCTCAATTCCAGCCCTTCACCCCGGAAGCTGCCGCGGTAATTACCGGCCTGGTGGATCAGGTGACCGAGGTTGAGCTGGCTGTCGCCATGACTGCTGGCCAGTTGCAGCCGCAACTGGTCGTCACTGTCGTCGAAGACCAGTCGGTTATAGCCGTCTCCACCCCACTCCTTGGACTGCACGCCCCACAAGGCGGCGGCGTTGCCGTGACCGGCGGCATCGGGGCTGGCCCCATGCCAGGGCGGCGCGGCGCCGCCACCGTGATTGGCACGGGCGCTGGCGGCAAGATCATGGGCCCGGGCGAAAACCTCCGTGCTGCTTTCCCTCGCCCCGGTCCCGCCTGGCGTCGGCGCTATACCGCCTTCACCCTGACCGTTATAGAGCGCCCCGAGAACCACCGGCCGGTCGATGTCGCCGCCGATGAACCCGACCACCACTTCCTGGCCAATGCGCGGCACGAACTGCACGCCGGCGCCGGGCCCCGCCTGCCACTGTCCAACCCGCAGCCAGCAGGTGCCACGATCGTCCTCGCTGTCGCCGTGCTGCCAGTGGAAACGAACCTTGACCCGTCCGAGGCCATCACTGAACACCTCCTCGCCACCACTCACCCGGGGCTCACCATCCGGCCCCACCACCCGGGCGGTCTGATAGCCCCGTGCCACCGGGCGACCGCGCCAGCGGCCTTGCTCATCGGTGGCACGGGGCCGCCACGGGCGCCCCTGATCCTGGGCATCAAAAAGATTCGCGTAGCCCAGTTGCGCGGCCCGTTCCGCCAGCTGCTCACTGGCCGCCTGCGCCTGCGCATCGGGCCAGGGAGGCGCGTCTCCCAGGGTATGCGCCACTTGCTCCCGGGCCGTGGCCGGAAGATTGTTGATGCCCAGATGGCGGACCCGGGTCAGCAGCAGTGCCTCCGGTACCGCCAGCCCTTGCGGCGGCTGCCGCAACCGCAGGAAAGTGCCGGCGCGACAGGTGCGCACGGCGCCTTCACCCTGCCAATAATCACGCACGCTTTCGGCGTGGGCGGCGCGCAATTCCGCGTAATGGCGGGCTTCGTCAGCGTCCTTCCAGGCGTACTGCCCCACACTGTCGTACTGTTCCACCGGCTGATCGCGCTCACCGCCGGCGGCGAGCGTCACCTGTACCGGAGTCGCCTGACGGGTTTTGTAGTCCTCGCTGAGCAGCGTCAGCCGTTGAGCCCCGGCGCGGCGGCGGCGGCCCAGGCGGTGCAGGCCATCCCCTTCTTCACTGGCATCACCGCGATGCACCAGCACGCCGCCCTGAGCCTCGGAGGTGGCGTCCTCCGGCAACAGGCGGCTGTCGGAGAACAGTTCCAGTTGGTGTCCAGCGGGAGCGTCCCGGGCTTCGATCAGACGGAACCCCAGCCCCTCCTCGGCAAGCAGACGAAGGACAAAATCACCGTCCGTTTCCCGGTATTGAGTGCAATAGCTGCGCGGCCTCACGGCTTGCAGAAAAGGCGCCACGTCATCCCGTTGCCGCCAACTGGCCCACTCACCGTAACGCCCGAACACGGCGCCGGCGATATCGACCACGCTCTTGTCCTGGAATACCTGACTATGGCGGCCATGACTGAGCTGCCAGTTCCAGGGTCTCAGGGTGAAGCGGTAGCGGGCCAGGCCGCCATCGGCACCGAGCAGGGTCACTTCTTCCACCAGACCGGTGCGGGGCGTCTCGCTGCCATCGCCGAGACGGGTGAACAGGGTCGCTTTACGACCCAGCCACTCTCCCAACGGGCATTGGGCATTACCGGTAAGGACATCCACCCACCACACCGAAGGGGCGGACAGGGCTTCGTCACCGCACCAGCGTTCCACCAGCAAGGGCGTGGCGTCGTCGTCCAGGGAGAAGCGATAAAGGCGGCGATGGTCTTTCAGCGACAGCGCGGACGCCAACAGGTCCCGCAGCTCGTCAAAGGGGGGCATGGTCTGACTCCATTCAGTCTCAGAGCCTGTCCAGAGGCTCTTACGTCCTTGATGACGGCCAAAATCATGGCACAGGCACGGTTTCAATGCCAGACAGCCCACTGCACGAGGGTGCCGGGTGCGTATAATGCCAAGCTGATCACCGGGGGAGCATCACCTGTGAAGTCGCAATCCATAGCCATTATCGGCGCCGGCACCGCCGGACTGGCCAGCGCCCGGGTATTGGCCGCCCAGGGACACGACATCACCCTGCTGGAGCAGGCACCGGCGCTGGCACCGGTGGGCGCGGGCATTCTGCTGCAGCCCACTGGCCTGTCGGTCCTTCAGGAGCTGGGTTGCTATCAGGCCCTTGCCGAACTGGGCGCCCCGGTGGACGGCCTCCATGGCGTGACCCGCTCCGGGCGGGTGTTGATGGATACCCGGTATCACCTGCTGGGTCCCGGGGTGCAGGGGCTTGGGGTGCATCGGGCCAGTCTTTGCCACGTTCTGAGCAACAGTCTGGATGGCTACCCCCATCAACGCTGGCTGGGCACCCGGGTGGACGCCCTGCGCCATGATCCTCAGGGGGTCACGGTGGCCGTGGGCGCCGGGGCTCACCAGGGCGAACATCGCTTCGACGCCGCCTTGATCGCCAACGGCAGCAACAGCCATCTGCGTCCCGCCGACTGGGTGCGCTATGACCGCCAATATCCGTGGGGCGCACTGTGGGCGATTATGCCCATGGAAGCCGGTTTCGACGGTGGCTGGCTGCGCCAGTGTTACGAGGGCGCCCATCGCATGGCCGGCGTTTTGCCCACCGGCCGTACTCCGGACGCCCCCGACACGCCGCTGCTGAGCTTTTTCTGGAGCCTGCCGGTGGCCGACATGCCCCACTGGCGCAATGGCGCCCATCCGTTCGAGCAGTGGAAACAGGAAACCGCCGCGTTCTGGCCGGATCTCAAACCACTGTTGGCACGGCTGCCTTCCTCCGCGGATCTGCTTCAGGCCACCTATCGAGACGTGATTCTGCACCGTTGGGGCGAGGGCCGGCTGGGCATCATTGGCGACGCCGCCCATGCCATGAGCCCGCAACTGGGCCAGGGCGGCACCATGGCGCTGCTGGATGCCCAGGCTCTGGGCCAGGCGATGGCGGAGGCGGATCAGTGGCCCCAGGTGTGGGCCGGCTTCCAGCGGCGGCGGGCCGGCTCGATCCGCTTCTACCAGAACATGAGCCGCTGGCTGACGCCTCTGTTCCAGTCTCATGGCAAGTGGATCCCGGCATTACGTGACGTCGCCTTTCCGCTGATGTATCGCATGCCCTGGCTGCCGCGACAGATGGCGCTGACCGTGGCCGGCGCCAAGCGAGGGCTGTTACGTTGACCGCCTGTCCCCAGGCCACGGTTTTTGCGGGTTAGACCAGGACTGCCTATACTTTGACCAAGCATGGAGGGATCACCATGCCGATAAAACTGCAAAGGATGTACTCATGAGTATCAACGGAGATCTGCTCCGGCCCGCGTGCTTTTGCCTGGGAGCGATACTGGCGATGAGCGGCTGTGCGGATCGTGCCCCAAGGCTGGATCTGGATGCTCTGGACAGCGATACCGCCATCGCCCCACTGCTCGACGACAACCACATTCCCTATACCCGGGAACCCTCCAATGAGGTCATGAACCTGCAGGTGTTTCTTTTTGGTGAACAGTATCAGGCCAAGGACATCCTGCGAGGCAACTTCTCCATCGACTGGGAAGAGGAAACCGCCCGCCCCAACGTCTACTTCCACGATATTCCCCTTTGGGCCCCCGCCTTTCTTACTGACCAGGACGACACCCTGTACATCATCACCTCGCGGGTCGGCAACCACGATGGTGTGAAAGGGGAAAAGCCCCTGGACGTGTTCGATGACGATCAGGTGATGACCCTCAAGACCCGCCTGGAGAAAGAATACGGTCCCGTCACCGCCAGCCAGGAAGACCATCGCGGCAAGGTCTATTTCTGGCGGCTCGACAACGGCGCCGTGCGCCTGAGTATCGAGAACGAATGTCTGTGTGAGCTGGCATCGAGCTGGTCCGGTGACGAACGCCCCAAGGGAGGGCGAGGTGGTATCCTCGCCCTGTACTACGACTCCGAGCTACCGAGCTTCCATGATGACCGCTACGAATATTAAAACTGCTCTGCGGCTCGGCCTGTTGACCATGTTGACCGTGGCACCGGGCGCGGCCCTGGCGGGAAAAAGCTATTGGCGGGTGCAAGGCCCGGACGATACCAGGTTCGTTCTCAAAACCGCCATGCTGTCCCCTCTTTCCCTGGCGGGGCTCGGCAAGTCGAGTTTCTTCGTCTATGACGACGAAGACGGCAGCCTGGTCGCCTATGACGCTAAAAAACCGGACAAACCGCTCGCTCTGCTGCCCGAGCCGGACGACAAGCGCATGAAGCGTTTGAAGACACAATTGACGGCGAAGCTGATTGACGGCCAGTTGAAACTGTTGATGTCCGACGGTCGTGAAAACATCTTCTTCATCAAACCCCATGCGCTGGACGGCGAAGCCGGGTTCAAGAATGCTTTGAATGAGCGGCACCAGCACATCGAGACGATGAAACGGGAAGAAGCGGAAAAACACGCCGACCTGGAAATTCCGGCTCAGGCAGACGGCAGTGCGACCGTCGTTTTCCCCGAGACCTTTACCCTGAACCTACCGTCGGGGGATAAGGGCTTTTATGTCCACCAGGAAGGACCGAAGCAATGGCGTTTGTTCAGCCTGGCCGAGCCCGAGACCGACCAGCCTTTGTTCAATCAGGTGAGTCCGGACCTGACCTTGACGATCAAGGACGCGCCCCCGGAAGACGTCGCGAAAGAAAGCCGCTGGCCCGGAACGCACCGCTTGTATGAAAAAGATGGCTTGTTTGTCGATGTCTTCACCGAGTACGACGAAGTCGAGGATGAGGCCTATCTCGCGGGCTATGACCTGTATCGGACGATTCCATTGAGCCAGGGGCGCACCCTGCTGATCACCACCCGCACCTTGAGGAATATGGACGAGGTCAAACGGTTCGGCGTCATCGCCAATAACGCCCGGACCACCGGCGCGGACGACGGCGTCAGTCTGAACAGCTACATGGACAACACTCTCGGCCTGTTCTCGCCGGCGCAATCCGTCTCCCTGTTCGAGGGCGCGGAAATGACCCTCCCTCAGGGCTATACGGCCGAACACTGGTCCGGTAGCGGCTATTACATGCTTTCCCTCGGAGAAAACATGGTCTTCCAAAGCGACGATGGGAAAAGCGACTACATTAGAGTCAAGGTTCCGTTGCAACCGAGCCAGTCAGAATTCGAACGTCCATCCGGCGGGATCTATATGCGAGATGATGATGGCTTCGTCTTCGATGCTGACAGAGTGTCTGGCGATCAAAGCGTTCTGGTAGCCGACGACAGCGGGCTGATCTTTGAGTCCAAACAAGACTGGCATCTGGTGCGCTACGCCCGGCTTGGCCAAACCCACGTGGTCTACTATATGAACTACCGCAACAAGCGAACCGAGGCGTTGGAAGATTTTTACAGCTCCCGCAACGCCTTTCATTTCGAGCCATGAGTGATGACCACACCCACTCACTCGCCTCAATCGGCTTGTCCCGAATTTTCCTGGTACTACGCGGGTTTCTGGCGGGTGGTGTTTTTCATCGCTCTGGCCGGCTGCGGCGGTTTCATGCTGACCGTGTAAACATCCCTGTTTCAGTTGCACCGTTGATTAGAGTTCTCCGCCCGTTTGTGTTTCGCCAGGTATTCCCATGGTGTCAGATCTTCCAGTGAA
>NZ_OBMO01000031.1 GCF_900217905.1 Alloalcanivorax xenomutans
GCTGTACCGCGATTTCTTCATGTCGTTCTCCGTTTGCCTCATTGTAGGTCGGAGAACTCTAATTACGCATTCACCGATTTTAGGGGATGGTTACATTGTCAATTAACCGCGCAGGGCAAATAATGATTGGATTCTCTTCTCTGCCATACAAAACGGTACAAGTTCCAATCGAAATTTCCGGATTACTTTTCCTGACCTTGTAACAGGTCTTACCTAGAAATGGGCATTGTTGCTCATCCACAATAGTCTGCCAGTTTTCGTTGGCGACTTTAGTAGAATGGCCAAATAGTTCCAAAACCTTACTCATAAAAGCGACCAACTCCGCTCTTCGGACATATCAAGATATTGTTTGGATATATCAACACCAATGGATTTTCTATTTAGCTGTTTCGCTACCAAAAGAGTCGTTCCTGTGCCACAAAACGGGTCTAACACAATCCCATCTTCTGGGCATGTAGCTAAAATGGGAATCCTGCACAAATCCTCTGGGTACGGCGCAAAATGCAGATCTCGTTTTTGCGTATCCTCTGGAATAATATCCCATACATCTGTTGGTTTGCTTCCCCTTGGATGGTATTTAAGGAAATAAAAACCCTTGTCCCGAAGCTCTTTTGCACGGCCAGAAACCTTCTCTTTATCCGAGTGCGTAGATCGCTGTTGCCCCCGAATAACCATTCTAAAGTCTGACAGCCTGCCTTCTGCAACATCAGATAATATGCTATCCAGGGCTTCACGAGCCAATAATTTTTCTTCATCGCTTAACGCTGTTGACAATTCTATTTGTCGCTTGTAGCGAACTCCTGAAACACCTGTTGCTGAAACTACCGCCCCGTTTACAACTTTTGTTTGGCGAGGCTTAGATCTTATCGAGTCGGCGTCATAGTAGTACTTATTTTTTTAACAAAATGAAATACATTCTCATGAACATTGCCAAGGCGATCTTTAGTGTTGTCCATACCGCTCTTTACTTTGTTCCATATGACGCTATTCCTAAGAATCCATCCTTGGTTATCGGTAAGCTCAAATGCCACACGCCAAGGAATCCCAAGTAACTTCTTGGCTTTGTACGAATCACCTATGTTGAGCCAGAACGACCCATCATCTTTTAGAACACGCTTTAGCTCTAGAAAAATTGCGCATAAATCTTTAACGAAGTCTCGATAATCCGACTCTAAGCCAATCCCACCGTTTTCGTACTCTCTCTTACCCCAGTAAGGGGGTGAGGTTACTACACAATCTATTGATGAATCTGGGAGTTCTTTAAGAACACCTAGTGCATCACCAAGCATCAGCAATGGCGATGTCGTTGAACCGCTCTTGTACTCTTCAAGTCTCTCCGAGAAACCATTTTCGATAATTCCTCGTTCACTAAGAAAAGGTGATTCTTTTGCTTTCTGCATAATTCTCTCTGTTAAAGCCATTTAGGCCGCAAACTACTCTTTGCCTCAAAGGGGCATAACGTCAAAGCTAACCGGCGCCGAAGGCGTCCGGTTGAGCGCCTTGTTGGGCTGCCTTCCTGTATCTGAGTTCAACTAGCTCTTTGCCATCTATCTCGATGACCTTTGAGGCGCCGTCATGGCTGAATCCAGCCTGCGCGTAGAAGGCACGCGTTCGCGAGTTCTCTTGCAGTACCCAAAGGGTGATAGAGGTGAACCCATGATAGTGAAGCAGTGACACTGCATCATCCATCAACTCCCTTCCGATCCCCTCTCCCCAATGCGAATGGTCTAGGTAAATCGCGTACAGCTCACCAATGCCCCGGCCACCGCTGTCCCTCCTTGGAGCGAATGAGGTCCAGCTGACAACCAGCCCGTCGGAACCAACTGCAACATGAGTGCCATTGGCAGATTCAGATAGTGTTTTGGCCCATCTTTTCTCGCGATCTGCCTTTGAAAGCCGCGACAGGTCGCCTTCGGGAACAATGCCAGTATATGCGGCACGCCAGGTGTCTACATGGATGCGAGCAATATCTGCCGCGTCGGCTTTATTTGCTGTGCGTATGTTCATGGCCCAGCGGCCCAACAGGAATTAGGACACCAGCTCGAATATCCAATGAACGCGCCGGCGTCATATCCCTTTTTCTTGATTTCTCATGACTTGAAATAAAAGCAGAAAAATCAGCCGCTCACAAACCCCACCGCAGGCTGCCTCCTGATATCTTGCCCAACACTTTACCTCAAAACGCAAAAAGGCCGCCAACGCTCCCGCGCCGACGGCCTTTAAGTAAGCCCTTACTTTCAGCCTAAATCAGATCATTCCCACTCAATCGTAGCCGGCGGCTTGGACGAGATGTCATACGTCACGCGGCTGATGCCCGGGATCTCATTAATGATCCGGCTGGAGACCTTCTCCAGGAACTCGTACGGCAGGTGCGCCCAGCGCGCGGTCATGAAGTCGATGGTTTCGACGGCGCGGAGGGCCACCACGTATTCGTAGCGGCGGGCGTCGCCGACGACGCCGACGGATTTGACCGGGAGGAAGACGGCGAAGGCCTGGCTGGTTTTGTGGTAGAGGCCGGCGGCTTTGAGTTCTTCGATGAAGATGTGGTCCGCCAGGCGCAGGGTGTCGGCGTATTCCTTTTTGACTTCGCCGAGGATGCGCACGCCCAGGCCGGGGCCGGGGAAGGGGTGGCGGTAGACCATGTCGTAGGGCAGGCCGAGCTCGAGGCCGATTTTGCGCACTTCGTCCTTGAACAGTTCACGCAGGGGTTCGACGAGCTTGAGTTTCATGTGCTCGGGAAGGCCGCCCACGTTGTGGTGGGATTTGATCACGTGGGCGCCACCGGTTTTGGAGGCGGCGGATTCGATCACGTCCGGGTAGATGGTGCCCTGGGCCAGCCAGTTGGCGTTGGTGAGCTTGGCGGCTTCGGCGTCGAAGATGTCGATGAAGGTGTTGCCGATGATTTTGCGCTTCTTCTCCGGGTCGGCTTCGCCGGCCAGGCGGGAGAGGAAGTGGTCTTCGGCGTCGACGCGGATGACGCGCACGCCCATGTGGTCGGCGAACATTTCCATGACCTGGTCGCCTTCCTGGTGGCGCAGCAGGCCGTTGTCGACGAACACGCAGGTGAGCTGGTCGCCGATCGCCTTATGGAGTAGCGCGGCGACCACGGAGGAGTCGACACCACCGGAGAGGCCGAGGATGACGTCGTCGGTGCCGACCTGTTCTTTGATGGTGGTGATGGCGTCTTCGATGATGTTGGCCGGGGTCCACAGGGCTTCACAGCCACACAGTTCGCGGATGAAGCGTTCCAGCAGGCGGCCGCCTTGCAGGGTGTGGGTGACTTCCGGGTGGAACTGGACGCCGTAGAAGCGTTTTTCGTCGTTGGCCATGCCGGCGATGGGGCAGCTGTCGGTGGTGGCGGTAACGACGAAGCCTTCCGGTACCGCGCCGACACGGTCGCCGTGGCTCATCCACACGTCGAGGTATTCCTGGCCGCCTTCTTCGTGGTCGACGATGCCGTCCAGCAGGGCGCTGCTTTCGGCTTTGGCGACGCGGGCGTAGCCGAATTCGTGTTTTTCACCGGCCACCACGGCGCCGCCCAGTTGCTCGGCCATGGTTTGCATGCCGTAGCAGATGCCCAGCACCGGCACACCCAGTTCGAACACCGCTTGCGGCGCTCGCGGGGTTTCGGCGGCGGTGACGGATTCCGGGCCGCCGGAGAGGATGATGCCTTTGGGGTTGAATTCGGCGATGTCCTCGGCGCTGATATCGAAGGCGCGGATTTCGCAGTAGACGCCGATTTCGCGCACGCGGCGGGCGATCAGTTGGGTGTACTGGGAGCCGAAGTCGAGGATCAGGAGGCGCTGGGCATGGATGTCTTGCATGGTCCGTTTCCGGTTAGGGCCGGCGGTTCGGGGCCGGCTTTAAATGCAAAGGCCGGCGGTTGGGCCGGCCAGTTCTATATCTGTTGCGCTTCGTCGGGGCACCGTGCTTGCCATCCCTGGCGCAACACCCCCTCTCCAGAGCGCCCTGCCCGGCCGTCCATGGCCGGGCGTGAGCCGCGCTGCGAAGCAGTGCTTCGGTCGCGTCTCACCCCACCGGGTAATTCGGCGCTTCCTTGGTGATGGTCACGTCGTGTACATGGCTTTCTTTCATGCCCGCGTTGGTGACCTTGACGAATTCCGGCTTGGTGCGCATTTCGTCGATGCTGGCGCAGCCGGTGTAGCCCATGGAGGCGCGCAGGCCGCCCATCAGTTGGTGGACGATGGCGCTCATCGGGCCTTTGTAGGGTACGCGCCCTTCGATGCCCTCCGGTACCAGTTTCTCGACGCCGGCCGCGGCGTCCTGGAAGTAGCGGTCGGAGGAACCGGAGGAACCGGCCATGGCGCCCAGGGAACCCATGCCACGGTAGGCTTTGTAGTAGCCGCCCTGGAACAGTTCCACTTCGCCCGGCGCTTCCTCGGTGCCGGCCAGCAGGGAGCCGATCATGATGGCGTGGGCGCCGGCGGCGACGGCCTTGGCGATATCGCCGGAGAAGCGGATGCCGCCATCGGAGATCAGCGGCACGCCGGTGCCTTCCAGTTCGGCGGCGACGTCGGAGACCGCGGTGATTTGCGGTACGCCGATGCCGGCGACGATGCGGGTGGTGCAGATGGAGCCCGGGCCGATGCCCACTTTCACCGCGTCGGCGCCGGCTTCCACCAGGGCGCGGGCGGCGGCGGCGGTGGCGATGTTACCGCCGATCACCTGCACGTCCGGGAAGTTCTTTTTGACCCAGGCGACGCGGTCGATGACGCCCTGGGAGTGGCCGTGGGCGGTGTCGACCACGATCACGTCCACGCCGGCTTCCACCAGCGCGGCGACCCGTTCCTCGGTACCGGCGCCGGTGCCAACGGCGGCGCCCACGCGCAGGCGGCCCTGGCTGTCTTTACAGGCGTTGGGGTAGCGGGTGGCTTTCTCGATGTCCTTGACGGTGATCATGCCGCGCAGGGCGCCGGACTCGTTGACCACCAGGATTTTCTCGATGCGATGTTTGTGTAGCAGGCCTTGCACTTCGTCGGCGCTGGCGCCTTCCTTGACCGTCACCAGGCGCTCCTGGCGGGTCATGATGTCGGCCACGTGCTGGTCGTAGTCGGTGATGAAGCGGGTGTCACGGCTGGTGACGATGCCCACCACCTGCTCGCCTTCCACCACCGGCACACCAGAGATGTTGTTGGCTTCGGTGAGGCGCAGCAGCTCCGCCACGGTGGCGTCCGGGCTGATGGTGATCGGATCCTTCACCACGCCGGATTCGTATTTCTTCACCGCGCGCACCTGACGGGCCTGGTCCTCCAGCGGCATGCTCTTGTGCAGGATACCGATGCCGCCTTCCTGGGCCATGGTAATGGCCAGGCGGTGTTCGGTAACGGTGTCCATGGCGGCGGAGACCAGCGGAATATTCAGTTCGATTTCCCGCGTCAGGCGCGACTTGAGGGACACATCCTTGGGCAGTACATCCGAGTGGGCAGGCAGGAGCAAAACGTCGTCAAACGTCAGGGCTTCTTGGGCAATTCTGAGCATATTGCACCGTGGGAGCTGGGGGAGATTCGGCCTGGCCGAAGATGCCGGGCGGCACCGGACGGTCATGGGGCGCCGCCACGTCAAACCGGACCAAAGGCTCCGTTAAATTAAGCGGGGCATTATACGGTATGGCGGTCCTTCGCGGCAATCGGGGATCGCGGTCCGTCCGCCGCGGGCAATGCACAATAATTGACAGATTCAGGGATTGGGAAGATTCGCCTGCGGGCAGGCTCCCACATCCATGGGCCGCGACGCTTGCGGCGACGGCGGGGGGCGCTTACATTGCGCGGCATGACTTCATCACGCACCGAACCCTATTCCATCAGCCGTCTCAACCTGGAAGCCCAGGGACTGCTGGAAGGCAGTTTCCCGCTGATCTGGTTGCAGGGGGAGCTGTCCAATCTGTCCCGTCCCCGTTCCGGCCATTGGTATTTCAGCCTCAAGGACGACCGCGCCCAGGTCAACGGCGCCATGTTCCGCAATCGCAATCAGTTGCTGCGCTTCCAGCCCCGCGACGGCCAGCAGGTGCTGGTGCGCGCCAGGGTCACGCTGTACGTGCCGCGTGGCGGTTTCCAACTGGTGGTGGAGCACATGGAAGAGGCCGGCGAAGGGGCGCTGCGGGCCCAGTTCGAGGCGCTCAAGGCGAAACTGGAGGCGGAAGGGCTGTTCGCTAGCGAACGCAAGCGCCCCCTGCCCCGCTGGCCGCGCCGCATCGGCGTGATCACCAGCCCCAGCGGCGCGGCGGTGCGCGATGTGGTGCAGGTGCTGAAACGCCGCTGTCCCGGCATTCCGGTGCTGGTCTACCCGGCGGCGGTACAGGGCGATGAAGCACCAATGCAACTGCGCCGGGCGTTGGACCTGGCGGTGCGCCGGGCGGATTGCGACGTGCTGGTGATCGGCCGGGGCGGCGGTTCGCTGGAGGATCTGTGGGCGTTCAATGATGAAGCCCTGGTGCGGGCGGTGGCGGCTTGCCCGATTCCCATTGTCTCGGCGGTGGGCCATGAGGTGGACGTGGCGCTGACGGATTTCGCCGCTGATTTGCGCGCGCCCACGCCGTCGGCGGCGGCGGAGCTGGTGAGCCCGGACGGCGAGGCGATTCTGGCGCGACTGGATCAGTTGCAGCGCCGCCAGCACCGGGCGGTGGCCGGCACGCTGCAATATCGCCGTCAGCGGCTGAGCCAGCTGGCCCACCGGCTGCAGTTGCGCCACCCGCAACGGGAGCTGGAACAGCGCCGGCAGCAGGTGGACGAATATCAGGCCCGTCTGCAACGGGCGCTGCAGCACAAGCAGACGCTGCTGCAAGCGCGGCTGGATCGCTTGAAAGGGCGGGTGATGCAGCAGTCCCCGCGTCAGCAGCTGGCGCTGCAGCGGCAACGTCTGCTGGGCCTGCAACGGCGGCTGCCGGTGCCGTTGCTGCACCAGCGCAGCCAATTGCAGCAGCGGCTCACCGGGCTGGGCCGGCGGTTGCATACCGCCAGTCCGCTGGCGACGCTGGACCGGGGTTATTCGCTGACGCTGGCCGAGGGCCAGCCGCTGCGTTCGGTGGAAACCCTGCGGGAAGGCCAGACCGTGGAAACGCGGCTGGCGGATGGCCGCTTCGAATCCAAAGTCACCCGGCTTCTGCCGTCTTCAGATAACGACTGAGCAACTTCGCCAGCAATTGCCGGCGGTAGGGTTTGGCCAGGTGGTCGTCCATGCCCGAGGCGAGGCAACGTTCCCGTTCCTCTCCCAAGGCGTTGGCGGTGAGCGCGATGATCGGCACCGGCGAGCGGCCCGCCGCCCGTTCCCAGCGGCGGATCGCCCGGGTCGCTTCCAGGCCGTCCATCACTGGCATTTGCACGTCCATCAGCACCACGTCGAAGTTTTCTCCCTGAATGGTGTTGAGCGCGGTTTCGCCATCGCCACAGCTGACCACTTCCAGCCCCAGATTTTCCAGCATGCGCGCCGCCACCATGCGGTTGACCAGGTTGTCTTCCACCAGCAGAGCGCGGCCGCTCAGGAGGCCATCATCGATGCGCGGGCCATCGCTGGCCAGCTCCCCGGCGACCCGGGCGCGCACACGCAATCGCAAGGTGAAACAGCTGCCCTCTCCGGGCTGGCTTTTGACGGCCAGATCGCCACCGAGCATTTCCGCCAGGCGCCGGGCGATGGCCAGCCCCAGGCCGGTGCCGCCATAACGGCGTGACGGCGACGCGTCCAGTTGCGAGAAGGCCACGAACAGGCGGTCGCGCTGGGCGTCGGAGATGCCGATGCCGGTGTCGGTGACGGACAGCGACAGGTTCATCAGGCCGTGCTCGTCGGCGGCGGCCTGGATGGTCACCCGCACCCCGCCCTGCTCGGTGAATTTCACCGCGTTGGAGATCAGATTGCTGAGAATCTGCCGTAGCCGCGTGGGATCGGAATACAGGTCATAGCCTTCCAGTTGCTCCAGCCCTTCCAGCTCCAGGTACAGGCCTTTGTGGCGCGCCACATAGCGGAAAGTGCCGATGCAGTTTTCCAACAGCGGGCCGGGGGCGAAGAAGGTCTGATCGATGTCCATGCGCCCGGCTTCGATGCGCGAGAAATCGAGAATGTCGTTGATCACTTCCAGCAGGTGGCCGGTGGATTCCAGCGCCGCCTGGGTGTACTCGCGCTGCTCCTCATTCTGCTTCGTGGTTTCCAGCAGTTGCAGCATGCCGAGCACGCCATTCATGGGGGTGCGCAGTTCATGGCTCATCATCGCCAGGAAGTCGGTTTTCGCCTGGCTGGCCTGCTGCGCGCTGCGATGGGCTTGCCGCAATTCCCCCATGGCCCGTTGTTGATCGGCGCGGGCGCGCTCCAGACCAGAGGCCAGTTCGTTGATGTCCCGCTGCAGATCCGACAGTTCCCCCTGCAGATGGTGGTCACCGCGGGCGCGGTAATCACCGCCGCGAATCACCCGCACCAGACCGGACAGATAGGACAGCGGCTCGGCGATGCGGCGGGCCAGATAACCAGCACACACCAGGCCCACCATCATCGCCAGCAAGGCCGGCACCAGGCTGGCGGCGAGGATTTCCTTTTGCCGCGCCGCCAGCAGTTCCGGGGCCAGCCCCAGCACCACTTCGCCGACCCGGTCTCCGGGATCCACATAGCGCTCGGTTTCAGAAGCGGACAGCGGCTGCCGATAGATGCCCGCGCGGAATTCCAGCAGTCCGCCGCGCCCGTCGCTGGTGGCCCGGCCTTCGCTCAATAACACCTGGCCGGTCTCGTCACGGAACGCCACGTAATAGACGTCCGGGCGTTGCAGTGCCATGTTGGCGTGACGGCGCAGCTCCGAAGTGTTGCCGGAGAGCACGCCGTACTCGGCGGCGGCGGCCAGCTGGCGGGCCAGGAAGCCGCCCAGTTCGCGCACTTCGTTGTCGGCGTCCTGCAGACGCTGCCAGGTGAGTGTCACCAGAACCAGAACCAGCATGATCAGCGCCGGTATCACACCGAGCCAGCGCAACTGCCGGCGAATCCCCCCCTGGGCCATCATGGCTGTTCCTCCCATTTTCGTTGTAACGCCCGGGGTTCCCAAAGCGGCAGGTTATAGGCGCGTGCCACGTGCTCATTGACGCTGATACTGCTGTGCTCGACAAAATCCGGCGACGGCCAGTGCCCTTGTCGCCGCCATTGGTCGAGCCAGCGCAATGTTTGCCGTGCCAACGCCGGCAAAGAGGAATGAACACTGGCGACACTGCCGGCGTTGACGAACCCCTGACCAGGGCCGACCACGGGCACGCGTTGGCGGTAGCCGGAGAGTAAAATGAGTTTGGCGGTGCCGGCGTTGAACAGCGTCTCGTCTTCCGGCAGTAACAGCAAATCCCACTGTGGCAAGTACCTTCTCAGCAGCGGTCCGATGCCGGCGGCGGAGGAAACCGGCATCCAGTCCAGTTGCAGGGAAGCGGTGGCCGCCGACGGCAGCGGCTGCCAGGCGCTGTCGGGGCCATACAAAACGCCAACGCGGCTGACTCCGGGAAAGAGGATTTCGATCAGGCGCAACTGTTGTTCCAGCGACACGCCACTCCAGATCGCGCTGCACTGGCAATCCCGGCGTCTGGCCTCGTCAACCACCGCCGGCGGCACCGAAACACCCAGCACCGGGCCGCCCTCTTCCACCGCGCGCCGAAACGGAGCGGCGCCCAAAGCCAGGGTAACGTCGGCACCACTTTCCACCAGGCTCCAGGGCAGCGCGGACGGCACCTGTTCCAGGGCCAGCAGAAAGGCGCCGCGCTGCTGCGGCTGATCGCTGATCACGCGCACGCGCAGCGGGTCGTCGGCCGCCGCCGACAGCGAATATAACGCGAGGGTTGCGAGCAGAATCCGGGCCTTCCTTGACCAGCGCACGCTCAATGACCTCCCCGCGGTGCGACACCGATCCGCTCCCCGCCGGTGAAGGCGAGGAGTCGGACGTTATGGAAAAGGCGTCGCTCCGTCATAGTCAGAACCGCAAAGCCAGGGTTAGCCAGAACCGTTCATCAGCCCGATAGCGATTTTCCTCGAACACCACCGGCTCGTTTTCGAGGAAGTGCTGCACCAACAGGCTGGCCTCCAGGTGGGTCGCCCCCAGGGCACGGCGATAAGCCAGTTGCAGATCCAGGCGTTCATAAGGGTGATTGTTATAGTCCCGCGCCAGGTAATAGCCGCTGGAAAGCCACCAGTTCCGCAGCACGTGCCATTCCCACAGGGCGCTGCCGCTGTCACGGGCGGCGAAGCGTAATTCCGTGTCACGGTTGCTGCGGGTATGGATGTGGGCGCCGCTGAGACGCAGCCAGTGATGCGCGCCGGGCCGCCAGCTGAGCTGCGCTTCGGTACCGCGATGGCTGACCTTGCCGCTGTTGTCGGCGTCAAAATTCACCGGGCTGATGGGGCCGCTGATCAGGTCCCAGAGCTCTTCCTGGAAATAACGCACATCCAGTTCCACGTCACCGAAGTGGCCGTAGTAACCCCATTCCCGAGAGCGGATACGTTCCGGTTTCAGATTGCCATCGGCCTGTTCGCTGACAAAGAAGTAGGCCGGATCCCACCCCAGCCAGTCCGCGGTGCGGTCGCCAAAAGGTCCGTTGAGCCGGCTGATCGGCGCGTTGGAATGGGCCTGGTCCTCGTAGATGTCCGGCGAGCGCAGGCCACGGGCGTATACCCAACGCAAATGGTGTCCGGGCATCAGTTGCCAGGACAAACCGACGCGCGGCGTGAAGTGCTCGCCGTTGAGGTCATCATATTCCCAGTACCCGCCCAGATTGGCGGTGAGCCGGAACAGCGGCTTCAGCGCCAGATTGGCAAAAGCGCGGCGGCTGACGTTATCAGCGGTGCCGCTGAGGTAGGTTTGCGAGCTGCCCCGGTCGTAGCGCAGGTTGAGTCCCGCCACCAGCCGCGCCCACGAGTTGATTTGAACGGTATCCTGGATTTCCAGGTCGTAACGATGCTCGCGCACGTCCAGGTAACTGGTGCCACAAAAACGGTCAGCGCCGCTGCTGAGCAAGTTGGCGTAGCGCTGCTGTACCGCCGGGTCGGCGGGCGCGGCGGCCAGTGTGGCGTCAATGTCACCATCGTGGGCCAGATACAGGTCGCGCATTTCCTTCGAGAAAAGCAGGCCGCCGCCAGCGCCGTGCCGCCCGGTGAGCGGGTCGAAATAACACATGGTCAGCGGCAACTCTTCGTCCGAATACTGGGCGTAACCCGAGACCTTAAGTTGATGCCAGTCAGACAGTTGGCGTTCCCACACCATGCCGGCAAAGGCGCTGTCGTCGCGCTGTATCGCCAGACGCTGATAATCGCCCAGCCCGCGAAGACTGCTTTCCGGCGCCCGTTCCAGTTTTGAACGGCTACCGCCGAAGTAAAGGCTGAGCACGTCGCCATTATCCAGTTCCCAGGCTCCGCGACTATTAACGCTTTGGGTGCGTTTGGCATCGCCGCCCTCCATCGGCGGCAAGCCGGCGTCGTAACCGTCGTCGGCGCGGCTCTCCACGGAGATCCGGAAGGCACTGTCGCCGAGGTGCCAGCCGCCGCTGACATAGGCGTCACGAATGCCATTGTTGCCGGCGCGCAGACGCACTCTCTGGCCTTCGCTGTCGCGTGGATCGCGACTGATGATATTGATCACCCCGGAAAAGGCGTTGGCGCCGTAGGCCGCGGCGGCCGGGCCACGAGTGACCTCAATGCGCTCCACATCCTCCAGAGCGATGGGGAGATCATTCCAGTTGACCCGCGCCAGTCCCGGCCGATAAACACTGCGGCCGTCCAGCAATACCAGCATGCGGCGATGATCACGGGCCTGGGTGCCGTGATAGGACACTGACGGTACATTGCCGTCGGCCTTGGCCACGCTCATGCCGGGAACCAGCCGCATGACCTGATACAGTTCCCGGGCGCCGCTGGCGCGAATCATGTCCTGGGTGATGATGGTGACACTGGCGGGGACTTCGGAGAGAGGCTGATCGAGGCGGGCCGGGGTCAGCACCCGGGGGATATCCGGGCCGGCCATTTCCTGGGCATGGCTCAGCCCCACCGTACTTGCCAGTACGGCGGCGGACCAGAGTCGCATTCCACAGTGGTATCGCACCCCGTGCTCCCCCCGCTTGATCCGGAACCGTGCCGTCCCCACGACGGCAGCCGTTCTCCGTTTTTTCTATCGGAATCCGAGTTATTTCTTGATGTGCTTCATCATGCGCCGGCGACGGCGGATCTGCCGATCGGTCAGCGGATTCTTGCGCCCCTCGTAGGGGTTGTCGCCGGATTTCAGCTCCAGCCGGATCGGCGACCCCTCGATTTTCAGCAGTTCCCGGAACCGGTTCTCCAGATAACGCCGGTAACTGACCGGCAATGAATCGGTGCGGTTACCGTGAATCACCACCACCGGCGGATTCGAGCCGCCCAGGTGCGCGTACCGCAGCTTGGCGCGAAAACGGCCGCTGCGAGGCGGCGGATGGGAATGGGTGATGTCTTCCAGCATGCGCGTCAGGGCATTGCTGCCGATCTTGATGAAAGCGGAATCCCAGGCCCGCTCCACCAGACCGAACAAGTCGCCGACGCCGGTGCCGTGCAGGGCGGAAATGAATTTTATTTTGGCCCAGGGCACGAATTGCAGGCGGCGATCCAGTTGCTGCTTGACCCACTCCTTGTGATCGCTTTCCAGACCATCCCACTTGTTCATGGCGATCACCAGGGCGCGGCCGGCTTCCAGCACATAGCCCAACAGGTGCAGATCCTGGTCACTGATGCCGTCGCGGGCATCCACCACCAGCAACACCACCTGGGCAGCGTCCACCGCCTGCAGCGCCTTGATCACCGAGAATTTTTCGATGGTCTCGTGGACTTTTCCCCGGCGGCGCACCCCGGCGGTGTCGATCAGCACATAAGGCCGGCCATTGCGCTCGAACGGCACCTCAATGGAATCCCGGGTGGTACCGGCCTGGTCGAACACCACCACCCGCTCTTCGCCAAGAATACGGTTGATCAGCGTGGATTTGCCCACATTGGGGCGGCCCAGCACCGCTACCCGCACGGTGTCCGGGGCTTCCGGTTCTTCCTCTTCACCGGTTTCTTCCGGCTCGGGGAAGACGGCCAGCACCTCGTCCATCAGCGCGCGTACACCACGCCCGTGGGCGGCGGCGATGGGCAGCACCTGGGTCAGCCCCAGAGCGTAGAAATCCGCCATGGCGGAATCCGGGTCCAGGCCATCGGTCTTGTTCACCACCAGAAACACCGGCTTGGGCAGCTTGCGCAACTCCGAGGCCACCTGTTGATCGGCGGCGGTCAGGCCGGCGCGGCCGTCCACCAGGAACAGCACGGCGTCCGCTTCACCCACGGCAAGCAGGGCCTGATCGGTCATCGGCCGGTCTATGCCCTCCTCGCTTTCGCCGATACCGCCGGTATCGACCACGATGTAGGGTCGGTCGCCCATGCGGCCGTCCCCGTACTTGCGGTCACGGGTGAGCCCGGGAAAGTCCGCCACCAGGGCGTCCCGGGTACGGGTTAGGCGATTGAACAGCGTGGACTTGCCCACATTGGGGCGGCCCACCAGGGCGATAACCGGTTTCATGCGGCACTCTGACGGTATATTGGGGCGCTATGGTATTAACTTAGCGGGAAAGTTGCCAAATTAATCGGCAATGGCTGGGACGATGGTGTCGGAATGGCTTCGCCTTTCCTCAAACGCCCCCTCTCCCCTCAAGGGAGAGGGGGCCGAATAGAAAGGTCTGTCTCGTCTCCCCTCTCCCTTGAGGGGAGAGGGTGAAAAGAGCGTCCCGGATCAGTCCCGGGCTTCCAGGCGGTAGGCGGCCAGACGGCCCTCGCTGCCAAGCACGTAGATGACGTCGTCGTGGCGGATCGGCGCGGACACAATGGGCTTGCCGCGATGGCGATAGCGGGCCACCAGCTTGCCGTCGCTCTGATCCATCCAGTGCAGATAGCCTTCGTAGTCACCGACCACCACCAGGTCATCCTGCACCGCGGTACCGGTGAGGCGGCGGCCATAGAGCTTGTCCTGCTGCCACAGGAAGGTGCCGCTACGCTGGTCGACGCCGCGAACCAGGCCCTGATCATCGCTGACGAACAGCGTGCCCAGATCGGAACTGAGGCGCTGGTGGCTGGAAATGTCCTTGGCCCAGTAGGGGCGGCCGTTTTCCCAGTCCAGCACCGCCACCTTGCCTTGGAACGTAGCGGTGAACACACCGCCGTTCTCCACGATCAGGCTGGTGTTGATGTCCACCAGACGGTCGAGTTCGGAGCGGCCGGTGGGCTCGGCCACCCGGCGCTCCCAGATCGGCGAACCGGTCTGTTCGTCCAGGCACACCACCTTGCCGCCGGAAAACGCCGCGTAGACACGCCCGGCGGTGACCACCGGCTGTGTGCCGCCCAGCAGAATCAGGTTGGGAATGGCGGTCTCGTACTCCCAGCGCGGCTCACCGGTTTCACTATCGAGCGCCTGGATACGGCCGTCGATGGTCTGGTACAGCGCCAGGGAACTGGTGCCGGTGGGGGCGGAGAGGATCTCGCTGCTCAACTGGCGGCGCCACAATTCGCTGCCGTCCTCGGCGGACAGCGCCACCGCCTCGCCTTCCCGGGTGCCGTAGTAGACCTTGCCGTAGCCGGCGAAGAGGCCGCCGGAGATGCGATCCTCGGTCTTTTTACGCCATTGCCGGTCGCCGTCTTCGCGGTTGAACGCGTAGACCTGACCGTGCACGTCGGCGGCGAACACTTGCTGGCTGGTCACCGCCGGGCTCAGTTTTATCGAGGTCTCGTCCATGCCGTCGCCGGCATTGGCTTTCCACAGCCGTTTGACCTTGTAGGCACTGTCGAAGTCCGGCAGATCATTGGGCTCGATGGCGTTGGGGTTGCTGCTGCATCCGGTCAGCACCAGCGCGCCCGCCACCAGGGCCACCAGGCCGCGCGTGGTGAGGGAGCGGCGCAGACCGCCGGAGGCTTGGGAGGCTTTAAGAGGCTGCATAAATCTCACGATTGACGGTTCAGGTCATCCAGTTTCATTTGCACGCGGTCACTTCCCCCCTGGCCGCCCATGGCTTCCAGTGCGGAAGCATAAGCGTCCCGTGCTTCGTCCCATTGCTGCCTGGCCTTGGCGACGTCGCCTTTGAGCTCCAGGGCCTGCCCCTGCATGGCCTCGGGCCAGGTACGGCCCAATTCCTTGCCGGCGGCGTCCAGCTCGTTCTGGGCGATCAACACTCGCACCAGGCGTAAACGGGCCACGTGTTCCAGTTCCTTGGTGGCGGGTTTGTCCACCACCAGGCGCAGTTGACTGGCGGCTTCGTCCAGATCGCCGTCCTGCACCGCCAGTTTGGCCAGTGCCAGATGGGCGTAACCGGCGTAGCTGCTGCCGGCGAACTGGTCGATCAAGGCTTCGGCATTGGTTTTCACCACGCCGGCATCGCCGTCGCCGGCGCCCGTCGGCATCGCGCCGATCATCTTCTCGTACAGGCCGGAGGCCTTGCCGGCTTCAACGCTTTGATGCTGCTGCCATTGCCGCCAGCCGATCATGGAACCCACCGCCAGTACGATCACCACTACCGTGGCCACGCCGTTTTTCTGCCACCAGTTGCGCAGACGCTCGGCTTGTTCTTCTTCGTCACGGATGTAATCGGCCACCCCTGTTTCTCCTTACGCTTGTGATCTTGCGAGACGTTCGGCCAGCCAGTCGGCCAGGTCGGTCTCGGGCAATTGCTGTTGTTCCGCGTCTTCACGCAGCGGTTTCACCGCCACTTCCCCGCGCGCCACTTCGTCCTCGCCGAGGATCAGCGCGTAGCGGGCGCCGCTGCGGTCGGCTTTTTTCATCTGACTCTTGAAGCTGCCGCCACCACAATGGGCGACGATGCCGACGCCGGGGAACCGGTCCCGCAGGCGCTCGGCCAGGGCCAGAGCCTGGGACTGCACTTCGCCCATGGCAGCAATATAGAGTGCCACCGGCGCCGGCAGTTCCGGGTTTTGTTGTTCCAGCAGCAGAATCAGCCGCTCCAGGCCCATGGCGAAGCCCACAGCCGGAGTCGGCTTGCCGCCCAGTTGCGCCACCAGGCCGTCGTAACGGCCGCCGGCGCACACCGTGCCCTGGGCGCCCAGAGCCCGGGTGGTCCATTCGAATACGGTTTTGCCGTAATAGTCCAGCCCGCGCACCAAATAAGGGTTGAGGCGGTATTCGATCCCGGCGGCCTCGAGCAACGCACACAGCTTGCTGAAGTGCTCACGGGCATCGTGGTTAAGAAATTGTTCCAGCCGCGGCGCCTGTTCCAGCACTTCGCGGGTGCCGGCGTCCTTGCTGTCGAGCACGCGCAGCGGGTTGCGTTCCAGCCGGCGGCGGGAGTCGTCGTCCAGGCGCTCGCTGTGTTCGCGCAGGTAGGCCACCAGGGCATCACGGTAGCGGGCGCGGTCTTCGGCGTCTCCCAGGGAATTCAGTTCCAGGGTGACCTGATCGGATAAGCCCAGGGCTTTCCACAGGCGCGCGGAGAGCAGAATCACCTCGGCGTCAATGTCCGGCCCGTCCATGCCGAAGGTTTCCACGCCAATCTGGTGGAACTGGCGATAACGGCCGGCCTGCGGACGCTCATGGCGGAACATGGGCCCGGCATACCAGAGCCGCTGGGTCTGGTTGTAGAGCAGACCGTGCTCCTCCGCGGCGCGCACGCAGCTGGCGGTGCCTTCCGGACGCAGGGTCAGGCTGTCGCCATTGCGGTCCTCGAAGGTGTACATCTCCTTCTCGACGATATCGGTGACTTCGCCGATGCCGCGCTTGAACAGATCGGTCTGCTCCAGGATCGGCGTGCGGATCTCCTGGTAGCCATAGGCCGCCAGCACCCCGCGCACTTTATCTTCCAGCCACTGCCACAGCGGCGTCTGCTGCGGCAGGATGTCGTTCATCCCGCGAATGGAGGTGATCTTCTTACCCACCGGTTCTCCTTGTTAACGCTCGACGCCCGACGCTGCACGCCCGACGCTTGAAACCCGACCGGAAACAACAAACGCCGGAGACTTGCCGCTTTTCGGCGTCAAGCGTCCGGCGTCCGGCACCCGGCGTTCTTTATTCACTACGCGCGATAATACCCTTGGCTTCGTCGTCGCGCATTTTTTGCACCTTGGCGCGCACCATCCGTTCCAGTTCGCTCACCAGGTCTTCCTGCTTGACGTGGTGGCTTTTCTGGCCGTCCTCGTAGGACAGATTGTTCGGGGTGCCGCCGGTGAGACCGACATCGGCTTCCCGCGCTTCGCCCGGACCGTTGACCAGGCAGCCGATCACCGCCAGGTCCACGGACTCGTTGATGTCTTCCAGGCGCGCCTCCAATTCGTTGACGGTCTGGATCACATCGAAGTTCTGCCGCGAACAGCTCGGGCAGGCGATGATATTGACGCCTTTCTTGCGCAGATTGAGGCTCTTGAGAATATCGAAACCGACGCGGATTTCCTCCACCGGGTCGGTGGCCAGGGAAATACGGATGGTGTCACCAATGCCTTCCAGCAGCAGACCGCCAAGCGCCACCGCGGATTTCACCGTGCCGGAGCGGAACGTGCCCGCCTCGGTGACGCCCAGATGCAGGGGTTGCTCCACCTGGGTGGCCAGCTTGCGGTAAGCCTGCAGGGTCATGAAGACATTGGAGGCCTTGACGCTGATTTTGAATTCCTGGAAATCGTGGCGGTCGAGAATCTCCGCGTGCCGCAACGCCGACTCCACCAGCGCGTCACTGGTGGGTTCGCCGTATTTGCGTTGCAGTTCCTTCTCCAGCGAGCCGGCGTTGACCCCGATACGGATCGGAACCCCGTGATCACGGGCGGACTGAATCACCGCCCGCACCCGGTCCTCACGACCGATATTCCCCGGGTTGATACGCAGGCAGTCGGCGCCTTCGTCGGCCACCTTCAGGGCGATCTTGTAATCGTAGTGGATGTCCGCCACCAGCGGCACCTGCACCTGTTTGCGGATCTTGCCGAAGGCCTCGGCGGCGTCCATGGTCGGCACCGAAACCCGCACGATATCGGCCCCCACCTCTTCCAGGCGGCGAATCTGCGCCACCGTGGCGTCCACGTCGCAGGTGTCGGTGTTAGTCATGCTCTGCACGGAGATCGGAGCGTCACCGCCAACGGGCACGGATCCCACATGAATCTGCCGGGATTTGCGGCGTTGAATGGAAATTTCCGGTTCCATACTGACTCCTGAAGAGCTGAAACGTCTGATCGACTTATCGCGGCCCGGCACCGGGCCGGGCATTCAACAGCGTTAGGCGGCCACGGTCATACGGGGCTACGGTAAAGAGAAACGCAGCACCTGGCCGGATCCGCTGCCGGGCAGGGTTTCCGTCTTGCCGTTGAGTGTCATCTCGCTGACCGCGGCGGCGTCACCGACGGTCAGCCGATAAGGGGCTTCGCCATTGAGGGACACACGATCCCCGGCGCTTTGCACACCTTCCACCAGGCGCTTGCCGGTGGCGTCAACGACCCGGATCCAGCAATCGCGGGAAAAAGCCATTTCCAGCCGGTCGCCGCTGGTTTCCGCCATGGAGGCTCCGGTTTCGCTGTCCGTGGCGGCCTCATCAGCCGGCTCCGGAGTTCCCGCCTGTGGCTCCACCACCGCGGCCCCGCTGTCCATGCCATTATCCTCCGTATTGGAAGACGGCTCCATGACAGGTTCCGGGGCCACCGTTCCGGAGTCCGGGGAGGGCTCCGACGGCGGTGCCGGGGCCAGGTCCGTATCGGACCCGGTGTCGGCCGGCGCCGCTGGTGACGGCTCCGGCACCACGGATTCTTCCACCGTATCGGGGTGCGTGCCCACCGGCTCGGGCTCGCCGGCCGAGGGCCATAACCACCATGCCAGGGCCAGCAGCAACAGGACCAGCAGCACCAGCAGCAACGGCCAGCGCCAGTCGCGCCCGCCACTCAGCGGTTCATGCACGGATTCGGTGGGCGCCGGCTCCCGGCGGTTCTGGTTCACATGCTGCTGAAAGCGGGACGCCAGTTCCTCGCCGGGCAGGCCGAGCAGACGGGCGTAATTACGTAAATACCCTTTAATAAAGGGCGGCTCGGGCAAACGCCCGTAGTCATCGTCCTCGAGAGCCTGAAGGTAGCTCATCGAAAGGTGCAGGTGTTCGGACACTTCCTCACGGGTCATACCCCGCTCTTCACGCACTCGACGCAACTCGGCGCCGGGCAGTTCCGTCCCTGACTCGCTCATTAAGGTGCCTCCTGAGCGTCGCGCCACTCCTGCCAGAGCCGATATTCACGGGAGCCCCGGTGGAGATTCTGCAACGCAAGCTCATAACTGGATTGTTGGTCTTTACGGCCCAACGCATGGGCCAGCCGCACCCCCAGCCACAACCCGGCGGGGTCCTGTCGACCCACCCGCTGGGTGTATTGTTGGTAATAGTCCCAGCCCAGATCGTAGCGCTGCTCCTGATAATACAGCCGCGCCAGCTCCAGATTCGGTGTCACGGATCGCGGTTGCAGACGAAGCGCCTTGATAAAGGCTTCTTTCGCCTCCTCCGGCTGGTCCAGGCGCAGATGGCACAGGCCGATATTGCTATAGGCACTGCCCCGCCCTTCATAACCCGGGTCGTTGGCGACCCGACCGAAAAGCTTGAGCGCTTCCTGGTACCGACCCTGGCTGTACAGCAGGGTTCCGTAGTTGTTCAATGCCGGCGCGTAATCGCCGTCGATCCGCAGGGCGCGGTTGTAGTGACGCTCCTCATTCTCCGGATCGCGCTCGTAGTTATACAACAAGGCCATGGCATTGTGTGCCTTGGCACTGTTGTCATTGAGTGACAGAGCCCGGGAAAAATGTCGCCGGGCCTCGCTGGGATTGCCCTGCTGAAGATATTGAAGACCAGCGGCGACGCGGCTGGTGACCGCCTCATCCACCTTGACGTTGTTACGACTGCTCTCCACCGCGCAGCCGGACAGCCAAAGGCCTCCGGCCAGCACCACAACCAAAGAAAAATGTCGTTTTATCATACAGACGCCGCATTGCCATCGGCCTGTTCGGTGCGGTGAAACACCGATTTTTTCCAACGTTCGGCACGACGGGTGCGGTCCTGCACCGTGCCCACCAGTTGCCCGCAGGCAGCGTCGATGTCATCGCCGCGGGTGGTGCGTACCGTGGTCAGCAGGCCATGGTCATTAAGGAATTTATGGAACTCCAGGATGTCTTTTTTCCGGGAGCGCTCATAGCCAGCGTGGGGGAAGGGATTGAAGGGAATCAGGTTGACCTTTACCGGAATGCCGTTGAGCAGCTTGACCAACTGCCGGGCGTGCTCCGGTTTGTCGTTCACGTCACGCAGCATCACGTATTCCATGGTGATCGTGTTGTGACGGTGGGTAATATTGTCGCTGTAGCGTTTGCAGGCGGCCATCAGTTCCGCCAGCGGGTATTTGCGATTGAGCGGCACCAGTTCATTGCGCAGCTCATCATTGGGCGCGTGCAGACTGACCGCCAGCGCCACATCCAGATCCTGGCTGAGCTGGTCGATCTTCGGCACCACGCCGGAAGTGGACAGGGTAATGCGCTTCTTGCCGATGCCGTAACCCAGGTCGTCCTTCATGATGCGCATGGCGGTAAGCACTTCGCCGTAATTCAACAACGGCTCGCCCATGCCCATCATCACCACGTTGGTGATCGGATGCTCGCCCAGATTGCGGCGTGGGCCGAAGGCACGGCCCGCCTGCCAGACCTGGCCGATGATCTCGGCGCTGGTCAGATCGCGCTGAAAACCCTGTTTACCGGTGGAGCAGAAGCCGCAATCCACGGCGCAGCCCACCTGGGAGGACACACACAGGGTGCCGCGGCGGCCATCGGGGATGAACACGGTTTCCACCGCGCCGCCGCCGTCGGCCTCGAACACCCACTTGCGGGTGCCGTCCCGGGAAATACCTTCGTGCAGTACTTTGGGGCCACGAATTTCCGCCACTTCGGTCAGCTTCTGGCGCAGCGCCTTGCCGACGTCGGTCATCTGGTCAAAATGGTCCGCCTGATGGTGATGGATCCACTTCATCACTTGCTGGGCACGGAACTTCTTCTCCCCCATTTCGAGGAAGAACGTTTCCATTTGCTCACGGCTGAAACCGAGCAGATTGACCTTTTGCGGGGCACTCATGGCTTCCTCCTGCGGCGGCGTCACGCCCCGCCCTGCGGCGAGGCGTTCACCCACCACCTTAGCGGGTGCGCGGGCAGATTTCTTCGTCGGAGAAGAAATAGCTCACTTCACGGGCGGCGGACTCAGTGGAGTCGGAGCCGTGTACCGCGTTTTCGTCAATGGTTTCGGCGAAGTCGGCGCGAATGGTGCCGGCTTCCGCTTCTTTCGGGTTGGTGGCGCCCATCAGGTCACGGTTCTTGAGTACCGCGCCTTCGCCTTCCAGCACCTGCACGATGACCGGGCCGCTGGTCATGAAAGCCACCAGATCACCGAAGAAAGGACGCTCCTTGTGCTCGGCGTAGAAGCCCTCGGCCTGCTCACGGCTCAGGTGCAGCATTTTCATGGCCACGACCTTCAGGCCCGCTTTTTCGAAACGGCCAACGATCTCACCGATGACGTTTTTGGCCACGGCGTCGGGCTTGATGATCGAGAGAGTACGCTCTACTGACATCGCTGTGTCTTCTCCAGAATTGCATGAATTTGCATTGCTTGTAGTGAATAGGCGCCCGCGCCATTCGGCCGGCCGCGCCCGTGGACTCGGCCTGGGCGGTCCTCGCCGCGATCCGGGGGCCTGAAACCGGCGGATTATACGCATCCGGGGTTAAATATGATACCGTTGGCGCCGGTTTCAGGCCCCAGGGGCCACCGCCTATCGATCCCATCGCCACTCTGGATTCCACCCTGCCGTCGGATCCCGTATAATACCTGACTAAATTACTCTGGTATTCTGAGATTATGAGCAGCCAAGCCGAACTGGACAAAGTCATCCGCTCCGAGTACGAGGCCGGATTCACCACCCTGGTGGAGTCCGACACTCTGCCGCCGGGGCTCAGCGAAGACGTCATCCGCTTCATCTCCGCCAAGAAAGGAGAGCCGGAGTGGCTGCTGGAATGGCGTCTGGAAGCCTACCGCAAGTGGCGGGAGATGCCGGAGCCGGAATGGGCCCACCTGCATTACCCGAAGGTGGACTATGACGCTATCTCCTACTATTCCGCGCCGAAAAGCATGGAAGACCGGCCAAAAAGCCTGGATGAGGTGGACCCGGAACTGCTCGACACCTACAAGAAGCTCGGCATCCCCCTGCATGAACAGGAAATGCTCGCCGGGGTGGCGGTGGACGCGGTGTTCGACTCGGTTTCCATCGGCACCACCTTCAAGGAAAAGCTGGCCGAGGCCGGGGTGATCTTCTGCTCCATTTCCGAGGCGGTGCAGGAACATCCGGAACTGGTGCGGAAATACCTGGGCTCCGTGGTGCCCAAGAGCGATAACTTCTTCGCCGGGCTCAACTCCGCGGTGTTCACCGACGGTTCCTTTGTTTACATCCCCAAGGGCGTGCGTTGCCCCATGGAGCTGTCCACCTACTTCCGCATCAACGAAGCCAACACCGGCCAGTTCGAACGCACCCTGATCGTCGCCGACGAAGGCAGCTACGTCAGCTACCTGGAAGGCTGCACCGCGCCGCAGCGTGATGAGAATCAGCTGCACGCGGCGGTGGTGGAGCTGGTGGCCCTGCCCGGCGCCGAGATCAAGTATTCCACGGTGCAGAACTGGTATCCCGGCGACGAGAACGGCAAGGGCGGCATCTACAACTTCGTCACCAAGCGCGGCGTCGCCCATGACAATGCCAAGATCAGCTGGACCCAGGTGGAAACCGGCTCGGCCATCACCTGGAAGTATCCGTCCGTGGTGCTGCGCGGCGACAACTCCGTGGGCGAGTTCTATTCCGTGGCCCTGACCCGCCACGCGCAACAGGCGGACACCGGCACCAAGATGATCCACCTGGGCAAGAACACCAGAAGCACCATCGTTTCCAAGGGCATTTCCGCCGGCAAGAGCTCCAACGCCTACCGCGGCCTGGTACGGATGGGCCCACGCGCGGAGAACGCCCGCAACTTCACCCAGTGTGACTCGCTGCTGCTGGGCGATCGCTGCGGCGCCCACACTTTCCCGTACATCGAATCCAAGCACCCCAGCGCCACGGTGGAACACGAAGCCACCACCTCCAAGGTGAGCGACGACCAGTTGTTCCTGTGCCGGCAGCGCGGCATTGATCCGGAGAAAGCGATTTCCATGATCGTGAACGGCTTCTGCAAGGAAGTGTTCAAGGAACTGCCGATGGAATTCGCGGTGGAGGCCGGCAAGCTACTGGAAGTGAGTCTGGAAGGGGCAGTTGGTTAGTTAACAGTTAATAGCGAAAACCGGCCCCAGGCCTCGTCCTCCGCAGCGAAGCGTTGTGGGAAAGTCTTAGACAGTTAATTTATAGGCGTTATTTACATGCTGGAAATTCGTGATCTGCACGCCGCCGTCAACGGCAAAGCCATTCTCAAGGGTCTGGATCTGACCGTGAACCCGGGCGAAGTACACGCCATCATGGGACCCAACGGCTCGGGCAAGTCCACCCTGGCCAATGTTCTGGCCGGCCGTGACAATTACGAGATCACCGGGGGCCAGGCCATTCTGGATGGTCACGACCTGGCGGAGCTGGAACCGGAGGAGCGCGCCCAGGCCGGCCTGTTCCTGGCGTTCCAGTACCCGGTGGAAATCCCCGGCGTGTCCAACATGGAATTTCTCAAAGCGGCTTTGGAAGCGGTGCGCAAGGCCCAGGGCAAGGAAGAGTGGGACTCGGTGACGCTGCTGCGCAAGGCCCGCGAAGCCTGCAAGCAGGTCAATCTGGACGCTCAGTTCCTCAAGCGCGGCGTTAACGAAGGCTTCTCCGGCGGCGAGAAGAAACGCAACGAGATCATGCAGATGCTGCTGATGGAGCCGCGTCTGGCCCTGCTCGACGAAACCGACTCCGGTCTTGATATCGATGCTCTGCAAACCGTGGCCCGGGGCGTCAACTCCCTGCGCAGCCCGGAGCGCGGCATCGTGCTGGTCACGCACTATCAGCGGCTGCTGGATTACATCGTGCCGGACCACGTCCATGTGCTTTCCGATGGCCGCATCATTAAATCCGGCGGCAAGGAACTGGCTCTGGAACTGGAACAGAAAGGCTACGGCTGGCTGACCGGCGAGGAAGAGTCCGCATGAGCCTCCCTTCGAAACAACAGGGCCTCGAACTGAAGACCCTGGCGGTGGAAAACGCGCGCCGCTCCGAAGCCGGGGACGCGCTGACGCCGTTGCGCGGTGACAGCCTGAACGCCCTTGAGGCCGCCGTTTTCCCCGACCGTAAAACCGAGCAGTGGAAATACACTTCCCTGCATCCGCTCACCGACGGCCATCTGAGAACCGCCGCCGACGGCGCCCTGCCCGAGCCGCTGCCGAACCTGGCCGCTCATCGCCTGGTGATGAGCAATGGCCGCTTGCAGGAAAACCTGAGCCAGTTGCCGGAAGGCGTGACACTGCATCGCCGGGCCGGACAGCGTGACGAGTTGCTGACGCCGTTCGCGCTCTACAACGGCGCGGCGCTGACGGACGCCATCACTCTGGAAGTGGCCGCCAACACCGAAGTCAGCGCGCCGCTGCACCTGCTGCTGCACGCCGCCAGCGACACGCCCGCCCATTGCCAGACCCGGGTGGAAGTACTGTTGAATCCGGGCAGCAAGCTGACCCTGATAGAGCATTACATCGGCCAGGGCCCGGTGCTGAACAACGCGGTGACCGTGATCGAGGCCCGCGACAACGCCAGCCTCACCCACTACCGGCTGCAAAGCGAGCGGGAAGACACCCTGCACATCAGCACCTTGCTGTTCCGGCAGACCGGGGTCAGCCGCATCGACAGCTACCAGCTGATGGGCGGCAACCGGCTGCGCCGCAACGACGTACGTGCCCTGCTGGAAAAAAGCGGTGCCGAACTGAACATGCAGGGCGTGTTCGTGGCCCGTGGCCAAAGCCACATCGACAATCAGCTGTGCGTGGAACACCGCGTGCCACACTGCACCTCCAATCAGGTGTTCAAGGGTCTGGCCGGCGAAAAGGGCAAGGCGATCCTCAATGGCCGTATTCACATCCACGAGGGTGCCATGGGCACCCTGGCGGAACTGAGCAACAAGAACCTGCTGCTGAGTCCCGGCGCGGAGATCTACACCAAACCGGAACTGGAAATTTACAACGATGACGTGAAGTGCGCCCATGGCGCCACCGTCGGCCAACTCGACGCCGCCCAGCAGTTCTACCTGCAATCCCGGGGCATCGCGCTGGCGGAAGCCAAGCGCATGCTGAGCCTGGGCTTCGTCAATGAACTGATCCTGGCGCTGCCGGACGAGAGCGTGGCGCGGTGGGTGCAGCCGTGGCTGGCGGGGGAATTGAGCCAGTATCCCGGCGCCAACGAGGAAGCGGCATGACTCTGAACGTTTCCGCGCTGCGCGACGCCTTCCCGATTCTCCACCAGGAGGCCAACGGCAAACCGCTGGTGTACCTGGACAACGCCGCCACCACGCAAAAACCGCGGGTGGTGATCGACGCGATACGGGATTACTACCAGGGCACCAACAGCAACGTGCACCGGGGCGCTCACTACCTGAGTGACCGCGCCACCGCGGACTTCGAAGCGGCGCGGGATACCGTGGCGGCGTTCCTCAACGCCGATCGCGAGGAGATCATCTGGACCAAGGGCACCACCGAAGGCATCAATCTGGTGGCCCAGTGCATCGGCCGCGAGCGGCTCAAGGCCGGTGACGAAGTGCTGATCACTACCCTGGAACACCACGCCAACATCGTGCCCTGGCAGCAGGCCTGCCTGGCCACCGGCGCCAGCCTCAAAGTGGTTCCACTGCGCGAGGACGGCAGTGTGGATAGCGAGGCGTTCCACCAGTTGCTGAATGAACGCACCCGCATCGTGGCGCTGTCCCATGTCTCCAACAGCCTGGGCTCGGTGACGCCGGTGGCGGAGTTGATCGCCGCCGCCAAGGCCGCTGGCGCCATCACCCTGGTGGACGGCGCCCAGGCGGTGTCGCACTTCCCGGTGGACGTGCGCGCGCTGGGCTGTGATTTCTATGCCTTCTCCGGCCATAAGGTGTTCGGCCCCACCGGCATCGGCGCCCTGTATGGCCGCCGTGAGTTGCTGGAAGCCATGCCGCCTTACCAAACTGGCGGCGAGATGATCGAGGTGGTGACGTTCGAGAAAAGCACCTGGAATCAGTTGCCGTACAAATTCGAACCGGGGACGCCGAACATCGCCGGCGTGGTCGGTCTGGGCGCGGCCATCCGCTGGCTCCAGGGGCAGGACCGGGACGCGCTGGCGCGCCATGAGCGGGCCCTGTTGAGCGCCGCCCATGAACAGGCGGAAGCGTTCCCGGGGTTGAAAATCATCGGTAACGCCGCCACCAAGGCCAGTGTATTGTCGTTCCTGTTGGACGGCGCCCACCCCGCCGATGTCGGCGTGTTGCTGGACAAGCAAGGCGTGGCGGTGCGCACCGGGCATCATTGCTGCATGCCGCTGATGGACAGCCTCGGCATTCCCGGTACCGTGCGCGCCTCGTTTTCGATCTACAATACCCTTGATGAGGTGGACGTCCTGTTCCAGGCGCTCCATAAAGTACGTTCTTTTCTATAGGTGATGATGTCATGACGGTACAGACTTTCGTGCCCGGCCAGGCGCAAATTCACCTGACCGAATCCGCCCGCCGCCAGGCTCTCAAGGAGATCGAGCGCGCCGGCGCCGCCGGCATCCGCTTGAATCTGGATGAGTCCGGCTGCTCCGGTTATATGTACGTGCTCGACTTTGTCGACGAACCGCGCGAGAGTGACAAGCGCTTCGACATCGACGGCATTGCGCTCTATGTGCCGGAAAAATGGCTGGTGATGCTCAACGGTCTTGAGATCGATTACGTCACCGAGGGCGTCAACAGCCTGTTCAAGTTCCGCAACCCCAACGCCACCGGCGAATGCGGCTGCGGTGAAAGCTTCACCGTGCACGAGGTCTGAAGGTCTTGACCAGCACCCCTTCTACCTCAGAGCAACGCACCGTGGTGGTCAGCCGGGACGTACCCGCCCGGCGGGTTCCCAACGGCACCCGCATCACCATCAAAAAGAATACCTTCGTCAACCTGCGTCAGGCGCTGGGCGGCACTTATACGGTGACCGTGAACGGCAATATGGCGCGTATTGACGGCACCGACGCGGATGCCATCGGGCAGCAGCCGCTGGAGCTGGATTTCGACGCCGCCGAAGCGGACGGTACGGTGCGGGACGAGGATCTTCAGAAGACGCTGAAAACCATCTACGACCCGGAAATTCCGGTGAACGTTGTCGACCTGGGCTTGGTTTACGGCTGCGATGTGATTCGCAGGGACGACCAGAATGTGGTGCAGGTACGGATGACACTCACCGCCCCCACCTGCGGCATGGGGCCCGTCCTGGTCGGCGATGTGGAAGACCGGCTGGCCAAGGTGCCCAATGTGGACAAAGTGGAAGTGGCGCTGGTGTTCGACCCGCCCTGGAGCCGGGATATGATGACGGAAGAGGCCCAACTGGAACTGGGCCTGTTCTGACGGCAGTAATTGAGAAGGTGGTTCAACTTGTCTGATTTCGATATTCGCGCCATCACCCTCGGTGAGAACGTCACCGCCGAGGATGTCCGTGACGACCTGGAATTCCTGGACGACTGGGAAGAGCGCTACCGCTACATCATCGATCTCGGCAAGCAACTGCCGGAACTGCCGGACACCCTGCGCACCGAAGACCGCTTCGTGCGCGGCTGCCAGAGCCAGGTATGGCTGGTCACCGACTACGATGACAGCGAGGGCCGCCTGTATCTGGCGGTGGATTCCGACGCCATCATCGTGCGCGGGCTGGCGGCGATCGTGCTCACCGCCCTCAACCGCCGCTCGCCGGAACAGATCGCGGCGGTGGACATGGACGCCTTCTTCCAGGACATCGACCTGTTCGGCCATCTCAGCCCCACCCGTGGCAACGGCCTGCGTGCCATGGTCGCCCGCATCAAGCAGGAAGCGGCGGCCCTGGCCGCCTGACCCCCAACGTTCCGACGTTCAGGCGGCGGGTTCCAGACGCACCACGAAGCGCCGCACGCCGCCGTCCACCTGCTCCGACTCCAGTATCTCCACCTTCTCCCCATAGAACGCCGCCACGCCGTGGACGCAGCCCAGCGCCAGCAGGCTCAGATCCCGGTGGGAACGGTATTCCACCTGCAGCACCCGCGGCTCCAGCTCACGGACATCAATGCGCGGCGGCGTCGCCTCCGGGTTCTTCAGACGAATGACCCGCTGGTGAATGCGTTCCTCCACGTTGAGCAGGAACGCCACCGCGTCCCATTCCCGTGGAATCATCGCCCGGTACATATTGATCAGGGGCGGGATCACCCAGGCGCCGAATTCCTCCAGCAAATCATCACGGTGCAGCCCGGTGACCGACTGCAGCGCCGCCACCAGGTCCTCCAGATGACTGTCCGGGTAAAGTTGAATCGGTACGTGCAGGCAGTCGGTCAGGCCCGCTCGGTGGTTGACGTCATCCCATACCGACGGACCATAGCGGTCGGTAACGAAATGACGCAGATGGGCAAGGATCACTCCGTGCATGGTTGGCTCCGTCCTTTGGTGTGACAACACCTAAGCAAGCAGCACGCCGGTTACGGAGCCTTCCGTCGGACAAAAAGAGCCGCTTATCCCCTTTGAGCAGCAGCGTCACGCAGCCGGGTGACCACCTGCGTCACATTCTGTATTACCGTGTCGATTTGCGTCTCATCGGTGAAGCGGCCCACCGAGAAACGCAGTGAGCCGTGCGCCAGCGAATCGGACACCCCCATCGCCTTGAGCACATAGGACGGCTCCAGCGACGCCGAGGTGCAGGCGGACCCGGTGGACACCGCCACGCCGGTCAACGCGGTCAGCAGCATCTCCCCTTCCAACCCTTCGAACGCCACGTTCATATGGCCGGGTAAACGCGGCGCGCCGGCACCGTTGAGGGACACGCCGGGCAGCGTCCGGATGCCACCCCACAAGCGATCCCGCAACGCGGCGATACGCTCGTTCTCTTCATCCCGGCTGGCCATGGCCAATGACAAGGCCTCGCCCATGGCGACAATCTGGTGGGCGGGCAAGGTGCCCGACCGCATGCCCCGCTCATGGCCGCCGCCGTGGATCTGGGCGGCGACCCGGACATCCGGATGGCGCCGCACATAGAGCGCGCCAATGCCTTTCGGGCCGTAGATCTTGTGGGCACACAGGGAGACCAGGTCCACCGCGGTTTCCCGAACATCCAACGGCAACTTGCCCATGGTCTGGGCGGCGTCGGTGTGAAACAGAACGCCACGCTCCCGGCACAAGGCGCCAATGGCACCGATGTCGTTGATCACCCCGGTTTCGTTGTTGGCGTGCATGATCGACACCAGCACGGTGTCCTCGCGCATCGCCTCTTCCACCGCCCGCGGGGTGATCCGGCCATCCGGCTCCGGCGCCAGATAGGTGACCTCGACGCCACGCCCTTCCAGCCAGCCGCAGGGGTCCAGCACCGCCTTGTGCTCGGTGGCGGAGGTGATCACATGTCCCCTGCCCCGCTGCTCCAGAACACCTTTGATGGCCAGATTGTTGGCCTCGGTGGCACCGCTGGTCCAGACGATCTCCCGGGGATCGGCGTTGAGCGCGTCCGCCACCTGACGACGGGCATTTTCCACCGCCTCCTCCGCCAGCCAGCCGTAAAGATGGCTGCGCGATGCCGGATTCCCGAAGGTGCCGTCCGGCCCGAGAAAACGCACCATCGCCTCCACCACCCGGGGGTCCACCGGGGTAGTGGCGGCGTAATCCAGATAAACCGCTTGCGACATGGATGTTGATTACTGTGTTGATAATGGAAGGATCAAAGCGTGCTGACCGGCACCCGGTTCAGTTGGCTCTGCGTGATCTTCTGGCGCTCCGCCACCTGACGCACCTCATTGCGGGACACCAGTTCGCCCAGCGTGATGTGCGACAGGAAATCCTGGATCTGATCCGACAGATCACACCAGAGGTGGTGTGTCAGACAAATGTGGCCGTCCTGACAATCGCCGTTGCCGCCGCAACGGGTGGCATCCACGGACTCGTCCACGGCGGCGATCACCGAAGCCACATCAATATCGTCACTGTCCCGGCTCAGCCTGTAGCCGCCGCCGGGACCGCGCACACTGCTCACCAGATGCCGCCGGCGCAACTTGGCGAACAGCTGCTCCAGATAGGAAATGGAAATTCCCTGACGCTCGGAGATATCCGCCAGGGATACCGGACCCTCATCCGCATGAAGAGCCAGATCCAGCATCGCGGTCACCGCGTATCGGCCTTTGGTGGTTAATCGCATACCCACACCTTTGGTACGTGAATAGGAAGTCAGACTATAAAGACCAACCAAATCAGTCAAGTATTATCGGAGAATAATTGATAACCGTTCTCATGTAAAAAGGTCTGAACAAGAAATAGACGGTTGGTTCCCGAAATGGCCCGGATCGACTCCCTCGTTCTTGACAGCGCCCCGGAGCTCACGGACAATTCGCGGCCTTGAAACATGGCAAGGTAGCTCAGCTGGTTAGAGCACAGCACTCATAATGCTGGGGTCGGCGGTTCAAGTCCGCCCCTTGCTACCAAATATCCAGGAAAGGCTGCTCAGTTGAGCAGCCTTTTTCGTTTCAGGCAGGCCAAGGTTCTGATCCGGGGGCCGACCCTGCTTTTTCTGGGCTGGGGTCGACGCAGGCGGCCTGCCCGTTCAAGTCCGCCCCTTGCTACCAATATCCAGGAAAGGCTGCTCAGTTGAGCAGCCTTTTTTGTTTCAGGCGGGCCAAGGTTCTGATCCAGGGGCCGACCCTGCTTTTTCTGGGCTGGGGTCGACGCAGGCGGCCTGCCCGTTCAAGTCCGCCCCTTGCTACCATATATCCAGGAAAGGCTGCTCAATTGAGCAGCCTTTTTTGTTTCTGACGGTCCGGACTCGCCTCTTAACGCGCACGAACTCAGATAGAGCACCACGAAGGGAGCTTTACTCATATACGAGTAAAAAACGAGATTAAAGGCTCTTTTTACTCGTATATGAGTACAAGAAACCCAGTTCCGTCTAACCGCAGGCGTTACCCGGTACCCGGAAGGGCCGGATCAGGTGTAGCACGAAGGGGCAGCAGATGACCCACCAGGTGGAGAGCGCATTGACCACCGGACCGGATTGCCCCCAGATGAACGGTATACCGGCATAGCCGGCGTATCCGCATACGGTGGCCAATACGGCGAACCCGAGGTGGAGATACAGGCGCCGCCGGAACGCAAAGGTATAGCCCACGCTGAACAGCAACGGAAACAGCCACCAGAACACCATGGTGATGTAATCCCAGGTGGTCATTTCGAATACAAGCTCCACGCTCTCCATGTCCCTTCCCTACGGCGCCTTTTTCTTACAACACGTTTCTTACAGCACAATCAGATGATTGGGCAGTTCATTCTTCTGCTCGGTGGCCGGCACGTGGGTGATCAACTCATCGCCACAGCTGGCCACGCATTCCAGGAAGCCATTCAGGGTATCCCTGGCCTTCACGTGAGCCGTGAAGGTATCGACGATCGACTGCCAGCGTTCGTTGGGCACGTGGCGGGCAATGCCCTGGTCCGCCAGGATTTCCACGTAGTGCTCCGCTTCGCAGACGAAGATCAAGACGCCGGTACCGCCCTTGGTGTGGTGCAGCCCCTGATCCAGAAACACCCGCCGGGCCAGGTCCGCGGCGCGGCGCTGTTTCACCGAGGCGGGCACCAGCCGCATCATCAGCGGCGGCCAGCGGAACACCAGCGCCAGCACCACCAGGGTGGTCCACTGTGCCAGCAGCACTTCCAGCGGAGCCAGCCAGATCGGCGTGAAGGCGAGGATCAGTGGCACCAGCAGGGACAGCAGCGCCGCCCACATCATCGGAATATAGCGATAATTGTCCGCCTGCCGGGCCAGCACCGTCACCAGCTCGGCGTCGGTGTCCTTTTCCACCGCGGCAATGGCGCGGGACACCCGGTTTTGGTTCTCTTCATTCAATAACATCACCAGCCTCCCGAGGCGCCACCGCCCCCAAAGCCGCCGCCTCCACCGCCGAAGCCGCCGCCGCCGAAACCACCACCGCCGCCGCCAAAGCCGCCCATTCCGCCAATGGCAATCGGTGCCAGCAGGCCTCGCCCACGACGACCACCGCCGCGTCCGCCGCCGCCGAAGGTCAGCAGCATGGTCAACACCACCAATACGATCAGATAGATCAATGCCTGGAGGTTACTGCCCTTATTGGCTTTCCTGGCCGGGGCGGTGTACTCGCCATCGATGGCGGCAAGAATGGCCGCGGCCCCCTGTTCGATCCCGGTGAAGTAGTCCCCTTGACGGAACGCGGGCTGGATTTCGTTCTGAATAATGGCGTGGGACAACGCATCGGTGAGCACACCTTCGAGTCCGTAGCCCACCTCGATGCGAATCTTGCGTTCCTTGGGCGCGATGATCAGCAAGGCGCCGTTGTCATGTTCAGCCTGACCGATCCCCCAGGCCCGACCCAACTGATAACCATAGTCCTCGATGGCGTAGCCCTGCAGATCCGGCAGGGTCACCACGACGACCTGGTTGGAGGTGCGGCTCTCGGCCTCGGCCAGGCGCTGTTCCAGTGCCCGGGCCTGTTGCGGCGACAGCAACCCGGCATTATCCACCACGCGGCCGGTCAGAGCGGGGAATTCCGGTGCCGCCCAGGCGGAGGGCAGCACCAGCATCAGCAGAGTGCAGAGCAGTAGTCGCATCAGTTGAAGTTAACCTGGGGCGCTTGTTCCGCCCCTTCCGTGGTGGCTTCGAAGGAAGGCCGTACTTCCATCTCACTGTACAGCATGCTGTGCCAGATACGACCCGGGAAGGTGCGAATCTCGGTATTGTATTGCTGCACCGCGGTGATGTAGTCCCGGCGCGCCACGGCGATGCGGTTCTCGGTGCCTTCCAACTGCGATTGCAAGGCCAGGAAATTCTGGTTGGCCTTGAGATCCGGGTAGCGCTCCACCACCACCATCAGGCGCTGCAAAGCAGAACCGAGTTGCTGCTGCGCCGCCTCGAACTGCTGCAGCTTTTGCGGGTCGTTAATCAGACTTTCATCGGCCTGAATGGAACCGACCTTGGCGCGGGCTTCGGTGACCTCCACCAGCACATCCCGCTCGTGTTCCATGTAGCCCCGTACCGTACTGACCAGGTTGGGCACCAGATCCGCGCGCCGCTGATACTGGTTTTCCACCTGTCCCCAGGCGGCCTTCACCTGCTCGTCATAGGTGGGAATGTTATTGATGCCGCAGCCGGTAACGCCGAACAGAATCGACAGCAACAGGACAAAACGCCAATGCTTCATTGCGGGGTCTCCATATCCAAACCGAGGACGTCCAGCACTTCCTGAACATCGTTTGTATTGCTTTGCCCAATGGCCAGCAACCGCTCCTTGACGGTGCGCGGCTGCGCCTTGATGCGGGCTTCGAGCCGGCAGGCGCTGGCGCGATCCGCCACCGCCGCCCGCCAAACCAGGGTCACCGGCCGCCGTGCCCGAGTATAACGGGCGCCACGGGGGCCTTCATTGTGCTCCCGGTGACGGCGCTCCACATCCGTGGTGACGCCGGTATACAGTGAACCGTCCACGCAGCGCAGTATATAAACCCACCACTGTTGCATGGTTTTACATCTCCCGCGTCGACAGTTGCTATTATCAAAACATACCCAGCTCCGCCAGCGAAGGCGGCGACACTACAATACAAGGATTTCCGGAGACACGCATGATTACTTATCTCTATTGGGTACTGGTTGCGATCCTGATTTTTCTCAGTCTGTTCCTGGTCGGTGCCCGCATGGGCAAGTGGAAACCGGCGGTGATTCTGGCGGTGCTGGTGTGGCTGGCGGGCACCGTGCTGTATTACTTCTGGCTCGAGCAGATCTTCGTCAAGCGGCTGGGCGGCACCATGACGCTGAGCGTGCCGGCGGGGCAGCAGCACATCGCCGCCACCTGGAAAGGCGATAATCTGTGGATCGAGAACTACGACCCGGAGACCAACCGCTGTATTTTCCGTGAATACTCCCGTGGCAATCTGCTGGAGGGCCAGGTGGTGATTGAAAACTGTCACCCCCTACGTGCCGGTGGCAGCGCCGACAACAGTGGCGCCGAGGACAGCACCACTATTCCCAAACGCCCACGAACCGCGCTTTAACCCGGAAAATGCGCCACCAGCGATCTTCGCCGGTGGCCTTCCCGTCGCCGCGCTGCTATCTTTGAAGGTCGTCCACGCCGATGATTCGCCTTCCCCATGAAAGTGCGTACCACCAAGGAACAGCAGCGCGAGCGACTGCGCCGGGATATGGAGCGTTTTCTGTCCCGGGGCGGGAGTATCAAGCGCGTGCCCCCCGGCACCAGCGGCGAGCCCCCGCGAGGTGCCCGACCATTATCTCCGTTCAGCCACACGCCCAGGCCCCCGCGTACCGATTTGTCACGGCTGGCCGCCACCATCGACGCCCGCAAGCATAAGCCCAAGGTCCGCCGCACCCGATCCGCCGCGCCGCGCCGCCGGCTGATCTATGACGACTTCGGTGAGCCTTTACGCTGGGTCTGGGGAGACGCCACCACCGCCCCCGACACCCCGGACAAGGAGAATTCATGAACCGCCTGATCGCGCTGAGCCTGCTGCTGCTCGGTTCCCTGGCCCACGCCGACATTATCGAACAGAAAGTGAACCTCCCCGGCGGCGTCGGCACTGGCGTACTGTACATGGACGAGGACCAGGAACGGCTTACCGCCGGGGTCATCGTGGTCCACGAATGGTGGGGGCTGAACAATTACATCCGCAACCGGAGCCGGCAACTGGCCGCGGAAGGCTACGTGGCACTGGCCGTGGACATGTACAACGAAAAAGTGGCGCAGCACCCCAAGGACGCCAAGGCGTTCATGGAGCAGGCCCTGGCCGAGCCGGAAAAGATGACCGCCCGCTTCAATGCCGCCAAGACGCTGCTGCGCAAGATGCAGTATGTGGACGACAACCGGATTTACGCGGTGGGCTACTGTTTCGGTGGCGGCGTGGTGCTGGAGCAGGCCCGCAGGGGCAATGATCTGGCCGGCGTGGCCAGCTTCCACGGCACCCTGGCGACGCAAAATCCAGCGGGTCCCGGCGACATCAAGGCACGCATCCTGGTGGCCACCGGGCAGGCCGACCCCATGGTGCCACCGGAGCAGGTCTCGGCACTGGTGGAGGAACTGAACAACGCCGGCGCGGAATATCAGCTGCTCAGCTTCCCCGACGCCAAGCACGGCTTCACCAATCCCGAGGCGGATCAGTTTGGTCAGCGTTTCGACATGCCCCTGGCCTACGACGCCGAAGCCGACCGGGAGAGCTGGCGGGCACTGACGGAGTTTCTCGATAGCACACCCTGACGCCCCTGAATGCACCACCTTCGGGCATGGCGCACCAAACTGGCGCCATGCCCGCCCCATCCGCAGGCCCTCCACCCCGTTTTTCCTCCCCCGATCCCCCGCAATCCCTGGCCTGCACCGATTTGGCACCGCTCTTGCTGGTATACCGGCGTGAGGAATCGAATGGCCGGTGGCCATCCACACTCGACAATTTGCTTCCAATAGACCGCTAGGGTTCCGATCGGCGCCGCCGATGCCTGGTCCGAGAGCAGTCGACCTTCGCTGAAGGTTACACGGCGGGACAAAAGCCCGGGAGGACACGATGACACCTGTCATTGGATTCCTCTTCGTCCGTAACCCAGGAGGTCCGACATGACCCGTTTGCTCACCACCGTCTGCACCACCGCCCTGCTCGCCCTGACGCTCGCCCCCCCTGTCCAGGCCCAGGCCCGGGACAGTTTCAAGGTCTGCTGGTCCATCTACGTGGGCTGGCTGCCCTGGGACTACGGCGCCGCCGAAGGCATCGTCGACAAATGGGCGGACAAGTACGACATCGACATCGAAGTGGTACAGATCAACGACTACATCGAGTCCATCAACCAGTACACCGCCGGCCAGTTCGACGGTTGCACCATGACCAACATGGACGCCCTGACCATCCCCGCCGCCGGCGGCGTCGACAGCACCGCGCTGATCGTTGGTGACTTCTCCAACGGCAACGACGGCATCGTGCTCAAGGACGCCGATAAACTCGAGGCCATCAAGGGCCGTCGCGTCAATCTGGTGGAACTGTCCGTCTCCCACTACCTGCTGGCCCGGGCGCTGGACAGCGTGGGACTCAGCGAGCGCGACATCACCGTGGTCAACACCGCCGACGCCGATCTGGTATCCGCTTTCAATACCCCCGACGTGACCGCCCTGGCCACCTGGAATCCGCTGCTGGGTACAATCAAGGAGTCTCCGGAAGCCAATCTGGTGTTCGACTCTTCCAAAATTCCCGGCGAAATCATCGACCTGATGGTGGTGAACACCGACACCCTGAAAGCCAATCCAGCCCTGGGCAAAGCGCTCACCGGCGCCTGGTACGAAATCATGGGGCACCTCAATGACAGCGGCTTCCGCCAGCATCTGGCCAATGTCGCCGCCACCGACCTGGACGGCCTGCGGATGCAGCTCGACGCCACCCGTCTGTTCGACAAAGCCGAGGACGCGGTCACCTTCACCAACAGCCCGGCGCTGAAGGACACCATGCAGAAAGTGGCGGAATTCTCTTTTGACCACGGTCTGCTCGGCGAAGGCGCCCCGGATGCCGGCTTCGTTGGCGTGGAAACCCCCGCCGGCGTCTACGGCAACAACGGCAATATCAAACTGCGCTTTGACCCAACCTACATGACGATGGCCGTCGAGGGTGAGCTGTAACCGGCCCCTCGTGCCTTGTCACCGCCCACAGGAGTCGCCATGAAGAAGTTGATCAACCGGCAACCCGGACGGGTCGCCACCTGGGCGCTGGGGCTGTTGCCCTTCGCCCTTCTGCTGGTGGTGTACCTGCTGGCTTCCGACGCCCGCCTGGAAGCCAACCCCAACGACAAACTGCTGCCGGCGTTCAGTGCCATGGGCGATGCCATTCAACGCATGGCGTTCGAACCCAGCAAGCGCAGCGGCGAGTACCTGTTATGGGCGGATACCCTGGCCAGCCTCACCCGCCTGGCCATCGGCGTCGGCATCAGCGCCTTGATGGGACTGGTCTTCGGCATTGTCACCGGCACCCTGCCCTATGCCCGCGCCGGGTTGTCCCCGCTGATCACCGGGCTGTCGCTGGTGCCGCCGATGGCGATCCTGCCGATCCTGTTCATTCTGTTCGGGCTCGGCGAACTGGCCAAGGTGATGCTGATCATCATCGGCATTACGCCTTTTCTGATCCGCGACTTGCAGCAAAGGGCCCGGGAGATCCCCGCCGAGCAGGTGATCAAGATGCAAACGCTCGGCGCCAACACCTGGCAGATCATTCTGCGTCTGGTGTGGCCGCAGATCATGCCGCGCCTGATCAGCGCGGTGCGGCTGTCATTGGGCTCCGCCTGGCTGTTCCTGATCGCCGCCGAAGCCATCGCCGCCACCGAAGGGCTGGGTTATCGCATCTTCCTGGTGCGCCGCTACCTGTCCATGGACGTGATCCTGCCCTACGTGCTCTGGATCACCCTGCTGGCGTTCGCCATCGACTTCCTGCTGGCCCGCTATTCCCGCTGGCGTTACCCCTGGTTCCACGGCAGTCACTGAGCAAAGCGAGGAGAAGCCCATGGCTATCATCGAAATGAACAATCTGTGGAAGGAATACGGCGACCAGGTGGTGCTGGAACGCCTCAACGCCGAGGTGCGGGAAGGGGAATTCGTCACCCTGGTCGGCGCCTCCGGCTGCGGCAAGACCACCTTTCTGAAAATGCTGCTCGGCACCGAATCGCCCAGCCGGGGCAAGTTGCTGCTGGACGGCGCGCCGATCCCGGATCAGCCGGACGAGACCCGCGGCATCGTGTTCCAACGCTATTCCGTGCTGCCGCATCTGAGCGCGCTGGAAAACGTCATGCTGGCCGACGAGTTGCACCGACACAAACTCATCGGCCGCGCCTTCGGCGGCAAACGCAAAGCCTTGAAGGACGCCGCCATGGCCATGCTGGAATCCGTGGGGCTGACCCAGGCCGCCGGCAAGTTTCCCCACGAGCTGTCCGGTGGCATGCAACAGCGTCTGGCCATCGCCCAGGCATTGATGAAACGGCCGCGCATTTTGCTGCTGGACGAACCCTTCGGCGCGCTCGATCCCGGCATCCGCCGCGACATGCATCACCTGGTGCTGGATCTGTGGCGGCAACAGGGCCTGACCATCTTCATGGTCACCCATGACCTCGCCGAAGGCTTTTACCTCGGTACCCGGCTGTGGGTATTCGACAAGACCCGCCTGGACCCGCAAGCCCCCGGCGCCTACGGCGCGCGCATCACCTACGACCTGCCAGTGGGAGATTGCGACAAAGGCACGCTCACGGCCATCCAGGAGCAGGCGGACGCCACCGCCCGCACCATGGCCTAGCGCCCGTTTTGATTTGGAAACGTACAAGGAGACCTTCATGACCGAACCGCTGTACGACTACACCATGCCCGGTGGCGCCCATTGGTCGTTTCGCCTGCGCCGTGGCACCGCTCTGCGTCTCACCGATCTGGAAGGCGGCGCCAACGTCGGCATGCTGTTCTACAACCCGGAAGAAAAACTGGAGCGTTACAACGCTCCGGACACCCTCAAGGGTCAGCACACCTTCAAACTGACCCGCGGTAATTGTCTCTACTCCGACATGGGCCGGGTGTTCGCTTCCATTGTCGACGACAGCTTCGGCTGGCACGACACCGTCTGCGGTAACCTGGACGATGCCCGCCTGCTGGAGAAATACGGTGAGCACAATTACCAGCAATACCGCAACGACTGGACTCTGAGCGGCCACGCCAGTTTCCTCACCGAGTTGGCAAAATATGGCCTGGGAGAGCGAGACCTGGCCGCCAATCTCAATCTGTTCAGTAAGGTGGTCACCGACGATAACGGACAGCTGCGTTTCGACGCCGGCGCCGCCCGCGCCGGGGCGCAAATCACCCTGCGTTTCGAGATGGACACGCTGGTGGTGATGCACACCTGCCCGCACCCGCTCAATCCCGCCAGCGACTATCCACGCAAACCAGTGCGGGTGGAAATGCTCACCGCCGCGCCGGTGGCAAAGGACGATTACTGCCTGAATTTTCGTCCGGAAAACGCCCGCGCCTTCGAAAACAACCGCCTCTATCACCTGGGCCTTTAGGAGACCATCATGATTCGGGAAAGTCAGCTGAAGCCCGCCGATGCTCATTTCCGCGACACCGTCCCCGCCGGCGATTACTTTCTTAAAGTGCTGAAGGAAGGCGAGACCCTGCGCATCCTCGATCTGGAAGGCAACCAGGCGGCGGACACGCTGTTTTTCAATGCCAAGGACACCGCCGAGCGCTACAGCGCCATGGACACCATCCGCGAACAGGGCAACGTCTTCCTCACCGCCGGCACCGTGCTGCGTTCCAACCGCAACCGGCCGATGCTGGAAATCACCGCTGACACCTGCGGCCGCCACGATACCCTCGGCGGCGCCTGCGCCACGGAAAGCAACACCGTGCGTTACGCGCTGGAAAAACGCTGCATGCACGCCTGCCGGGACAGCTGGATGCGGGCCGTTAACGAAAATGAGGAATACGGGCTGAGCAAGCGCGACATCACCCACAACATCAATTTTTTCATGAACGTCCCGGTGACCGCCGAAGGCGGCCTCACCTTCGCTGACGGGATTTCCGCACCGGGCAAGTATGTGGAAATGAAAGCGCTGATGGATATCACCGTGCTGATTTCCAACTGCCCGCAGCTCAATAACCCGTGCAACGGCTACAACCCCACGCCCATCGAAGTGCTGATCTGGCACTGACTATCGGAATAAGGCGCCGGGGACGACCCCGGAAGCCGGACGCTTACGGCGGGACGACCCGCCATCGCCGCAGAGCCGACATCATGTTCAAGAAGGTACTGATCGCCAACCGTGGCGCCATCGCCACCCGAATCATCCGTACCCTGAAAACCCTGGGCGTCACCAGCGTCGCGGTCTACGCCGACGCGGACGCCGATTCCCGCCACGTGAGCCTGGCCGACGAGGCTTACTGTCTGGGCGACGGCAGCGCCGCCAGCACCTATCTGAATCAGGATAAGTTACTGACACTGATGGCCGAACAGCAGGTGGATGCGGTGCATCCCGGCTATGGTTTTCTCAGTGAGAACCCGGATTTCGTCGAGCGTTGCGAAGCCCAAGGCATCGCCTTTATCGGCCCCACCCCGGAACAGATGCGGGACTTCGGCCTCAAACACACCGCCCGCCAGCTGGCGGAAGACAATCAGGTGCCGCTGCTGCCGGGCACCGGTCTGCTGACCGATCCGGAACAGGCGCTGGCCGCCGCCACCGGCATCGGCTATCCGGTGATGTTGAAAAGCACGGCCGGCGGCGGTGGTATCGGCATGCAGATTTGCCACGATGCCGAATCGCTGCGCAAAGCCTGGGACACGGTACGCCGGCTCAGCGCCAACAACTTCTCCAACGATGGCGTGTTCCTGGAAAAATACATTGAGCGCGCCCGCCACATCGAAGTGCAGGTGTTCGGCGATGGAAAAGGCCAGGCGGTGACGCTCGGCGAGCGTGACTGCTCCGCCCAGCGCCGCCATCAAAAAGTGGTGGAGGAAACCCCGGCGCCCAATCTTCCCGAAGAGGTTCGGCGCACTTTGCACGACACCGCACGGCGTCTGATGGCGGCGGTGCATTACCGCAACGCCGGGACCGTGGAATTCATTCTCGACCAGGATACCAACCGCTTTTACTTCCTGGAGGTGAACACTCGCCTGCAGGTGGAGCACGGCGTCACCGAGCAGGTTTACGGCGCCGACCTGGTGTCCTGGATGGTGCGGCTGGCCGCCGGCGAACTACCGCCGCTGGAACACCTGGCCGGCGATCTCACGCCGCACGGTCATTCGATCCAGGTACGTCTCTATGCGGAGGATCCGAACAAGGATTTCCAGCCCAGTGCTGGTCTGCTGACCACCGTGCGTTTTCCTGAAGCGGACGGCCAACGGCTGCGGCTGGACCATTGGATCGAAGCGGGACTGACCGTATCCCCGCTGTACGACCCGATGCTGGCCAAGGTCATCGTTCACGAGGATGATCGCGAGCGCGCTCTGGCTGCCCTGGAGCAAGCGCTCGGCGACACTCTGGTGGAAGGCATCGAAACCAACCGCGAGTATGTGCTGGCGATCCTCGCCGACCCGGCGTTTCGGCAAGGCCGCATGACCACTCGCTATCTGAACGACTTCCGCTACCAACCCGATACCCTGGATGTCCTTGCCGGCGGTACCCTGACCACCGTCCAGGATTATCCCGGGCGCGGCGGCTACTGGCCGGTGGGCGTGCCGCCGTCCGGCCCGTTCGACAGCCTCAGTTTCCGCCTCGGTAACCGGTTGCTGGGCAACGACGAGAATGCGGCCGGCCTGGAATGCACGCTCAATGGCCCGACCCTGCGCTTCAACCGCGACACCCGGATCGCGCTGACCGGCGCGGATATGGGCGCCACGCTCGACGGCGAGTCCGTGCCCCGCTACCAGGCGGTGACGGTGATCGCCGGCCAGACGCTGAAGCTGGGCAAGGTCAACGACACCGGTGCCCGCGCTTACCTGGCCGTGGCTGGCGGCATTCAATGCGAACCCTACCTGGGCTCACGCAGCACTTTTACGCTGGGTCAGTTTGGCGGCCACGGCGGCCGGGCTCTGCGCACCGGCGATGTGTTGCATCTGAGCCCGCACGGCGCGGTCCCGCAAGCCATCGAGGTGCCACCCGCGCTGAAGCCGAAGCTGCGCGATACCTGGACATTGCGAGTCATCTACGGTCCCCATGGCGCACCGGACTTCTTCACCGACAACGACGTCGCCACCTTCTTCAGCAGCGATTGGCAGGTCCATTACAACTCCAGCCGCACCGGCATACGACTGGTGGGGCCGAAACCGGAATGGGCCCGCAGCGACGGCGGCGAAGCCGGCATGCACCCTTCCAACATCCACGATAACGCCTATGCGGTGGGTACCATTGATTTCACCGGCGATATGCCGGTGATTCTGGGCCCGGATGGTCCGTCGCTCGGTGGCTTTGTCTGTCCCGCCACGGTGATCAAAGCCGACCTGTGGAAACTGGGACAGCTGAAAGCCGGGGATAAAGTACGCTTTCAACCGGTCTCCCTGGAAGACGCCGACCGTCTGTGTGAAGAACAGGACCGCTGTCTGCAACACCTGAACGCACCCGAACTGGTAGTGAAGTCCGCCCCTGTGATCACCCCGGTACTGGACCGCCTGCCGGAGGAGGAAGCCGGTGTGGAGGTAGTCTACCGAGCCGCCGGTGACCGTTATGTGCTGGTGGAATACGGTCCACTGGAACTGGATTTGCGCCTGCGTTTCCGGGCTCACGCCCTGATGCTGTGGCTGGAGCAGCAGCGGATTGACGGCGTGCTGGAACTGACCCCCGGCATTCGTTCCCTGCAGATTCATTTCGATCCACGGCAGCTGCCGCGCAACACCTTGTTAACGCTATTGAAGGAAGCAGAACTGTCCTTGCAGCAACAGGATGATTTGCAAGTGCCGTCACGTATCGTTCATCTGCCACTGAGCTGGGACGACGAGGCCTGCCGGCTGGCGATCCAGAAATATATGCAATCGGTGCGCAAGGACGCGCCCTGGTGTCCGAGCAATATCGAATTCATCCGCCGCATCAATGGCCTCGACAGCATCGACGAGGTCAAACGGATTCTGTTCGAGGCCAGCTATGTGGTGATGGGGTTGGGTGATGTTTACCTGGGCGCCCCGGTGGCCACGCCTTACGATCCCCGTCACCGGCTGGTCACCACCAAATACAATCCGGCGCGCACCTGGACCGCGGAAAATTCCGTCGGCATCGGCGGTTCCTATTTGTGTGTGTACGGCATGGAGGGCCCGGGTGGCTATCAATTCGTCGGCCGCACCCTGCAAATGTGGAATCGCTATCGCACCACCGAGGCCTTCACCAAACCCTGGCTGCTACGGTTCTTCGATCAGATTCGCTTCTACGAAGTCAGCGCCGGGGAACTGCAACGAATCCGCCGGGACTTTCCCAAAGGCGACTACCCGCTCAAGGTGGAAGAGACCACATTCAGCCTCAATGCTTATCAGGATTTTCTGCGGCGCAATGACGACAGCATCCGGGCCTTCACCGGGCAGCGGAACCAGGCCTTCGAAGAGGAACTGCAACGTTGGGTGGAAAGCGGCCAGATTCATTTCGAGTCGCAACAGGATCTGAATGGCGACGACGGCGACGGTCTGCCGGAAGGCACGCCGGTGGAATCCCCCACCGCCGGCAACATCTGGCAACTCAACGTGGCCGAGGGCGACAATGTGGAAGCCGGCCAGGTGGTGGCAATCCTGGAATCCATGAAGATGGAGATCGAAGTCACCGCCCCGGAAGCCGGCCAGGTGCTGCATATAGCGCGGCAGGAAGGCCAGCAGATCAACGCCGGCCAGGCCATCATGGTGCTGGGCTAGCAGCCGGACCACGCAGCCGCTGTAAAAGCTTGCCTGCAAGCAAATACCCAACACCGGAAGGCCGGGATTCGCCAGCAGGCTGGCTCCCACAGTTTGGACTACGAAGCCGCTGTGGGAGATTCTATGGTGCCCTGCAACGCTTAAAAGAGCTTTGCGGGGCAATATTCTTGTTGCTGCTTCATCAGGGCGAAGGCGGTGCGGGCG
>NZ_OBMO01000040.1 GCF_900217905.1 Alloalcanivorax xenomutans
TGTAATCGGATGGACTCGCCCTCGCCGAGGCGTCTAGGCGCCACGGTGGCATTCTAAACATGTCAACGACAGCGAGGGCGAGCCCATGAAACAGCGTACAACGAAGCATTCAGTCCAGCCACTGTCCGAGGTGCCTGGGTGTAAGACCGTGGCGGTGGATCTGGCCAAACGGGTATTCCAAGTGGCTGGCGAGGATGCCCTGGGCCAAGTGGTGTACGAACAGCGGATTCAATCACGTGATGCCTTCCAGGCGTTTCTCCAGCAGTTGCCCGAGGGGGTGACGGTGCTGATGGAAACCGGTCCGGGCGCCCAGGCCTGGGCGCGCCAGGTGCAACAGCGGGGTAACGCGGTGCGTATCCTGCCGGCCCAGCATGTGGGCAAACACCGTAGCGGGCCGAAGAACGATCGTAACGATGCGCTGGCGATCTTGCGAGCCGGGCATGACCGCCGTATTGCGTCGGTGCCGGTCAAGAACGTGGCGGCGCTGGCGATGCAGGCGCTGCATCGGGCCCGGCAAGGCTACATCCGGCGGCGCACGGCGCTGAGCAACCAGATGCGCGGACTGCTTCTGGAGCAAGGTATCGCGCTGGCGAAGGGCGATGTGGCCATCAACCGGAGAATCCCCGAGATACTGGAAGACGCCAGTCAGCCGATCCCGGATCCGTTGCGTGAGCTGATCGATGAGCTACTGGCGGAATGGCGCCAGCTGGGCGAACGGGTTGCGATCCTGACCGGACGCCTGGAAGCGCAGGCGCGCGCTGACCAGACGGCGCAGCGGCTGATGAGCGTGCGCGGGGTCGGCCCGATCATCGCGACGGCGCTGCTGGCCAAGCAAACCCAGCCGGAACGCTTCGCCAACGCGCGCCAGTTCGCCGCCTACTTCGGTCTGGTGCCCGAGCAGCACAGCAGCGGCGAAAAGGTCCGGCTGGGCAGGATGGGCAAACAGGGGGATGGCTACATCCGCAGCCTGGCGATCCAGGGGGCGCAGGCGGTCTTGCAGCAGCTCAGGCCCGACTCCGAGCAACCGGACGACCGGCGGCTGTTGCGCTGGCAGCAGCGACTGGGGCGCAAAGGCGCCGCGGTGCGGCTGGCCAACCGCAACCTGCGCATCCTCTGGGTGTTGCTGCAGAACGAGCAAACCTATCACCGTGAGCCCAATCGCCGTCAGGAGGCGACCATGAACAACTGATTCACCGAGTACTGCCACCGGGGTGCTGAAGCGCTCCAACCCGTGCTGAGTAACATGGACTCCAGGTCAGACCGTCGCGGATCGATGCCTAAGCTCCTACCGGCTCTTGAAGCCTCTCTGTAATCGGCATACCGCGAGCTTATCCGATGTTGGCCAGAAGCCCATTGAGGCTTCCTCGAACAGGCCTGATACATAGATGCCACCGGGTAGCCATGTTCAAGGCAGGGTTGACAGCAACGGGCGAGTCCATACATAGGA
>NZ_OBMO01000044.1 GCF_900217905.1 Alloalcanivorax xenomutans
GTGGGAGATTCTATGTTGGAGATCAAGCGATTTGGGTCTCCGATTGGTAGGTGGTTTTGTGCTTCATCAGGGCGAAGGCGATGCGAGCGAGTTTGCGGGCGAGAATGACCAGGGCCTGGGTTTTCTTCAGCCCTCGCTGCAGATAGCCCTCGTAGACTCGATGCCATCGCGGGCTATGACAGGCGGCCATGGCGGCATTGTGCAGGAGCCTTCGGACCTCGGCATCGCCCCGTTTGGTCAACCGTCGTCGCTGTTCTCGCTTGGAGGATTGACGCACCCTCAGATCCAGTCCCAGGAAGGCGATGAAGGCATCACTGGTTCTGAAGTCGCCGCGCTGGAAGGCCATGACCAGCGCGGTGGCGGTTAGCTCGCCCACCCCTTCCAGGGCTTGGCAGCGGGCCCGCTCCGCTTGCAACCCGGCCTCGCGAAGGGCCAGCCGTAGTCGTTTCTGGAGGGCCTGATCAAGGCGGTCCATATGCGCCAGCACCGGTTTGATCAGGGCTTTCAGGGAGCCCTCATCCTTCCAGCTTTGCTGCAGCGCAACGCGGGCCTGGACCAAGGTGGCGCGTCGGCGCAAGAGGCGTTGTAAGGTGCAATAGGCCTTTGGCGGGGGCGTCCAGGGCTGCAATCGTCGTTGGTTTGCTTCCAGATAGTCCGCCAACAGTCGGGCATCGCTGGCATCGGTTTTGGCCCGTCTTCCCATACTTTCCCGGTAATGGTTCAACTGGTAGCCGTTGATGATAAAGACGGTGTGGCCCGCGGCATGGGCCTGTTCGGCCAGTTCCAGGTGATAAATCCCAGTGGCCTCCAGCGCTATGTGGGTATTCTGAGGAAGCCCCTTGAGCCAGCGCCGGATGGCGGTTTTGGTGTTGGGAAGGGCGAAGATCTGATCGGTCGTTGGGTCATAAAGGACCAACTCGTCTTTGGCGACGTCGACACCGATCCGGTTGGGGATAACATGCATTGCCATGGTGTTGCCCTCTCGTTAGTGTGAAAGGGCTTGTCGGGGCGCACCAAACGCAGGCTTGCTCATATCGTCGGTCTGAGGGGCGCTCAGCCTGATGGATTCCTTATCGGCGCTTGTAGGTGCGGGGTGGGGTCATTTCTCCCACGGTCTGTACCCGAAGGGGTCAGAAGCTGCCTAGGTCCCGCCACCCCGACAAGTCTCTCTGCCTACTATCGACTTGCCACGCCAACATACAAGCTTGCCTGCAAGCGAAT
>NZ_OBMO01000004.1 GCF_900217905.1 Alloalcanivorax xenomutans
CGCCCGCACCGCCTTCGCCCTGATGAAGCAGCAACAAGAATATTGCCCCGCAAAGCTCTTTTAAGCGTTGCAGGGCACCATAGAATCTCCCACAGTAGCTTCGTAGCCCTTTCTGTGCCAGAGGGCGCCGTTTATCCGGGCAGGAAGAGGAAAAAAAGGCCGCCTGTAAGGGAGGGGGAAGGCGGCCAAAGGGGGGATCAGAGCAAGACGAGAGAAGTGTCAGGCTGAATTGGATGTCACAGTTTCGCGGTCAGGCGGGCTACCTGTTCACCCTGGTAGCGGGCCAGATTGAGTTCCTTGGTGCTGGGCTGGCGGCTGCCGTCGGGACCGGCGATGGTGCCGGCTCCGTAGGGGGAGGCGCCATGTACTTCACTGATGTCCATTTGCTCCTGACCGGGGTCGGCATAGCCCAGTGGCACGATGATGAAGCCGTGGTGGGCCAGGGTCAGCCAGGTGCTGATGATGGTGGTTTCCTTGCCGCCGGCGGTGCCGGTGGAGGTGAACACACTGGCGACTTTGCCGGCCAGGGCGCCCTGGGCCCACAGCCCGCCGGTCTGGTCCCAGAAAGTGCGCATCTGGCCACTCATGTTGCCGAAGCGGGTGGGGGTGCCGATGATGATGGCGTCGTAGTCCTTGAGTTCCGCCGGGCTGGCCACGGGGGCGGTCTGGTCGGTTTTGCCACCGGCGTTCTTGAACGCCTCCGGATCCATGGTCTCGGCCACTCGTTTGACGTCCACTTCCACGCCGTCGACCTTGGCGGCGCCTTCGGCCACGGCTCGGGCCAGACTTTCGATATGACCGTACATGGAGTAGTAAAGAACCAGAACGCGCTTCATCGGACTCTCCTGTTGAGGATGGGAGAGCCCAAGATAGCGTTGACGCCCGGGAAGAGGGAGAGGACTGACTGAAACGAATTGATCAGTTTTTCTGATCTGACTTCGGGGCGGCTTTCAATGACTGGATTTCCTTTTCCAGGGCGTCCAGGTAGGCCTGTTGCTGTTCCAAAAGCCGTTGTGTGGTGGCCTGCTGGTCGGCCAGGGCCGCCGCCCGCTCACTCAGTTCCTGCCGCTCTCGCAGCAGGGCGTCGCGGGTTTCGTCCCGGGCCGCGTCCGCCGCCGTGGCCGATGAAGCCCACAGCGACAGGGCGAGTGAAAAGAGAGCTACAAAACGCATGACGGGAATGGCGGTGACCGTGGTGGGGACAGTGTAGCAGATCCCGCCGATCCCGTGAGCCGGACTACTTGATCATGCCGTTGAAGGCCTGACTCATCTGTTGCTGCAGTTCCTCACAGGCGGATTCTTGCTCGGCCTTGGACATGGTGTCCCAACGCTCATCGGTTTTTTTCTTGCCAGCGTCAAAGGCGGTGTCGAACTCCTCGGCGGTGAGACCCATTTGCGACATCTGCTGTTTCTGCTTAGCTTTCATGTCGGCCAGTTGGTCCTTGGTATAATCGCCGCATACTTCGGCCGCAGAGTGCATGCTGCCGCTGAAAGTGGCCAATTGATGCCCCATCTGGGCCATGTTGGGGGCGGCTTCGGGAGACTGCGCATGCAGTGAACCGAAAGCGGTGATGGTGATGGAGGCCGCCAACAGACGGGGCAGAATGGATTTCAGCATGGTTTCCTCTCCTTGAAGTGAAACGGGTCGATGAGTCCTGATCGGGCTTATCGCAGTGAACGATGCAGCGTGACCGCGGCCTCGATGACGCGATCATTGGTGACGTTCCTCAGTTCTTCCACCTTTTGCAAGTACAGTCCGCCGGCGGCGAAGGAAATGTTGACGTGGCCAACCACGACTTGTGGACCGACCATGCCCAACTGGGCGGCGGGGTCGAGTTTGCCGCCCATGTCGACGACATAACCGCCAAGCGCTTCGACGCGGGCATCGTCATACACCATGCCAAGGTCACGCAGGGTTTTCTCGTCGGAGCTGTCCCGCGGATCCACCGTGATGCCGACCGTCAGGCTGCCGCCCTTGACCATTTCGAAAGCGTTGTCGTTCCGCACCCGGGGTGTCAGCCAGGTGCAGTTGACGCCATAGCGGCCATCTTCCTGATAACGACCAGGTTCGCCATCATCGTCGGCGGGCGTCAGGCCGCTGACCAGGTCCCCGAGGAGAGCGGCCAGGCCGTCGCAATCGGGAATGCGTTCATAGGCGGGTAGCGTTGCCGCGGCGGTGTTGGCATCGCCGCTGGATTCGTCATCGCCACATCCACTCAAAACGAGTGCGGCAAACAAGAAAAGAAAAGCGGAGTGGAAAGACGGATCCTTGTACCTGCTCATATCCCTGATTCTTTTAAGTTGAGGGTGGTCGGTCACGAACAGGGTCATTATCGATGGCCCCGGAGGGGGCCGATACCCCCCAAAGGGGGGGTATTGGGGAGGGAGGGTCAGGGTGCCATTGGCTCGATGGTCTCGCTAAGGGTGGTAAGGTCCTCGGCGGGGACCTTGCTCAGATCGAGCACCATGCGGGTGAAGGCCACCATTAGCGAATGCACGCGCTGGAAATCGGTTTTCCCAACAGTGTCCACGCCCCAGTTGAGCAGGTAGTTGGGGCCGGTGATGTAATTGGCGTCCGACATTTTGTTGTGGCTGTAGAAGTATTGCCCCTCGCCGGGCCAGACCGCTTCATGCTTGCTGGCGTCGGCATCCGGGTTGAGTGGGGCGGAGATGATCACCGGGCCGGCGTCAGCGGCTTCGGAGGCCCGGTAGGCGGCGTCGGCCAGGCTCTGGATTCGCGGGGCGAAAAAGCAGGCCAGTTCATCCAGACCGGTGGGTTGCAGAATACCGTTGCCGTCGGGTTCCCAACGCTGGGCTCCCAGGTGTTCGACGGTGATGATGGACTTGATCCGGTCCAGCAGGCCGTCGTCCGCATGTTGCCGCAGGAAACCTTCAATGCCGACGCCACCGGCGAAATGACCGCTGGAGAACATCACCATCACGGTACGCGGTAGCGCCGATTGCGGCAGGCGCGCCAGATACTGGGCGATGCCGATGATGGCGTCCGGCCCGTTGTCCTCCAGGCCATTGGTGCCGTCGGTATGACTGTGGATCACGGTGATCTCATCGCTGGCGCCGGGGATCATGGCCACCACATTGTGAGTGGCGGTGTCGGCCACGCTGGCGGGCAGATGAAGCGTCAGCTCGGTACCATTGGAGAGTCCCTTTAATTGCTCGCCGAGGTCCCGGTCCACGTACAGCGCCGGTACCCGCCGGATGATGCCGTCATAAGGGAAATAGGAACCATGGGCGGTTTCATAGGGCATTTGCAGGATGCCGATGGCGCCCACCGCTTCGGTGTCGCCGAGCGCGTCCAGGGTACGGGTTACCGCATCGATGGCCAGATACGGGCGCGAGTAAAGCTCGTCGGGGGAGAACGAGGACAACGGATCCCACACGTGCATGGCGTTATCGAGAAAGAACCGCGTCGGCACGGTGACATTGGGGACGTCGAACAGCACGATTCTGCCGGCCACGGTGGACGGGTCCACCGGTTGGGTAATATCCACATGGACGGTGGGTGCGGTCACGCCATGCTCCGGAGTGCTGCCTGAGTAGGGGATATAGGAGGCAACCCGCAACGGCTCGCCATTCAGCGTCAGACGCCAGTCGGTGGTGGACCAGCGCGGGAAGGTTACCGGTTCCAGCACCACGTCGCGGACTCCGGCGCAGTCAAGGCGCCCGGCCAGTGTGCGGATATAGGCGTCCTCCGCCGGCCCGCCGGTGTCGCGCAGTCCCAGGGCATCCAGTTCGCGGTGCCATTGCTTGAGCTGGTCAACGGAGATGAACTGATTGGCATCGACGTGGCGTGCGTTGTCCACGCTCAGTCCGTCGCTGGGCCAATCATGCCGGGCGGCACAACTGAACTCGCTGCCGTGATCGGAAGAGTCGCCGCCGCAGGCCGCCAGCATCAGAGTGAGAGCGGCGAGCACGCCGGTACCGGTGACGGTTTTCAGAAAGGGGAAGTGGCCGAGCCAACGGAAAAGCAATGTCATTGTTGTTCTCCACGACGACGATGCGCCGCCATTGTTATCGGGATGGATTATCGGGATAGGGGGCTATCGAAGCGGAGTGCTCAATAGCCGGAATATTGTCGATGGCACCGGGTGGGCCCGATATCCCCCCAAAGGGGGAGAATCCCGTCAAAACGGGGGAAATGGCGGGGTGTGTCAGGCGCGGGTGATCAGACCCAGTTTCAACGCCCTGGCCACCGCATCGGTGCGGCGCTTGGCGCCCAGGCGCTGCATGATGCGGCGCACATGGTCCTTCACTGTGTGGGGGCTGCGGCAGATATATTCCGCGATTTCGCTATTGGAATGGCCGGCGGCCAGCAGGTTGAGGATCTTCAGATCCTGCTCGCCGAGCCCGTGGCGGGCGGCGCTGAGCCGGCTGAGCGTGTCTTCCATTTCGCCAAACACGGTGCCGGAAGGTTCGCCCTGATCCTCGTCCCCGTACAGCAATTCCGTGAGCCGGGAATACAGCGCGGCGGCGATGCGGGTGCGTTCGTCCAATAACGCCATACGGCGGGATTTTTCCTGTACCTGCGCCTGTAACGCCTTCAGCTCGCTGATGTCCCGGGCTATGCCTTGCCGGCCAACCACGCGACCTTCGCGCACCAGACTGGCGGCGCGTACTTCCAAATGTACTTTGCCACCGTCACGGTGGAGAGCCTCGACCTCGAAGAACGGAGCGATGCGGCGGCCGGCCACGCCGTTGAGAAAATGCTGGCTGGCCACTGGCGCGGTGGCAGGCGTGAGCAGAGTGTCGAAGTGCTGGCCCAGCAGCTCGTTTCGGTGATAACCGAGTACTTCTTCCATGGCACGATTGCAGAAGGTGAAGCGGCCATCCAGATCCAGGGTGTAGATGATGTCGCCGGCGGCCTGCACCAGACTTTCAAAATCCGGTTGTGCCAAGGGCGTGGAGGTCGGGGCTGAAACCATAGTGCTCTCCTGAGCCGGGGCGGGTGCCTGGCTTTGTTATTTTGCCCGGAGTATAAGCCAGCCCGGTCGGAACCGGCAGGCGGTGGCGGGAGGCCTCCGCACAGACCCGCTGTCCCTGATGGAGGGGCTACACGGCTTTCCTTAAAAAGACATTCAAACAGCCCCGCTCAACAGGGCGGCGAAGACCACCGCCAGGGTGGCGAGCCAGAGAATCGCGCCCAGGGCCAGAGGCCGCCATCCGGCCCGGCGGAGCAAATCAAAGTGGGTGCTCAAGCCCAGTGCCGCCATCGCCAGCGCCAGCAGAATGTCGTCCAGGCCGGCCAGAGGAGAAGCCAGGGAATCGGGCACCCAGCCCAGGCCGTTGACCACCAGGGCACCGACGAACCAGAAGGCGAAAGCGGGCAGCACCGGCCGTGCCCTGATGGCACTGTTTGCGATGCTGGTACCGGCGCCAGCGGCGGCGGCGCGGTGCGCACCCATGCCCAGTATCAGCAGTACCGGCGCCAGCATCATGACCCGAACCATTTTAACCAGCAGGGCACTGTCCACCAGCGCCGGCGACATGGCCTGGGCGGCGACGATCACCTGGGCCACCTCCTGGACGCTGGCTCCCACCAGCACGGCGAAGTGATTCTGGTCCGGAAACAGCGTTGGCAGATGGTGATACAGCAGTGGTAACAGCAGCATGTTGAGCGTGCCGAACACCACCACCGCCGCCACCGCCATGGCGGTATCCCGGTCGCGGGTTCCCAGCACCGGCTCGGCGGCGAGCACCGCGGCGGCACCGCAGATACCATTGCCGGCACCGATGGAGAGCGCGGCGGCGCGGCTCATGCCCAGCCAGCGCTGCCCCAGCCAGCCGCCGAGTATAAGGCTCAAGACGATTTGTCCCGCGTTCAGGGCGATCACGCCCAGGCCCAGCTCGCTCACGGCGTCCAGGGGGATGCGCAGTCCGTAGACGACGATGGCGATTTTCAGAATGGGGCCCTTGAACAGTGCCAGCGCGGATCCGCCCGCCTCGCGCAGCGATGCCGGCAGCGGTTGCGCCACCACCAGGCCGAGCAGCATGGCCAGGGCCAGCGCGCCCAGCCCCCAGTGTTGAGCCAGCCGGCTGTGGGCCAGCCCTATTCCGGCCAGGGCGCAGGCCAGGACCAGCAGCGCCATGGGCCAGTGGGGGCGGGGCAGGGCGAGAGAGAGTGTGCGCATCGGTGGTTCCTTTGATCCTTTGGCAAGGTCAAGCCACTATGCCGAAGCGCCATAAATAATAATATTTGATAATTATAAACTTATAACTAAAATAAATTTATGAATGAAACGACACTAAAACAATGGCGGCTGTTCCTGGCGGTGGCGGAAACCGGTTCAGTGGCGGCGGCGGCGGAACGGGTGGCGCTGACCCAGCCGGCGGTGAGTCAGGGCCTGGCGCAGTTGGAGCAGCGGCTGGACGCACGGCTGTTCGACCGTGTTGGTCGCGGGCTGGTTCTGAATGACCGGGGGCGGGCGCTGATTCCGGAAGCCCGCGCCTTGCTGACACAGCTCGCCCGTTGCGAGAGGCTGTTCCAGTCGCCCCCGTTGGAGGTGATGCTGGCCGCCACCCACACTTTGGGCAATTACTATCTGCCGCCATTGCTATCCGCATTCAGGCAGCGCCATCCGCGGGCGCGGGTCCGGATGGATGTGGTCAATACCCGCCAGGCGGTGGCATTACTGCTGGAACTGAAAGTGGATCTGGCGCTGGTGGAGGGGCCGGTGTCCCACCCTTTGCTGCGAGTGCGGCACTGGCGCGACGACGTGCTGCTGCGGGTGGCGGCGCCGCCGGTGGCGGCGGCGCTGCATGCGGACGCCTCGCGTTGGCCCTGGGTGATGCGCGAACCGGGATCGGGTACCCGGGCGGTGATTGAGAGCAACCTGGGGGCGGCGTTTCCACGGCGGGAGCGGATATTGGAACTGGGGGCCGGCGAGGCGGTGCGCCAGGCGCTGGTGGCCGGGGCTGGTGTCGGCTATGTCAGCGAGACCAGTGTGAGCGCGGCACTGGCCGACGGTCGGCTGGGTACGGTACCGGGGCCGCACCAGCGTTTGGTTCGGCCGCTGTACTGGGTACGACACGCCCGGCATGAGCCGGGCGCGGGGGAAACGGCCCTGGGGGCCGTGTTGCGGGAAGCGGTGCCGTGATCAGCGTGCTTTGCCCATGCTTTCCTTCATCTTCTGATCAATCCAGATGCGTGAGTAGATGGCGTTGGGTTTGACCGCGCCGATACGTTGCTCACCGTAGTAGTTCTTCACCCACGGCCACCAGGCGGAGTAGCCCATTTCCGTGGGCAGCCACACGTGCGGCACGGCTTCCTCGATGATGAAATCATTCAACTCTTTCAGCATCGCATTGCGTTTCTCGGTGTCCGGTTCCTTGATGGCGGCGTCGATCTTCCGGTCAAACTCCTCGTTGCTGTACCAGGAAGCGTTCCAGGTCTGATCGGTGCGGAAGCTCTTGCGCAGGACCTGGATCGGGTTACCGGAGCCGTTGTTCATCAGATAGCCGCCGGCCTGGGTCTTGCCGCGCATGTTGGAGCGGAAGGCACCATACTCCATGGTCTTGATGTTCACTTTCACACCGACCTGCTGGTAGTAAGCCTGCAGCATGGGCGCCACATCCATGTGGTAGGGGCTGCAGGAGCAGACCTGCAGATCGAAGCTGAAGCCTTTTGGATAACCGGCTTCGGCCAGCAGTTTTTTCGCTTTCTCCGGATCGTACTCGAACAATTCACGGGCTTCGGGGGAGAGCTGATCCAGCGGGGTGTAGAATTCGGTCCAGCGCTGCGCGAAGGGGTAGTTGAGCAATTCGCCCTCACCGTTGAGCAGCGAGGAGAGAATGGCTTTCTGGTCCACCGCGATGTTCAGGGCGCGGCGCACGCGTACATCATTGAAGGGCTTTTGATCGGTGCGCAGGGCGATGTAAGTGCCATTGGTGGAAAGGTTTTTGCGGAACTGGAGCTCCGGCGCGGTTTTCTTCAACTGATCCACCAACTGCCAGCGGATCGCCTCCATGATATCGATGCGGCCGGAACTGAGCGCCGCCACCGCGCTCGCCTCATCCTTGATGATGTGATAGACCACTTTATCGTTCAGCGGCAGCGGGTATTCCTTGCCGTTGAGGGTCACCGAATCCCAATAGTCGTCGTTCTTCGCGTACACCTGCTGACGACCGGTCTCGATTTTTTCGATGCGATAAGGCCCGGTGCCGGCGGCATTACGCCAGTCCGCGCGTTTCTCTTCGCTGAGATTCTGCCACTCCGGCGGAGAGATGCCGTCGTAGTATCCCCAGGCAATCCGGTACGGCCAGTTGCCGTGGAACTGGTTGAAATAAGCGATCACGGTGTGGTCATCCGGCGCTTCCCAGCGCTCGATGAAATCCCAGAAGGTGGGGATGGCGCGGGGACTCTCGCCACGGCTTTGGAACGAAGTGATGACGTCGTTGGCCACCAGCTCCCGCTTTTTCATCACGCCGGGCACTTCCTGCCACTGGACGCCCTTGCGCAGGTGGAAGATCACCCGCATGGGGTCTTCCTTCACCTCCCAGCTTTCCGCCAGGCTGCCTTCCAGCTGGTTGTAGGGAATATAGGCCTGCTCGACGAAAGAATTTTCGTTCTTGCCACGCGGGCCGTATTGCAGATCGCCGCGCAGCAGGGATTCCAGTTGCAGATTGTCGTGGTTGCCTTTCCAGGTCCAGTTCTGCAAATCCCAGGTAGTGGCATCCAGAGTGCGGTACATGGTGGAGATATTCACGGTGCCGCCGAGCTGGGGTGTTGCTTCCTCGGCGGCCTGGATAGCACCGGCGGCGCCGAGCGTGGCCAGAACCAGAGTGGTTCGAAGGGTGCGCAGAGTCATGCGATGTTCCTCGCTTGTTCTTGGTATGAAGGTTCGGAGTGATTCATCTCCGCCGCCCGGGACGGGTCGTGAAGGTGGCAGGCGACGCTGTGGCCGTCTTCCACGTCGAGCGGCCTTGGTGCCTCGCGGCGGCACAGATCGGTGGCGTGGGGACAGCGGGGATGGAACGGGCAGCCCGGAGGCGGATCGATGGGGCTGGGGACTTCGCCGTCGACCGAAGGGTTGAAGCGGGCCTGGACCTCCGGGTCCGGATCGGCGATGGGAATGGCGCCCAGCAGCGCCTGGGTATAAGGATGGCGCGGTGCCTGATACAGCCGCTCCCGATCCGCCACTTCCACTACCCGCCCCAGATACATCACCACGATGCGGTGACAAAGGTGGCGCACCACCGCCAGGTCGTGGGCAACGAATAAATAGGTCAGGCCGAGATCCCGTTGCAGATCTTCCAGCAGATTGATGACCTGGGCCTGGATCGACACGTCCAGGGCGGACACCGGCTCGTCGCAGATGATCAGTGACGGATCCGCCGCCAGAGCCCGGGCGATACCGATGCGCTGTCGTTGCCCGCCGGAGAATTCGTGGGGATAGCGGTCGGCCATTTCCGCTTTGAGACCGACCCGGTCGAGCAGATCCATGACCCGTTCCCGGTATTCCGCCCGGGTGCGGGTAAGCCGGTGCACGCGCAGCGGTTCGCCGATGATATCCAGTACGCGCATACGGGGGTTGAGCGCCCCGAACGGGTCCTGATAGACCATTTGCATCTTGCGCCGCAGCCGCTTCGTGGTGGCCGCGTCCGGATGGCTGATATCCTCGCCGTCAAAGACGATGCGTCCTTCCGTGAGCGGGGTCATACGCAGTACCGCCAGACCGGTGGTGGACTTGCCGCAACCGGATTCGCCCACCAGGCCCAGGGTTTCGCCGCGATGCACGGTGAAATCGACACCGTCCACCGCCTTGACCATGGCGGCGGGTTTGCCGAACAGACCCGGGCGCAAAGGAAAGTGTACTTTCAGGCCGCTGACCTGGAGCAAGGGGGTGGTGACGTCGGTATGAGAGTCAGTGTGTGTCATCGAGATTCACCCAGCAGGCTTTCCAATGTTCTTCATCTAGCCGCTCCAGCGGAGGCCGTTCCTGCTTGCAACGGGGCTGGGCGAAGCGACAACGGGGGTGGAACGGGCACCCGGACGGAGGATCGGACAGATCCGGCGGCGAGCCGGGAATGGGTGTCAGACGATTGCCAATGGCGTCGTTGAGCCGTGGCATGGATTCCATCAGGCCCACTGTGTAGGGGTGTCGCGGCCGATGAAAAATATCGTGGGCGGTGCCGCGCTCGACGATGCGGCCGGCGTACATGACGTTGATGCGGTCGGCGTAGCGGGCCACCACGCCGAGGTCGTGAGTGATCAGCATCATCGACGACTGACTGGCGCGGGTGATATCGCGCAGCAGTTCCAGAATTTGCGCCTGCACCGTGACGTCCAGGGCGGTGGTGGGTTCGTCGGCGATGATCAGCCGGGGCAGGCAGGCCAGTCCCATGGCGATCATGACACGCTGGCGCATGCCACCGGATAGCTCATGGGGGTAGGCGTCGAGGCGTTTTTCCGGATCACCGATACGCACCTGGCGCAGCAGTTCGATGCATCGCTCACGAACCTTGTCCTTGGGCACACTGCCGTGAACGCGCAGTGGTTCCGCCAGTTGCCGGCCGATGCGCAGACTCGGATTCAACGAGGTCATCGGCTCCTGGAAGATCATGGAAATGTCGCGGCCCCGGAGCTGACGAATGGCGTCGTCGGGCAGATCCAGCAGATCCTGTCCGTCAAACAGCACCCGGCCGCCGATGATCTGCCCCGGCGGGCTGGGGATCAAACGCAGCAGCGACATGGCGGTGATGCTTTTGCCGGAGCCGCTTTCGCCAACAATAGCGAGCACCTCTCCGCGGCGCACGTCGAAGCTGACATCGTTGACCGCGTGAACCACGCCGTCGTCCTTCTCGAACACGGTGTGCAGATTTTCCACTCGCAACAGTGTGGCTGCGGGCTCGGTGCGCGGCGCGGTCGTGGCCGTCGCCGTCGCCGTCGAAGTTTCTGTGGACATGGTCTCTCCCTTCCTCGAACCAGGGGCCGGTCAGCTGCCGATGGTGCGTTTGACGCGGGCCAGATAGCGGCCGCCACCGCCGCGCATTCTCGGGTCGAGCAGGTCACGCAGGGCATCGCCGAACATGTTGATGCCGAACACCGCCACGGTCAGCGCGATGCCGGGCGCGATCGCCAGCCACGGCGCTTGGAACATATAACTGCGGCCGTCCAGGCTGAGCATGCCGCCCCAGCTCGGCTCCGGCGGCGGAATTCCGAGACCGAGAAAACTGAGTCCGGATTCGGCCAGAATCACCGCCGCCAGACGCGTGGTGTAAAGCACGATCAGCGGTGCCATGACGTTGGGCAGAATATGTTTGAGCAAAATACGGGGACTGGAGGCGCCCATGGATTGCGCCGCGTGAACATAGACGTTCTGTTTGGCACTGAGCACCGCGCCGCGAATGATGCGCGAGCCGGAAATACCAAACAGCAAGCCCAGAATAAGGATCACCTGCCAGGTGCCCGGGCCGAGGACCGCCACCGCCACGATCAGCAGAATCAGATCGGGAAAACACATCCAGCCATCCACCAGGCGTTGAATGATCATGTCCAGACGGCCGCCGAAATAGCCGCTGAGAATCCCCAGCAGCGCGGAGATGACAATCGACAAGGTGGTGGCGGCGAAGGCCACGATCACCGACAGTTGGGCGCCGTGCACGATGCGCGCGAAGACGTCACGCCCCAACTGGTCGGTGCCCAGCCAGTGTTCCGCTGAAGGCGCCTTCAGCCGTTCAATGGGATTAATGGCGTTGAACCCTTCGGGGGCAATGACGTCGGCGAACAGGCCGGTCAGTAGCAGCACCAGGCAAATCATCGCGCCCAGGGCGCCGAGGGGACGCTCCTTGCACAGCCGGCGCAGGAAACGCAGCGTTTTGGGATGGGCCCGGCGGCGCGGCGGCGTGGCCGGAGCGGCGGCCGCGGGGGTCTGTATGGACAGGCTCATGGCGGTCTCCGTCAGCGGTCGTAACGAACTTTGGGGTCAAGGTAGCCGTAGCACAGATCAACCAGCAGGTTGACCAGCATCACCACCACGCCGGTGACCAGAAAGACGCCGGTGATGACCGGGTAATCGCGGGTGCTCACCGCTTCCAGCAGCAGCTGTCCCAGCCCCGGCAGGCGAAAGATCTGTTCGATAATGACGGTGCCGCCGAACAGGATGGGGACCAGGATGCCGACCAGGGTGATTACCGGAATCATGGCGTTCTTCACCGCGTGCATCAGTACCACCCGGCGCTCGCGCAGCCCCTTGGCCCAGGCGGTGCGGATGTAATCCTGACGCAGCACTTCCAGCATCATGGTGCGGGTCATGCGCATGATCACCGCCGATAGCGAGGTGCCCAGAATCAAGGAGGGCAACAGGAAGGTCTTGAGATTTTCCAGCGGGTTTTCAAAGAACGGCACCAGCTCATTGGGCGGCGACCAGCCCCACCACAAGGCCGGCAGGATCACCACCAGGGTGCCGAGCCAGAAATTGGGCATGGCCAGGGCAAGGATGGAAAAGGTGCGGCCAATATGATCGCCCAGGGTTTCCTGCCGGACCGCGGCGAAGATGCCAATGGGCAGCCCGATCGCCAGCGCGATCAGGAGCGCCAGAATGCCCAACTCCAAAGTGACGTCCAGGCGTGCCGCGATTTCCCCGGTGACCGGGGTATTGCGCCACAGCGATTCTCCCAGATCCCCTTGCAGGGCATCGCCGGCCCAATGCAGGTATTGCTGATAGAGAGGCTTGTCCAGGCCCAGCGCTTGTTCCAACTGGGCCCGGTCTTCCGGCGCGCCGGAAGAGTAGACGTTCTCGCTGAGCATCAGGTCGAGAACATCACCGGGAACGAGACGGACCACGGTGAACGCAATGACACTGGCGATGAACAGGGTGGGAATCAGCGCCAGCAGGCGCCGTAATACATAGAAACCCATGTTGACTACCTGTTTCCCGAGCCTGGCCCCGGCGATGTTCCGCTCTTGTCGGGCCGTATTGTTGTGGATGGTTGTTATGGAACCTTGTTGTCGTAATGACCCGGCCAGGGGCGAGGTCCGTTGGTTTGGCGCAAATAAACGTCAGAGCATTAAAATAATGCCTGATCTCTCGAATAATGAACTTCAATTTCACTTTAGCCCGGCACTTTTTCGGGTGTCAAGGCACACTAGGAGTAGGGGAAAAAGGGGGAACAGTGGTGAGGTTTTGCTTCTATGATTGAGGTGTAACTTGTTGATTTGAAAGGTTATTTCATTTTAATAACGAAAAAGGTGATCGAAAGGACAGTGGCAAAAAAAGCGTGGTCAATGGTTCGAAGGCTCGAATTCCGGCTTCTCTCGTTCAGGAAGAACTGAGTATTTATAATGATAAAGTTAATATAGTGACATTATTTTCGGGCGTTGTTACCAAAGGGATCAGTCGATAGGGAAGAAGGGTAACAGAGCCGCCGGATGGACGGCTCTGTATCGCGGGTATCAGGTTTCCACCCGATGGCTGATCAGGGTGTCGCGGTTGCGACGAGCCCAGTGTTGATAACGCCGTCTGAGGTCTTCTTCGTCGGGCATCGGTTCGCCGACCCAGCGACAGCGCTGCTCCACCGCTCGGCGGAAAGCGCCATAGCCGCCGTAACGGCGCATGGAAAACCACTTCTTGCGCCCCCGGTTGGCGGTGACCGAAAAGTTACCCCCCAGGGGTTTGTCGCGAAAGGTGGCGGTGATACCCACCAGACCGAAGGGGTTGCGGGTTTCGGACATGTGATCCAGTTCGTCGGTGCTGCAAAGGATCAGCGGTCGATGCTTACCCATGGCGGCACGTACCTCCGGCCGTTGGATCTGCCGGTCGCGCCACAGCCTCGCCTGATAGAGCGCCGCTTCGGTACTGCCATACTTGCTGTCGCGGAAAGTGCAGCGTCTCTGTCGTCGTCTTGCCCGCTTATCGATATAGGGAATCGCACACCACCAGAAATCATCTTCGCGGCTGCGATAGACATATAGAAAAGGATGAATTTTCGGGTTGGTAACCGTGGAAATATTCATTCCCTGCCTCCTGCCTCCTTGTGTGCTTTTTTGATCCGTGATGATGAACCTAGGCGGCGTTGCCCGGGGCAGGAGCAACACCTTGCCAGCTCGCCCCGAACGCTGCCGGCGGACTTATCTTTGCTCTGTTATGCGTCGAACGCAAACTTGTTCCTATAAAAAATGCGTAATCTATAAAAAAGGGGACAGATAAAATGTTTCCCGCTTGGAAAAATCGGGAACCGGCCGGCTCTTTATGTCCCGCGTTTGAGGGCTGTAAAGGCGGAAAAAAGCCGTTATCGACGTTTGCCGGCGGACTAAAAAAAGGGGAACGAAAAAGGCGTGTATGCGAGAGATAAAGAAGATAAAAAAGAAAGAAGAGCGCCGACCCTGTTTATACAGAGCCGGCGCGGCAGGGGGAGAGTTACATCATTTGTCGCAGCACATAGTGGAGAATGCCGCCATTCTTGTAGTAGGTCACCTCAGCGCCGGTGTCCAGACGGCTGATCGCCTTGATGCTTTGTTCCTTGCCGTTGCTCTTGCGGAATACCACTTCGATTTCCTGACCCGGTTTCAGGTCGTTGTTCAGTCCGGGGATATCCACTTCCTCGCTGCCATCCAGGTTGAGCGTCTTGCGGTCCACGCCTTCCGGGAATTGCAGTGGCAACACACCCATGCCGATCAGGTTTGAGCGGTGGATCCGCTCGAAGCTTTCGGCGATCACCGCGCGCACCCCCAGCAGACGGGTGCCTTTCGCCGCCCAGTCGCGGCTGGATCCGGTGCCATACTCCTTGCCAGCCACCACCACGCTGGGCACACCCTCCTTGCGGTAACGCATGGCGGCGCCGTAGATCGGCATTTCCTCACCGCCGGGCATGTGCTTGGTGTAGCCGCCCTCAATGTTGGGTGTCATCTCGTTACGGATACGAATGTTGGCGAAAGTGCCGCGCATCATCACCTCATGGTTACCGCGGCGGGAACCGTAGGAATTGAAATTGATCGGCTCCACGCCGTGGCCTTGCAGGTAATGCCCCGCCGGGCTGTCCGCCTTGATCGCCCCGGCCGGGGATATGTGGTCGGTGGTGATGGAATCCCCGAGCAAGGCCAGCACACGGGCGTTCCTGACTGGCTGCACGTCTTCCTCTTCGGGGGTGAGGCCTTCGAAGAAGGGCGGATTCTGGATGTAAGTGGACTTGCTGTTCCACTCATAGGTCTTGGAATCCGGTATCGGCAGGCTTCTCCAGGTCTCGTCGCCGTCGAACACGCTGGCGTACTCGCGGGTGAACATGTCGTTGTTGACCATCACCACCGCATCCTGGATTTCCTTGCTGCTGGGCCAGATGTCCTTCAGATAGACCGGCTTGCCATCGTTGTCGCGGCCCAACGGGTCCTTGTCCAGATCGATCCGCACGGTACCGGCCAGGGCGTAGGCCACCACCAGCGGCGGCGATGCCAGCCAGTTGGTGCGCACGCTCTGGTGTACCCGGCCTTCGAAGTTGCGGTTACCGGAGAGCACCGACGCCACCACCAGATCGCCTTCGGCGATACCGCGGTCGATCTCTTCCGGCAGTGGGCCGGAATTACCGATGCAGGTGGTACAGCCGTAGCCCACCAGGTCGAATCCCAGTTCGTTCAACGGGTCCTGGAGGCCGGTTTTACTCAGGTAGTCGGTGACCACCTTGGAGCCCGGCGCCAGCGAAGTTTTCACCCAGGGCTTGCGGATCAGCCCCCTTTCCACCGCCTTCTTCGCCACCAGGCCGGCGGCCAGCATGACACTGGGGTTGGAGGTATTGGTGCACGAAGTGATCGCGGCGATCACCACGGCACCGTGGTCCAGGTGAAAGCGCTCGCCATTGAGTTCCACTTCCACGCCGCTGGTGGGCTCGTGGTTGCCGACGGCAGTCTGCCCGCCTTCGCCCTCCAGCTTGCTGATCTCGGCGTCATCGAGTTTCAGCTCCTTGGCGAGCAGATCGGCGAAAGTACGTTTTACTTCCGTCATCGCTACCCGGTCCTGGGGCCGTTTCGGACCGGCCAGGCTGGGGACCACGTCGTCCAGGTCCAGCTCCAGGGTGTCGGTGAAGACCGGATCGGGATCGGCGCTGGAGCGCCACAGGCCCTGGGCCTTGCAGTAGGCTTCCACCAGGTCCACCACTTCCTGGGGGCGGCCGGTGAGCTGTAGATACTCGGTGGTCCGTTCGTCGATGGGGAAGAAGCCGCAAGTCGCGCCGTATTCCGGGGCCATGTTGCCGATGGTGGCGCGGTCCGCCAGGCTCAGGTCAGCCAGGCCATCGCCGAAGAATTCGACGAACTTGCCCACCACGCCACGGCGGCGCAGCATTTCGGTGACGGTGAGCACCAGATCGGTGGCGGTAACGCCCTCACGCAGCTTGCCAGTGATCTTGAAACCGATGACCTCCGGGATCAGCATGGCCACCGGCTGGCCGAGCATGGCCGCTTCCGCCTCGATGCCGCCGACACCCCAGCCCAGCACGCCCAGGCCGTTGATCATGGTGGTGTGAGAGTCGGTACCCACCAGTGTGTCCGGATAGGCATAGGTATTGCCGTCGTCGCTGTCGCCGGACCAGACGCCGCGGGCAAGGTACTCCAGGTTGACCTGGTGACAGATCCCGGTGCCCGGCGGCACCACGCGGAAATTGTCGAAGGCCTTCTGGCCCCAACGAAGGAACTGATACCGCTCGCGATTGCGTTCGTACTCAATCTCCACGTTTTCCGAGAACGCCTGGGGATTGCCGAACTTGTCCACCATTACCGAATGGTCGATGACCAGATCCACCGGCGCCAGCGGGTTGATGCGATTCGGATCGCCGCCGGCCTTGCTGATGGCGTCGCGCATGGCGGCCAGATCCACCACTCCGGGCACACCGGTGAAGTCCTGCATCAGTACCCGGGCGGGGCGGTAGTTGATTTCGCGATCGGAAGTGCGTTTCTCCGGCCACCGCACCAGAGCTTCGATATCGTCGACGGTGACGGTGTCGCCATCTTCATGGCGCAGCAGGTTTTCCAGTAGAACTTTCAGGGAAAAGGGCAGTTTGCTGAGGTCACCCCATCCTTTGTCGGCCACGGTATTGAGATCGAAGTAATGATAGGTCCGATCGCCGACGTTCAGCGGCTTGGCGCTGTTCAGGGTGTCCTGGCCAATCCTCGTCACTGCGCACCTCCTTTTCATGCAAGTTGTGGGGTTGGGGTCCCTTGATACTACGCCCATATGGCCGGTACATGAACCTGTGGGCGAGAGGGGGTGACTATAGGTAGGATGGGGGGCGGCAATGGCGCTTCATTGGCCGAAAATGGATCCCTGGGGAGCGGGTGAGGCGCTTGGTTCGGCCCCCCACGCCAGGACTTAATGTGGGTGGCTGGACGAAGGACGATACATGCTTGAGTGGATAACCTCTCCAGAGGCGTGGGTGGCCCTTGCCACCCTGACCGCCCTGGAAATCGTGCTGGGTATCGACAATATCATTTTTCTTTCCATTCTGGTTGACCGACTACCGGAGCGGCAGCGTCCCAAGGCGCGTTTGATTGGCTTGTCCCTGGCCATGATCATGCGGCTGCTGCTACTGGCGTCACTGGCCTGGCTGACCAGGCTCACCGCGGATTGGTTCACGGTGCTGGGGCAGGGCATTTCCGGCCGCGATCTGGTGCTGATTCTCGGCGGTTTGTTTCTGCTGGCAAAATCGGTGATGGAAATTCATCACTCCATTGATGACGCCGGCGAACAACATCAGTTCACCAAGTCCAGGGGCAGCGCTTCCTTTTTCAGTATTCTGGTGCAGATCGCGTTGCTGGATGTGGTGTTCTCGCTGGACTCCGTGATTACCGCCGTCGGCATGGCCAATCATCTGGAGGTGATGGTGATCGCGGTGGTCATCGCGGTGGGCTTCATGATGGTCTTCGCCAATGCCATCGGTAATTTCGTTACCGAACATCCAACCTTGAAGATGCTGGCGCTGTCGTTTCTGGTGCTGGTGGGGACGGCGTTGGTGGCGGACGGTCTCGATTTCCATATACCCAAGGGCTACATCTATTTCGCCATGGCGTTCAGCTTTGGTGTGGAAATGCTCAACCTGCGCATGAGCGCCCGCCGTCGCAGGGCGAGCAGTGGAGACTAGGTGACGCAAGGCAAAATAGACAAGGCCTCGTTGTTGTGCACATACTCTTTGGTATATATACAGAGTAAATATTACAAAGCCTTGCTTCAGGAGGCATGAATAACGCTTATCACAATAACAACGGAGGCTTTATGCGGAGTGCTATTTCTATTCTATTCGCTGCATTGATGATGATGGCGGGGCCGTTGCTGGCGGCGCCGGTGAAAATCGCGCTGATTGATCCGCTGACCGGCCCCATGGCCAGCACCGGCCTGCCGGTATTGGAGCATCTGCGTTTCGACGCGCGACGGCTTAACGCCAATGGCGGATTCAATGGTGATCCCATCGAAATCATCGGGCTGGACAACAAGATCAACCCTCAGGAGAGTCTGGTGCAGTTACAGAAGGCCATCGATGAGGGAGCCCGATACATTGTTCAGGGTAACGGCTCAGCGGTGGGGTCGGCTCTGATCGCGGCGGTGGATAAGTATAACCGGCGTAACCCCGGAAAAGAGGTGCTTTATCTGAACCATGGCGCGGTGGAGCCAAGTTTTACCAATGAACGCTGCTCGTTCTGGCACTTTCGTTTCGAAGCCCATTCCGACATGAAGATGAAGGCGCTTACCGACTGGATCGCCAAACGGGATGACATCAAGAAGATCTACCTGATCAACCAGGACTACAGTTTTGGCCATGCGCTGGCGGAAGCGGCGCGCACCATGCTCAAGGAGAAACGTCCGGACATCGAAATTGTCGGTACGGATTTCCACCCGCTGAGCAAGGTGAAGGATTTCACGCCTTATGTCTCCAAGATCAAGGCATCCGGGGCCGACGCCATCATCACCGGCAACTGGGGGCAGGACATCACCTTGCTGGTCAAGGCGGCGGCGGAGTTTGGTTTGAATGTGCCGTTCCTTAGTTACTATGGCGGCAGCCCGGGGGTGGTCAGCCAGTTGGGCGAGCAGGGTGTGGATCGTATTTATGAGATTTATGGCTATTACGGTGATACCGACGATGACGCTATCGGTGAGCGTCAGAAGCAGATGTATGAAGACAAGAAATGGGATTACTTCCTGTTTTATCCGCGTATCACGGTAATGCTGGAAATGCTGCAAAAAGCGGCGGACAAGGCTGGCAGCAATGATCCGGTGGACGTGGCCCGGGCGCTGGAAGGACTGTCACTGGAGACGTCCTACGGCACCGTCACCATGCGTGGCGAGGACCATCAGCTGCAAACGCCGTTGTTCGTTTCTGTGCTGAAGGACGACATGCCCTATGGCGCCGAAGGCACGGACTTCAATTTCGCCAAACTGGATCGCATCGAACCGGAGGCGGTAACCATGCCGGCCACGGGTTGCCGCATGCGCCGGCCTAAATAACGGACCTGGCGGCCCCTGGTGGCCGCCAGCTTATTTACGGGTTCAGGACTGCTCCTGGGCTCAGGGCTGCAGGTCCCGCAGCCGGCTCAGCAGATCCATCAACGTCTGATAGTCGTCTTCGCCGAGCCGCTGCTGGATCTTCTGATATTGCCGGTTCATGCCTTTGCTCATTTGCGCGAATACCTCATGTCCCTGATCGGTGAGGGTGACGCACAGGCGCCGTTGATCCGTTTCCGGTTTCCAGCGGCGAACGTGGCCGGCTTTTTCCAGACGTACCAGCACGCCGGTAAGGCTGGGCCGGAGAATACAGGCCAGGGCGGCCAGATCACGACTTTCCAGGGTAAAGTCAGGAGCTTGTTTAAGAATACGAATGACTCGCCATTGCTGCTCGGTCAAGTTGTGTTTGTTGAGCAAAGGGCGGAAGTACGCCATCACGGCTTCGCGACCCTGCAACAGGGCCAGGGTGAGGGAGGGTGCGGCTTTGGGCATGCGGGATCGGCGTCCTTACAGTTGGAATGGGCATTAACCGATGCCCAGACACATGTATTTTACTTCCAGATAATCCTCTATTCCGTAACGGGAGCCTTCGCGGCCCTGACCTGATTCCTTGATGCCGCCAAAGGGTGCCCGCTCGTTGGAAATAATACCTTCATTAACGCCGACCATGCCATATTCCAGCGCTTCACCGACACGCCAGGCGCGTCCCAGATCCCGGGTGTAGACGTAGGCGGCCAGTCCAAACGGCGTATCATTGGCCAGGGCCAGCGCTTCGTCTTCGTCATGAAACCGGAACACCGGTGCCAGCGGTCCGAAAGTCTCTTCCTGAAACAGCAACATGTCCGGTGTCGCGTCGGCCAGCACCGTGGGCTGGAAAAAGGCGCCGCCCAGCGCATGGCGTTGTCCGCCGCTGAGGACCCGGGCCCCTTTGCCAATGGCGTCGGCCAGGTGCGTCTCTACTTTACGCAAGGCGTCTTCATTGATGAGAGGGCCCTGTTGCACGCCTTCCTCGAAGGCCGGGCCGACTCGCAGCGCCGCCACCGATGTGCTGAAGCGCTGGCAGAACGCGTCGTAGATGCGATGGTGGACCAGAAAGCGGTTGGTGCATACACAAGTCTGGCCACTGTTGCGAAACTTGGAGGCGAGGGCGCCTTCCACGGCGGCGTCCAGATCGGCGTCGTCAAAAATGATGAACGGTGCGTTGCCGCCCAGTTCCAGGCTGACTTTCTGCATGTGCTGGGCGCTTTGCGCCATCAGTAGCTTGCCCACGGGAGTGGAGCCTGTGAACGACAACTTGCGGACCCGCGCATCACCGGTGAGCACCGTGCCTATGGCGGCGGCATCACGTCCGGTCACCACATTGAATACACCGGCGGGTATGCCGGCCTGTTCCGCCAGTGCCGCCAACGCCAGCGCCGACAGCGGTGTTTGCGGATCCGGTTTGAGCACCAGAGTGCAACCGGCGGCCAGCGCCGGCGCCGCCTTGCGAGTGACCATGGCGTGGGGAAAATTCCACGGGGTGATCGCCGCCGCCACGCCCACGGGTTGCTTAAGCACCACCAAGCGCCGTCCGGTGCGATCGTGGGGAATGATGTCGCCATACACCCGCTTGGCTTCCTCGGCGAACCATTCGAGGAAGCGGGCACCATAGTCGATTTCGCCGAGGCTTTCCGTCAGTGGCTTGCCTTGCTCCAGACTCAGCAGGCGGGCGAGATCCTGACGGTTCGCCATGACAAGGAGGAACCATTCCTTCAGCAATTCGGCGCGTTCGCCACTGCTGAGATCACGCCAGGCCGGTAATGCCCGATGGGCGGCGTCCACGGCCATGCTGGTGGCCTCCGCGGCAAGATCCGCCACTTGTGTCACCTCGGCGCCAGTGGCCGGGTCAGTGACTGAAAAGCGTTGCATGGCGCTGATCCATTTGCCGTCGATATAGGCGTCCTGCCGTAACAGCGCGCTATTTCCGAGAGCGATTGAGGAGGCAGTGGTGTCAGTCATTCAGGTTGATTTCCATTCCATCTCGGCCCACCACGATGGGGCCTTTATATTGATCTCCCACCGCCTTACGCCAGACGTCGTCGGTGACCAGAGGATCATCGGCGGGAACGAAATGGCTCAGCACCAGTTTTTTCACGCCAGCCTCGTTGGCGATACGGCCCACGTTTTCGGCGGTAACATGGTGGGAGATGATGGCCTTGGCCAAGGTGGAGCCGTTGCCGATACGTTTAGCCAGGCGCTCCACTGCTTCCACGTGGACCACCTCGTTGATCAGCACGTCGGCGTCTTTGGCGAACCGCGCCAACGGCGGAAAGTAGTTCAGGTCTCCGGAGAGAACGATGGTCTTGCCGCCAGTCTCGAACTTGTAGGCGAAGGCCTGACCGTCCTTGAACGGAGGGTGCGGCACGCGCAAGGCAGAAACCTTGAGGTGTTCATCCCGATAAACCATGCCCTCATCGATTTCCTTCACGGTGACCAGTTCGCGTGGATCGGGCTTCCCTTCGTCGTCAATGCGAAGGCCGATATCCACCTGGAAAGTCTTCCAGGTGTTATCGGTCATCGATTGGGTGCCTGGAGGGCCGAACACCCGCACCGGCTGCTTCAGACCGCTGGCCCAGCCGTTCATCAATACCGATGGATAATCCAGTACGTGATCGCTGTGCAGATGAGTGATGAACACACCTTTGAGGCGGGCCAGAGGAATACCGGCCTGAACCAGACGCAGGCTGGCGCCGTAACCTGCATCGAGTAAGTACAGATCATCTCCGACCATCAGCGCGGTGGACTGAGGCAGTCGTTGATCGGAAAGCAGGGAGGGGCCGCCCTTGGTTCCCAGCAGTATCAAACGAACCTGCTGCTGCTCCGCCGGTGCGGCGGCGGCGGTGAACGGAAGCAGAGCGGCTGTGAGTAGCAGCGTCGCGATCAGCGTTGAGCGCAAACGAAACATGATTTTTCCTCTTGTTTTAATGATGATGGGGAGAGCGTCAATACACTGAAGATGGGGTAGGGTTGTCGTCATCCGGTTTAAACTGACCGGCCAGGTTTTTCAGAGCCCCCATCAACAGGCTGGTGTCCACGCCGACGGCCACGAACAGACAACCCAGGTCAAGAAAATGGCGGGTTTTATCGATATTGGCATAAAGTATGCCGGGGGCCTTGCCCGCGGCCAGGATGCGGCGAATGGCATCCTCGATGGCGTTTTGCACTTGCGGATGGCCAGGGTTGCCGCGATGGCCCAGAGCCGCACTCAGGTCCGCCGGGCCAATGAAGACACCATCGACGCCATCCACCGCGGCGATGGCGTCCAGATTATCCAGGCCGGCCTGGGACTCTATCTGCACCAGCAGACACATTTCGTCATTGGCCTTGTCCAGGTAGCCGGGCACGCTGTTCCAGCGTGATGCCCGGGCCAGAGCGCTGCCGACACCGCGTATGCCCTCAGGGGGATAGCGCATGTCGCGAACCAACTGACGCGCCTGGTCCGCCGTCTCCACCATTGGCACCAGCAGCGTCTGTGCGCCCAGATCCAGATACTGCTTGATCAGAGCAGTGTCGCCCACGGGGGGGCGCACCACCGGTTGCGAGCGGTACGGGGCAATAGCCTGCAATTGGGACAGCAGGCTGCGCAGATCATTGGGCGCGTGCTCACCGTCAAGTAACAGCCAGTCAAAACCGGCGTTGGCCGCCAGCTCGGCGCTATAGGGATGGGCCAGCCCCAACCACAGCCCGATTTGCGGTACGCCTTGCAGCAGGGCCCGTTTGAATGTGTTCACCGGCATGTCCATGAGATTTCTCCGTTAAACAAAACGGCAGGCGATGGCGCCGAGATCACCGTAGTCCACATGAAAGGTGTCGCCGGGGCGCACCGCCACCGGGCGAGTGAAGGAGCCACCGAGGATCAACTGGCCGGGTTCCAGACCGATACCGTAGGGGGCCAGCCGGTTGGCGAGCCAGGCCACGCCCTTGGCCGGATGATTGAGCACCGCCGCCGCGACGCCGGACTCCTCGATCACGCCGTTGCGGTAAAGCACCGCCGAGACACGTCTGAGATCCACGTCCATGGGCCGGATGGCGCGGCCGCCCATGACCACGCCGGCGTTGGCGGCATTGTCGGAAATAGTGTCGAAAACCTTGCGGGTCACGCCGCTTTCCGCATCCACCTGCTGAATGCGGGCGTCGATGATTTCCAACGCCGGAATTACATACTCGGTGGCATCGTAGACATCGAAGAGGGTGCAATCCGGTCCTTGCAGCGGCTTGCCGAGCATGAAGGCCAGTTCCACTTCCAGGCGCGGCACGATGAAACGGTCGCAGGGAATGTCACTGCCCTCATTGAACAGCATGTCATCCAGCAAGGCGCCGTAGTCCGGTTCGTCAATGTTGGATGAAACCTGCATGGCGCGGGAGGTGAGGCCGATTTTATGACCGATCAGCTTGCGGCCGTCGGCGATTTTTTTTTCCACCCAGGCGCGTTGGATGGCATAAGCGTCCTCGATGGTGATGTCCGGTTGTTCCAGTGACAGCTGCCGGATCTGGGTACGCCGCTGTTCGGCGTCGTCGAGCCGCCGCGCGGCCTGGCGAATGAAAGCCTCGTCGAGCATCAACTCTCCCCTTTGAGAAAGGCGTGGATGTTGTTGTGTTTGAAGTTCAGATCCGGGTTCAACTCGGTCATCTCGAAGGACACCGCCAGCAGTCGCTTTTCCTGTAACGGGGCGAAGTGGGCCTTGATGACCTCGAACAGTGTTTCCGCCACCCGCCGACGTGTCGCCAGATCGCGGCCGCTGCCGACCTTGAGCGTCATGTGTACGAAAGCATAATCGTGTTGGCCGTCGGCGATGCGCCAGGTGTCGTGACGAATGGCGCGGCTGCGGATGCCGCCGAGTGGAAACACGCCACTGTTACCGAGAGCCTCGTGGACGTTGGCGAACAGACCGTCGAAATCCACTTCGGGTTCGAGGTTGCCGCTGTATTCAGCAATGAAATGGGGCATGGCTCTTACTCCGTTTGAGTACGTCCGTGTCAGTGCGCGCGGTTACCAGGGCAGGGGGAACACCGCGTTGATCTGGCCGGTGCCGGAACTGCCGAACGGTTCGGTAAGAATCTCCACCGGCTTGTCGTATTCGGCGCCGCCGAGCAGGCCCAGCAACATGGCGGTGTCATGCATGCCGCCTTCGCCATAGCAGTGCTCGGCATAGTCCGGCAGCATGGCGCAGAACTCCCCGAAGCGGCCCTGGCGCCACAGGTCCACCACCCTCATGTCCACCTGGCGATCGAACTCGCGGGTCCATTTGTGCAGGTTGTTCTCCGCTTCACGATCGTCGGAAAAACGGTGGGAAAGCGATCCCGAAGCCAGTACCAGAACTTTGTGATCGCTGGCCTCGATGGCGCGGCGTACGGCGGCGCCGAAGGTGAAACTGTCCTCCAGCCGGTGCCAGGCGTTCCAGGCGGCTATGGAAATGACACTCAGATGCTGTTCCTCGGGCACGTCCATGTGCATGTAGCGCATGGGCACCAGGGTGCCGTACTCCAGTTCCAGACTGGGGATGTTGTGAGCCAGGGTGCGCACGCCAGCGGCGTTGGCCTCGGCGGCTATGTTTTCTCCCAGCGCGGGGTTACCGCCATAACGGTAGCGCATGTCCTTGATGAAGTGCGGCAGCTCGTTGCTGGTGTAGATGCCTTCAAACCGTTCACCGCAGTTGATGTGAAAGCCGCTGTTGACCAGCCAGTGCACGTCGAACACCACGGCGGTATCGGCGCCGAGCTCACGGGCACGGCGGCCGATTTCCTTGTGGCCGTCGATGGCCGCCTGCCGGCAGCCTTGATGTTTGCCCGGCAACTCCGACAGGTACATGGAGGGCACGTGGGTGATTTTAGCGGCGAGAACGACTTCGCCCATGATTTTTCTCCTTATCCGAGATTGGCGCTCCGCCCTTGAATCTTAAGCTGGCGTTCACACGCCCCAGCGGGGAATGTGGTGACTGCCCATGGAAAGGCAGACGTTTTTGACTTCGGTGAAGGCCTCGAAACTGTATTCACCACCTTCGCGGCCGGTACCGGACTGTTTGACGCCGCCAAACGGCTGACGCAGATCGCGCACGTTCTGGCTGTTGATGAACACCATGCCGGCCTCGATGCCACGGGCCACCCGGTGAGCCTTGCCGACGTCCCGGGTCCAGACATAGGAGGCCAGACCGTATTCCACGTCGTTGGCCAGTTCCAGCGCTTCGCGTTCGTCCTTGAATTTACCCAGACACACCACCGGGCCAAAGATCTCTTCCTGGCAAATGCGCATGCGATTATCCACGTCGGCGAACACGGTGGGTTGAATGAACTGACCGTTGGCGACCCGTTCCGGCAGCCCGGCCGGACGCTCCAGGCCGCCGGCCACTAATTTGGCGCCTTCCTCGATACCCAGACGAATATAGCCGGTGACCTTCTCGTAATGCTGACGAGTGATCATCGAGCCCACCTGGGTTTCCGGATCGGTGGGGTCGCCCACTTTCAGGCGTTTGGCGCGCTCGGCGAAGGTCTTCACGAACTCGTCGTAAACACTTTCCTGAATGAAAATACGGCTGCCGGCGGTGCAGCGCTCGCCGTTCAAGGAGAAAATGGTGAACAACGCCGCGTCCAGGGCCCGATCCAGGTCCGCGTCCTCGAATACCAGCACTGGCGACTTGCCGCCCAGCTCCATGGAGTATTTCTTCATGCCGCCGTTCTGCATGATCTTGCGGCCGGTGGTGGTGCCGCCGGTGAACGACACCGCGCGGACGTCCGGGTGGCGTACCAGGGCGTCACCGGCGGTGGCGCCGTAACCCTGGATCACGTTGAACACGCCGTCGGGCAGGCCCGCTTCCTTGGCCAGCCGGCCCAGTTCGTTGGCGGTGAGCGGCGAGAGTTCCGACATCTTGAGCACGGCGGTGTTGCCCAGTGCCAGGCAGGGAGCGGTCTTCCAGGTGGCGGTCATGAACGGCACATTCCAGGGCGATACCAGTGCGCAGACCCCGACCGGCTGGTACAGGGTGTAATTGAGCATCTGGTCGTCCACCGGATAACTGTGCCCGTTCATGCGGGTGCACACCTCGGCGAAAAAGTTGAAGTTATGCGACGCGCGTGGAATCAGCACGTTTTTGGTCTGATGGATCGGCAGACCGGTATCCAGCGTTTCCAGCTCCGCCAGTTTCGGTACGTTCTCATCGATCAGCTCCCCGAGCCGGCGCATCAACCGCGCCCGTTCCTTCGCGGGTGTGGCGGCCCAGCCTGGAAAAGCGGCCTTGGCGGCGGCCACCGCCTGATGGACTTCCTTTTCGGTACCGCTGGCCACCTGGCCGATCACTTCGCCGGTGGCGGGGTTGATGTTGTCGAAGGTCTCGTCGCTGGCCACCTGCTGGCCGTTAATCCAATGCTTGATCACGGGTTACTCCTCGGTATTCCTGAAAAAGTCGCTCTCGCTGACCATGTGGTTGCGCAGCCTGCCGATCCCTTCTATCTCCACGTCCACCACATCACCGGGCTGGACGTCGGCCATGCCCTTGGGGGTGCCGGTAGCGATCATGTCGCCGGGAGACAGGGTCATGAAGCCGGACAGATACTCGATCAGGAAAGCGACATCGAAAATCATGTCGGCGGTGGTACCTTCCTGGCGCAGCTCACCATTGATGTAGGTGCGCAGGCGCAGGTCATTGGGGTCGGGCACATCGTCACGGTCGACGATCCACGGGCCCACCGGGGTGGTGCTGTCGCGATTTTTCACCCGCAAATTGGGGCGGTAGTAGTTTTCCAGGTAATCGCGAATGGCGTAGTCGTTACACAGGGTGTAGCCGGCCACAAAGTCGAGGGCGTCGGCGCGCGGCACATTACGCGCGGTCTTGCCGATGACCGCCACCAGCTCGCACTCGTAATGCATGTACTCGACGTTGTCCGGGCGCCAGCTGCGGCCGTTGTGACCGGTGTAGGCATTGGCGGCCTTGACGAACACCAGCGGTTCCTTGGGCGCTGCCTTGAAGGACAGTTCAGCGGCGTGGTCGGCGTAGTTGAGTCCCAGGGCGAACATGGTGCCGGTGGCGGGCGGCAGCCAGGTGACCTGTTCCGGGTCCAGTATCGTACCGTCCGCGAGCAGCGGATGGCCGTCGTCATTCACGGCCACCGCCAGCGTGTCGCCGTGGTATTGAATGCGTGCACTTTTCATTGTTTCGCCTCCCCGCCGTGGTCGGTGACGATAAGGTTGCGGAGGGTGCCGATGCTCTCGATGGTGGTGTCCACCTGATCCCCTTCGCTGACATCCACCCGGCCTGGCGGTGTTCCAGTGATCAGCACGTCGCCTTCGTTCAAGGTCATGAATTCGCTCAACTCGGCGATCAGGCGGGGAATGGGCCGAATCAGATCGGCGGTACTGCCGCGCTGCTTTTCGACCCCGTTAACCGTCAGGGTCAGCGTGAGGTCATGGGGGTTGGCGATATCGTCGCGGTCTACCCACCAGGGGCCCAATGCGCAGAAACCGTCCCGGCACTTGGCTTTGATCGCCGGCCGGTAGTAGCTGTCTTCCGGCAGGCTGAACTCGTTGACCACGGTGTAGCCGCGAACATAATCGAGGGCGTCCTGCTCACTGATACGACTGGCGCGGCGACCGATCACCACGCCCAGGGCGGGACCCGGTTGCAATCGCTCCCCCTGAGGCCGTGCCACGGTGCCCTGGTGCGCATTGCGCGTGTTCGGGGTCTTGATGAACAACACCGGCTTCTCCGGTGGCTTCTGGTAGGGCGGCTGGTGAAACTCCGGTAGCCGGGCCTCCAGCAGACTCCGATAGTTCAAGGCCACACCGAACAGAGTGCCACCACTGGCCGGGAGCCAGCGCAGCGCGGTGACGTCAAGAACCGCGCCGTCGTCGCTTATGGGGAGGTCGTCCGGACCGATCGTGACCGTCCGGACGCGCCCTTGATATTCCACTTTAGCGTGCCGCATGAAGGCTCCTTGTTTTGTTAATAGGTTAATGTTTACATTAATATATTAATGAAATCAAGAAGACGTTGCCGGATCCGCTAAAGCGGTGAATGATGCCGGTATCAGGCGGCGGGCAGGACCATGACAACAACCGACCCCATACCCAACATCAACATCGGTCAGGTGTACGACAAGCGCTACGCCGACGCTGAAGTGCACTACGACGCGCTCGGCCGCATGGCGGACTTCTTCGGACGCAACATGCCGGCGCACCGCCATGTGCGCTTCTTCCAGGTACATTACGTCAAGTCCGGCATGGTGCGGGTGTACCTGGATGAGCATCAGTACCATCAGCGGGCCCCCCTGTTCTTCCTCACGCCACCCACGGTGACCCACGCCTTCGTCACCGATGCGCACGCTGATGGCCATGTGCTCACGGTGCAGCAGCAATTGGTGTGGTCGCTGCTGGAGGAAAGCGGTGACCTGGGCGACGTCAGTGATATCGCCGCGCTGTGTGTGGCGGCTTCCCAACTGCCGGCGGCACAGGCACCGGCGATGGCGGGACTCGACCGTCTGTTTGATCAGCTGCGCGCGGAAATTCAACGGCCGCGGCCAGGGCAGTCTCAGGCGGTGCGGGCCCTGGCGCAGTTGATCTTCATCGATCTGTTCCGGCTGGCACGCAACCGCGTGACGCCGCAGCCGGTACGTCATGAGGACCTCTCCCTATTTCAGCGTTTTCAGATGCTGATCGAGGATCATTACCCGCATCACTGGACCCTGACCCGCTATGCCGACGAACTGGGTGTTACCGAGAACCGGCTCAACGAGATTTGCCGGCGCACCGCCGGCAAATCCAGCAAGCGGTTGGTGTTCGACCGACTGATGCAGGAGGCCCGCCGGTTGCTGATCTTCACCACCGCGTCGATCAACGAGATCGGCTACCAGCTGGGCTTTAATGACCCCGCTTATTTCTCACGCTTTTTTACCCGCGAAGCGGGCATGACACCGGGGCGCTACCGCGCCGACAAGCGGGCGCCCTGAGTCCGGGGTGTCATCGGCGCTGCCGCAGCATGGCTCCATCGAAGAAGGCGGCCAGTTCATCGGTGGCGTCCAGAGCGGTCACCAGTGAAACGTACTGATCCGGCCGCACCACCACCACCGCGCCTTTTGGATCGATACCCCGGGCCTCGAAGATGTCGTGCTCCGGGTCGACGGCGTAAACCTTTTCGTAGTCCGTCAATTGGAACGGGCCGACCTTTGGCATGAACAACGCCGGAATCATTGGGCCGAACTCCACCTCGCCATGGGGCCGTCGATAGATCACCTTTATATCGAAGAGACTGTCGAGATCAGTTTTTTCCGGAGTGTATTTCACCACCGGAGAACGGGGGCTGTTGAGCATCCAGTCGGCCCAGTTGGCCAACGGGGAGTGCCCGGTGGGAGCCGATTGATCGGCGAAGACATAGATCCGCCAGCGGCCATCGGCGGTGGCATGGTGCCCCAGGTGAACGTCATTGCCATCGCACACCCGCATGGCGGGGGCGGATTTGAACCGCTTGCCGACCGGGAAGCCGGTGGCCAGATGTTGGTGTGCCTTGCCGCCGGTGATCATCGACGGTTGATATTCGGTCATGAAGCCCGCTGGGAATTCGGCGGTTTTGACATAGAACTCCTTCAGCTCTTGCGGGTTGCTGAATTCCTCGGCCGGTTTGGCCATCAGGCTCGACCATTCGCGATCAAAATCAATCAGGTTCTGAGCCACCACCTGACGCTCACTGGAATAGGTTTCCAGCAGCGATTCCGGAGCGATGCCGGAGAGCACGTGGCCCAGTTTCCAGGCGATGTTCCAACCATCCTGCATGGACACATTCATGCCCTGGCCGGCCTTGGCGCTGTGGGTATGGCAGGCATCGCCGGTGATGAAAACGCGTGGCGCGCGGGTGCCGGTAGCCTCGGGGGGCACGTCATCGAACTTGTCGGTTACCCGGTGGCCCACTTCGTAGACGGTGTACCAGGCGCAATCCTTAACTTCCAGGGTGTAGGGGTGGAGGATTTGGTTGGCCTTGGCGATGGTGGTTTCCAGCGTGGTTTGGCGTATGCGGCGGTTGTCATCCCCGGCCACTTCGCCAAGATCGACGTACATGCGAAACAGGTGACCGCCCTCGCGGGGAATGTGCAGAATACTGCCACCGGAGGCGGACTGGATCGCGCACTTGGTGCGGATGTCTGGAAAATCGGTGGTGGCGAGAACATCCATGACGCCCCAGGCGTGATTCGCGACCTTGCCGATGTGCTTGCGGCCGATCGCTTCGCGCACGCGGCTATGAGCCCCATCGCAACCGATCACGTACCTGGCTTTCACGGTACGTTCCAGACCTTCCTGATCGCCGCAGACATGGCGCAACGTCACCGTCACCGGATAGTCCTCGCCATGATCGATGCGTAAATCCTGGAATTCCAGCCCATAGTCCGGAGTCAGGCGGGCGGGGGCGTTACGGGCGAACTCGGCGAAATAATCCAGCACCCGAGCCTGGTTGACGATGAGATGAGGGAACTCGCTGATTTCGCCGCTGGCGTCATCGGGAGCCACCGAGGAGCGGACAATGTGGGAGGGGTTGTCCGGGTCCGGTGTCCAGAACGCCATCTCGGTGATCCGGTAGGCCTCGGCGGTGATCCGTTCGGCGAAGCCGAACGCCTGGAAGGTTTCCACACTGCGCGCCTGGATACCATCGGCCTGGCCCAGCCGCAGGCGCCCGGGGCGGCGTTCGACGATACGGGTGGTGATATTCGGAAACTTCGCCAGCTGGGCGGCGGCGATCATTCCCGCCGGTCCGCTGCCGACAATCAGCACGTCGACCTGGTCCGGCAAAGTGTCGGGGCGGTTGACCCCGGTGCCGGACGCTTCTTCGATTCTCGGGTCTTCGGATACATAGCCGTGATGGTGGAACTGCACTGTTACTTCTCCTGTTTTCCGGGCCGGCCGGAGGTCTGTGAACATCAAACCGGCCCGCCGCGATTGTTGTTATCGGCGTATGACGTTCCGCATCTTGGCCGAGGGGAGAAAACGAACCCAGGTGATTTACGCGGGAAAAATTGCACTTTTCGTGGGGTGCTCGTCGGGGGCGGTACGGAGAGTGACAAAAGAAAGGCGCCGGCGGTTTTTCCTAATCCTCCGTTGACCTGATCGGGGCGAGGTGTTAGAAATTCATTAATACATTAATGGAATCCGGACGGGCCAGTGAAAGGAATCGATGGCGAGGATGGATTCCGATGAATAACAATCAGGGTATCAACCCGAGAGGTGTGTATGCATTGCAAAAAAATCATGGCCCTTCTGGCGATCGTATGGCTGTCCTTGAGCGCCCAGACCCAGGCGGCGGAACAAAAAGAAAAAGTCACTTTACGTATCATGCATTTCCTGCCGGCGGTGGCGAATGCACAGAAAAACGTGCTGGAGCCCTGGTGCGCCGATCTGGCGGAACAATCCGGTGATCGCATCGAATGTCAGATCTATCCGTCCATGCAATTGGGCGGTACGCCCGCTCAGCTGGCCGATATGGCTCGTAATGGCGTGGTGGATATTGTCTGGACCGGTCTCGGTTACGCCGCCGGCCGTTTCCCGCGTAGCGAGGCGCTGGAGTTGCCGTTCGTGATGCCCTCCGGTGGGGTTGATGGCAGTGAAGTGGCGTGGGAATTTTATCAACGCTACGCCAAGGATGATTTCCGTGATTACCACGTGCTGGCCATTCAGAGCGACGGTGGTGGTACTTTGCACACCGCGCGCCGCAAAGTGGCCTCCCTGGACGACATGAAAGGGCTGCGAGTACGGGCGTCCACCCGGCTGGCTTCCGAGTTGCTCACCTCCCTGGGCGCCACGCCGGTGAGCATGCCGCCGGCGCAAATCGCCGACACGCTGGCCAAGGGCGTCATCGACGGGGCCCTGGCGGTGTGGGAAGTGGTGCCGCCGACCAAACTGGATGAGACCACTCATTACCATATGCGGACCGCGCCGGATCAGGCCACGCCCACGGTGACCACGCTGGCGGTATTGATGAACAAAAAGCGTTATCAGAATCTGCCCGACGATCTGCGAGCGATTATTGACCGGTTTAGCGGAGAGGCCCTGTCCCGCCGTTTCGGGGAAGCCTGGGATGTGACCATCGATCAGGTGGTGGAGAAACTGTCCGCCGACCCGGACCACGAGATCGTGACGCTGGACGATGCCACCTATCAGTCCATGCGTGAGGCCTCGCAAAGAGTCACCGATGAGTGGGTGGCCTCCGATAAGGGCGGTATCGACCGCCAGGCGCTGTATCAGGGGCTGCGGGATATCGTGCGTGAACACGCCGCCCGCTAACGCCGCTCATTAATGCCGCCTTTCAACTCCGCCCTTCAACTCTGATAAAGGCCGAGGTTTCCCATGGTTGAAACGGTATTGCGCCGTCTCAGCATCGTGGTCGCCGTGCTTGGCGGTGCCGTGGTGTTGTCGGTGATCGCCATGTCGCTGGTTTCTCTGCTGGGGCGCAAGTTGTGGTCCGCGCCGATTCCCGGTGACATAGAAATTCTGGAAATGGCGATCGCCGTGGCGGTGGCCTCGTTCATGCCGTTGTGCGAGCTGCGCGATAACCACATCCGCGTGGATCTGATCGCCGGGCTGCTACCGGCGGGAGTGAACCGGGTGCTACTGTCACTCAGTCATCTGCTGCTGGCGCTGGTGGCGGCGTTGCTGATCTGGCGCACCGGCCTGCTCACCCTGGACAGTCATGAATACGGGTCCACATCCACCATGCTGGCGGTGCCGCTGTGGATTCCGCAGATGCTGATGCTGCCCGGTCTGGCGCTGTTGTGCGCCTGCGCTCTGTATCAGGCGGCACGATCGCTGACCAGCAAGCCGCTGCGGGTGCCGTCATGAGTGGTATGGAAATCGGACTCTGGGTACTCGGCGGCGTTCTGCTGATTCTGGCGCTGCGCGTGCACGTGGGCGTGGGCATGTTGCTGGGTGGTGTGGCGTGCTATCTGATCGTCAATCACGGTGACACCACGGCGCTGCTGTTCACCATCAATAATCTGGTTTACGCCCGCTTTTCCAATTACGACCTGGCGGTGATTCCACTGTTCGTGTTGATGGGGCAGTTCGCCATTCACGGCGGTCTGTCGCGCGCCCTGTTCAAAGCGGCGGCGGCTTTCATTGGTCATTGGCGCGGTGGTCTGGCGATGTCCGCCGCCGGTGCCTGTGCCGGTTTCGGTGCTATTTGCGGCTCGTCCCTGGCCACCGCCGCCACCATGAGCCAGGTGGCGTTACCGGAGCTGGAGAAACATCAGTACCCGCCCAAACTGGCCGCCGGGACGGTGGCGGCCGCTGGTACTCTGGGCATTCTGATTCCGCCGTCGGTGCCGTTGATCATCTATGCCGTGCTCACCGAGGAGTCCATCGCCAAGCTGTTCATGGCGGCGGTGATTCCTGGTCTGGTGGCGATGTTCGGTTATCTGGTGGTGATCCGCCTGGTGGCGGTACGTACCATGGCGTCGGTGCCGAGGGTGGACAAGGCCGGCTGGCCTCAACGGTGGCGGGCGTTGCTGGAGGTGTCTCCGGTGCTGTTGATCTTCATCGTGGTGATCTTCGGTATCTATGGAGGCTGGGCCAATCTCACCGAAGCGGCGTCCATTGGCGCCGCCGCCTGTGGCGTGTTTGCGGTAGTACGCGGTGGCTTGCGCTGGAAAGGGTTGTACCAAAGCCTGATCGGCACCGCCGAGGCCACCGCCATGATCTACCTGGTGGTGGTCGGCGCCGATCTGCTCAACAGCGGCCTGGCGCTCAGTCAGATGCCGGCGGAACTGGCGTCCTGGGTTGCCGACAGTGGGTTGGCGCCTTTCGTGGTACTGCTCTCGATTCTGGCCATCTACCTGCTGTTGGGTTGCGTGATGGACTCCCTGTCCATGATTCTGCTCACCGTGCCGATCTTTTATCCGATCGTGGTCAACCTGGAATTCTTCGATCTCACCTATACCGAAAAGTCGATCTGGTTCGGTATCCTCGCTCTGATGGTGGTGGAGATCGGTCTGATCACGCCACCCATGGGAATGAACCTGTTTATCGTGCAGAAGTACAGTGCCAATACGTCTTTGGGCACGGTGAGCCGGGGTATTGTCCCGTTCCTGTACGCGGATGTGATTCGTATCGGCATCCTGGTGATGATCCCTGCCTTGTCGCTGCTTTTGCTTAATCTGCCGGGGAGCGGCTGAACCCGTCCTCCGTTTCCTGCTCCGGGCGCTGCCATTCCGGCGGCGCCCAGAAGTGCTTCAGGCGATGCCTTAGTGGACCGGGCCGCAGAGCGTCACGGAACATGTCGCGGGCCTCGTGCACCGTCAATGTGATCGGATTGAAGCTGTCCACCGGGCGGGTGATGCCATACTCCACCGGCACGGTTTCCTGCTCTTCCACGAAAGTGCCGAACAACCGGTCATATAGGATCAGAATGCCACCGTAGTTGCGGTCGATGTATTCGGGATTGCGGCCATGGTGCGCGCGGTGGTGGCTGGGCGTGTTGAACACGAACTCGATCGGACGTGGCAGCTTGCCAACCCATTGGGTGTGGATGAAATACTGATAGGCCAGATTCACCGTGAGCATGAAGAACACCCACACCGGTTCGAAGCCGAGGAACGCCAGCGGAATATAAAAAATCCAGTTGCCGGCCAGGCTGTACAGGGCGCTTTGCCGCATGGCGGTGGAGAAATTCATGTAGCGGCTGGAATGGTGCGCCACATGGGCCGACCAGAACCAGCGGATGCGGTGGCTGGCACGGTGAAACCAGTAATAAAAGAATTCCAGAAGCACGAACAGCAGCGCTCCGGTGAGCGGGGTCATGGTGACGGTGAACAGCCGGTGCTGGTAGGCCCAGTTGAACAGCAGCGCCACCAGGGTCACGGTGACCAGCGTATCGAACACCATATACAGGGCCCCCAACCCCATACTGGCAGCGGTGTCGCGCAGCAGGAAGCGGCCGCGACCGCGAAAGCGGATCCACTCCGCCAATAACACAGCGATGAAGATCGGCACCATGGCGGGTAGTACCAGGGTGCGCCAGTCCAGATGTTGTAAAGCCTCGAGCATGGGGACCTCGCGAAAAAACGGTCGCCACCACCGCCATGGTGGGCGGCGGGACGGTCCGGGAAGATTGACGGACCTCAAGATTGTTCCCCGATGGCGCAGAAAACGCTTGACGCAGCCGGACTCTTTTTTGACAAATGACGACAAGGGCGCGAAACACGGTCAGAGAGAAGGCACATGGGGTACATAAGCTCCAGCCTGGGCGGTCTGGGACTGTTCTTGCTGGGCATGTGGTTGATCACCGAAGGCTTGCGGGTCGCCGCCGGACCCTCCCTGGAGCGGCTGCTGTCCTCCTGGACCTCGAGCCGGTGGCGCGGCCTGGTGTCGGGCACTTTGTTGACCGTCATGGTGCAATCCTCAAGCGCTGTCACCGTGGCGGCCCTGGGGTTCGTCAATACCGGATTGTTGCGCTTCGAGCGGGCGGTTTGGGTGATTTTCGGCAGTAATCTGGGAACCACTCTGACGGCGTGGCTGGTGGCGATGATCGGCTTCAGCTTCAAGATCGACCTGTTCGCCTTGCCCATCATCGGGGTGGGTGCGCTGCTGCGCGTGTTCGCCCCTTTTGACCGTTACCGCAGCCTTGGCATGGCCTTGGCGGGATTCGGCTTGCTGTTCATGGGTATCCAGGTGCTGTCCTCCGGCTTTGGCCAGATGGGAGAGCGGTTGTCGCTGGGCATGGCGGGCCAGCCGTTGGTGCTGATGGTGGGAATAGGCGTGCTGCTGACCACCTTGATGCAGTCTTCCAGTGCCGCCCTGGCGGTGGTGCTCACCGCCCTGGCCGGTGGCGTGATCGATTTCGGCGGCGCCGCGGCGCTGGTGATCGGCGCCAACGTGGGCACCACGTCCACGGCGCTGCTGTCCACCCTCGGTGCCACCGTTCAGGCCCGGCGTTTGGCGGTGGCCCATGTGTTGTTCAATCTGCTGACCGCGCTGGTCGCGTTGGCGTTACTGGGGCCCGGCGTCGATCTGGTCGTGGCTGTCGCCAGTGGTTGGGGGCTGGCGCCGCCGGGGCAGCTGGCTCTGTTTCATACCGCGTTCAATGCCTTGGGCATAGTGCTGATGTGGCCATTGGAGCCGGTGCTGACGCGTTTTTTGCTGACGCGCTTCAAGGAACGTCAACGGGCCACGGCGCAGTTGCAGTTCCTGGATCGTAACGTGGCGGATTTGCCGGACGCGGCAAGGACGGCGCTGGCCAGGGAGATCGAACGGATCCTTGCGCGCTATCCGGATGCGCTCGGTGGCTTGCCGCGGCCTCATGACGAGCGTCTCAAGGGCATCGCCGAGCGGCGCCAGCTGCTGGCGGGATTGGGTGATTTTCTGGCCATGGCCGGTCGGCAACAGCTCACCGAGGAACAGGTGAACGGCTTTCGTATCGGCTGGCGGATCCAGTTGAACCTTTCCAACATGGAAGATGCCCTGGCCGGGATGAACGAGCATGGCCGCCAGATGATCCGGCAGCCGGATCATGAGGTCGCCATGGCGGTACTGGCGGCCTGGTTCGAGCAAATGCACCAGCAACTGCGGCGCGGGGGGGATCCCACGGAGCCGTTGCGTTTCGCCTACGAGCAGGTCAAGGACGCTTTGATGCAACGCGCCATGGACGGCGCGCTGACACGCTATACGTTGGATTTGGCCTTGCAGGACTTGAGTTTGTCCCGCCGCTTTCTGGAACAATGGTGGCGGGCCACGGTACATCTCCGTGCTCTGCTCGATGATCCCGAGCAACAGGCACCGCTACCATGATCAACGATACTACAATGACGACTTCCGCCGATAATTATGTGGCCGCCGCCTATGTGCGGTTGCTTTACGATTACCTGGAAAGCCAGGGGGTGGAGGCCGAGACCCTGCTGGGCGCGCCGACGGTGCTGGCCGAGGATGGGTTGGAGAAAGTGCCGCTGGCGTTCTGGCGGCACAGTCTTGAGATTGCCAGCCAGCACCTGGATGAGCCGGCCCTGGGGTTGGCGGTGGCGCGTACCATCACCGCCCGGCATTTCGATGTGCTTGGCTATGTGGTGTCCCACTGCGGCACACTGGGCGAAGCGCTGGCACGGCTGGAGCGATATCACCGGCTGGTTTATGACGTGAATCCGGCCCGGGTGGCCACCGTGGGCGACAGTCTGGAAGTGCGTTGGGGAGTGGAACGTGGCCGCCCGGGCGCGCTGGTGGATGAAACCGGCGTGGCGGCGGTGGTGCAGTTCATTCGCAACCTGGTGGGCCGGGATTTGCCGGTGGAAGCGGTGCATTTCGTCAATCCAGAACCAGCGGATCTGGCGCCTTATCGGGCGTTTTTCGGTGCCGAGGTGCGTTTCGATTGCGCGCGGACGGTATTGCGGATACCGCTGACCTATCTGGCGCTGCCGCTGGGCGCGCCGGACCCGGGCCTGGTGGATATCCTCGACCGGCAGGCGCAGTCGTTACTGGAACGTCAGCCGCGCGCGGGGTCGCCCTACGACGCCGATCTGGTGCGTTTGATGCGCGAAGGGCGGCCGACGCTGGAAGCACTGGCGGAGCGCTATCATGTCAGTGCGCGTACCATGCAACGCCGTTTGGCGGAACAGGGGGAGACGTTCCAGGCGGTGTTACAGCGAGTCCGCTACCAACTGGCCCGGGAATACCTGGCGGATGGCCGCCTGGAATTGACGGAAGTGGCGGCACTGCTCGGTTACTCCGAGCACAGCGCCTTTACCCGGGCGTTTCGTCAATGGGCCGGGGTCGGCCCCAAGCGCTGGCGCCGCGAGCGTTAGCCTGGATATTTCCCATTGGCCCGGTGTTAAGTGCGGGCGGGTGAGATACCCGGGCTAACCGCCGAGCAATTTTTCCTCGGTGGCTTCCACTGCCTCCAGAGGCCCGTAGAGGATGAGAATGTCACCGGCCATCAGTGTCTGATCCTCGCCGGGGTGATTGATGGTCTGTTCCCGCCGGCGCAGGGTCTGCACTTCCACCTTACGGGCAGGCAGATCCAGATCACCCAGGGTTTTGCCGATGCACGCGGCCTGCTCGTCGAGGGTGACCGCGTGCAGAAGCCGATAGGGATTGCCGGCGCTGTCGCTGGTGGGCAGCGATTCGCCGTGGTAGTAACCGCGCAGCAGCTTGTAGCGTTCGCGGCGGCTCTGGCGCAGCATGGCCAGCACTTTTCCGAACGGCGTATCCAGCATCATCAGGGCATGGGCCACCAGCATCAGCGAGGCTTCCAGCACTTCCGGCACCACTTCGGCGGCACCGGCCTGCAGCAATTCATCCAGATGGGTGTCGTCGCGGGTGCGCACCAGAATTCGCAAGTCCGGACACAGCTGATGGGCGGTATGCAGGATACGCTCGGCCTGGCGTGCGTCGTCGAAGGTCACCACCAGCAAGCTGGCGCGATGAATGCCCGCCCGTTCCAGGATCTCCTTGCGGGTGGCGTCGCCAAAGATAATACGCTCGCCGGCCTGGCTGGCCTCCTGAATCCGCACCAGGTCGGTATCGATGGCCACCGCCTGATGATGAAAGCGGTTGAGATAGCGCATCAGGTTCTGACCGACGCGGCCATAACCGCACAGCAACACATGCCCGGTGGTATTCTCGTCCACCGCCGGGGTGTCCGGTTCCTGTTCCCAGCGCCGGAGCAGGTGACGGGTGAGAAAGCGGCCGTGCTCCAGGAGGGCGGGGGTGGCCGCCATGGTCAGCACGGTGATCGAGACCAGAACACCGGCCTGTTCGCTGTTCATCAAGCCGTGTGACACCGCCAGGGCCACCAGTACGAAACCGAACTCGCCGCCTTGCGCCAGCATGATACCGCTGCGCAGGGCGGTTTCCTTGCGCTCGCCCAGCAGCTTCAACAGCGCCGTCACCAGCAGGGACTTGAATACCATCAGCGCGGCGGCACCGAGCAGGATCCAATGCCAGTGTCTGGCGAATAATTGCGGGGACACCAGCATGCCCACACCCATGAAAAACAGTCCCAACAGCAGATCACGGAAGGGCCGGATATCGGCCTCGATCTGATGGCGGAAGTGACTTTCGCCAAGCATCATGCCGGCCAGAAAGGCGCCCAGGGCCATGGACAGGCCGAGGGCATGCGTCACCCAGGCGGCCAGCAGCGCCAGCAGCAGAGCCGTCATCACGAACACTTCATCGGAGCGGGCGCGGCCGGTTTCCTCCAGGGCGCGGGGCAATACCCACTTGCCAATCACGTAGATGCCAAAGAACAACAGCAGGGCTTTGCCCAATGTCGTCCCGGCGGTGATCAGAGGGTCGCCGATTTCCGGGTGCGCCAGCACCGGCAACAGCACCAGCATGATCACCGCCGCCAGATCCTGGAACAGCAGAATGCCGGTGCTGGCGCGGCCATAGCCGGTGTTGACCGCGCCCCGGGCGATCAGATCGCGGATCACGATGGCGGTGGACGATAGCGCGAAAGCGCCCCCGGCGATCAGGGCGATGGCCAGTGGGAAATCCAGCAGCCACATGATCAGCAGTACCGGCAGGCCGGTCAGCAGGATTTGCAGCGGCCCGGCGCCAAACACCACCCGGCGCAGGGCGAGCAGACGCGGTATGGAAAATTCCAACCCCAGGGAAAACAACAGAAACACAATGCCGAACTCGGCCAGATACTGCATGCCCGTGGTGTTGCCCACCCAGCCCAGGCCGCCTGGTCCGGCGAGAATGCCGGCACCCAGATAGGCCAATATCGGTGGCAGATGCAGGCGCCGGAACAGCACCACGGCGAACACCGCGGTGGCAAGCAGAATCACGACTAGAGTGAGGGCATCGGGCATGGCGCGTCCTGGGAGTACAATCGTTTGAGAATCAGAGTACCGCAGTTCGCGTCACGGAGAGGGCATGAAGATCAAGTCCGTGATGCCCACATCATGGCCCAGTTGGCCATAGGCGGTGGTGAGCTGGCCGCGATGGTGGGTCTGGTGATTGAAAAAATGCGTCAGGCAAAGCCGCAATGGATAGCTTCGGGATTGGCCGGTGGAAGCCGAGACGTAGCTGAGCTCACCGTCCAGACGGCTTTCCTCGAGTCCGGCGATATAGTCCAGAATGGCCTGATCGGTACTGTCCCGCTCCCGCCATAATTGATCGAAATCCTCATACAACTGCTGATCCAGGCTCCGGACCTGAAAAGGGCGGTCAAGGAACCGGCCCAGCCACAGCCGGTCGGTGAGCAGTAGATGGTTGAGCGTGCCGTGAATGGAGTGGAAGAACAGGCCCTGGTCCGCCTTGCGCTGGGTGTCGTCCAGTTTGGCACAGAGTTGGTAGTGTTGCCGATTCTGCCACCGGTTATAGAGTGCCAGTGTCGAGTAGTGCGATAACCACATCACAACCTCCCGGGTTTGGGCCGTTCAGGCTGGCATGTTGGCAGGTAATCCGGGGCTTGCCAAATTTCGTGGGCTGTGAACTGGCGTGGCACGGCGATCAGAAAAGAGACACCCCGGGGGGGGTCTTCAAAGTCTACGTGAGGGCTCATGAGGTCACGGATTACAACTTAATCGGAAGCTGCCATCCAGTAGTTCCGGCAGTGTAAGTGTGCGGAATCCGAGCCCCTGAGTGTACAGGCACAGTTGGTCGCGACCGACCGGATCGTTGGCGTACAAATAGTCGATGTGCAGTACGGGTTTACCGGCCTGAGTGAATGGTGTCAGTAACTCGCATTCGTCCCATTCATGACAGGATTCGTTGATGGCGAAATCGAAATGCGCCACCAGATCCTGGATCTGGCCCAGGTCATTCTTTAGTGAGACCGCCAATCCCCGTTGGTGGGCTTCACCGGCAAGCCAGATATTGTAGTCAAGCTGATTCTGGTAGGTCAGCGGCAGGCCAGTGTGGTTGGAATAGCCGTCCACGTTATCCGGGTCGACACCGTCGCAGCCTTTTTCCACCGCCAGATCGAGTCGGTCGGCCATGATCTCACGGACATTCTGTGAGCGGATATCGAGCCAGCGTTCGCCGGGCCAGTTGCCCAGCCGTCGGCCTTTGTCACCGGGCAGGAAACGCCCGGCGTCGTCCCGCCAGTTTTCGAAAGTGCCGGCGGAAAAGTAGCAGATCATTTTAGCGCCCTGGGCATGCAGGCCGCCAATCACGCTTTGTTCGGTGTCAAACAGGTCGAGCACGTAGAGCTCCACGTCGTAGTGGGTGTCCGGTGTGCCCTGGAGCTGTACCTGCCAGTTTACGTCCATGGCGGGCTGGTACCAGCCGCCGTTGGCAAGAGCCGGCTGGACGAGCGCGGCGGTGCCCAGCAATGTCGACAGAAGCTCGGGAAGAGACAGGAAAGTAGACATGATGGTGTCCATGTGCCGGGATTTAAACAAGCATACAATGCGGATCGAATCAATCGTTAGAGGTTTTCGATGAGCGATCATGCGACAGGGATAAAGGGGCGTGGCCACCGGGACACAGGGTGTCTCTGGCCAGGTGTTGCCGTCGCGCTGCTGTGGCTGTGCGCGCCTGTCGGAGCGATGGAGCCGGCGTCGAGGGACTGGGTGGCGGAGGGCACTTTCCCGCGCGGTATTGAAGGGCCGGCGGTGGCGCCGGACGGCCGTTTGCTGGTGGTCAACTACCAGCGGCCGGGGACCCTGGGGGTGATAAGCGGACAGTTCCAGGCCGGCCTGTTGCTGGTGTTGCCGAGGGGCAGCGTGGCCAGTGGTTTGCGGTTTGGCCCCGATGGTTTCCTTTATGCCGCCGATCATCGCGGCCACAATCTGTTGCGCATCGACCTGGATGACGGCAGCGTCAGCGTCTGGGTTCACGAGCCACGCATGCATCAACCCAATGATCTGACCATCGCCGCCGATGGGGGCATCTACGCCAGCGATCCGGACTGGAACAATGGCACGGGCCGGGTTTGGTATGTGAGCCCCGCCGGTCAGGCGCGTGTCGCCGCCGATCATCTGGGCACCACCAATGGCCTGACGTTGAGCCCGGACGGCCGGTGGCTCTATGTGGCCGAGACGGTGCAGCGTCGTATCCGTGTCTTCGAGGTTGGGGACGGTGGCGCGCTGGATGGTGGTCGCGTGCTGGTGGAATTTCCACGGCACAAGCTCGATGGGCTGCGCGCGGATGTGGATGGCAATCTGTATGTGGCGCGGTATGGCGCAGGCGAGATCGCGGTGGTGGCGCCGTCTGGAGAGGTGCGGCGGACAGTAAGGCTCAAAGGAGCGTACCCGACTAACCTGACCTTCGGCGGCGAGGACGGGCGGAGGATGTTCGTGACCGTGGATAAGAGGGGACTGGTGGAATCATTCCGGGTCCCGCGTCCCGGAGCCGACTGGGTGCGGCTGCAAGACTTGCGGTAGGGGAGTACACCGTTCCCGCCAGGCGGGAACGGTGTCAGCGGCTCAGACCTTGCTGCTCAGCTCGCGGATTTCCTGATTGAGAATGCGGTCGTTCATGGAGTAATCCACCGGCAGGTCGATGACGTGAACACCGCCGGCCTCGAAGCAGCTCTCCACCAGGGGAACCAGTTGATCGCTGCTTTCCACCCGGTGCCCTTCGGCGCCATAGGCCTTGGCGTAGGCGACGAAATCCGGATTGCGGAAATCCAGACCGAAGTCGTGGAAGTCCATCTGGCTCTGTTTCCACTTGATCATGCCGTAGCCGTCGTCGCGCAGAATCAGTACCACCAGATCCAGCCCCATGCGCACCGCGGTTTCCAACTCCTGGGAGTTCATCATGAAGCCGCCGTCACCGCAGACCGACAGGACCCGCCGGTTGGGATGAACCATCTTGGCCGCCATCGCCGAGGGCAGGCCGGCGCCCATGCTGGCCAGGGCGTTGTCCAGCAGGACCGTGTTGGGATGGGTTGCCGGGTAGTTGCGGGCGAACCAGATTTTGTACATGCCGTTGTCCAGGGCGATGACACCGTCGTCGGGCATCACCTTGCGCACCTCGTGCACCAGCCGCTGGGGCAACATCGGGAAACGATCGTCGCGGGCTCCTTCGTTGATGTGCTTCTGCAGCGCATCGCGCACCCGGTGAAAATCGGCGAAGCTCCAGTGCTCCTGCGGGTCGAGACGCTCCTTGAGCTGCCACAGGCTGTTGGCGATGTCGCCGACCACTTCGATCTGAGGGAAGTAGACCGGATCCACCTGGGCGGAGTTGAAGTTGATGTGCACCACTTCCGGTCCGCCGGGACGCATGAAGAACGGCGGCTTTTCCACCACGTCATGGCCGATGTTGATGATCAGGTCGGCGGCGCTGATGGCGCGGTGCACGAAATCGCCATCGGACAGCGCGGTATTGCCGAGGAAGTGCGGGCCGGTTTCGTCCACCACGCCTTTGCCCATCTGCGTGGTGACCACGGGAATGCCCAGCTTGTCGATGAACTGCCGCAGCATCTTGCTGGTCAGTTTGCGGTTGCCGCCGGCACCCACCAGGATCAGCGGTTTGCGCGCGTTCTGGATCGCTTCCACGGCGCGGCAGATGGCCTTGTCCTCGGCGATGGGCCGGCGCGTCAGACTCGGCTCCAATACCGGCATGGTGGAATGTTCGCGGGCGATGTCTTCCGGTAATTCCAGGTGGGTGGCGCCGGGACGTTCCTCCTGGGATAGACGGAACGCCTCACGGATGCGGGCGGGAATGGTGTCGCCGCTGACCACCTGCTTGGTGAACTTGGTCAGCGGGCGCATCATGTCGACCACGTCGATAATCTGGAACTGGCCCTGTTTACTGGATTTGATCGGCTTCTGGCCGGTGATCATCACCATCGGCATGGCGCCGAGCTGGGCGTAGGCGGCGGCGGTGACCAGATTGGTGGCACCGGGCCCCAGGGTGGACAGACAGACGCCGGCCTTACCGGTGAGGCGGCCGTAGGTGGCGGCCATGAAACCGGCGGCTTGCTCGTGGCGGGTAATGACCAGGTTGATTTTCTTGGACCCCCGCAGGGACTCCAACAAATCCAGATTCTCTTCCCCGGGGATGGCGAACAGATATTCGACGCCTTCGGCTTCCAGGGCACGAACAAAGAGATCCGACGCTTTCATGAACAGGGGCTCCCTAACGCAGCAACTCTCGATATGCGGCAACATATGCAGCAACTCTTACATGAACAGCAGTGCGGCAATATGTAAAAAGACGGCGCGACCTTCCGGTCAGCGCCGTCACTCACTATAACGCCTTGGGCGCGCGGTTGCGCGTGGATTGGCTGATGGATGTCATCGGATTATCCAATCAGCGCGGGTTTAACCAAATTTGAGCAATGCCAGACCAGTCAGCAATACGACGATCCCCAATACGCCCAGGCCGCCGAGGCGCTGGCCGAACAGCACCGCGCCGGCGGTGACCGTGGCGAGAATGCCGAAGCCGCCCCACAGGGCATAGGCCACCGCCAGATCCAGGTGGCGCACGGATTGCGTCAGGGCGGTGAAGGCGGCCAGCACACAGACAATGGACAACAAGGCCGGCACGCGGCGGCGGAAACCCCGCGAGTACTTGAGCATGACGTTGGCGACCACATCCAGCACCACGGCCAGGAGCAACCAGCACAGCGCGATCAGAGTCGGGCTCATGATGCCTCCCCCTGCTCATCGGCCGAATCGCGGGTGCCAACCTTGAGCAGGGCGATGCCGCTCAACAACAGCAGCATGCCGAGCCATTGCCAGAGGGACAAGGACTCGGCGAACAGGGTCAGCCCCACCAGGGCGATCAGCAGTAGCCCAAGGGCTTCCCAGAGGGCGTAGGCCACGCCCAGGGGAATATGTTCCACCGCCCGTGCCAGGCAGTAGTAGGACAGGGTGATCAGAACATACATGGCCAGGTGACCGGTGATCGGCGCTTCGCCGCTGGCCAGTTTCATTACGCTGGTCCCCATCACCTCGGTGACGATGGCGGCCAGCAGGAACAACCACGGATTCATGGTCGGGTCTCCATATGGAACAGCCCGGATCGGTTCCGGGAAATTGGAAAAGAGGTATCAGGGAAGGGCCGTCAAAGCCGCCTGGGCAGGGGCGATCGGCCGTCAGTCGTGGGGAGACCTACAGATAGTGGCGCCAGCACAACTCACTGTGGATGGCGTGGTTGAGCGGCGGAAGCCGCAAAGCAAACAGGGGAGACATGGTGAAGGGATTATAAGTCGCGGAATAAAAAACCGCCAGACAGCGCCAGGACGGCGGGAAGCACCCCGCGGAGATAAGGAACCCGACAGGCCGCTTGGGACGGCCTGACGGAGTCAGTGCCAGGTGCCGCCCAGATTCTCGCAGCGTTCGAGGAATTCCTCGGCGGTCAGTTCCTCGGTTTCGTCTTCCAGGTGGGAAGCCACCTGTTCCTTGAGTTGGGCCACCACGGTGCTCATCACCGTCAGAGCTTCTTCCACCTGCTCAATGGTATCGAGCAATTCGCGGGCTTCCTGTTTATCATGGCCGTCGTAATCTTCGTGGTCGCTCATTCACGCCTCCGGGAAGGGTTGTGCTTATGGTGCCAAAGCATTGCCGGAGAAACAATGCGAAGCCGGCTATCGGACATCGACCGCGGCCCAGGGGGCCGCGGTCGATTCGAAATGTCAGCACAGTGCCCGGAGCGGACTCAGTCCCAGCTCAGCGCTCCACCGACCTGATACTCGGTGACCCGGGTCTCGAAGAAGTTCTTCTCCTTGCGCAGATCCATGATCTCGCTCATCCAGGGGAAGGGGTTGCTCACGCCCTTGAACTGCTCGGGCAGGCCCAACTGGGTGAGACGGCGGTTGGCGATGAACTGCAGGTACTCTTCCATCATCGCGGAGTTCATACCCAGCACGCCACGGGGCATGGTATCGCGGGCGTACTGAATCTCCAGTTCGGTGCCTTCCAGGATCATCTGAGTGGCCTTGTCACGCATGGCCTGATCCCACAGGTGCGGGTTCTCCAGTTTGATCTGGTTGATCACGTCGACGCCGAAGTTCACGTGCATGGACTCGTCGCGCAGGATGTACTGGAACTGTTCGGCCACGCCGGTCATCTTGTTACGGCGGCCCATGGACAGAATCTGGGTGAAGCCGCAGTAGAAGAAAATACCTTCCAGTACGCAGTAGAAGGCGATCAGGTTCTGCAGCAGCGCCTTGTCGGTTTCCGGGGTGCCGGTCTTGAATTCCGGGTCGGACAGCTCACGGGTGTACTGGATGCCCCATTGAGCTTTCTTGGCCACGGAGGGGATTTCCCGGTACATGTTGAAGATCTCGCCTTCGTCCATGCCCAGGGATTCGATGCAGTACTGGTAGGCGTGGGTGTGAATCGCCTCCTCAAAGGACTGACGCAGAATGTACTGGCGGCACTCCGGATTGGTGATCAGCCGGTAAATGGCCAGCACCAGATTGTTCGCCACCAGGGAGTCGGCGGTGGAGAAGAAGCCCAGGTTGCGCTTGACGATGCGGCGCTCGTCCTCGGTCAGACCGTCGCCGCGCTTCCACAGCGCCAGGTCGGCGTTCATGTTGATTTCCTGGGGCATCCAGTGGTTGGCGCAGCCGTCCAGGTATTTCTGCCAGGCCCAGTCGTACTTGAAGGGGACCAACTGGTTGAGGTCGGCCCGGCAGTTGATCATGCGTTTGTCGTCCACCTGCACGCGGCCGGCGGTGCCTTCCAGCTCCGCCACGCCCTCGGCCACGTCCATCTGCGCCACGGCCTGTTGCGCGCGGGCCACGGCGTCGCTCAGGGCGCGTTCCCGGGGGCTTTCGTTGGCGGCGTCAGCGGCTCTTCCTCGCTCTTGTTGAGGTTCAGCATTCGCTGCACTTCCCGCTGCCGGTGCTTGAGGTGCAGATGCCGCTTTCTCAGAGACCGGCTCAGATTGCGGCGGCGTCGGCTGTGTGACGCGGGGCTGCTTGTTGGCGGGCGTCTCTTGCGCATCAAAATCGTCCCAGCTCAGCATGATTCTCTCCATTCTTTCAGAGTGACGTCTTGGCGTCACCGGTGGTGCATTCTGTAAGTGGCCTGATGCCCGGCGCCGTACGCATGGAACGGCGTTTGGCGCCGGGCATCAGGCGCCCGGCGTCCTTACTGGCACGCCTCGCAGTCCGGGTCGTCGATGGAGCAGGCCTGCGGTACATCCGCCGCCTTGTCGAACTGGGCCGGCTCCTCCGCCACGGCGGATACCCGGTTGAGCTTGTTGTCGTTGACCGTGGACTTCTCGGTCTGGGTGGCGCCGATGGCACGCAGGTAATAGGTGGTTTTCAGACCCAGCAGCCACGCCATTTTGTAAGTCACATCCAGCTTTTTGCCGTTGGCTTCGGCGATGTACAGGTTCAGGGACTGGGCCTGATCGATCCATTTCTGGCGTCGGCTGGCGGATTCCACCAGCCAGCGCGGCTCCACCTCGAAGGCGGTGCGGAAACGCTCCTTCAGGTCCGCCGGCACCCGCTCGATCGGCTGCACGGAACCGTCGTAGTACTTGAGGTCGTTGACCATCACGTTGTCCCACAGACCACGTTCCTTGAGCGCGTTCACCAGATAGGGGTTGACCACGGTGAATTCGCCGGACAGGTTCGATTTCACGTACAGGTTTTGATACGTGGGCTCGATGGATTGGGATACGCCGGTGATGTTGGCGATGGTGGCGGTGGGCGCGATCGCCATCACGTTGGAGTTGCGCATGCCCTTGCGCGCTCTTTCTCGCACGCTGTCCCAATCCAGGGTCTGGCTGCGATCCACCTTGCAGTAGTCCTCGCCACGCTGTTTCACCAGGATGTCGATGGAGTCGATCGGCAGCACGCCCTGGCTCCACAGGGACCCGTCAAAGGTCTGGTAGGCGCCGCGCTCCTCGGCCAGATCGGCGGAAGCCTGGATCGCGTAGTAGCTCACCGCTTCCATGGACTGGTCGGCGAACGCCACCGCGTCGGCGGAAGCGTAGCTGATGCCCTGCTTATACAGCGCGTCCTGGAAGCCCATGATGCCCAGGCCCACCGGGCGGTGCTTCAGGTTGGAGTTCTCCGCCTGCGGCACGCTGTAGTAGTTGATGTCGATCACGTTATCCAGCATGCGCACGGCGGTTTTCACGGTGCGCGCCAGCTTTTCCCGGTCCAGGCCGTTGTCGCCGATGTGCTGGGCCAGGTTCACGGAACCCAGGTTACACACCGCGATTTCCTCGCGGTTGGTGTTCAGGGTGATCTCGGTGCACAGGTTGGAGGAGTGCACCACGCCCACGTGCTGCTGCGGGCTGCGCAGGTTGCACGGATCCTTGAAGGTGAACCAGGGGTGGCCGGTCTCGAACAGCATGGAGAGCATCTTGCGCCACAGATTGATGGCCGGCAGCCGCTTGTAGTGCTTGATGCGGCCGTCACGGGTCATTTCCTCGTATTCGTTGTAGCGTTGCTCGAACGCTTCACCGTAGAGATCGTGCAGGTCCGGCGCGTCGTTGGGGCTGAACAGGGTCCACTCCTGCTCGTTCACCACCCGCTTCATGAACAGATCCGGGATCCAGTTGGCGGAGTTCATGTCGTGGGTACGGCGGCGGTCGTCACCGGTGTTCTTACGCAGCTCGAGGAATTCCTCGATGTCCATGTGCCAGGTTTCCAGGTAGGCGCAGACCGCGCCTTTGCGCTTGCCGCCCTGGTTCACCGCCACCGCGGTGTCGTTGACCACTTTCAGGAACGGCACCACGCCCTGGGATTTGCCGTTGGTGCCCTTGATGTAGGAGCCCAGCGCCCGCACCGGGGTCCAGTCGTTGCCCAGGCCGCCAGCGAATTTGCTCAGCATGGCGTTGTCGTGGATGGCGCTGTAAATGCCGGACAGATCATCGGGCACCGTGGTCAGGTAGCAGCTGGAGAGCTGCGGACGCAGGGTGCCGGCGTTGAACAGGGTCGGCGTGGAGCTCATGTAATCGAAGCTGGACAGCAGATTGTAGAACTCGATGGCACGCTCTTCGCGGTTGTTCTCGCGCAGCGCCAGACCCATGGCGACACGCATGAAGAAGCACTGCGGCAGCTCGATGCGGGTGTCGTTATGGTGGATGAAATAACGGTCGTACAGGGTTTGCAGGCCCAGGTAGGAGAACTGCAGGTCGCGCTCGCCCTTGAGCGCGGCACCCAGTTTTTCCAGATCGAAATCCGCCAGTTCCCGGTTCAGCAGCTCACACTCGATCCCTTTGTGCACGTAAGCGGCGAAAGTCTGGCTGTACAGCGCTTCCATCTCTTCCTGGTTAGCGCGCTCGGCCACGTCCAGGTACTGCAGCGCTTCGGCGCGGATCTTGTCCAGCAGCAGGCGGGCGGTGACCAGGGAATAGTTCGGTTCCACCTCGATCAGGGTGCGGGCGGTGATCACCATGGAGGTGTTCACGTCCTTGATGGAGACGCCGTCGTACAGGTTCTTGACGGTCTCGGCGATGATCTTGTCGGCGTCCACGTAATCCAGGCCGCGGCAGGCCTCGCGGATCAGGTGTTCCAGGCGGCCCATGTCCAGCGGCGCGCGGCTGCCGTCTTCCATGGTCACGGTCAGATCCACCTGATGGGTGGGCTCGGGGAACTGGCTGTCGCGCTCGGCGCGTTTGCGGGCCTGCTGCTCACGGTAGAGGACGTAATCGCGCGCCACCTTGTGTTCGCCGCCGCGCATCAGCGCCAATTCCACCTGGTCCTGGATTTCCTCGATGTGGATGGTGCCACCGGAGGGCATGCGGCGCTTGAAGGTGGCACTGACCTGCTCGGTGAGCCGGGCGACGGTGTCGTGGATGCGCGAGGAAGCCGCGGCGGTGCCGCCCTCCACGGCCAGGAAAGCCTTGGTGATGGCGACGGTGATTTTGTCGTCATCGTAGGGAACCACCTTGCCGTTGCGTTTGATCACGCGCAGCTGGCCCGGGGCGGTGGTGGATACGCCTGCGTCCTCGATGTCGATCGCATCGCGGTCGTCGGGTTGCGAGTCGCGATTCATCTCCGTTTGCATGATGCCCTCTCCGTAAAAGTGTGGTGCGATGCTGTTTAGTGTCCGGCCCGGCTGGCCGGGGCAGCGTCGTTGTGGTGCTGCCGTGGTGTCGGATCCGTGTTCTGTCCGGTGTCGCGACCTGCTTCCGCGAGGCCCGTCGCGGCCCTGGCGCCGCTTTCACCGTCTTCTTCCGCCTTTTCCGTGCGCCCGTGATGCCTGGATACCACTATATCTTGTGTGCCCGGATGGGCCGGGTACCCAGCGGGAGAAGCTGCCGCCGGCCCCGTGGCGCCGGCCCGCCACCGTTTCCAACTGCCTTCGGCCATGACCGAACAACGGGGCGGTGACATTTTACAAAACCCAATATATTGGGTTGCTGGTTCTGATTGGGTACAAGTTATAGTCGAGCGGGCGGATTTGCAAGATGCCGGCCTGGGGAAATCCTGTGGATAATGTGTGAACTTCTGTGAGTCTTTTCCGGCGCCGGAAATGACACTGGTAGTGCGGCGCCGCTATCCCATATATTGTGTCATCTTGCCGCCACCGCCATGGTTGCCGCCGCCGGGGTGTATGCGCTAAAAGAAGAATATCGCCACGCCACTGGGGGTGGGGCAGTTTGTACCGGGGCAACCCGGTCCCTTGTGAACAGAAACGGATAAGGATAACGACGGGATGACAACCGTGCAGGATAACCCGCCGACCATCATGATCGTCGAGGACGATGACCGCCTCGCCGACCTGACTCGAGAATACCTGGAATCCAACGGCCTCGCCGTTACCGTGGTGCGCGATGGGGAAGACGCGATCCGCCGGATCCGCGCCGAGCAACCGGATCTGGTGGTACTGGATCTGATGCTGCCGGGGGCGGACGGTCTGACGGTGTGCCGGGAAGTCAGGGGGGCGTACAAAAAGCCGATCCTGATGCTGACCGCCCGCACCGACGACATGGATCAGGTGCTGGGGTTGGAGATGGGCGCCGACGATTACGTCGCCAAACCGGTCAAGCCGCGGGTATTGCTGGCGCGGATCCGCGCCCTGCTGCGGCGGGTGGAAACCGACAACGAGCGTGACAACTCACCGGCCCGTCTTGAATTCGGTGCCCTGGTGATCGACAACGCCGCCCGTGAAGTGACGCTGAGAGGCGAATCCGTGGATCTCACCAGCGCCGAATACGATCTGCTCTGGTTATTGGCCTCCAATGCCGGCACCGTGCTGTCCCGGGAGACCATCTTCGAGAAACTCCGCGGCATCCAGTACGATGGTCAGGACCGTTCCATCGACGTGCGCATTTCCCGGATCCGCCCGAAAGTTGGTGACGACCCGGAAAATCCCAAGCGTATCAAGACCGTACGTTCCAAGGGCTACCTGTTCGTCAAGGAAATGAGTTCCGGTTGAGGGCACCGTGCCTGCTTCCCCGCCGTGCCGTGAGCGGCGCCGGCGGCGCGGGCCCGGCTGTTGGCGCCACTTGCCCGGGTTGACCGGAGAGGCCTCTTGAACAGCATTTTTGTGCGCATCTACGGTGGCATCCTGGTGGCCTTGCTGATCATCGGTGCCGCCACTTATGTCGGCGTTGATCTGATCAATCAGTACCGTGCCGGTCAGTACCGCGAGCGCATGGCGGAGGGGACTTTCTTTCTGCTCGGGGAGGGGCTGCGGGAGCAGTCCGGAGCCGACCGTGCCGAATGGTTGCGGGAAATGAGCCGCCGGCTTGGCGCGTCCCTGCGGATACACCCGGGGGCGGACCTCAGCCTGACCTACCGGGAGCGGTTGCACCTGGACGAAGGCCGGGTGGTGATCCGCGAACACCAGAAGTCCGAACGGATCACCGTGCTGTATCACGTTCCCGGCGGCGACGATTATCTGGTTACCAGTCTTGAACGTCTCTCCGAGCAGCAGGCGCGCGCCACCGCCGGTCTGATCCTGGACCGCCTCAAGGCGGTGGCGCCGGAGCAGCGGGCCGAGTCCCTGGCGCGGCTGGTGCCGTACTTCGGGTTTCCGCTGTCCCTGGCGGAGTGGGGGGAAGTCGGTCTGGACGAGGAACAGTACCAGCGTCTGGATCGCAACGAGACGGTGCTGCTGCTCACCGACAGCACGCGCCGGGACGCCACCCTCTACCTTTACGTGCCTATCCCGGGGGACCATCGGGTGCTGGTGCTCGGGCCGATGACCCTGTTCGATCCGTTCCCCTGGGAGCTGCTGGTGGTCGCCAGCTTGCTGGCCTTATGTCTGGTGGCGTTGTCCACCTATCTCCAGGTCCGGCCGTTGCAAACCCGTCTGCGTCATCTCGAGCGCGCGGTGAAACGGCTCGGCGGTGGCGACCTTACCGCCCACGCCGACGTTCGCGGCGGTGACTCCATCGGTCAACTGGCCGCCACTTTCAACGGCATGACCGCCCACATCCGCCGGTTGATCCATGCTCAGCGGGAGATGACCCGGGCGGTCTCCCACGAGTTGCGCACGCCGGTGGCGCGGCTGCGTTTCGGCCTGGAAATGCTGGCCGACAGTGAATCCGCCGAGGCCCGCCGGGAGCGGCTGGATGCTCTGGACCGGGACATTGACCAACTGGATCAATTGATCGATGAGATTCTTACCTACGCGCGGCTGGAGCAGGGCACGCCGACCATCGATTTCCAGCCGGTGTATCTGGTGGAAGTGTGCGAGCAGTTGCGAGGGGAACTGGACACGATTCGCGGGGACATCGTGATCGACGTGGAAGGGGACCGGGCCCTGGCCGTGGATGGCGACCCCCGCTACCTGCACCGTATCCTGCAGAATCTGGTCACCAACGCTTTGCGCTACGCGCAGGCGCGCATTCGCATGACCATACGCCTGGAAGGAGACGGTGAACGGGTGGTGCTGGACGTGGACGACGACGGTTCGGGGATCCCGGAACATCAACGTGAGCGGGTGTTCAAACCCTTCGCCCGCCTGGACCAATCCCGCCATCGTGCCAGCGGCGGCTACGGCCTGGGGCTGTCCATCGTCAAGCGTATTGTCGACTGGCACGGCGGCGAAGTGAGGGTGCTGGAAAGCGACTGGGGCGGCGCCCGTTTCCAGGTTATCCTGCCCCGCGAACAGCAGCGCCAGCATGTGCTGGGAAGATAAGAAGAGCAATTAACAGGGAATAGTGAATAGTTGACAGCGCGCGAAGCGATATCGAAGGGTGCTGAGCTCCTTGCCTCGTTTTTTGCGCTTTGGTTTTGTCTTTCGCTGTTAACTGTTCACTATTAATTATTAACTGATTCCCGGGGTTTTCATGTACATCCTCGCCATCGACCAGGGCACCACCAGTTCCCGCGCCATTGTGTTTGATCGCGATGGGACCGCGGTGGGGCAGGCGCAAAAGGAGTTCAAGCAGCATTTCCCCCAGGACGGCTGGGTCGAGCACGACGCTCAGGAAATCTGGAATGATGTGCTGGCGTTGTGCCGGCAGGCGTTGCGTAACGCCGCGGTGGAGGCGGCGCAGCTGGCGGCCATCGGAATCACCAACCAGCGCGAGACCACGGTGCTGTGGGACCGTGCCACCGGTGAACCGGTGGCGCCCGCCATCGTCTGGCAGGACCGTCGTACCGCCGCCTTGTGCCAGCAATTGAAGGATCAGGGGCACGAGGACACCGTGCGCGAGCGCACCGGCTTGTTGCTTGACCCGTATTTCTCCGCCACCAAGCTGGCCTGGCTACTGGATACTGTGGAAGGGGCCCGGGCGCGGGCCGAGGCCGGTGATCTGGCTTTCGGCACCATTGATTGCTGGCTGTTATGGAAGCTCACCCGTGGCAAGGTGCATGCCACCGACGCCACCAATGCCTCGCGCACGCTGTTGTTCAATATTCACGAGCAGCGCTGGGACGATACCCTGCTGAGCCTGTTCAACATCCCCGCCGCCCTGCTGCCGGAGGTGCGTGACAGCGCCGGTGATTTCGGGGTCACCGCGCCGGAGCTGCTGGGAGCGCCGGTGATGGTGGCGGGGATCGCCGGCGACCAGCAGGCGGCGTTGGTGGGACAGGCCTGTTTCCAGCCGGGCATGGTCAAGAGCACCTACGGCACCGGCTGCTTCATGATCATGAACACCGGCGCCGCGGTGACCTCGGAGAACCGCCTGCTGACCACCGTGGGTTATCGCCTCGGCGGCGAAACCACCTACGCGTTGGAAGGCTCCATCTTCGTCGCCGGCGCCGCCATCCAGTGGCTGCGCGACGGCCTTAATCTGATTTCCCACGCCAGTGAAACCGAGGCGCTGGCGCGTCGTGCCGGTTCCTCGCGCGGCGTCTATCTGGTACCGGCGTTCACCGGGCTGGGAGCGCCCTGGTGGGATCCTCATGCCCGCGGTGCCTTGCTGGGGCTGACCCGGGATACCGGTATCGCCGAGGTGGTCACCGCCGGTCTGGAGGCGGTTTGCTACCAGTCCCGGGACCTCCTGGAGGCGATGGCGGCGGACTGCCGGCGGCGGCCCACCACCTTGCGGGTGGATGGCGGCATGGTGGTGAACAACTGGCTCAGCCAGACCCTGGCGGATGTGCTGGGGATCCAGGTGGACCGCCCGGACGTGACCGAAACCACGGCTTTGGGCGCCGCCTATCTGGCCGGGCTCGGGTGCGGCTGGTACAGCGATCTGGCCCATGTGGGTGATCACTGGCGTTGCGAGCGCTCCTTCCTGCCGTCGCTGGAGGAGAAGGAACGTGAACGGCGCTACCAGGGCTGGCAGGCGGCGGTGCGCCGGGTGATGTGAGATGCGCCGGGTGATGTGAGGCGCCTCAGGGGGGGAGGAGGCGCCTCAGGGGATGTGACTTTCTTTTACACAGGCGGCATGGGCCGCCTCACCGGGTTTCAGTATCATTTCCGGGCTGCTCTAGGAAAATAGCCTGATGCCTGTTGCCGATACCGCCCTTGCGCGCCGCCGGCAAACCCGGATCCGGCTCCGGAACAGCGTTCGGCGTGTGGTGCATAGGCCCCCGCCTGCCATCATTCGGGGACCCGGCGCATGCAGCAAAGAATCTCGCGGGGATATGACAAACAGGAATTTCAGCGGCTGTCCCTGGCGGCGCTGCTGGGCGCCGGCGCTCACACTCTGGTGTGCTGGCTGGCGTTGCAATGGGGCTTTTTCGCATTGTCCCCAGAGGCTTTTTTCCTCACCTTCCTGGCGCTCTGGTTCGGCCATCTGGTGGTCTGGAGCCTGGCCTGCCTGACCCTTCGCAACGGGGGCGATGTCGGCCGTTTTACCGAGCCGGTGCTGGTATGGAGCACGGTGGCGTTGCTGGTCAGCGCCTTGTTCCTCAGTGACCATCGCCTGCTGGTCATGGTGTTTTTTCTCGCCGTGCTGCAAATCGGGGTGTTCCGCGTCGGCCGCTGGCAATTGCTGCGCCTGGCACTGCTCGGTGTGGGTGGTTACGCGCTGGTGTTGCTGGAACTGCAAAGTAGTGCGCGGTATGCCTTCAACGCCATGGTGGAGTGGCAGCACTGGCTGCTGTTCACCCTGGCGGTGGTGCTGATGATGTTGCTGGCGCTGGAGATCGTCGGCATTCGCCGCCGCATCGACGGCCGTAACGAAACCTTGCAGCAAATGGCACGGCAGGTCCGTGATCTGGCGATCCGCGATGAGCTGACCGGCCTGTACGGTCGCCGCCACGCCATGGAGTTGCTGACCAAGGCCTGTGGTCAGGCCCGCCGGGGAGCCTATCTGCTGGCGGTGGTGTTCGTCGATCTGGATCATTTCAAAACCATCAATGACCGATATGGGCACCTGACTGGCGACCGTGTTCTGATCCGTTTCGCCGATTTGCTGCGTCGCCATCTGCAACCGCCGGCCCTGGCGGCGCGGATGGGGGGCGAGGAGTTCCTTCTGATTCTGCCGGTCAGCCACCGGCAGCAGGCACGGGAGCTGGTGGAGCGGATACTGGCGGAACTGCGTGAAGAGGGCTTCGAGGGCCAGCCGGACTTGAGCGTGACCGCCTCCGCTGGCCTTGCCCTGGCCGGTGCCGGGGAAGAGGCGGAGCAGGTGCTGGCTCGCGCCGACCGGCTGCTGTATCAGGCCAAGCAGGCCGGCCGTGACCGCTTGCTGGAGGATGCGTGATGAAGCCGGACTGGCAGCCGCTGGGGCGCCTGACAGTGAACGAGCGCCGCCTGCTGCGGGTGCACGGCCGCTCGGTGGTGGCGGTGGCATTGTTTTATTCGGCGATGGCGGCGGTGCTGTGGAAACTGGGGCACAACCGTGTCGACGGGGAAGTACTGGCGTGGGCGCTGGTTTTGCTATGGAGTCTGATGCTGCCCTACCTGGCCATGATCGAGCGCGGTCTGACCCGGGCCTGGCAGGAACCGACGCTGTCGTTTCCGGCCGGGATCGTACTGGCCGCCATGCTGCTGCTGACGGCGGTACACACCACGGACGGCCGCCTCGCCGTGATGTTGCTGTATTTCCCGCTGCTGTTGCTGCTGTCGTTCCGGTTGGAGCCAAGAGCTCTGGGTTTGTTGTCGGTGGTGGTCAGCGCGGCTTACGGGTTGGCGTTGCTCGGCCTGTATCAGCACCGGGATGCGCAACTGGAGCTGGCGTCGGCGCTGCTGCAGTGGCTGGCTTTCGTGGCGGTGAGCGCTTGCTTCACCATTACCGGGGGCGGCGTCAACGCGTTGCGCCGGACCCTTGGCCGGCACAACCGGGAGCTAGCCAGAATGGTGCGGCAAAGCCGGGAGCTGGCGATCCGCGACGATCTGACCGGGCTGTTCAACCGCCGTCATATCGTGGAGGTGCTGGACTATCAGAAGAGTCTGGCGGACCGCCATCATTATCCGTTCGCCGTGTGTTACCTGGACATGGACCACTTCAAGGCGATCAACGACCGTTACGGCCATCAATGGGGCGACCAGGTGCTGCGCGCCTTTGCCGACCACGCCGCCGCTCTATTACGCGAAGGCGATTACCTGGCGCGGCTCGGCGGCGAGGAGTTCCTGATGGTGCTGCCGCAAAGTAACGAGGCCGGTGCCTTGCGCGTGGTGGAACGCCTGCGCCAGCAGTGGGCCAACGCCGGTTTCGACCATATGGGCGGGCCGGCCACGGTGACACTGTCCGCCGGGGTCGCCGGTTATCAGCCGGGGGAAACCGTGGAAGCCTTGCTGGCCCGCGCCGATCACGGGCTTTACCTGGCCAAGAGCCATGGCCGCAATCAGGTGCGGACGGGGTAGGCGCGGCGTGCAACATGCTTACGCCAACACGCTAATCGTGGCCATGGCCTTGCTATGAGGCCGCAGTCGAGTTGACAGTTAATAGTGGACAGTTAACAGCGAAACAAAGCAGTCGTGGTTCTTTAGCCGCTGTGGGAGCCAGCCTGCTGGCGAATACGGCCTCCGGTATTGGGCATTCGCTTGCGGGCAAGCTCCCACAGCGGCTTCGGCGCCCTCTCTGAATTCGTGTTCCCGGCACCTGCCGATAGGGCATTGCGGGAATTCACAAGCCAGAGCGTCGGACTCTCCTGCAATTATGGGACAGCCGTGGTTCACGGACCGCGATCTTCCTGGGCGTCCAGTGCTAGTCTTCGTCCTGAAGCGGGAAGGCCACCAGGGTGGTGGGCGCCATGGTCACCGACAGGGTTTCGCCGGGGCGTGCTGGTGGTTCCCGGCCGCTGGTCTGACACAACAAGGTGCCGCCGTCCGGCAGACGTAACCGGTGCAGAACCGTGGGACCGGTGAACAGGCTCTTCTCCACGGTCAGGGGCGTGCCCTGGGGATCCGGCAACAGGTCATCCGGCCGCAATAATACATCCACCTCGGTGCCGGCCGGCCAGGGCAGGGGGCCGTCACGCAGTTCCCCCAGCACGGTGCCAACCGCGCCCGCGGCGGTGACGGTGCCGCGCAGGAAGGTGCCGTAGCCGGCGAACTCCGCCACGAAACGGCTGCTCGGCGCGTGATAGATGCGATGGGGACTGTCCCACTGGGCCAGGGTCCCGGCCCGCATGACGCCGACCTGGTCGGCGAGCAGAAACGCCTCTTCCTGATCGTGAGTGACCATCAGTGCCGCCACCTGCTCCTGACGCAGAATATCACCCATCTCCTCGGCCAGGGCCCGGCGCAAATCCAGGTCGAGGCTGGCGAAGGGTTCATCCAGTAACAGTAAGCGCGGGCGCGGCGCCAGGGAGCGGGCAAGGGCCACCCGCTGTTGCTGGCCGCCGGACAATTCGTGGGGATAGCGCTGATCCAGCCCTTCCAGACGTACCCGGCGCAGGCACTGGGCGACCCGTTCGCGGCGTTGCTCCGCTGTCTCCCGGCGCAGTGCGAAAGCCACGTTCTCGGCCACGGTCAAATGGGGGAACAGGGCGTGTTCCTGAAACACCATACCGAGCCGCCGGCGTTCCGGCGCCAGTTGATAGCCGGGGCGGGCCACTTCCTCGCCGCCGATATGGATGTGGCCGGCCTGGATCGGTTCCAGCCCGGCCACCGCTCTCAGGGTGGTGGTCTTGCCGCAGCCGCTGGGCCCCAGCAGACAGGCGATCCGCCCTTCCTCCAGGGTGAAACTGACGCCGTTCACGGCGCGGTAGTCACCGTACTGGCAGGCCAGATCGGTAACGGTCAGCAGAGGCTGGGACATGGGCCGCGATATTGTCAGTGCTGGCCGTGGAGCAGGAATTCCAACAGCGCCTTCTGCGCGTGCAGGCGGTTTTCCGCTTCGTCCCAGACCACGGAGCGCGGGTCGTCGAGCATGTCGTGGCTGATTTCCTCGCCACGGTGGGCGGGCAGGCAATGCATGAACAGCGCCTGCTCGTCGGCCAGGTCCATCAGCGCCGGGGTTACCTGATAAGGGGCGAAATGCCGGGCCCGCTCCTGCTGTTCCTGCTCCTGACCCATGGAGGCCCAGACATCGGTGGTGACCAGATGAGCGCCGGCCACCGCTTCGCGCGGGTCGCGCACCACCGACACCCGCCCGGCGTTGTCCGCCATCAGGGCGGCGTCGGGTTCAAAGCCTTCCGGGCAGGCCACCACCAGTTGGAAATCGAACTGGCGGGCGGCATTGATGTAGCTGTTACACATGTTGTTGCCGTCGCCGACCCAGACCACCTTGCGGCCCTTGATCTCGCCCCGATGCTCCACGTAGGTCTGCATGTCGGCCAGCAACTGGCAGGGGTGAAAATCGTCGGTGAGGGCATTGATCACCGGTACCCGGGAATGTTGCGCGAAGGTTTCCACGGTGCGGTGATCAAAAGTACGGATCATCACCGCGTCCACCATGCGCGAGAGCACCCGGGCGGAATCCTCCACCGGCTCGCCACGGCCCAACTGGGTGTCGCGGGAAGACAGGAAAATACTGGCGCCGCCGAACTGGGTCATGGCCACTTCGAAGGACACCCGGGTACGGGTGGACGACTTTTCAAAGATCATGCCCAGGGTTTTGCCGCGCATCGGCTCATGGAACTGGCCGGTGCGCTGCATGGTTTTCAACTCCACCGCCCGTTGGATCAGGTAGCCCAGTTCTTCCGGGGTCAGGTCCAGCAAAGTCAGAAAGTGGCGGGTCATGAGGCCTCCTGCTCATCGGCATAGCGGTGGATCACAGTGCTCAGGGTGTGGACCAGTTGATCGCGCTCCGCGTCGCTGATAATCAACGGCGGCAGCAGCCGGATCACCGAGCCGGCGGTGACATTGATCAACAGCCCGGCTTCGCGGGCCCGATCCACCAGTTCGCCGCAGGGACGATCCAGTTGAATGCCCACCATCATGCCCCGGCCGCGGACCTCCTGGACCAGGGACACACCGGACAGCGCCTCGCGCAGTTGCGCGCGCAGAGCCTCGCCCTTGTCGGCGACCTGCTCCAGCACGCCGTCCTGCAGCGTATCGATGACCGCCAGCGCCACCGCGCAGCCCAGTGGGTTGCCGCCGAAAGTGCTGCCGTGATTGCCGGGTCCGAACAGATCGCTGGCCGCGCCACTGACCAGGCAGGCGCCAATCGGGAAGCCGTTGCCCAGTCCCTTGGCGGTGGTCAGCACGTCGGGGCGGACCTGCTCCGCCTGGCAGGCGAAGTAGGTGCCGGTGCGGCCGTTGCCGGTCTGAATCTCGTCCAGCATCAACAGCCAGCCGCGCTGATCGCAGAGTTCGCGCAGCTTTTGCAGATAGCCGGGGCTGGCCGCGTTGACGCCGCCTTCGCCCTGGACCGGTTCCACCAGCACCGCCACGACATTGTCATCGGCGGCTTGGTGGACCGCATCGAGGTTGTCGTAAGGCAAACGGCGGAAGCCTTCCAGCAGCGGTCCAAAGCCTTCCTGGACTTTCTGGTTGGCGGTGGCGGACAGCGTCGCCATGGTGCGGCCATGGAAACTGCCTTCCATCACCAGTACCACCGGCTTTTCCACGCCGCGGCGGCGGCCATGCAGCCGCGCCAGCTTGATCGCGGCCTCGTTGGCCTCGGCGCCGGAATTGCCGAAGAACACCTTGTCCATGCCGGACAGCTGGCACAGTCGCTCGGCCAGTCGTTCCTGAACGGGAATACGATACAGGTTGGAGGTGTGCATCAGGCGTTCGCTCTGCTCACGAAGCGCCTGGACCACCGCCGGATGGCAGTGACCGAGATTACACACGGCGACACCGGACACCGCGTCCAGATACGCCTTGCCTTGTTCATCGTACAACCATACCCCCTGGCCGCGAACGAAAGCGATGGGCTGCCGCGCGTAGGTGGGGATCAGGAACTGCTCGCTCATGATATTAGGGTCCGTGAAAATAAAAACGGCAGCCGAGGCTGCCAGTGGACCAACGATAATACTCACGCTTGAAGGGCGGCGCAACGCGCGGGCCCTGGGGCGCTCGGCCTATGGCATACTGCCTGTTCACTCTCCGCCGACCCGACAATGTCCATGAACCCCGTACAATTGAGTATCTTCGCCAACCGCCTGTCCGGCATCTGTGACGAGATGGGGGCGCTGCTGCGGGCCAGCGCGCTGTCACCGAACATCAAGGATCGCCTGGATCTGTCCTGCGCGCTGTTCGACGCCGCCGGCCAGCTCTGCGCCCAGGCCGCCCATATACCAGTGCATCTGGGTTCCATGGCCTACGCCATGGCCGATCTGGTGGGGCAGCGGGACTGGGCCGCCGGCGACCTGCTGGTGGTCAACGACCCTTACCTGGGCGGCACCCATTTGCCGGACGTCACCGTGGTGGCGCCGGTGCTGGTGGCCGGTGAACTCATCGGTTTCGCCGTTACCCGTGCTCATCACGCCAACATCGGCGCCCACTCGCCGGGATCCATGCCGGTGTCCCGGACGCTGGAAGAAGAAGGTCTGGTGATCGCGCCGCAGTGGCTGAAGCGGCGCGGTGAATGGCAGGTGCCGCTATGCCGGCGACTGGCCGGGCTGGACGGTCCGGGGCCGCTGCCAGTGGATGTGCCCCGGTTCGCCGACTTCGCCGCCCAGGCCAGCAGCTGTCTGGCCGGCGCCCATCGTTTGGCGGAACTGACCGGGGAGCGGGGCGCGGAGTGGGTGGCGGCGGCGATGGGCGCGCTGAACCGCTATGGCGAGCGGCGTATGCGTCAGCGCCTGGCGGCGCTGCGTGACGGCGCTTATCGCTTCCGCGACTGGATGGATGACGATGGCCAGGGCCATCGCGATATCGCCATTGCCGTGACGTTGACGGTGGACGGCGAGCGGGCCCATCTGGACTTCAGTGACAGCGCCGGCCAGGTCGACGGCAACATCAATTGCCCGCTGTCGGTGGCGGCGGCCGCGGCTTATTACTGTTTCCGCTGCCTGTTGCCTGACGACGCGCCGTCCTGCGCCGGGCTGTTCCGTCCGATCACCCTGGAAGCGCCCGAGGGCAGTCTGGTCAACGCCCGCCGCCCCGGCGCGGTGGCCGCCGGCAATGTGGAAACCAGCTCCCGTATCGTTGACGTGGTGCTGGGGGCGCTGGCCCAGGCGGAGCCTGAAGCAATCCCCGCAGCCAGCCAGGGCACCATGAACAACCTGGCCATGGGCGAGGGCGGCGAACGGCCCTGGGATTATTACGAGACCATGGCCGGCGGCACCGGCGGTCATGCCTTGGGGCCGGGGCTGTCGGCGGTGCACAGCCATATGACCAATACCCTGAATACGCCCATCGAAAGCCTGGAAGAGCACTATCCGCTGCGCGTCTGGCGGTACCGGCTGCGCCGCGGCAGCGGTGGCGAAGGCCATCACCCTGGCGGCGATGGCATCGAGCGGGAACTGGAATTCCTGGCACCGGCCCGTTTCACCCTGCTCACTGAACGCCGCCACCATCGGCCCTGGGGGCTGGCCGGTGGCGGCGCCGGGGCGGCAGGGGAGAACCGGCTCAACGGCGAGTTGCTGCCGACCAAGGTCAGCGCTCACGCCAAATCCGGAGACCGGCTGTTGCTGGCCTCTCCCGGCGGCGGTGGCTATGGCCCGGAGAAAGGTCACCAGGGACGGCGGTAACAAGAGAGTCACAAAAGGTAAAGTGACTTCGCTGTAAATACGAATTGTTTTCATTAATCTTCCTGCTTCTTTACAAAGCTGACAAAGTTGCGGGAACGATAATATGCAAATTCGTACTCTTTTCTGGGGCGCGGCGCTAACGCCGGCCCTGGTGCTTGCCGAAACCGAGTCCCACCGGCTGCCGGCGGTGGACATCATCGGCTCCTCCGCCGACGCTTTCAGTCTGTCGGGCTCCGCCTACGTATTGAGCAATGAGGATCTGGAAAAGAAAGAGTACACGGACGTACATCGCATGCTGCAGGATGCGCCCGGCGTTTACCTGCAGGAGGAGGACGGCTACGGCTTGCGCCCGAATATCGGTATTCGCGGGGCCGCCAGCGGCCGTTCCGAACGGGTGTCGCTGATGGAGGATGGTGTGCTGATGGCACCGGCACCCTACGCGGCCCCGGCGGCGTATTATTTTCCCAGTGCCGGCCGCTTTCACGGCATCGAGGTGCTGAAAGGGCCGGACACTCTGCGCTACGGCCCCTTTACCGTCGGCGGGGCGATCAACTTCCTGTCCACGCCGATTCCCGACTCGCCGGCCGGCATGGTGCAACTGGAAACCGGTGAAAACGGTCACCAGCGTGGCCATGCCTGGTATGGCGCCACGCATGGGCAATGGGGCTTCCTGCTGGAAACCCATCAGCAAAGCAGTGACGGGTTCAAGGATGTGGATCGCTCTGATCGCGATACCGGTTTCGACAAGCGCGACTATATCGCCAAGCTGCGCTGGACCAGCCCGGCGGAGGCGTCGCTGCGGCAGGCGCTGGAACTCAAGCTGTCCCATTCCAGTGAAGTCTCCAACGAAACCTACCTGGGCCTCAGCGATGGCGATTTTCACGACGACCCCAACCGGCGCTACGGACTCAGCGCCCTGGATCAGATGGACAACGATCATGATGGCATCGCCCTGCGCCACCATCTGGTGCTCGGCGACCGCACCCAGCTGGAGTCGGTGATTTACCGCAATGAGTTTCAGCGTGACTGGTTCAAGGTCAGTGGTGCCGGTGGCCGCGGCCTGGGCGGTCTGATCGATGACGCCAACGGCGGTGACGCCGATGCCCGGGCGATCCTGGACGGCAGCCAGGACGTCTCCGATGTGACGGTCAAACACAATAACCGGGAATACACCGCCAAGGGGGTCCAGAGCGAGCTGGCCCACGCCTTCACCACCGCCGCTCTGGAGCATGAGATGGTGGTGGGCGCGCGTTTCCATCAGGACGAGGTGGATCGTTATCAGCCGGTGGAGGTGTTCTCGCAGACCAATGGCGTGCTGGTGCCCAGCGGCTACGTGGCGCCCACCGGTGGTGATAACCGGGTGGAGGAGGCCGATGCCTGGTCGGCCTGGCTGGTGGACAAGATTTATATCGGCAAGTTGATTCTGACCGGCTCGCTGCGTTATGAGGATATCCAGTCCAAAGCCCGCCGCTACGGTGATCCGGGGCGCGATACCGTGAGCCGGCGCGACAGCAATGATGTCAGCGAGGTGCTGGCCGGATTGGGTGCCACCTATTTGCTGAGCGATCAGTGGTCCTTGCTGGCCGGCGTGCATCAGGGGTTCGCCCCGGCGGGCGCTTCCGCCACCGATGGCACCGACCCGGAAAAAAGCGTGAACTACGAGGCTGGCGCCCGCTACTGGGGCGAGCGTGTGAACGTGGACGTCATCGGTTTCTACAGCGATTACGAGAACACGCTGCAGAACTGCTCGCTGGCCTATCCTTGCGATCTGGCCGGCGGCGGCAGCCAGGACTCCGGTTCGGTGAGCTTCGGTGAGTCCCGCGTATACGGGCTGGAACTGGCGGCCGGCAGCACGCTCTGGCGGGCGGCCAATGGCCTGACCGTGCCGCTGCGGCTGGCTTACACCTACACCCGCGGCAAGGTCACCCGATCCTCCGAGTCCAGCGATGCCGCGGTGGAAAGCGGAGATCGCTTGCCTTACTTGCCGGAGCACCAGGCCAGTCTGACGGTGGGGTTGGAGCAGCCGGCCCAGTGGGGCGGCTATCTGACCACCCGGTACGTGGAAGGGATGTGCGTCACCGGCGCCTGCGACAGCGGGCTGGAGCGTACCGACGATCTATTGGTGGTGGATCTGACGGCGTCCTACTACCTGACCAGCGCTGTGGAGGTCTACGGCAAGGTGGACAACCTGTTCGATGAGCAGAAAATCGTCGCCCGCAGCCCGGATGGCGCCCGCCCGAACCTGCCGCGTACCGCCGCGCTCGGCATTCGTGCCCATTTCTGAGTGGCCTCGGGGCCGGGCTTGAAAGGGCCCGGTTCCGTCCCCACCCTCTGCCCACGGCGCCGGAAGTGCTACACTGACCGGTAACTTCAATCAGCCATCCAGCCAGGTAGTCTTTTATGGACGACGTGCTTCAGGTCATCAAAGACCAGATAGCCCAAAACCCGGTGCTGCTCTACATGAAAGGCACCCCGCGGTTTCCCCAGTGCGGCTTCTCCGCCCAGGTAGTGGAAGCGATGACCAAGGTGAACAAGCCGTTCGCCTACGTAAACATTCTGGAAGCCCCGGAAATCCGTGAGTCACTCAAGGAATACGCCAACTGGCCGACCTATCCGCAATTATGGGTTAATGGCGAGCTGGTCGGCGGCTGCGACATCATCATGGAAATGTTCCGCTCCGGGCAGCTGCAAACGCTGATCGAGAGCGCCGCGGCGGAAAGCGACGCGGAATAAACTTCCGATGCGACGAGAACGCACCGGTATACCCGCCGTTCACGGCGGGTTTTCCCTTGTGATTTAACTGGAGAGAAAACGAGATGGGCGTATTGGTAGGTAAACCCGCACCCGACTTCACCGTTCCCGCGGTATTGGGCGATGGCAGCATCGTCGACGAGTTCACCCTGTCCGAGGCGATCAAGGGCAAATATGGTCTGGTGTTCTTCTACCCGCTGGACTTCACCTTCGTCTGCCCGTCCGAGCTGATCGCTCTGGATCACCGCATGGACGCGTTCAAGGAGCGCGGCGTGGAAGTGATCGGTGTCTCCATCGACAGCCATTTCACCCACAACGCCTGGCGTAACACTCCGGTGAACGACGGCGGTATTGGCGCGGTGAAATACACCCTGGCCGCCGACATGAATCACCAGATCGCCCAGGCCTACGATGTCGAGTCCGAGGGCGGCATGGCGTTCCGCGGTGCCTTCCTGATCGACAAGAACGGCGTGGTGCGCAGCCAGATCGTCAACGATCTGCCGCTGGGCCGTAACATCGACGAGTTGGTGCGTCTGGTGGACGCCATCCAGTTCCACGAAGAGCACGGCGAAGTGTGTCCCGCCGGCTGGCAGAAAGGCGACGCGGGCATGAAGGACAGCCCGGAAGGCGTGGCCTCCTACCTGTCGGAGAACGCGGACAAGCTGTAAAGCGCGGAAGGCCGGACGCCGGACGCTTCAAACCATCGCGGCCCACGGGCCGCGGTGATTTAAACTGAGTGTTGACATCTTTCCAGGCGCCAAAACACTTTTGTCCGGCGTCTGACTCCCCTCAGTCCAACTCCCGCGCCAGGGTCGGCGGCATCTTGGCGGGCGGTGGCGGCGGCCAGCCGCCCAGATCGCGGAAGCGGTTGACCATGGAACAGAACAGCTCGGCGGTGCGGGTGGCGTCGTACAGGGCCGAATGCGCCTCGCGCTGGCTGAAGCGGATGCCGGCGGCTTCGCAGGCCTTGGCCAGCACCGTCTGGCCATAGACCAGACCGGCCAGGGCGGCGGTATCGAAGCTGGAAAACGGGTGGAACGGGTTGCGTTTGACGTCGTTACGCTCGGAAGCGGCGTTGAGGAACCCCTGGTCGAAGAAACTGTTGTGCCCCACCAGCACCGCCCGATTACAGCCGTTCTGCTTCACCGCCTTGCGTACCGGGTCGAAGATTCCGGTCAGCGCGATGTCCTCGGCCACCGCGCCGCGCAACGGATTGCTCGGGTCGATGCCGGTGAAATCCAGGGCCGCCTGCTCGATATTGGCGCCAGGAAACGGGTCCACGTGGAAGTGGATGCGGGTGGCCGGACGCAGGTAGCCACTGGCGTCCATTTCCAGCAGCACCGCCGCGATTTCCAGCAGGGCGTCGTGGCGCGCGTCGAAGCCGCCGGTCTCCACGTCCACCACGACGGGCAAAAAGCCCCGGAAGCGCAAGGCAAGGGAAGGGTGTTTCTCGCTCATGGGGTCTCCGTACAAAGCGTGCCCATGCTACGGGGCCCGCTATCCCCGCACAAGACCGCCGGCCCTGAGCCGGGCTGAGGCGCCATTCTACACAAAACCGGCGATAAAGCGCGGTCTCGCGTGGACAGGTGACGGCGGCGGATAGGGGCGGGTACAATACGCGGTCTTTCGTTCACTGCCATCGTCGGCCCGTCCGGCGGTGCGAGTCATCGTGTGGAGCTTTGCATGTCCGGCATCAAGAAAGTGGTATTGGCCTATTCCGGTGGCCTGGATACTTCGGTGATCGTCAAATGGTTGCAGGAAACCTACCAGTGCGAGGTGGTGACCTTTACCGCCGATATCGGCCAGGGTGAGGAAGTGGAGCCGGCCCGCGCCAAGGCCCAGGCCATGGGCGTGAAGGAGATCTACATCGAGGATCTGCGCGAGGAGTTCGTGCGTGACTACGTGTTCCCGATGTTCCGCGCCAACACCATCTATGAGGGCGAATATCTGCTGGGCACCTCCATCGCGCGCCCGCTGATCGCCAAACGTCTGGTGGAAATCGCCGAGGAAACCGGCGCCGACGCCATATCCCATGGTGCCACCGGCAAGGGCAATGACCAGGTTCGCTTCGAACTGGGCGCCTACGCGCTCAAGCCCGGCATCCAGGTGATCGCGCCGTGGCGGGAATGGGAACTGAATTCCCGCGAGAAACTGATGGCCTTCTGCGAGGACCACGAGATTCCGGTGGATTTCACCAGCAAGAAGAAGAAATCCCCGTACTCCATGGACGCCAACCTGCTGCACATCTCCTATGAAGGCGGCAATCTGGAAGATCCGTGGTGGGAAGCCGAGGAAGACATGTGGCGCTGGAGCGTGAGCCCGGAAAACGCCCCGGATCAGCCCACCTACGTTACCCTGACCTACGAGAAGGGCGATATCGTCGCCATTGACGGCGAGCGTCTGAGCCCCGCCGAGGTGCTCACCAAACTGAACAAGCTGGGCGGCGACAACGGCATTGGCCGTCTCGACATCGTTGAAAACCGCTATGTTGGCATGAAGTCCCGGGGCTGCTACGAAACCCCCGGCGGCACCATCATGCTGCCGGCTCATCGTGCCATCGAATCCCTGACCCTGGACCGTGAGTCCGCGCATCTGAAGGATTCGGTGATGCCCAAGTACGCCGAGCTGCTCTACAACGGCTACTGGTGGAGCCCGGAACGTCTGGCGCTGCAGAAGCTGATCGACGCCACCCAGGAACACGTCAATGGGGAAGTGCGGGTCAAACTGTATAAGGGCCACGTGGCCGTCGTGGGCCGCCGTTCCGACAACGACAGCCTGTTTGACGCCTCCATCGCCACCTTCGAGGACGATGCCGGCGCTTACAATCAGAAGGACGCCGAGGGCTTCATCAAGCTCAATGCCCTGCGTTTGCGCATCGCCGCCAAGAACGGTCGCAAACTGTCGTAACCGGGCCGTCATCAACGGCCTGTAAAAAGCGGATCGCGGCCCGTGGGCCGCTCCTACACTGGCATCGACCAGCAACTGTAGGAGCGGCCCACGGGCCGCGATCGTTTGAGAAGACGTCGCGCGCGCTTCTGTGTAGTCTGCGCAGAGAAGTGGTGAGGGTTCAGGATGAAGAAATCCATCGTTGGCTGGCGGGAGTGGGCCAGTCTGCCGCAGCTGGGTATTCAGGCGATCAAGGTCAAGGTGGACACCGGCGCGCGCACTTCGGCGCTGCACGCCTTCAGTGTCGAGCACTTTCAGCGCGATGGCGCTGATTGGGTGCGTTTTCTCATTCATCCGTTCCAGCATTCCGACGATGTTCGCGAGTGCGAAGCGCCGGTGTTGGAGTACAGGGTGGTATCGGATTCCGGCGGCCACCGTGAACGGCGCCCGGTGATCGTCACCGAGGTGGTGATGGGTGGGCAACGGTGGCCGATCGAGGTGACCCTCACGGATCGTGACACGATGAAATTTCGCATGTTGCTGGGACGCACCGCCATGAAGCGCATCATGGTGGATCCCCGGTCTTCTTTCTTACTCGGTGGTAATGAGCGTCAGCCATGAAAATCGCCATTCTTTCCCGTAACAAGCATTTGTATTCCACGCACCGTCTGTTGGAGGCGGGCAGGCAAGCCGGTCATGAGATGCACGTCATCGATACGCTGCGCTGTTATATGAGCATGGTCTCGCACAAGCCGGAGATTCATTTCAAAGGTGAAGTGCTGGAAGGCTTTGACGCCGTGATCCCCCGGATCGGTGCCTCCATCACCCAGTACGGTACCGCGGTGCTGCGCCAGTTCGAGATGATGGGCGTGTTCCCGGTGAACGAATCGGTGGCCATTTCCCGCTCCCGGGACAAGCTGCGCTCCCTGCAGTTGTTGTCACGCAAGGGCGTGGGGCTGCCGGTGACCGGGTTTGCCCACTCTCCGGATGATATTCCCGACCTGATCAGCATGGTCGGCGGCGCGCCGTTGGTGATAAAAATGCTGGAAGGCACCCAAGGGATCGGCGTGGTGCTGGCGGAGACGGTGAAGGCGGCGGAATCGGTGATCGAGGCCTTCATGGGGCTGAACGTTTCGGTGATGGTGCAGGAGTACATCAAGGAAGCCGGCGGTGCCGATATTCGCTGTTTCGTGGTTGGTGGCAAGGTGATCGCGGCGATGAAACGGCAGGCGAAGGCCGGCGAGTTCCGTTCCAATCTCCACCGTGGCGGCACCGCCAGCCTGATCCGCATTACCCCGGAAGAACGGGCCACCGCGGTTCGTGCCGCCCGCATCATGGGATTGAACGTGGCCGGCGTGGACATCCTGCGTTCCAATCATGGCCCGCTGGTGATGGAAGTGAACTCCTCGCCGGGCCTGGAAGGGATTGAATCGGCCACCGGCAAGGATGTGGCGGGCATGGTGATCCGCTTCCTGGAAAAGGATGCGCGGCCTTTCCGCACCCAGACCAAGGGGGCGAAGGGATGAAAGAGAGTTAACAGTTAATAGTGAATAGTGAACAGCGAAAGGCAAAAACCAAGGGCGAAGACCACTGGCTGATCCGGTGCGGGTAATTGATGAAAAACAGCAACCCCAAAAACCCTAAAGAACCAAAAGCGGCGCCGTTTCAGTTGAACGGTATCACCGTGGCGCCGGGGACTCGCGCCAAGGTGGAGTTGCCGCTGGCGCAGCTTTACACACAGACGCCGTTGAACGTGCCGATCCATGTCATTCACGGCCGTCACCCCGGGCCGGTGCTGATGGTGAGCGCGGCGATTCACGGTGATGAACTCAACGGCGTGGAAATCATCCGCCGTCTGCTGCGCCATTCCTCCTTGCGCCGTCTTAATGGCACCTTGCTGGCGGTGCCGGTGGTCAATGTGTTCGGGTTCATTCACAAAACCCGTTATTTGCCCGACCGCCGGGACCTCAATCGCTGTTTTCCCGGTTCGGAGACCGGCAGCCTGGGAGCCCGCATGGCCTGGCAGTTCAAGACCCAGGTGCTGGATCGCGCCACCCACGCGGTGGATCTGCATACCGGCGCCATCCATCGCGCCAATTTGCCGCAGATCCGCGCCGACCTGTCCAATCACGCCACCGCCGAGATGGCCAGCGCGTTCGGTGTGCCAGTAGTGATCAACTCGGTGCTGGGTGAGGGCACTCTGCGGGAAGTGGCGGAGGCTCAGGGCATCCCGGTGATCACCTACGAAGCCGGCGAGGCGTTGCGTTTCGAGGAAGGCTGTATCCGCGCCGGGGTGCGGGGCGTGCTCAATGTCATGCACCATCTGGGCATGACCGGCCCGCGCAAGACCCGGGCGCCGCTGGAACCTCATATCGCCCGCTCCTCCAGTTGGGTTCGCGCGGATCGGGACGGTGTGTTCCTGCCGCTGGTGGCGCTCGGCGCCTGGCTGAAGAAAGGCCAACTGATCGGCCGCATTTCCAGCCCGTTCGGCGGCGAGGATGTGTCGATCCATTCTCCCTGTGCCGGCATTCTGGTGGGCCGCAACAATCTGCCATTGGTGAACGAGGGCGAGGCGCTTTATCACATCGCCCGCTTCGATGAGGTGCAGGAAGTGGCGCAGAATCTGGAGGTGTTTACCTCCGATATCGAACACGGCCCGACCCTGGCGGGGGAGCCGCCCATCGTTTAGCGTTGCCGCTTTCGCTATTCTTTGTCCCACTGATCGTGATTGGGAGACACCATGCCTGTGCCTTCACCCCGGACTTTGTACCGGGGGCTGCGGAACCTGCTGCGTTTTCTTGCCCGCCCGGTGCGCCGCGCCGAGGGGCGGGGTGAGCGGGTAATTCAATGCTACCGGGGTTATGGGTCGCGCCAGGAGCTGTTTCTCATCGGTCGTGTATTTCGCCAGCCAGGCCTGGGGCTGGACCTGGCGGAGGGGCCGCTCAACGATCTGGTCAACGTGGGGCGGCGCACGGTGCGCTGGGGTATCCGTGGAGCCCGGGTGCGAGTGCGTGCTCTGGGCTCCCGGGAGGAAGTGAAAACCGACGGCGACGGCTACTTCACCGTGCGTCTGCCGATTCAGGACACGCTGCCCGCCGAATCGTCCTGGCAGACCGTGCGGCTGACGCTGTTGCCTGAGCGGGACAATGACGAGCCGGCCAACGCGGACGCGAAAGTGTACATTCCGCCCGCGGATGTGGATCTGGCGGTGGTCAGCGATATCGACGATACCGTGATGTTCACCGGCGTCGCCAACAAGCTGTGGATGTTGTACCGGTTGTTCGTGGAAAAGGCCCGTCATCGCACCGCCTTCCCCGGCGTCTCCGCTTTGTACCGCGCTTTGTTTCAGGGCCTCGATGGTGAGCGGCGCCGGCCCATGCTGTATGTGTCCCGGGCGCCCTGGACCATCTATGAAATGCTGTCGGAATTCTTTCACCTCAATCGCATTCCCCATGGCCCGATTCTGTTCCTGCGTGAATGGGGGCTGACGCTGCAGCGGCCCTGGCCGCGCCGCGCCAAGGATCACAAGGCGCTGCTGATCCGGCGCATGATGGCGTTGTATCAGCAACTGCCGTTCGTGCTGATCGGTGACAGCGGCCAGCGCGATCCGGAAGTGTACGCACAGATCGTCGCCGAGCATCCGGGGCGGGTGAAAGCGATCTACATTCGCCATGTCCATCAGAGTCCGTCCCGGGACCGTGAGATTCACCGGCTGGCGCGTCAGGTATCGGCCCAGGGCTGTGAAATGATTCTGGCTCGCAACAGCCTGGAGATGGCCAGCCACGCCCATCGTCTGGGGCTGATCAGCGACGCCGGCCTGCAAGAAGTCCGTGCCGACAGTCAGCGCCGGCAACAGGACTAGGCCGACGGAACCGCGACTGTCCCACAGATTGGACTACGAAGCCGCTGTGGGAGCTTGTCCGGGCGGCGGGCCGCTGCAAGCGAATACCCTAACTCCGAAGCCAATTCGCCAGCAGGCTAGCTCCCACAGCGGCCTTGTAGTCATCCCTTCAGCACTTGCCGATATAGCGCTGCCAGGACGCAGTGGCTGATCGCTCCCACCGTGGTCTTGACTCCGTCGCGCAAATATTCAACGCTTGATGAGTTTTTATTCATCGGATGATGAATAAAGCGGCCGGGCATTGTGTTGCGCGCCGGTCCGCGAACACCACCGAAAAACAACAACGACAATCAGGAGAACAACAATGACGAGTAGACCCATGCGGTCCCTGATGATCGCGTTCCTGAGCTTGACGGCCGCCGCCCCGGCGCTGGCCAGCGCCGGCGCCTGGCAGAACAATCTGCCGCTGGGCGGCTTCAACAAGGTGCATCTCTATACCCCGGACAGCGACTCGCCAGTGGGCAACGGCAAGGCGCTGTTGATCGTGCTGCACGGCTGCACCCAGTCCATCGATGCCTATAAAACCGCCAATCTGGAAGTGGCCGCGGAAGAGTACGGCATGGTGGTGGCGGTACCGGATGCCATGAACAAGGCCGGTTTCAGTTGCTGGTCCTACTGGCAGGGCAGCAAATCCCGTTCCGCCGGTGACTACAAGAACCTGATCAACCTGGCCAATACCCTGTCCGGCGATGCCGCTCGCGGCATTGATCCGAACCAGGTTTACATTGCCGGTTTGTCGTCCGGCGCCAGCTTCGCCAATACCACCGCCTGCCTGGCGCCGGATGTGTTCGCCGGAGTCGGGGTCAGCGCCGGTCCCAGTGTCGGCACCAGTTCCAGCGGCGCCATTGGTGTGTGTGAGCAGGCGGACGTGGAAAGCCGCTGCCGCAATCTCGGTGGCGGTTATCAAAGCGCCTTCGACACTCAGATCGCTTCGATCGCCCATGGTGACGCCGATACCACCGTGGACACCTGCTACAACCGGCAAAACGCGGAAGGCATGGCGGGGCTGTACGGTGTCAGCGAAATTGCTGGCAGCACCGTGGTCAGCGCCGACGGCGGCAGCGCGGAGGAATTCCTGTGGCAGGATGGCCGCGTCTCCATGCTCTGGTTTCACGGCCTGGACCACTCCTGGTCCGGCGGTCAAGGCGCCTCCGGCAGCTATGTCAGCGGCGCCAGCATCAATTACGCCCGTTATCTCGGTGGTTTCTTCGCCGGGCACAATGCGCGGATCGACCGTAACCGGGTGCCAACCCTGGCCCAACTGGAAGTCACCGTCAGCATGGACCGAATCCAGGTCAGCGGGCAGGCCAGTGACGAGGATGGCACGGTCAGTGACGTACTCATCGTCATTGAGGGGGTGAATGGCGGCGGCACCCTTTCCGCCACCACCGACAATGACGGCTATTTCCAGGCCACCAGCGATCCGCTGGCGGACGGCCTGTATACCGTGGCGGTGACCGCCGCCGATGACGACGGTGGTGAAAGCGAACCGGCTATCCGGACCGTGCGGGTAGGGCCGGAACCACCGCCCAGCGCGCCGGTGCTCAGTGACATCGCGGTGAGCGTGGACGGGCAATGCGCCACGATCAGTGGCCAGGTGGTGGACGATAATCAGGATCTGGCCAGCGTGACGGTGGCCTTCGCCAGCGGTGCCCGGGCAGCGGAGGTCGATGGCGTACGCTACAGCGCCCGGGCCTGTGACTTGCCGGGCGGCGCCCAGAACGCCACGGTGACCGCCGAGGACGAAGGCGGACTGAGCAGCAGCGATCAGATCGACTTCGTTATCGACGCCGGCCAGGTGGCGACCCTGGATCAGCACATCAGCGCCGGACGGCTGGACTACACCAATTACGCCGATTGCTATCTGGAATACGGCGCGGAGGCGTTCAAGCTGAGCGAAGCAATGGTCAGTGGCCAATGCCAGTGGCAGGATGACGATGCCAGCTGCGCGGGACCGCTACAGGCTTGTTCCGGATCCGGCGGTGGCGGTGACCCGGAGCCGCAGCCGGGCGACGAGTGCCAGTCCCAGTCCACTTACAACTACTACCACAAGGTGGCGGGGCGGGCTTACAGCACCGGCAATTACTACGCACCGGACTACTTCGCCCAGGGTAGTGATGAACCGATGGCCGGCTCCACCTGGGGCATGACCGCGTTGTACAGTGAGGATGGCGGTAATGTCTGGCGGCTGGGGGCGTGTCCCTGAAGTGAGGTCGAAGCCGGGAAACACCGGCGGTTGTTGAACCCGGGGGGCTTGCGTACTATCCGTCCATGACGACCAAGCCCCCCAAGTCCGCGAAATCCCCGGCCAGGAAGAAAGCCGTGGGCCGCCCCCGTTCCCGCGATGGCGGGGGCAATCGCGACACCTTGATTCTGGACGCCGCCGAGCGTCTGTTCGCCTACCACGGCTATGATGCCGTCACGTTACGGGCGGTGGCCCGCGAAGCCGATGTGGATCTGGCCCTGATCGGCTATTACTTTGGCGCCAAGCAGAAGCTGTTCGATACCGTCTTCCAGCGCCGGGCGCGCATTCTCAACGAGGACCGCCTGGCGGCGCTGGCATCCGCCCGCGCTGAATGCGATCCGATACCACTGGAAAAAATCATCGAGGCTTATCTGCGGCCACTGGAAATGGCCCAGGAGAGCGAGGATCGGGGCTGGCGTAACTACTGCGCGCTGCTGGCCTACGTGAACACCTCTCCGGTATGGGGGCCGGTACTGATGAGCCGCCATTTCGACGGCCCCATGGAAGCGTTCGTGGAAGCGCTGGCGACGGCCCTGCCACGGGCAGAGCGCGCCGATCTGTATTGGTGCTACCACTTCATGTCCGGTGCCATGTCACTGACGTTCGCCAACACCGGCCGTATCAATGCCATGTCCGGCGGCCTGTGCCGCTCCGACGACTTCCAGACCGCCTACGATCGGATGATCCCGTTCGTGGTGGCGGGATTCGAGCGGGTGTGCGGGCCGCTGACGTAAAGCTCGTGAACAGGGCGCTGATTCAGTCCTTCTTGTCCACCGCGCCGCCGGCTTCGCGCCAGGCTTTGAAACCGCCCTCGATGTCACACACCGGGCCAAAGCCCATCTCCACTAGCTGCTGGGTGGCCAGGGCGGAACGATGACCCAGGGCGCAGAACAGGACGAAACGCTGGCCGGTGGCGAAGGCGTCCTTGTGATAGGGGGAATCCGGGTCGACCCAGAACTCCAGCATGCCGCGCGGGCAGTGCAGGGCGCCGGGCACGGTGCCTTCGCGTTGCAGCTCGCGCACGTCGCGCAGATCGACGAAGCGGGTGCCGGGATCGTCAAGCAGGGCGACCGCGTCCTCCGCCGTCAGGGATTCGATGCGGGCCTTGGCCCGCCGTACCAGTTCGTCACTGCTCAGGGTCAGTGTTGTCATCATTCTCTCCCGATCATGGCTTGGTGCGGATCATAGAACCTGCCCGGGTCGCGCGACTTCGCCCTCGCGGATCAGCACATCGCTGATCTCATCGAGAATGGCCGGGTCGTCGATGGTGGGCGGCAGGGGGAAATCCTTGCCGTTGACCATCTTACGCAAAGCAGCGCGCAAGGTCTTGCCGGAACGGGTTTTCGGCAGCCGTGGCACGATCAGCGCACGGCGGAAGCAGGCCACGGCGCCCACCTGGTCGCGGATCAGGGCGATCAGTTCCTGTTCCACCTGTTGCGGCGATTGCGCGACGCCGTCCTTGAGCACCACCAGACCCAGCGGCACTTCCCCGCGCAATTCATCGTGGCGGCCCACCACCGCCGATTCCGCCACCGCCGAATGGGTGGCGATGTGTTCCTCCATGATGCCAGTGGAAAGCCGGTGACCGGCCACGTTGATGACGTCGTCGGTGCGGCCCATGATGTGCACGAACCCGTCTTTGTCCAGGTAACCACCATCGCCAGTGTGGTAGTAGCCGGGATAGGCGCGCAAGTAGCTTTCCAGATAGCGCGGATGATCGTTCCAAAGCGTTTGCGCGCAACCCGGCGGCAGCGGCAGGCGTAACACGATGTCTCCTTCCTGGTTGGGCGGCAGCGGCTGGCCGTCTTCGCCGAGCACTTCCACCAGATAGCCGGGTACCGCCCGATTGGTGGAGCCATTGCGCACTTCCCGTTCGCCGAGGCCGGCGCAGGGGGCGGTCACCGGCCAGCCGGTTTCGGTCTGCCACCAGTGGTCGTACACCGGCCGCCCGGTGAGATCACTGAGCCATTGGTAAGTGGGGGTATCCAGCTTCTCACCGGCGACGAACAGATGTTTGAGCGTGTCGATCCGATAGCGCTGGAACAATCGGCCTTCGGGATCTTCCTTGCGCATGGCGCGGAACGCGGTGGGCGCGGCGAACAGACCATGGATGCCGTACTCTTCCACCAGACGCCAGTAGGCACCGGCGTCCGGTGTTTTCACCGGTTTTCCTTCGAACATTACCGTGGTGCAGCCGCCCAGCAGCGGCGCGTAGACGATGAACGAGTGGCCCACCACCCAGCCCACGTCGGAGCAGCCCCACCAGATTTCCCCGGCTTCCATGCCGTAGATGCTGCGCAAGGCGTACAGCAGAGCGACAGCATGGCCACCGTGGTCGCGGACGATACCCTTGGGCTTACCGGTGGTGCCGGAGGTGTACATGATATAGAGCGGGTGGTTGGCGTTGAGCGGCGTGGGCGGCACCGGATCGCTGCCATCGACGGTGGCCTGCCAGTCGAGAAACCCGTATTGCCGCAGTTCCGCCCTTGCCGTTTCGCGTTGCAGCACCAGGACCTGATCGACGCGATGCTGGCACTGCCGCAGAGCGCCATGAACCAGCGGTGTGTAGGGAATCACACGATCGATCTCGATGCCGCAGGAGGCGGTCAGGATCACCTTGGGCCTGGCGTCGTCGATACGCACCGCCAGCTCGTTGGCGGCGAAACCGCCGAACACCACCGAATGCACCGCGCCAATGCGGGCGCAGGCGAGCATGGCCATGGCCGCTTCCGGCACCATTGGCATATAGATCACCACGCCATCGCCGGCGCCGACTCCGAGACGGGTGAGCGCACCGGCCAGCTCCGCCACCCGCGCCAACAGCTGGTTGTAGGTGAAACGCTGGCGCACGCCGGTGACCGGGGAATCAAAGATCAGCGCATCCTGCTCGCCCCGGCCCTGTTCCACCTGGTGGTCCAGAGCCAGGTAACAGGTGTTCAGGCGGCCATCGCCAAACCAGCGGTGAGTGCCGTCGTCCAGGGTTTCCAGGATGCGCGTGGGCGGCTGGTACCAGGCCACGTTGCGGGCCTGTTCGGCCCAGAAGGCTTCCGGTTGTTGGCGGGCCTGCTGAAAGGCATTCCGATAGCTCATTTCCGATTCCTTGCCGTTTGTTGTTTTGTGGCGCGCGGAGGCGACGTCGGCACGCCGTGCTGTTATCCAAGCACCGGCGCTGTCGGGATGCCAGTAGACGATGGTCGGTTTCGGGCCAGCCCTGGAAAGATGAAATCAGAATGGTGGCGGAGCAGGGGGCTCTTGCCGGGGAGAATCGGCGGTCAGAATTCCAGGACACGCTACAAGCACGTCCATGTGGGCTCGGGTTTGGCCTTCCCTGGCCAAACACGGTCCTGGAATTCTGACCACCGATTCTCTACACGCTCTGAAACCGCCCGCTTCGAATCAACCGTCGGACCATTATGGCCTGGTGTGTCGGATCTAGATCACGCCACCATTGGCGCGTAGAACCTGGCCGTTGACCCAGCCGCCATCGGCGCCCACCAGGAACGCCACGGTGCCGGCGATGTCCTCCGGTGTGCCGAGCCGTTCCATGGGGCTCAGTTTCGCCAGTCGTTCCACCAGTTCCTCCGATTTGCCTTCCAGGAACAGATCGGTGGCGGTGGGGCCCGGGGCCACCGCATTGACGGTGATGTCACGGCCGCGCAGTTCCTTGGCGAGAATGCCGGTCAGGGTTTCCACCGCCGCTTTGGTGGCGGCGTAAACGCCGTAGTTTTCCAGCTTCAGGCCCACCACGCTGGTGGAGAAATTGACGATGCGGCCACCCTCGCGCAGGCGCCGCGCCGCCTGGCGCAACGTATTCAGAGTGCCCTTGAGATTGATGGCGATCTGGCTGTCCACCAGCTCGTCATCACACTCGGCCAGTGACGCCAGCTTGAGGATGCCGGCGTTGTTGATCAGCACGTCGACACCACCGAACGCCGTTTCGGTGGCATCAAACAGGCGCGCCACCGCCTCCGGGTCGCTGACATCGGCCTTGACCGGCAGCGCGGTGCCGCCGGACTGCTCGATTTTCGCCGCCAGGGCTTCCGCCGCCGCGGCACTGGCGGCGTAGTTGATCACCACGGCATGGCCATCGGCGGCCAGACGTTCGGCAATGGCGGCACCGATGCCGCGGGAGGCGCCGGTGACGATGGCGACGTTCTGGTGAGAAGCGGGCATGCAGGTTCTCCTTGATCGGTTTATGCGGGAAACCGGCACACCATACACCCCTGTACAGGGCGAATAATCAGGAGAAATCCGATATCTCTGTTCATGATTTTCGAACAGAAAGGGGATTGAGGCGGGATAGGGGATAGTGAGAAACGCTCGCGGCGGGGCAAGGGGCCGCGAGCGTGGGTTTGATCAGCCGCGGCTGGCGCGATTGCCGCCGTTGCCGCTGCGCTGGCCACCGCCGCCCCCACCGCTACCGCGGCGGCGCCGGCGTGGCGCCGGCTTGCCGTCGGCACCGCGGGGCGCGGAGCGGCGCTGGCCGCTCTTGTTGGGGGAGGCACCGTCGGAACGGGGACCAGAGCGAGAGCCGGAGCGGGAGCCATTGGGACGGGAACGCGGTTCCCTCTCATCAGGGATATCGGCCACCGCCGGCGGCTCGAAGTTGGTCACCTGGCGACGTTCGATGGGCTGTTTGATCAGCCGCTCGATGCCCTTGAGCAGTTTCTGGTCCTCGCCGCTGACCAGGGACACCGCTTCGCCGTCGGCGCCGGCGCGGCCGGTGCGGCCGATCCGGTGTACATAGTCCTCGGCCACGTTGGGCAGGTCGAAGTTCACCACCTGCGGCAACTGGTCGATGTCCAGACCTCGGGCGGCGATATCGGTGGCCACCAGGGCGCGCACTTCACCGCTTTTGAAGCCGGCCAGGGCGCGGGTGCGGGCGTTCTGGCTCTTGTTGCCATGGATCGCGACGGCCTCGATGCCGGCGCTTTCCAATTGCTTGGCCAGGCGGTTGGCACCGTGTTTGGTGCGGGTGAACACCAGCACCTGGAACCATTGCTGCTCGCCGATAAGATGGGTGAGCAGCGCCGCCTTGTGCCGTTTGTCCACGGTCACCACCCATTGACGGACCCGTTCGGCGGTGCTGTTGCGCGGGCTGATGTCGATTTCCTTGGGGCTGCGCACCAGGGTTTTCGCCAGCGTCCGGATCTCATTGGAGAAGGTGGCGGAGAACATCAGCGTTTGCCGCTGCTTCGGCAACAGCCGCAGCACCTTGCGGATGTCGTGGATGAAGCCCATGTCGAGCATCCGGTCCGCTTCATCCAGTACCAGAATCTCCAGTTGATCGAAGGACATCGCCTTTTGCTGATACAGGTCCAGTAGCCGTCCTGGGGTGGCCACCAGCACATCCACACCACCGCGCAGACGGTTGATCTGCGGGTTGATGTTGACGCCGCCGAACACCACGGCGGAGCGCAGAGCCGGCAGATATTGGCCATATTCGGCCACGCTTTCGCCGACCTGGGCGGCCAACTCGCGGGTGGGGGTCAGCACCAGCGCGCGCACCTGGCGGCTGGCGGCCGGCTTGCCCGGCTCCAGCCGTTGCAACAACGGCAGGGTGAAACCGGCGGTCTTGCCGGTGCCCGTCTGGGCGGCGGCCATTACATCACTGCCACCCAGCACCGCGGGAATGGCTTGCGCCTGAATCGGCGAGGGACGGTCGTAACCCTGTTCGGCCACGGCACGCAAAAGGGGATCGATCAATCCGAGGGACTGGAAATCCATAGGGGGTATCTTCGGAGTTAAGGAAGGGAAGCAATAAAGGCGCGAAGGTTACCTGATTGGCGCCCGGGGCACGAGGACTTTATCTGCCGTGATGGCCGCAAACGGCCCGTGAGGAGGGGGTTAGGGGGCAAATGGGGCCATTCAGCCGGGGTATGGCGTGGCGGTGCCTTCCAATACCTGACTGGCGAAGGCGGGGAGACGGGCATGGCGGTAACGGCGGGTATTGGCGAGATCGAAACCGGCATGGTGGAGGATGTCCGGGGTGGGACGGTTGAGATGGCAGCCGCAGGCCAGCTGTTTCCACAACGGCGTCAGCCGGTTCTGCCAGCGTTGCGTGCGGGGGTTGGGACTGGCGATGTGTTCCAGAATCAGTAATTGCCCGTTGTCGGCCAGCACTCGCCGCATTTCCCGGGCGGCCCGTTCCGGTTCGGGAATGGTGCACAGCACCAGACACGCCACCACGGTGTCGAAGTAGCGGTCCGGGTAGGGTAATCGCCGTGCATCACCGGCCAACAGGCGGATGCGTTGAGGGTGGGGGCTGTTGGTGGCTTGCCGGCGGGCCCGGTTGAGTAACGGGATACTGGGTTCCAGGCCGTGAATTTCCGTGGCTTGCTCGCCGTAAAGCGGCAGGTTGGCGCCATTGCCGACGCCGATTTCCAGGACCCGCCCGCGAGCGGCGGCGATCAAACGCTGGCGGTTGCGATAGAACGGACGGGTGGCCAGATCCAACAGCGGAGGAAAGAGGTAATCGCTGTATAACCCCATGAGATGGGCCTGCTTGTTGCTATCGGCCCATCCTTGGCTTGGCGGGACGGGAAGTCAAGCCGGATTCGCGAGCAAGCTCGCTTCCCACGGAGAGGCTACGGAACCGCTGTGGGAGGCTGGCTTGCCAGCGAATCAGTGTGCCACGGTTGCGTGTAAGCGGGATGTCCCACCACTGTAGGACACCAGTGGCTCACGAGCCGCGATTTGTCTCAAAGCATCAGCGGCTGATCAGCGCCAGTTCCGCATCCTGTTGCAGCACGGTCCACCAGCGCCGGCCGTGGTCGGCATCGAAGCCCACCAGGGGCTGGTCGGCGCAGGCGTCCGGACGGTTTGGCGGCGTGCTCAGGAAAGCGCTGTCGAACGGCTGCTCCACCACGCAATCGGTGCCGGCGATGGCTTGCCAGCCGTCGGCGGTGCGCCAGGCCAGAGTGTGGCTGTCGGTATCCACCCCTTCGTCGGCGTCGAAGGTCACGGCATAGGCATCGGACACCGCGGTGGCCAGATCCCAGTTCTTACTGGCGCTGGCCGGCAGGGCATGGGCCTGCTTGGCGGTGCCATCGGGCTGACTGCCGGGCAGACCGGTATCCGTCTCCAGGTCCTTGGCGCCGCCGTAGGCGTTGGAGTAGGTGCCGGTCTGATTCTGGGTGCCGCTGATGATGAGAATGTCGGAGGCGGTGTCGCCGTTGGCGGCCTGCCAGCTCATGGTCACGTCTTCCTTCAGATCGATGGTGGTCTCGGGAATGTCGAGCACGGCCGCGTCGTCGGCGTTTGGTACCACCCGATTCTCCGCGTTCAGATTCGGCGTCCAGGGCTGGTTCATCTGGAACAGGAACTGGTAGGCCAGACGGGCCAGCTCGGTGACGGTGCTGGCGCGGCTGAACCCAGGAGTGACTTCCATGTCGCGGGTGCGGCTTTCCACCCGGTTGAAGGTGTCGTTGGTGCCGCCCACCATGCGTGCCACGCTGCCGTCGGGAGCATAACAGTCGTTGCTGATGTAGCTGCTGTCCAGGTACATCACCGGGCGGGTGCCTTCGGGAATGGAGTTGGGATAAACAATGCGCTCGCAGCGGTTCTTGGTGCGCGAGAAGCGGTCCAGCAGTTTCCATTGCGGAGCGGCCAGTTCTTTCTCGCCGTCTTCATTGGCGCCGATGGTGTGTTCGGTGAACCAGGACTGATAGTCCACGCGGTCGCCCTGGAACGTCAGCACCGAGGCGTTGACGTCGTAGGCGGTGGAGCCGTTCTTCATCGTGTTCATTTTCTGTTGCACGATTCGTTGCACCAGTTCCCGTTCTCCGTAGCGGAATTCGTAGCCTTTATAGGAGGCGTTGCCGGACATGATTTGAGTGTACTGGGGCAGCCGGTAGTTGCCGTCGTCTTCGGTCCAGGAGGTCGGGTCCACCCAGATCGGCGCCTTGATTACCGAGCGCTGATACATGTGCTCGTGGCCTTGCACCCAGATTACATCGTGTTTGGAAAAGAAGGCACGGATGTCATCCCACTTGTTCATCAGGTGGTCGTCGCCGGCGGTGCCTTCCACGATCATTTCCCGGGTTTCGCCGTATTTGGCGCCGATCAGGCCGTCGTGGCTGGCGATCACCAGATGGTCGAATTCACCCTCGTGGGCGGCCACTTCCTGTTTGATCCAGTCAAAAGCGATCGGCAGGTTGTAATACTTGAGCAGGAAGATCATCACGTTGTCGCGGATGACGTAGTAATTGAGATACTGGGCGCCGCTCATGTGCACCGCATCGTCGGGGATGTAGTGCTTCATGTTCTCGATCCATTCCACTGAATAGGCGTAGCTGTCTTCGTGGTTGCCCATCAACGGCAGGAACTCGATGCCGGCGTCGCGGTAGCTTTCCGCCACCGAGGTCCATTGCTCGAACTCTCGGGTGGTGCCGTGGTCGGTGAGATCGCCCACCGGGATCACGATATCCACGCCCAGTTCCTGTTCCTTGTCGAGCACCGCCTTCATTGGATGCATGGAAACGTTATCGCCGCCGCCCTGAGTATCCGGCAGCAGACCGATGCGCAGTGTGGAAACCGGAGTCGGCGTGGGCGTTTCGCCGCCGCTGCCGGGATCGGTGGGTGGCGTGCCGGAATCGGATGAAGACGAAGAACCGCCGCAGGCGGACAACAGGCCGCCGAGCAGCACCGCGTACAACGGTAGTGCCGTGAATCGCATGATGTGAACCCCCAGATTGGTATTGGTATACCCGGGTGCACCCCATCACGCGCCTTCCTTTGCGCTTCTCCGCGACGGCGGAGGCTGGGTATGGAACCCGGGTCGGGAGCGGGCGGGCTCCCTGAGCGCTGCCTATGCTGGATAAAGGATGTGATGATTCGGCGTCATTGAAATGACGGTTTGATGATCTGTGTTGTCTCACGGTTGTGGAACGGCGCTGGATATCGGACGCCAACATAAGGTTCATCGCGGTTTGGAGGGAAACGGTATTACCTTCCATCATGGACAGCCAAGCCGCGTTACGCCTTTGCTTCGAGGTAACCGGCAAGCGCAGGTGTTCTTCTGGCCTTGCAGACATCAATTCGGAGGTTGCTACAACGTCGCTGTGGGAGCTTCACCAGCAGACGAAGCGGATCGTCACGAGGCGTAACGGTGGAACACTTCCAGGAAAGCGTCGCCGTAGGCTTCCAGTTTGCGGTCGCCGACACCGCTGACGCTGGCCATGTCACGCAGTGAGGTTGGATGAATCGCCATCATGTCGAGCAGGGTGGCGTCGTGGAAGATCACGTAGGGTGGCACGCCGGCTTCCTCGGCCAGTTGCTTGCGGCAGGCGCGCAGGGCTTCCCAAAGCGGGCGCTCGGCGTCCGTCACCGGAACCCGCTCGGCGCGGCGGGAGCGGGTCTGGGCACGGGCCACGTCCTTGCGCAGTTGTAGCGACCGCTCACCGCGTAAATAGGGACGGCAGGCCTCGGTGAGTTGCAGGGCGCCATAGCCGGCGGCATCCACGGCGAGCAGGCCCAGCGCCACCAGTTGCCGATAAATGGCCCGCCACTGATTGGCGGAAAGCTCGCCGCCGATGTTCCAGGTGGAGACATGGTCGTGGCCGGCGGAAGCCACCTTGTCGCTGCGATTGCCCGTGAGCACATCAACCAAATGGTTGACGCCGAATCGCTGGCCGGTGCGGTAAACACAGCTGAGCGCCTTGCGCGCCACCTCGGTGGCGTCGAATGTCTGTGGCGGGTTCAGGCAGGTATCGCAGTTGCCGCAGGGTTTTTCCAGGGTTTCGCCAAAATAGTTCAGCAGCGCCTGGCGCCGGCACTGGGTCACTTCACAGAGGCCAAGCATGGCCTCCAGACGCTGATGCTCGTGGCGTTTGAACTGTTCGTTGCCCTCCGATTGCGCCAGCATTTGTTTGTGGCGGATGGCGTCTTCCAGCCCATAGGCCATCCAGGCGGTGGCGGGGGCGCCATCGCGGCCGGCCCGGCCGGTTTCCTGGTAGTAGGCTTCGATACTTTTGGGCAGATCCAGATGGGCGACAAAGCGCACATCCGGTTTATCGATGCCCATGCCGAACGCCACCGTGGCCACCATCACCAGACCATCCTCGCGCAGGAATCGCTGCTGGTGACGGGCGCGCACCTCGCCGCCGAGACCGGCGTGGTAGGGCAGGGCGGGAATGCCTTGCTGGTTGAGCCAGTCGGCGGTCTGGTCCACCTTGTTACGGGACAGGCAATAAACAATGCCGGCGTCGCCGGCGTGTTCGTTGCGGATCAGCCTTAGCAGTTGCTGGCGGGCGCTGTCCTTGCGTTCGATCCGGTACTGGATGTTGGGCCGGTCGAAGCTGGAGATAAAGTGCCGGGCGCCACCCAGATCCAGCCGTTCGGCGATCTCCTGACGAGTACGCGGATCGGCGGTGGCGGTGAGCGCGATGCGTGGCACCTGGGGGAACTCCCGGTGCAGCAGGGACAGTTGCAGATAGTCGCTGCGGAAATCATGGCCCCACTGCGATACGCAATGCGCCTCGTCGATGGCGAATAACGCCAGCGGAGACTGGTGCAACAATTCCAGAGTGCGTGCCTGGGTCAGCCGTTCCGGCGCCACATAGAGCAGGTCGAGAGTACCGTCGCGGACCTGTTGTTCCAATTCCCTGGCGCGGCCGGCGTCCAGAGTGGAGTTGAGGAAACCGGCGCTGACGCCGAGGGCGTTGAGCGCGTCCACCTGATCCTGCATCAGCGCGATCAACGGGCTGACCACCACACCGACGCCTTCCCGCGCCAGGGCCGGGATCTGGTAACAGAGGGATTTGCCGCCGCCGGTGGGCATCAACACCAGGGCATCGCCACCGCTGACCAGGGTGTCGATAATGGCGGCCTGCTGGTTACGGAACTCGTGGTAGCCGAATACGTGCTGGAGAATCGAAAGGGGATCGCGTTGCATGGCGGGAGTATACCTGCCCGTGGGCGCGGTGACATCCGCGTGACATGTGCGCCACGCAGAATCCGGCGCGACTGTGACGAAACCGTGACGGGGAACAAAACGACAATGCAGGCATGGCGGGTTTTTCGTGAATTTTTTCTGTTGGGCTGGATCAGCTTCGGTGGTCCGGCGGCGCATGTGGGGTATTTCCACCGCCGTTTCGTCACCTCCCTGGGCTGGCTGGACGAGGACGAGTTCGCCCGTCTGTTGGCGTTGACCCAGTTTCTGCCCGGCCCGGCGTCGAGTCAGTTGGGGTTCGCCATCGGCCGCCATCGCGCCGGGCTGGCCGGGGCGGTGGCGGCGTTTCTCGGTTTTACCCTGCCGTCGTTCGGGATCATGGTACTGGTGGCCCTGTTCGCTGCCCGGTGGGCCGGAGACGGGTTGGATGGCGTGGTACGGGGACTGAAATGGCTGGCGGTGGTGGTGGTGGCCGACGCGGTCTGGAACATGGGCCGCCGTTTTTGTCCCGATACCCTGACCCGGGGGCTGGCGCTGGCCACGGCGGTGCTGTTGTGGTGGTGGCCGGGCGTCGTCACGCAACTGCTGGCCTTGCTGCTGGCGGCGGCGATTGGCTGCGGATGGCTCAAGCGTACCGTGGAGACCATGCCGGAGGGCGGTGCGATCAGAGGGCGACCGCTGGTGCTGTTCGCCGGACTCTGGCTGTTGTTCGCCCTGGTTGGTGGCTTCTGGCTACTGCGGGACTTTTATAGCGCCGGTGCTTTGGTGTTCGGTGGCGGCCATGTGGTATTGCCGTTGCTGCAGGGCTTCGTTGGTGACCGCATCGGCACCGACGCCTTTCTGACCGGCTACGCCGCCGCCCAGGCGGTACCCGGCCCGATGTTTTCCCTGGCCGCTTATCTGGGCGCGCTGCTGATGCCGGCGGCGCCCTGGTCCGGCGCGGCCCTGGCCACGGTGGCGATCTTCCTGCCCGGCTTCCTGTTGGTATGGGCATTGGCGGACGCCTGGCGCGGCCTGGCCAGCCGCCCGGCCATGGCCGGCGCGATCGCCGGCGTCAACGCCGCCGTGGTGGGATTGCTGCTGGCCGCCCTCTACGATCCGGTTTTTCGCTCGGCGGTGGCTGGTGGAGGGGACTTGGCGATGGTGGTGATGGGCGTCGTGCTGTTGCGCTCCGGCAAGGTGCCGCTGCTGGCGCTGGTGCTGCTGATGGTGGGGGCGGGAGTAGTGATCAGTTAACAGGGAACAGTGAATAGCGCGCGAACCAGGATAGGGGGCTTGTGGTCCGTGCCGGCGTATTTGCGTAAATGCAGAAGATGAATGCTGATTTGCAAACGAAACCTTACTTCCTGGGAAAGCCCGGTCTTTGCCTTTCACTATTCCCTGTAACTGTTTTTCCCGCTTGCTTGAAGCTCGGAACCGTGATTCAATCCTTTGAAAGCAGGAATCAGGATTCCGATCATGGCATACCGGGAAACCGCTCAGGTGCGGGCGCGTAAGGCGGCGCAGCGGGAGAATTTGCTGGGGACCGCTGAGATGTTGGTGCGGGAAGGGGGCTTCGCCGCCATGACCATGCAGGCGGTGGCGGAGCGCGCCGGCGTCGGTGTCGGCACGCTGTATCGCTATTTTGACAACAAGGCGACGCTGGCGGCGGAGGTGTTCCGTGTCGCCACCGAGCGGGAAGTGGAGGCCGTGGCGCGGGCGCTGTCCGGGCCGGGCGGCGCTGGTGCCCGCCTGGAGCAAGCGTTGCGGGTGTTCGCCGGTCGAGCCATGGCGGCGCCCAAGCTGGCCTGGGCGCTGATCGCCGAACCGGTGGAGCCGGAGGTGGATGCCGAACGGCTGCATTACCGGGCCATGTACGCGGCACTCTACCGGGATGTGCTGGATCACGGCGTGGCCAGTGGCGAACTGCCGCCCCAGGCCACCGCCCCCAGCGCCGCGGCGCTGGTAGGGGCGGTGGCCGAAGCTTTGGTGGGGCCACTGGCGGCGCCGCTGGCGGACGCCGCCCTGCCGGATCAGATGGTGGCCTTCTGCCTGCGGGCGGTGGGCGCCACGCCATCGCAATCGAGACAACCACAACAAAACACCACCACAGGCGCCGTTGGCGCTGGAGGTCAATCATGAATGCTCAACACGATGCTTTGAATGTGGAAGCCCTGGCCGACACCCATGAGGTGCTCAACCAGTCCGGCGATCTGCAGGATTACAACGCCTATGACTCCGACAATGCCCTGCGTGAAGCGGTGCGCCGCCACGGTGCGGGCTGGGCGGAACCGGCATTGTCCGCGCACGGTGCCAGGACCGGCAGTGCCGAGGTGATCGAGTGGGGTTTCCTGGCCAACGAAAACAAACCGCAATTCTTCTCTCACGACCGTCACGGTTACCGGGTGGATGAGGTGAAATATCACCCGGCCTATCACAACCTGATGGCGCTGGGGCTGGAGAGCGGCATCCATTCCGCGCCCTGGACCGACCCCAAGCCCGGCGCCCATGTGGCCCGGGCCGCGCGCAGCTACCTGCAGGCCCAGGCGGAAGCGGGCCATGGCTGCCCGCTGACCATGACCTTCGCGGCGGTGCCCTCGATCCGGCTGACCCCATCCCTGGCCGAGGAATGGCTGCCGAAAATCCTCAACAACGGCTATGACCCGCGCAATGTGCCGCACTATGAAAAGCAATCCCTGACCATCGGCATGGGCATGACCGAGAAGCAAGGCGGCTCCGATGTGCGGGCCAATACCACGCGCGCTTATGCGATCGGCGCTGGCGGCCCTGGCGAGGCCTACGAACTGATTGGCCACAAGTGGTTCACCTCCGCGCCCATGTGCGATGCCTTCCTGGTATTGGCGCGGACCGAAAAGGGGCTGAGCTGTTTTCTGGTGCCGCGCTGGCGGCCCGACGGCAGCAAGAATCCGATTCAAGTGCAGCGCCTGAAAAACAAGGTGGGTAACGTCTCCAACGCCTCCTCCGAGATCGAGCTGCGCGGAGCCCTGGGGTGGATGGTCGGCGAGGAAGGGCGTGGTGTGCCGGCGATCATCGAAATGGTGGCGATGACCCGCTTCGATTGCATGATCGGCTCTTCGGCGGGGCAGCGTCAGGCGGTGGCACAGGCGGTCAATCACGCCAGTGGCCGGGCCGCGTTCGGCAAGACACTGATTGACCAGCCGCTGATGCGGAATGTGCTCGCCGACCTGCAATTGGAGGTGGAAGGCTCCCTGGCCATCGCCATGCGCATGGGCGAGGCGTTGGACAACACCGCGTTGGACAGCGGCAACGAATATGAACAACTGCTGTTGCGGTTGGGGCTGCCGGCGGGTAAGTACTGGATCTGCAAGCGCACCCCGTTCCATGCCTACGAGGCCATGGAATGTCTGGGCGGCAACGGCGCCATCGAGGAGTTCATGATGGCGCGTTTGTACCGGGAAGCGCCGATCAACGCGATCTGGGAAGGGTCCGGTAATGTACAGGCGCTGGATATGCTGCGCGCTTTGGCGAAGACGCCGAAAGTGCTGGACGTGTGGTTCACGGAACTGGGTAAGGCAGCCGGCGCCGACAGCCGTCTGGACCAGGCCGTGACCGCGTTGAAAGGTGAGTTCTCCGATATGGCGGATGCGGAATACCGTGCCCGCGACATCGTCGACCGCCTGTCACTGACCATGCAGGCCAGTCAGTTGGTGGCCGCCGGCAACAGCGCTGTGGCGGAGGCTTTCATCGCCTCCCGTCTGGGTGAGCACGGTGATCGCAACTACGGCACCCTGCCGCGCGGTCTGGATCTGGATACGATCCTGCAACGGGCCGACCCCTGGAGCGAATAGGCCGGTTCCACGAACTCCGCAACCCTGTGCTACGAAGCCGCTGTGGGAGACTGCCTAGGCAGCGAATGGTTTTCTCTGCCGTTGGCAATATTCGCTTGCAAGCAAGCTTCCCACAGCGGCTCCGTGACTCTTCTCTGTGGGAAGCTGCGGAACGTGGTGGTGGCCCGCAATGCATTCCGTGTTTCGTGCTCAGAGCTTGATGCGATCCAGCAATTCGAACCACAGCGCCCGGTAGGCGTGGGCCGCCGGCGTGTGTGGGGCGAATTCCGCCACCGGTGCGCGGTGATCGCCCATCTGTTCCACATGGGTGGAGTAGGGGATCCAGGTCTGCAGGCTGTTACGCATGATTGGCGGCCGTTTTACCAGCAAATCCAGATGCAGGGCCCGGCGCCGGTCCACCATGTTGTAGAACGGGATCAGCTCCAGATTCTTGAGCTTCTTGCTGTCCAGCCAATCCCGCACCTGTTCCAGCGCGCGCAGGGAAAGGTGCGTCGGGATCACCGGCACCACCAGGTAATCAGCGGCGGAGAAAATGCTCTCGGCCACCGGGCTCAGGGTGGGCGGGCAATCCAGCAGCATTAACTCGTAGCTTTCGCCGAACGGTGCCACCAGCTGTCGCAGCTGGCCGCGACCGGTCTCCGCCAGTTTCAGGTCGGCATTGCGCAGGCTGATGTCGGAGGGAATGGCTTCCAGCAGCGGCCAGCGGGTTTCCCGCTTCAGGTTGCCCATGGGCTGCTTGCCTTTGAGAACCGCGCCCGCCTTGTAGCCGGTGCCATCGTCGACACCGAGATAGAAACTGGCGGCGCCCTGCGGGTCCAGGTCCCAGAGCAGGGTACGGTGCTTCCAGCGGGCCGCGTGCCAGGCCACATTGATGGCCGTGGTGGTCTTGCCCACCCCTCCTTTCAGATTATAAAAGGCGATGGTTCGCATGATCGGCACTGATAGTGATGGACGGTGTCCGGCAGGCTAGCACGAACCGGCCGGTGTGTCCCGCCATGACGGATGTGGGCCTGCTGTTGTGGAGAGGTTCCTTGTCGGGTATTCGCGCAGGGGCTTTAATCGGTGCTGGGGTCGCCGGTACCAGGAGGTACGGTGGGGGTAAGAGTCGGTGGTCAACGTTCCAGGACACGGAGAAGCACGGTCCTGGAACGTTGACCACCGACTCTCCAAGAACTCCGAAACCGTTGTGGGGTAGTAGAGGTTGAGGGGCGATATTGTCAGGGGGCACAGGGAAAGCGATGGGGTCGCAAGGAAACACGCTGATGGAAAAACGCCATCCGGTTTTTCTCAGCACCGGGTATCCGGATCCACTGGGGGTGCGCCAGAAGGTGCTGGCGCCGCTGTTGAATCAGGCGCTGATGCCTTTGGGGATGGCGGCGTTGGATGACGGCGCCGATCACATGCCGCTGGCGCAGCGTCTGATCGACGACAGCGACTATGTGGTGTTGGTTCTCGGCGGGCTTTACGGCGCTCTGTCGCCGTTAGGGCTGAGCCAGATGCACCGCGAGTTCGTCTATGCCGCCACCAAGCGCAAACCGGTGCTGGCGTTCATTCACGAAGCGCCGTCGCTGCTGCCGGAAGCGGCCCGGGAGGGATCCCGTGAGGGGGCGGTGCGGCGCGACGATTTTGCCCGTCTGCTGCAGGGCAAGACCCGTTGCCATACCTGGCGCGAGCCGGCGGATCTGGTGGAACGGCTGGCGCGGGTGTTGCCGGATTGGTTGCGAGCCCATCCGGCCGCCGGCTGGGTCCGGCCCGGCACCGCCGGCGGCACCGAGGACGCGGTTTTGCGCCGGCGGCTGGCGGCCCTGGAAGCGGAGCGCGAACGCTGGCTGACGGATCAACGGCCCGCGGCGGCGGCGCTGGCCCGTGGTGGCGATCCGGTGGAACTGGAATACAGTTGCGCGGTGTATCAGGGCGGTGCCTGCAAGCTGGCGCGGGGGCGCAGCCGTTGGCAATGGGAGGCGGTGTTCGGTTCGCTGGCACCGAAGATGCTGGAGGGCGCTAGCGAGGCGGTGTTGCGCAAGACGCTGGAGCAGGCGCTGGCGCGGCGCGCATTGGAGGAATTGAAACCCCGTTTTCCGGAGGCTCACGCGGTGCGCAATGTGACGCTGGCGGAGCCGGTGCTGCAGCAGATCAAGGTGCAGTTACGGGCGCTGGGTTTGATCCGTCACGATGAGAGAGGGGCAGGGCCGGGTTGCTGGCGGCTCACCGCCACCGGTGATGCCGCCATGACCCAACTGCTGGCGCGGCGCCGCGAAGGGGGGTAGCGCGGAAGGTACGAAAGGTTAAGCCCAAATCTCGCGGATCCGGATTCAGAGGTGGCTGCGAAGCCGCGGTAGGCTCCCGTAAAGGATTCGCTTGCAGGGCAAGCTCCTACCGCGGCTTTGTCGTCCGGGCGCTTACCGCCCGGCCAGCTTCTCCTTGAGCACTTCCACCACCCGATCCAGCGGCAGCTCCTCATTGTCTTCCGCGCCCCGGCGCTTGTATTCCAGTACTCCGCGGTCCAGTCCTTTTTCCGCCACCAGAATACGGTGGGGAATGCCGAGCAGTTCGGAGTCGCTGAACTTCACGCCCACCCGCTCTTTCTCACGGTCGTCGTAGAGCACCTCGATGCCGGCCTCGGTGAGGGTCTGGTAGAGCTGTTCGGCGGTGTCCTTTTCGCGCGGGCTCTTTTTCGGGTTGAGCGGCATCAATACCACCTGGAACGGGGCAATGGCTTCGGGCCAGATGATGCCGCGCTCGTCGTGATTCTGCTCGATGGCGGCGGCCACGATGCGGCTGACGCCGATGCCGTAGCAGCCCATCGGCATGGTCACCGCCTTGCCGTTTTCGTCCAGCACGGTGGCGTTGAGGGCTTCGGAGTATTTGGTGCCGAGCTGGAAGATGTGGCCCACTTCGATGCCGCGTTTGATCACCAGGGTTCCCTGGCCATCCGGGCTTGGATCGCCGTTCACCACATTACGCAGGTCGGCCACTTCCGGCAGCGCCACATCGCGCTCCCAGTTGATATTGAAATGGTGCTTGCCGTCCTGGTTGGCGCCGGCGGCGAAGTCGCTCATCTTCGCCACGGTGCGGTCGACGATGCAGGGGATGGGCAGGTTCACCGGACCCAGGGAGCCGGGGCCGGCGCCGATGGCGGCGCGGATCTCCGCTTCCTCGGCGAAGGCCAGCGGCGCCGCCACCGCCTCCAGTTTTTCCGCTTTGACATCGTTCAGTTCATGGTCGCCACGGACCAGCAGGGCCACCAGACCACCTTCCGCTCCTTTCACCACCAGGGTCTTCACGGTCTTTTCGATGGGCAGGTCGAACTGCGCCACCAGTTGCTCGATGGTTTTGGCGTCGGGGGTGTCCACCAGCGTCATTTCGGCGCCGGGAGCCGGCCGCTCGCCGGCGGGGGCCAGCGCTTCGGCCAGCTCCACGTTGGCGGCGTAGTCGGAGGTGTCGGAGAACGCGATGTCGTCCTCGCCGGAGGCCGCCAGCACATGGAACTCATGGCTGGCGGCGCCGCCGATGGAGCCGGTGTCCGCTTCCACCGGGCGATAGTCCAGCCCCAGGCGGTCGAAGATCGCGCAGTAGGCGCGATGCATGTCCTGGTAGGTCTCGGCCAGCGATTCCGCGTTCAGGTGGAAGGAATAGGCGTCCTTCATGGTGAACTCCCGCGAGCGCATGACGCCGAAGCGCGGGCGGATCTCGTCGCGGAATTTGGTCTGGATCTGATAGAAGTTGAGCGGCAGTTGCTTGTAGCTGTGGATCTCGTTGCGCGCCAGATCGGTGATCACTTCCTCATGGGTGGGACCCAGACAGAAGCCGTTGTCGTGGCGGTCGGTGATGCGCAGCAATTCGGGGCCGTAGGCGCTGTCACGGCCGGATTCCTGCCACAGCTCGATCGGCTGCACCACCGGCATCAGTACTTCCTGGGCGCCGGCCCGTTCCATTTCCTCGCGCACGATCCGCTCCACCTTGCGCAGCACGCGCAGGCCGCTGGGCAGCCAGGTATAGAGGCCGGATGCCAGCTTGCGGATCATGCCCGCGCGCAGCATCAACTGGTGACTGATGACCACCGCGTCGGCGGGGGTTTCCTTGACGGTGGCAAGCAAATAGCGGGAAGTACGCATAGTTTGTACGAATCCGGATCCAATGAAAGGCGATTGACGGTGCCGAAGCGTTAAGTGGGCTATTCTACATAGTCGGCCCGGCGCTGACACCGGTACGCTTCCCGTCAAAGCGGGCCTCTGGCACCATTTGCCAATCGCCGACTGAAGAAAGAAGGAAAACAACAGTGCTGAGCGCGCAGGAAGTACAGACCATTATGTACAACGGCTTGCCTTCGGCGGCCGATACCGCTTTGCAGGTGGAGTGGGTGGAAGGGAACCGGGCCCGGGTGCGTTATCCGTTTAAGCCGTCCATGATCCGCCCCGGCGGCACCATTTCCGGCCCGACCATGATGGGGTTGGCGGATTCCGCCATGTACGCGGTGATTCTGGGCCGGCTCGGGGCGCTGGAAATGGCGGTGACGCAAAACCTGAATATCAACTTTCTCAGCAAGCCGGCGCCGGTGGACATGATCGCCGACGCCGAGATCATCCGGCTGGGACGGCGCTCGGCGGTACTGGAAGTGCGTCTCTACAGCGTCGACAGCGATGACATGGTGGCCCATGTCACCGGCATCTACGCACTGCCGGCGACTACCTGAACTCCTTTTCCCAGATCAGATCGAGGGCCTGGCTCTTGCTGCTGGACTGGGCTTCCAGGTGCAGTTGCCGGGTCAGGGTGTAACGCAGCATCACCGTGGAGATGGCGTCGAAGATTCCCACGGCGTAGGTCAGGTACAGGCGCTCGGAGATTTGTTTGCCGAGCATCAGCGCGGCGTCCTCGGCGCCACCCCAGTCGCTGCCGATGGTGACTTCATCCAGCCCCAGGGTTTCACTGAGTTTTCTTGTCACGCCGCTACCCTGCAGGCCGTAAATCGCCAGTGCCTGGGCCACCATGGCGGCATCGCTTTGATTGGCGTTGCTGAGCCCGCGGCCGGTGAGCAGGTAGGACATCGCCTCGCTCTCCTCCAGGGTTGGATCGGAGAAGATCAGCGCCTTCGGCTGCTGCAGGGTGCCGCTGATACGCACCCCCACCACCAGGCTTTCACTGGGAATCTTGCGGATGGCGAGGATATCCAGGCCCGGGTTCTCCGGCGGCCCCTGGAACATCAGGCGGCCGTTGTCGATGGCCAGGTTCTGGCCGTAGGCGCGGTAACGGCCTTCCTTGATGGTCAGGTTGCCGTTGAGCTGGGCCGGTTGATCCACCTTCTGACTCACTCGCAGATCGCCGCCCAGGGTGGCGGTGAGACCGAAGCCCTCGAAGCTGACCTTGTCGCCCAGTACCACGTCCACCGACATGGCGAAGGGCAGCGGCGCACGGTCCTCGGTCTCGGCGTCGATAATCACCTGGTCCGCACTCACCGACACAGCGCTTTCCGGTAGTTCGCGGGGCTCAAGGTGAGCCTCGGGCACGGTCAGGGTGCCGTCCAGGGTGAGATCCTGACCGTTGCCCTGAAGCCGCAGGGCCGGGCTGACCCAGACCTTGGCGTCCGGGCGGTTGGCCACCTGCAGGCGCTCGCCATCGATGTTGAGCGTGACCGCCAGCGGCGACACCTCCGGTCGCCACTCGCCGTCCAGGGTCAGGGTGCCTTCGCCGAACCGGGCGCGCCCGTCCAGGCGCAACCCGGCGGCATCGCCGGCGGCGGTAAAGGTGATCTCCTCCATGGCGATCCCCAGTTCCGGCACACTGGCGCGGCCGCCGGTGAGATCGATCTGGCCGCTTAATCGTGGCGCGTCCTGTGTGCCACTGAGGTTCAATTCGCCACGGACGGCGCCGTTCAGCTCGCCGATTTGCGGGATCAGGGCGGCGAAGTCATCGAGTTTGGGAATATCCAGACGCAGCCGGCCGTCAACCGGAGCCGCCGCGCTCAGGCGAGTGTTCAGCTCCGCGTCCAGGGAGCCGTGTCCGGCCACCACCAGGGCCAGTTGGCTGGCCAGACTGCCTTGTTGGAGGGTGCCGTCGAGACGGGCGGTATCCAGGTCGAAGACATGGTCCTGTCCGACATCGCGCACGGTCAGCCGGGTGTGGTCGGCGCTCAGGGTCCATTCTCCGTTGGCGGCGGCCAGGGTGCCGGAGAAGCGGCTGTCCAGGTTGATCTCGCCGGCCAGACTGAGCTGGTCGCCGAGCCAGGGATTCAACAGCGTCAGCGGCAAGCGCGCGAGCCGGGCTTCGGCGTTGAAGCGGCCGCCGTCGCCATGTTCACCGCCGAGGCAGAGACGGCCCTCGCCACTTTGGCGCTGCAGGCACAGTGTTTCCAACTGCTGCCGGGCGGCGCTGACGCTGAACGGCGCCGGCGTATCCAGCGCCCAGTTGCCGGCACGCGGTTCACCGAGCCGCCACTGCTCGACCCGGCCGTGCCAGCGCCAGTCCTGGCTCAGCGCCGCCTGCAGGGCAAGTTCCAGCTCGGCGGCATCCTGGTGGGCGGCGATCGTCACCCTGTGATTCGAGCGGGTGCCCTGAACCGCCAGCGTCACTTGCTCCAGGCGTTGCTCGGCGCCCTGACTCACCGGGCCCAGGGTCACGTTCAGGCTTTGCTGGCCGTTGCCGGGCGTCAGGTTGTTGAAACGGGCATCAAGGCGGGGCAGCTGCCAATCTTCCCAGGCCAGTTGCTGGCCACTCAGTTCACCGCTGAGCAGCGGGTTTTCCAAGGTGCCGGCCAGCCGCCAGCGCAAATCAAGGGCGCCGCGGGCCGGACCTTGCCACGCTGACAAATCCGCCACCGTGGCGGTTCCCGCCAGCGCCAGCCGTTCCCCCACCTTGCCTTCGGCGGTGATCCGGTCCTGGCCCCAGCGGCCATTCAGCGTCAGGCTCAGATCGCCGCCGGCGGGCTGGCTGGCCTTGCCGGTCAGAGAAACCGGTTTCTTTTGCAGGGTGCCGGTGAGGGACAAAGGGTCCACGCTGACGCGCCAATCGTCATCACGCCAGTGTCCTTTGCTTTGGGCGCGCAGGGTCAGATTGCCGGGCCAGTCCGGTGCCACCAGCGCCGGGTCGAGGGCGTCGCCATTGACGTTGAGGTCCCAGGCCAGACCCTTCTCATAGGACAGACTGCCGGTGGCATTGAGACGTTGGCCGGCGCCTTCCAGATGCAATTGCTTCAAGGCCATGGACCGGGTGCTGGCGGTGGCGTCCAGATTCAGCTTGAGCGGGTGGCCGTCCGCTTCCAGGTCGGCTTGGCCCTGGATTTGGAGGGCATCGAGGGGGCCCACGGTGGTCAGTTTGCCGGCGCCCAGCTGCACCGGCACGGGAGTGTCCACCGGCAGTGCCTGGGCCGGCCATTCATGGATCAGATCCAGATTCAGGGTGTGATCCCGCCAGGCGAGGCTGCCGTTAGTGCTCAGCGTCAGCGGCGCGCTGAGGTCGTGGCTGAGGTTCAGTTTGTCCAGGTCGCCACGGAAAATCAGCCGGCCACCCAGCCGAGGCGCGCCATCGTCTCCCGCGGCGGGGCGGCGCCAGAGCAGATCGCCCTGGGCCGGAAAGGGCGCGTGCAGGTTACCGGAGAGGCTGGCGTCCAGGCGGGTGTCGGCCACGGTGAGCGCGATCCGTGGCAGGTTCAGACGTTGCCAGGCGGCCCATTGCTGCCCTTCCAGATCCCGCAGTTGCAAGTTGGTGGCGCCTTCCAGAATCAGCTCGTTCAACGAGAAGGTATCGATGCGCACGCCCAGGGGCAGGGCGATGCTCTCGGGCAGGGTGAACGGTGTGTCATCCGGTGGTTGATCCGCAGGGGAGGGCGGTATATGCACCCTTACCCGGTCGGCGTGCAGTTCGCCCAGATACAGCCAGCCACGCAAGGCTTCCAGCGGCGCCAGCGAGAGACGCAGCTGGTGAAGGTCCACCACCAGCTCATCCTGGCGGTATTGCAAATGCGCCACTTGCGCGCCACTGAGCAAATTGCCTTGCCAGTCCTCAATGGTGAGTTCGCCGGGCAATACCGGTTTGACCCGCTCCAGTACCCAAAGATTGCCGGCCCGGGAGGCGAGCAGTCCGTAGACGCCGGCTATCAACAGCAGCGGCAGCAGGATTACAACCAGAAGAGCGATTTTCAAGCCGCGCCAGCGCTTCACAGGTCCGGCCCCATACTCAGGTGCAGCCGCCAGGTGTCGCCGCCGCTGAGGCCGCGGGCCAGATCCAGACGGATTGGTCCCAGCGGCGAGCGCCAGCGCACGCCGAAGCCGGCGCTGCGTTCCACGTCATAGTCGTTGAAGTCATTGAAGGCGTTGCCGGCGTCGGAGAACACCGCCAGGCTCCACTGCCGGCTGATCGGGCGATCGTATTCGACACTGGTCACCAGCAGGTGGCGACCGCCGATGACCTCGTCATCATCATTGGTGGGCCCCAGGGATTCGTAGGCGAAGCCGCGCACGCTGGAGTCACCGCCGGCGAAAAAACGCAACGAGGCAGGCAGGTTGCGGACGTTATCGATTTCGGTGTAACCGACCTCGGCGCGGGTCAGCAGACGGCCCTTGCCCAGCGGCACGACCAGCTTGGCCCAGCTGTCCGCCTGCACGAAGCTGGATGACGACGCCAGCGACTCATGGGCGCCGCGCACCTTGACTCCCAGCCGCCAACCCCAGCGCGGGTAGATCGGATCATCGGAGTGAACGCGGCTGATCTGGATACCGGGCATGATCAGTTCGATGTGATCGGCCTGGTCGGCCACGTCGAAGTTCTCTTGCAGATATTCCAGCGAAGTGGTGACCACCCACTTCGACGGCAACTCGCGAATGTAGTCGACCCCGGTACTGATCGTCTCACTTTCGCGGGTGTCGGTGATTTCGTTCAGGTAGCGGGTGTGCAGATCCAGCCGTTCGGTATTGGGATCGCGCAGGGGAATCTGGTAGTTGGCGCCGACCCCCTGACGCAAGTCGGACAGCTCGGTTTCCGCCCGGGCACGATGACCGGCGCTGTTGATGCGCCGATTCTCGATCCCCAGCCGCAGCCGCGGCCCGGTATCGGTGCTGACCCCGACCCCGGTGAGCAGCGCCCAGCGGTTGCGCATGGTCAGATTGATACCGACATCGATGGTTTTGCTGTCGGCGTTGACCTTGCTGCGTTCCAACCGCGCGGCGCTGAAATAGCTGGTGCCCATATAAGCCTGTTGGGTCGCCAGCAAGCGTTCGTTATTGAACGGCTCGCCACTGGCGAAACGCAGATAGGCGTTGACCAGGCGCGGGTCCAGAGGAACCTCGTTGATGATGATCTCGCCCACGCTGTAGCGCGGGCCGCTGTCCACCACCATTACCACCCTGGCCCGATGCCGGGCGCGGTCCACTTCCAGGCGATGGGTGGACAGACTGCCCTCGGCGTAGCCGCGATCGATCAGTAACTGTTGCAGCCGTCGTTTCAATGCTTCGTAGCGGTCGTGGCGCAACGGATCGCCGGGGGACAGGCTGGCCTTGTCGATGGCGTTCTGGAAGGCGGGATCCTGTTGCGCCTCGCCATTGAAAGTGATCGACAGGGTTTCCACCTTGGTGCGGGGCCCGGGGGTGATGGTGAGCGTAACGCCGAAACAGGCGTCGCCGGTGGCGTCCCGCCATTGCGGCACGATGTCCGGCTGGTAATACCCCAGTGCCTGCATCGCCTCCTCTGACCGGTTGCGAACCTGGCGCAGAATCAGCGCCTTCTGGCCGGGACCCGGCTGACAGGCGGCATCGTCCAGACCCACCAGTACGCGCACGTTGTCGCGCACCTCATCACGCAGGTCGCCCTTGATGGTCAGCACTGGCTCTTTGTCCGCCGCCCGGGCCGGGGCGTTGACGGTAAAAGCCAGCACCAGGGGCAGTCCGGAGAGCAGGGCGCGGAGCGCAAGGGGCCGGCGGCGGCGTTCGGTCCTCATAGCACAATGACAACTCGGCGGTCAGACAACGGGCAACCGGTTTGGTCGTGGTTGGGGCAAGGCGTGCGCGTGATGGCATCCCGGCGGCGGCAAACTCTATCCCTGATCATGATGATGCTACTTCGGTTTCGCCCCTTGCTTGGCCTGGACGGTAGCGCCAGACCCTGACTCTGGAAAGACTACTGGAGGAGTTTAGCGGAAAGCCAGTGGAAGCAGGATTGTTTCACATTTGGGCAGGACGCTGGACGCCGGACGCTATAGAAAACCGGGCCGTAGTGCATTGCGGATATAGATAAGCGTTTTAAATGCTTGTGAGAGGCGGTGGGCCCGGTTCTTCATCTTTTGGTGTCCAGCCGTCACGGCCGTTCCCGTTCGTATTGCACCGGGCTGGGACGTTTCTTCAGACGCCGCTGCAAGGTACGCCGATGAATGCCGAGCGCGGCGGCGGCGTGGGAGATGTTGCCGCCGTGGGCGTCCAGTACCCGCTGGATATGCTCCCATTCCAGCCGCTGCAATGATGGCGGCGAGTCCGGCAGGGACTCCATTTGCGCCGGGTCGCGTCGCAGCGCGTCGAGAATATCGCCGGCACCGGCGGGCTTGGTCAGATAATTATGGGCGCCGCGGCGGGTGGCGGCCACGGCGGCGGCAATGCTGCCGTAGCCGGTCAGCACCAGAATCCGGCATTGGGGGAAATGCGTCAGTAACGGGGCAATCAGATCGAGCCCGTTGTCGACGCCCAGATTCTGATCCAGCACCGCCGCGTCCAGGGTGGGCAGAGAGGCCATGCACTGACGCGCCTGCTCGGCATCGGCGGCCAGGGTCACGCTCAGGCCGTGGCGTTCCAGCGCCCGGCGGGTCTGTGTCGCCAGTAACTCGTCATCTTCCACCAGCAGCAGGGTTTCAAGCGCCATAACCACTCCAGCGAATGCGGGCCTGGGTCCATTGTCGGCTGAATTCCATCTCCAGCCGCGCGTCCAGGTTTTCCAGGGTACTCTCCACCAGTGCCAGGCCGATGCCCATCCCCTCGCGGCCGGGCCGCTCCGGATGATCCGGTCCGTCGTCGCTGATCTGCAGGAGCCACCCCTCCGGCGCTGTGTCCAACTGAATCGCCAGCGTACCGGCTCCGGCGTCGATGGCGTTGTAGCCGAGATTGGCAAGCACCCGGAACCAGTCGCTGGCTTGTCTGAGCACGGCGTGGTCGGGGCCCTGATGCCGGATCTCCAGGGTGGGTTGCAGATGTCTCAGGTGCAGGTGCAAGCGGTCGACCAGGGCGGGGAACGCGATGTCCTCGGGAACGTCATGGTGGTCGGCCCGGCGCAGCTTGCCGGCTACCTGCCGGGCCAATGCGTGGATTTGCTCCAGGTCGGCGCGGGTGGTGTCGGACAACCCGGGCTCCTGCAAGGCGTTATCGCTGATCATCACCAGGCTGCTCAACGGCGTGTTGAGTTCGTGGGCCTGGTGGGCCAGTGTCGCCGCCACCTGGTACATGCGCTCGCGGCGTCCGGCCAGTTCCATGGCCTTGTCCTGCTGACGCTGCTGTTGCCGGGTCAATGCCTGGATCACCTGACCAAGGATGGAAAGCGTCACCGCCAGCGCGGCGAAGGCCACCGCCATGCCGATATTGTGCAGGGCGCTCAGTTCCCGGGTGAGAGCGTGCAGCGCGGTATGGGGGGCGGGCATGTGGTGCCACTGGCTCACCGTCATATAACCGGTCAGGGCGAGAATCAGCACCAGACCGTTGGCCATGGGGGGCAGAGTCATGCCAGCCATCAAGACCGGTACCAGCAGGTAAAAGGTCATCGGGTTGCTGGCACCGCCGAACAGTTGCACCACGGCGAGAAACAGCATCACGTCCATGGCCAGCTCCACCGCCAGCAGACGTTGCTGAGGGCGGGGATCCAGGTTCAATGTCAACAGGGTCAGCAGATTGGGCAGCAGCAACGCGCCCAGCCACAGCAGTGGCGTGAGTGACAACGGCACCAGCGCTGAAAACTGGCGCAATACCAGCAGCGCCAGGGCAAGGGCGATTACCAGCACCGCCCGCAGCCAGAGCATGCGGCGGCGCCAGACTACGTAGGGAGGCAATCCGGTCATGGTCGCGATTGTACCTGGGCCGGCGTCGAGGAGGTGCGGCTTTTTGCCACTGCCCTCCCTGGCGGTGGCCCTCCGGGCCGTCGTTGGCACGACGTCGTGAATCGTTCCGGACGATTCTTTTTGCCACCGCGATCTCTGGCGGTGGCCTTCCGGGCCGGCTTGATCAAGCCCGGCTACGAAGCCGCTGTGGGAGCTTGCCCTGCAAGCGAATGTCCCGCGCCGGGAGGCCAATGCGCCGGCAGGGCAAGCTCCTGCGGCGGCCTTGTGGCGACCTCTCAGCCGCCGGCCTGTTCCAGCACGGCGATGTAGTCGTCGTTCTTGCCGTGGCCGCGCATCACCTCGATCAGGGTGCGGCCCTTGTCATCCCGGGCGCGCAGGTCTCGGCCCTGTTCGATAAAGAAGGCCAGGAAACGCTCGAAGTCCTCCACGCGCAGGGCGCGATAGGCGCGAATCAGCACATGAAAATCGGCGTTTTCGCCTTCCTCGGGAGGCAGGTCCAGAAACAGTCTGATTTGTTCATCGGTCATCGGTTCGCCGATGACTTTGCGTTTGTCCTTGCGTTCAGCCATGTCGTGTCACCTTGGGAATGCTTAGCTCCGGGGGCGGGGGATTATAGGGGGTTGTGCGGCGACTCGCATCTGCTGTGCGGAACGGGCGGGAAGGGGAGGGAGAAAGCCTGGCCGCGAGGTGTTCCCGGCCAGGCCAGCGGATCAGCCCGCCATATCCTTGAGCTTTTTCAACGGACGGATTTTTACCACGGTGCGGGCCGGTTTGGCCGCGAAGGTGGTTTCCTGACCGGTGAAAGGGTTGATGCCCTTGCGGGCCTTGGTCGCCGGTTTCTTCTGGGTGACGACTTTGATCAGACCCGGCAGAGTGAACTGGCCAGCGCCGCGCTTCTTCAGATGACCTTCCATGACCACGGCCAGCTCATCAAAGACGGCATTGACGTCTTTTTTGGTGAGACCGGTGGTTTCACTGATCTGAGTAACGATTTGGGTTTTGGTCATCGGCTCGGCGATGGCTTTCACGGCTCGGGCCTTGGGAGTGGAGCTGGCGGTTTTCTTCACCGCTTTTTTCTTTGCAGCCATAGGATCGTTTACCCCTGTGTTTGATGACTTCCTGGAGAAGGTTGTTTAGTTGCTTCCCTGTCAGGGTACCCCTGGACTGCCTGACTCAGAGGCACGACTGAGCTGGTGCGCAGTCAGTTATATGCCAACGTTTCCCGACGTACAAGGCGTCCGGTACCTATTTTTTGCGGTGTTTGGCGTGCTTTGGCGGCTTTTTACAGATTCACGGCAACACCGGCACCGAAATTGGGCGACGGTGAAGCGGGTACCCGGCTTTCCGGCAAACCCGCCGGATGGTCCCTCGCGCGCCGGATGGCATGGCCCGGCCGCCGCTGAATCGCTATACTAGGCCGCCTTTTTCGGGCCCTGCCGGTGATGGGCCGGGGCCGGCCAAAACGAACTCAAGACTGGACTGTGGACATGCGAAGCCATTATTGCGGTGATTTGCGGGCCTCCCATGATGGGGAGACGGTGGAACTGTGCGGCTGGGTACATCGCCGTCGCGATCACGGCGGGGTTATTTTCCTGGACGTGCGTGACCGCACTGGTCTGGTGCAGGTGGTGTTCGATCCCGACACGGTGGACGCTTTTGCCCTGGCTGACAAAGTTCGTGGCGAATACGTGCTGAAAATCACCGGCCGGGTGCGGCTGCGTGACGAAGCGGTGCGTAATCCGCGCATGGCCACCGGCGATATCGAAGTGCTGGGCAAGGCGCTGACCATTCTCAACGAAGCGCAGACGCCGCCGTTCGAACTGGACGAGTATTCCGCCGCTGGTGAGGAAGTGCGGTTGAAATACCGCTATCTGGATCTGCGCCGACCGGAAGCCCTGCAGCGTTTCCAGTTCCGTTCCCGGCTGACGCACGCGGTGCGCGCTTTCCTGGAAAAGGAAGGTTTCATGGACGTGGAAACCCCGGTGCTGACCCGGGCCACGCCGGAGGGGGCGCGGGATTATCTGGTGCCCAGCCGTACCCATGCCGGCAGCTTCTTCGCGCTGCCGCAGTCCCCGCAGCTGTTCAAGCAGTTGCTGATGGTGGCCGGTTTCGATCGCTACTATCAGATCGCCAAGTGCTTCCGTGACGAGGACCTGCGCGCTGATCGTCAGCCGGAATTCACCCAGATCGATCTGGAAGCGTCCTTCGTCGAGGAAGAGGACATCATGGGCGTGGCCGAGCGCATGGCCCGTACTCTGTTCCGTGAGTTGCTGGATGTGGAGTTGCCCGAGTTTCCGCGCATGACGTTCGCCGAGGCGATGAGCCGCTATGGTTCCGACAAGCCGGATCTGCGCGTGCCGATGGAATTGGTGGATATCGCCGATCTGATGGGTGGCGTGGAGTTCAAGGTGTTCGCCGGCCCGGCCAAGGATCCCAAAGGCCGGGTAGTGGCGCTGAAAGTGCCTGGTGGCGCCGACCTGTCCCGCAAGGAAATCGACGAATACACCAAGTTCGTCGGTATCTACGGCGCCAAGGGGCTGGCCTATGTGAAGGTCAACGACCTGGCCGCCGGCGCCGAAGGGCTGCAATCCCCGATTCTCAAATTCCTCACCGAGGACGCCATCAAGGGCATCCTGGAACGGACCGGGGCGGCCACTGGCGACCTGATCTTCTTCGGTGCCGACAAGGCCAAAGTCGTCAATGAAGCGATGGGGGCGTTGCGGGTCAAGGTCGGTCATGAGCGTGGTCTGGCCGAGGGCGACTGGAAACCGCTGTGGGTGGTGGACTTCCCCATGTTCGAGGAAGAAGACGGCCGCTATTATGCGCTGCACCATCCGTTCACCATGCCCAAGTGTGACCCCGGAGAACTGAAGAGCAACCCGGAAGGCGCGCTGTCGCGGGCCTACGATATGGTGCTCAATGGCACCGAACTGGGCGGCGGTTCCATCCGTATTCATCGCCCGGATATGCAGCAGACCGTGTTCGAGGCGCTGGGTATCGACGAACAGGAAGCACGGGAGAAATTCGGTTTCCTGCTCGACGCGCTGAAATACGGTGCACCGCCTCACGGCGGTCTGGCCTTCGGCCTGGACCGCATGGTGATGCTGATGACCGGCAGCGACTCGATTCGTGAAGTGATTGCGTTCCCGAAAACCCAGACCGCGGCCTGCCTGATGACCAACGCGCCTTCTCCGGTGGACAATCAGCAGCTGCGTGAAGTGGGCATCAGCGTTCGCAAGGCGGACAGCTGAAAGAACAACACAGGAATATCAAGGAAAGGGGGCCTCAATGGCAGGTCATAGTAAATGGGCCAATATCAAACACCGCAAGGCGGCTCAGGACGCCAAGCGCGGTAAGATCTTCACCAAGCTGATTCGAGAGATCACCGTGGCCGCCCGCATGGGCGGCGGCGAGATCAACGATAACCCGCGTCTGCGGGCGGCGGTGGACAAGGCGCTGACCAACAATATGACCCGGGATACCATCGACCGGGCGATCAAACGTGGCGCCGGCGGTGACGACAGCGCCAACATGGAAGAGATCACCTACGAAGGTTACGGCAAGGGTGGCGTGGCGGTGCTGGTGGAAACCATGACCGACAACGTCAATCGCACCGTGGCCGAAGTGCGTCATGCCTTCTCCAAGTTTGGTGGCAATCTTGGTACCAGCGGTTCGGTGGCGTTTCTGTTCACCAAGCGCGGCGAAATCTTCTTCGAGCCCGGCGTGGACGAAGAAAAGCTGATGGAACTGGCTCTGGAAGCCGGCGCCGAGGACGTGGAAGAAAACGACGACGGCAGTTTCCTGGTGGTGACCGCTCCGGATCGCAGCTTCGGTGACGTGGTCGACGCGCTTAAGGCGGGCGGCCTGGAGCCGGTGGATGCCGAGGTCACCATGCATCCATCCACCAGTGCGGAGATGGACGCCGACACCGCCGAGACCGTGGGCAAGATGGTCGACCACCTGGAAGATCTGGACGACGTACAGAACGTCTATACCAACGCTGAGTGGCCGCAACAGGAATAAACGATATCGCGGTCCTATCCATGGGAAGGGCCATGCGGGAAAGGATCGCGATACTGGACATAAGAACAGCGGAAAGGTTATATGAGGCAGGTAAACGGCTACCTGCCTTTTTATTATGAGAATCGGCTGGACTCTATGACCATTTTGCTCGGTATCGACCCAGGCTCCCGGCACACTGGCTACGGTGTCATCGAGCAACAGGGTAATCGCAGCCGCGCTTTGACCTTCGGTACCATCAGTACCAGCGGTGAGGATATCGCGCCGCGCCTGGGACAGATTTTCACCGGGCTGACCGAACTGCTGACACGCTTTCAGCCGGCGGAAATCAGCATTGAGAAGGTGTTCATGGCACGCAACGCGGATTCCGCGCTGAAGCTGGGTCAGGCCCGGGGCGCCGCGCTGGCGGCTCTGGTGCAAAGTGGCGCGCCAATATTCGAGTACTCCGCCCGCCAGGTGAAACAGGCGGTGGTGGGGCGTGGCGGCGCCGAGAAGGTTCAGGTGGCGGAAATGGTCCGGCATTTGCTGGGTTTGGACAAACGCCCGCAGGCGGATGCCGCCGATGCTCTGGCCATCGCCCTGTGTCATGCGCACATGCGCGTATCGCTGGCACGCATCGCCGGTGCCAGCGCGGTACGACGAAGACGGATACGATGATCGGACAACTCAAAGGACAACTGCTGGACAAACGCCCGCCCTGGCTGCTGCTGGATGTGGGCGGTGTCGGCTACGAAGTGGAAGCGCCGATGACGGTGTTCTATGACTTGCCGGAAGTCGGGGCCTCGTTGACGCTGCATACGCATTTCGTGGTGCGTGAGGACGCCCAGCTGCTGTACGGCTTCAACAGCCGTTATGAGCGCGAACTGTTCCGCAGCCTGATCAAGGTAAATGGTGTCGGTCCGAAAATGGCGCTGGCGATTCTTTCCGGCATTGAAGCGGATCGGCTGGCCGCTTGTATCCGTGATCAGGACACCAGCTCCCTGGTGAAGGTGCCGGGTATCGGCAAGAAAACCGCCGAGCGTTTGGTTATCGAGATGTCCGATCGCCTGGACAAGCTGGAAGGCGCGCCGGCGATGCCGCCGGGACGGGTGTCCCAGAGCGGCGCCAATGGCGTTCGTGACGACGCGGTGGCGGCGCTGGAAGCCCTGGGCTATCGCAACAAGGACGCGGTGGCGGCGGTGGCCCGCGCGGCGGAGGCCGGGGAGGAGACCAGCGAAGGTCTTATTCGCCGGGCTCTGCGGGGGCTGGCAAAGTGATGTCCTGTAAAGAGTGATGCCCCCGCACCATCAAGGCCGATGCTCTGGCTCTATTGCTCTATTAAAGAAGGTGTAATGTCACCATGGACAACGATCGCCTGATTTCCTCCAGCGCTTCGGACCCCCGGGAAGAGCAGCACGACCGGGCGATCCGGCCCGCCAATCTGGCCGATTACAACGGGCAGCCCAAGGTGAGGGAGCGGCTGGAAATTTTCATCGACGCCGCCCGCGGGCGCGGCGAGACGCTTGATCACACCTTGATTTTCGGACCGCCCGGGCTGGGGAAGACCACGCTGGCCCATATCATCGCCCGGGAAATGGGCTCGGAATTGAAATCCACCTCCGGCCCGGTGCTGGAAAAAGCCGGGGATCTGGCCGCCATCCTCACCAATCTGGAAGAGGGCGATGTGCTGTTCGTGGATGAGATCCACCGCCTGTCGCCGGTGGTGGAAGAGATTCTCTATCCCGCCATGGAAGACTTCCAGCTGGACATCATGATCGGCGAAGGACCGGCCGCCCGTTCCATCAAACTGGACCTGCCGCCATTCACCCTGGTTGGCGCCACCACTCGCGCCGGCCTGCTTACCGCGCCGTTACGTGACCGCTTCGGTATCGTGCAGCGGCTGGAATTCTATAACGTCGACGACCTGTCCCGTATTGTCGCCCGCTCCTGCGACATCCTTGCCATTCCCGTGGATGAAAGTGGTGCCCGGGAAGTGGCGCGCCGCGCCCGGGGCACGCCGCGGATCGCCAACCGGCTGCTGCGCCGGGTGCGGGACTATGCCGAGGTGAAAGGTGATGGCCGCATCGTCGGACCGGTGGCGGAAGCGGCGCTGGATATGCTGGAGGTGGACAGCCACGGTCTGGATGGCACCGATCGGCGGTTGCTGAACATGATGATGCATAAGTTCGACGGCGGTCCGGTGGGGTTGGACTCGTTGGCGGCGGCCCTCAACGAGGACGCCGGAACCCTTGAGGAAGTGGTGGAACCCTATCTGATTCAACAGGGTTTCATACAACGCACGTCGCGGGGCCGGCAGGTGACCAATCACGCCTGGCGCCACTTCGGGCTGCGTCGCCCGGGGAGTGATGGAGATTTGTTTAATGACTGAAAAATCTTCGAAGGATCAGGATTTTGTCCTACCGGTGCGGGTCTATATCGAAGACACTGACGCCGGCGGTATCGTCTATTACGTGAACTATCTGAAGTTCATGGAACGGGCCCGTACCGAATATTTGCGCTCCCTGGGCTACCAGCATTACGGGTTGTCCGAGGAGAATTATCAGTTCGTGGTGCATTCCTGCCAGGTGCGCTACCACAGTCCGGCGCGGATTGATGACGCCCTCGGTGTCAGCGCCGGACTGCGCCACCTGGGGAAAGCGACGTTGCTGTTCGCCCAACAGGTGCGCCGCGGAGATCAGCTTCTGTGTGAAGCGGAAATCAAAATAGCCTGTGTCAGTGCCGACGGTATTCGCCCGAAAGCGTTGCCGGCGCCGCTGTACCAAAGATTCAAGGCCGAATATCGAGGAGAACGGGCCAATGATTGAAGCCTCCGACATGTCCATTGCCTCCCTGGTGCTGCATGCCGGGCCGGTGGTGAAGGCGGTAATGCTGGTGCTGCTGTTCGCCTCCCTGTTCTCCTGGTATGTGATCATTACCCGCTATCGGGTATTGAGCCGGGCGCGCAAAGCGGGGCAGGCGTTCGAGGAAAAATTCTGGTCCGGCGGTGATCTGGCCAGCCTGTATAACCAGGTGCGCAAGAAATCCAACCCGGACTCCGGCACCGAGGCGATTTTCCGCGCCGGGTTCCAGGAATTCGTGCGGTTGTCGAAGACGTCCCGGGACAGTGACGCGGTGATGGACGGTGCCCAGAGGGCCATGCGCGTGGCGCTGCAGCGGGAAGAGGCGAGGCTGTCCCGTTATCTGCCATTCCTGGCGTCAGTGGGTTCCACCAGTCCTTACATCGGCCTGTTCGGCACGGTGTGGGGCATCATGCATTCTTTCCGCGCCCTGGCCAATGTGACCCAGGCCACGCTCAGCGTGGTGGCGCCGGGTATCGCCGAGGCGCTGGTGGCTACCGCCATTGGCCTGTTCGCGGCGATTCCGGCGGTGATGGCCTACAACCGTTACGCTTCTCTGTCTGACTCCCTGGTGGGCAACTGCGAAATGTTCGCCGAGGAGTTTTCCGCCGTTCTCCACCGTCAGGCCCATAGCCGGGAGGAGTAGATAGTGGCCCGATACCGACCTTCTTCAGGTATGCGCAGGCATACTCCGCGGAAGCTGGCCGCGGAGATGAACGTGGTGCCCTACATCGACGTGATGCTGGTGCTGCTGGTGATCTTCATGGCCACCGCGCCGATGATGACCCAGGGGGTCTCCGTGGACCTGCCTCAGGCCAACAGCGCGCCGCTGCCGACGGAAAATGACGAGCCGGTGATGATCGCGGTGGCCGCCGATGGCGGTTACTACATTAATGTCGGCGACGACAGTGAAGCCGCCACTGACCTGGAAGCCTTGACCCAGCGGGTCACCGCCATTCACAACGAGAAGCCGGAAACCTTGTTCCTGGTGCGCGGTGATCAGAACGTGCCCTATGGCAAGGTAGTGGTACTGATGTCGGAGCTGCAAAGCGCCGGTGTCACCAAGCTGGGCCTGGTGACCGACCCAGCGGAGTTGCCATGAGTGACCGTGGGGTAGGCGCGGGGCTGTCCCTGTTCCTGCACCTGTTGGTGCTGGGAATGGTGCTGTTTACCTGGACCTCCGAGCCGGAACTGCGCCGTCCCCCGAAGATTCCTCCCCATGTGATGGCGGTGGTCACCGATCAGACCGAGCGGGCGGCGGCGCCCACTCGTCCCGAGCCCAAGCAAGAGAAGCCGGCGCCCAAGCCGCAGCCCAAACCAGAGCCGCAGCCTGAACCGAAACCGAAACCGAAACCGGAACCGAAGCCTGAGCCGAAGCCGGAACCCAAACCGAAACCCGAGCCGAAACCGAAGCCCGAACCCAAGCCGGAGCCAAAGAAGCCGGAACCGAAACCCAAAGCGGATGCGAAGCCGAAATCGGAGCCGCTGCCCAAATTCGAGCAGCCGGACATGGAGGAACTGCTGGCTCAGGAACGGTTGGAGATGGCTCGTCAGGGTAAGAAGCAGGACCAGGAGAACCCCGGCAGCGGTGACCCGGACAGCAAAGTGGAACAGGAAACCGCCAGCTATATTGACGCCATCTCCTCGGCGGTGGCCCAACGCTGGCGCATTCCCGGCAACTACCGTAACCGGAACGACATCCGTACCCGGGTGCGTATCCGTATGGTTCCCGGTGGGGATGTGGTCAATGTGGATGTGGTGAAGTCCAGCGGTTACCCGGACTTCGATGATTCCGTGGTCAAGGGCGTGCAATTGGCCAGCCCCCTGCCGGTGCCGAAAGGTGACGGTTTTGAAGCGTTCCGAACGCTTGTGCTCGAATTCGAACCTGGAGATGCCAAATGAAGCGACTGATATTGGCCCTGGTCCTGGCGACACTGACGGTGGCCGCGCGGGCCGAGCTGTTGATCAAGGTGACCGAAGGACGGGTGGATGCGGTGCCGATCGCCATCGTGCCTTTTGACGGCGACAACGAGGCACCGGAGCAGGTGTCCGCCATTGTCGAGGCGGACCTGCACCGCAGTGGTCAGTTCAAGCCGCTGCCGGCAAAGAACATGCTCAGCCGGCCGCACACCAAGGACGCGATCATCTACCGGGATTTCCGCGTGCTCGGCCAGGAGTACCTGGTGATCGGCCATACCAAGCCGCGGGACGACGGCCGCTACGAAGTGACCTATGGCCTGTACGACGTGGGCCGCCAGCGTGAACTGTTCAGTGAAAGCTACAGTCCCACCAAAGCGCAATTGCGTGACGTGGCCCACGCCATCTCCGATCGCATCTATGAAGAGCTCACCGGCATTCCTGGTGCCTTCTCCACCAAGATCCTTTATGTCACCCATAACCGTGGCGCCAAGCTGCCTTATCAACTGCAGTACGCCGATGCCGACGGTCATCGGGTGAAGACCATTCTGTCCAGTGCCGAGCCGATCATGAGCCCGTCCTGGTCACCGGATGGCAGCAAGATCGCCTATGTCTCCTTCGAGAACAACGGCAAGCCGAACATTTACGTTCACGATCTGGCCAGCGGGCAGCGTTCCGTGGTCAGCCGGGAGCGGGGCATCAACGGCGCTCCGTCCTGGTCACCGGACGGTCAGCGGCTGGTGATCACTCTGTCCAAGGATGGTAATCCGGAACTGTATATGGTGAATGTGAATGGCGGCGGGTTGACCCGGCTGACGGACAACTACGGTATCGATACCGAGGCGCGCTGGATGCCCGACGGCGAGCACGTGGTGTTCACTTCCAGCCGTTCCGGCGGTCCGCAGATCTACATGCTCAATATCAACGACCGGTCCGCCCGGCGGGTCTCCTTCGAAGGCAATTACAACGCCCGTCCGGATGTCACCCCGGATGGCCGGTATCTGGTTTATGTGCACCGTCGCAATGGCAGTTTCAACGTCGGCGTGCAGGACCTGCAACGGGGTACGTTCGATATTGTGACTCAGACCAATATGGATGAGTCGCCCAGTGTTGCGCCTAATGGAAGTATGGTAATTTACGGTACGCAACGTCGCGGCACGGGGGTCCTGGAGGCCGTATCCATCGATGGCAGAGTCAAGGTAGAGCTGCCGTCGAAGGAAGGGGAAGTCAGGGAACCGGCCTGGTCGCCGTTTCTGTAGATGCTGACTCGCATCTCAGGTGTCCGGCCCAGGGTGAGCCACGCGTCAGCGTTGTCACTGACGGGCCGGGGACGGATGCGGAGGTTTCTCCATAAACGGGTCTCAGTGTTCGAAATTACAGGAAATTAATCAGGAGTTTTGTCATGCGTTCATTCGTCAATCCTTTGTTTGCCGTCATTCTGGCCGGCGTTCTTGCCGCCTGTTCCAGCACGCCCACCGAGCAGGACACGTCCGCCACGGACACCTCCGGCATGGATTCCCAGACCGGTACCACTCAGCCGGTTCAGCGTCCCGAGTCCACCCGCCCTGACACCAGCAGCGTTCCGTTGACCGCGGATAACTTCCATAACCATCCGTCCAACTACGACGGCACCACCGATACTCGTGTGATCTACTTCGCATTCGACAGCAATACCGTTCCGGCGGCTGCTTTCGAAACCCTGCGCGCTCACGCGACTTACCTGAAGAACAACGCCAACGCCAAGCTGCGTCTGGAAGGCCATGCCGACGAGCGCGGTACCCGTGAGTACAACGTGGCTCTGTCCGAGCGTCGTGCCCAGGCGGTACAGAAGTTCCTGCGCGTTCAGGGCGTATCCTCTTCCCAGCTGGAAGTGGTGTCCTACGGTGAAGAGAAGCCCGCCGCTTTCGGTCACAGCGAAATGGACTGGGCGAAAAACCGTCGCGTTGAACTGAACTACGTGGCAGGCCGTCCGTAAGCCATGATGTTGAAGCAGGCCATCCATAGACTCGGAACACATGGGTTCATCGGTGCCCTGCTTGCGGGGGCCGTGATTACTGCGCAGGCGCAGACCGGCCCTCTGTCCGTGGAGGACCGCGGTGGTTCACGGGGCGGTGCCCGCACCGTCGCCGCGGAATCCACTGGCGGTAACGACGGCGTGATCATCCTGATGCAGCAAATGCAGCAGTATGAGGAACAGCTTCAGGATTTACAGGGTCAGATAGAGCGTCTGCGTCACGAACTGGATCGGCTCAAAGCCGCCGAGCGCGAACGCTATCTGGACCTGGATACCCGAATCAATGCCCTGGCGGAGAGTACCGCGCCGGCTTCGGCCGATGACGAGAACGCCACTGGGGATGGAGAGGAAGGCGGTGAGCCGGCGGTGGACCCACAAGCCGATCGCCAGGCCTACAATGACGCCCAGCGCAAATTGCTGGACCGTGACTTCGAAGGGGCTGTACCAGCCCTGGAAGCCTATCTGAAAGAATATCCGAATGGCCGCTATCGTCCGCAGGCCCATTTCTGGCTGGGTGAAGCCTATTCCAATCTGAAATCGCCAAGACTGACCCAGGCACGGGAACAGTTCTCCAAGGTGGTGGACGATTATCCGGATCACAGCCGGGCGCCCACCAGCCTGTACAAACTGGCCAGCCTGCAGGCGCGGGGTGGCAGTACCGTCCAGGCTCGCGACACTCTGAATCGCCTGGTCAAACAGTATCCGGATTCCTCCGAGGCCGAGCTGGCCAAAGCCATGCTCAAGCAACTGGGCAACTGAACCGCCCGCCCGGCGCCGGGGAGCCCCCGGCGCCTTCCCTGTGTTAGAATGCGCGCCGTTCCGGGGCCTGATCCCGACCCCGAATGATTCCGCCCTGTTCCGGGCGGCCATCCGTATCCGCCAACAATGAATATGAAGAGCCGCGGCGCAACCCGTATTCGCCGCCGCTCAGGAGCCACAGTGGAACTGCGTATCACCGAGATTTTTCACTCTCTGCAGGGAGAAGCCCGCAGTGTGGGACGGCCCACCGTCTTCGTGCGGCTGACCGGCTGTCCCCAGCGTTGCGTCTGGTGTGATACGGAATACGCCTTTCAGGGCGGGCAAAAGTGGTCGCTGGACGATATTCTCGAGACCGTGGATGGCTACGGCACCGGCTACGTCACCGTGACCGGCGGCGAACCGCTGGCGCAACCCAACTGTCTGCCGCTGCTGACGCTTTTGTGCGACCGGGGCTATGAGGTGAGCCTGGAAACCGGCGGCGCCATGGATATCGCCGGAGTGGACGAGCGGGTCTCGGTGGTGATGGATCTGAAGGCGCCGGGCTCCGGTGAGCAGCACAATAATCGGCTGGAAAACATTCCGCTGCTGCGGCCGAACCATCAGGTGAAGTTCGTGCTGGCGGACCGTCGCGACTACGACTGGGCCCGCTTCATGCTTGATCAGCATCAATTGGCGCGGCGGGTGTCCGATGTGCTGTTCTCGCCGGTACAGGGGCAGCTGTCACCGACCGACCTGGCGGACTGGATCGTGCGGGACCGCTTACCGGTACGCTTCCAGATTCAACTGCATAAATTACTGTGGAATGATGCTCAGGGGCGCTGAGCCCCAGGAGCCGCGATGATGGAGAACACAACATGAGCACCGCCGTGGTACTGCTGTCCGGGGGCCTGGATTCCGCCACCTGTCTGGCCATGGCGCGGGCCGACGGGCACCGCTGTCACACCATCGCCTTCGACTATGGCCAGCGCACCCGCTCGGAGTTGGACGCCGCCGAACGGGTTTCCCGCGCTCTGGGCGCGGAGTCTCACCGGGTGATCGAACTGGGGCTGGGAAACATCGGCGGTTCCGCGCTCACCGACCATGACATCGCGGTGCCGGAAGACGTACCGGAAGAAGAGGGCGACGGCATTCCGGTGACCTATGTGCCGGCGCGCAACACGGTGTTTCTGTCGCTGGCGCTGGGACTGGCGGAAGTCCTGGAAGCCGATGTTATTTATATCGGTGTCAACGCGGTGGATTATTCCGGCTACCCGGATTGCCGGCCGGCGTTCATTGAAGCGTTTCAGAACATGGCCAACCTGGCTACCAAGGCCGGGGTGGAAGGGCATCCGATCCGTATCGCCACGCCGCTGATGAATTTGTCCAAGGCGGATATCATTCGGGAAGGGACCCGGCTGGGGCTGGATTATGGTCTCACGGTGTCCTGTTATCAGGCCGACGAAGAGGGGCGGGCCTGTGGACGCTGCGACAGTTGCCGGCTGCGCCGCCAGGGCTTTGAGGAAGCATTGGTCAAAGATCCGACAAAGTATCAGGGAGCATGAAAAAAATCCCGGCTCCCCCCTTGTCATGCCGAAATAAATCCGTATTATTTGCGCCTCGTTCGACGGGTCGTTAGCTCAGTTGGTAGAGCAGTTGGCTTTTAACCAATTGGTCGTAGGTTCGAATCCTACACGACCCACCAATTTCCAAGAGGGCTGCCGCCAGGCAGCCCTTTTTTTTTGACCGCCGTCAGCATGGGGTGGTTTTGCGACAGTGGAATGACGATTGCCGCCGTTTTCTCCTTGTTGACCTCTCCTTTTTTCTTTATTGAAAATAATTCTTATTAACTATATCTTGCGCCGATCGGAATCCGGCGCCAGGAGAGGCGCGGCCGACGACGGAGACAGCCATGACATACCCGATCAATGCCACCGCCCGGCGCTTTTCGCTGGCGGCCCTGAATGAGCTGGGTGCCCGGTATGGCGTGGACTATCGGCTCGTGGAGCGCTCCGCTGGCGGCGCCGGCGTGCTTGAAGGCGAGGTGGACCAGCAGGCACTGGACTTCGGCGGCACCCTGGTGTTGTCCCGAGTGCGTTCCCTGCAAGCGTATCAGGCCCGCTCCAAGACCGAGTTCTGTCTCTCCGTTGCGGTATTGATGCAGGGAGAGGCGATGATCGGGACCGAACAGGGTCGCCGCCACCGGCTGGCGGGAGATCTGGCGATCACCATGCTGGACCGGGGAGACACCTCGATCCTGGCGGAACATCCGCGGGCACCGACCTTGCAGGGGTTGAATTTGTCGCTGAGGGATCCGGATGGTCTTGGCGATGAGCGGTTGCAAGAGCGGCTGTGGGGGCTGCGCCGTGTCGGGCGCACTCGCCTGACGACCTGGCGTATGCCGTCTTACCTGCAGCAGAGCCTGCTGACCCTGATGAACGGAACCTGGCGGGGTGATCTGGCGGCATTGCACCGGGAAGGTGTGGCACTGCAATTGCTGGCGCATGCGCTGTCCGGTCTGGATACCGCCGACCACACCCCCACCTTGTCGGCAAGGGATCGGCGTCTGTTGCAGCGGGTGTTCGAACGTCTCCAGGAGCAGCCAGAGCGGGAGCACTCGCTGGCCTCACTGGCGGCGCTGGCGTGCATGAGCCCGAGTGCGTTGCGCGCCAAATTCCCTCAGGCCTACGGTCAGACCGTGTTTGCCTGCCTGAGGGAGCGCAGGCTGACGCTGGCCCGTCAGTATCTGGAGCAGGGGGTGTCGGTACAGCAGGCGGCCCATTTCGTCGGCTACCGACATGCCAGCAACTTCACCACGGCGTTTCGTGCCCACTTCGGTATGCCGCCACGGCAGTGGCTACGCCGCTGAGTTCCCGTCCCCCAGCGTGTCGCATAGTTTTTTCAGCATTGCGCATACCCGCGATCAGCCTCAATGAAGAACAATTCTCATTTCATGTTGGTTGCTTTGTAGGAAGGAGAACGGTTCATGGGGCGTCGATTCGACGGTATGAGGGGACGCTGGTGCTTCGGTCTGGCCATGGTCACGGCCGGCGGCGTGGTATCCGCACCGGTTTACGCACAATCTCAGGAAGAAGAACCACGGGCATTGGCGCCGGTCAAGGTCTCCGCCGGCGATCTTTCTCTGGAGAGCAGCAGTGAACAGCGCGGCGGTTACACCCTGGGCGCCACCGTCAGCGCCACCGGACTGTTGCTGTCGCCGCGGGAGACGCCGCAATCCGTGAGCATCGTTACCCGGGAACAGATCGAGGACCAGGGGCTGGTCAGCACCCGCGAAGTGCTTGAGCAGGCGCCGGGTGTCTCAATGATCCGGAGCGACAGCAACCGCTACGCGTTTTCTTCCCGGGGGTTCTCCATTCGGCAATTCCAGTTCGACGGTCTGCTGACCCCGATTTCCAATTTCTGGAACTTTGGGGCCACTGACCTGGATGCGGCTATTTACGACCGCGTTGAGGTGATCCGCGGCGCCACCGGTCTGATGTCCGGCGCTGGTGAGCCGTCCGCGCTGGTGAATTTTGTGCGCAAGCGTCCGGGGAGGGAGTTCGCCGCTAGTGGCGCGGTGTCGACGGGGTCCTGGGACGCGCGCCGGGCGGAACTGGACCTGACCATGCCGCTTACCGAGGACGGTCGTGTGTCCTCCCGGGTGGTGGCGGTGCGTGACGACAGCGAAAGCTACATGCGGGTATTCGACGATGACCGCCGTACCCTGTATGGCGTGATCAGTGCGGAGCTGTCACCCAGCACGCTGCTGGTGGCGGGCGTGGAGTACCAGGATAACCATAGTAACGGCATGGGGGCGGGGTTTCCCATGTTTTATAGCGATGGCTCCCGCACCGATTTTCCCCGGTCCGTGGTCAATACCACCGACTGGTCCCAATTTGGCACCACCTCCACCACCGGTTTCATGGACCTGACCCACGCCCTTGGTAACGGCTGGCAACTGCGCGGCGCGTTCAGCTACAACGATGGCGATTACGACATGGAATATCTGTTTCGTGGCGGTTACCCCGACCCGGATACCGGCGAAGGCATGACCGGCTCGTTCCTCAATTACCGTGGTGATCGCCAGTATTATCAGATGCACCTGACCGCCACCGGGCCGGTGGAGTGGTTCGGGCGCATTCATGAGGTGTCGCTGGGCTGGATGCGGGTCAAGGACGATTATGTGATGCGAGCGGCTTATCCGGTGGCCAGTCCGGATGTGGGCAGCTTCTTTGACTGGCGTGACAGTCGGGTGCCACGACCAGTCTGGGGGGATTATTCCAACGTCGATGACAGTGTGATTCGTCAGAATGGGGGCTATGTGGTCACCAGGTTGTCATTGGCCGATCCTCTGCACGCCATTCTGGGGGCTCGTATCAGCCAGTGGGAAATCGATCAGGTTTATTTCGGCACACCCACGGATTATCGGGTCAACGATGAAATCACGCCCTATGCCGGTTTGATCTACGACCTTAATGATGTCTACTCGGCATACGCCAGCTACACCCAGATCTTCCAGCCGCAAAACAATCGCGATCCGCAAGGTGACCTGCTCGACCCGATTCACGGCAACAGCCAGGAACTGGGGCTCAAGGCCGGCTGGGCCGGTGGGCGGTTGACCGGTGCGGTGTCGGTGTTCCGTACCGAGCAGGACAACCTGGCCGAGGAGATCCCGGGAGTCTCGCTGCCGGGGCAGCCGGACCAGCCGGCTTATCGAGCCACTTCCGGAGCCACCGTGGAGGGGGTCGATCTGGAACTGACCGGCGAACTGACGCCACACTGGCATGTTTCCACCAGTTATACCCATTTCACCGCCAAGGACGCCGACGGGCAGACACTCAACCGCACCCAGCCGCGCAGTCTGTTCAAGCTGTTCACCCGTTATCAGCCGCCGGTGGAGCGCCGTTTGACGTTGGGGGCTGGCGTGGACTGGCAAAGCGGCTTTTCCCGCTATACCTCGAGTCGTGTGCCGGTGGTGGGACGAACCAAGGTGGAGCAGGGCAGTTACGCTCTGGTCAATGTCATGGCTCGTTATCAGATCACGCCGGAGTTGAGCGCCACGGTGCGGTTGAACAACGCCTTCGACAAGACCTATTACACCAATGTGGGTTTCTACGATCAGGCCTGGTGGGGAGAACCGCGCAATGTGACGCTGTCGCTGCGCATGGCTTTGTAGTCCGGTCTCGGGGAACCATGGAACGCGGTTTCCGGCTCTGTTTTTATATGCATAAAATGCATTATTGTGAGCCTGGGAGGCAGCAAATCCGGGGCGCCTGGCGTTTTACACCATACTCTTGACGGCACCCGCCGTGATCCCATCCTCGGCTGTGGTATGATTCGCCCCCCTGGTGGCATCAACATCCTTGATGGCCACCGGGACAGCGACGAGGGTCCGATCCGGACCGATTGTCGGCTTTCCGATCCTCACACGGGGCGGCGATGCGATATGAGTGCTCAGGCTAAAGAACTGGTCCGCGCCCATCTGGCCCATGCCGGTGGCGAGCAGGAGATGACCCTGGAACAGCGGGAATTCTACCGCGAGCGGATTAAAGAGAAGTTACAGGCCCGCGACGCGGTGATGGTGGCGCACTATTACACTGATCCGGAGATCCAGGCTCTGGCCGAGGAAACCGGCGGTTGCGTGGCGGATTCCCTGGAAATGGCCCGCTTCGGCAAGGAGCATCCGGCCAGTACCCTGATCGTGGCCGGTGTGCGTTTCATGGGCGAGACGGCGAAGATTCTCAGCCCGGAAAAGCGGGTGTTCATGCCCACTCTGGAAGCCACCTGTTCCCTGGATATCGGCTGTCCGGAGGATGAGTTCGCCGCCTTCTGCGAACAGCATCCGGACCGTACCGTGGTGGTTTACGCCAACACCTCGGCGGCGGTGAAAGCCCGGGCGGACTGGGTAGTGACGTCTTCCATCGCGGTGGAACTGATCGAGTACCTGGACCAGCGCGGCGAGAAGATTCTCTGGGCGCCGGACCAGCACCTGGGGGCCTATGTGCGTGACAAGACCGGTGCCGACGTGCTCTGTTGGGACGGCGCCTGTATCGTCCACGAGGAGTTCAAGGCGCGCGGTGTGGAAGACCTGAAAGCCGCGCATCCCGGTGCCGCCGTGCTGGTGCATCCGGAATCGCCGGCATCGGTAGTGGCCATCGCCGATGTGGTGGGTTCCACCTCGCAGCTGATCAAAGCCGCCACCGAGATGCCCAACGACACCTTCATCGTCGCCACCGACAAGGGCATCTTCTACAAGATGCAGCAGTTGGCGCCGGAGAAGACCTTCATCGAAGCGCCCACCGCCGGCAGCGGCGCCACATGCCGCAGTTGCGCCCATTGTCCGTGGATGGCCATGAACGGTCTGGAAAATACCCTGGCGGTGCTGCAGGACGAAAACGGATGCGGGCAGGAAATCTTCGTCGATCCGGACCTGGCCCGTCGGGCCATGGTGCCTTTGGACCGGATGCTGGATTTCGGCAAGAGCCTGAAACGCTGATCGAATGGGCGGTGGTCCGGGGCGGTGTCCCGGACCACCGTCAAAACTCCTCTTCGGAAAGCCGCTCCATTTCCTTGAGACGCGCATTCAGAGCGCTGCGCAGCGCAAACTGTCCGCTGGCTTCCTTCAGGGCAAACTGCATTTGTTGTTTGGCCTCGCGGTCCCGGCCGCGCAGGAAAGCGTATTCGGCCCGGCCCCGATGAGCGCGCGCCAGCTCCCCGCTGTTGCCCCAGGCGTCCGCCGCCATGGACCACAGCATGGGGTCATCCGGGCGCTGCCGTAGCAGGGGTTCCAGCACCGGCACCGCTTTTTCCGGCTGTTTGGAATAAAGATACGCCCGTGCCAGAAGTACTGAGCTGGGGTAGCCCTCCGGGTTGATCTTCTGCACCCACTGGGCCATCTCGATGGCACGGGGATAGTCGCCTTCCGCCAGCGCCACTTCCGCCAGGCCCAGCGGGTACCACAGTTCGGTGCGGTCCTGCTGGCGCAGTTGCTCCAGCTGGCGTCGGGCCAGATCGTACTTTTTGTCGTACAGAGCCGACATGGCGAGCCCATAGCGGGCCGCCTCCCGCTGCTTGGCGTCGCCGTTGTTCAGCCGTTTCTGGAAGTAGGCTTCGGCACGCTGATAATCGTCGAAGAAGGAGGCCTGGATACGGGCGCGTACCAGCTCGAAGGGCAGGGAGGTCTCCTGTTTCGGGTGAGGCAGGTTACGGGCCCGGGCGCGGCTGTCCGCCACCCGGCTTTCGGTAACCGGGTGAGTGAGCAGAAACTCCGGCGGATCGCCGGCGAATTGTTGCTGCTCCACCAGCCGTTCAAAGAAACGGGGCATGGCGTTCGGGTCCAGGCCGGCCGAGACCAGAGTCTGCATGCCTACCCGGTCGGCTTCCCGTTCGTGGTGGCGGGAGTAGGCCAGTTGAGACTGGATCACCCCGGCCTGGGTGGCGGCCATGCCGGCCATGCCGGCTTGAGCATCGCCGGCCACCGCCACCGCGATGCTGGCCAGCATGGCCGCCAGCATGGCGATGTTGGTGCGCTGGGAATCCACGTAGCGACGGGTAAAATGGCGTTGACTGACGTGGGCGATTTCGTGGGCCACCACGCTGGCCACCTCATCCATGGATCCGGCGTTGAGAAACAGGCCGGCGTTGAGGCCGATGACGCCACCGGGCACCGCGAAAGCATTGATGGCCCGGCTGTTGATCACCACGATGGAAAGATTGGGTTCGTGCAGGTCACTGAACGAAGCCAGCCGGTAAACCAGGTTTTCCACGTAGTCTTGTACCAGTGGATCGGTCATGATCGGTGTCTTGCCGCGCAGGCTGCGCAGCCAGCTGCGGCCCAGCCGGTACTCCTGGTCCGTGGACAGCAGCGCCGCCGCCGGGTCACCGAGATCGGGCAGATCCTGGGCGCGGCCGGGTGGCGCGGCGAGCACCACCACCAGGCAAAGTATCAGAGCGTGCATGGCACGGATCACAAAATAACTCCTGATATAAGGATGGCACCCTTTGATGGATGGCACCCGACACAATTCCGAGGATCCGATGACCGTTCATCAGACCCTGGACGCCAGGGGGCTGCAATGCCCCCTGCCGTTACTGAAAACCCGCCAAGCCTTGCGTCATCTGGCGCCGGGGCAGCTGTTGCGGGTACTCGCCTCCGATGCCGGTTCGGCAAGGGATATTCCCGCCTATCTTCGACAATCACCTCATGATCTGGTTCGCGATGGCGAGGCGGAGGGCGAATTCGAGTTTTTGATACGTTGTGGGGCCGCCGGTGACGGCGCATAGAGACTGTGTAAATTACACGGAACTATCAACCCCTCCGAGAGCTCTTTACGCCGTGGCGGCGTAAAGGTTATGAACAGGCTCTGATAATCCGATACCCGGTTTTAATAAGGAAGGCACTCGATGTTCAAAGTGTTCAAGGGCTGGATGGAACGCTGGTTTGCCGATGAAGAGGCGGTTTATCTGCTGGTGGCCCTGGTGGGTGGGCTGGCCGTTATCCTGCTGTTCGGCAACATCCTGGCGCCGGTGCTGGCGGCGTTGGTGTTGGCCTATCTGATGCAGGGGCTGGTCAGTGCCCTGGAACGGCGCGGGTTGCCTTCTCTGCTGTCGGTGACGCTGGTGTTCCTGCTGTTCCTTGGCGGCCTGGTGGCCACCCTGGTGGTGCTGTTGCCGATGGTGTGGCAACAGACGGTGATGTTGGTGCGGGATCAGCTTCCTCACGTGCTCAAGAACAGTGAGCAGTGGTTGCGGGCATTGCCAGAGCAATACCCGGAAGTGATTTCCATGGAGCAGGTGAACATCCTGGTCAACTCCGCCCAGCGCGAACTGGCCCAATTCGGACAGGCGGTGCTGTCGTTGTCGCTGTCATCGATTCCCAACTTGTTGGAGATTCTGGTGTTTCTGGTGCTGGTGCCGCTGTTGGTGTTCTTTTTTCTCAAGGACCGGCAGGCACTGGTGTCCTGGCTGCTCGGGCTGCTGCCTTCCCGTCGCAACGTGCTGGGCCGGGTTTGGCAGGAGATGGACGGCCAGATCGCCAACTATGTGCGTGGCAAGGCCATCGAAATCCTGGTGGTGGGAACGGCGAGTTTCGTGGCGTTCCTGTTACTGGATCTCAATTACGCGCTATTGCTGGCGGTGATGGTGGGCTTGTCGGTCATTGTCCCCTATGTGGGGGCCACCCTGGTGACCTTGCCGGTGGCGGCGGTGGGTTATGCCCAGTTCGGCTGGAGCGGAGACTTCGCTCTGGTGATGGTGATATACGGGGTGATTCAGTTCCTGGACGGCAACATCCTGGTGCCGTTGCTGTTTTCCGAAGCGGTCAATCTGCACCCGGTGGCGATCATCGTCGCCATTCTGTTCTTCGGCGGGATCTGGGGGCTGTGGGGGGTGTTCTTCGCCATTCCGTTGGCCACTTTGCTGAAAGCGGTGCTCAACGCCTGGCCGCGGGAAGAGAAGGAAAAGCCCCAGGAACTACCCGCAGCCGAGTAATGGGGGGATCAAGGTGCCTCTTGCCAGGAGAGGAGAGCCGACGGTCAGCGTTCCAGGACACGCTACAAGCACATCCATGTGGGCTCGGGTTTGGCCTTCCCTGGCCAAACACGGTCCTGGAACGCTGACCGCCGACTCTCCCCGGGCTCAGAGCGTTTTTGCCGCTTCCAGCACCTCGTCCACGTGGTCCTTGACCTTGACCTTGCGCCATTCCTTGCGCAGTACGCCCTTGGCATCGATCAGGAAGGTGCTGCGTTCGATGCCTTCGAATTCCTTGCCGTACATCTTCTTCAGTTTGATCACGTCGAACAGGCGGCAGACGGTCTCGTCCTCGTCGCTGATCAACTCGAAGGGAAATGCCTGCTTGGCCTTGAAGTTCTCGTGCCGGCGCAGGGAATCCTTGGAGATGCCGAACACCTCGCAGCCGGCTTTCTGGAAGGCGGCGTACTGATCGCGGAAGTTCTGGCCCTCGGTGGTGCAGCCGGGGGTGCTGTCTTTCGGGTAGAAGTACAGCACGAGATTCCGGCCCTGCCAGTCACTGAGCGTGAAGGTGGTGTCGTTGGTGGCTGGAGCGGAAAAGTCGGGGACCGGCTTGTCCAGTTCTACGGTCATGGGGCGTCTGTCCTCTATCGTTTCGGGGTCATGGTGGCGTCCAGGTTGCGGCCTTCGCAGAAGTCCAGGAAGGCCTCGCGCAGGCGTGCCACCGAGTGTTCGGTGGGAATACTCAGTGCCAGGTGCAGTCGGAACATGGCGGTGCCGGTATGGGGCGCGGCGTAGGTGCCGGTGGTGAGGTCGGCGATATTGATGCCGCGTCCGGAGAAGAACTCGGCGATTTCATGGACGATGCCGGGGTGGTCCATGGCCACGACCTCGACCTCGTAGGGCAGCGCCTGCTGCCCGGTATCGCCGCTGCGGGTGCGTTTCAGCGTCAACGCCAGATCCAGCTTGCCTTCCAGCGTGGCGCGGTCCTGTTCCAGACGCGCCAGGGCATCTTCCTCCGCCGCCACCAGCATCAGCACCGCGAACTCGCCGCCCAGCAGGGTCATGCGCGAGTCCAGAATGTTGCCGCCGTACTCCAGCACGGTCCTGGACAGGGCATGGACGATGCCCGGCCGGTCGGAGCCAAGGGCGGAAATGACGATCAGTGACTCAGTGGCCATGATGGGATCCTCGCAAGCGTAAAAACTTGCTAACGTCGGTGGAACGTCGGCAAGCGGGAAGGCAGTAGCTTAACGCTACTGGTCGGGGACCGAAACCTCGCTCCGATGCTCCGGGAATGTTCCGGGATGCCCCGTGCCGGTGCCTTTTCCGGCGAATTGATATTGTTCAGGCCAAGCGCGGAGGGGTACCATACGCGGTTTGGGGAACCACGGTTCCCAAGCGTCTGTGCGCTAAAACGAACAGGCTCTCAACGGGCCAGGCAGGAGATGACGGCATGATTCGCGGCAGTATTGTGGCGCTGGTCACCCCGATGCGGGAAGACGGCTCGGTGGACTGGGAGCGGTTGCGTAACCTGGTCGACTGGCACGTCGAGCAGGGCACCCACGCCATCGTGGCGGTGGGCACCACCGGTGAATCCGCTACCCTCGGCTTCGAGGAACACGACAGCGTGATCCGTGAGGTGGTGGCCGTGGCCAATAAACGGATTCCGGTCATCGCCGGTACCGGGGCCAATAATACCGAGGAAGCCATTCGCCTGACCCGTGACGCCAAACGCGACGGCGCCGATGCCTGCCTGCTGGTGACCCCGTACTACAACAAGCCGCCCCAGGAAGGCCTGTATCAGCACTTTCTGGCCGTGGCGCGGGCGGTGGATATTCCCCAGATCCTGTACAACGTGCCCGGGCGCACCTCCTGTGATCTGTTGCCGGAGACAGTGGAGCGCCTGTGCCGGGTGCCGAACATCGTCGGCATCAAGGAAGCCACCGGTAATCTGGAACGGGCGCGGGAGATCCGTGAACGCTGCGGCCCGGATTTCATGGTCTATTCCGGTGACGACGCCACCGCTTGCGAGCTGATGCTGGCCGGCGGCGATGGCAACATTTCCGTTACCGCCAACGTGGCGCCGGCGAAAATGGCGCGGCTCTGTGACGCGGCGCTGAGTGGCGATGCCGATGGTGCCCGTGCATTGAATGCGGAACTTGAGCCCCTGAATCGTGATCTGTTTATCGAAGCGAACCCGATCCCCGTGAAATGGGCGCTTTATGAGATGGGGATGATCGACCGGGGAATCCGGTTGCCCCTGGTTACATTGTCGGAGGCCGCACAACCGCGCTTGCGTGAAACGCTGCGTCGTAGCGGGCTCCTGGAGGCATGATGCAGCGTTGGCTTACTGTTGTCGCGCTGGCCACCACGGGCATGGTGGCCGGCTGTGGTTTGATTCCGAATCAAAGTCTGAAGTATCGCGAAGCCGAGGTGGTGGAACCGATGACCGTGCCGGACGGCTGGGTCTTCATCGGCCAATCCCCACTGTATGAAGTGCCGGACGCCGATCAGCGGCTCACCGCCGAGGATGGCGAACGCAGCTTCCAGGCACCGAAACCGCCGGATCTGGTCGGCGCGGTGCCGGAAGGCGGCGACCAGACGCCGGTGCCGGCGTCGCCGGCCGGCGCCAGGGCGGTGCTGGCGAAGGACGGTACCGGTTACCCGATCATCATGATGCCGGACCGCTATGCGCAAGCCTGGGAAAGCGTGGGGCAGGCTCTGACGCAGACTGATCTGCGCGTCACCGACCGTAACCGCGACCAGGGCGTGTTCTTCCTCACCACGCCGGAACGTTATCAGCTCCAGCCGGCGGAGGCTCAGCTCAAGCTCAGCCATACCACCAATGGTATTCAGGTGGCCCTGATGAACGCCGAAGGCACCGCGCTGGCGGATAAAGCCGGGAGCCTGGCGGTATTGGAAAGTCTGTACGGCGAGCTGCAACGTATCGGCTCGGGTATCCGGCGCTAGGCGCCGGCGGAAGGCCGCGGTGCGCCTGGCTTCCCTGGGCAGTGGCAGTAAAGGCAACGGCACCCTGGTGTCCGCCGGCGACTGCCTGGTGCTGGTGGATTGCGGCTTTACCGTCAAGGAAACCGAGCGCCGCCTGGCCGAGCGCGGTCTTGGCGGCGCCGATCTTGGTGCCATTCTGGTCACCCACGAGCATGGCGATCACATTCGCGGCGTGGGCGCCTTGGCCCGCCGGTACCGGATCCCGGTTTACAGCACCTTTGGCACCGCTCGGGCGGTAACCGGAAAAGCGGCGGATCTCCATCGCTGTGACTGGCATGAAGTGCGCCCCGGACGGCCCTTCCAGATAGGTGCCCTGGCGGTGACGCCGGTGACCGTGCCGCACGATGCCCGTGAGCCGTGCCAATACCGGTTCTCATGGCGGCAACGGGAGGTGGGTGTGCTCACCGACCTGGGCTCGGTAACCCCGCACGTGCTGCAGGCCTATGCGGAATGCGACGCGCTGGTGCTGGAATGTAACCACGAGCCGGAATTGCTCGCCAACGGCCCTTACCCGCCGTCGCTGAAGCGCCGGGTCGGGGGGCATCTGGGGCACTTGAGCAATCAGCAGGCGGCGGCGATGCTGGCACAGTGCAATGTGGATCGCTTGCAACATCTCGTGCTGTCGCACTTGAGCGAGCAAAATAACACTCCCGATCATGCTCTGTGGGAGATCCATCAGGTCATGGAGCAGGGCCGGGAGCGAATTCAGGTGGCCAGCCAGACCGGCGGGTTTGACTGGCTGGATGTTTCCTAGCGCAGGATCACGAGGTCAAAGCAGGTACCCCATGGAAAAACGTGACGAACTCTACGCCGGCAAGGCCAAGTCCGTATACACCACCGACGACGCCGACAAGCTGGTGATCGTGTTTCGCAACGACACCTCTGCTTTTGACGGCAAGAAGAAAGAGGCGCTGGACCGTAAGGGCGCGGTGAACAATCAGTTCAACGCCGCCATCATGGAAAAGCTCCAGGCCGCCGGTATTCCCACGCACTTCGAGAAGCTGCTGTCCAACAACGAATGCGTGGTGAAGAAGCTGGAGATGATCCCGCTGGAATGCGTGGTGCGTAACATCGCCGCCGGGTCCATCGTGCGCCGCCTGGGCGTGGAGGAGGGCAAGGAACTGAATCCGCCCACTTTCGAGCTGTTCCTCAAGGACGACGCCCTCGGTGATCCGATGGTCAACGAATATCACGCGCGCAGCTTCGGCTGGGCCGAACCCGAGCACCTGGAAAAAATGAAGGAATTGACCTTCAAGGTGAACGACGTGCTCAAGCAGCTGTTCCTGGACGCCAACATGCTGCTGGTGGACTACAAACTGGAGTTCGGTCTGTTTCACGGCGAGGTGGTGCTGGGCGACGAGTTCTCCCCGGACGGCTGCCGCCTGTGGGACAAGGACACCCGTGAGAAAATGGACAAGGACCGTTTCCGTCAGGGGCTGGGCAATGTGGTGGAGGCCTATGAAGAGGTGGGCCACCGCCTCGGTATCACCTTCCAGTACGACTGACCCGGCCTGAATTCCATCGCGGTCCTTTTCCGCTACGGGAGAGGACCGTGATTGTTGCCCGTTCCCGCCTGCCCGCTTCCTCTCCCGCCCACCCCTGGGGCCTGCTTCCAGCGCCATATCAGTGCGTTCGGCGTTACGGTTTTGCACAAGGTAACGAAAATTTCACAATGCGCTGAAGCTGCCTGGCGCAAGTTGTTGTTTTTTCTTGGGTCGATATTTAACTCCTTGATTTAAAAGGAGTTTAATTTTATGGATACTTTTTCGTCATTCTGTCGAAATGTCAGGGTAAATGGGGCCTGGCGACAGTTGATGACAGTCTGTGCACAGAGTTATCCACAGATTCTGTGAGTAACTTGCCGGTGCATAAACCCTGATCAATTTCAGCCGCCGTGCAGTCCCAGGGCGTTCATGAACAGGCGCATCAAACCGGCGGTGAAACCGAGCGCCAGTACACTGGCACTCCAGATCAGCGCCATCCATCCCAGCCGTTTCGGCCAGGAGGGCGAGGCGGCTTTGGTGGTTTGAGCGTGTTCCATTTGCTGGCTTGCCATCAGTGGTAACCGTCCTCCGGCCGGACTTTGCCACGGAACACGTAGTAAGCCAGGGCCGTGTACATCAGGATGAAGGGGATAATGAACAAGGCCCCCACCAGGGTGAAGCCGAGGCTTTGTGGTGGCGCGGCGGCCTCCCACAGCGTCACGTCCGGTGGCAGGATGTGCGGCCAGCCGCTTACCGCCAGGCCACTGTAGCCGAGGAAGATCAATATCAGGGTGTAAATGAATGGCGAAACCTGGGCGCCCTGTTGCAATCCCTTGAGCATGAGCGTGGCGCATAACACCACCAGCAATGGAATCGGCGAGAACCAGAAAACATTGGGAAAGCTGAACCAGCGCTCGGCGATTTGCGGGTGCGCGATTGGCGTCCACACGCTGATAACGGTAATCAGGGCCAGCATCACCCAGGTCAGCGGATAGGTCAGGCGGCGCATGCGGTCTTGCAGGGGACCTTCGGTTTTCATCAGCAGCCAGGTGCTGCCCAGCAAGGCGTAGGCGAACACCAGGCCAACCCCGGTGAACAGCGGGAAAGGCGCGAACCAATCGAAAGCGCCACCGGTGTAGGTACCGTTCTCCATCGGCAGGCCGTTGATGAAGGCACCCAACACCACACCCTGAAAGAAGGTGGCTGCCAGCGAACCGCCGATGAACGCCTTGTCCCATATCGGCCGCTCGTGCTCGCGGGCCTTGAAGCGGAACTCAAAAGCGATGCCGCGGAAGATCAGCCCCAGCAGCATGAAAATCAACGGCAGGTAGAGCGCGGTGAGGACCACCGAGTAGACCATCGGGAAGGCGGCGAACAGGCCGGCACCGCCGAGCACCAGCCAGGTCTCGTTGCCATCCCAGACCGGCGCCACCGTGTTCATGGCCACGTCCCGATCATGCTTGTCCGGCAAAAACGGATAGAGGATACCGATGCCGAGATCGAAGCCGTCCATGATCACATACATCATCACCCCGAAGCCGATGATGAGGGCCCACAGTAAAGGAAGATCGATACCCATGGTTCAGCTCCTGGTGTGCGGTTGTGGATGCCCGGCATCGCCGTCGTCGTCCTCCACGGCGGACAAGGGCCGCATGGGCTGGCGATACTGGCCGGGGCCGCCATGGGCTTCCCGTTCTCCTTCGCTGATCACCGGCCCCTTGCGCACCAATCGCAGCATGTAGGCGATACCGGCGCCGAACACGAAAAGATAGACCAGTACGAACAGCGACAAGGACAGCGCCAGTTGGCCTGGAGGATGGGGAGATACGGCATCGGCGGTGCGGAGCAGCCCGTACACCACCCAGGGCTGACGGCCCACTTCGGTGGTGTACCACCCGGCCAGAATGGCGACCAGGCCGGCGGGGCCCATTACCAGCGCGAAGCGCAGCAGCCAGGGATGGTCATAGAGGCGTCCGCGCCAGCGCTGCCACAGGGCGTAGCCTCCAAGCGCGATCATCAACAATCCAAGACCGACCATCACCCGGAACGACCAGAACACCACCGGCACATTGGGGCGATCTTCCGCTGGAAAATCCTTCAAGCCGGCGATGGCGCCGTCCCAGCTGTGTGTCAGGATCAGACTGGCGAGTCGCGGAATCTCCACGGCGAAACGGGTGGTTTCCGCTTCCATGTCCGGCCAGCCGAACAGGATCATCGGTACCCCCTCGCCAGCCGCGTGTTCGTCGCCACCCCAATGGCCCTCCATGGCGGCTACCTTGGCTGGCTGATGTTCCAGGGTGTTCAAACCGTGAGCATCGCCGATCAGCGCCTGGATCGGCGCCACCACGATCAGCATCCACATGGCCATGGAGAACATCTTTTTCACCGCCGGATTATCGCGTCGCCGCAGCAGGTGCCAGGCGGCGGAAGCGCCGACGAACAGGGCGGTGGCAAGGAAGGCGGCCACACTCATGTGCAGCAGGCGGTAGGGGAAGGAGGGGTTGAAGATGACCTCGAACCAGTTCACTGGCACCACCACGCCGTCGATGATCTCGTGCCCCTGGGGGGTTTGCATCCAACTGTTGGAAGCCAGGATCCAGAACGTGGAAATCAGAGTGCCGATCGCCACCACCACGGTGGAGAAGAAATGCAGGCCGGGGCCCACCCGGTTCCAGCCGAACAGCATGATGCCGAGAAAACCCGCCTCCAGGAAAAAGGCCGTCAACACTTCATAGGTCAACAGCGGGCCGGTGATGCTGCCCGCGAACTCGGAAAAGAAGCTCCAGTTGGTGCCGAACTGGTAGGCCATGACCAGGCCCGAGACCACGCCCATGCCGAAGTTGACAGCGAACACCTTGCTCCAGAAATGGTAGAGATCACGGTAGACGGTGTCCTTTCGATACAGCCAGAGCCCTTCGAGTACCGCCAGATAACTGGCCAGACCAATGGTGATGGCGGGAAAAATGATATGGAACGAGATGGTGAAGGCGAACTGCAGACGGGCAAGGTCCAGCGCCAGGGCGTCAGACATGGGCGTACTCCTTCCGGCGGCAATGGGGCTCACGCCCCGGCCCAACGGGCAAAGAATCGGGTGGCGTCGCCGCCCCCGTTCAAGAATCCTCTAAAGGCTAGCAAGAAGGGCGGATGCCGGAACCTGGGCAGAGTGTCCTTGGGCATTGTGTCCTTGGACCGAATGTCCAAGGGGGCCCTTGTGCAGGTAAGGAGAGTCGCCGGTCAGAATTCCATGACCGTGTTTGGCCAGGGAAGGCCAAACCCGAGCCCACATGGATGTGCTTGTAGCGTGTCCTGGAATTCTGACCGGCGACTCTCCACGGGCTCTGACGCCCCTGTGGGAGCCGCCCTGGCGGCGAATTGGCGTGCAGACGCTCCCTTAAAAGAAAGGACCGGGATGAGGCGGAGGGGCAGCGAAAGCTAACGCCGCAGCATCGGCAAAGGACGCCAGGGCTCGGTGGCCATCTGACGCAGGAACAGCGTCAGCAGCCGGCGGTGGAAGCCGGCGTTGGGGAAGCGGCGCAGCACCGCGCGCAGAGCCGGACGCGGCACGGTAAAGCGCAGCAGCCCCCGGGACAGATCGATCCAGTCGGCGCGGCGGAATGCCTCCACCAGCGCTGTCTTGCCGGGCTCGCAGGCGCTGAGCTTATGATGATCCAGGATCATGTCCTGAACCTCCGCGCTCCAGGCTCCACGGCCGGTCTCATGGAGATAGTGGCAGGCCAGACGGGCGGAAGGGCTCAGGTAATTGAAGGTGCCGGCCAGCCAGATGCCGGCGTCATGGAAGAAGGCCGCGACCTGTAGTTTTTCCAGGGTGTCTTCCGTCAGCGGCTGCTGCAGCGCCACCAGATTGACCAGGCGATAGACATGGTTGCGATAGGCGGTCTGGTCACGGCCAAAGCGCTCCGCGTACTGGTCGAACAGGGCGTCCACCAGCGGTAATTCAGTAATCAGAGCCTGATGCATCGACACGGTGTCCACTGACCCGTCCTCCTCTGTGCCCCAGTCCGGTCGGGGACTTCCCCTTGAGCTAACCAGACCGGGATGAACTTGTCACCGGGCTGAATGCCGATAATTGCAAACCGTTACGTAAACAGGGCGCTGTGTTGCTTGATCTCCTGTTGTATAGTCCGACAATGCTTCCAAATTGTTAAACAATGCGACGATCGTGACCTTCAAAGCCAACCAAAGCCTTGCCGAGCAGATCGCCGGTCACCTGGCCGGCCAGATCATCCGTGGTGAAATGCTGGCCGGCGACCGGATTCAGGAACTGCGGGTGGCCGGTGAGCTGGAGGTGAGCCGGGGGTCGGTGCGCGAGGCGTTGCTGATTCTGGAGCGCCGTCATCTGATCGAGATCCTGCCGCGGCGGGGCGCGGTGGTGCGTGAACTGACGGAAGCCGGAGTGCAGGGGCTGTATGAACTGGTCCAGGTGCTGCTTGGGCTGGTGATCCGCAAGGCCATCAAGTCCCTGCGCGAGGAGGACCTGGACCCGTTCATCGAGCTGATTCATGAACTGCAACTGGCCGCCGGCGAGCGCAACGTGGAGCGCTTTTTTACCCTGTGCTTCCGTTTTCTGGAACTGGCCTATCCCTTCGCCCGCAACAGCTACGTGGAATCGGTGCTGGGTAACCTGCAACCGGCGCTGCAGCGCACCTGGTTCATGGCATTGCATCTGGATCACGATGAAATGAAGGAATGCCTGTCGTTCTTCAAAGCGCTGGTGGAGACCATCTTTCGTCGTGATGTGCGCTCCGCGCTGGAAATTATCCGCGAGTTCGCCGAGCACCAGAGTGCTCTGGTGCAGGACTCCATCACCCGTGCCCGCCAGATTGAGGCCGCCTGGAGCGCCCGCCGTCGCTGAGCGTGCTGGTCCGCCCTTATAGCAACCAGGCGGTGAGCAGACCGGCGCCCAGGGACACCGCCATCGGGACCAGCACCGAGCGGCCCAGGGCACGGTCGCCGATGGTCAGGGCCATGCCGGTTTTCACCAGATTATTCACCGCCGTTGCCAGCACGATGGCCAGCACGGCGGTGTCGAGGGCCAGCCCCTGGCGGGACAGCCGGGTCAGTGACAGAGTGATGGCGTCGACATCGGTGATGCCGGACGTGGCGGCGAGCAGGTAGATGCCGGTATCACCCAACCATTCCTGGAGCAGAGCGCCCAGGGCCATGATGATCAGCAACAGTAAGCCGAAAAACAGGGCCGATTTCAGATCCAGCGGGTTTTGTTTCAAGGCGGGCTGCTCGACGCTGGTTTCAGTGCGGTGGCGTAACCAGATGACCAGGGCCGGCAGATAAAGCAGCAGGGCCATCACCAGCACTGGCGGCGCCAGCGCCGGCAGCAACTGCCGGTTGATCAGCAGGCAGTAGATCAGGATGCGCGGAAACATGGTGCCGCAGGCCAGCAGGATACCCGCCGCCAGCAGCGGCGAAAGCGGTGGCGACTTCCGTGACAGGCGGGCGAAGTGCAGGGTCAGTGCGGTGGAGGAACTGAGGCCGGCAAAAACGCTGGTGAACAGCAGACCCCGCTCGGTTCCTCCCACCCGTACCGCGAAGTAGCCAACGAAGGAAATGGAGGCGATCAACACCACCATCCACCAGATCTCGTAGGGATTGATCATTTCGCCCGGGCCGTAGCCCTGGTTGGGCAGAAGAGGCAGGACCACCACCGAGATCAGCAGCAGCTTGAGGCCGGCGTCCAGTTCCTGCTGGTGCAGTTTGCGCAGTAAGTCATGCGCCTCCTTCTTGTTGTCCAGCACGATGGTGGTAATCACGGCCACGGCGGCGGCGATCTCCGGGGCCTGTAGTATGGCCAGAGCGCCCACGGTGAAGGTCAACAGCAGCCCGATCAGTCCGGTGATGCTGTAATCGCTCACGCGATAGGCGCGTATCCCGAAAGCGAAAGTCCCGACCAGCGCCACGGTGGCGAACCCCGCGGCCAGAATCAGACCGCCGGCATGGTCCGTGAGCGCCGCGCAGACCCCGCCCAGCAGTCCCACCAGAGCATGAGTGCGCACCCCGGCCACCCGCTGGCCCGGTGGCTGATCGCGGTCCCGCCAGCCCCGCTGAATGCCCACCAGCAGGCCGAGAAGCAGTGCCAGCCCCAGCTTGATCAACAAAGTGTCTTCCCAGGCGAGGTCGCTCATGATGTCGAATTCCGGTTCGGGCGAGCGGCGGATTGTCCCGGCGGTGCCCTCATGGCGGGGGGCTGTTTCGCCGGGAATGGCCTTCAAGGGTGCCCCGGCAGTATAGCGGCAAGGCGTCCCCGGCCGGGATGGCGAATGCCCTTATTGCCATGGCCCGGTCAATAAAGCCGCCGCCAGGGCTTGCCAGGGGGCTCGCGTATCCCTAAAATTGCGCCCCTCTGCAGGCACGTAGCTCAGTTGGTTAGAGCACCACCTTGACATGGTGGGGGTCGTTGGTTCGAATCCAATCGTGCCTACCAAACATTCCCGTTTTGAGATTCGATGCCCGGCGTCGGGGTTGTCCGGGTGTCGCCGCGTGGCATACAATGTCGCGCTACCCGTCAAAACGGGCGAGGTTCGCCTCATTTCGATTCACTAAGTGGAGGTTCACGACATTAAGCGTGGAGGCAAGGGACGCGAGCAGCGTGCCAACATCAATCAGCAAATCCAGGCCCGCGAAGTGCGGCTGATCGACGAAAACGGTGAGCAGCTTGGTATCGTTTCCCTGGAGGAAGCGTTACAAACGGCCACCGAGAAGCAGCTGGATCTGGTGGAAATCTCCCCTGGTGCGGAACCGCCCGTTTGCCGGATCATGGATTACGGCAAGCATCTGTTTGAGCAAAAACAGAAGGCCAAGGAGTCTCGCAAGAAACAGCGCCAGACTCAGGTCAAGGAAATCAAATTCCGGCCTGGCACGGATTCCGGCGACTACGAGGTGAAGCTGCGTAACCTGAAGCGTTTCCTCGAAACCGGCGATAAAGCCAAGGTCACCGTGCGTTTCCGGGGTCGGGAAATGGCGCACCAGGAGCTCGGTCGCGAGCTGCTGGCACGGATTGAAGAGGATTTGGCGGAATACGGTTCCGTCGAGCAACGCCCGAACATGGAAGGGCGCCAGATGATCATGGTGCTCGGCCCGGGCAAAAAGAAGAAGTGATCCGGATTCGGGTTGCTTAAGGTAATCAAGTACTCAGCAACGAGAAGGTAACCATGCCTAAAATCAAGACAAACCGCGGGGCTGCAAAGCGTTTCAAGAAAACCGCCTCCGGTTTCAAGCGCAAGCAGGCATTCAAAAACCACATTCTGACGAAGAAGTCCTCCAAGCGGATTCGTCAGCTGCGTCCGAAGCAGGAAGTCCACGAGAATGATGTGGCCCTGGTTAAACGCATGATGCCCTATAGCTGAGCCAACAGCTCAGTATCGCAACTGGTTTTTGGAGATCTGAATAATGGCTCGAGTTAAACGTGGTGTGCAGGCCCGTCGCCGGCACAAGAAAATCCTTAAGCAAGCCAAAGGTTACTATGGCGCGCGCAGCCGGGTGTTCCGCGTAGCGGTACAGGCGGTAACCAAAGCGGGTCAGTACGCTTATCGCGACCGTAAAGTTCGCAAGCGTCAGTTCCGTCGTCTGTGGATCGTGCGTATCAACGCCGCGGCCCGTGTTAACGGCCTGTCCTACAGCCGTTTGATCGATGGTCTGAAAAAGGCATCCATCGACATCGACCGTAAAGTGCTGGCCGATCTGGCCGTGCGTGATCTGGGCGCGTTTGGTGCTTTGGCTGAGAAAGCCAAAGCGAGCCTCGCCGCCTGAGCACCTGTGACGTTACTCTTGTAATCAGAAGCGTAACGACAAGGCACTCTCGACGGGGGAAGAGCTCGCGCTCTTCCCCCGTTTTCGTTTGCGTGGCCGTCAGGCCGCGATGGGATCGACCCGCGGGCCAGGGGCGTGGCGGGGGAAATCAGCAACCACTGGTGGATAAGGCTTTATGATGGAGAACCTGGAAACCCTGGTCAGCGAAGCGTTGGCGCAGGTGGCCGAGGCCGGCGACGCCCGCGTTCTGGACGAGGTGCGGGTCCGCTATCTGGGCAAGAAAGGGGAAATCAGTGCTCTGCTCAAGAGTCTGGGTGGTTTGGGGCCGGAAGAGCGTCCCAAGGCCGGGGCTTTGATCAACGAGGGCAAGCAACGGGTCCAGGACGCCATCGAAGCGCGCAAGTCCCTGCTGCAGGAGCAGGTACTCAATGCCCGTCTCGCCGAGGAAGCGCTGGATGTGACCCTGCCGGGCCGTGGCGAAATGCCTGGCGCCCTGCATCCGGTGACGCGCATGCGCCGGCGCATGGAGGATTTCTTCCTGCGGCTCGGTTTCGACATCGCCGAAGGCCCGGAAGTGGAGGACGACTACCACAATTTCGAGGCGCTCAATATCCCCGATCATCACCCGGCCCGGGCCATGCATGACACCTTCTACTTCGGAGACGGGCGTCTGCTGCGCACCCATACCTCGCCGGTACAGGTACGGGTGATGAAAGCTGGTAAACCGCCGTTCCGGATCATCGCTCCGGGCCGCGTTTACCGCTGCGACTCCGACCTCACCCACACTCCCATGTTCCACCAGGTGGAAGGGTTGTTGGTGGACGAGGGCATCACTTTCGCCGATCTCAAGGGCACGGTAGCGGAGTTCCTCAAATTCGTGTTTGAAGTGGATGATCTGCCGGTGCGCTTCCGCCCCAGCTACTTCCCCTTCACCGAGCCCAGTGCCGAAGTGGATGTGGGCTGCGTGAGCTGTGGCGGTAAAGGCTGCCGGGTGTGTTCTCACAGCGGCTGGTTGGAAATCATGGGCTGCGGCATGGTGCACCCGAAAGTGCTGGAGCACGGTGGCGTGGATCCCGAGCGCTACACCGGCTTCGCTTTCGGCATGGGGATCGAACGCCTGACCATGTTGCGCTATGGCGTCAACGATCTGCGTCTGTTCTTCGAAAACGATGTGCGCGTGCTCTCGCAATTCGCCTGAGCGCGTCACCACCGGATACCGCAGCGTAGGCCGAGCGGCCGCGAACCGAATTTAAGGAACACCGAGAATGCGTTTCAACGAAGCCTGGTTACGGGAATGGGCTAATCCCGACATCGATACCGACACGCTGGTGCACCAACTGACCATGGCGGGTCTGGAAGTGGACGCCGTGGAGCCGGTGGTGCCGGCCTTCAGCGGAGTGGTGGTGGGTCGCATCACAAGCTGCCAGCCGCACCCGGATGCCGACAAACTGCGTCTGTGCGAAGTGGACGATGGCACGGAGGTGTTCCCGGTGGTATGCGGTGCCCCCAATGCCCGCGAAGGGCTGAAGGCGCCGTTCGCCCGTATCGGCGCGGTGTTGCCCGGCGACTTCAAGATCAAGAAGGCCAAGCTGCGCGGTCAGCCTTCCGAGGGCATGCTCTGCGGCGCCTCCGAACTGGGCATGGAAGACCTCATCGACGGTCTGCTTGAACTACCGGAAGACGCGCCGGTGGGCACCGATATCCGTGACTATCTCGGGCTCAACGACACTATCATCGAAGTGGACCTGACCCCCAACCGGGCGGATTGCCTGAGTCTGCGCGGCGTGGCCCGGGAAGTGGGCGTGCTCAACCGGGTGCCGCTGAATGAACCGGCCATCGAGCCGGTGGCGCCCCGGATCGATGATGTTTTCCCGGTGACCGTGGACGACGCCGAAGCCTGCCCCCGTTATCTGGGCCGGGTGATCCGGGACGTCAACGTTGCCGCGCCGACGCCGCTGTGGATGGTGGAACGGCTGCGCCGGGCCGGTTTGCGCTCCATCGATCCGGTGGTGGACGTCACCAACTATGTCCTGCTGGAACTGGGCCAACCGCTGCATGCCTTCGATCTGAACCGACTCAACGACGGTATCCGTGTGCGCCGGGCACAAGCCGGTGAGCAATTGGAAACCCTGGACGAACAGACTCTGGAACTGCGCGACGACACCCTGGTGATCGCCGATGGGCAGGGGCCACTGGCCTTGGCCGGCATCATGGGCGGCCGCCCCAGCGCGGTATCCGCTGATACCCGTGATCTGTTCCTGGAATGCGCTTTCTTCAGTCCGCTGGCCGTTGTTGGCAAAGCTCGTTCCTACGGCCTGCACACCGATTCTTCCCATCGCTTCGAGCGTGGCGTGGATCCTGCGCTGCAAGCCCGGGCCATCGAGCGCGCCACTGCCCTGATCCTGGAGATCGCCGGTGGCCGTCCCGGCCCGGTGAGCGGCAGCGAGGACGCGGCGTCCTTGCCGGCCCCGGCGGCCATCGAACTGTATGCCGATCACGCCACCCGATTGCTGGGCAGCCCCCTGCGGAACGAAGAAATCGTCGACATTCTGCAACGGCTTGGCATGGACGTGAGTGAACAGGGCGAGGGGCATTGGCGGGTAACCGCGCCGAGCTGGCGTTTCGACATGGCCATCGAGCAGGACCTGATCGAGGAACTGGCGCGGATTCACGGTTACGACCGTCTGCCCAACCGGGTACCGGCGGGCACCCCCGCAGGCAACACGCAATACGAACACAAGGTGCCGCTGCGCCGGCTGTCCGATGCGCTGCGCGATCGCGGCTATATGGAAGCGATCACCTACAGCTTCGTGGCGCCGGAAATCCTGGCCCAGGTGGATCCGGATCACCCGCCTCTGGCATTACTGAACCCGATTTCCGCCGATCTCGGTGTGATGCGCACCACCCTGATGGCGGGCCTGCTGACCACCGCCCAGCGCAACCTGAACCGGCAAATTGACCGTCTGCGCCTGTTCGAAACCGGGCTGCGTTTCGTGCCCGGTGAGCAGGAACTCACTCAGCAGCCGATGGTGGCGGGGCTGCTCTATGGCAGCGCGGCACCGGCGCATTGGCAGAGCAAACCGCGTGCGGTGGATTTCTATGACCTGAAAGGGGACGTGGAATCCCTGCTGGCGCTGTCCGCCAGCGAGGACTTCCGCTTTGTCGCCGCCACCCACCCGGCCTTGCATCCGGGGCAGTGCGCGCGGCTGGAGCGGGATGGCGAGATCGTGGGTTATCTGGGGCGTATTCATCCGCGTCTGGCCGCCCAACTGGATTTGCCCGCCGACCTTTATCTGTTCGAGCTGATCCTGGAACCGCTGGTGACCGGGCGTTTGCCACGGTTCCAGCCGGTGTCCGAATTCCCACGCGTGCAGCGGGACCTGGCCTTCGTGGTGGCCACCGAAGTGGCGGCCGGGGACCTGCTGGAACTGGTGCGGGAAACCTGCGACGAACGTCTGCGCGATGTGCAGGTATTCGATGTCTACCAGGGCGAGCACATCGACCAGGGTTACAAAAGCCTGGCCATGACCTTGACCTTCCAGGACGCTTCCAGCACTCTTAGGGACGATCAGGTCAATGCCCTGGTCGAAGCGGTAGTATCCCAGTTAAAACAACGATTTAACGCCAATCTCAGGGTCTAAACCGAGGCAGATATGAGCGCGCTGACCAAGGCCGGCATGGCGGAGCGACTGCACGAAGAGTTGGGACTGAACAAACGGGAAGCCAAGGAATTGGTGGAGATGTTTTTCCAGGAATTGCGTGAAGCGCTGGAAAACAATCGCCCGGTGAAACTGTCCGGCTTCGGCAACTTCGAACTGCGTGATAAAAGTGAGCGGCCCGGTCGCAATCCCAAGACCGGTGAGGAAATTCCCATAACCGCTCGGCGGGTGGTGACCTTCCGGCCTGGTCAGAAACTCAAGCAGCGGGTGGAAGATTACCATGCTGGAACCCAGTAATAACGACGAGCTTCCCGCCATCCCCGGCAAACGCTACTTCACCATTGGCGAGGTCAGCGAGCTGTGCGATGTGAAGCCGCATGTGCTGCGTTACTGGGAGCAGGAGTTTCCACAACTGAAACCGGTGAAGCGGCGCGGCAACCGCCGCTATTACCAGCGTCAGGACGTGCTCACCATCCGCCAGATCCGCAGCTTGCTTTATGAGCAAGGCTTCACCATCGGCGGTGCCCGTCAGCAGCTCTCCGGCGACGCCAACTCCGAAAGCGCCACTCGCTACCATCAGCTGATCCGGCAAATGAGGGTGGAGCTGGAGGAAGTGCTGGACGCGCTGAAGGCCTGAGCGGGGGGCTGGCCAATTCCCACCCAACCAACGCCGGGCGGCGGTTTTTCGGGTTCCATCCGCGTCATGAATCCGTTATGATTCCCGCCGCTTCGACGCAGAGCCCTCTCTGCCGAGCAAGCAACCACTCTCGGGGCGTAGCGCAGTCTGGTAGCGCACTTGCATGGGGTGCAAGGGGTCGGAGGTTCGAATCCTCCCGTCCCGACCAAACGAGAGAAAAAGCCCTGGTGATTTTCACCGGGGCTTTTTTGTGGCCGCTGCCCTGGGCACTTTTGCCTCGGTTTGACCTCTATATTTCCTGATCGAGACACGCCATGCTTGGCGTGGGATACTTTCGTTTCCGACAAGGATTTCCATGGCAGCTTGGTCGCGGCGTCGAATCGGGGTGGTGGCAACACTGGTGATTCTGGTGTTGTTGCTGCTGTTGCCGTTCGTGATCGCCTGGAGTCTGGGTTGGCGTTGGCAGGGCGTCGGCTGGCGTCAGGGACTGGTGATCACCGGTCTGTGGCAGCAGCAGGGTGAATGCCGCCCTTTGTCGCTGCGGGGATTGCGTCTTTCCTCGCTGCGCCCCATCACGGTCACTGTCGACAGCGTGTCGATTCGCCAGTGTGATTCCGATACCGCTACCGAGCCACTTTCCGAATTGCCTGATCTGCCCGCGTTACACGTCAAAGTGTGGGCGTTGCAGTGGCAGGACTATCCGCCGTTATCTCTTGAACTGACGCAGGAAAACGGTCACTGGCGGGGGCGGGCCGGATTTCGTAATGGCGAGGTGCTGGGTGATTACCAGCAGGACAGCGGTGCCTGGCAGGTGCATGGGCAAATCCCGGTGTCGGATCTGGATAGCCGCGCCATCGGCGTGGTGGAACTCGGAGGCTCGGGGCAATGGCTTCCCGATCAGCCGGTCCGGGCCGATTTGGCGCTGGCCGGCAGCGAGCTGGGTATGGCCGGTGAGGATTACCGGGCCAATCTGAGTGGTACGGTCACCGTGGAGCAACCTCGCTGGCAGGCGTCACTGACGCTGTCCGACCCGCTGGCGCTGCCGGCGGGATGGCGGTTATTGCCGGGGGAGGGGCTGACCGCCAGCGGGACTTTCGACGGCTTGATCGAACAGGCCAAGGGGCGGCTGCAGGCTCGGGGACCGCAAGGGCAAGCGCTGCTCACTCTGGCCAGTGACGATCAGAGGCTGGGAGCAGGGCAGGGGCGTTTGACGCTGTCCGAAGGGATGGATGGCACCGTCGCCTTTCAGTGGCAGGGAGTGCAACTGCTGGTGGCGCCGTTCGAGCTGACTCTGCCGGAACAGATGCGGTTGAGTTTGCGGGAATCGGTGACAATGCCATTGGCCGCCGATGGAGACGTGACGCTGCCGCTGTCCGCGCATTATCAGGGCGCCACCGTGACCGCCGAGAACAGCCAGTTGCTGTGGAGCCCGGACGGCGTGCATTGGCAAGGGGCGTTGTCCCTGTCGGGGCAATGGCAAGGGTATCGTCTGAGCGGCGGTTGGCGCGGCCGGACTGGCGTGGACGGCGTTAGTGGGGAGCCGCTCAAAGTGCGTCTCGAAAACGCGGATCTGAGCGTGGAGGCCACGGCACCGGTGGCGGAATTGAAGCCGCCACACTGGCCGGTACAGGCGTCACTCAAGGGACATTATCAGCGTCTGCCGTTCCAGGCCCGGATGAGCGGGCGCAGGGATGACCATGGAGGTTGGGCCGGCAGCCTGGATGCCGATGTGGACGCGGCGGATTACCTGGACCAGGGTGGCACCGCGCGCCTTGATGGGCGTTGGCAGTGGCGCGAAGGCGTATTCACCCTGGCCAGTGGCGCGGCGATTTCCGTGGCGCAGGCGGTGCATGGAAAGATGCTGTTGAAGCCGTTGTCGCTGACCGCGCGGACGCCGCTGCGTTATCAGGATGGCGGTATTCATGGGCAACTGGCTCTGCGGGGAGAAGGGCTGCTGGCGGAGCGTTGGGAATTGCCGGTGCTCACCGGCACGGTGAATCTGAACGGGCAGCGTGCCCGGGCGGAGCTGGCGGTAAAGGACTGGGAAGCGTCACTGGCGGTCAGTGCCCGTCCCTTTGGCACGGGTTATGCCGGTGATCTGTCGTTGGCCTCCGCGTTGCGTCCGGAACTGAGCCGGGGGCTTGGTTTTACCTTGCAGTCCGGGCAGTTGGTCGCTGACGGTGACTGGTTGTGGGACGAGGTGGTTTCTTTCGGAGTGAAAGCCAATGTCTCCGGGGCGGACCTGGACTGGGGCAGTGTGCTGGCGCGTGGACTGAACGCACGATTGGCTCTGGACTGGCAGGATGGTGAGGCCGACCTGAGAACACGGGAGCCGATTTCCCTGGCGTCGGTGGATGTGGGTACGCCGATCACCAATATTCGCTTGAGCGGTCACTCGGATCTGGAGGTCTGGCGTTTCAGCGATATCCGAGCCGAGGTGCTCGGCGGTGAAGTGCTGGCGCCGAAGTTGCAGTGGCCGTCGGATCAGTGGCAGACGGTGGTGGTGACCGGTATTGACCTGAACCAGGTGGCGGCGTTGCAGAATGAGCCGGCGGTATCGTTGTCCGGTACGGTGGGCGGCTATCTACCGCTGCGTTTGTCGCGCAACAGCATGGCGGTGCGGGGCGGGCGCTTGTCCAATGAAGGCCCTTTGTCCCTGGAAGTGCCAATGACCTCGGCGGTCCAGGCCATGGCGCAATCCAATCAGGCGGTGGGGCTGGCACTGGATTCATTGAACCCGTTGTTGATCAGTCGCTTTTTTGCACAGCTGGATATGGAGGACAGCGGCTGGCTGGACGCGGCGGTCACCATCGAGGGCATTAACCCGCAACAAAATCGCTTGCCCGTGGTCTTTAATTACACACACAAGGAAAATGTCAGGGACCTGTTGCGCAGCCTGCGCATCGGTGATCAGATCACCGATGAGATCATGAATCGGACGCCGATGGAGAGCACACAATGAAAATCAATCGGGGAGGGCGAGGCCTGTTGTTGACGGCTCTGATGTTGCCGCTGATGGCCTGTACGCCCCGGGTGGCACTGGAAGCGCCCAAGGAACCGATCACCATCAACCTGAATGTGAAAATTGATCACGAAATCCGGTTGAAGGTGGAAAAAGACATCGATGCGTTGTTCGAACAGAACGACGATCTGTTTTAACGCTTGCCAGGAAAATGAGGGAGGCAAGGCATGATGAAGATAATCAAAGTCGCGCTGATGGTGATGGCGCTGACAATGGCGGGGAGCGCCTTCGCATTGGAGTTGGACCAGGCCAAAACCCAGGGGTTGGTGGGCGAGCAGCCCAATGGCTATCTGGGGGTGGTGAAGGCAACGCCGGAAGCGGTGCAACTGGTATCGGAAGTCAATGAAAAACGGCGCCAGGCCTATGAACGCATCGCCCGTCAGAACGGCATCACACTGGAGCAGGTAGCCAATCTGGCCGGTCAGAAGGCCATCGAAAAAACCGCCGGAGGGGAATACGTCAAAACTCCGGACGGGCAGTGGATTAAAAAATAATTCATAGGTCGTTATAATTAGTTTTTTGTTTTTTATAGTAATAAATGACCTTCTCCCTGGAAGGTCATTTGAAACTGAACGCTTAGGGAATGTTAGATGAGGTAAAAAAAGTTCCACTTTTCCACAATATTTACGTTTGTCTATCCTCATCAGACGATGGCGGCTCTACATTGATCCCATTGTGGATCGATTTGTACCGATAGGAGCTTGCCATGAAAGAAAGATTGCTCGCAGCGGCGTTCATCTCCCCGATGATGATTGCCGCCCCTGCCTTCGCCGAAAACGTACCGGACACTTATGGGTACATCGGCGCCAACGCCAGCCATTATTTCTTTTACGACAACGAAGCCTTCGGTGAAGACGTCGATGGCGGTGAAGACAACTGGTTCTATGGCGGCCAGCTTGGCTGGCGCTTCAACCCCAACTGGTCCATCCAGGCCTGGTACGAAGAAGCCGATGGTGACGTGGAAAGCGATTACGATTCCGGCGCCCGCTGGGATGTGCAGAGCTATTTCGCCAGCCTGCGTTACCACATGAACGGCACCAGCTTCCTGGGTTTTGAACCCTATGCCGGTTTCAACATGGGCGACCTGGTACTGGAAAGCCTCAACGACAACGCTACCGGCGATAAAGGCGATAAGCAGCACGCCTTCATGACCGGGGTGGAAGTTGGTATTCAGCGCGCCTTCGCTGATCGCATCCTGCTGGATCTGGGCACCCGCCAGGCCTATGCGGCGGATCGGGATTTCTGGACCGGCCAGGTTTACGCCGCGGTTAACGTTCTGTTCGGTGTAAGCGCCGCTCATGCCGCGCCGGAACCGGAGCCGGAACCGGTGATTGGCGATCAGGACGGCGATGGCGTGCCGGATGATCGCGATGCCTGCCCGGATACCCCGGCCGGTGCCGTGGTGGATGAGCGCGGTTGTCAGAAATACGACACGGTCAGCGATCAGAGCATGAACGTGATTTACTTCGGCTTCGACAAAGCGGATATCGGCGCCCAGTTCAATGACGAAGTCCGTCAGGCCGCGGACAACCTGAACAAAGGCGAAAGCGGTTCCATCCGCGTGGAAGGCCATGCTGACAGCACCGGCCCGGCGGAATACAACCAGGGTCTGTCCGAGCGTCGTGCCCAGGCGGTGAAGGATCGTCTGATCCAGGATTACAAAGTGGATGGTTCCAAGATCACCACCAAGGGCTTCGGTGAAACCCGCCCGGCGGAATCCAACGACACTCGCGAAGGTCGGGCGCGGAATCGTCGCGCGGAAATCTTCGTCGATACCGAGCAGTCCGAACCGCAGTTCAAGGAGTAAGCGTCTGAACGGACAGGGATGTCCGGTGTGACCAGAGAGGGCGGCGTAAGCCGCCCTTTTTTTGTTCAGAGGATAATGGGCCGCGATACGTTAGTGTCCGTACTCCCTGTTCAATCGCTGCCACAGTCCGGAGGCGCGCCAGGTGCGACGGGCGACCGCGTGATTCAGCACCGTGCCCGGGCCGCATTCGAGCAGGGTGAAGGTTTCCCGCGCCCGGGTCACGGCGGTATAGATCAACTCCCGGGTCAGCAGTGGATGCGGCCGGTCCGGCAGAATCAGCAGCGTATGTCGGAACTCCGAGCCCTGGGATTTGTGCACGGTCATGGCGTAGACCGTTTCCACGCCGCCCAGTCGGCTCGGCAATACCCACTTGATGCGGCCATCCGGTAACGGAAATGCCACTCTCAGGCCATCCGGGTGGGCCAGGGTCAGGCCAACGTCGCCGTTCATCAGACCAAGCTGGTAATCGTTGTGGGTAAGCATTACCGGACGACCCGGATACCATTCGTGCTCGTCCGCCAGACCCTGCCGGTGCAGTTGCCGGGTCAGTTGCTGATTCAGCTCGATGACGCCGAAAGGGCCGCCACGCAAGCCGCTCAACAACTGCCGCTCGGTTAACCGGAGCAGCAGCCGGGCGGCCCAGCTATCCAGTTCGTCCCTGTCCGGTGTGTTGGCCGCTTCGAGGAGCAGCGTTTTCAACCCCGGATGCGAGGCCGTGCCGTCGATCAGGAAACGGTGCGGATAATGGGGATCGCGGCGCAGATCCACACGTTGCAGTTGATCCGTATGTTGCCGGAAAGCGCTGGCGACACTCCGGCTATCACCTTGATTCACCGCCTGGGCCAATGCACCGATGCCGGGGCTGTCGCGGAAGCGCCAGTTGCGCCGCAGCATGGCGGTCTGTTGCGCCAATGGGCCGCCTTCACCGCGCCAGGCGGTCAGGTCGGCGCCGCAGCTCTGTTGAATGAAGTCCACCGTGGCCTCGTCGTAGCCGCCCTGCTCGGCGTCGCGGCAAAGGTCACCGAGCACCGCGCCGGCTTCCACGCTGGCCAGTTGGTCCTTGTCGCCCAGCAGCACCAGCCGGGTGTTGGCATCCAGGGCGTCGAGTAGACTGGCCATCATTTCCATGTCGATCATGCTGGCTTCGTCCACCACCACCAGATCCGCGTGCAGTGGGTTATGGCGATGATGACGGAAGCGGCGGCTGTCAGGACGGGTACCGAGCAGACGGTGCAGGGTGCTGACCTCGGTGGGAATGGCTGAGCGAACGGTTTCCGGCAGCGGCAGCCGCGCCACCTGATCGCCGATGGACTGTGTCAGCCGGGTGGCGGCCTTGCCGGTGGGAGCGGCCAGACGAATACGCAGGGCGTGCCCCTGTTCCAGCGCCAGGCTTTGCAGCAAACCCAGCAGACGCACCACGGTAGTGGTCTTGCCGGTACCGGGGCCGCCGGTGATCACTGTCAGGCGGGCACGGGTGGCCAGGGCGCAGGCCACCTGTTGCCAGTCCACCTCGTCATCGCCGTCGACGAACAGCTTCGCCAGAGTGTCGCCCGGGGGAGTGGAGGGTTCGTGCCGTAGCCGTGCCAGCAGCAAGTCGGCGACCTTGACCTCCTGGGTCCAGTTGCGGTGCAGGTAGAGACGGGAACCGTCCAGCACCAGGGGCTGACCGGGGCCCTCGCCAACCAGTTCACTGGCTTGCAGCAGCGCGTGCCACCGTGGCGGGTCCGGCGGCAATATTGGCACCAGACTGTCCGGCATGCCGGCAGGCCATAGTCGTTGGGCCAACTCCGGTTCGTCCAGGTCCAGGCACAGATGTCCCGCCGCCAGCTGCGCGCTGGTGAGCGCGGCGATCACCAGGACCGCCGGATCAGCGTCCGGAGCCTGCTGGTGCAGAAACCGCGCCACCGCCACATCCAGATCCCGTAACTGCCCTTGATCGCGCATTTGCTCCAGGGCATCTTGCCAGTCGACGGCGGCGAACAGATCGCCCTGTCCATCACTTCGCATGAGCGTCTCCCAGGAACAGCCGGTCCAGAGCTTCCACCAGCGCGGTCGGCGCGGCGCTGAAAACGGTGCCGGCGGAGGGCGCGCCGAGACCGCGTAGAAAGACGTAGACGGCGCCCCCCAGATGGGCATCCGGATGATAGTCGTTACCGAGGCGGCTGCGCAGTAAACGGTGCAGCGCCAGCAGATACAGCGCGTACTGCACTTCGTAACGATGCTCCAGCAACGCCTCGATCAAAGCGTCGTCGCCATAGGCGTCATCGTCCGGACCAAGCCAATTGGATTTATAGTCCAGCACGTAATAGCGGCCCCTGTGCTCGAACACCAGATCCATGAAGCCCTTGAGCATGCCGTTCAGGGTATCGGCTTCCAGGCGCGGCCGTGGCTGTCCGGGATAGAGATGCTCGCGGATCAGCGCATCCAGCCGTGTCACCGGCACCTGTTCGGCGGGCAGCAGAAATTCCATTTCCGCCACCGGCCGATCCAGGTCCGCCAGACGTATCCGTCCCTGTTGTAGCGGCAGGGGCGTCGTCAAAGTCCGACGCCACCATTGCATTACTGTGGTGTTGTGGTCTTGCCAGTGGCGGGCTTCCAGTTGCTGGCGGACTCTTTTGTCCATCTCTTCCGGGGCGTCCAGACAGGTCCGGAATCCCTGGTTGGCGGCATGCTCCAGCAAATCGTGCAGCAAGGTGCCGGGCAGGGCGCCGCGGGGAAACGCGTGCACCCCCGCGGTGGCGGTTTCCATCATCGGTTTCTGCACGGGCTCCGGTTCGGTTTCCGCCAGTTGATCGGCGCGGGCGTCGGCGGGAGAGAGCGGTTCTTCCATTTGTCGCAGGGCGCTGTAGCTGGCGATCCACCAGGGCGTGCGCGGATGTCTGGGAAAAATTTCCGGTTCGCGCAGCCGGACCACCGTATTGACCGGCTGATAGACCTCGTCATTGCCGGGCGGCGCGGGTATTACCGTGATGGCGTCGTCGCTCAAAGGGCCCAGCGCGGCCAGCAATTGATCATTGGCCACGCCCTGGGGGCCGAACAACAGCCGGCCGATGGCGCTGCGTGGCAGCTGGTTTTGTTGGGCGCGGCCCTTGGCATAGGGCGCCAGGCCCAGGGTGCAGCTGTGACAGGCCCGGGTCAGCGCCACGTAGAGCAATCGCATGTCCTCGGCCAGACGCTCGTGATCGGCGAGACGTTCGATGTCGTCGTCCGGTTCCAGTGAGACGACGAGATGGGCGTTGTCCTGCCCCTTACGGTGATAACGCAGGGGCGGCTTGCTCTTTTCCGCCGCGCGGAAACTGCAAATGAAGGGCAGATAGACCACCGGGTATTCCAGGCCCTTGGACTTATGAATGGTGATCACCTTGACCCGGTCATCGTCGCTTTCCAGGCGCAGAATGCTGTCGTTGTTGCTGCCGCGCTGATCGTTGACGGTGTCCTCCAGATAGCGGATCAAGGCCTGCTCGCCGTCCAACTGGGTGGCGGCCTGTTGCAGCAGCTCGGCAAGGTGCAACAGATTGGTAAAGGCGCGCTCCCCGTCGAGACTGCGCTGCAACCGTGCCGGCACCGAGAAGTCCATAAGCAGTCCCCGGAACATTGGCAACACACCCTGTTGCCGCCATTGTTCGCGATAGCCGTGGAAGCGATTGACCATGGCTTCCCAGCGCACCTCATCCCGATTGATACGGTCCAGTTCCTGGTAGGGCAATGACAGGGTGCCGGAGGCCAGGGCGCTGCGCACGCGCACATCGGATTCCGGGCTGGCGCAGGCGCGCAGAATCAACAAAAGATCCTGGGCTTCCGGTTGCGCGAACACGGAGTCCTGGTCGGACAGGTAAACGCTGCGCACGCCCCGGGCGAGCAGGGCGTCGCGAATGGCCCTGGCCTCGGTGCGATCACGCACCAGCACGGCGATATCACGGGGGCGCAAAGGCGTGAAGCGCTGGCCCTCGCGGAAGCCGGTGACACCTTGTCCGGCACCGTTGAGCAGGTGGGTGATCTCGGTGGCGCAACGGGCTGCCTGGTGTTGCCGATACACGCCGGAGGAAATGGCTTTGTCGCTGTCTTCCACCCAGAGCGTGACGCCGGATTTTATTTCGCCGTCCACCAGCAGCGTATCCTTGCGCCCCTGGGCTTCCACCGCTTCGAAAGGAATGGCGTTGTCCATCATGAAGACATCGCCGTGGGTGTCCTGGCTGTACTCGAACAAGCGGTTCACCGCCGCCACCATCGGCGTCGCCGAACGGAAATTCCGGCCCAGGGTGTAGTGATGCCCTTCGGTGGCGCGCCGGGCTTGCAGGTAGGTGAACACGTCGGCGCCGCGGAAGGCGTAGATGGCCTGCTTGGGGTCGCCGATCATGAACCAGCCGGTGTCGTCGCGGTGCTGATACAACGCTGAAAAAATGCCGTACTGGGTGGGATCGGTGTCCTGGAATTCGTCGATCAGCGCCACCGGGAACTGATCCCGGATCACCTGCGCCAGCCGCGCTCCGTTGTCGCCATGCAGGGCGCCGTGGAGACGGCTCAGCATATCGTCAAACCCCATGGTGGCGGTTTGCCGGCGCATCCGGTCCACTCGTTTACCGATCCAGGCGGCGGCGTGGGCGAGCAGGTCGGTGCGCGGCAACGCTGTTTGTTCCCGTTGCTCCAGGACCTGATCCAGCTGATCACAAAAGGCGAAGCCGGGGCGATGTTCCTCGCCTTTCTTGGTCAGCTTCATGCCCGTTGTGGAGAAGCGTGAGAGAGTGTCGTAGTCCTTGTCGCTCAGTACCTCGCCGGCGGCATAGCGTTCCAGAGTCAGCAGCATGCCGGGCAGGCTGCTGGCGCGGTAACTGTTGCCGTTGAGCCATTTGTTGTCGCGGGCGCTGCGCACCCAGTCGAACAGCGCCGGCAACTCGGCGTTGAGGGTGGCGCGAGCGCTTTGCTCCAGCGCCGCTTGCGGGCCACTAGCATCGAGCCAGCGTTGTACGCTTTCCGGCAGCGTGTCGGGATCGGTGCCACCGAGGCCCAGCAGCGGACGGCATTGCGCCAGCAGGGCTTCCGGGTGGCCCAGCTTGCTGGCTTGCAGTGCATTGGCGGCGCTCACCGGGAACCCTGCTATGACGTTACGCCAGTAGTCGCAAGCGGCGAGCTGCTGTTCGTCACTGGCGTCTTCCTGCAGTTCCAGGCTGAACAAACTGCCGGAATCGAACGCATGTTGTTTGAGCATGCGGTTGCAGAAACCATGAATGGTGTAAATGGCGGCTTCATCCATCCACTGGGCGGCGGCGTTCAACCGTTGCGCGCAATGGCGGCGTTGCTCGTCGTCGGCGTAGTCGTCCAGCAAACCTTGGAGAATGACATCGGGTTTGTGCGCCTGGGGGTCGGCGAACACCCGCGCCGCTTCCGCAAGCCGGTCGCGGATTCGCTCCCGCAGTTCCTCGGTGGCGGCTTCGGTGAAGGTCACCACCAGGATTTCCGGCGGCAGCAAGGGTTGGCGGAACGCGGCCTGGCCGCCGTGCCCCAGCACCAGCCGCAGATACAGGGCCGCCAGGGTAAAGGTCTTGCCGGTGCCGGCACTGGCTTCGATCAGGCGCGTGCCGTGCAATGGGAAAGTGAGCGGCAGCGGGCGTGGCTGGCTCATGCGACCGGCCCTCCCTGTTCAGTCCATTGCGCCTGTTGGTAGAGCGGCGCGTAGAGCTGTTCGGTCCAGTGACGGAAGGCCGGCTTGTCGTCATGCCGCACCGCCAACATGGCGTCGAAGCCGGACCAGGCACGGGCGATGGCCGGTTCCCGGAATTGTTCACCGTCGCTGTTGAAACCAGGCTCGAAGGCCTTGCGGGCCTCGGCCTCGCCTTTGTCTTTTTCCTCTCCGGCCAGCCAGGCGAAGGCGGTGGCACAGGCAATGGGTAACGGTTCGCACAGGGCCTGCTGCCAGGCCCGGCCGATGGCGTCGAGCCGTTCCCGCGCGGTGGCCGGGTCCATTGGCGCGAGGCTGTACAGGCCGTCCTGTCCCTGAATTTGCGTGGTCAGGGCGTGGCCGCTGGCGCAGGCGGCAAGGTGTATGACCCAGTCGGTGGTCAGCTTCTCCAGAGAGCCTTGCAGACGGCTGGTTTTCAGTACCAGCCGTCGCGGCTGGGAGGCCTCGCCGCGCAGGTCCACCAGCCAGTCTTCCAGCGGCAGGCCGCCGGCGTCGAGCTGGATTTCCTGTTGCGGTTGCAGCGCGCCACTTTGTGCCAGCAACAGGAAGTACTGCTGCAGGGGGCGGCGCAACGGCATCAGCAAGGTGGCGCGGCTGCCCTCGGTGAAAGGCGCCAGTGGCAACGCGCCACTGCCGGCCAGGCGTTCCAGCGTGGCGCGCATGGCCTCGCCGGCCTGGTCCGGCCCGGCGCGCAGTGCCTCGCCGAGCAACTGGTCCTGCAACTGCCAGCGCTCCAGCCCCTGCACACTGAACGGCTCGGTGTCGTCGAGGTTATGGCTGTCCTGTCGGAGCTGGGCTTTCAGTCTTTGCTCGAAGAAGTGGGCCACCGGCTGCTTGAGAAAACGCCCGAGCGCGGCGCAACTGACCGGCTCATTGTTTTCCAGCGGTGGCAGCGGCAAGGGATTGTCTTCCCCTGTCGTTTCGTCGTGGGCGTGCAGGGGGCGCCATTCATCGGCGTAGGTGGTCAGATTATCGTCGGCATCAAAGTAGCGGCGGCTGAAAGGTTGCAGCGGATGCTGCACGGTCAACTGGTCCGCCACATCACGACCGTTATCGGCGCTCCGCCAGCGCTGATTGAGATAGTCGCGCAACTGCGCCACCAGCACCGACGGCGGCCGTTCACTGTTGTCACGGACATTACGGCCGGTCCAGCTTATGTACAGGCCGTCGCGGGCGCTGAGCAGGGCCTCCAGAAACAAATAGCGATCGTCGTCGCGGCGCGAGCGGTCGCCGGGACGGTAGCGCCCCCATTGCCGCATCAGATCGAAGTCCATGGGTTGCTGTTGGCGGGGGTAGTCGCCGTCCTTCATGCCGAGCAAGCAGACATGCCGGAAGGGGATGGCACGCATCGGCATCAGCGTACAGAAATTGATGCGCCCGGCCATGAAACGCTGTGACAGGCTCTCGGCATTAAGGGCATCCAGCAGCGGCCGGCGCGCCACGGTCAGCGGCAGGGGGCCGGCGAAGTCCGCTTCCTCGCAGGCCGCCAGCCAATCACTGAGGGCGTCCCTCAGACCGGCATCCAGGGCTTGGTCCTCGGCACTGTCCGGTGCGAACAGATCGTCCAGCAGGGCGGTGAAACGGGCCTGCCATTGTTGAACGTCGGCGGGTTCGCGCATCGCCCGCCAATGCCGTTGCAGGGTGTCCAGCAGACGCGCCAGCCGGCCGGCCAGTTCCGCGCCCAGGCCCGCCACCTCGTCAAGCGGCTCGATGCCGCGCCAGGCCGGGGCGTCGCCGAGCAGATAGCCGGCCAGCATCCGTTTCAAACCAAACGCCCAGCTGTTTTGTTCGAAGCCGGGAACGTCGAGACTGTGCCGTTGTTCCGCGTCCAGCCCCCAGCGAATGCGGGCCTGTTCGATCCATTGCGTCAGTTGCGGCAAGGCGCTCTCTTCGATGCCGAAGCGGCGTCGCACTGCCGGCACGTCGAGCAGATCGAGAATATCCGAAGCAGTGAAGCGCCATTGCGGCAGATGCAATACCGCCTCCACCGCCTGGGCCAGGGGCGAGGCGGCGCCGGCGCTGCGGTCGCTGAGCGTATAGGGCAGGTAGCGGGGATCGCCGGGATCCAGGCGGCCGAACACGGCATCGATGTGCGGCGCGTAGGCCTCGATGTCCGGCACCATGACGATGACGTCGCGCGGCTTGAGGTCCGGGTCGTGTGCGAACCTTTCCAGCAGTGCGTCCTGAAGAATCTCCACTTCCCGCTGGGCGCTGTGGGCGATACGGAATTGCAGTGAGTCGTCCGCCCGCAGAGCAGGGCGCTGGTCGCGTTCGGGCAGTGGTTCCAGTTCGAGAATGTCATGCTGCAATTGTTGCAGCAGCGTCTCCGGCTCGCTGTCTTCGAACAGATCGATTTGATTGTGGAAGGCGGCGCGGTAGCTGTCTGGATCGTCGTGGTCGTAAAGCAAACCGATAAAGTCCCGGCCCTGTTTGCCCCAGGCGGCGAGCAGCGGGTTGACGCGATTTTCCGGCAGGGCGGTCAGATGCCGTTTGCGATGCTCCAACTGCCGGCGCAGCAGATGCCGGTCCTCGACGATATCCGCCCAGTAATGGCGGCAGGGATTCTGTACCAACATCAGGATCTGACAATGGCTGCTGAGGGCCGCCAGTGCCTCCAATCCTTGTTGCGGCAGGGCGCTGATACCGAATATCACCAACCGGCGCGGCAACCCCGGAGGACACTCGCCGTTGCGCAGAGCGGAAACGAAGGCATTGTGAATGGCGCTGCGGCTGAGAGCGGTTTGCGTTTCGTTCATGTCCGCCAGTACCGCTCGCCACAGATGTGCCTGCCAGCGCTGGCTTTCCGGAAAGTCATCGAACAGCGCCCGTTCATCGGAACGCCGCAATCGATCCTCTCCCTGTTCCCAGTCCGCCAGCCAGTCCGCCCGGTAGACCTGATAAGCGTCGTACAGGTCGGCCAATCGTTCCGCCAGTTGGTGGCGTTTGCGGCCGTCGGTGTCGTCGGCCAGAAAATGACGCAACGGGCCGAAGCGATCATCATCCAGTAATATCGGCAGCAGCCGGTAGAGCCGCCACAGCAGTCTCGACTTATCGAACGGTGAGGTGCGCGGCACCCGATCTTCGCCGAGCACGGTGCGGTAGGCGCTCCAAAGAAAGCGGGCGGGCATTTGAAAGCGGGTGCCGGCGGCGATGCCGAGAGCGTCGGGCGCGGCCAGTTTGAGCTTGAGCCATTGCGCCATGCCGTTGGATTGCACCAGCACCGTTTCCGTTTCCAGCGGCGCCAGCGGATAGCGTCCCAGCCACTCGATAAGCAGATCGGTCAGCGTTTCCAGACGGTTGCTGTGCAGCACCATCAGGCCGTTTTGCATGCCAGGTTCCCAGGACTGATTCGACGATCAGGCCAGTGTACGTCAGGCGGCGGGCCTTGGCATCACGACATGAAAGTGGGGTAGAGCGACAGCAACAGCAAGGCCGCCATGGCCAGATTGAAGCGGCCCAGTCTCCGCCCGTGTTGCAACCAGCCCTGTAGGGCCACGCCACCAAGATTCCACAGTGAAATCAGCGGCAGTCCGAGAAAGAAGAAACACAATGCCACCAGCGTCAGGCTGGCGGAGAAATGCACCGGATCGGTATAGGTGGCCACGGCGGTGACCATCATCATCCAGGCTTTGGGATTGACCCATTGGAACAGGGCGGCCTGCCAGAACGTCAGTGGCGCGCCGCGGTGATCGCCACGCAGAGGCGTATGACGGTGCCGTACCAACTGCCAGGCCAGATAGAGCAAAAACAGCAGGCCGAGAACGCGCAGTGTCAGCGACAGCTGCGGAAAGCGGGTCAGCAGTTGCCCCAGCCCCAGTGCCACGCACAACAGCAGAATCTGACAGCCAACCAGAATGCCCATGATATGCGGCAGCGAGCGGCGGAATCCGGCGTTGGCGCCGGAGGCCATCAGCATCAGATTGTTGGGGCCGGGGGTGCCGGTCATCACCGTCACGAATCCGGCCAGGGGCAGTAATGTTTCCCAATATCCCATGTGACCTTCTTAAACAGACTCTAAGGACGGCCAGATTAAGCTTGCGCGGGGTTGGGGGTACAGATATAAAAACATCAATTTGAACCGGTACAGTTTTGATCTGGGCCATCTGTGCCAGTGATGTGGACTGCCCGAGCACGTCGCCTGAAATGGAGAACGCTGGCATGACCCTTTATCACCAACTGGCCGACCAGTTGCAGGCGCTGATTGAAAAGCGTGTCTATGACGTTGGCCAGCGCCTCCCGGGGGTGCGCAGATTGAGTCATCAGCATAATGTCAGCGTGGCCACGGCGGTGAGCGCCTGCCGTGAACTGGAACAGCGTGGTGTGCTGGAGGCGCGCCCCCGATCCGGTTATTACGTGTCGCGGCCGCCGGCCCGTTTCGATGCGCCGCGAATGCGTCGCGCCACTACCCGGCCCAGGGCGGTGAGTGGCCAGGACCGGGTGCTGGAGCTGATTCAGGCGGTCAATGATCCGTCGCTGGTGAATTTCGGGGCGGCGGTGCCGGATCCGGATTTCATGCCGGTAACGGCGATCGAGCGGGCCTTCCATTCGGTACTGCGGGAGCAGCGGCGCCGTTGTGTCGGGTATGAATTTCCTCCGGGCGCCCTGGAACTGCGTCAGGCCATTGCCCGTCGTCTGGTGGCGCTGCAATGTCCGGTGTCGCCGGACCAGGTGCTGATCACCAACAGTTGCCAGGAGGCAGTGACCATCGCACTGAAGCTGCTGACCAAACCCGGTGATACGGTGGTGGTGGAATCGCCCACCTATTACGGGCTGCTGCAGGTGCTGGAATCGCTGGGACTGAAAGCACTCGAGATTCCTTCCGACCCGCGGCAGGGGATTTCCCTGGAGGCGTTGGCCGTGGCGCTGGAGCGCTGGCCGGTGAAAGCCTGCGTGCTGGTCACCAACTTCGCCAATCCTTTGGGATCGTGTCTTTCCGATCAGGACAAGCAAGCGTTGCTGTCATTGTTGAGCCAACATCGCGTGCCTCTGGTGGAAGACGATATTTACGGTGATCTGCCGCTGTTCGGGCCGCGCCCGCGGCCGGTGAAAAGCTGGGACCGGGATGGGCTGGTTTACTATTGTGCGTCGTCTTCGAAGACACTGTCCGCGGGGCTGCGGGTGGGCTGGCTGGTGCCTGGCGGTCAGCAGCGGCGCGCCGAGTATCTGCAGTTCATCAATACGGTATCGGTGGCGACGGCCTCGCAACTGGCGATGGCGCGCTATCTGGAGCGGGGCCATTACGACCGCTTCCTGCGGCAGCTGCGCGGCGAACACGCCAAGGCGGTGGCGCGAATGACATCGCGGGTGGAGCAGTTGTTTCCGGATGGGACCCGGATCAGCCGTCCGGCGGGTGGGTTCGTACTGTGGGTGGAACTGCCCGGGCAGATCGATACCACGGTGCTGGCGGAACAGGCCTTGCAGGAGGGGGTGAGTTTCGCGCCGGGATCATTGTTCTCCACCGGCAACAAGTTCTCGTCCTGCTTGCGGTTGAACTGCGCGGTGCGTTGGGACAATCGGGTGGAAAAAGGTCTGGCGCGGCTGGCGGCGTTGTTGTGACAGACTGATCTCGTTGGTTGTCGACGAAACAATATCGCGACAGGTCTGTACAAAGGCCTTTCTGCCTCCCATAACATCGATCGTTGGTATGGAAGGGGCCACGAAGCCGCTGTGGGAGCTTGCCTGCAAGCGAATCTTTGGGGCCCGGAAGCCCAATTCGCTTGCAGGCAAGCTCCCACAGTGGCGTTGTAGCGGCCTCTGGAAGGCAACTCTGCGCGATGTTTGGGCGGCTCAGCTCTCCATCGCGGCCAGTTCATCCTCGAAGAAGAATTTCTCTTCGCCGAAGGCCGGTTCCAGATGGTTCAGCCAGGTGGCCTCGCCGTTGTATTTGGCGAAGAAAGGCCGTTGCACCCAGTCCGGGTTGCGGCCCTGGATGAAACGCAGCACGAACACCTTTTCGCCGTGGATCTCCGTTACCCCCTGGATCTCCACCTTGCCCGGATGGCTGGACATGCTCGGTCCGCGCGCGGTGCGGGCCAGGCCGGATACCTGTTTCATGGCGTCCCGGTAAATCCGCCAGGCTTTGGCCAGCGGCACTTCGAAATAGTGACGGGCTCCGGTGTCCCGTTCCACGAACATGTAGTAGGGCACCACGCCCAGCTCCACCTGGGTTTGCCACAGGCGTGCCCAGTCATCGGCGTTGTCGTTGATGTGCGCCAGCAGGGGCCCCTGGGCCCGGATCTGGGCACCGGTGGCACGAACCCGGCGGATCGCTTCCCGGGCGATGGACGGTTCCAGTTCCTTCCAGTGGTTATAGTGCGCCATCAGCGCCAGGTGCTTGCCGGCCGCCGTCACTTCCCGGAACAGGTCCAGCAGGTCGTTGGCGTCATTGTCGGAAACAAAACGGTATGGCCAGAATGTCAACGCCTTGGAGCCGATGCGGATGGTGCGCAGTTGTTCCAGTTCCAGCAGCGGTTCGATGTGGGCGCGCAGATTCTTGGTCTTCATCACCAGCGGATCGCCGCCGGTAATCAGCACGTCGGTGATCTCCGGATGCGCCTGAATGTACTTCTTCAGTTGTCCCGCTTCCTTGGCCGCGATCTTGAGATCGTTGTCGCCGATGAACTGGGCCCAGCGGAAGCAGAAAGTACAGTAGCTGTGGCACACCTGACCCTGGCTGGGGAAGAACAGCACGGTTTCATCATACTTATGCTGCAGGCCATTGATGCGCTCGCCGTCCACTTCCGGAATATTGTGTTCCATCTGTCCGGCGGGGTGTGGATTGAGCGCCTCGCGGACTTCGGCGATGGCCTGGTTCAGGATGTCTTTGTCGCCACTTCGCATGGCGTTGGCCACCCGCTCGAAGTGTTCCGGCGCGAGCATATCCTTCTGCGGGAAAGTGAGCTGATAGATCGGGTCGTCGGGGACTTTGTCCCAATCAATCAGTTCCTCGATGACATACTCGTTCACCCGGAAGGGCAGGACGCTGGCGACCACGTCCATGGCGAAACGGGCTTCCTCGTCCAGCCGCTGGAGCGGCTCGATCTTGTCCAACTGGCGGGCGGTATACACCTTGAAGCGACGAGGTTCGCCGAAGTCGGTGTCGTGATGCTCGCGCAGCGGTATCACGGTGTTGGTTTCTTGCATGCTTGTGTTCCTCATGCCGTGCCGACGCCGCAAACGCGTCGGTACACTGGTCAAGGGACCAGCAGGTTTCTGCTTTCAGAGTGACCGGCGAGGCCGATCCTGGAGTTTGCCGATGATCGCGGGTACGGATGACCGGGCGATGATGGCACTTCAAATGGGTGGAAGATTCCGACCCGGTGCGCCTGTTGGACGCGGAGGGTGAAAAACGGACGACGATTGTAAGTTATTGAAAATAAAAGAGCAAAATCACGGGCGCAAGCCCCGGGCCGGTCAATATGCTATGTTTCCCCGGGATTGCGGCCCCGGCCCGGGGTAATTACGAGCGAGGCGATGACGTGAGCGACTTTTTACACACGGCTTTGCTGTGGCTGGAGCAGGCCTCCGCCTGGCTGGAGGCGTTCTGGCTGGCGATCGTCGCGCCGGTGGGCGTGGGGCTGGCGGTCTGGGTGACCGTGCATGTGGCCCAGCACAAGCGGGATGCCCGGGCCGCCGCGGCCTGGACCGGCCTGGTCTGGCTGGTGCCGTTTCTGGGTGCTCTGCTGTATTTGTTGCTTGGGGTCAATCGTATCCAGCGCCGTGCCCGGCAGCTTACCGGCGGCGGCATCGATACGCTGGAGAGCACGGAATCGGTTGCCGAGGACACGGTGCAGGCACCGCAATTGCGTGTGCTGTCGCGGTTGGTGGGGCGCCTGACGCGATTGCCTCTGACCGCCGGCAATCGCGTCACCATGCATGAGGCCCGCGAGGCCCTGCATTTGATGGCACAGGCGGTGGATGAAGCACAGCACAGCGTCTTCATGGCCACCTATATCTTCGGCAACGATGCGGCCGGCAAGCCCTTGGTGGAGGCACTGACACGGGCCGCCGCCCGTGGCGTGCAGGTGAGAGTCTTGCTGGATGGCGTCGGCGCTTTGTACTCCTTGCCCTCGGTGACCCGCCGTTTACGCAAGGGCGGAGTACGGGTGGAGCGGTTCCTGCACTCGGTGGCGCCGTGGCGCATGCCTTACATGAACCTGCGCAATCACCGTAAATTGATGATCGTCGATCATACCCTGGGCTTTACCGGCGGCATGAATGTGCGTGCCGGCTATGTGCGGGAGCCGGCCCGGACCCACGACCTGCATGCCCGTCTGGAAGGGCCGGTGGTGGCGCATCTGCTGCGTACCTTCGCGGCGGATTGGATGTTCACCTGTGGCGAGAATCTGACGGCGGAATACCAGGGACAGCAGGCGCCGGGAACGGTGCGCGCCCGTGGCATCAGCGCCGGGCCGGACGCCGATTTCGACAAGCGTCGCCTGACTCTGTTCGCCGCCATCGGCTCGGCGGAACGGGAGATCCGTATCGTCACGCCTTATTTCGTCCCTGACCAGACCTTGATGGCGGCTCTGCAACTGGCGCTGCTGAAGGGGGTCAAGGTGGAGCTGGTGGTGCCGCGCAAGAACAATCTGCGTCTGGTGCAGTGGGCCAGTATTCACGCGCTGAAATGGCTGGTGCGCGGTGGCGCGCATCTGTATCTTTCCGCTCCGCCGTTCGATCACAGCAAGGTGATGACCGTCGACGGCCATTGGGTACAGCTTGGCTCGGGGAACTGGGATGCGCGCAGTTTGCGGCTGAACTTCGAGTTCGATCTGGAATGCTACGATGGTCCCCTGGCGGAACAGGTCAACACTCTGATCGACGGCCGGATCGCCGGCGCCAGGCGCATGGACGATGCCGACTTCCAGGCCATGGCAGGCTGGCGCAATGTGCGCAATGCCCTGGCCCATATGCTGGAACCCTATCTCTGAGAGCACTGAGAGGAGCCCTCATGCGTCTGCCCCGGGATGCGGAACTGCCCGCCCATCTGGTTACCCTGATTCGTTTGCAATTCCTGCATGGTCTGCTGGTGGTGGCGGTGGCCACCGGGATCTGGCTGCCGGCGCCGGCGGTGGCGCACGGCTGGTTACCACTGGTGCCCTTGCTGGTGGCGATTTTCCTGTTGCTGCCCTCGGGATTGTATCTGGGGGCGGAGGTTCAAAGGGAGGAAGCGACACTGACGCCGGCGGTATTGCTGTTGTGGTTGCTGGCCAGCGCCACGCCGTTCGTGCCGGCATTGATCGCCGCACTACTGATGATCGTCGCCGTGATGTTGTTGTTTCTGATGGAGAAGGTGGCCGCCATCCGCGAACACTGGCCAGAAGCCTGGTTACGGGGACGGCGGCAGCACATGCAGTTCCAGATGGTGTCTCTGGCCAGCGTGGTGTTCTGGCTTTTCAGCCGTGACAACCAGCTGTTGCTGAATCTGGGGTTGGGGGGCTGACCCCGGCCTGGTTATTTTTTCACCGGAGAGCCCGGTCCCAGCAGGGCCCAGAGAATCAGACCAAGCAGCGGCAGGATGACCACCAGCGCGATCCACAAGGCCTTTTGTGGTACCTCGGCGCCGGATTGCAGGATTTTCACGATGGCGAAAATATCCAGGATCAGAATGATGATGCTGAGTGCTTTCATGAGTGGATCCTTTCCTTGATCAGTTCTTGTTGACCCTAGAATCGCCCACCGTGATGCGTAAAGGCAACAAAGGTAAAACGTCATCCACGGAGGCGGGCAGTGGTCATGGCGAGGATAGAATCAAAGCCCCCAGCCAGGCGGAGAGAAACAGGCCGATACCGAATACGGTGTGATTGATCAGGCTGCGAAGACGGGCCTGATTCGGGTTCGGTGTTTTCGACGCCGCCACGCCAGCGCCCATGCCCGGCTGCAGAATCAACAGAGGTGCCGCCACGGTAAGCACGCCGAACAGCAGCGCCGGCCATAAGGATGGCTCCCTGGCCCAGGATAACCCCGCCAGTGCCAGCAGCAGCCCAGCGAAACCAACGCCTATGAGATAGTGGGTAAGCCACCCCAGTGCGGTTTCACCGGTGATGGCAGGGGCCTTGGCGATGCTGTCATGAATCCATCGACCACGAGGCAGATGCCCCACCCAGCGTCCCACCAGTCCCCAGTTGGGCGCCGGAATACCCAGCAAACGCCGGGCGGCCAGGGCATAGCCATCCGCTATCGCCGTGGCCCCGATGCCGATCAACAGCGTGCGGATGACGAATTCGAAAATCTCGGTCATGGCAGTGGTTCCTGCTTAATGGAGCAATATTCAATTGATTTATTGAATATTTGATGAGGAAGCATGAGATGTCAATGGTTGCCTTCCTGGATTCGCTGCTTTGCGGCGAATGGGCATATGGGCTGGCACGAGCCGTTCAGGCCGGTACAATGCCGTTCTTCTGCCCCGGTAGCTCAGTTGGGTGAGGGCGGGGCCTTCCGGCGCCCTGCGCCGGCCGCCGTCACGCCACGCGGATACCGCCGCGTGGCCGGTGCCCGGAGGGTGAGTAAGCGCCTCCACAGAGAGTCTTGCTCCTTGCTACTGGCACTGCGGTTTCAGGCCGGTACAATGCCTCCTTTCAATGCCCCGGTAGCTCAGTTGGATAGAGCAAGCGCCTCCTAAGCGCTAGGTCGGACGTTCAAATCGTCTCCGGGGCGCCATTTCCCCTCTTCTGTATCGAATTCGCCTTTGTCGTGTCTTTTGACGTAACGTTTTCCTTATCCGTGCGTCCATTACAGTAGAACAACGGACAGGAGCTGATCATGAGAGACAGTCGCGCGTTACTGGTACGCAGCGGCACCGATTTCCCCGCGCTACATCGGCGGCGGACCACCATCTTGCAGGTGAATCTGGGCTATCGGTGCAATCTGAGCTGCGTGCATTGCCACGTGAACGCGGGTCCCACGCGCACGGAGATGATGTCCGCGGAGACCGCCGACCTGGTTATCGAGGTGCTGCGGCGGGGACACATCGAGACCCTGGATCTGACCGGCGGTGCGCCGGAAATGAGTCCTCACTTTCGGCGATTGGTCCAGGAAGCACGGACGCTGGGTGTCACCGTGATCGACCGCTGCAATCTGACCATCCTGCTGGAACCCGGCTATGAAGATTTGCCGGCTTTCCTGGCGGAACAGGGCGTGCAGGTGGTGGCGTCCTTGCCCTGCTATCTGGAAGAGAACGTCAACAAGCAGCGGGGCAAGGGAGTCTATGCGGCCAGCATCGAGGCGATCCGTCGGCTCAACCGGATGGGTTATGGTGGCGAGTCCCTGATTCTGGACCTGGTGTACAACCCGGTGGGGGCTCACCTGCCACCACCGCAGGCCGGTTTGCAGGAGGACTACAAGCGCGAGCTGGCGGTCCGTTTCGATATTCACTTCAATCGCCTGCTGACCATCACCAACATGCCGATCAGCCGGTTCGGCTCGGTGCTGCTGGCCCACCATCAGTTCGATGATTATATGCAGCTGCTGCGTAGCAACCACAATCCGGCCAACCTGGACGACGTGATGTGCCGGAATACCCTGAGCGTGGATTATCAGGGTTACCTGTACGATTGCGATTTCAACCAGATGCTGGGCCTGGCTCAGGGTGGCACCGGGCGTCATCCACATCTGCGGGAAATGCTACAGGACGACAAGGACGGAGAACCGGTGTACGTGGCGGATCATTGTTATGGTTGCACCGCCGGCGCCGGTAGCAGCTGCGGTGGAGCGCTGGCGTGACGCGGCGTTTGAGCGTGGTGATTCCGGTGCTCAATGAAGCCCCCCGTTTACGGTGGCTGCTGCCGAAGCTGCGCCGACATCTGTGGGATCAGGATGAGATCATCGTGGTGGACGGTGCCAGCACCGACGAGACCGTGTCGGTGGCGGAGGAGGTCGCGGACAAGGTCCTGCACTGCGATCGTGGCCGGGCCCGTCAGATGAACTTCGGCGCTGAACGGGCCTGCGGCGATCTGCTCTGGTTCCTCCACGCTGACAGCGGCATGCGGCGGGGGCAACCGGCGGCATTGCGTTATTTGCCGGAGGGGCCGTTGTGGGGGCGGTTCGATGTCCGTCTCAAAGGCCGCCATCCACTCTTTCCGATCATCGGCGGCGCCATGAATCTGCGCTCGCGCTGGACCGGTATTGCCACTGGCGATCAGGGGATCTTCGTGGATCGCCTTTTGTTTCTCGATGTGGGTGGCTTTCCGTTACAGCCGTTAATGGAGGACGTGGCATTGAGTGCCTGCCTGCGCCGCCACGGCAAGCCGTTATGTTTACGTCCCAGAATGGTGGTGGACAGTCGCCGCTGGCAGCAACACGGTGTGCTGCGGACGGTATGGCTGATGTGGCGCTTGCGCTGGCGCTATTGGCGTGGCGCCGACCCGGCCGAACTGCACCGAATCTATTATCGCGACCATGACGATGGTGAAGCCGCTCCAGAGCGGGAGGGCGGGCGTGACCCGGGATAAAGGCGAGAGCACGTTGCTGTTGGTCTTCGCCAAGGCGCCAGAGCCGGGGCAGGTGAAAACCCGGTTGGCGGCTTCCTTGGGAGAGAACGCCGCGCTGGCGGCTCACCAGGCGCTGCTGGACCGGACGCTGTGTTTGGCGGCGGCGTTTCCCGGCCCGGCGGTGCTGATGCTAAACCGTGCGGAGGCCGCGACCGAGCGCCGGGCGCGGGAGCTCGGGCTGGACATCGACTACCAGCAAGGGGCGGATCTGGGCGAGCGCATGGAGCGGGCCATGGCCTGGGGGCTGGCGCGGGCGGATAGAGTGTTGCTGGTGGGCAGCGACTGTCCCGCGATGAGCCCCGACTATCTGCGGGAAGCCGCGGATACCCTGGGACAGGCGCCGGTGGTACTGGGCCCCAGCGAGGATGGCGGGTTCGTCTTGCTGGGCGGCAGTGATGCCGCGCTCTGGCGCCAGCCACTGTTCCGCCATGTGGCGATGAGTACCGATCACACCCTGGCCGATACCCTGGCGGCGCTGTCCGCCCATTGTCAGCCACGACTATTGCCGATGCTCTGGGACGTGGATTACCCGAAGGATCTGGAGCGGGCCCGGCGTCTGGGCCTGTTGTCCTGAGCCTGTCCATGGCCGCGCTGCTTTCCACGGTCGCGGCGCCTCTTTGCCTGACACGGCAGCCCGTTTTCTCATCCATTCCGCTGAAGTCTGTGCGATATTATGGCGCTACCATTGGCGTCACGATTGCGTTGACGCAGGGCTCAGCTGGAGTGATTGATGAGCAGGCAGGAAGCAGTGGACCTGGCGGTTATCCAGGAACTGAAAGAAGTGATGGGGGCGGATTTTCCCCGCTTGGTGGTGTCGTTCGTCAAGGATGGCGAACAGCGTTTGCGCGCGATTCAGGATGGTCTGGCCGCCGCCGATGTGGAAGTGGTGCGCCAGCAGGCTCATAGCTTCAAGGGCAGTAGTGGCAACCTCGGCGCGGTACGGGTGTCGGCGTTATGTCTGGAGATGGAAAGCGCGGCCCGCGACGGGGATCTGTCAGTGGCCGCATCCCTGTTCGACCCGTTGAAGGAGGCTTTTGAATCGGTGTGTGTGCGGTTGAAGTCACTCTGAGGGGCGCAAAAATCGCAGGGAGGGATTTTTGACGTCGCTTGCGACGGCCCAAGGAGTGGCCGCCATGGACGGCGGACAAAAAAAACCCCTCTTCCAAAGGGGGGGGTGGAAGAGGGGGGGTTGTGAGCGCTATTTCTAGCGCCTTGGGGGGATACCTTTTCCGTTGGCTCGGCCTAATGCCCTAGCCAATCGAGATACTGTATATCCTACAGGGAGAGCCTTCCCCCTGCTGTAAAATGCGGTGAGAGAATGTAAAAACTTCCTAGCTTGTTCGGGTGCACCGTATCCGGGGTGCAAATGGCAGGCTGGTGAAGTGAGGGTCAACCGCGATCTTGTAAGCCATAGCTTACAATGGTGTAAGCATTTTTACCAATGTTGTGTCCGCCATCTGCTCTTTCTTTCGATCTGAAAATTCTTATCTGTCTGATTTATAAGGGTTTTTTGTTTTTGTGGGGACGAGATCCATTTACTTTTTAAAGATCTTTAACCCTTGAGCGTCAGGGCGCTTGCTATAGTACTTCCCGTGTTCAGGGACATGAGCACAGGGAACTGCTAAGGATGGCGGACAAGGATGTCCAGGTGAGCGCAAATCGGGTAAGGACGACTCGACGCAAAAAGGGCGGCAGGATGCCGCCCTTCTCATTTTGTGGCCACCTTCCATGGCGATGCCAGTCCGCCGCTCAGGCGGTTGGCGGTAAGACGAATCTTCGATCCGTCATGCCCGCCGTTCTCACTACCACTCTCGAATCAGCTGCTCGCGCTTGTTGGCCACGCCATCCCAGTCCGCGGCGTCGTCGGGAGCGTCCTTCATCTCCGTGATATTTGGCCACTTCTCCGCCAATTCGGCATTGATTTCCAGGAATTCCTGCTGATCGTCGGGCAACTCGTCTTCCGAGAAGATCGCGTTCACGGGACACTCCGGCTCGCACAGCGCACAGTCGATGCACTCATCCGGGTGAATCACCAGAAAATTCGGACCTTCATAAAAGCAGTCCACCGGACATACTTCCACACAGTCCGTGTGTTTACACTTGATGCAGTTTTCACCTACTACGAACGTCATTAGCCTGTCCTCGCCAGGTGTGTTCTCTTCCACGACCGGTCCGCCCGCTATGGAAAGTCTAGCAGAGCGCCGGTTTGGGGGTCTCGGGGCCGCGCTAGTCTAGCTTCAAGGTCCCGGGCAGGCAAACCGGCTTACCCGGTTAAGCTAAGCTCTTCAGCCGATAAAGCAGATCCAGCGCCTGACGGGGGGTCACCTGATCGGGATCGATTTCGGCGATGGCCTCCTTGAGCGGGTCCGGTGCCGCGAACAGCTCGCTTTGCATCGGCGCCGCCGGGCGCGTGGGCGCCGGCGCCGGCGCGGGGGTGCCGGTTTCCAGTTCCAGCAGTTTTTCCGTGGCCCGCTGGATCACTGGTGCCGGCACCCCGGCCAGTTGTGCCACCTGCAGACCGTAACTGCGGCTGGCGGGCCCCTCCTGCACCCGGTGCAGGAACACGATGCGATTGTCGTGCTCGCTGGCGGTGAGATGAGCATTGTAGACAGTGTCCAGAGTCTCCGGCAGCTGCGTCAACTCGAAATAATGGGTGGCGAACAGAGTGAAGGCGCGCAGCCGCGTGGCCAGATGTTCCGCCGCCGCCCAGGCCAGACTGAGCCCGTCGAAGGTACTGGTGCCGCGACCAATCTCATCCATCAATACCAGACTTTCCGGCGTGGCGTTATTGAGGATGTTGGCGGTTTCCGACATTTCCACCATAAAGGTGGAGCGGCCGCCGGCCAGATCGTCGGAGGAGCCGATGCGGGTGAAGATCCGGTCCAGCGGCCCGATGCGGGCGCTGGCGGCGGGCACCGCGCTGCCGATGTGAGCGAGCAGCGCGATCAACGCGGTCTGACGCATATAGGTGGATTTACCGCCCATGTTCGGACCGGTGATGACGACCATGCGGCGGCGATCATCCAGGTGCAGGCTGTTCGGCACGAACGCCTCTTCCAGCACCTGTTCCACCACCGGGTGACGGCCGTCGACGATCTCCAGCAGTGGTGTCTCCAGTAATTGCGGCCGTACCCAGCCGAGCGCCTCGGCGCGTTCGGCCAGGGTCGCCAGCACGTCCAGTTCGGCCACCGCCGAGGCGCAAACCTGCAACGGACCCAGATGCGCCGCCACCGTTTCGATCAACTCCTCGTAGAGCCGTTTTTCCAGCGTCAGCGCCTTGCTGGACGCGGACAGCGCCTTGTCCTCGAAGGTCTTCAGCTCCGGCGTAATAAAGCGCTCAGCGTTCTTCAGGGTCTGCCGGCGTTGATAGTCCACCGGCGCCTGCTCCGCCTCGCGGCGGGACAGCTCAATATAGTAGCCGTGGACCTTGTTGTACTTGACCCGCAGAGTGGCAAAGCCGGTGCGCTCGCGCTCGCGCTTTTCAATATCCACAAGCACCGCGCCGGCGTTCTCACTGATGGCGCGCAACTCATCCAGATCCTCGCTGTAACCGGGAGCGATGACACCGCCGTCGCGGATCAGCATGGGCGGATTCTCGATCACGGCCCGGGCCAGCAATTCGCACTGTTCCGGGAACTCGCCCAAGCGCTCATGGGCTTCGGCGAAGGCGTTGGATTCCGGCAAGGCCGCGTGCAAGGCCGGCAGCGCTTCCAGGCTGGCGCGCAGGCGGGTCAGATCGCGGGGGCGGGCGGAGCGCAGCGCCACCCGGCCGAGAATCCGTTCCATATCGCCAATCCGGTCCAGCACCTGGCGCAGCGCCTCGAAACGCCAGCCGTCACGCAAGGCATCGATACGATCCTGGCGGCCATTGAGCACGGCGCGGTCACGTAATGGCTGGTGCACCCAGCGCTTCAGCAGGCGCGCGCCCATGGCGGTGGTGGTGTTGTCCAATACCCAGGCCAGGGAATGCTGCTCCCGGCCATCCAGCGTTTCGGTCAGTTCCAGATTGCGGCGGGTGGCGGCGTCCATGGCCACGCTGTCGTCGAACGACTCCACCGCCAGACCGGTGACATGGGGCAGGGCGCTACGCTGCGTATCGCGGGCGTACTGCAACAGCGCGCCGGCGGCGGCCACCGCGGCGCCCGCCGGCTGCCCGAAGCCGGACAGGTCCTGCACCTGGAACTGCTTGCACAGCTGCCGCCGCGCTGCTTCCTCATCGAATTCCCACACCGGCCGGACCCGGCTGCCGGGGCGCTCCGTCAAGGCCGTCGGAAAACCGTGTGCTTCGCTCAGCAACAACTCCGCCGGCTGCCAGCGCTCGAGTAACGCCTGCAACTGCTCCTGGCCTTCCACCTGGGTCACCACGAAACGGCCGGCGGCCACATCCAGCGCCGCCGCGCCCACACGGGGGCCGTCCTCGCACAAAGCGCAAAGCAGATTGTCGCGGCGCTCTTCCATCAAGGCTTCGTCACTCACGGTCCCCGGCGTGACGATGCGTACCACCTTGCGTTCCACTGGCCCCTTGCTGGTGGCCGGATCACCGATCTGCTCGCAGATCACCACCGACTCACCGAGCTTCACCAACCGTGCCAGATAGCCTTCCGCCGCGTGATACGGAATCCCCGCCATCGGAATCGGCTTGCCCGCGCTTTGCCCGCGCTGGGTCAGCGTGATGTCCAGCAACCGTGCCGCCTTCTGCGCATCGCCGAAGAACAGCTCATAAAAATCCCCCATGCGGTAGAACACCAACTGGTCCGGGTGCTCGGCCTTGATGCCAAGGTACTGCTGCATCATGGGGGTGTGGCCGGATAGATCTTCCTTTGCCATATCTGCGTTTGATCCTCGATTTCTGGCGTTTTGGGCTATACCTTTCAGGCCTGCGCGAGTTTGCTTGAAAAACGATCAATCGTGTCGGAAACGAAAGAGGAAGCATAGCAAACGGAACACCGGGCCTCTATCAGAGGGAGCGCGGAATAGTGCGGTTTGACGGGCTTCCCGTTCGACTCGATGTGAAGGTTTCAGGTATTGAAGACGCTTCACCATATCGATTGTGATACCGGTTATGGCGATGCTAAAATATGACGTTTGTTATATTTTCTGAATGATCGGAGAGAAGATGTCTCAGTCAAAGCCAGAGGCACGCCGAAGATTGATTGCCGGTGCGGCGGAGATGTTAAGTCGCAGGGGATTGAATGCGACCAGTATTCGCGAATTGGCCAAGTACTCAAAGGCCCCTCTCGGGTCCACTTACCACTACTTCCCCGGCGGGAAGAAGCAGGTGGTTGTGGAAGCGGTGCGCTATGTGGGGGGCAAGGTGACAGCGGTACTGGCTGAGTCATTGCAGGCGGGACCGTTGCACGGGTTGTCGGCTTTTCTGGAGCTGTGGCGAGAACAGGTTCTGAAAAGTGACTTTAAAGCCGGCTGCCCGATTCTGTCCGTGGCGGTTGAGGAGCCCGACAGTGACGAGGGGATGGTGGCGCTTGACGCGGCCGCCAGGGTATTCGCCACCTGGACCGATGTCATGAGTCAATCCTTGCGGATGGAAGGAGTCGAAGATGAGCAGGCAAAACAGCTTGCGACCTTGATTGTTTCTTCCGTTGAGGGGACGGTGGCCCTTTGTCGTGCGCAGCGGAGCATCGAACCGTTGGACAGGGTATCCCGACAGCTGGAATGGCTGATCGAAACGGCGATTCAGAGCAAAACCTGACACGGCACACAGCAGAGCAAGTCCCATTAAACCGTTGCCTGGCGCCAATCCGGAAACCTGATTCCATGGTTGCCGGGCGATTCCGCCTCCGTCTCGACACACCTTCCTCTATTTCCTTCGGGTAATGCCGCCAGAGATTACCTTGATGAGCCATGTTGCCGACTGTCCGGCCTGAGCTTGTGGTGATGCTGTTTCTTCTTGATATAACGATCGTTATATACTAGGCTTTTTGAATATTACAGTCGTTATATTTCTGGAGAGATCTGAAGATGAGTGAAGCAAACAGTGGAACAGGCCGCGTTAGCCGGGAGCGGCGTGGAAATATTCTTCTGCTGGGCCTGGATCGGGCGGGCAAACGTAATGCTTTCGATAGCGCCATGCTGGCCGACCTCGCCCTGGCTCTGGGGGAATACGAGCGCGACCCTGATCTGCGCTGCGCCGTATTGTTCGCCCATGGTGAGCACTTCACCGCCGGTCTGGATTTGATGGAGCTGGGCCCCAAGCTGGCTGGTGGTGGTTTTCAGTATCCGGATGAGGGGATCGATCCCTTTGGTGTCTCCCGGCCGAGACGTAGCAAGCCTTTGATCGCGGCTGTTCAGGGTATGTGCTGGACCGCGGCCATTGAATTGGCCCTCAGCGCTGATGTTGCGATTGCCGCTTCAAATGCCCGTTTCGCGCAGATGGAAGTGATGCGTGGTATTGCGCCGGCCGGTGGCGCCACGGTGCGCTTCCCGCAAGTGGCCGGGTGGTCGAATGCCATGCGCTATATGTTGACGGGTGAAGAATTCTCGGCTGAAGAAGCGTACCGACTGGGTTTGGTCAGTGAAGTGGTTGAGCCCGGTCAGGAACTGGATCGTGCTATTGAAGTGGCCGAACGGATTGCGAAAGCCGCGCCATTGGGGGTTAAAGCTACCCTGGTTTCAGCCAATGCGGCCCGTTATGAGGGTGATGAAGCAAGTTTGGCTATGTTAACGGAACAGTTACTCCAACTGATGAAAAGTGAGGATGTACGTGAGGGTGTCATGGCGATGATGCAAAAGCGCGAGCCCGTCTTTGCCGGAAAATAGGCGGAACGATGACCATCATCAGAGTCACGACCCCGCAAGGGCGTCTGAACACAGATCAGAAAAGAGCGTTAGCGACGACATTGACCGACGCTGTCCTGGTGCCGGAAGTGGGGCAGCCCATGCCTCCCGCCCGTGTGGGTTTCCAGGTTCATTTTAATGAACTCAATACCGACAGTATGGCGATTAATGGCGAGTTGCTTTCGGATGAGCAGGCGGACGTTGTGACAATTGATATTGCCGTCATGGCGGCGGCCTGGCCGGCGGAGGTCCGGACGGAAGTCATTCGCCGTGTTCTGGCCGCACTGGCGGAAGCCTGTGACATGAGTGCCCCTGGCCCGCTGTGGTGGGTGAACTTCCGTGTCATTGATGAAGGCAGTTGGGGCTCCCGCGGCGATGTGCTGTCGATCCTGGATCTTCTGGATACCGGTGTGTTCACGGATGAAAGAAAGGAAGCCATCAAGGCGGCACTGAACATATAGTCGTCATTCGGTGCTCTTGCCTTGTTGGACTGCCGTTGAAAGAGATGGCCAGGAAAGCATGACATTAAAAGAATGAATCATTTTCGGTGAGTCTGGAGAGATGCATCATGAGTAACGAATGGCAGTATCCCTACGGAAGTAATCAGCGCTACCACCTGCAGCATGTCCATATCTTTGCTTCAAATATCAACGAGACGATCGACTTCTATACAAGATGGTTCGATGGCGAGGTGGTATGGGATGGTGACGTCGCCGGTGCCCGTAATGTCTTTATGAAAATCGGTATTGGTGCACTGCATCTCTACGATCAACCTCCCAGAGGGGAAGGAAAGAACGCGGTGCACCATCTTGGAATGCAAGTGGTTGGCATCGAGGAGATCTATGAAAGGATGAAGGAGGCGGGGCTTCATATTCCCAATCCGATTCGGAAGTTGGGCGGAGGTGGCGGTTACTTCATGTTGGGGGCTCCCGACAATGTGGTGATTGAGATGTTCGAGCCCGGAGCAACCCGGGATGAAGTAGTCAGAAGCTACTATGGATTGACGAAAAAGCAGGGCTGATCGCGTTGACCCGATCAATACATGGGAAATAGCGGGAGAGACAAGATTATGGAAAAAGGAAAGTGATCGGCTGTCCCGCGTTACTGATTCAGAAAGGGCTGGTAAGGGCTGGAAAGGCAGTCCCTCCGGGTGATTCCTCGGGAGAAGAAAGTTCGAGCAGTTCAGTTAAAAACGCTTTCCAGACCTTGTAGATCATAAAACGCCCCTGGTCCGGGAAGCTGCGAAAACTGACGTTGGGCAGGCTCGCGGCCAGGCCACGGGCACTGCCGATGGAGATGATGCGGTCGTCTTCTCCGTGCCAGTAGGTGACAGGCACGCTGATCTGGCTGAGATCCACATACCAGGGGTGCTGCATACGCAGATACTCATCAATGATGATGCGGGCGCCCTGGAAGTGACTGAGCTTCATGCGCTCGATCAGCCGGGCCAGCAGGTCCGGGTTTCCGAGTACGGCCTGGTCTTCGGGGCACAGGGATTTGGCCAGACGTGAGAAATACTTTTCCGGCGAGCGCTGCATTCCGCGCAGGGCGAGCCGTCCGACCAATACGAACAGACGTGGATCCTTACGGAAGATACGCAGGAACATGGCGTGGATAGGGTCAAGCTTATCCAGTTCGAAGTGTTCGATCGGAACAGTACTGGACAGCAGTCCCAGTCGATCAAACAGATCCGGATCCATAGCGGCTGAGCACAGTGCATAGGGCCCGCCGCCGCAGTAGGCCGCCATCGGTGGTCGTTCGATATCGAGATGGCGGCATAGCGCGCGGATATCCGGACTGAAATCCCGGAACTCCATCTCCGGCCGTGCGGTTGAAAGGCCGTAACCGGGCCTTACGATCAGTATCATGCGCAGACCCTGTTCGCGATACCAGGTTTCGAACAGGCGGTGGTCGGGGAGTGCGCCACCGAGGTTATCCAATGTCAGCACCGGCCGCCCGGTTGGATCACCGTACTCGAACCAGCTCAACACGCGGCCGTCGGTCAGGGTCATGGTGCGCTCCGGTATTGGTGACGTAGCCCCGGGCGGTGCGGTCTGCACCAGAGCATGCCCCATCGCCTGGCTTACCAATTGTACCTGGCTATTGACGTCCAGCTTTGCCATGGCGGACTTGATCTGGGCGCGAGCGGTGTGAACGCTGATCGACAGCAATGCCGCGCTTTGATTGAGATTGCCGATCTTACACAGCAGGTGAAGAAGGCGGGATTCCGCGTGAGTTATGGGGAAAATGGCTTTCAAGGATTCAGGAGAGGGAGTCACTACATTCTGACCCGCCAATACCCAGACAATAGTCCGCACCCGGCTAATGGTGCCCCCGGCGTCGGACTTCTTCACTGGCAGACAGAGCAGGGTCACCGCGGCGTGTCGTGAAGTGAGCAGTTGAGTATGCCGGCCGCCCGCGCGGTCATTGACCCGCTTCAATGACTGCTTCAGTTCCCGGTCGGCGACGCGTAGTTGGCCATCGGGGAGCAAGGTTATCGGCTCCCGGGTGAGCGTCTGACGCGCCGCCAGGTTGCATTCCATTACATGCATTTCCTGGTCGAGCATCAGCATTGGCCAGGGCATTCGGTCATACATGGTATTGAGGAGCTGTGTGCGGTCCTCAAGAGCATGCATATAGGAGCTGCCGCGTACCGCCCGTTCAAGGTGCCCGATCAACCGTTCCACATGAACGGGCGCATCGGGGGTATCCTTTGGCGGCGTGGTGTAGGTCCAGCCGGTAATGGTGTCCAGCAGTTCCACCCAATCGTCGGGGGACAAGGCTGTTTCATAGATCTTGCCAATCAGATCGTCATTATCATCCTGCAAGACAGAGGCCCCGGGCTCGGCGAAATATGACCTTGATCATAGAAAGCGTTTGCCTGGGGCGCAACGAGAACGACCCCGGCGGAGCGGGGTCGGAAATAGCCTGCTGGCTTGTTACTGTATGCCGGGAGCGTCTTCCGTGACATCGACCAGGACCACCAGGCCGAGTTCATTGGGATCGCCATCATCGGGTACCCAACGGGTGGTGAATACGCCCAGGCTGGCATCCTGGTTGAAGAACCCTTCCATGAGGTTATGACCGTCTTCGTCGTTGAGGGTCAGTGTTGTGGCGCCCTGGGCGTCGACGCTCACGGCCACGGGTTGATTGATGCTGTCCTGCTCCACGGAAAGATCACCGCCGAGGCCGCTTTTTTCCACCACGGTAAAGTGGCCGTCCAGGGTGCCGGCGGTGGCACTGTTCAGGTTGATGTAGCTGTTGAACCGGCTGTTGATCATCTCAATATCACTGGTTCCGTTACCGGCTCCCTCCAGTGACACGGACAACAACATCAAACGGTATCGCTTACCGGCGATATCCGGGGTGCTTTCCGGTAGTTTCACCATCAGAGTTTTGTTGAATTCCGCCCAGAGCGTGTCGTTGTTTTCGGTTTCCGCGAAGGCGATGAAGTCGAAGCTGTCGTTGATGAATCCATCGGTGGCCGTCGGCTGCCCTTGTTCGCTGCCCGCTGAAACAATATCCCCTTGGGCGGAGATGACAATCGGCTCTCCCGTGGAGCCGGTTTCGGATAGGGCCATGTAGGTGCCGCCGCTGCTTTCCAGCCCGACCCGGTGTCCCGTGCCGTCGCCTTGGTCGAAGGTGCCGTCGCCGTTGAAAGTGACGCGGCTGACTTCAGTCTGCAGCTCGATAACACCGGACTGCACGTAGGTCTCCATGAAAACCCGCCCGAAGGTGCCGTTAAGATCGGAACTCTCCATGGGCGAGGGGGAGCGTGCGAAGACCTCCAGGGCCCGAAACGCCTCGTCTCCTTTCCGGTCATTGGGGTTCAACGCATCCGGTTGCTGATCACCATTGGTGTCGGTAGTGCCATAGCGCACCGCGGCTTCCTGGGAAAGCAGGAAAAACAGGCCCTTCTCCTTCACTTTCTGCAGGTTGTAGACCATTGCGGGGTAGCGAAAGGCGTAATCACCGTTCACGCTTTCTTCGAAGGGGCCCTCTATGGTGAGAAGGCCGGAATGACTCAAGGTGCCAGAGAGAGCTTCACTATCCTCGATGCCGGTTTCATAGAACAGTGAAGCGGTTGCCACACTGGAGCCGGAGAAGTTGGAATAGGCATTCTCTTCGGTCTCTAGCGTGATTGACACGATATTGCCGCCGCCGTCGGCGAAACTGAATTCGCTTAACCAGAGATCATTGGCGAAGGTGCCGAAGTTGTCATTGTCGCTGTCATGCAACCCCAGGCCGAAGGCGGAGCTGCGATAATTGCCGGTAACGCCGCTGGCATCGCCTGGTTGGCTGTTGATGGCCGCGACCTGCTGTTCCACGAACTCACCCACTTCCAGGTCCAGTTTGGAAAGCATGTCACTGAGATCGTTGCCAGCGGTGAGGTCGAACGTATCCACCTTGCCTTTTAATGTCACCACTTCGGAGACGGTCAGTTGGTCAAGATCCACGCCTTGTTCAATAAATTTTCTCAGCACGAATTCGGATACCGGATTGATGTCCACCATTCGGTCGACCACCTGGGCGCGCATCTGAGCACCGGATCCCGTGATACGCACGAGCAGATTGCCTGCCAGGTTCACGTCTTGTGGCAGGGGCAAAGTGTAATCCCCGCTGATCGAGGTAACCGTTTCCGCAAGCACGTCGCCCACCGGATTGCCCTCGTCGTCGATTCGCAGAAGCTGGACGGTGGCGCCTGCCACCGGGTCAAGACCGGTGATCGCCGCGTTGGCGGGGGAAATCAGCAGGTTCAGGGCGATCTCCAGAAAGCCCGGTTGAGGGTGAATGGCCACCGCGCCAGTTGGAGCGGTGGCGGTACCGTTGATGCTCAGGCCGCTATCGCCATCCCCGGCGCCGCCGCCGGAAGAGGAGGAGCCACCGCACCCGGAAACAAGTGTGGCCGATGCCACCGAAGCAATCAGGAGTAAGGTCGTTTTTTTCATCGTCGTTCCACCAGTCCCAAATCAGAGTCTCTTGAGTGTAGGGAGTCGGTAGAGCGCGCACATACCCCATATGGGTTATCGGTGGATTCCACCGGGGCCAGAGCCTGTGTCCCGGATGCCGATGGCTTTGATCACCGAGACCATATCCGTTTCCCCCAGGCCCATGGCTTCGGTATTGGCGTAGAGAGCAAGACAGATATCCATCAGCGGGGAGGCGATGCCGGCGGCCCGTGCTGATTCCACCACCAAACGATTGTTCTTCAGCACATCGGTGATGCCTGCCTGCCGTTCAAAGTTGTGTTGCAGCAGTTTGGTCATTTTGCTGCGGGAGACGTCACTGGCCATGGGGCCCGCATCAAGAATCGCCGCGAAACACGCCATGTCCAACCGGTGCCGTTGTGCGAAATGGGTGGCTTCGGCAAGCCCGGTGACCAGCGTGATGAGGAAGGTGTTGATCGCCAGCTTCATACGCAAGGCGCCAGGCACCGGGCCGCAGTCGAAACTTTCATGACACATCGCCGCGAGGAGTGGACGGACCGCCTCGACGTCCTCTTCTCTACCCGCGAGCATAGCCACCAGCCGGCCGGCTTGTGCCGGTTGGCGCGAACCGGAGACGGGCGCTTCAACATAGCGACCGCCCGAGGCCTGGATATCGGTGGCGAGCGAGAGGGAGTATTCCGGGGGAACGGTGGACATATTGACGATCGTGCGGGCCGCGACGCGCTTGGGGAACTCCGGCTCGTTGCGGGCCAGCACCGCGTCGATGGCGCCGCCGTCGGTCAGCATCAGAATGATCGTGCCGCATTGATGATACAGATCCCGTATGTCCTTCATCGCCGTGGCGCCGGCGGCGACCAAGCGTGGGTACTTCGTCGTCGATCGGCTCCAGACCCGCAGCGGGATGCCTGCCGTTGCCAGATTCAAGGCCATGGGTTCGCCCATGGTGCCCAGGCCGATAAAGCCGATGGGAGGGGAGACCACCATATTTGATTACCCCGATAGCGTTGGATCGGCCGTTGGCGGTCACCATGACCGCCGGCACTGGGCGGTACTGTAGGAAGCTGATCTTCTTTTGTATATCGAATAATATTAAAGTGAAACTTCAGTAAAACGGGTATGTGAGTGGCGGCCAGATTCGATATTGATGCTTTGCGTACTTTGGTGGCGGGTACCGATGCCGGCAGCTTTGCGCGGGCGGCCGTGCAACTCGGCCGCTCTCAGTCCGCGGTCAGTATGCAGTTGAAGCGCCTCGAAGAGCAGGCCGGCCTGGTGTTGTTCGAGCGCAAGGGGCGTGGGCTGGTGCTGACCGAGGCTGGCGATGCGCTGCTGCACTACGCCCGCCGCATCGTCGAACTGCATGATGACGCGGCCAGAGCGCTCGGGGCGGCCACCAGGGCGGCGACGATCCGGGTCGGATTGCCGCAGGATTTTGCCGAGGATGTTCTGCCCGAGGCGATGACGCTCTTTGCCCACCATAATCCGGATGTGCATGTGGAGGTGAGGGCGGGTCGGAACCATGCTCTGGAAGAAGAGGTGCGCGCGGGCAGGCTGGATCTCGCCATCGCGTTTGCCCGGCCCGGTACCGCGGCGGCGGGGGATTCCCTGGTCGCCATGCCGATGTACTGGTTCAAAGGCACGGAGCCGGTAAGTCGTGCGGATCCTTCGGCGCCGATTCCCCTGGTGCTCTTTAACCATCCTTGTTTGTTCCGGCAGGCCGCATTACAGGCTCTGGATAAAAAGGGCGTGCCATGGAGACTGGCGTTGACCACGCCCAGCCTTCCCGGCGTTTGGGCGGCCTTGCGGTTTGGTCGCGGCATTACGGCTCGAACGGCCCATGCCATTCCTGAAGGCATATACAGGATCGATGATGGCGGCACTCTTTCGTCTCTCCCGCCTCTCCCACCCCTCCCGCCACTAGAACTGCGGATGTTCGTCCGCTCTGATTTATCGCGAACCGCCGCGCGGTTCAGGGACGTGCTTGCCTCGGTGGTTCAGCGCTTGGCGGGCCATGCATGACAGGCCGGATCAGGCGGATGACCGCGAATGCGTGAGAAGAACAGGGGGCGGGTATGAGGTGTGTATTCGCTTTTTTAGCGCGTCTCATTATCTCTGCGCCGCGATCACTTCCCTGGCGGCGCGCATGCCTGACTGCAAGGCGCCCTCCAGATACCCCGTCCATTCGATGGCGGTTTCCGTCCCGGCCCAATGAATCCGGCCGCAGGGTTCCCGCAAAGTGTCGCCGAAGGAGGTGATGACGCCCGGAGCGGTGTGAGCCACGTAGCAGCCCCGGCTCCAGGGTTCGGCGGTCCAGTCCTGTTCCACGTAGTCGATGGGGTTGGCGGCGTCCTGACCGAAGTAATGGACCAGATCGGTAATCACCTGTTGGCGTCGGGCCGTTTCGTCGTGGGCGCTCATGGCGATGGCATGGTCGCCGTCGATAAAGCCCACCAGGACGCCCATGCCGCTGTCATCCAGTGACTGGTCGAAGACCACATTGAAAATCCGGTCGTTGCTGACGACGGCGCCATTGAGACCACGCTGACGCCAGAAGGCGCTTTGGTAAGCCACATGAATCTTGATCACCGAGCCCATGGGCATGCGCTCCAGCAAGGCGCTGCGTTTGGAGGGCAGGGGCCGGTTGTAACCAATCTTGCCTGCCAGCACCGGCGGGACCGCCATGATCAAGTATGGCGCGGTGTATTTCCGCCCTTCGGTGGTGACGGTGACGTACTGACCGTTCTGTTCCACCGCCAGTACCGGGGCATTGAGCACGATGCCGCCGCCGAGCTGTTCGGCCATGCGCTCGGGAATGCGCCAGGCGCCGCCGATGAATTTATCCTGCTGGGCGCCCCCTTGGGTGCCGATCAGGGTTTCCAGTCCCTGCCCCTGGCGCAGGTATTCCAGGAAGCACAAATAAGAGACCTGGCGGGGTTCCGCGCACAGCACGGCGCGGGCAATGGTGCGGGCGAATTCCCGGGCGCCACGGGTGTGAACGTGTTTGAGGATCCAACTTTCCAGAGTTTCTGAATCCCATTGTTTGGCTTTCACTGCCAGCCAGGGTTCGGCGGTGGTGGGCAGACTTCGCATCTCCTTGGCCCATCTGCGTTCAAGTCGCCCCAGTTCCAGCAGGGACAGGAACGGCAGCCTGGGGATGTCGGAGCGGTAGCTGCTGAGCTTGCCATCCAGGGAAAGCAGGCTGGCTCCGGTTGTATATTGGGGTGTGGTTTTTACCCCCAGCGTGTTGGCTTGATCCAGCAACAGGGTCTGTTGTGGTCCCACCCACTGGCCGCCCAGATCGATGGTCTGGCCGGCGATTTCACCGGGCATGGAGCGCCCGCCCACCCGGTCCCGGGCCTCCAGTACGGTCACTCGCTTGCCTGCCTGCTTGAGTTCCAGGGCAGCCTTGAGCCCCGCGAGGCCCGCGCCAACGATGATGACATCCTGCCGCGGATCGGTATGGTTCATGGTGTTCTCGCACTCTTCCGGTGTCGGGAACTGGAATTTAGTAAACGCGTTCACTAAAATCAACCCCATGACCTCGACACAATCGAAAACCGCTCGCCGTGGCCGCCCGCCCCGTAGCCGGAAACAGGCGCGGGACAGCCGCCAGATGATCATTCGTGCCGCCCGCTCGCTGTTCGCGGAGGAAGGCTATCACGGTGTCTCCATGCGCAAGATCGCCACCATGGCCAACTGTTCCCCGGCCGCGCTGTACAAACTGTTCCCCGGCAAGCGTCAGCTATTGCTGCATATTTGGGAGGAGATCTTTGCCGGATTGATCGAGGCGTTGAACGCCTGCTATCAGAACACGCCCGCCGCCGGGCGATTGGAAACCCTGTGTTTGACGTTCATCGATTTCTGGTTGTCCCGCCCTGACGACTATCGCGCCATTTTCCTGATCGAAGATCAGCCGAAGGCCGAGGGCGAAGGTTATTTCGTGGAAAGTTCCGGGATACAGGATGGGCTGAGGATTTTCCGTCAGGCCATCGTGGATGCCCAGACGCAGGGCAATCTTGGCGCGGGGGACCCGGACGAAATGCAGAGCGTGTTGCTGTGCGGAATGCAAGGTGTGGCGATGAACCTGATCACCATCCCTGAGTACCCTTGGGGTGACCCCGAGGTGGTCAAACGTGTCACGGTGCGGGCTCTGATCGCCGGATTACAGTAGCCGGGTGGGGCCGGGCCGATGTGACGGGAAGATGGTGAAATCGCCATCTTCCCTGGAGGTTGTCTTTACATCAGCTCAAGGCCCAGGTCGGCCAGTACCTTGTCGGCTTGTTCCCGCTGTTCCTCGGTTGGTGTGCGCTTCCAGTGCAAACTCACTTGTCGGGCACCGTTGTCCTGGCAGGTCACTGTCTCCAGGGCATCAACCGAGGATAATACGGCGCGAACCTGATGCTCGGTGGCCAGCTGTTTGAGTTTATAACGGGCGATTTTCCCCACCGGGGTGAGCGGCATTTCCTCAAGGATGAAGGCGTGCTTTGGCCGGGCCGGTGGTTCGGCGATGCGCTCACCCGTATGCGCGATGAGTTCCTCGGGGCTGACCTGCGCTCCCGGTGTCAGCGCGACATACAAAACCGGGAGTTCACCCGCATAGGCATCGGGCATGGCGACCGCCGCGGCCTGCGCCACGGCCGGGTGTTCCATGGCCACCTCCTCGATCAGTAGCGGGTCGATATTGTGTCCGCTACGAATGATGATTTCCTTGCTGCGGCCGACCAATCGTAGATCGCCCTCCTCGGTGACTTCGCCGAGATCGCCGGTGCTGATCCAGCCATCGGTGGGGCCGCCCTGGATGCCGTCGTTGGTGCGATAGCCCAGAAAAACATTCGGACCGGACACGAACACTTCACCGGTATCGCCGCGTTGGAAGCTGCCGTCCGGGCCGCCAATCGCCACCTTCATCATCGGGATGGGCTTGCCGCCGCAGATCGGGTGGTAGCCGCCATCGGCTTGTTGCGCGGTGGTGATGCCGGCGGTTTCGGTCTGGCCATAGAGCTGACACACCGGTTTGCCGCTGACTTCTTCCACCTTCCGCTTCAATTCAGCGGGCAGTGGCGAGCCGCCGGTTACGAACCCTCGTAATGTACTCAGTGTCGAGCCGGCTCGTGGGCTGGATACCATCGCCGAGAGCATGGTCGGTACTCCGCCGACAAGGGTCGCCCGGGTCTCGTCCACCAAAGGCCAGAAGCGGCTGATGACTTCTGGATTGCGTAGGCCCAGGGCAGTAGGAAACATCAGCGTGACGCCGGCCGCGATGCCGGAAAGCAGCATGTCGACGGAACCGCCGACGTGAAACAGAGGCAGCCCGGTAAGAATGCGATCGTTCTGCCGCCATCCGAGCGCCGAGGCAGCCATGATCGCGCCGGCCGCCAGATTGCGCTGCGTCAGCTCGGCAAGTTTGGGGGCGCCGGTGGTGCCGCCAGTGTGAACCAGCGCCGCCGGTGCCTCGGGAAAATCCTCAACAGGTGAATCAGTATTGCCGGCTGCAAGCAGCCGTGCCCAGGAAAACGAGTCTGAAGTCGGCTCTCCCAGCGCCACCTCGACCAGGTTGATCTCGCTATCCAGTAACTCGATGGCGGCGCCGACCCGCTCGCGGACATCCAGGGCGGGGTGAGGCCCCATGACAATGACCTCCCTGGCCCGGGCCAGTTTGAACTGGGCGGCCAACGCTTCCGGAGACAACAACAGATTCACCGGGAAAGCGACGCCCACGGTGAGGGCGGCAATCAGGCTGGAGACCGCTTGAGGAACCAGTGGCAGAAGTATGGGGATACCGTCTCCCTGACTGACGCCTCGTGCTTTCAGTGCCCGGCAAAGGGTTTCCACTTCCTCGAGTAGCTGACCATAAGTGAGTGTCACGGGTTGTGGGTCGCTGGCATCGCGCAGATAGATCAGCGCGGGATGATCCGGACGCCGGGCTGCGGTCCGGCGCAGCAAAGCCAGCGGGCTGGGAGCCTGTTCAAGCAGTTTGGCGGCCTCAGTGTCGTCATGAGGAATAGCCTGGCTCATCGATTCGTCTCCTGTTTCTTTGTTTTCAAATGAGGATGGATTGCCAACCCGCCCGAATTGAGACGAAAAGAGCTTTCGGTGACGGTGCTCAGGTTTCCAGTGATTTTTTGATCACTTCAACCCACAACGAAATCATTCGCCATCGATATTCGGGCCGTTTTCTCAGGATGTCGGAGAAGGCCACGCCTCTGAGGAATTCCACGCTGAGATCCGCCAGAAGCTGATAATTTTCGTGCTTCTTCCAGCATTCAAGGAGCTTCCCGACCACCCGGTCCAGGTCAAAGCGGGCTGCTTTTTCCGCCTGATACAGAGCGTCGCGTAATTCCTGATCGTTGCGTGAAATCGCCCACAGCTCCATTTCGGCCAGATACGAGGGGCGGGCCATGTTGTCGCTTAATGCGATCAGCGCTTTTTCCACGTCCTCGGCCGGGTCCGAGCAGCTCAGAAAGGATTCATTGATCTGTTGCTCGTTCATCCGGACCAGTCTCTCGATGGTGGAGGCGAGTAATTCCGCTCTGCTCGGGAAGTGATAAAGCAGGGCTCCGCGACTCACGTTCGCTCTTTTCTGAACCGCCACCGTGGTGGTTTTTGCCACGCCTTCATCAATCAGCAATGCCACCGCCGCGTCGGTAATCCGGTCCTTCAAGGAAGGGACGGGCCGTGCTTCGGACGTTGAGGTCTTCATTGAGTTTGCACTCCGAAATCCAGGGTGATACTTTGCAGTCAGTCATGACTGACTGTCAAGAAGTCGAAAACCCCCTTATTGGAGAGAATCATGCTGGAATTGACAACCGTCCGGATTTCCCAGGATGAGAAAAACCCAAGAATCGCCCGGCTGCTCCTCAATCGTCCGGAAAAACTCAATGCCATCATCGATGAAACCGGTGACGATATCCGGCGCGCGGTAAGGTGGGCGGAAGAGAACGACCAGGTCCACGTGATTGTCGTTGAAGGCGCCGGCAAAGGGTTTTGTGGCGGTTACGATCTGACCTACTACGCTGAATCACAAAGAGAGAATCCCTGTCAGCAGGAAGCCATGCCCTGGGATCCCATGGTCGACTACGCCCATATGAAGCGGAACACCGAGGATTTCATGAGCCTGTGGCGGTCCCGTAAACCCACCATCGCCAAGATTCATGGCGCCGCCGCCGCCGGCGGAAGCGATATCGCGCTGTGCTGTGACCTGATGATCATGGCCGAGAATGCCCGTATCGGTTACATGCCCACCCGGGTCTGGGGATGCCCGACGACCGCCATGTGGACCTATCGGCTTGGGCCTGTCCGGGCCAAGCAGATGATGTTCACCGGGGATCTGATTTCCGGCAAGCAGGCTGGTGAATGGGGCCTGGCCAACTATGTGGTGCCGGAGGAGGAACTGGACGCCAAGACCATGGAAGTGGCGGGGCGCATTGCCGGGGTGCCAAGCAGCCATCTGAGCATGCACAAACTGGTGGTGAATCAGGTCATGCTGACCATGGGCCTGGAGCAGACCCAGATGCTGGCCACGGTGTTCGATGGCATCACCCGACACAATCCGGAAGGTCTCTGGTTCCGCCGTTATGCTCAGACCGAAGGGTTCAAGGCGGCCATCGAATGGCGTGACAGCGGCCGCGACATTCCTGAAGGCGATGAAGCGCGCCGCAAGATCGCCGAGCTGGAACAAAAGTTGAAGGAACTCAAGGGAGAGTGAGTCTCTCTGTCTGGCCGCTTCCCGGGTCCGACGAAGGGTGCGGCCAGGTCTGCATGGCATGGAGCCGGCTCACTGTTCTCTGAAAGGGCAAGATCAGATGCCCTTCCGTGTAGAGCCTGTCCAGCGATACATCGGCGTGCACGTAGAGCGGGCAAAGGCGGTCATAGCATTCGTCCACCAGGGCGATCAGCCGGCGTACGGCGTCGTCATGTCTGGACAGAGCCGGCAGCGCCCGGTCACCAGCGGCGACCTGGCTGGCGGCGTCCTCGGTGCCACGGGCGATGCCGGATGCCTTCGGTTTGCCACCCAGGGCCGGCACATCGCTGAGAAAAAGCGCCTGGAAATGGCTGCAAAGCGCCATGTAGTCAGAGCTGGACCTGGGTGTTTCACAGAGTTGAGCGAAGGTGGACCAGAGAGCGTGTTTCCCACGCCGGACCACCGGCAAGAGGCGCCGCTCCAACGTCCAGGGGGTGTCGGTAGCCGATTCTCCCGTTTCGAGATAGTCCAGGAAGGCGCCTTCCAGCGGCTCGCGATCCGCGATCCAGTATCGGGAAAAGGCGTTGCCGGCACGGAGCCGGTGGTCCTGCCCGCCGTCCACCCGGAGCACCTTGAGATGTTGCTGTAGTGCGCTGACAGCGGGGGCGAAGCGGTCATAGTTAAAACCATCCTGATACAGATGTTCCGGTGCGCAGTTGGACGTGATGATCAGCGTCAGCCCGGCGTCGATGAGCGTTTCAAATAGCGGCCCCAGCAGCATGGCGTCACCGATATCGCTGACGAACAGCTCGTCGAAGCAGAGCACGCGCAGTTCACCGGCCAGCTCCCTCGCCAAGTGGCGAAGCGGATCGCCGTGGCCGGTTAATTGGAACAAGCGTCGATGCACCCATTGCATGAAATGGTGGAAATGCTGGCGGCGGACCGGGACCGAAAGACTGTGATGAAACTGGTCCATGAGCCAGGTTTTGCCACGGCCCACCGGTCCCCAAAGATAGAGCCCGGCGGGGCGTTCGCCCCGTTTCAAAGCGTCAAAACACTGTTGCAGCGCGATCACGGCCTGTTCCTGGCCGGAGTCCATGGTGAAGCCATCCTTCAAGGCCTGGCGGTAGAGTGTCAGAGGGCCGGACTGGGGCATGGCGGTCACTGCCGAGGGTGGAAAGAGTTTGCTTGAGGTGAGCGGGAAATACGGTGTCGGCGGAACCACGGAAAGTCAAGCGCCTGGCTGCGGCGGGGCGAACTTGATTTATGTTAAAGATGTACATAATATACCTCTTTATAAGATGTATTTTTAATGTACCTTAAGGAGGTGCCATGCTGTCAGCGGCCCAGATGGAGATCATCAAACAAACCGTTCCCGTGTTGGAGGACCATGGTGAGGTGCTGACGCGCCACTTTTATCAACGGATGTTCCGGGAAAACCCGGAGGTGCTGGCGTTCTTCAATCCGGCCCATCAGCATGCGGGAACCCAACAGCGCGCGCTGGCGGCCGCCATATGCGCCTACGCACGGAACATCGAAAACCCGGCCATGCTGGCGGGAGCGGTGGAACTGATCGCCCAGAAGCATGTCTCTCTGGGCATCCAGGCCGAGCATTATCCGATCGTGGGAGAGAACCTGCTGGCGTCGATCCGGGAAGTGTTGGGCGAAGCGGCCACGGATGAGGTCATTGATGCGTGGGCGGCGGCTTACGGGGCATTGGCGGATCTCTTTATTCAACGCGAAGGTGAGATTTACCGCCACCAGACCGAGGTCCATGGCTGGCAAGGCTTCAAGCGGTTCGTCGTCCGGCAACGGGAAGCTGCCAGCGACAATATCGTTTCCTTGTATCTGGTCCCTGAAGACGGCCAACCTTTACAACCCCATCAGCCCGGTCAGTACGTGACGTTGCGTGTCACGCCTGAAAACGGTGTGCCGGTGATGCGCAACTATAGTTTGTCCAACCGGCCGGGCTCGGAGCACTACCGGATCAGCGTGAAGCGGGAGCTGGCCTGTGACGCCGGGGCCCCGGACGGTGTTTGCTCCAACTATTTGCATGACCGAATCGCGCAAGGCGATGTGGTGGAACTGGCGCCGCCCTGCGGTGAGTTTGTGTTGACCCCCGTCGCGGAGGCCGGCAAGCCGCTGGTCCTGATTGCCGGCGGTGTCGGTATCACGCCGATCCTGTCCATGCTTTATGCGGCTTTGGAGCAGCAGCCTGACCGGGAAGTGATCTTTATTCAGTGCGCCCTTAACGGAGCGGTGCGTCCGTTCGAGCGGGAACTGGCCACGCTGCGCGGGGAGTATCCCAATCTGACCGTCCATGTACGCTTCAGCGAGGCTACTGATGAGGACCGTATCCGGGCGCTTCATGACAGTGAGGGCCTGCTGGATTCCGCTCTGCTGGATCAACTGATCGGAGACCAGGACGCGGAATTCTACCTATGCGGCCCGGCGCCAATGCTGAAGCACGGTTGGCGGCTGCTGAAGCAGCGCGCCGTGGAGGACGCCGACATCCATTTCGAGTTCTTCGGACCCGCCGGGGACCTTGCCGCTTAGCGAGCCCGAAGGCCGCCGGTTGAGATCGGGGGCGGAAAGCGCGGAAAATAAACCTGTCCGTTGCAAGCGCCCCGCCGGATACTTAGGCTTGGCGGTCTGTTTCACCGGGAGATCCGAAAATGGCATTCAAGGTTTATGTGGACGGTCAGGAAGGCACCACCGGTCTGCGTCTGTTCGAGTACCTGGAAGGGCGCGCGGACATTGAGCTGCTGCGCATCGACAGCGCGCTGCGCAAGGATCCGGCCGAGCGCGCCCGGCTGCTGAACGCCGCCGACGTGGCCTTCCTGTGCTTGCCGGATGCCGCCTCGCGGGAAGCGGCGGCCATGGTGGATAACCCGGACACCTGCCTGATCGACGCCAGCACCGCGTTCCGGGTAGCCGACGACTGGGTCTATGGACTGCCGGAACTGGAAGCCGGGCAGCGTGACCGCATCCGTGCCAGCAAGCGCATCGCCAACGTGGGCTGCCACGCCAGTGCCTTTATTCTGGCGGTGCGGCCGCTGGTGGATGCGGGTCTGCTGCCCGCGGATTACCCGCTCAGCGCCACCTCCCTGACCGGCTACAGCGGCGGCGGCAAGAGCATGATCGCCGACTACGAAGCCGATACCGAGGGCCGCCTGCGGGCGCCGCGCGCCTACGCCCTCGGCCTGGAGCACAAGCATCTGCCGGAAATGCAGCGCTACACCGGCCTGACCCGGGCTCCGATCTTCGTCCCCACCGTGGGCCCTTTCCTCAAAGGGCTGGCGGTGACCGTGCCGCTGCAAATGTCCCACCTGAAACCGGGCACCGACGTTGGCCAGCTCTATGAGGCCTTGCGGCACCGGTACGCCGACGAGCCGTTCATCCGCGTCCACGCCCCGGACGATCCCGCCGGCCTCAACGGCGGTTTCTTCGACGTTCAGGGCAGTAACGACACCAACCGGGTGGATCTGTTCCTGTTCGGTAACGGCGAGCGCCAGTGCGTGATCGCGCGGCTGGATAACCTGGGCAAGGGCGCCGCCGGCGCCGCGGTGCAGAACATGAACGTGCATCTGGGGATCGACGAGACCACCGGTCTCCTGATCGACTGATCCGGCGCCCCCGGCGCCAGGTCAATGATGGCGCAGCGCGTCGATGAGCTGCGCCTTCTTCATGCCGCTGCGGCCCTCGATGCCGACCTTCCTGGCCTGCTGATATAACGCTTCGCGGGTCCAGTCCTCATAGGGGGGCTGTTTGCCGCCCTTGCGTCCGGCGTTCGGAGTGTTGGCGATGCGGGCGGCCTTGGACTTACTCATGCCCCGGTCGCGCAGTGCTTCATACTGATCGGGGTTCTTGATCTGCTTGCCCCTTGCTTGAGTAGAACGAGCTTTGCGAACAGCCATGATCGTCTCTCCTCACATGATGGATAAGCGGACTCCCATGGTGCATTCCTCAGGTTGGACACGTTGTATAACTTTGCAAAGTTGCGATGGTCGTGGAAATCAACCACCGCAACCCGGCTCCATACTGAAAACGCAGCCTCCGCGTTTCGCTCAGAAGTCGTAACGCGCCTGCAAAGCAATGGAGCGGCCCGGTTCCAGCAGTGGACTTACATCGGGGAACTCCTGCCCATAGCTGGCCCGGTCCACGTAATCCTCGTCATTGAGGTTGTCCACCGACAGGCGCAGGGTCAGCGGCGGCACCGGCCGGTACTCCGCGTAGATGTCCACCACCGTGTAGCCCTCCTGTTTGGCGCCGTTGCTCTCCACGTCGTCGTTGTCGAGGGCGATTTCCGCGCTGGCGCCCAGTTCCAGCGGCCAGCGTGGCACCGCGAACACGCCGCTGACGGTGATCAACTCACCCAGCGGCGCGGTGAAATAGTTGCCGTCGTAGGAGGTGGCCGGGTCGCCGTCTTTCTCCGAATCGATGTTGGCGTATTTCACTGACACTTCGCCCAGGCGCCCCATGTAGCCCACCGCCAGGTCGTAGCCATCGATGTCGAAATCCGCCACCGCGGCCGGATCGCCGCCGTAGGACGGCACCCGGGCGTTGGCGATGGCGGTGCGGAAGCGATTGGCCTCGGCGAAGAAGCCGCCACGATGCAGGTGCAATCCGGCGGTACGGTTGTGGGCGCGCACCGGCTCCAGATTGGCGTAGTCCCAGGCGCCGTTGAGGATGTAGTTCTCGGCCAGGGCGGTGCCCGCCCAGACATCGGTGTAGCCAGCGTTCAGTGACAGATGATCGTTGACGTGGAACTCGCCGAACACGTTGCTGCTGACGCCCTCGTCGTCGTGGTGGGAATCGTCGGTACCGGTGAAGGTCTGGTCGTCGTAGCGGGCGCCATAGGAGAGTTCCAGCCGTTCCCACAGATCCTGGCGAAACTGCACGAAGACCCCGGTATTGCGGGCGGCTTCCTCCAGGTCCGCGCTGCCGGCCTCACGAAATATCGCGCTGTCATCGTAATGATCGAGGCCGAAGGTGATATTGGCGAAGCGGGTGTGCGCCACGTTCTTGAGGGTGGCGGAGACGCTTTCGGTGATGCCGGTGTAGACCACCCGGGTATCCGGCGCGGACAGCGGCACTTCGCGGGTGTCCAGTTCGGTTTCGTTATGAGCCAGCGTTACCGCCGGGTTCCAGTAGCCCTGGCCGGTGTCGCGCTGGTAATTGAAGACGGTATTGCGGCGGGTCAGATCGTAGACCCGGGAATCGGGCACCGGCCGGCCGCCGTCCAGACCGGCGAAGTTGGCCCGGTAGGGGCGGGCGGCGTCATCGTTGACCACTTCGTGACTGAGCTCGAAGCGGCCCGTCCCGGCACCCTCGTAGGCCACTTTGGCCAGGCCGCTGATCAGTCCGGGGGCGGTGAAGCGGGCGGTGTCGCCGTTGCCGTCTTCGTAGTCATTGCCGTCGGTATGCTTGATGTAACCCAGCCCCTCGAAGCCGCCGGCCCGGCCGAAGGCGGCGCCGGCAACGGACCGGGTATCGCCGTTGGAGGCATAGCGTCCGTCCAGGAAAGCGCCCGCATTGTCGTCCGGCGCCAGCAGATCGGCCACGTCCACGGTCTCGTAGGCGAGACTGCCGCCCAGTGCGCCGGGGCCGGCGTCGGCCGCCGCTACACCGGCGGAGGCGCGCGCGGCCTTGAGCAGGGACGGGTCGATCAGATTGGTGGCGTTGTGGTGGAACACCTTGTTGTTCTGCCGGGCGCCATCCACGGTGACCACCATGGCGGTTTCCTCGACACCGCGCACATAGACTTTCTGGTTCATGGCGATGGGGCCGCCCACCGCCACCGAGGCCTCCTTCTTGAACAGATCCTTGATGTCCTGCGGACGCTGCGCCTCGATAGTCGCGCGGTCGTAGTCGAGGGTGCGCGGCCGCCCGCCCTGGTGAGTCGGCGCTGTGACCGTCACCGGGGCGAGCCGGGTGCTGGTGCTGGCGGCCTTGAGCGTATAGCTGCCGTCATCTTGACGTTCGGCCATCAGTCCGCTGCCGGCCAGGATACGGTCGAGCGCCTCCTCGCGGCTGAAGCGGCCGCGCAGGCCGTCGCTGTGCTTGTCCGCCGTGAGCCGGAGGTCGCCGGCAATAAAGGTGCCGGAGCGTTCGGCGAAGCGCGTCAGCACCGTGTTCAGCGGCCCGGGGGGAATGTCGTACTGCTGTTGCTCGCTGCCGGGCGGGGTGGTTTGGGCGGTGGCGCCGGTGAACGGTACGCCGCCCAGACCCAGGGCCACGCCAAGGGCCAGGGCGCGCAGCCGGCGGCGCGTCGGTGCTGAATGTGACACGGTATCTCCTGTTGTCGTCGGTGCCCGACAGTGCGGGCTTACCAATACATCGAACAGGTAGGCTGAAAGCGGAAAATTATTTTTCTTCTGCCCGGAAGCCGGGGCCAGGGCCGATCTCCGTCCACCAGGGCAGAGGGCGTTGGATACGGATCGGCAGGGCCGCCTCCAGCATGGTCAGCGCCCGTTCCGGTTGCGCCAGCGGATAACCGCCGAAGACCCGCAGACCGGCCACTTCCGGCGCCACGTTGATGAAGCCGTGTTGGTAGTGCCCCAGCTCCTTCACCAATTCGTCGAGGCGGATGTCGTCGGCCAGCAGGATGCCCCGATGCCAGGCCTCGCGCGCCGGGTCCGCCCGGGCGGGTGTCTCGATGTCCGTTGCGGAAAAGCGGGTCTGAAAACCGGCCGGTAGCCGCGCCTGCTGGTGGCCGCGGGTGGTGATTGCCACCTCGCCTGCGTAGACCGCCAGGAAAGTGCGCTCCTGTTCCAGACGGACGGTGAAGCGGGTACCCAACGGGCGGGCGACGCCTGCTGGTGTGGCCACTTCCAATGGCCGTGGGTCGGGGCCGGTTTCCAGCAGGATCTCGCCGCGCAGTAATTGAAAGTGGCGCTGGGGTCCGGTCAGGTCGGTGTTCAGCGCGGTGTCCGTGTTCAACCATACCCGGGTGCCGTCCGCCAGTTCCAGGGCGCGGATCTCGCCGACGCCGGTGCGGTGGCTGGCCCGCCAGGCGGCGATCCGCTCGCCGGCGCCGGTGACCTGCCAGCCGGACCAACCGAGGCCGCCGCTGGCAAGCAGCAGCGCCAATCCCTTGATCACGCCCCGGCGCCGCAGCCGATCATGGCGTGCGCGCTCCAGAGTGGCTTCGGTGTGATGTGGATGGTCTCCAGTGGCGGCTTCGAAGCGCTGCTCCACCTGTTCCACCAGGCGCCAGCCCTGTTGATGGTCCGGGTGCCGGGCCAGCCATTGCCGCCAGCGCTCGGTGTCCGACTCCGAGGCCTGGCCGGAACGCAGTAGCGCGAACCAGTCGGCGGCGTCACTGAGGATCCGGGGATCGAGCGGCGCGGATCGTGTCACGAGTGGGGCTCCGGGGCGCCATCCAAACGCGCCTGCAAACGCAGACAGGCGAGCATTGCCCGCGACAGATGGTTGCGCACGGTGCGGTCGGTTATCCCCAGACGCTGGGCGATTTGCTTGCCGTTCAGGCCGTGCACCATGGACAGCACGAAAGTGCGCGCCACCATCGGCGGCAGCCGTTTCAACATGCCGTCCACCGCCACCAGCGCTTCCAGGGCGGCGGCGCTTTGCTCGGCGGATGGCGCCTCGGCCTGCGGATGGTGGGCCAGGGTTTCCAGCCAGGCCCGTTCGATTTCCCGGCGGCGCCACAGATCCACGCACAGCCCCCGGGCCATGCGGCTCAGATAAGGGCGGGCGCTGCCATGATCCAGCGGTCGCGGCCGCGTCAGCAGACGCAGGAAGGCATCGTGGGCCAGGTCGGCGGCATCGTCGGCATCGCCCAAGCGGCGCTGCAGCACGCGGTGCAACCAGCCGTGATATTCACTGTACAAGGCGTGGACCGTAAGGGGGTCCCGTGTGGCGCCGGACATTTGCCGCCCCCGACATTTTTATAAGGTTAGGGATGACGGCGAGTCTATGTGAGAATGGATATCATTACAATGGTGTCCGGGGGGAGGACAGAACCGGGAGGAAGCCTTCCTGATCCAGAAAACGCTGGTGATCGCGGAGGGCGGGCAGCAGTTGCTGGTCCGCGTAGGGGCAGCCGGTGTTGCCGGAATCGTTCTGACGTCCCTTGCCCGCCTGTTCGGCGCCATGGCCCTGGCCATCCTCCAGCGCCAGGAGCATGGGCTCATAGCCCGGGCGCCAGGCCGTCAGTTGCGGCAGGCTGTGTCGCAGCGCGGCGAGAATACCCAGGCCAGCGAAATCCAGATCGCCCCAGAAGAACGCGGGCAAGGTGTTACTGAGCCAGCGCGCCTGGAAATCAGCGCCGTCGCTGCCGGGCAGAAAGGCGAAACGGGTGTGGGGGCTGGTGAGGCGCTGAGCGCTGGCGCGGAAACCGCCGCTGTAGAGCAAGGCGTGGCCGACGGGCGCCTGTTCCACCAGACGCAGGAAGCTGTCCTGGTTTTCCACGATCAGTAATCGCTCGAAACCGGCTGGCGCCCAGGCGGTGAGCAGTAAAGGACGTGGCCGGAGGCATTGGGCGCGCTCGCCGAACAGGCGGGCGAGCAGGTCCTGGCGGCCATCGAGAAACTTGGAGTCGCCGCGAAAGCAGCGGGCGGAGAGTTCACGCAAGGTGAGGTCGCTGTCCAGCAAATTAGCGGCAAGGACGAAGTGGCCGACCATGTCTTCCGGTGATTCACCGGCCAGTGCCGGTTGGGCATCGAGCAGAGCCGCGCCGCCATCCTGGAAATGCGCTTCATGGCCGCTCAGAGCGTTCTGCCAGGCTCGTCTCCGTGGATCCACGCGGGGACGATCGAGCCAGTCGCGCAGTAGTGCCTCGCAGCTTGGATCAAGACGCAGTTGGGCGTTCTCGTAGCGTTCCTGAAAAGGATCCAACCGGGAGTCGTATTGGATGCTGAAGACCCGGTATTCCCGTGCCAGCCGTTCCACCAACTGCCAGCGATAGCGGGTGTCCTCACTGAAGCGGAACAATTCCGGCACCGTGGTTTTTTTGACCCGGCGGGTAATGGCCTGGGTGCGCGGGCGCTCCAGCCGGTCCAGGAACCAGCCCAGTAACCGCCGCAGCCAGGGCTCCTCCTCCAGCCAGGGCGGCGCGCTCATGGCATCCCTTCCATCACGAGAGCCCTTCCATCACGAGAGCCCTTCTATCATGAGAGGCCTTCTCATCACGAAATCCCTTCCATGAAGTCCAGCGCGCCTTGCTGGCGGATCACGCGCCGGTGTTGATCCCACAGCTCGGCGATGCGTTCCTGGTTGAGTTGCTGGCGGTCCACCAGCACGCGGGTATTGAGTTCGCCCACCGGCACCGGGCTTGGCACCTTGCTGAACACGAACTGGTTGCTGACCAGGTCCAGGAAGGGGCCGGCCTTGCTGGTGGGCATGATGAAGATCAGTTGCAGGCCCAGGGTTTCAGTGAGGTAGCGGATCACCTGGCGTGAGCGGGTTTCGTCCATGTGCATGAACGCCTCGTCGACGATCACCATGCGCAGGTGGCTGTCGCCTTCGTTGAAACGGAACGCGCTGGTGATGGCGGCGGCGCGGATAATGTAGGCGGGCGTTTCCAACTGGCCGCCGGAGCCGGTGCCGTACTGACTCAGACGGATCGGCGCCTTACCTTCCGGGTGTTTGAGGATGTCGTAGCGGCGATAGCGCCGGTAGTCGCTGATCCGTTCCAGCTCCCGCAGCGCCTGCTGTTCGTCGCCGTCCAACAGCAATGCGAGCAGCCGGTCGCGCACATCCGTGGCCCTGTCGGAGAGAGTACTCTCGAACAGGCTGGCGCCATCGCCCAGGTTGGGAATCTCGGTGACTTCGCGGAAGAAGTCCCAGTACTCCTTGTATTCCTGTACCCACTCCCAGTCGAAGGAGAACCGTTCCCGGTCGGCGCCGAAGTAATGGTGTTCCAGCTCCTTGTTCAGATTCTTGAGAGTACGTTCGCCGTCCTTGATGGCTTGCTGGATCTGGTTGCACAGATCGCTGACGAAGGTGGTGTTGAAGGTGTCACGCAGGCCGCCCAGCTGTTCCAGTTTGCTCAGCAGGACATTGTTGCGCAGCCGGTTGTGCAGGTTGTCCAGCTGCTGATGCAGGTGGTGCACGTGGCCAAAGAACGGGGCGCTGTGCAGCTCCTCGGCGGTTTCGATAAGGATCTGATCCGCCGGCTGGGCCTGCTGATTGTAGTCAGCGACAAGCCGTTCCAGAGTGACGGCGTTGCTGTTCAGGGTGTTGAGCAGGGCCCGCTCCTCGCTGTCGAAATCGATGTCGTCCTGGGCGGCTTGCAAACGCCGGTCCATGGCATCGATACGGGACAGTACATCCAGATCCGGCCAGTAGCGGGTGCAGGCGTGCAGGTGTTCCTCGGCGTCTTCCTGATCCTGTTGCAGTTGCTCACTCTGGTCGGCGAGGGCATTGATGGCACGTTCGCAGGCGTGTTGCTGCTCGCCGAGCTTGCCGTTTTCCTCCTTCAATTCGCCCTGCCGTTGGCTCAGCTGCTTGTGCCGCTGACGGGCGTCCTGCTGTTGCCGTTCCATCTCTTCATGGTCACTGAGGTCGAGACTGGCCAGGGCCTGTTCGGTGTCGGACAGCTGGCGCTGGCATTGCAGCAGGTGAGTGACGGTGGCCACCCAGTCCAGCGGCTTGAACTCGAGCACCTGCTGTTGCAGTTGCCGCACCGCCTGATAGTCATCGCTGGCGTGGCGGTAGCTTTCCTGTACGTCCATCAGGGCGTTGCGCTGCGCATACAGGTTGCGCTCGCGGGCGGTCTCGCCGAACACCAACTGGCTGTCGTCCAGATCGCAGCGGAACAGCGCGTAGTTGCCGGAGCCCAGGCCATCGCTGGTAATACCACGCCGGGTGCGGCGCAGAGTTTCGGCGTCACCGACTCGTACCACATTGCCATAGGAGGCCTTCAGATAATGCTCCGCCGTGCGATGGGAAAAACGCAGCACATGGAAGATGGACTCCGCCGGCAGCGCGGCTTTCTCCGCGTCCCGCCGCGCCTGCTCACCCTGGATCACCCGGGCCTTGTTGCGCTGGCGGCCGGCCAGCCGGCGTACCACGCGGATCGCCTCGGCTTCGTAATCCGGCTCCACCAGAATGCCGAAGCGGGCGCCGCCCAGGTAACCCTCGATGGCCATTTGCCATTCCGGGTCTTGCACTTCCACGTGATCGCAGAGCACGCGAGGGTCGGCCTGGGGGCACTGCTCGCGGATCGCCTGTAGCGCCTCCTCCACATCACGGGGATAGTTCACCCGTTTTGATTCCAGTGTGCTGATGCGGTGCTGAATCTGTTTTTGCTGTTCGTCCAGTTTTTCCAGAGCCTGCGCTCTTTGCGTCACCAGGCGGTCCAGCCGCTGTGCCAGGGAGAGATTTTCCCGGTCGGAGGCGCTGTCCACTTGCCCGTGCAATTGCTCCGCCAGATAGTTGTGCAACTGTTGCTCGGCGCGGGCCTGTTCCAGGCCGCTTTCCAGCGGCGACAGATCGATCCAGTCCCGTGCCAGCATCTGATTCAGGTCCGGTATCGGGCGCTGCTCCAGGGCCAGCAGCTCCTTGCTGGTGGCCCGCCAGCCCTTGCTGGCGAACAGCGGCAGTTCCAGCTCGATGCTGTGACGGTTGAGCAGATCGCGCAGATTGCGTAACGCGGTGAAGTTACGGCTGCGTTGCTGATCCTGCTCCAGCAGGGGGCGGGCGCCTTGCTGCAACTGTTGGGTCAGGCTTTCCAGCTGTGCCTGCAGTTGTTGTTTATCACGCAGCGCGGGGATGCCCTGTATGCGTGCTTCCAGCCCCACCAGTTCGTCGTGGGCCTGCTCCAGGCGCTGTTCCACCTGTTCCGCTTCTTCGCGCAACGCCTGTTGTTGCTGGCGGAGCTGGGATTGTTCCTCTTTTTTCTCCAGATACTGGCGCTGGTTGCGGCGGTAACGTTGCGCGGCGGCGCCGTAGGCGAGGGCGGTGCGCTCCAGCCAGGTCTCCTGATACTGCCCCGCCAGGCCACGGGCCTGCTCCAGATAGTCCACGCTGGCGCGCAGTTGCCGGGCCTCCTGCTCCATGCCATGGATGGTGCGCAGCATGTCGCGGATGCGGCGTAGCGTGTCGCCCATGTCCTGGGCTTCCAGCACTTCGCCGGCGACGAACTGATCAATGGAGTCCACCGGTTTGTACGCCATGAAACGGGCGAAGGTGCGGGCGGCGTTCTTGGCTTCCTGCTGGGACACCGCGTCGCGGCGGCCGCGCAGGGCGCCGTACAGCCGGGCCAGATAAGCGCCTTTCTTCTCGTAGGTTTCCACGTTCTTTTTGCCGAACGTCCGGCGCAGCGCATTGGGCAGCTCGGTGATTTCCACCACCTGACGCTCGGCGCCCTCGCCGTGCACGAAGTGCGACAGGCTCAGCATCTCGCCAGGCACGATCATCAACAGCAGTTCATTTTGCCGCGCCTGGGCGGTAACGCCGGCGCGGTCCAGATGCGCGCGCACGCCAATCACCGCCGTGAACGGCTCGGCGGTCTCGCCCTTGGTGGGATGAAACACGCCGGCCAAGTAACCGTCGCTGTCATAGGGGCGGGCGAAGGCGCCGTCGTCGCAGCCGAGAATATAGGAGGCCAGAGTACGCACCTGCTTGCCGCCCCGGCCGCGCTGGGTGGTTTCGTCCTGGCCCGGGTTGTAATTGAACAGATTGTCGTGGGCGGCGGTCATCAGCGTCTGCAGGGCGTCGGCGGCGGTGGTCTTGCCGGAGCCGTTACCGCCGGAGAACAGATTGATGGGCCCGTATTCCAGCTCTTCGGCGGGCAGGTTGCCCCAATTGACGGTGATGGAACGTTTCAAAAACATGGGCGGCTCGGATCAACAGAGGCGAACGTGAAATAACCGATCATGATGGCAGCTCTTCCGGGGAGGGGGCTTCGGTGTCCGGCCCGTCGCCGGTGAGCTGGCTGAGTACCGCGTCGGTGACCAGGCTGGTGATGTCCGGACGGATGGTCAGCCAGGTCTCGGCGTCTTCCAGACCGTCGTCGCTGGCGGTGCGGATCAGCCGTAACTGACGCAGCCGGCGGAACAGGGCGCGCCGTTCGGTGAGCGCCTCCGGCAGCGGCCGGCCAAGCAGATTCTTGCTGGCCAGATTGAACGCTTCCAGCGGCAGCATCACCTGGCCGTGTTCGTCGATCTGGCCTTCGCGCAACGCTTTGTCGTACTCCGCGCGCAACACCAGAATGGCGGCCACTTCCTGTTGGCTCAGGCGCTCACGCAAGCCCTGGTTGAAGCCGTCCTCGCTGTCGGCCAGGCCGGGCACCTCGGCGCCGGGTGGAAACAGCCGCAGCGAATGAAAGCGCCGTTCGTGCAGCAGGCGAATGCGCAGCACGCTCAGATAATCCTCCACCAGATCGGCCACTTGCAGGTAGCGATCGTAGAGCTCCGTTTCCTTTTTGCTTTCGTCGCGGCATAGCACGCCCCGGTCCAGCAGCCGGATCATCAGTTCGGAGAACTGATCCGGGCTGACGCCGCGGGCCTCCAGAGCCTCGGCCAAAGCGTCACGTATCGTCATCGTGTTCCAGTTCCAGCAAGAAACCATCACGGCGGGCGAAGTAGCGTTCGCCGACGATGGGGTCGGTGGGTTCGATGCGCAGCCGGAAACCGCTGGCCCGATGGTCGGCGCTGCCCAGCTCGATCACATGGCTGAGCGCCAGCAGATCGGTGGCGCTGTTCACCGGCAGGTCGCGGTTGTCGATGCGGCGGCTGGCGCCCAGAGCCTGGCGCAAATAGTCACGCAGACCTTCGCCGTGGATGCTGAACGCCTTCTCCAGCAACTGTTGAATCGCCAGATCGCGCAGGGTGGCCGGGTCCGGCGCGTCCAACTGCGCCATGCGGCTTTGCACCTGCCGTTTCTCCCGCTGCTCGCGCAGCCGGTTCTGGGCCGGGTCCACCAGCCCCAGGCGCAAATGGGCCATGGCTTGCCCGGCGGCCTCCAGGCGCTTGGCGGCGGTGGCGTCATCCAGCTCGGACAGCTCCCGGCACAGGCCGACAATGTCGCTGTGCTGCTGGCTGTGCAGATAGCTGAGCTGGCGGATGATAATGTCCGCCCGCCGGGTAAAGCCCTGCAGAGTCCGGCGCAGGGCCGGCAGCATGATCTCGGCGGCGCCGCGCATGCGGGTTTCGATGCTGTCCAGCAACTGCCACAACACCGAGCCCTCCGGGTTGATCACCAGATCCGGCGCCAGCCGCCGCAGCTCCAGTTCCGCGTTACGCTTCCACGCCTTGGGCTTGCGGCGGATGCGCTCGATGGTGTTCTGGATGCGGTCGCGATGTTTCTCCACGCTGTCGGCGGACATGCGGATCGCCACGTCCGGCTGGAAGCGCTTCTCCATGAACTCGAAGAACTGATCACTAGCCTGCTGCACCAGTTGCTGGGCCTCCACTTCCTTGACCAGTTCCCGCTTGCGCTCTTCCAACTCGGCGATGATGTCGGTGAAATCAGCGATGATGCGCTCGGAATGCTCATGGGCGTCGAGCAGATCATAGACCTCGCCGCGATCCTGAAACGCGGCCAGGGCATTGAGCGTATTGCGGGTATTGCGATGGCGGGTGCGGATGCCGCGGCCGTCCACCTCCGCCAGGGTCTGGGTGAACAGGCGCCCGGTGCGGCTGAACGGATAGGTGGACTGAAATGACGCCTCGTCCTTGTCCCGCTTCAGCCAGCCGTGCTCCACCAGCGTATTGAGAATCCAGGCGGCCTGCTCCCGGTTGTTGCGGAAGCGGCTGCCGTCCTCATCGCCGCCCTCCAGCAAGGGCGCCCGCTCCAGCGCCTCGCTGAACACATCCAGCACCTGCTCGCGCTTGAGCGACTCGCCGTAATCGGCCTGGGCGCTGTACAAACGCTCGTGCAACAGCCGCAGACACTCGGCCACCTGCTCGCGGTACTTGCCGGTCAGCGGCTTGAAGAATTGGTGGCGGTCTTCCGTGAAAAACATGGCGTCAGCTAAAGAGTTGAAATAAAGCGTTGGAATAAGGGCCGATGATACCGGCAATCGGCGGCGGCTGCCTGCTGGCCTGCCCGCATATTCAGAGCTATGTTGGCATCTTCGGGCGGATGCGCAAACCGGGGCTGACGGGGCAGGATAGGGGCTATGGAGAAGCAGATCGAGATTTATCAATCGTCCGATGGGCAGACGCAAGTGGAGGTGCGTTTCGAGCGCGATACCCTGTGGCTGACACAAGCGCAAATGGCGGAGCTGTTCGACAAGGATAGGGACACCGTTGGTCTCCATCTGAAAAATATCTATGAATCCAATGAGTTACAGATAGAGGCAACTACCGAGGATTCCTCGGTGGTTCGTCGGGATGGGAACAGGCAGGTGCGGCGGAAGCTGCACTTCTACAATCTGGACGCGATTATTTCGGTGGGCTACCGGGTCAATTCAAAGAAGGGCACCCAGTTCCGCATCTGGGCCACTCAGCGCCTGAAAGAGTACCTGGTGCAGGACTACAGCATTAACCGCGCCCGCTTCGACAAAAACGCCTCCGAACTGGAACAAGCCCTGACCCTGATCAAGAAAGCCGCGCGAAGCCCGGAATTGAGCGGGGAGGCCGGCCGTGGCCTGGTGGACATCGTCTCTCGCTACACCCAGACCTTCCTTTGGCTGCAACGCTACGACGAGGGCCTGCTGGAAGAACCGGCCGGGGAACGGGGCGGCCAGCTACCGGACGAAGCGGAAGCAATGCGCTCATTGGGCAGCCTCAAAGCCCAGTTGATGGAACGGGGAGAGGCCACGGAACTGTTCGCCAGACCCCGGAGCGATGGCCTGGGCGCCATCCTGGGGAACCTGGACCAATCCGTCTTCGGCGACCCGGCCTACCCAACGGTGGAAAGCAAAGCCGCGCACCTGCTGTATTTCATCGTCAAAAACCACCCGTTCGCTGACGGCAACAAACGCAGCGGCGCCTTCCTGTTCGTGACTTCCTGCATCGCAACCGGCGCCTGTTCAACTCCCAGGGCAATCCCATAATCAATGACACCGGCCTGACGGCCCTGGCGTTGCTGGTGGCGGAATCTGATCCAAAGCAGAAAGACACCCTGATCCGCCTCATCATGAACATGCTCAGCCAGGTGTAGGTCGCTCGGCCTCTCGCAATTCGGCAATAACTTCAACTCGAAGCCGCTGTGGGAGCCCAGCTTGCTGGCGAATGAAATTACTCTCTACCTCCACCTCAGCCACCATCCCCCCACAACCAAGCCGCCACCGCCTCCCGATTCCCCAACGCAATCTGCTGCGCCTCCGGCGCCCGATTATCGGCCACGTCTAAATGCAGCAGCTGCACCACGTAATTCACCAGCGCGGCGCGGCAGGGAATCAGCAAACGGCCGTCTTCCATGGCGTAATCCCGGGCGATCATCGCCTGCTGACGGGCGTCCAGACGCGGGTCCGGCACCACTTCCAGGGTCAGCCGGGTCTGCCAGGCCTCGTCCTCATCGGCCCCCTGCCACGCCTCGGTAACCGGCTCCGGATCATCCTCGATCCGGCTCAACACGAAATCCCGGTACGCGGAGTTCTTCTCGCACCAGGCGCGCACATGCCAGCGTAGCCCGCTGTGCACCACCGTATGCGGCTGAATCACCCGCTCCTCCGGCACCGGATTACGCAGGGACGCATAACGAATCTCCACCCGCAGCCCCTCCCGGCAGGCCTGCAGAATAGGGCGCAACACCGCCGGGCGCAGATCCCGCCGGGGCGGTAACAATACCTCCGTGTTCAGTTCGCGCACGTCCAGCGCCTCGAAGGCGCAGCTCAAATCCTCCCGGGCGTGCATCATCTGCAAATACTCGTCCGCCACCCCGCGCGTAAACCGGGGCGTGAAGTCAGGGGAGGGCTTGTAACCCTTCAAGGAACGGTCATAGACCAGATTCTCCGGCGCGTGCTCGGACAAATACTGGTTGATGTCCTTGCTGGCCTGCTGCCGCCCGATCCCGAACGCCCGCTGCAGGTGATTGGTGGTCAACCGCCCCTCCCAAAGAGCGATCACCTCGATCAACCGATACCGCAACAACAAATCCCAACGCAGAGGCCACTTCCCCGCGTTCTGCCCAGTAGTGCGCGCCATCCTCCCACCTCCCCAAAGTGCGCCAAAAAGCGATATAACCCGAAAGACGACATGTTCATGTAGTCAGTATTGGCATGACGATAATAAAGTCATAGCTTGGTTGTCCAGAGAGCGATGTCGCTTTGGTATCAGGGGGCTTGCCGTGGGAGCACGAGGAAGTAATAAGAAAGTGGGAGCTGCCGGACTGGCTCAGACCAACGTATGTGATAAAGTTCACACTCGTACAACGAAAAGCCCCGCGCCAGAAAGGCGCCGCCAGGCCGCGATTGGGGACGGCATGGCAAGAAGGGACAGCAACATGGAAAGCCGACACCACAACCTGAAAACCCGACAGCGCCAGGAGCGTCACGGCTACCCGGACAACCTGTCCCTGCGTGTCCACCGCGCCCTGAGCTGGCTCGACCGCGCTGAACAGGAAACCGACCCGGGCAGCCGCTTCATTTTTCTGTGGATCGCCTTCAACGCCGCCTACGCCACCGAAATTGATGATCGGCACGGGCTCAACGAACGAACAACCTTCAACGGCTTCCTGCAGACACTCTGGGACCTGGACCGCCAAAAGCGCCTGGACGAACTGGTATGGAGCGCCTACTCCGGCGCCATCCGCGTCCTCCTGGACAACCCCTACGTCTTCCGCTGCTTCTGGGAACACCAAAAAGGCAACCTGACGAAAGACCACTGGAAGCAGAGCTTTGAGCGTGCCAAGAAAGCCGTCAACGCCGCACTGGCCAAACAGAACACCCCCACCGTCCTCGCCATCGTCTTCAGCCGCATCTACACCCTGCGCAACCAGATCATCCACGGCGGCGCCACCTGGGGCGGCAGCGTCAACCGCCAACAGATCCGCGACTGCGTCGCCATCCTCAATGACCTGGTGCCGACGGTGATCGAGATCATGATGGATAATCCGGGGGCGTTGTGGGGGGAGGCGAGTTATCCGGTGGTGAGGAGCTAAATGTGGAAGTGCTCCTGCACGCGCAATCATTGCTCCAGCGGGGCGGTCCGCAGACTGCGGCAGAATTCTTGGAAGAGCACATGGCCAGACAGCCCGGGGACTTCCGTGTGGCTGCGGCACTAGGGCGGGTGTATCGGCGCCTTCAGCAACCCGAAAAAGCCGCTCATTGGCTGCGCTACTCACTTCAAAACCGCTATGTCACTCCTGACCTGGACGAGGAAGACATTACCTACTTTGGCGAGGCAGCAGAGGAAGAGCCGGCCCTTGATCTGGACCATGAATACGGTGTGGATACTCGTGGACTGAGGCCGGCTAACGACGATGCTCCTCTTGAGGGTGATCGAGAGGAAGAGCCTGGAAGTGAGGCTGAAGCGGGCAGGACTTCTGCCCCTTTGACAGACATCCCCGGTTTCGATCAGCAGAGCGAGCTCGTAGAGCCAAAGCAGGATGATGAGGATATTCCGTCCATAGAAGAGCTAGAGAATCTTCAGGAGGATCTTTCTGAGCTATTTGCAGAAGACGATGATGAGGAGGATGACGGGGCCGATGATGTCCTGTACGTCGAACCGATTCCGGATGACGCAGATTACTATGATGACGAGAATGAACTAGCCGACCATTTGACCCATTGGGAGAAGGCGGAAGGCATTGCAGCCGAGATTGCTGTCGAAGCGGGTTGGTTAAAAAAGGATATTGAAATCCTTATTGAAGTTCTCAGTTACCACTGTAGCCATTGGAAAACTCGGTCTGCTATCCGGGAACTGTTGGTCGAGAAAGAGGCAACTCCCGTAGAGCTAGAGATTCTGCATGATCTTAGGCAGTTGTGGGGTGGAGGGGGGTATAACCGATCATATAGAAGGAACAAGGCTGAAGACGGCTGGCCAAATGTTTCATGGCAGCTAGGGTTACGTCTGCTTAGAGGCCTGAGAGTGGATTCAGTTGACGAAGTCTTATTGTTCGTGGAGGACTGTTTCGAGGAATGGGGCGCATCCCCCAAGCAACTGAATGCCTTCCCGATATTTACTTATTATCTTGATTATATTCTGGCGCACATGGAAAGAATGTCAGAGCGTTGCGGCCAACCTATACCCTCGTATATCGAATATCAATTCTTTGATGATCAGGGCGAAGGCTATGAAGAATGGTATGAGCCAGGATTTCGCGATGGCTACAGGATCATAACGTGATGCCGGTGGAAGAGGGGTAGTTATGGTGATGCCGATTGTAGAGGGTGCTTTTGTCCGACTGAAAGACAGCCAAGACGCCAAAGATGTTGGTCTGGTGCAAAAAGTATCTGATGAGATTCCCGCAAGGGTCAAAGTTTATTGGGTAAAGCGTAAGGCCTCAGTCTCTCACCCGGAAACTGACCTGACATCGGGTCTGATGCGCGATATGGAGGTCGAGCATTGTCCAGTAAGAGCGACCCAAAACCCTTTGGGCTGGGGGATTGTCCGCGCAACACGGAACATTGCTGGTCATGCTCAAGCTCTCGTCGAATTTCAGGAGAACAATCAGCGCCTTTGGTTGCCCTGGCAGCGTCTGCGCCAAGTCCGTGGAGCTCTCCATAGCTTTAATCTTGGACGTTTCGAGGGAGAAGGAGGGGAGGAAAGGCAGCGGCTCCGCCTGCTTTCCTGGGCGATCCAGCTATGGAATGAAAATACCGGGGCATTGGCGACATTCGACGTTGATCCTCTTCCCCATCAGATCCATTTGGTCCATCACATCATCGGCTCGGGTCATTATAACTGGCTGATTGCGGATGATGTGGGGCTGGGTAAAACCATTGAAGTTGGGCTGTTACTTCACGCTGCCATGGCAAAAGGTGAGGCAGACAGGGTCCTCATCATCACCCCTGCCGGCCTGACCAGGCAGTGGAAAGAAGAGCTGTACGGCAAGTTCGGGTTCGAAGGATTCAGAATCTACGGGGATGACTTCCAGATCCACGATCCCAGGGACTGGAAAAAAGAAAACCATGTAATCGGTTCAATGGACCGCCTCAAACAGGATGATAACCTGAATATCCTGCTTCAGGCTGACGATTGGGACTTGGTGATTGTTGACGAAGCGCACCGGCTGTCACGCAGACAGTATGGCAACAAACTGGATGCCAGCCAGCGCTACGCCATGCTACATAAGTTGCGCAAACGTGCTCAAAACGTACTGCTGCTTACCGCGACGCCCCACCAGGGTAAGCAGGACAGCTTTGGCGCGCTATTGGAGCTGCTGGACCAGGATCGTAAAAGTGAGATCCGTACCCTTGCCCTAAACCCCGAAATCATCAGCGACATGGTTATCCGTAACTACAAGGCAGATGTCACTGATATGGAAGGCAACTTCCTGTTTCACGGGAAAACTGTGCGGCAAATCGATGTGCCCCTTTCGGAAGAAGCTGTTGAGTTCGATAAACAGCTCCGTGAATACCTGCGCAAAGGCTATGCAGCCCAAGATTGGGATGGGAAAGCCAAAGGGCGTGCCATCGGCTTTGTGATGACAGTGTATCGCAAGTTGGCAGCTTCTAGCGTGGCGGCAATACATACGGCTCTTCAGCGGCGGCTGGAACGCTTGAGAGGTGAAGAAAAGCAGGCAACGCAGTTTTATGATGACGAGCGCTACCAAGGGGAACAGGAAGAGATAGAGGCCCAGAAAACCCAGGCATCTCCATTCTTCCCCGGCGAAGAGGGCATTCTAGAAGGGCTAATTGCAAAGGCGGCTAGTCTCGAAGCCAACGATGCCAAACGTCGTGCCTTCATGGATGGTCTGGTTGAGACGGTCATCAAGGAGAATGCTCAGGAAAAAATCCTGGTATTTACTGAGTACCGCAGCACTCAAAAGTGGGTCAAGGATGCCCTGGATGCTCGGTTCGGCAATGACAGCTGCGTGTTGATTCATGGTGGTATGGACATGCAGGAGCGTCGTGAAGCCATTGCCGCCTTCGAAGAGGATGGCGGTGCCCAGTTTCTGGTGTCCACAGAAGCGGGCGGTGAAGGTATCAACCTGCAGCATCGCTGCCACATCATGGTGAACTACGACCTGCCATGGAATCCTATGCGCTTGGTGCAACGTGTAGGCCGTCTCTACCGCTATGGCCAAAAGAAGCGGGTTGTTGTCTTTAATGTTCACCAATCAGACAGCGCAGATGAGCAGGTTCTCAGCATCCTTTACGACCGACTGGAATCTGTCGCTCAGGATATGGCCAATGTACAGCGGCATGAGTTCAACGATGCCATCAAGGAAGATGTTCTTGGTGAGCTGGCTGATTTAGTCGATATTGAGGAGGTTTTGGCTGAGGCGGCTAACGATAAGCTGGAACGTACCAGTGAGCGTATCAATGAAGCGCTTGAGCGGGCCAAGAAAGCAGCTTCTGAACAGCAGGAACTGTTTAAGCATGCTGTCAATCTGGACAACAAGGAAGTGGCTGGTGAGCTGGTTGTTACTGTCGAGCACCTTCAAGCCTTTATCGAGGGAATGGCCAGAATTGTTGGTTTTGAGGTCATGGAGAAGACCCACAAGGGGCTTGTTTGGCAAATAAAGCTCACCGAAGGGGCGATGGAGTCCCTGGGTGTTGTCCGTAGCCGCTTTGGCCTGGCTTTTGATCGAATGCTTGCAGCCAAAAAGCCAGAGCTACTGCCAATGAATATGGATAACTGGCTATTCAAAGGGTTGATCGCGTTGGCTCGAAAGTATGACTTCGGAGGCACAGCAGTGGCCGGCAGTGGCTACCAATCCGAATCCGTTATTGTCGCGGTAGCTCGTTGGCAGAATGACCGTGGCAGGCGAGCACGCCAAGAACTGGCCATGGTGGCAGTGGAAAATGGCAATGCAAGCTTGAATCCACCCTGGTTCAGCGAGTGGCTGATGCAGCCATGCCCGCCCTCAGAATGCGAAGACACAGACAAAGCCCAGCGAAAAGCCTCGCTACAGCTTGCTAGTGAGCGTATGGAGAAGTTCCTTGCGGCGCAGAGCTCCGAAACGTTGCTGCCAGACCAGATGCAGTGGATTTCAGCAGGCTGGAAAGGTAGAGGGAGGAGGGCAGAATGAAATTGTTATCGATTCATAGGTTTGGATAATGATAATTATTTGAATTTATAGTCTCTGTTTATGAAAAACAGACCGAATAGCTTCGGTTGGATAACTAGAGGAAAAAGTTTTGCCAATACCCGATTTCCAGTCCGTCATGCGCCCCATGCTGGTTTCCATCAATGATGGCAGCCCGAAACTCATGGCGGAGGTACAGGAGGATGTATGCACACACTTCCGCCTCACCAAGGAAGAGCGTGCCCAGCGTCTGCCTTCGGGCAAGCAGACCTACATCAAGAACCGGGTAGGCTGGGCGCGGACCTACATGAAAAAAGCCGGGCTGCTCACCAGTCCGGGCAAGGGGCTGATCCAGATTACCGACCGTGGCCGAAAAGCCATGGAGGATTGTCCGGAACGGATCACCGTGCGCTATCTGAAGAATTACCAGGAGTTTGTGGATTTCCACACCCGCTCCCCTAGAGAAGAAAACACGGAGCGGCAAGATGTAGAGACTAGTAGCGATACGCCGGACGAGCAGCTGCAGCAGGCCCATACCTCATTGATGGAATCTCTGGCCGATGAGCTACTGGATACCATCACGGCGGCGACGCCGTCCTTCTTTGAGAAACTGGTGGTGGATCTGATGCTGGCCATGGGCTACGGGGGATCCCGGGAGGATGCCGGGCAAGCCACCCGCTACACTAGCGATGGCGGTATCGACGGCATCATCAAGGAAGACCCGCTGGGCCTGGATGTGATCTATCTGCAAGCCAAGCGCTATACCGAGAAGGTAGTAGGCCGCCCGGAGGTGCAGGGTTTCGCCGGGGCGCTGGACATGCAGCGGGCCCGTAAGGGTGTGTTTATCACCACCTCCAAGTTCAGCGGCGACGCCCGTGACTACGTGGGGCGGATCGAGAAGAAGATCGTGCTCATCGACGGCCAGGAACTGGCCAAGCTGATGATACAGTACAACCTGGGCGTAGGGATCAAGGAAACCTACGAGGTGAAGCAGGTCGACAGCGACTACTTCAACGAGGAATAATCAGCCGCGCCGTCATCACTGCCGTCCATGGGACATACCAGACAACACTGAGAAGTATCAATGGCCCAAAAGCTCACCTTGCAACAACTTGAATCCTTCCTCTGGGAAGCCGCCGATATCCTGCGCGGCAATATGGATGCCTCCGAGTACAAGGATTACATCTTCGGCATGCTGTTCCTCAAGCGCCTGTCCGATGCCTTCGAGGAAGCCCGGGAAACCGTGGTGCAGTACTACCTGGGCAAGGGCAAGACCCAACAGCAGGCCGAAGCGCTGGCCGATGATGAGGATGAGTACGACAAAACCTTCTACGTGCCAGCCACCGCGCGCTGGAATGCCCTGAAAGACCTGAAGCACGATATCGGTGCCGAGCTGAATAAGGCCACCGAGGCCATTGAAGAGTACAACCCTTCCCTGGAAGGGGTGCTGGTGACCATCGACTTCAACATCAAGAACAAGCTCACCGACAAGAAACTGCGTGATCTGCTCAGCCACTTCAGCCGCCACCGGCTGCGTAACGAAGATTTCGAGCGCTCCGACCTGCTCGGCACCGCCTACGAATACCTGATCAAGAAGTTTGCCGACAGCGCCGGTAAGAAGGGCGGGGAGTTCTACACCCCATCGGAAGTGGTGCAGTTGCTGGTGTCCCTGCTCAAGCCCCACGCCGGCATGCGCATCTACGATCCCACCGCCGGTTCCGGCGGTATGCTGGTACAAACCCGCAACTACCTGGCCTCCCACGGCGAGAACCCGTCCAACCTGTCCCTCTACGGGCAGGAGATGAACCTGAACACCTGGGCTATCTGCAAGATGAACATGTTCCTGCACGGGGTCTACAGCGCCGATATCAAGAAAGGTGATACCCTGCGCGAGCCGCAGCACACCGAAGCCGGCGCGCTGATGACCTTCGACCGGGTGATCGCCAATCCTCCCTTCAGCCTGAAGAAGTGGGGCAAGGAAGAGGCCGACAGCGATACCTATGGCCGCTTCCCCTACGGCACCCCGCCCAAGGACGCCGGCGACCTGGCCTTCGTCCAGCACATGATCGCCAGCCTCAATGCCGAAGGCATGATGGGTGTGGTCATGCCCCACGGCGTGCTGTTCCGGGGTTCCAGCGAAAAGGCCATCCGCCAGGGCATCCTCAATGATGATCTGCTGGAAGCCGTCATCGGCCTGCCCGCCGCCCTGTTCTACGGCACTGGCATTCCCGCCTGCCTGCTGATCATCAACAAGCACAAGACTGCCGAGCGCAAAGGCAAGGTGCTGTTTATCAACAGCGAGCTGGAATACGAGGAAGGCAAGAACCAGAACAAACTGCGCCAGCAGGATATCGCCAGGATCGTTCAGACCTTTGAGAACTTCGAGGAGATCAAGCGCTACTCCAGAGTGGTGCCGCTGGCCGAAATCGAAGAAAACGACTTCAACCTCAACATCCGCCGCTACGCCGACACCAGCCCGCCCCCGGAAATCTACGACGTGCGCGCCATCCTGCACGGCGGCATCCCGGTTCGGGAAGTGGAAAGTGAATACATCCGCGAAGAGATTCTGGAAGACTTTGATGTGTCTGCGGTGTTTGTGCGCCGTGACGATGGAGAGCCCTCAGCGGATGAAGGGTATTACGACTTCAAGCCGGAGATCGACAGCAAGGAAGCCATTCGTGAGGCCGTGGGTGAAGTGGATGCCAAAGTCATTACCCAGTTGGAGCGGTGGTGGGACAAGTATCGGGTATCACTGAGTGAGCTGGATGCCCAGGTGGCGGAAGCTGAAAGCGTGATGAAGGGGTATCTGAAGGAACTGGGGTATGTTTAGTTCAATACCTAAAGACTGGAAACGTGTGCCCCTATCTTCAGTTTCGGAAAGAATGAAACGGCGAAACTCTGCTGGTAATACCAATGTGCTTACCATCTCAGCTGTGCACGGGCTAGTTAATCAGAAAGACTTCTTTAACAAGATTGTCGCCAGCGATAACCTCTCCAACTACTTTCATCTTAAGAAGGGCGATTTTGCATACAACAAAAGCTACTCACACGGCTACCCGGTAGGCGTTGTTCGTAGGCTTGAAATGTATGATGAGGGAGTTCTTTCCCCCCTGTATATTTGCTTCTCCATGAAAGGAGAAGGCGTTGACGATAAATTCGCAGTCTATTTCTTTGATAGTCACTGGTTTGTCGAGGAGGTCAACGAAATTGCCAAGGAAGGGGCCAGAAATCACGGTCTTCTCAATGTAGGTGTTGGTGATTTTTTTGATCTGGACTTCGTGCTTCCCCCTCTCCCCGAACAACAAAAAATCGCAGCCATCCTGTCCTCCGTCGATGACGTGATCGAAAAAACACGCGCACAGATCGATAAGCTGAAAGACCTGAAAACCGGCATGATGCAGGAGCTGTTGACCAAAGGCATTGGGCATACTGCGTTTAAGGATTCGCCGGTGGGGCGGATTCCGGAGGGGTGGGATGTCCTTCCCCTCGATAGTGTGGTTAACAGAATTATTGATTGTGAACACAAAACTGCGCCGTATGTTGAAAGTTCAGAATATATGGTCGTTCGAACCAGCAATGTGAAGAATGGGCAGCTTGTTCGAGAGGATATGAGATTCACAACGGAAGGTGGGTTTAACGAATGGACAAGGCGTGCAGTGCCGTCAGTTGGGGATGTTCTATTTACAAGAGAAGCCCCTGCTGGTGAGTCTTGTATGGTTCCAGAAGGGGTGAAGGTGTGTATGGGGCAAAGAATGGTTTTGCTCCGGCCGGATTCAGAGAAAGTCTACCCATCCTTCTTTTCGCTATTTTTAACGTCAGAGCGTGCCAAGTTAGAAATTTATGAATTGTCTATCGGTACGACTGTTACTCGAATCAATATTGAGGATATAAGGCGAATTCTTTGTATTGTTCCGCCTTTAGAAGAGCAAAAAGCGATTTACTCAAAAATTCAGTCAGTCCAATTGCTGATCTCGGCAAAGGAAGAACAGGAAAAGGGGCAAAGCTCTATGAAAAAAGCCCTAATGCAAGACCTCCTTACCGGCAAGGTCAGAGTCAACGTCGATAACAAGGAGAACGCAGTCGCCTGATCGGCATGACTGCTCGTTATGTTTCAGGACGAAGCCGAAAAAGTCGAAATCCCGGCCATTGAGCAGCTGACCAAGCTGGGTTGGGTGTTTGTGCCCGGTGCCGAACTGGCACCGGAACAGCCGGGGGATGAACGCAGCTATTACCGCGATGTGGTGCTGGTGAAACGGTTGGAGGCCTCCCTACGCCGCCTGAACCCGTGGATCAGCGAGGATAACCTGCGCAAGGTGCTGCGCGAGTTTACCCACCCCAATTTCGCAGGCCTGATTGAATACAACCAGGCCCTGTGGGAAATGCTCTGCTGCACTGGCGATAACGCCCTGGCGGTGGAGCAGGATCTAGGTTCCGGCCGTAAGGGCCAGACCGTCACGGTGGTGGATTTCGATAACCCGGCCAACAACGACTTTCTCTGCACCAGCCAGTTCAAGGTGGAGGGGTTGAACCAGAATATCATTCCCGATATTGTCTGCTTCGTGAATGGCCTGCCGCTGACAGTGATCGAGTGCAAATCGCCCTATGTGGCGGATGCCATCGGGGAAGGCATCAACCAGCTGCGCCGCTACGCCAACCTGCGCCGCCCGGAAGACGACGAAGGGGCGCAGAAGCTGTTCTGGTATAACCAGTTGATGGTGTCCACCTGCCGGGACCAGGCCCGGGTTGGCACCATCAGTTCCATGGCCCAGCATTATGGCGACTGGAAAGATGCCTATCCCTATACCGATGCGGATATCCGCGGACTGTTGGCGTCGTCGGTAGACGGGAATAGGCAGTCAGCGATGAGCGAGCCTCTCGGCAGAAAATTGAGAGAGGTGCCCTCTGCCTTTTATTTAGAACAGGCCAAGGCCATTGCTGCGGGCAAGGGGACTGGAGAGTCTGGGCAGACTGATATCACTGCCCAGCAACGCCTGCTGATGGGCATGTTCAGCCGCGACACCTTCCTTGATCTGATCCGCAACTTCATCCTGTTCGAGCCGGTGGAAGGCCGCCTGATCAAGAAGGTGGCCCGTTACCAGCAGTACCGGGCGGTGAACAAGGTGATCGAGCGGCTGAAAAACGGCACCACCCGGAAAGAAAAGTCCGGCGTGGTGTGGCACACCCAGGGCTCGGGCAAGTCGCTGACCATGGTCATGCTGGCGGTGAAGATGCGCCGCGATCCGGAGCTGCAGAAGTACAAGCTGGTGTTTGTCACCGACCGTACCCAGCTGGACAGCCAGCTCTCCGCCACTTTCCGCGATGCCCAGAACGAAACCATCCATAACGCCAGTTCGGTGGCCAAGCTGAAGGAACTGCTCACCAAGGACGCTTCTGACATCGTCACCGCCATGGTACAGAAGTTTCAGGATGCGGAGGCGGAAGGCGACTTTACTGATCTGAACCCCAGCGACAAGATCATCGTACTGGCCGACGAGGCCCACCGCACCCAGTTCGGCGGCCTGGCCGCCACCATCAATGCGGCTCTGCCCAATGCCCCCAAGATCGGCTTTACCGGCACGCCGCTGCTGAAGACCCAGAAGATGGATCAGGCCTTTGGCGGCTACATTGACCAGTACAAGATCAATGAGGCGGTGGAAGACGGCGCCACGGTGCGCATCATCTACGAAGGCCGCCAGGCCCAGACCGAGGTGGTGGGCGAGTCCCTGGACAAGCTGTTCGACGAATACTTTAAGGACAAGAGCGACGACGAGAAGCGCGAGATTCGCAAGAAATACGGTGTGGAGCGGGCGGTGCGCGAAGCCCCGGCGCGGATTCGCTGGGTGTGCCTGGATCTGCTCAAGCACTACCGGGAGCGTATCCAGCCCAATGGCTTCAAGGCCATGGTGGTGGTAGGAAGCCGCCATGCGGCCACGGTGTACAAGAAGACCCTGGATGAGCTGGGGGCGCCGCTGTCCGAGGTGATTATCAGTGGCAGCCACAATGATCCGGGCTATATCGCCCAGTACACCGACAAGACCCAGCAGAAGCAGGCCATCGATGCCTTCAAGAAGCCCCTGAACGAAAATCCACTAACTTTCCTGATCGTGAAGGACATGCTGCTCACCGGCTTTGACGCTCCGATCGCCCAGGTGATGTATATCGACCGCAGCCTGAAGGATCACACCCTGATGCAGGCCATTGCGCGGGTGAACAGAACCTACAAGGGCAAGCAAGCGGGCTTTGTGGTGGATTACTACGGCCTGTCGGATTACCTCACCGAGGCGCTGGAACAGTTCAGCAGCGATGACGTGGAGGGCACCTATGTCACCCTGAAGGACGAGATCCCCAAGCTGAAGGCGGCGCATACGCGGGTGGCGCAGGTGTTTGCGGGCCTGAAAGGCTCCGATATCGATGACTACGTGCTGTTCCTCAAGGACGAAGACATCCGCCAGCAGTTCGAGCTGGCCTACAAGTGCTTTGCTACGCAAATGGATGTGGTGTTGCCCGACCCGGCGGCCAGGCCGTTTATTGCCGACCTGAAGCTGTGGGGCAAGGTGCAGAACGCCGCCCGCAACCGCTACCGCGACCCGGGCCTGAATATCGCCGACGCGGGCGAAAAGGTGCGGCAGCTGGTGGATGAGCACATCATCAGCACCGGCGTTGACCCGAAGATCCCACCGGTGGACTTGATGGCGGCCAACTTCCGTGAATCCGTGGAGCAGATCAAATCCCCGGAATCCCGCGCCTCCGAAATCGAGAGCGCCATCAAGCACCACATCACCGTGAACCTGGAAGAAGACCCGGAATACTACAAGTCCCTGAGCCTGCGCCTGCGCGACATTATCGAGAAGACCAACGGCAAGTGGGAGCAGCAGCTGGAGCTGCTGCTGGACATGGTTGGCACCCTGGAAAGCGAGCACAAACAGGCTGCGGAAGATCTGGGGCTTACCGAAACCGAGCTGGCCTTCTACAACATCCTCATGGCGGAGGTGGCGCAGCACAGTGGCGACGAGGTGGTAGGCGAGAACGTGGAGGACGAGATCAAGGCCACCACCCAGGCGCTGGTGGAGATGTTCGACGAAGCCACGCAGATCGTGGATTTCTTCAAGAAGCCGGACGAGATCAAGCGCATGAAGAAGGCCATCAAACGGGCGATCCTGGATTGTTCCTTTGGCGACAAGGCCATCGTGAATACGGTACAGGAGCGGTTTATGGATCTGGCGAAGACGAAGTTTCAGTGATGCGTTTGACCAAGCCTGAATACAGAGAGGCCAAAGGCTTTATTGCTGAGGTGATCCGCACCAACCGAAAGAAGTCCGCGGACATTCGGGTGGAAGAGGGGGCGGTAACGGTAGTAGTGCCCATCGAGACTTCTTTGGAGCGCATTGATGACCTGTTGGCATCCAAGCGTCGCTGGATTAAGGAAAAGATCGCCCTCCACCAGGAAATGGCCCCGCCCAGCTGCAAACGATATGTCTCTGGCGAGTCTTTCTCCTACCTGGGCCGCAACTACCGCCTTAAAGTGGAAAAAGGGCCTTTTGCCCCGGTCAAGCTTGTGCAAGGTCGACTGGTCGTGTCCGTTCCTCAAGGGGCGGAACAACCCCGCATGATCCGCAATGCCCTGGTCCGGTGGTACAAGCGCCAAGCCGAGTTGAAGCTAAGGGAAAAAGTCGCCCGCTGGGCACCCCAGGTTGGTGTCGCACCTACCGGCGTGACCATCAAGACCTTCAAATCCCGCTGGGGTAGTTGTACCTCCAAAGGTGAGCTGCAATTCAATTGGCGGATCATGATGGCCCCGAACCGGATGGTGGATTACGTGGTGGTTCATGAGCTTTGTCACCTGATCCGTCATGACCACTCGCCGGAGTTCTGGGCGCAAGTGGGGAAGGTTCTGTCGGACTATGAGGAAAACCGGGAATGGTTGAAGCGGAATGGGTATGTGGTAACGGCTCTATAGGCGCCAATCGCAGGGCGTGGAAGTTGGATCCGCCGAATGCTTATCGCCCAAGCCCCAAGGGTGGACAATGCCATTTGGTAGAGCTATAAAACTGACCATATGGACAGTTTTATAGTTTGGGGGTAAGGAAACATGAAACACCAATTTGGGGGTATATGGACTAGGAAGAAATTGACGGTTCTGGAAGCGTACTTGCGTTTCTACGTTACCGCACTCAAGAATCAGCCTTTTAAACTGCATTATGCGGACGCCTTTGCTGGTACCGGCTCCCATTCGCCGGCTACCGTGGAGAATCAGGATATGCTGATTCCCTATGAAGACTTCAAAGGCTCGGTGGAAGTGGCGCTTTCGGTTGATCCCGCTTTCCACCAGTATCATTTCAATGATCTGAACCCGGCTCACATCGCGGAACTTGAGGCTATCAGGGATCGGCATCCCTACAAAGAGATCGAGATATATCAACAGGATGCCAATGCCTTTGTGCCTGCTTTCTGCTCAAGTCTGAGTGGGCGCGATCGCGCGGTCCTGTTCCTCGACCCATACAGTACCCAGCTTGACTGGTCCACGTTGGAGCATGTGGCGATAACAGAAAAGGTCGACCTTTGGCTGCTGTTTCCCATTTCTGTCATTCTGCGGATGATGCCCCGAGATGGGGACCGGATCAGGCCAGAGTGGCGTGAGACGCTGAATCGGCTTCTCGGTACGGACAAGTGGGAGGAAGCGCTTTACAAGCCGGTTGACCTGCCGATGATCGGTGATCTTTTCGGTGATGGTGATCCGACGCCCGTGGCGGAAAGGACCAATGTGGATGAGTTGCAGAAATGGGTGAGGGCGAGGTTGGGCGAGCTATTCCCTTATGTGGCAAAACCGGTTTTGCAAAAAAACAAAGGGAGGCCGCTCTTCCTGTTTTTCTTTGCTGTTTCCAATCCGGAGCCGAAAGCGTGGGGGCTGGCCGAGAAAGCGGTCTCCCATATTATCGAAAAGGATGTAGGTGGTGATGTGCCATGAGCAAAATCGAATGGACGGAAAGAACCTGGAATCCGGTGACTGGCTGCACCAAGGTGTCTCCTGGCTGCAAGCATTGCTATGCGGAGACCATGGCGAAACGCCTGCAGGCGATGGGCGCTCCCGGTTATGAGAATGGATTCAAGCTTAGTCTGGTTCCCGAGCGCTTGAATCAGCCCCTTCAGCGTCGCAAACCCACCATGTACTTCGTCAATTCCATGAGCGATCTGTTTCAGGATGGCGTGCCAGAGGCCTTTATTGATCAGGTGATGGACGTTATTCGTGCGACCCCGCAGCACACCTATCAGATACTGACGAAGCGCAGTGGGAATATGCGTGATTATTTTCTGACCAGGCCGGTTCCGGAGAATGCCTGGCTTGGTGTCTCCGTCGAAGACAAAAAGTATGGCAAGCCTCGCATTCCGGATCTTCTGGCGATCAAGGCAAAAACACGCTTCTTATCGATCGAGCCGCTTCTTGAAGGGTTGGGCCGGTTAAAGCTGCAAGGCATCCACTGGGTTATCGTGGGCGGAGAGTCGGGTCATGGGGCCCGCCCCATGAAGGAAGAATGGGCATTATCCATACGTGACCAATGCGAACGCGCCGGTGTGGACTTTTTCTTCAAGCAGTGGGGGGCGTGGGGCGAAGACGGCAAGCTCCGTAACAAAAAGGCAAACGGGCGAACGCTGGATGGCAAGGTTTGGGACATGATTCCGACGGTGGCGATGGCTTGAGGGGCGAGGGCCTGATTAGCTCTGGGGGCGGCTTGCCGGCGAACGAAGACGGTAAAGAATTCGCTTGCAAGCGGAGCGCCGCCCGGCAAGCTTCCTACCGTTGTATCACCCTCTCCCCCGGCCCCTCTCCCCTCAAGGGAGAGGGGGGTTAAAAGAGCGTTAGACCTTCAGAACCGCCAATCCACTTTCCCCCAGAACATCCGTCCCGGTTCGTTGATGCGGGTGTCCGCGGGGAAGCCGAAGCCGGCGTTGCCGGCCAGGTTGAGGTGTTCGGCGTAGGCTTTGTCGAACAGGTTGTCGACGCCGGCGCTGACGGTGAACTGGTGGTTGATGCGGTAGGCGGTGTTGAGGGAGAAGACGCCGAAGCCGTTGCTGTCGCCGAGGTCGCGGCCGACCACGTTGCCTTTGTTGTTGGCGGTGCGGTGTTGGGCGGCGACCAGCCGCCAGAGGGCGCCGGCGCTCCAGTTGCCTTGTTCGTAGGTGGCGGTGAAGCGGGCTTCCAGCGGCGGCATTTGCGGCAGCGGTTCGCTGTCGTCGCGGTTGCGGCCCCAGGCGTAGGCGAGGGTGGCGTCGCCGCTGAGGTTGTCGGTGAAGCGGTAGCGGGCGCCGAGTTCGGCGCCGGCGATGTGGGCGTCGATGTTATCGGCGTCGGTGCTGTAGCCCATCATGCCGCTTTGGTAGGTGAACAGGATGTAGTCGTTGATCTGTCCCACGTAGGCAGAGGTCCAGGCTTCCAGGTTGCCGTTGCGGTACTGGCTGCCGATGTCGAGCTGGGTGGTTTTTTCCGGTTCGATGGCGTCGAAGGCGTTGAGTGATCCGGCCGGGCCGCTACCGGGGGAGAACAGTTCCCAGTAGTCGGGGAAGCGTTGCACGTGGCCGATGCCGATGTAGTAGTTAGTGTTCTGGTTTAGATCCGCTTCATAGCGCAGGAAGCCGCTGGGCAGGGTGTCGCCGCGAGTATCGCCGGCGGTGGCGCTGTCGGCGGCGTCGCGGAAGTCGCGCACTTCGTTGCGGTCCAGGCGGGCGCCGGCGACGATGCGGCCGTTGTCGGTGACGGCATGGGTGACTTCGGTGAAGGCACCGTACTGGTGGAAGTCCGCGTCTTTGTCCCAGGCTTCGCCGCGATAGGAGTCCACGCCCATGGCGCTGCGTTTGCGGTGTTCGCTGGATTGGGCGTCGACGCCGGCCAGCGCTTCCCAGCCGTGACCGCGCCAGGTGAGTTTGAAGCGGCCGCCGAGGGTGCGACGGTCCACGTTGGAGGCCATGGGGCCGGCCATCATGCCGGTGCCGGACGGGGTGCGCAGGCTGTAGTTGTCCATCACGTGGTCGGCGTAGTTGTAGTAGACGCGGCCGTCGATTTGATCGAGCACGGCACCCAGATTACGGAACTCGAAGCGCATCCCCAGGCTTTCCCGTTTGAACTGGCTGCCGTCCATGCCGCGGCCGGCGTAGCGGGCTTCGCCGTCGCCCTTGCCGGCGCTCAGTTCGATGACGCTGTCGGCGTTGGGCGTCCAGCCGAGCACCACGTCGCTGTTCCATTTCTTCCAGCGTGAGGGCACGCGGTCGCCGTTGCCGTCCTTGTAGTCGTCGGCGCGGGCGTTGTTGCCGGAGAGCCGCAGGTAGCCCAGCGGGTTGCCGAGGGTGGCGTCGATGCGCTGGTCGTTGCGGCCGTGGGAGCCCAGCAGCCATTGGGCGTCCACCAGGGCGTCCGCTTCGCTGAAGTATTGCGGATCACGCTCGAACAGCACCGTGCCGGCGGAGGCGCCGGGGCCCCACTGCACGCTTTGCGGGCCTTTGATCACGGTGAGTTTGTCGTAGTTTTCCGGGGCGATGTAGGAGCTGGGGGCGTCCATGCGGCTGGGGCAGGCGCCGATCATTTCGCCGCCGTCCACCAGCAGGTTCAGGCGTGAGCCGAACTGGCCGCGCAGTACCGGGTCGCCATTGCTGCCGCCGGAGCGGATGGCGGAGAAACCGGGGATGGTTTTCAGGTAATCGGTGGCGTCGCTGGCCGGCACGGGTTGGCGCGGCTGTTTCGGGTTGGCCTCGATTACCGGTCCGGCAGTGGGCGCCACGCCGGTGACCACCACCGGGGCCAGCAGGGGCGGGGTTTGCTCGTCGTCGGCCAGCGCCGGAGCGGAGAAAGGAAGCAGCCCTCCGAGTAGGGCCGGGCCCCAAAGGCTCCGTCGTTGAATCAGGCGCAATGCAGGAGAAGAAAAGTGAGAAGGTGTATTCATGATCCCATCCAAGAAGTCAGTACCCGGGCACTCCGTCGGCCACCAAACACGGTGACAAAGTCGGCGCAGAGCCTAGCATCGAGGGGGATGGGACTCACTGCGGTGTTTTGCCGCGCTGTCCTTATCGTCACTGATTCAAGCTGGCGCTGTATTTGCATCGGTTCTTGTCGCGGTCTATTCGCCAGCAAGCTGGCTTCCCACAGCGGCTAAAGAATGAGGGTTTTCAGTTTTTCGCTGTCTGCTGTCAATTATCAGGTCTACAGCGGCGTTGTGCCCCTGTGGGAAGCTAGCTTGCTAGCGAATGGCGAAGGACTCAGGTATCAGGAGGGCAGGGTATGAGGAAAAACCCCGTGGTCGGCGTGCGCCGGCAGCGCGCCTTGCCGTTCCGGCCGTTCTGGCAACGCACCGCTTTTGCTCACCAGTTGTTCTGATCCGCTCCGAAATCGCGCTTTTGTTGTTTCCTTTTCCGCGTTTTCGGAGTGACCAATGACAACCTTATTGATCGACCGTATCGACTACCTGGCAACCTTCGATGATCAGCACCACGAGTGGCGCGATGCCGCCATGCTGATCCGTGACAACCGGATTCTGTGGGCCGGGCCGCGCACGGAGAAACCAGACCTTCCGATGGACGAGACCCTGGACCTGAGCGGCCATGTGGTGATGCCAGGGATGGTGAACACGCATCATCACATGTACCAGAACTTCACCCGGGTGATGGCCCAGGACGACGCGCTGTTCCCCTGGCTCAATACGCTTTACCCGATCTGGGCACGGCTGGACGACGAGGCGATCTATCTCAGCAGCAAGGTGGCCATGGCGGAGCTGTTGCTCTCTGGCTGCACCACCGCCGCCGACCATCTTTATATGTTGCCCAATGGCGCCCGCCTGGACAGTCAGATCCAGGCGGCGGGGGAGATGGGCATCCGTTTTCACGCCGCCCGCGGCGCCATGTCCCGGGGGCAAAGTCAGGGTGGTTTGCCGCCGGACAATTGTGTGGAGAAGGAAGAGGACATTCTGTGTGACGCTGAACGTCTGATCGGCCGTTACCACGATGCCGGCCGCCACTCGATGCTGCGCCTGGTGCTGGCGCCGTGCTCGCCGTTTTCGGTGACGCCGGAGCTGATGCGGGACGCCGCCCGGCTGGCCCGGCGCCACCAGGGCGTGCATCTGCATTGCCATCTGGCCGAGGAACTGGATGAGGAGGACTACTGCCTGGGCCAGTACGTCATGCGTTCGGTGGCGTTTGCGGAGTCGGTGGAATGGCTCGGTGAGGATGTGTGGTTCGCCCACGGGATCTTCCTCGACGACGAGGAGATCGCGCTGCTGGCCCGCACTGGCACGGGTATCACTCACTGTCCCAGTGCCAACATGCGTTGCGGGCAGGGCATTGCCAAGGTGCGCCAGCTATTGGACGCCGGGGTGCCGGTGGGGCTGGGGGTGGACGGTTCCGCCTCCAACGATTCCAGCAATCTGTTCCTGGAGGCGCGCATGGCGATGATGCTGCAACGGGTGGCGCCGGCCCGTTACCGTTCGGAAGCGCCGGGCGGGCGCGGCGGCTTCGGCGGCGACCCTGGCGCGCTGTCGGCCCGGGAGGCGCTGACTCTGGCCACCCGTGGCGGCGCACGCTTGCTGGGCCGGGATGACATCGGTTATCTGGCACCGGGGATGAGCGCGGACTGGGTGGCGGTGGATATGAACCACCTGTCCTTCGCCGGCGCGCAGCGGGACCCGCTGGCGGCGCTGGTGATGTGCGGGCCCTTCCTGGCCAGTCAGGTCATGGTCAATGGCCGGATGCGGGTTCGCTACGGGCAACTGCTCGACACGGAACCGGCGGCGCTGATACGGGAACACGCCCGGGTCATGACGCGTCTGTATCAGTGACGCCTCTGTATCGGTAGAGGGAGCAGCGGGGCTACGGCTGTTTCGACGCCCAGATCGCCAGCTTATGCTGGATCGACTGCTGAGAAACCTGGTCCTCGGGCAGCGGCTGGATGACCTTGTCATGAACCAGCAGGCGGTAAATGTACTCCAGCTTCAGTGCCGCCGAATCGGTGGGCTCGAACTCGACCACGCCCCGCTTCTCGCCATACTCCATGCCGAGTGCGATGGCTTTCTTGACCCATTCCTTCTCATTCTTGAGCTTTTTCATGATGACTCCGAAGGCCAGGGGCTACTTACGGCCCAGAGTAACAAAGCCGATGGAAGGATGCCCTGTGTTTCCCTTCGGTTTCGGGGCGCCAGTCCGTGAACCGGTGGCCGGTTTGCTGGATCACCGGTGGGCAGCGTAGGTAAAGTCCGCCATCATGGATGGCGATTTTTTTGATCTTCTCTGAACATCAGGAGTCACCATGACCATACCCGAGCAGGTCACTGCATTGGCCGACACCCTGCGCGAACGGGGCCTGCGCGTGGCCACCGCCGAGTCCTGCACCGGCGGCGGCATCGCCCGCGAAATGACGGAACTGGCCGGATCCTCGGACTGGTTCGAATGCGGCTTCATCACTTACTCCAACGAGGCCAAGCAGAGCATGCTGGGTGTCTCGGAAGCGATTCTGGCCAGCGCCGGCGCGGTCAGTGAACAGACCGTCCTGGCCATGGCCCGGGGCGCGTTGGGGCGTTCCCGGGCGGATCTGGCGGTGGCGGTGAGCGGCGTGGCGGGGCCCGGCGGCGGCAGCGCCGATAAGCCGGTGGGCACGGTGTGGATCGCCTGGGCGCAGCAGCCGGACTGGGCCCGCGCCGAGCGATTCCACTTCGACGGTGATCGTGGGCAGGTCCGGCATGCTACCATCGCCGCCGCCCTGGAAGGGCTGCTGGCCCGCCTCGAATAAGGGGGGGGGTTGCAGTGGCGCGGGACAGTGTCCATAATGCTGTCCTTATAGACAGTGCTGATCAAAGGGTCAGGCCGAAGGACGCTCGCCGGCCAACGATCAGCAGGCTCTTGCCAGGGCACATGCCGGTCAGCGGCGAGCCACGGCGTCATTAAGGAATAAGCGGAATCCAGGAATAAACGGACAGGGGTCATTCAATGAGCGATAAAGGTAAAGCACTTTCCGCGGCACTGTCGCAGATCGAGCGGCAGTTCGGCAAAGGTTCAGTGATGCGCATGGGCGACCGCAAACGCGAGCGCATGCCCTCCATCTCCACCGGATCCCTGGGCCTGGATATCGCCCTGGGCATTGGTGGTCTGCCCAAGGGCCGGATCGTGGAAATCTACGGTCCTGAATCTTCCGGTAAAACCACGCTGACTCTGAGCGTTATCGCCCAGGCCCAGCGCAAAGGCGCCACCTGCGCTTTCGTCGACGCCGAGCACGCGCTCGACCCGGATTACGCCGAGAAACTGGGCGTCAATGTGGACGACCTGATTGTGTCCCAGCCGGACACCGGTGAGCAGGCACTGGAAATCACCGACATGCTGGTGCGCTCCGGCGCGGTGGATGTGGTGATCGTCGATTCCGTGGCGGCGCTGGTGCCGAAAGCGGAAATCGAAGGCGAAATGGGCGACGCCCACGTGGGCCTGCAGGCCCGCCTGATGAGCCAGGCGCTGCGCAAGATCACCGGTAACGTGAAAAACGCCAACACCCTGGTGGTATTCATCAACCAGATCCGCATGAAGATCGGTGTGATGTTCGGCAATCCGGAAACCACCACCGGCGGTAACGCGCTGAAGTTCTACTCCTCCGTGCGTCTGGACATCCGCCGTATCGGCGCGGTGAAGCAGGGCGACGAGGTGACCGGTAACGAAACCCGGGTCAAGGTGGTGAAGAACAAGGTCTCGCCGCCGTTCAGACAGGCTGAGTTCCAGATCCTTTACGGCCAGGGCATCAACCAGCTCGGCGAGGTGCTGGACCTGGGCGTGCAGCAGGGCCTGGTGGACAAATCCGGCGCCTGGTACGCCTACCAGGGCAACAAGATCGGCCAGGGCAAGCAGAACGCCTGTGATTATCTGGCCGAGCATCCAGAGGTAGCGGACGCCATCGAGAAGGAAATCCGGGCACGCCTGTTGGGTACACCGGCGGAAGAGAGCGCCGAAAATGCGGCCCAGCCAGAGTCCACGGAAGAGTAAAGACGGCGCCCCGGCCCCCGCCGATGCCGCCCAGGGGCGCCAGTATGCGGTCAGCTTGCTGGCGCGCCGGGATCACTCCCGCCACGAACTGCGCGCCAAGCTGACGCGCAAGTTCGGCGCGGCGCTCTGGCTGGACGAAGTACTGGCTTGGTGCGAGGAGCAGGGCTTCCTGGATGACCGGCGTTTCGCCGGTTTTTTTGTCCGTTCAAGAATCGAACGGGGACAGGGGCCGCTGCGCATTCGCGCCGAACTGCAACAGAAAGGGGTGGGGGAGGCGCTGGTTACCGAGGCGCTGAGTGAAGCCGAGTGCGATTGGTTCGCCCTTGCCACCGAGGTCCTGGGCCGGCGTTTCCGGCATCCGCCGGCGGACCAGAAGGAAAAAGCCAAACAGCTGCGTTTTCTACAGGGCCGCGGCTTCGATGCCGAGCAAAGCTTCCATGCCCTGGATCAGCAACGTGAGCAGGACTGAGCCAAAGCCCCACCTTGAAGACCTGAACTTAGCGGTCGCTACAACGCCGCTGTGGCAGCTTGCTGGCCGGGATTCGACAGCAGGCTGGCTCCCACGGAGGGAACTACAACGCCACTGTAGATACCGTCTCTCTCCCTACCCTGCAAGCCGTCTCTAAGCGACTTGCGGGGTATAGGCCTGCTGATGCTTGATCACCCCATAGGCGATTT
>NZ_OBMO01000005.1 GCF_900217905.1 Alloalcanivorax xenomutans
CCACAGTCTGTACCCTAGGGTCAGAAGCTTGCCTGGTCCCTCCACCCCGACAAGTCTCTTCTTTCTAAGACTTGCCGGGTAACCATACAAGCTTGCCTGCAAGCGAATGTCCCAACGTCGAAAGGGCGATTCGAGCAGCGCCCCTCACTCCGACAAAAACTCCCGCCCCAGCCGTTCCGCTTCTTCCACGCTGGCCACTATCCGTAGCGGCACATTGAACAGTCCAGCCAGGGCCGCGCTCTGGGTTTGCATCACCAGCCGTTTGGCGGCGTTCGGCTGCACCCCGACCATGCCCTTGCAGGCACGGGCCAGCGCGTCCCGGTTGCGCTTGAGCCACAGCGTGCGCCGCTTGCGGTCCTCGTGAGCCTCCTCCGCCACCTCGGCGTTACCCAGCAGCACCACGAACGGTTCCGGCTGGGCAATCAGGGCATCCATCTCTTCCTCCCAGCGCAGGGCGTAGCCCTCCGGCAGGGACTCGGGGAAGAAGCGCACCACCGGAAAGGCGCTGATGTCGTGAATCTCGAAGTCGTCCAGCGTCATCATCGCCCCTCCCGTTGATCATCCAGCCACTGGCGCAGGCTGGGTTGGCGCACCTGCAGAATGTCGAACAGTCCCAGCGCCTCCAGCGCGGGCAGTAATTCCGCCAGATCCCGCTCCGCTTCCCGCCGTTGCGGCTCCGGCGTGGCCGGGTCCAGCCACAGGCGGGCATTGGCCAGAAACGCGCCCACCGACCCCTTGCGGATGGTGACGCCGTCGAGATTCAGGGTGCTTTGCTCGTCGGGCAGTATGTCATTGGCTCGCATGGTTAGGTCCTTTCAATGGAAGGGCGGGAACAAGAGGGTGAAAACAGACTAGCGCGAAGCGGATGACTGAAATACGGTATGGAGGTCATTCAATAACGGAAACTCGCCATCATGGCTTTAACCTCTGGCAGCGGTTCTTTCCCCGCCTTTCCCGGGCCTCTGGTGGCTCGTGTCTGGAGCAAACGGGACGCCGAACGCGAGGCGCGCATGGCCGGCGTGCACAGTCATGACGAAGGCCAGTTGTGCGGTGCCATCGATGGTCTGCTGACCGTACGGACCGGCGCCACCCTGTGGGCGGTGCCGGCGGTTCACGCGATCTGGATTCCACCGCGCTGCGAGCACGGTATCGACCCCCATGGCCGGTTCGATGGCTGGGCGCTACTGATGCGTGAGGATCTGTGCGCGGGGCTGCCGGAGGAGCCATGCACGGTGCGGGTTTCCGGGCTGTTGATGGAAGCGGTGAAACGTGCCGCCAGTTGGAGCCAGCAAAGCTGGGATCGACAGCAGGATCCGCTGGCGGCGGTCATCGCCGCCGAGATTCGTGAGCTGCCGGAAGCACCGTTGGGGTTGCCCATGCCCACCGATCCACGCCTGCTGAAAGTGGCCCGCGCCCTGCTGGATGAGCCTGCGGACCGGCGCGACCAAAGCGAATGGGCGCGTTGGGCCGGACTCTCGGCGCGCACCCTGTCACGACGCTTTCCTCAGGAAACCGGCCTCAGCTTCCAGCGATGGCGGCAACGGGCCCGGCTGCTGCGCGCCTTGGAGCGGCTGGCCAATGACACCCCGGTGACCACGGTTGCCCTGGAACTCGGTTACGACAACGTCAGCGCCTTCATCGCCGCCTTCCGCGACAGGTTCGGCGTGACGCCAGGGAAGTGGCGGGGGTAGGGGCGATACCATTCGCCAGCAGGCTGGCTCCCACAATTTGTGCTACGAAGCCGCTGTGGGAGACTTGCTTGCAAGCGGAGCGCCGCCCGGCTGGTCTCCCACAGCCTTTCTACAGGGCCGCTGTGGGAGCTTGCCTGCAAGCGAATGTGCCAACGCCGGGGGCCGGGATTCGTCAGCAGGCTAGCCCCTACGGGGGGGAATGCCGTACCGTTAAACCCTTTTCGAACTCGGGAGAACAACAATGGCGAAAGCCTTGGTAATGCGTGAAGCCGGTGGTCCGGAAGTATTGCGGGTGGAAGAGGTGGAAGTGGGCGACCCCGGTCCCGGGGAAGTTCGGATCAAACAGACCGCCATCGGTGTCAATTTCCATGACATCTATGTGCGCTCCGGTTTGTATCAAACCTTGCCGCTGCCCGGCATCCCCGGCCTGGAAGCCGCCGGTGAGATCACCGCGGTGGGTGAGGGGGTGGCAGGCTTCGCGGTGGGGGAGCGAGTGGTGTACGTCTCCGGCAACTACGGCGCCTACGCGGACGAACGGCTAATCAGCGCCGATACCCTGGTGAAGATTCCCGATGGCGTGGACGAGATCAGCGCCGCCTCGATGATGGTGCGCGGCTCCACCGCCCACGTGCTGCTGCATCAGGTGTTTCCGCTACAGGCCGGCCAAACCATCCTGGTGCAATCCGCCGCCGGAGGTGTCGGGCAATTGCTGGTGCAATGGGCGCACCATATGGGCGCCACGGTGATCGGCACCGTCGGCAGTGAGGAGAAAGCGGAACTGGTGCGCGCCCGGGGCTGTGACCACGTGATCCTCTACCGTGAGGAAGATATCGTCGAGCGGGTCCGGGAGATCACCCAGGGCGAGGGCGTGGCGGTGGCTTACGATTCCGTCGGCAAGGACACCTTTTACAAGTCCCTGGACTGCCTGGCGCCGCTGGGACATCTGGTCAACTTCGGCCAGTCCTCCGGCCCGGTGGAACCGATGCCGGTGTCGTTGCTGGCGCGCGGCTCCAACACCGTGGTGCGTCCCATGCGAGGCCACTACACCCGTGATCCGAAAGTGCGGGACGCCACCGCCGCCGCCTTCTTCGAGGCCCTGAAAAGCGGCGTGCTGACACCGGAGCCGCCGCGCGTGTATCCGTTCGAACAAATCGGCCAGGCGCACCAGGACATGGAGGACCGCCTCACCAGCGGCGCGGTGGCATTGAAGGTGTAAATACAGATCACTACGAAGCCGCTGAGGTATTCGCTTGCGGGCAAGCTCCCACAGCGGCTTCGTAGACGGGCTTGTGAAATCATGATCGCGAAACCGGCTCACCAAAGCGTCCTCACGCGTGGAGTGAACACCGAGGCCGGACACAAAGACCGGGACCCCGTACAATGCCGCCATGACGGAACCGGCCCCCACCCCTTATCCGGTCCCCGCCGCGGCGGTGGAGCGGGAGATCGAAATCAACAAGAGTCGCTTCATCGCCTGGCTGCGACCGGTCCACAACCGGGCGGCGGCGCAGGCGGTGCTGGCGGAAGCCCGTGAGCGTTACCCGGACGCCACCCATCACTGTTACGCCTGGCTGATCGGGCCGCCATCCTCCGCCCAGGGGGCCGCCAATGACGACGGCGAGCCCTCCGGCACCGCCGGGCGGCCGATTCTCAACGTGCTGCAGCACAAAGGCGTGGGCGATGCCATGGTGGTGGTGATTCGCTACTTCGGTGGCGTCAAGCTGGGCGCCGGCGGCCTGGTGCGGGCCTATTCCGCCGCGGCGGAAGCGGTGCTGGCGGCCATGGAAGTGGTCGAGCAGGAGCCCACCTGTGAGGTGGCCGTGAGCCTGGACTTCGCCGGCGAGCAACCCTTGCGCCATTGGTGCGGCCAGCATGAAGCCGAACTGATGGAGATCCAGTACGGCGAGGGCGTGACCGCCCGCATCAGTCTGCCGGACCTGGCCCTGGCGGATCTACGGGCGTTCTGCGCGGCGCATGGGTTTGCCATCGAGAAGTTGTAGGGGGATGGAATCTTCGCCAGCAGGCTGGCTCCCACAGAGTCAGGGAAGCCCCAAGCCAAACACATGACGCCTTTCACCATGGGCTAACCATTCCACTCCAGGCACTCTCGAAAGCCCCATTCCGATAATAAAAGGAGAGCCTCATGTCCATTGTTGATCCGGACAAAGACCGCCTGCCGGAGATCCTCGCCGGCATTCCCGCCGATACCCCCATCGTCATGCTCAACCTGCTGCGTTTCCGCGCCGTGGCCCACTATCGGAAAAGCGGTGACGCCGACTACGATGGCCGCGAAGCCTACCGCCGCTATTCCGAGGTGGCGTTCCGCAAAGTCGAAGGCGTGGGCGGCAAACTGATCTGGTCCGGGGACGCCCTGGCCGGGGTGATCGCGCCGCCGGACGAACACTGGGATGAAGTGCTGCTGGTACGCTACCCCTCGATCCAGGCCTTCGCCGATATGCTGGCGGACCCGGAATACCGGGAAGCCACCCGTCACCGCACCGCTGCCCTGGAAGAAGCCCGCCTGGTCGCCATGAAGCAACAGTCCGGTTAATGCACTGTAACAATTTCGCAACCGGGGCCGGGCCGGCGCGCCAAAACGCCCAAGCCCCTTGCGCTGGAGCCTCCCCGCCGGTACCGTCCTGGCTTGCCAGGCCCCGGGGGCGGTCATATACCGGTAACAGAGAGTCCTGACCCTGTTGCTCTGCGGCGCTAGAGCAGGCCACCGTGCCAACCGTGATTTCTGTCGAACAGAACACAGCGCGCCGGGGCTGGCGATGGCGAAATGATCAGGGCCTCGGGCCGGGCAGGATCGGAGAATCGCCGTTGGGGTAGCCATCTGGTGGTAAAGTCGATGTAAAATGCCGCCTGCCGCCGTATTCACGACGTAACGGCCGGGTCATAATCCCGCTCCGGAAGGAGTGTCAAAACGGGTTGGAAAAGGATCCCCAGTGGTTGATTGGGCTAAGTGGTTAAAAGGCAGCGCCGCCGTCGCGCTGGTCGGATGGGTGTCCGGGGCGCAAGCCGCGCCCTGGGTGGAAACCGGTGATCTGCGCGCCAGGCACCACGTGGAAGCGCTGTCCGCCATGGGCTGCTTCAAGGGCCTGACCCTGACCTGGCCGCTGAACTGGTCGGCGATTGCCGTGGGCATGTCCGGCATGCCGGAAGAGTGCCGCGGTTCTGATCACGCCGCTTACCTGCGCGCCGCCATGGATCAGGCCAAGGGCCAGACCCGCACCGCCACCCTCACACTGGGAGGCGCCAACCAGGAACCGCTGTTCTCCCATTTCGGCTCCCAGCCCATGGGCGAAGCCGATGCCCGCATGGCCGTCAGCTATACCGGCCGGCGCTGGGCCGCCAACATCGAAGCCCAATACATCGACAATGATCGCGACGGGACCGAAGTGCGCGCCGACGGCAGCTACGTGGCCGGCCGTTTCGGCAACTGGCAACTGGGCGTCGGTGCCATCGACCGCTGGTGGGGGCCGGGCTGGCACAGCTCCCTGGCGTGGTCGTCCAATGCCCGGCCCGTGGCCGGTTTCTGGGTCAGCCGCCAAACCCCCTATGCACCCCAGTCCCGCTGGCTCAACTGGATCGGCCCCTGGGACCTGCAGATGTTCGGCGGGCAACTGGAGCAGGATCGCGGCATCCCCGATGCCAAATTGCTGGGTGGCCGCCTGACTTTGCGCCCGGCCTCCTTCCTGCAAATTGGCTTCACCCGTTTATTCCAATGGGGTGGGGAAGGCGCCTCCGAGAGCTGGAGTTCTCTGGGCGACGCCATCATCGGCAAGGACAACGGCCAAACCTCGGGCTTTGACGAAGGCGAGGACCCCAGTAACCAACTCGCTGGCTTTGACTTCCGGGCCAGCTTCCCGCTGTTCGGTGTGCCTACCAGTTTCTATGGCCAGGCCATGGGCGAGGATGAGGCCGGCTATATGCCGTCCAAGTACGCCACCCAGTTTGGCTTCGACTTCCTCACCCATATGGGCAAGGGCAGTCAGCGCTTCTTTATTGAGGGCGCCAACACCGTTGCCGGCGATCTGTTCGGCAATGCCCGTGAAGGCGTGATGTACGAACATTCAAGATATACCAGCGGCTTCCGATATTATGGACGCAACCTGGCCAGCACTTGGGAAAGCGACGCCAAGGTAGCGACCCTGGGCGTACAGCAGTTCTTCCGCAGTGGCGTGGTGTTCACCGCGGCCCTCAGCAGCGCCACCCTCAACGTGGATGGCGGAAAACGGGCGCAGGTGCACCCGGACGGCGCCGAAATCCTCCAGGCCGTGGATGAGCAGGATGTGATCCTCGGTGAGCTGCGTCTGGAACACGATTTTCTCGGTGGCCGGCTCACCTGGGCCTTGGCCGCCACCGACGATCCGGTGGAAACCTTCGCAGGCGAGAGCGAACGGCTGACCGCCATGGCGCAATGGCGCCGTACTTTTGACTGGTAACAGGACTTTCCGGTGACTATGACGACAACTATCAAGTCCCTGCCGATCTTTGCCCTGCTGGGAGTGCTGGGCGGTTGTGCCTTCGCGCCGGGCGCGCACATTTCCAATGCGCCGGGCTGGTTCAGCGAAGACGACGGCGTGGAAGCCGAGGCGCTGCCCGACGTGGTGGAAATACATCAAATCAGCACCGCCATCCTGCGGCGGACGGGACAGGAAGGGCCCCTGATGCCCCCGGAAGAACTGCTGCGGGAGCCGGAAGACTATGACTACCGGGTGGGCCCCGGTGACGTACTGCAAATCACCGTTTGGGACCATCCGGAACTGACCATTCCCGCCGGTTCCATGCGTAGCCCTTCCGAAGCAGGTAACTGGGTGCACAATGACGGCACCATCTTTTATCCCTATGTGGGCAAAGTCGACGTCAACGGTCTGAAAGTCACCGAAATCCGTGATCTGATCACAAGCCGCATTTCCCAGTATATCGAAGACCCGCAAGTGGACGTCACCGTGGCGGCGTTCCGCAGTCAGAAGGTTTATGTCACCGGCGAGGTTAAGCAGCCGGGGGCTTACCCCATCACCAACGTGCCCATGCGTTTGTTGGACGCGGTGAACGCCGCTGGCGGCCTGGGCGAAAAAGCGGATTGGACCGATGTGGATCTGAGCCGGGACGGTGCTGATTATCGTTTGAGCCTGAGAGCGGTGTACCAGCAAGGCAACCCGGCCCATAACGTGCTGATGCGCCCCGGTGATGTGGTGCATGTGGCCCGCAACGAAGATAACAAGGTGTTCGTGCTGGGTGAGGTGAAGGAACCGAAACCGGTACCCATGACCCGCAATGGGCTGACCCTGGCGGAAGCTCTGTCCACCGTGGGCGGCTTCAATCAGCAGAGCGCGGACGCCTCCGGCGTCTTCGTGGTGCGTCGTGCTCAGCCCGGAGCCGAGCATCTGGTTGACGTCTACCAATTGAACGCCAAGGATGCGACGGCCCTGGTGATGGCGGATGCATTCAATCTGCAATCCCGCGATATTGTCTATATTACGGCGGCGCCGGTGGCCCGTTGGAATCGGGTGATCCAGAACATCCTGCCAACCGTTCAAATGATTTACTACGGGGCCTTGGCCGAAGACCGGCTGAGGGATCGGGACGACTGATGTTTGAGAACATCCTGGTCGTTTGTGACGGCAATATCTGTCGCAGCCCCACCGTGGCGGCGTTATTACGTGAGCTGAAACCGGAAAAGGCAGTCAGCTCCGCCGGCCTGGTGGGCCTCGAAGGGCACGATATGGACCCGATGGCCCGGGACGTGGCCCGGGCCAACGGCTTGGAATGCGGCGAGCACAGCGGCCGCAAGCTGACCAGCGCTCTGTGTCGTGACACCGACCTGATTCTGGTGATGGAGACCCGTCAGCGAGATCGCATTATCAGCCAGTTTCCCGAGGCCAGCGGCAAGACCTTCCTGTTGAGCCATTGGAACGGCGGCCACGATATTCCCGACCCTTTCCGCCGCGGGCGGGAAGTGTTCGAACGCATCTACCCCATGCTGCGGCAGGCCACCGAGGCCTGGGCCGGCAAACTTTGATCAAAAGGAACGATCTTTCCCTATGAGCAGCCCGCAAACCAATAATTCCGGCCGCCTCAACGTGATCAACGACGAAATCGACCTGCGCCGCCTGTGGGGCCTGTTAATGGACGCCCGCTGGCTGGTCATCGGCACCACGGTGTTGGCGTTACTGTTGGGGCTGGCCTACGGAGTGGTCGCCACGCCGATCTACAAGGCGGATGGCCTGCTTCAGGTAGAACCCAAAAGCGGTGGTATGGCGGGGTTTGGTGAGCTCACTGAGTTGCTGACACAAGACTCATCTTCCGAAGCGGAAATCCAACTGATCCGCTCCCGTATGGTACTAGGGCAGGTGGTGGATCAGTTGCACATGGATATCGGTGTTGCACCAGACCGATTGCCGTTGATCGGTGCTTTTAGCGCACCGGAGCCAGCACCGGAAGGGACCCAGGTGCCGCTGTTCGCCGGTTTCCGGGACAGCCAAACCTACGTCACCGTGAACCACTTCAATGTGCCGGACCGCTTGCTGGACGAGCCCTTCACCTTGAAGTCCGAGGACGGCCAGCCGGCGCTTTATTATGATGAAGAATTAGTAGCCAAGGGCCCAGCGGATCAACCCCTGCGCAGCGAGGACGGCGGCATCCATCTGGAGCTGGGCGAATGGCAGCCAGGTAACGAAGAGCTCCTTCTGATCAAATACTCCAAGCTCACGGTGGTCAATGGGATTCGCGCTAATCTGGGTGTGAGCGAGGTGGGCAAACAGACCGGTATCATTAGTATGAGCTACACCGGTACCAATAAAGCTCGCATCCGGGCCGTGCTCAACGCCATCGCCGATAACTATGTGCTGCAGAATATTCAGCGCACCGCCGAGGAGGCGGAAAAGAGCCTGGAATTCCTGGACCAGCAGCTGCCGGAAATCAAGAGCACGCTGACCAGCGCGGAAGAAAAGCTCAACGCTTACCGCCTCAAGAGCGAGTCCGTGGACCTGAGCCTGGAAACCCAGTCCGTGCTGGAGCGGCTGGTGGCCATCGAAGCCAAGCTCAACGAACTGAAAATCAAGGAAAGCGAAGTCTCCGCCCGTTTTACCCGTGAACACCCAGCTTACCGGACCCTGCTGCAGCAGCGCCGTTCCCTGGAAAACGAAAAGGCGGAAATCAACAAACAAATTAATCAACTGCCGGAAACCCAACAGGAAATTCTGCGGCTGATGCGCGACGTGGAGGTCAACCAGGAAATCTATGTGGCGCTGCTGAACAAGGTGCAGGAGCTGCGCATCATGCGGGCCAGTACCGTGGGTAATGTGCGTGTTATCGACAATGCCTTGGTGCAGCCGGAGCCGGTGAAGCCCAAAAAAGGCCTGATCGCCGCCCTGGCTGGTGTGCTGGGCTTGATGATGTCGGTGGGTTATGTACTGGTTCGCGCCGCCTTCAATCGCGGCGTGGAAACTCCGGACCAATTGGAAGAGCAGGGTATTTCGGTTTACGCGGCGGTGCCGTTGTCCGAACATCAGCAGAAACTGGACCGGGTGATGGCGGCGTTGCGCCGTCGTAAAAAGGGTAAACACGAGCCGATTTCCCTGCTGGCGGAAAAGGATCCGGGCGATCTGGCCATCGAAGCGCTGCGCAGCCTGCGCACCAGCCTGCATTTCGCCATGATGGAAGCGGACAACAAGGTGCTGATGATCTCCGGCCCCAGCCCGGGGGTGGGTAAGTCCTTCGTCACCGCCAACCTGGCGGCGGTGCTGGCACAGGTGGGGCAGCGCGTGGTGGTGGTGGACGCCGATATGCGCGGGCACCTGCACCGCTATTTCGAGAATGACGGCCATACCGGATTGTCGGCGTTCCTTTCCGGGCAAGTGGACCTGGATCAGGTACTGGTGCAAACCAAGGAAGCAAACCTGTCCTTCATTTCCCGTGGCCAGATTCCACCGAATCCGGCGGAACTGCTGATGCACAAACGCTTCGGCGAGCTGATGGACAAGCTCTCCGAGCAATTCGATCTGGTGCTGGTGGATACACCGCCGATCCTGGCGGTAACCGACGCCGCCATCGTCGGTCAGATGGCCGGCACCAGCCTGATCGTGGCCCGCTACGGCCAGAACTCGGTGAAGGAAATTGACGTCACCATCAATCGCTTCGAGCAGAACAAGGTCACCATCAAGGGGGCCATCCTCAACTGTATCGAACGCCGTGCTTCCAACGAGTACGGTTATTACAGCTACTATAAGTACAGTAGCGATAAGAGCTGAAAAGAGAATTCGCCAGCAGGCTGGCTCCCACAATTTGCGCTACGAAGCCGCTGTGGGGACTGGTCCCACAGTTTGTGCTACGAAGCTGCTGTGGGAGCCAGCCTGCTGGCGAACTCTCTTAACAGACCCAAACGCTATATGCCCATAGCCAATCAATCATTGAATGGAATATGCGAGCCGCTACCATGGATGGTTTCAAGGTAATCCGCTACCTGACCACGGGCGCTCGCTGACCAATGACTCCGGAAATCCTGTTCACACTGCTGATTGTTCTGGGTGTACTGATTGCCCTGGCCAGTAACCGGGTACCGGCGGAAGTGACCATGATGGGGGCCATGGTGATTGTCCTGGTCACCGGCATCATCACCCCGCAACAGGCTCTTGCCGGGTTCGCCAACCCGGGGTTGATGACCGTCGGCGTGCTGTACATCGTGGCCGCCGCGCTGCGGGATACCGGCGCCATCTATTGGGTGGCCCACAAGCTGCTCGGCCAGCCCAAAACCGCCTTCGGCAGCCAGCTGCGTCTGATCGCGCCCACCGCCTTGCTCAGTGCTTTCCTTAACAACACCACGGTGGTGGCGATGATGATCCCGGCGGTGCAGGAATGGGCCCAACGTCTGCGTTTGTCCGCCTCCAAGCTGCTGATGCCGCTCAGCTACGCCGCCATTCTCGGTGGCACCTGCACCCTGATCGGCACCAGCACCAACCTGGTGGTGGACGGCCTGGTGCAGCAAAAAGGGCTGCCCGGGTTTCATATTTTCGATCTCACCTGGGTGGGCTTGCCGCTGCTGGTGATCGGCTCCGTGTTCCTGCTGTTGTTCGGGCGGCGCTTGCTGCCCAGCCGGGAAGGGCTGGTGGAACAACTGGAGAACGCCCGCGAATACCACGTGGAAATGCGCATCCCCGAAGGCAGCCCGCTGCACAACAAGACCATCCAGGAAGCCGGCCTGCGCAATCTCACCCACGGTTATCTCACCGAGATCCAGCGCGATGGCCATCTCTATACCGCGGTGGGCCCGGACATGCAGCTGCAAACCGGCGATCAGTTGGCCTTTATCGGCGCTCCGGAGACCGCCCGGGAACTGCAGCGCATCAACGGTCTGGTGCCAGCCCACGGCGCCGTGCACAAACTGAACCTCAACACCCATCAGCGCTGTCTGGTGGAAGTGGTGATCGGCCCGGAATTCCCCGGCGTCAACCAGACCGTCAAGGACGCGGCGTTCCGTACCCGTTACCAGGCCGCCATTCTCAGCATCAGCCGCCACGGCCTGCGCCTGCCCGGCAAGGTGGGGGAAAGGGTGCTCAAGGTGGGCGACACGCTGCTGCTGGACACCGGCGAAAGCTTTATCGAGCAGTACCGCTATCGCCGCGACTTCATGCTGGTCAGTCCGCTGCGGGATTCCACGCCGCCGGATTTTCGCAAGGCGCCGCTGGCCACCGGTATTCTCGGGCTGATGATCCTGATGAACGTGCTGGGCTGGTTCTCGGTACTGGAAGCGGCGTTTCTGGCCGCCGGTCTGCTGCTGATGACCCGCTGTGTCACCGTCAACCGCGCCCGTATGAATGTGAGTGTGAACCTGCCGGTGCTGGTGGTGATTGGAGCGTCCTTTGCCCTGGGCACGGCGCTGGAAGAGAGCGGGGCGGCGGGCTGGATCGTGGACGGCCTGTTCCGCGCCCATATCACCTCGCCGTGGATGGCGTTGGTGTTGATCTATGTGATCACGGCGCTATTCACCGAGCTGATCACCAATAACGCCGCTGCGGTGCTGGTGTTTCCGCTGGCGTTGGGGGTGGCGGAGCAGTTGGGGGTGAGCCCGACGCCGTTCATCGTCGCGGTGATGTTTGCTGCCTCGGCGAGCTTCATGACGCCGCTGGGTTATCAGACCAATCTCATGGTCATGGGGCCGGGCGGTTACCGCTTCACCGACTACCTGCGCATCGGCGTGCCCATGAGCCTGCTGGCGGGGGCGGTATCCATCACGCTGATCCCGCTGGTCTGGCCGTTCTGAGAAGAACATTCGCTTGCAGGCAAGCTCCCACACGACAAGCATAACTACGAAGCCGCTGTAGGAGCTTGCCTGCAAGCGAATGTCTTAACCCCCAGCAAGGCTGACTCCCACAGACTTTCTACACCGCCGCTGTGGGAGCCTGCCTGCAGGCGAATGTCTTAAACCCCAATCCCTTCAATCAACTGCTTCACACAGGTCTCGATATCATTCTCCGCGGTGTTGATTACCACCTCGGGCTTCTCCGGTGCCTCATACGGACTGTCGATACCGGTGAATTCCTTGATGATGCCCTGGCGCGCTTTCTGGTACAGCCCTTTCGGGTCACGCTTCTCGCATTCTTCCAGCGGCGCGTCCACGAACACCTCCACGAACTCGCCGTCCTCGAACAGCTCGCGGGCGGCATCGCGGTCGGCGCGGAACGGGCTGATGAACGCGGTCACCACCACCAGGCCGGCGTCCACCATCAGCTTGGCCACTTCGGAGACACGGCGGATGTTCTCGGTGCGGTCCTCGTCGCTCATGCCCAGGTTCTTGTTCAGGCCATGGCGCACATTGTCCCCGTCCAGCAGATAGGTGTGCTTGCCTTGCTGAGTCAGAGCCACTTCCAGAGCGTTGGCCAGAGTGGATTTGCCGGAACCGGACAAGCCGGTCAGCCAGATGCACTTGGGGGTCTGGCCCTTGGCCTTGGCCCGATCGGCCTTGGTCAGATTGGACTGGTGCCAGATCACCTCGGCCTTGGCGTCGTGCTCACGCTTCTGATAAGGGCTGTCGCTCATTGAATCCTCCATTGATGATGAATGCCTGCTGGCAGCCCGCTATGGTAGGGCTTTGGCCGGGGGGTTCAATATCTATTGGTTCTTTGCTTAAGCCGTCGCCAGCAGGCTGGCTCCCACAGGGATCCACGGCGCCGCTGTGGGAGCCAGCCTGCTGGCGAAGGCCTACCGATCCCATATAAAAAATAACGACTGAAGATAATAAAAAAGCATTGCCTAACATTTTTCCTTAATTCTTTAGGATTAGCTGAAAAGAGCACCATCGTCCAACTCAACCCCTTGAAGCGGCAACACTTTTACGGAAATCGGTATTGTCAGGAAAGGGTCACAAAAGACTACCAGAATCGCCAGCTGACAATATTGTGAACGTACTGGGGTATCGGTAGTATCGTGCCCGGGCGGTGGCTGCAAATAATAGAAACCGGTGAAGTGTCGCTCTCCGATGAAGTGTTACAGGGGTGTAAAAACTTCACAAACCGGTATCCGCTCAATATCCAGGGTCAGGGGGATCTCAGTACAGTGCGGAGCGGCTGGCGCGATTGGAATGGTCGTGGGCCAGGCCGAGTAGTTCGTAATCAGTGAAGACGTAAGGATGCGATCGGCATGAGCAGGCAAGCAATTTGGGACGCCCGGCGACAGCCATGGGCCGCCACGCCATGCCGGCCCGCCTCCAGAGGCCACGGCTAATTATGTTGGACCCCATCTCATCCGCCATGAACACCGCCGCCAGTCAGAATGCCTGGTATGTGGTGCAGTGCCGCGCCAACCAGAACTACCGGGCCCGGGAAAACCTGGAAAACCAGGGTTTCACCTGCTTTCTCCCGGAACTCTCCGTGGAACGCCTGCGCGCCGGACGTCGTATCCGGCGTGAGGAACCGTTGTTCCCCGGCTATTTGTTCATCCGTCTTGATCGCGCCGGTGGCTGGCACACGGTGCGCTCCACTCGTGGGGTGCAAAAATTGGTCACCTTCGGCAACCAGCCGGTGCCGGTGCCCGACCAGGTGGTGGAAGAACTGCAAACCCGTACCGAAAGTCAGCACCAGGAGCAGGCCTTTGCTCCTGGCGACACCCTGCGCATTGAAAATGGTCCGTTCAAGGATCTGGAAGCGGTATTTCAGCGCTTTGATGGCCAGGAAAGAGTAATTGTTTTGATGGGCATGCTGCACAAGCAGCACCAGTTAACCCTGTCCATCAAGGACGTCAGCCGCCATTAGACCATCCCCCAAATGGGGAATGGCCAACCGGATCGGCGGCCATACAATGCAACCGGGCCAACACTGCCCACCCGTTCTCAGGGAACCGACGGTAAACCCTGTGGCGGTAGCGTGCCTGGAGAGGGTGAATAGCAGCTTCACGGCGTACCCGAATTCGCGCTATATTCATAACTGCTCAATATGAATAGGAGTCAGCCATGGCTACGACAAGTTTGACCTTGGGCTCCCATTGGGAGCGCTTTGTTAAAGAAGAGGTCGCTAGCGGTCGGTACGGATCCGTCAGTGAAGTGATCCGGGACGGGTTACGTACTCTGGAAATGCGCCAGACAAAATTGGCGACTTTGCGCGCTCATCTCTTGGAAGGCGAAGCGCAGGCGGCTCGTGGTGAATACGTTGACAACTTCAGCATGGATGAGCTGATCAGGGATCAGGATGATGCCAAACAGCACTCGATATCGGGTAACACTCCGGGCCAGGGATGACCTCATTGCTATTGCCCGATATACAGCAGCCAATTGGGGCCGGGCGCAGCGCGATGTATACATGCGGAACATGGAACAACGTTTTGTATGGCTTGCGGAAAATCCGGCGCGGGGGCGTCATCGACAGGATATCAAGAAGGGCTACCACTGTTATCCTCAAGGAAGCCATTTAATCTTCTATGTAATCAATGAGTGGGGAATCGACATCATCGGCATTCCCCACAAACGCATGGATATAGAAGAGCACTTCTAGCATTTCCTGCTGGCCCTCTACATCGCCGCTGTGGGAGCGGGCTTGCCAGCGAAGTAGGCGGACGCCGAACGCCGTATTCGCGGCCAAGGCCGCTTCCCACAGCGGCTTCGAAGCCCCCTGTGGGAAGCTTGCTCGCAAGCGAATCCGTTCTCCCCAACAGGGAGAACGGACAAAAGAACATAAAAAAAGAAACACCAAGGAAGGGGGGAACCACAATGCACCAACCGAACACCCAGTGGCCGGAAATCCGCCACCACGGCGCCGTTGACGGCGTCACCGGATCCGCCCACGAACTGTGTCTGGACCACCAGCACAGCCTGCTGGTGGACTGCGGCCTGTTCCAGGGCCGCGACCAGGGCCCCGGCGGCGCCAACGCCGACGACCTGACCATCGATTTCCCGGTGGCCCAAATCAAGACCCTGGTAATCACCCACGTGCACATAGACCACGTGGGCCGAATACCCTGGCTGCTGGCGGCGGGCTTCAAAGGCCCTATCCTCTGCAGCCAACCCTCGGCGAAGCTGCTGCCCATCGTCCTCGAGGACGCCTTCAAACTGGGCTTCAGTCGCCGGCCGGACGACATAGACCGCTACCTGCGGGTAATTAAACGACGCCTGGTGCCATTACCTTACGACCAATGGCATAGCGCCCTGGACGCCGGCCACGGCCAGATACGAATAAGGCTGCGACGAGCCGGCCACATCCTCGGCTCCGCTTATGTGGAATGCGACGTCAAAGGGCCACCGGGCCGCCACCGGGTGGTGTTCTCCGGGGACCTGGGCGCACCGCACGCGCCCCTGCTGCCGGCGCCCAAGCCGCCCCACGGCTGCGACACCCTGGTGATCGAAAGCACCTACGGGGATCGCAACCATGAGGACAGAAAAGAACGCCAGCAGCGGCTCCAACGGGTACTGGCCCGCGCTCTGCAGGATCAGGGCACCGTCCTGATCCCGGCCTTCAGCATCGGCCGCACCCAGGAACTGCTGTACGAACTGGAGGACATTCTCCACCGCAACAAACAGAGCAGGGTGCACAAAACCCTGCCTTGGAGCGAACTGCCGGTGATCCTGGATTCCCCGCTGGCCAGCCGCTTCACCAGGGCCTACCGGGCATTGAGACCCTACTGGGAACAGGAGGCGCTTAAGCGGATCACCAAAGGCCGCAAGCCCTTGGGCTTTAAACAACTGCTCACGGTGGACGACCACGACGCCCACCTGAGAATGGTCCGCCACCTGGCGGACAGCGCCCGCCCCGCCGTGGTGATCTCCGGCAGCGGCATGTGCACCGGCGGCCGCATCGTCAACTACCTGAAGGCGATGCTGCACGACCCCAGGCATAACGTGCTGTTCGTGGGCTATCAGGGCAAAGGCACACCAGGGCGGCAAATACAGAGGCAAGGGCAGGGCGGTACCGTCACGCTGGACGGCGATACCCACACCATCCAGGTTGGCATCGATAGCCTGGGCGGCTACTCCGCCCACGCCGACCAGCAAGGGTTGATACGGTTTGTCACTGGCATGCGGAAAGCGCCAGGTGCCATCCGCATCGTGCACGGCGATGATGGCGCACAGAGGAAATTGCAAGGCGAGCTGAAGCGCTTGCTCCCCCAATGCCGCATTTTATACCCCTGTGGGAGCCAGCCTGCTGGCGAATAAGCCATGCCGAACGCTGTATTCGCGGCCAAGCGGAGCGCCGCCCGGGCCGCTTCCCACAGCGGCTTCGAAGCCCCCTGTGGGAAGATTGCCGGGCGGCGCTCCGCTCGCAAGCGAACAGGCTGACTGTAGGAGCGGTCCACGGACCCCGATAAGACAACATTAAAGTGCTCATATTCTTGAGAAGGTATACACTTAACCCCCAATAAAGGGGTGTAAATGTGCACTTATGACCCGAGATGAGCTACAGAAAACCCTGAGTGAATGGGATAAACGTGGCCGATATGTCTTTTCCCGCCACGAGATGCGGCGCCTGTTTCCCAATGAATCGGAAAAGTCATTGGAAAAGAGTCTGGCGCGCATGGTAGAGCGTGGCTTGCTGCAGCGCGCCGCCCGAGGGGTATATCTGAACCCCTACGCCGGCAGCCAGGACGGCTACGCCATCGAGCATATCGCCAAGGCATTGCGTCCGGGGGAATACAACTATGTGAGTCTCGAATCCGCCCTGAGCGAATACGGCGTGATTTCGCAGATCCCCATCGACCGGCTCACCGTGATGACCACCGGCCGCAAGGGCACCTACCGGACCCGTCACGGCACCATCGAGTTCACTCACACCAAGAGAGGGCTCGACGAGATATTAAAGAGCATGGTGCCGGTACCGGGGCGGCCATTGCGCATCGCCACGCTAGCCGCCGCCCGCCGGGACTTGCGCCGTGTAGGCCGTAATTGCCATCTGATGGAACAGGAAGGGGCCGGCGATGGCCAGTAAGGATTTTGAGGCGCTGGTCACCCGGGCCATGGCGGTGCCGGGCCGGACCCACATGCGCCCGGTGGTGGAAAAGGAGCTGTTGCATTACGACATCCTGTTCGCCTTGGACCGGCAGGGCCTTCTCGACCGGTTGACGTTTCAGGGCGGGACCAGTCTGCGGCTTTGTCACGGTGCCCCCAGGTTCTCGGAAGACCTGGATTTCGTCGCCGGCACGGAGTTCGGTGATCCGGAACTTCAGGACATCAAAGTCTGCCTGGAACAGTATCTGGGCGAGCGTTATGGGCTCCAAGTGTGGGTCAAAGAGCCCCTGTCAGGTGACGATACCCGGCCGGGCGTACAGGTCCGGCGCTGGCAGGTCAGTATTCGTACCGCTCCGGAGCGGCCGGATCTGCCACACCAGCGGATCAAATTGGAGGTGGTCAATGTGCCCGCCCATACCCGGGTACTCATGCCGCTGCGCCACAACTACGATTTTCTGCCCGATGGCTATGATGAAACCCTGGTCGGTGTGGAGACCCTGGACGAAGTGTTCGTGGACAAGCTGATCGCCTATCCGGCAACGGCGCACCCCCGCTACCGCGACATCTGGGACTTGCAATGGCTGGCCCAGAGGGAAGCTAAAATGGACGAAGCCGTACTGCGCGCCAAAATCGATGATTATGGGCTTGAGGATTATCCCGGCAAGCTGGAACAGGCCATCAAGGAACTGCCGGGACGTATCCAAAGCCAGGCTTTCATGGATACACTGAGCCGTTTTCTGCCCGAGGATACCCTGGATCGGACCCTCAAAAGAGCAGGGTTCCTGGACTATCTGACCAGCGCCGTCGGCGGCCATTTGCAAACCGCCCTAAAGGCGTTGCGAGCGGGCTCCGCGCCTGAACCACCGTTCAACATGTAAATATGCTGTCCGTGGCAGCGCCTGCAACGCAAACTAAGCCGCCTGCTCCCCCAGCCCTGCTGGCGAACCCGCCCTCTACATCGCCGCTGTGGGAGCGGGCTTGCCAGCGAAGTAGGCCGACGCCGAACGCCGTATTCGCGGCCAAGCGGAGCGCCGCCCGGGCCGCTTCCCACAGCGGCTTCGAAGCCCCCTGTGGGAAGCTTGCTCGCAAGCGAATGGCTTTAATGGTCAGCTCCGTAGGCTTAGGTCGCTTGGATGTCATGTGAATATATGCTACAAACAAAGTAAATTAATCGAATTTGAGGCATATATTCACATGACATTGCAAGAACTTGGCACCCAGTTTGCCGGGTTACGCAAGGCAAACGGCCATAGCCAACAACAAGTGGCCGCCATGAGCGGGGTGGATCGCACCGCGATTTCCCGCTTTGAATCCGGCCGGATCACGGAACTGGGCTTCAGCAAAGTGGAGCGGCTATTCGCGCTATATGGGATGGAACTGGCGCCAAGATCCCGTAAAACACCGACGCTGGATGATCTGGTGAGGGAGCGTGAATGGCCTCAGTAGACGAACTCGACGTCACCAGTGGCAATGAACTAGCAGGGCGGTTGAGCAGGAGCGCCAGGCACGCCGGCGAAGAGTACAGCTTTGCTTACCGTACCGATGAGCCGGAACGGGCGGTCTCGCTGACCATGCCGCTGCGCACCGCATCTTACCAGTTCCCGAGGCTGCACCCGGCGTTTGCCCAGAACCTTCCCGAAGGCTATTTGCGGGATGCCATTCGCCGCACGGTAAGCAAACTGCACGGTGCCAGTGATCTGGCGTTGCTCGCCGCGCTTGGCCCATATCAGATCGGCCGCCTGGGCTATGTTTTGCCAGGCCAGCCCACGGAAATGGCGCACTCGACCGAAAGGCTGGAAACACTGCTGGATTCAGACAATCCGGATTTGTTCGCCGAACTGGTGGAAAAGTACGCACTGAACTCGGGTATATCGGGAGTGCAACCCAAACTGCTGGTGGATGTTGCCGCTGAACCACCAAGAGACAAAGCCGCGATTCGCTCCAGCAGATTGATCGTCAAAGCCTGGGGCACGGATTACCCGGACCTGGCGCTGAATGAATATTTCTGTATGCGGGCCGCCAGCAGGGCGGGGCTGGACGTTCCCCGTTTCGATATCTCCCGTGATGGCCGGCTGTTCATCATGGAACGCTTCGACGTCACGGAAACGGGCGCCTACCTGGGCTTTGAAGATGGCTGCGTATTGCAGGGACTGTCACCGGAAGAAAAATACGACGGCACCTATGAGCGCCTGGCCAGATCCGTATCCGAATTCGTATCGCCGGCATTGCGACAAACCGCGCTGGCCAGCCTGTTTCGCTCCATCGTGCTTTCCTGGGCGGTGCGAAATGGCGATGCGCACCTGAAGAACTTTGGTGTGATCTATGACCGCCCCGGCGGCACGGTGGCTTTGGCCCCGGCCTACGATATCGTGACCACCACGGCGTACCTGCGTAACGATGTGCCGGCGCTCCATCTTGCAGGCAGTAAGCGCTGGTGGCCTCTGGATCGCCTGGCCGAATTTGGCGCCCGGCACTGTGCCCAGAATACCCGGCAGCTCAAAGAGACGATTGGCGCCGTGGGCAGCGCGCTGACAACGACCTTGCCTGAATTGAAAGACGCCTCCCCGCGTTTTCCGGATGTGGCACCCGCCATGATAAAAGCCTGGGAAGAAGCAGTGAATGAAATCGCGGCATGGGCATAGGGCCCTGCTCCCACAATGCCGCATTTTATACCCCTGTGGGAGCCAGCCTGCTGGCGAATGAACCTTCGGTCCCGTGGAATACACTCTCTGTATCCCCACGCAACGCCGACAAACCCGCTGTGGGAAGCTTGCTTGCAAGCGAAAAGAGTCACTGTAGGAGCCTGCCTTGCAGGCGAACGAGGTGCTCTCCAAGGCCCCAAGCTACACAAATTACCTGGCCCCACTACCGGGACCCGCAACTCAGAAATACGGGAAGTAAAACCCCAATGACCAAACAGAAACGCATCCTCAGCATCTTCGGCACGCGCCCGGAAGCCATCAAGATGGCCCCGGTGGTCAAACAACTGGATGCCGATCCGCGCTTCGACAGCCGTCTCTGCGTCACCGCTCAACACCGGGAAATGCTGGATCAGGTACTGAATCTGTTCGAGCTGACCCCGGACCATGATCTGAACATCATGGCTCCCGGCCAGGATCTGTATGACATCACCTCCCGCATTCTTGTCGGGCTGCGCGATGTGCTCAAGGAAGAAAAGCCCGATATGGTGTTGGTGCACGGTGACACCACCACCACCCTGGCCGCCTCGCTGGCTGCGTTCTACCAGCAAATTCCCATTGGCCACGTCGAGGCGGGGCTCCGCACTGGTAACCTGATGTCTCCCTGGCCGGAAGAGGCTAACCGCAAGCTCACGGGCAATCTGGCCAGGCTGCACTTCGCGCCTACCAACACGGCTCGGGATGCCCTGCTGGCGGAAGGCGTCAGTGAAGATATCATCAAGGTCACTGGGAATACCGTTATTGACGCCTTGCTGTGGGTGAAGGCACGAATCGAAAATGACACGGGATTGCGGGCGGATCTGAAAGGGCAGCTCCCTTACGGCACGGAGCGGCCCCTGGTTCTAATCACCGGCCATCGCCGTGAGAGCTTCGGTGGCGGCTTTGAGCGTATCTGCCAAGCCATCGCCAAACTGGCCGGAGAACACCAGGACAAGGAATTTGTATACCCAGTGCATTTGAACCCCAACGTTCAGGAGCCGGTAAATCGCTTGCTAAAAGGCCACGGCAATGTCCACTTGATCCCACCGCAGGATTACCTGCCTTTTGTCTGGCTGATGATGAACGCGCGGCTGATTCTCACTGACTCTGGTGGCATCCAGGAAGAGGCGCCCTCGTTAGGCAAGCCCGTTCTGGTAATGCGGGACACGACCGAACGCCCGGATGCCGTATCCGCGGGGACCGTGAAACTGGTCGGCACGCAAAGCGAGAATATCTTCAACGAGGCACATCGCCTGCTCACAGACGAAGACGCTTGGCAGGCCATGAGCCGGGCGCACAATCCCTACGGCGACGGCACTACCGCCGCCCAAATAGCGGATCACATCGATCAGTCGTCTCTCTAACTATTCTGAATGTAAGAACGGTCCTCTTCATATAGAAAGGGCCGCGATTCTCCGGCTTACCGCAACCTCATTTACGAACTCTGCTCTAGGACAAGGAACACCGTATGAACTTCGACACTATCTGTGTAGTCGGCCTCGGCTATATCGGACTCCCCACCGCCACCATGTTCGCCTCTCGCCGCAAAAAAGTGATAGGCGTGGACGTTAATCAACATGCGGTGGACACGATCAACCGTGGTGAGATCCATATTGTGGAGCCAGAGCTGGATATTGCGGTTCATGCGGCGGTGAAAGAAGGTTATCTACGCGCCACTACTCGCCCCGAACCCGCGGATGCTTTCCTTGTGGCCGTGCCGACTCCGTTCAAAAAGGGCGCTGACGCGGGTAACATCCCGACACCGGACCTCAGCTATATTCAGGCCGCCGCGGATTCTATTGCTCCTGTGTTGAAAAAGGGGGACCTGGTTATTCTCGAATCAACGTCCCCGGTTGGTGCTACCGAACAAATGGCTGCCTGGCTGGCCGAAGCCCGCAGTGACCTGAGCTTCCCACAGCACTCAGGTGAAGAGTCTGATATCCGCGTCGCCCACTGTCCGGAGCGTGTACTGCCCGGTCATGTAATGCACGAACTGATCGAAAATGATCGCATTATTGGCGGTATGACCACCAAGTGCGCCGAAGCTTCTCGTGATCTCTATAGAACCTTTGTGCGTGGCGAGTGTTTGTTGACTACTGCTCGTACCGCTGAAATGGCAAAGCTGACCGAGAATGCCTTTCGGGACGTAAATATCGCATTTGCAAATGAGCTTTCTGTGATCTGTGACAAGGTCGATATTGATGTTTGGGAATTAATTCGTTTGGCGAATCGCCACCCCAGAGTGAACATACTGCAACCAGGCCCAGGGGTTGGAGGGCACTGTATTGCTGTTGATCCTTGGTTCATCGTCAGTGAAACACCGGAAGAAGCTCGGTTGATCAAAACTGCACGTGAAGTTAACGATCTAAAGCCAAGCCGGGTTCTGGAGAAAGTTAGAAGTCTGGTCAAAGGACATGATGTAAAAGATCTAGTTTTTTATGGTGTTAGCTTCAAGGCCGATATAGACGATTTAAGAGAAAGTCCAGCTCTTGGAATTGTGGTTAAGGCATTGGATGAATGGTCTAAAGATATTAATGTTTATATTGTTGAACCTAATGCAACTGATCTGCCCGGTATAGTAAGTGCTGCGGAGAAAGTTGCTTTTGAGGATGCGGTTAAGAAAGATGCATGCCATGTTCTCCTTGTTGACCATAAAGAATTTAAAAGAAAGAAACCGGACTGCGGTTTTATTGTCGATACGAGAGGCATATGGTGAATATTCAACGGTTTAAGAGTCTTCTCTTAAATGGTTATATTTTGGCCCATATTGCTACATTCTGCACCTCTATAGTAACCAGTATTGTCGCTGTAAACATATTTCGTTCTGAAGAATATGTGGAGTTCATGACGGCTTTCGCTGTCATGAACTTTCTTGTGCCAATAGTAACGATGGGCGCTCCGTCCTATATTATAAAGTGTGTTAGAGCCAGGGAAGGACTGTTAGGAGTAAGATCAGATGTCCTAACCATGATTGTCTTCGGATGTCTGATAGCCGCCATCTTATTGTATGTTTATAATTTGCTTTTCGGCGATATAGGTGTGCCTTTCTTTTGGGCTCTTGGTTCTTCGATATCTTTGGCGCTAATAAATATTGCTGGGTCTTCATATAGAGCGGAATCTCGCCCCAAAAAATATTTCATAGGTATTGCTGGAAGTAAGTTCTTTCTGGTTGTTTTTGTTATTTTTTTTGGGGCCTTTCCTCTTGGCGAAAGCGCTGGGATTATCCTGGCCTTAGCTATCATCACAAGCTCGGTGGTCACGCTATGTCTAGTGAAATTCCAAGTAATGCCAGACGGCGGCTGGGAGGCGCACTCTTTATGGAGGCCTCTTTACTTTTCAATCCCACTAGTTGTCGGCAATCTGATCGTACTTTTTTATCCGTTCTATGAAAGAACGCTTCTAAGTCGTCTAGATGATCCAGAGCAAGTGGGTGTTTACATTTTTGTGATGGATTTGGCGTTAAAAGCAGCGGGCGGGTTTCTAATTTTTATGAAAATTACTATATTCCCGAAAGTTATGGGGATGAATATTAGGCAGGGAGATGATTTGATACGTAAGGCACGATATGTAGTGGTTGCATCTGCTTTATCTGTTGTTCTGCTCGTTTATTGTGCGTGGATTATTATTGGGGATGGCGAATATTTTAGAGGATATGGAGGGAATATTCCTCTATATCTTTGCATGGCAATACTGTTAGGAATGCTAACAATTCTGAGCTATACATCTGTCATTAAATTAGTAAGGGTTGGAAGAACTTACCCGGTTGCTATCGCAGGTGGAGCCGCTGTATCTACTTATGCCTTTTTAGCCACAACATTAATAAATGACTTTGGGGTAAAAGGAGGGGGAGGGGCAATGCTTATCTCTGCATTAATAAACACGCTTTTTTTAGAAATTTTCTGTATTTTTGGAAAGAAAAATGACGCCATTTGAAACCTATATTATTCGTTTTCAGCGACTTTTATCACGATACAGGGTGGTCAAACTTAAGGTTATGGGCGCAACTATAGGAAGTGACGTTCAGATATTTAGGCGCCCAATAGTTTACCATGCAGATAATCTTAGTATAGGTGATAAGGTTTCCTTAAATGACAACTTTTGGTGTAACGCAAGAGGTGGGGTATGTATTGGCGATGATACCATAATCGGGCCTAATGTCATCATTCACTCGGCTAATCATCGTTATTCAGAACCAGGCAGATTAATTCGAGAGCAAGGCCATACCTTAAGAGAAGTGGATGTTGGGCGAAATGTATGGATCGGCGCCAATGTAACCATACTTCCAGGTGTGCATATATCTGATAAAGTTGTTATTGCAGCAGGGGCGGTGGTTAATAAAAAAATACGAGAGCCTGGAATATATGCTGGAGTTCCCGCAAAGAAGATAAAAGATTTATGAAAACCAAACTGGCTGTCTTTTTTAATTTCTTCGTATGCAACTTGCTTTTAAGATTTGTAAGAACGAGGACTGGGGTGGCCATAATAAAGCGAGCCGCATGGTTGGATCTAAGAGTTGCCTGGAATTATGAGCGTTTGAGGTTTGTCTATAGTAAAGACTTGTCGGAGAGTCAAAAAATAAAGCGGGTTCGTTTATACTACTTATTGACTCCCAAGAAAAGAGGCATCTCTTGGGCATGTGGCATGGAGTCTGCTTTCAGACTCTCGGCATTGTTAGACCTATCAAAAGATGGAAAATGTGATGTAAATGAGTGGTTAAAATATGAGTACGAATTTTTAAAAAATAATATTGAGTGGGGTTCTGGAAATAATCATCTTTTATTATGTTTGGTCGTGGCACATGTATATGGAAAAATTAAAGCGAAAGATGATGCCTTCCACAATGACTTATGTAGAGAAATAGAAAGACAATTTAACCCCGACGGTTCTAATTTTGAAGGGGCGACAGGGTATCATATATTAGCCCTTTCTTCATTGTTCTGGCTTAAAAACTGGCTTCCAGACGATGCGCATATTTTTGATCGAATTAACTACATTGGCGCGATGCAGTTCGCCAAGTTGATATTGGAGCCACAGAACTGGGCATGGATAGGAGATAATGATTCATCTATTTTAGGAGATGAATCTTCTTTTTTTTCTGCCATAAAAGAAACCAGTTTGCGTAATGGTGAATACTTTTTTCCTGACTTTTCGGCAGTAGTTAGAAAGGCTGAGGGTTATATTTTTTCCCTATGGGGAGCGGATTATAAGAGACTTGGGCATGCTGGGCATAAACATGATGACTGGGGAACCGTAACTTTTGCAGTAAATGAGGAGCCGCTCTTGGTCGATGCAGGAGTTTACTCATACTCCTGGGATAGGGAGTCTCTTAGGTCCAGGGCGGCACACAATGTCGTTAATGTTCCCGATGTAAAAATTATTCGCTATCATGCTAACTTTAGAGGTGATTCGAATTTTGAGGTTGTGACTCGTTTAAGTCGACATGGAGGGGAGTGCAATATATACAATAAAAAAAATATCATAATTTCCCGGAAAGTTGCTTGGTCTGAAGATAAAATTAAAGTTTTTGATAGTGTGAAAGGACGGGCTCGATCATGCTGGATTATTAATTCCGAGGCATGGGATGTTAAAGTGAGTGACGGCCGGTCAATTCTGGTTTTTATATCGAAAACATCGGGTAGAGAAATTGTTATGGAATTACAGGATGTAACGTGTGTGGATGTGTCAGAATTTTTCTGGTGTCCTAAATATTTTAGTAAATCAAAAGGGAAGCGTGTCACAGTTAGTTTTGAAAAGAGCTTTTCATGGTCGATTAGCCTATGAAAGGATATAATTTTTTAAGAGGTCTAGATGGTGTCGAAGGTTAAGAAAGTTCTTCATGTGGGGTGTTCGTATCTGCCATATCTTGGTGGAGGGACTCATCGTCTTTTGGAGATTAGCCGCAGACTGTGTCAGAACTTTGAAGTGAATTTGAGCATCATTACACATACGAGAAGCGATAGTTATAATAAGAAGGATATACAGGAAAAGGATGAGGTTTTTTCCTCAATATACAGACAAATAAATATTAACTCGTTATCCGGTGCAAAACAGTTTTTGGAAACGGTGCGGTTAGAGTCCCCTGATGTGGTAATCCTGCATAATTCTCGGGTTGCGGCTATTTATTTTATTTTGGTGCTGCCTTTTCTTAGAAGAAAGGTAATAAATGTAGTGGAAATTCATTCCATAAGGGAAAATGGAAGGCTGCAAAAAATTATTAACAGATGGCTTTATGGAAAAGCTGATTTTGTGGTTGTTTTAGCTGAAGCTTCAAGAAGATTTATCATAAAGGAATATAATGTTCCTGAAAGAAAGGTTGGCGTTGTAAAGAACGGATATGAAAGAAAAGAAATCTCAAGGTCAACTCGTTATTACAACCCTGGTTCTATAACATACGCGTATGTCGGTTCTTTTCATGAATGGCAGGGGGTGGTTGACCTTTGCTTGGCGGTAACTAGCATTGAACGCGATTTTTGGAAAAAAAATAGTATCTATTTTATCGGAAATGGCCCTTGTTTTTCTAAGTGTAAAGAAATGGTTGAGGCATACAGCGAGTCGACTTTAAATATATATTTTACCGGCTGGCTTAGTGCTGCAGAAACAGAGCATTTGATGGCTAAGACGGATTTCCTTATGGCTCCTAGGCCTTCCACCATAGCGACAGAAACTGTGGTGCCGCTGAAAGTATCCGACTCTATAGCGTTTGGAATTCCGCTTATTTGCAGTACTGTTGGAGGCCTGTTGGAATTGCTGGAAAATAGAGATTGTGCCATTTTTTATGATAAGGACAACATTGGTGAACTTGTACGAGTAATGAAAGAGCCTCCTTCCGAAGAAGATTACAAAAAAATGGTGTCAAATTTAATTAACGAAAGAGATAATATTGGAACCTGGGAGGAATCTGCACGCTGCTATTGGGGGGTGTTATATGATTGATGGAGATAGGCGAGTCATATGGACTAATTTAGTTGCACTTTTAGCGGTTTTATTCTTGTTTTCACCTGTCTTTAACTTTTATTTTTTTTTCTATTCGGGCTTCTATATAAATTTCACATCTATATTTTTGGTATCGTTCGTCTTGGTTTCTTGTTTTGACCAGATAAAGATAAAAAAGAATGACTTGTTGACGTACAGTATAGGGCTGTTGCTTATTTGTTATGCTGGATTTTCCATCATATATAGTCCTTCTGAAAATTACTCAAAGGTAAAGTTTTTCTTTCTTTTCTGCCATTATGTGTTCTTTGTCTTTCTATCTTTTAAGAAAGGAAAGGGATTGGAAGAATGCATTGCCAAATATCTTTATTGGTCGGCTATTATTTCTGCTCTTCTTTTTGTGGTTAACTCTAGTGTTATTTTAGGGTCGGCAGATAAAGGTAGAGAATTGAATGAAGGATTGAATGCTTCTATATATCTTATGACAGGCTTTCTGGTTGGCTTTTCATCTTTGCATTTTCTGATTTTTTCGAATCACTCTAATTCTTTTAAAATCATGGTTTTAGTTCTTTCATCTGTGGTGATACTTTATACTGGATCTCGGGGGCCAATGATTTTTCTTTTAATATGTTCTTTTTTCTACTTTTCCTTTTTGGGGGTTGGAAGTTTCTCAAGATTTATAGACAAGAAGAGGCTCGTTTGGAGTGGGGCTTTTTGTTTAGTGTTTTTGCTTGCGTTTTTCTCAGTTCTTGGCTTTACAGACGTTTTTAAAGCGGATGAATTTTCAAGAGCTTTTGCTCGACTTTATAAACTTTCCGATCTTTCGAGTACAGGAAGAATTAAGCATTTTGACTTTGTGCTTAATGCTGATTATTCAATTTTTCAACTTTTTCTTGGGAGAGGGCTTGGTAGCTATGGCTATTATATCTACGGTCTTGACTCTAGGGAGTACCCGCATAATATTTTTTTAGAGTTGTGGTTTGAATTAGGCGTGGTTGGCATTTTGTTTTTTTTGATATTTATAGTGTCTATTTTTGTGAGGGTTGGAAGATCTGCCATGGGTATTTTTTTCTTCTCTTTGTATCCTTTTTTTGAGTTAATGAAGTCGTCGTCATTTTCAGATTTTAGGCCTTTTTGGTTTGCTTGTGCGATTTCAGTAGTTGTTCTGGGCTGTCGCAAAAAGGAAGCAGCTAATTCAATGAGAGTGCCGCTAGGAAAAATATAGCTCGAGTATCTACTATGTCAAATCGAGGAAAAGTAAAGGTCTTAATTTGTTATAGGGTTTTGCAGGCTTGGAGGGTTCCAGTTTTTGAACGCTTAAGCAAAATGCCTGATGTTGAGCTGCTTGTTCTTCACGGACAGGATTACCAAGGTACCAAGCTGATTAATTATAAAGGGGCGCATTCCTTTAGAGCCATAGAGCTAAATACGATTAAGTTTTCAGTTCCTTTTAAGCATGGGGCGGGCATTCCTATTCATACGAATATTCTTTCGGAGATTTATAAATTTTCTCCGGATGTGATAATTACTGAGGGCGCATCTAATTTTTTCTCAAATTTTGCTTCTTTCTTATATGCTAAGATTAAAAGAAAGAAAATAGTCCAGTGGGGATTGGGTGAGATCGAAGGGAGGAGGAAGGGGTTGCTTAAGAGGGTTTTTTATTATCTTTTTGGTATGCTTGAAAAAAGATCGGATGCGGCCATTTCTTATAGTACTTTTGGGGCTAAATATTATAAGCGGTGTGGGCTTCCGAATGAATCGATTTTTGTTGCAGTTAATGTGGTGGATACAGATGCAAGAAAAGCGCAGATGGAGTCTCACTGTTTAAAATACGGGCTTTCATTGCCTTCTGTAGATCCGGATTTTTTGAATGTCATATACGTTGGCGCATTGGCACCAGGTAAGAATGTTGAAGTTCTGATAAAAGCATATTCTCGTCTTGTTAAAGAAGATCAGCAAGGTTCGGGTTCTCTTTTAATTATAGGGGATGGTCCCGATAGGAGGTATCTGGAATCCTTGTCCGAAAAGTTAGAGGTCGATGATCGTGTGACCTTTCTAGGGCATATTTCAGGTTCATTGGCAGAGCATTTCTATAGATCGTCTGTCATGGTAATGCCAGGGCTGGGGGGGCTGGCTGTTTCTGATTCATTGTCGCATGGTGTTCCCGTTATTTGTGGCGTGGGGGATGGGTGTGAAAAAGATTTGATCGATGGCAGTAACGGAATAATTATTAATCCTTTTACTGAAGACTCTCTTTTTGAAAAACTACTTTTTTTGTCAAGAAACCCTCATGAGAGAAGGCGCTTGCGTAGTGGTGCGGCTGGATTTCTTAAGGGTAAGCATAATATTGAGTCTTACGTTAATGAATTGCATGAGGCTATTTTCTATGCAGTTAATAAGCCGTCTTAGGTTTTTTGTTGTTTATGTTTTTTTTAAGGTGAACTTCTTTGTTTTTGGAAAAGATATCTCTTTTTTAGGGCTTCCTAAACTCTCATACGATACAAGATTTGTGCGTGGGCGGAGGGTGACAATCGGTTATAGGTTTTTTTGTGGGCGAAATTGCCATATCGCAGCCCCAGCACAGATTGGTGATGATGTTATGTTTGCCGGAGACGTTGCTCTTGTTGGGGGGGATCACAAATTTGACGAGGTATCCGTACCGATGAATGCTGCAGGGCGTGATGTTATGAAGGATATAATTATTGAGGATGACGTCTGGGTTGGATTTAGAGCAGTCATTCTTCACGGCGTCCATATTGGAAAAGGCGCAGTTATTGCCGCAGGTTCAATAGTGACAAAGAATGTGGACTCCTATTCGATAGTTGCAGGTAATCCTGCAAAACATATCCGATATAGAAAGATGCCTTGATCTTATTGTTGGATTCGTTAGCAGTGAAATTTAGAGGGCTGTGTCGTTTTTTTTGTTTTTTTTGCAAAAATAGCTGTGATTAATTTTCGGGTCGAAGGACATTAGATGAAACAAATTCTTCAGGATATGGCCAAGGGCGGTACGGTAATTACGGATTCTCCTTCACCCTCAGTTGGCACGGGATCGGTACTCGTCTCGACAACGGCATCACTGATTTCCGCGGGCACCGAGCGGATGCTGGTTGATTTCGGCCGTGCCTCTTATCTGGATAAAGCCCGGCAACAGCCAGAGAAGGTCAAAATGGTTATTGAGAAGGTTCAGACCGATGGCCTTATGACAACGGTGGATGCCGTAAAATCCAAGCTGGCGCAGCCGCTTCCTCTGGGTTATTGCAATGTGGGGAGCATTTCCGAGGTTGGCAAGAAGGTTAACGACTTCAAAGTAGGGGACCGTGTGGTTTCCAATGGCCCCCATGCCGATATGGTCCGCGTAAGCAAAAACCTTTGCGTCAAAATTCCTGATGAAGTGAGTGATGAAGAAGCTTCTTTCACGGTTGTCGCCAGTATCGGTTTGCAGGGGATCAGGTTGGCGCAACCTACTTTGGGCGAAGCTTTCGTAGTAACTGGCGTTGGTTTGATTGGACTTCTCACTGTTCAGCTATTACGTGCACACGGCTGCCGCGTGCTTGCGATCGATTTTGATGATTCGAAACTTGCGTTGGCTGCTCAATTCGGTGCCGAGATTTGCAACCCAGGTAAAGGCCAAGACCCTGTTGCGGCGGGCATGGCGTTCAGTCGTGGTAATGGTGTGGATGGCGTTATTATTACTGCCTCGACGAAACAAAGTGATCCGGTTATTCAGGCGGCACGGATGAGCCGTAAGCGGGGTCGTATCGTCCTTGTCGGTGTCACTGGCCTGGAATTGAACCGCGCGGACTTCTATGAAAAGGAGCTTTCTTTCCAGGTATCCTGTTCCTATGGCCCCGGTCGTTACGATCCTTCCTATGAAGAGCAGGGTAATGATTACCCGCTGGGTTTTGTACGCTGGACGGAGCAGCGTAACTTCGAAGCCGTTTTGGATATGATGGCCAGTGGGCGGCTGGATGTTAAGCCGTTGATTACCCACCGGTTTGAATTCGAGGATGCACCCAAGGCCTATGATCTTCTGACTTCTGATAAGTCGGCGCTCGGCATCATTCTGAACTATTCCAGTGATGTCGAGAGCCGGAACATCCGCTCTGTAGCCCTTTCAGACGGTGGGGTTGTCGATCCGGCGAAGCCCGTTGTTGGTTTTATCGGGGCGGGCAATTACGCTTCTCGGATGTTGATCCCCGCCTTTAAAGAAGCTGGGGCCCAGTTGCACACCATCTCCACTTCTGGCGGCGTTAATGGTGTCATTCATGGTGAGAAAGCCGGGTTCGCTCATGCAACCACGGATACCCAGGGTATGCTGGACAACCCGGATATCAATACGGTAGCCATCGTAACCCGTCATAATTCCCACGCGAGTTTTGTCGCCTCGGCTCTGGATGCCGGTAAACATGTTTTTGTTGAGAAGCCCCTTGCGGTAAATCGAGAGGACCTTGAACTCGTTCAAGAGGCCTATGAACGTAAAGGTGAACAGGTACCGATGTTAATGGTCGGGTTTAACCGCCGCTTTTCTCCTCAGATCCGGAAGATGAAATCTCTCTTGGAGCCGATCTCAGAGCCTAAATCCTTCATTATGACGATGAATGCAGGGGCTATTCCTGCTGATCACTGGACCCAAGATATTGAGGTGGGCGGTGGTCGGATCATTGGTGAGGCTTGTCATTTTATCGACCTGATGCGGTTTCTAGCGGGTTCGGAAATTGTTTCAGTACAGGCCCGCAGGATGGGCGAGGCACCAGGCATAGCTATTACTGAGGATAAGGCAGCGATCACCTTGGGCTTTTCTGATGGCTCTTTCGGTACTATCCACTATTTGGCCAACGGTGCGGCGAACTTCCCTAAAGAGCGGGTTGAGGTGTTTGCCGCTGGCAAGGTTTTGCAGTTGGACAACTTCCGCAAGCTGCGGGGCTTCGGTTGGGCGGGCTTTAAGAAGATGAATCTCTGGCACCAGGATAAGGGCCAGAGTGCTTGTGCGTCGGCCTTTTTGTCGGCGATTGAGACGGGTGGACCGGCCCCCATTGCCGTTAACGAGTTGTTTGAGGTCGCCGCAATTACCCTGGATGTGGTGGATCAACTAAGAAGCCAATGAACCCTCTCGCTCTTAAGATCATCACTGCCTGGAATCTGGGCACGATCAATATCGGCCGTGCTTTGTTTTATCGTCTTGGATTGCGCTTTGGTTGGAATCCGGTCAGGAAGATAGCGGCGGATCAGCCCGCGACACCGTTCTTCTTGCCAGTTGTGTCCCGGCGGATGGCCAGTGATCTGCCCGTACCAGATTTTGACATTGCGGGACTTTCTGCCTTTGGTCTGTCCGCCGACTATGATTTGTCGAATGGCGTGCCTGATTGGCACAGGAGCATCATTACTGGTGGTGTTGCTCCCCGCCTTCCGTGGTGGCAAATACCTGACTTTGTCGATGGCCTTGGTGATATCAAAGGGGTCTGGGAAGCTTCCCGTTTCGATTGGGTGCTGATGTTTGCCCGCCAGGTGGCGGCGGGGGGCGATGATGCCCTGGATAACCTGAACGTCTGGTTACGGAACTGGTGTGAGCAGAACCCCCCTTATATCGGTGCAAACTGGAAGTGTGGGCAGGAAGCTTCCATTCGCGTTATGCATCTGGCGATGGCTGCGCATCTATTGGGGCAGGTGCTCAAGCCTGCTTCCGGTTTGGTGGATTTACTTCGCGCTCACCTGAAGCGGATTGCGCCAACCATACAGTACGCAATTGCTCAGGATAACAACCACGGCACTTCGGAAGCTACGGCATTATTCATTGGGGGGAGTTGGCTGGCGGTTCTATTCGAAGAAGACATCGATGCTCGTCGCTGGAGGGCGATGGGTAGAAAGTGGCTGGAGAACCGAGCCAGGCGGCTGATCGAAAAGGATGGCTCATTTAGCCAGTATTCCTTGAACTATCACAGGGTCCTGCTGGATAGCTATTCGATGGCGGAGATTTGGCGGCGTACTTTGAACCTTCCGGCATTTTCGAATGAGTTGATTGACAAACTGAGGGCCGCTACTTCCTGGTTGGGGAACATGGTCTCTCCGGATGGTGGTGATACGCCGAATTTGGGCGCTAATGACGGTGCCCGTTTGCTTCCTTTGGCTGACACTGACTATCGAGATGTTCGGCCCTCCGTGCAGCTGGCTTCGGTATTGTTTGCAGGCGTGAGGGCTTACTCCACGCCGGGGGAATACGACACTCCACTGCACTGGTTGAAAGTGCCGTTACCTGATGATTCTGTGAGTTACGCTGAATCACATCAGTATGATCATGGCGGCTATGTGGTGATGCGTCGGAGCAAGGTAATGGCGCTGCTGCGCTACCCTCGTTTTCGTTTTCGCCCTGGCCAATCCGATCTGCTGCATGTGGATTTCTGGCGGGATGGGCTTAACCTGCTGCGTGATGGTGGCTCATACAGTTATAACTGTGATGAGCCATGGCAAAGCTATTTCCCCGGCTCTGCAGCGCATAATTCGGTTCAGTTTGACAGGCGAGATGCCATGCCAAGGCTCAGCCGTTTTCTGTTTGGTGCGTGGCCGAAGGCAGAGAAGGTGCTTCCTCTGAAGGAAAGTGCTGAAGATATTCGGGCGGGGGCGGGGTATCGCGATTGGAAGGGGGGCAGTCATTACCGGATGTTGACGCTGACCGACAGCGTGTTGACGGTTATCGATGAGATTCACGGTTTTGAAGAATCTGCGGTTTTGCGGTGGCGGCTTGCTCCTGGCGAATGGCATTGGGAGGGTGATGGAACCAATGGTGGTTATTTGGAAGGGCATGGGTGCAGATTACGCATTACTGCCAGTCAGCCATTAGTCCGTTGTGAGTTGGTTGAAGGCTGGGAATCCCGGTATTACTCACAGAAAACGCCCCTGCCAGTTTTGGAGGTGGAAGTGGCCAAGGCCGGAAAGCTGATTACTGAGTTGAGTTTCTAATATGCACGTTTTGTACTTTCACCAGCACTTCTCCACCCCCAAGGGTTCAACCGGCATTCGCTCCTATGAGATGGCACGACGGCTGATCAAGGCCGGTCATGAAGTTACCATGGTTTGCGGCTCCTATGGTGGTGGCAATACCGGGCTAGAATCGTCATTCGCGCGCGGACGCCGCGAAGGTGTCGTCGATGGTATTAACATCATCGAGTTCAATCTGGCCTATTCCAATAGCGATGGCTTTCTTAAGCGCTCGTTGATGTTTCTGCTGTTTGCCCTGCGCAGTATCTGGGTGGCGATGACCGAGCAGTATGACGTGGTTTTTGCCACTACCACGCCATTGACGGCGGGGATCCCGGGCATCTTTGCTCGCTGGCTGCGTGGTAAAGCCTTTGTCTTCGAAGTTCGGGATCTATGGCCGGAGCTGCCTAAAGCCATGGGCGTGATCAAGAATCCAATCGTGCTATGGCTAATGTCCGTTCTGGAATGGTGTTCCTACCATTCCGCGCATCGTCTGATCGCGTTGGCGCCAGGAATGGCCGAAGGCATCATGAGTCGTGGCATCCCGGAGGATCGAATTGCGATGATCCCCAATGGGTGTGACTTCGATATCTTCGCGGATTCGGACAGCCCATGGCGGCCGGAAGGTGTTGGGGCGTCCGATTTTCTGGCTATTTTTACCGGAACACACGGTATGGCGAATGGCCTCGGTGCGGTTCTGGATGTCGCGGCAGAGCTGAAGTCGAGAGGGCGGGAGGATATCAAGCTGGCACTGGTCGGGGACGGCAAGCTTAAGCCGGAACTGATGGCTCGCGCAAAACAGGATGACTTGACCAATGTGACCTTTTACGATCCAGTGGATAAGAAACGGTTGGCGGGATTGATGTCAGGGGCGGATGTGGGACTTCAAGTTCTGGCCAATGTCCCTGCTTTCTATTTCGGTACATCCCCCAATAAGTTCTTCGACTATATCTCGGCCGGTCTGCCGGTTCTCAATAACTATCCTGGATGGCTGGCTGAATTGTTGAATGATTCCGGCGCCGGTGTGGCGGTGCCACCCGATGAGGTGGGTGCGTTCGCGGATGCTTTGATTGATCTCGCCGATCACCGGGATAAGCTGCCGGCAATGTCGCAGGCCGCATCGGCTTTGGCCCATGAACGCTTTGATCGGAATATCTTGGGGGAACGTTTCGTCCAGTGGCTTGAGGAAACCTTCGTCACGAACCGGTCTCAGCCGGTTAAGCGTACATTTGACTTCTTGGCCTCCGCGGCGGGGCTACTTGTACTTTCCCCCGTGCTGTTGGTTCTTGCGATCATGGTACGGTCGAAGCTCGGCTCTCCCATCCTGTTTACCCAGGAAAGGCCCGGCCTTGATGGCAAACCCTTCAAGATGATGAAGTTCCGAACCATGACGGATGAGCGGGACGAGAATGGCGATCTGCTGCCTGATGAGGCGCGTTTGACCAAGTTCGGCGCTTTCCTGCGTTCCACGAGTCTGGACGAGCTGCCCGAACTGATTAATGTTCTTAAGGGTGATATGAGTCTGGTCGGGCCTCGTCCGCTTCTTATGGAGTACTTGCCGTTGTACTCCGAGCGCCAATATCGACGCCATGAGGTCCGCCCAGGCATTACCGGCTGGGCCCAGATCAATGGCCGGAATGCTTTGTCTTGGGATGAGAAGTTCGAGCTCGACGTTTGGTATGTCGAGAATCGGTCTTTGTGGCTGGATATCAAGATTCTGTTTCTCACCGTTCTGAAGGTGGTGAAGCGGGATGGGATTAGCCATGGAGGGGAGGCGACCATGCCGAAGTTTACGGGTAGCGGCGACAAGGCCGGGAAATAGCCATGAGACGACTAGCGATCCTAGGTGCTAGCGGGCACGGTAAGGTGGTGGCTGATGCTGCCTTATGCGCCGGTTGGGACGAGGTGTGCTTCTTTGATGATGCCTGGTCAGAGCTTGAGCGTAATGATGAGTGGCCAGTGGTTGGGGACTTCGCTCGAATGTTGCGCCAAGAAGGTGCCGCCTTTGATGCCGCGGTTGTGGGTATCGGGCGTAATGAGGTTCGCCTTGCCAAGATAGCGGCTCTCAAGGATGCGGGTGTTCCGCTGACCAGCGTTATTCACCCTGCCTCCGTGGTGAGCCGTTACGCCTCTATTGGCGAGGGGAGCGTTATTTTTGGCGGAGCCATCATCAATGTCCGCGCCGGTCTTGGTGACGGCTGCATCATTAATACGGGCGCGACGGTGGATCACGATTGCCGCCTGGCTGAAGGTGTTCATATCAGCCCCGGAGCAAACCTTGCTGGCAATGTAACGGTTGGAGAGGGCTCCTGGGTTGGTATCGGGGCCTGTGTTCGCCAGGGCGTTACCATTGGCCGGAATGTGATGGTAGGTGCCGGTGCGGCGGTGGTTTCCGATATTCCGGATGATGTGACTGTGGTGGGCGTGCCCGCCAAGGTTGTAGAGAGGAATTAAAATGTTGAATGGACCTTTTCCCCCCTGGCCTTCCTTTACCCAGGAGGAATCGGACGCGGTGCAACGCGTGCTGTTGTCCAACAAGGTGAACTACTGGACCGGGCAGGAATGCCGGGAATTCGAGAAAGAGTTCGCTGCCTTTGCCGGGACTGAATACGCTATCGCCGTGGCTAACGGCACCGTGGCGCTTGATCTGGCGTTGCAGGGGCTGGGCATTGGGCCTGGCGATGAAGTGGTGGTGACGCCACGTACTTTCCTGGCCTCCGCCACCACGGTGATCAACGCCGGGGCCACACCGGTATTTGCCGATGTGGATCCGGACACTCAGAGCATCACTGCTGAGACCGTTGCCAAGGTGGTAACACCACGCACCAAGGCCGTTATCTGTGTGCACCTGGCCGGCTGGCCCAGCGATATGGATGCCATGATGGCTTTGGCCGACGAGCACGGCTTCTATGTTATTGAAGACTGCGCCCAGGCCCATGGCGCTACTTGGAAAGGGCGTCCGGTAGGTGGTTTGGCCCATGTAGGCTGCTGGTCCTTCTGTCAGGACAAGATCATGACCACAGGCGGCGAGGGCGGCATGGTCACCGTCAATGACCGCGACCTTTGGTCCCGCATGTGGAGCTTCAAGGACCATGGTAAGAGCTGGGAAGCGGTATATGAGCGCGACCACCCGCCGGGTTTCCGTTGGCTGCATGAGAGCGTGGGCACTAACTGGCGCATGATGGAAATGCAGGCTGCTATTGGGCGGATTCAGCTGAAACGTATGCCGGAGTGGACCCGCCAACGTCTGACCCATTCCCGGGCGATCTGGCAAACCGCTAGTGAGATCCCAGCCTTACGTGTGCCGGAGATTCCCACCGACGTAGGGCATGCCGGTTACAAATGCTATGTATTTGTGCAGCCGGAGAAACTGGCCCAGGGCTGGGACCGGGACCGTATCATGAACGAGATCGTTGCTCGTGGCGTGCCTTGCTTCTCCGGCTCCTGCTCTGAAGTCTATCTGGAGAAGTGTTTCCAAGATCTCGATCTGGCGCCGAAAGAGCGTCTGCCGGTAGCCAAGGAACTGGGCGAAACCAGCCTGATGTTCCTGGTGCATCCCACCCTGGAGCAGGTACATATTGATAAGACTTGTGAGACGCTGCGCGCGGTGATGGCGGAAGCGTCGGTTTAGGGCTTGAACCCTGGGCATCGCGGTCCACGGACCGCGACCGCTCTTTCGGCCGTTTCGTGAACCTGTTCATGCGTTTGACAAGAACGACACTCCTTCCTTTCTGTCCAATCACCGACGGATTCATTCGCCAGGTCTGGTTTGATAAAGACCGGCCCTGATAAAGGAATACAGGTGATTATGGCTTCCTCTTTCCCCCCCGCGTCTGGGCAGGATCGTTTTTTCTCCGTGCTTTCCTGCCTTCTGCTTTTCGCCTTCCTCTCCCTGTTGATGACCTTCCGCTACAGCTATGCCGTGGTGCCTTTACTGGCTGGAGGCGTGGCCTTGAGCGGGCTGTTGTTTGTGTGGCTTCAGCCGGGGCATTCGTTGCGGCTGGGCCGGGGAGATGTTCTTTGCCTGGCTGTTCTTCTTCTCTTCTCTCTGCTTTGGCTGGCGGATGTGGGCCGAACGGGCAAGTGGCCGGTAGGTGAAGGTAACCAGGGTATTCTGCTGCCATTGTGGCCTATGCTGGCGGCCCTGGTGCTAATGGCCTGGCGGGCGTTTCCGCCGAAGGCTGGGTTTTGGTGGGCCGGGGTGGCGTTGGGGGCGTTGCTGGCCGGGGGCATCGCTTCCTATGAGCATTGGGTGCTGGGGCGCGGGCGGCCGGATAATGGCATGAACGCCATTCCCTTCGGCAACGTATCGTTGTTGTTGGCAACGCTATCGCTGGTGGGGCTGCTGGCGCGACTGGGGATGCGCCCTGTGAAGGGGGAGTGGTGGTTGCGTGGCTTCTACGCGCTGGCAGTTGGTGCCGGTTTGCTCGCCGCCGTACTGTCCGGTACCCGAGGCAGTTGGATTGTTTTCCCGGCTCTGGTTTTGCTGGTGTTTGGTGTGTTCTGGCGACAGTTACATCGTGGCGGCATGGTGGCCTTGGCGCTCTTGGTCGCGGTGGTGGTCCTGAGTGCGTCCTTCATGCCCAGGGCAGGAGTGACCCAGCGTGTGGCCCAGGCGGTGGAGAATCTGGAGGAATATACCGAAGGCGATACTTATTCCTCCCTGGGGGTTCGTCTGGAAATGTGGCGGGCCGGTGCCCGCTTGTTCCGCGAGAAGCCCATTCTTGGTTGGGGGGAAGGGCGGTTGGAGGAGCGCCGTGACCAATGGGTGGCTGAGGGGCTTTACGATAAGGGCATCAGCCGTTACGACCAACTCCATAACGACCTGATCGATACCGCCGCCCGCCGTGGCTTGGTGGGGCTGATTTCGTTATTGCTGCTTTACGGTGTGCCGCTCGTGCTGTTCGCTACACACTTGCGACGGCGTAAGGATGTTCAGGGACAGGCGCTGGCCTTGTCCGGGGTAATCGTGGTGGTGGCGTTCATCGGTTTCGGGCTGACCCAGTCTCTGTTGCGGGATGTGCGCGGGCTGTCCGGCTTTCTCGGGATGCTGACGGCGTGCTGGTGTTTGTTGAAGGCGACGCCGGAGGGTGCGAGAGAAACGGCGCAAAGCTGATTTCTGAGCGGCTGTGGGAAGATTGCCGGGCGGCGCTCCGCCTGCAAGCGAATTGCCAACGGCAGGGAAAATAATTCGCTGCCAAGCGGAGCGCCGCCCGGGCATCTCCCACAGCGGCTTCGTGGCATAATCTGTGGGAGCCAGCTTGCTGGCGAATACTGCCTTCGGTGTTGGGCATTCGCTTGCAGGCAAGCTCCCACAGCGGTATGAACGACGCGGTCAGAACTTCGCCTGCCCGGGCAGCCACAGGACCAGTTGCGGGAACAGGGAAATCAGCACCACCACCACCAGCATCACCGCCACGAAGGGCAGGGCGCCGCGCAGGATGTGGCCCCATTGCATGCCCGGCGGCGCCACGCCTTTGAAATAGAACAGGCTGCCGCCCACCGGCGGCGTCAGGAAGGCGGTTTGCAGCATCACCGCCACGCAGGTGATCACCCACAGCGGATCCAGATCGTACTGCCGGATCAGCGGCAGGAAGATCGGGAACAGGATCAGCACGATGGCGATCCAGTCTATGAAGGCGCCGAGGACGAACGTCAGCACCATGATCACCAGGTAGACGCCCCATTTGTTCAGGTTCAGATGGCTGACGAAATCGACGATGATCTGGTCGCCGTCCATGCTGTGGAACAGGGCGGTGAAGCACACCGCGCCGACAATGGTGACCATCGCCATGGCGGTGATCTTGGCGGTTTCCTGCACCGATTCCTTGAGCATGGTGAGGCTGAAGCGGCCGTAGGCCACGGTCATCAGCAGGGCGACGAAGGCGCCGACGCCGGAGGCTTCGGTGGGGGTGGCCCAGCCGGAGAAGATCGATCCGAGCACCGCCGCCACCAGAATCACCGGCGGCACCAGATTGACCAGCGCGCCGCTGATGCGTTTGCCAACCGGCATGGCGGCGGCTTCTTCCGGGCTGAGCGCGGGGCCCCGTTCCGGGTAGCGCCAGCACAGCCCCAGCACGTACAGCACGTAGCACAGCGACAACAGCAGGCCCGGCACGATGGCGGCCAGGAACAGCTTGCCCACCGACAGCTCCGCTTCATTGCCCATGACGATCAGCATGATGCTGGGCGGGATCAGTACGCCGAGGGTGCCGCCGGCGGTGATCACCCCGGCGGAGATTTCCTTGCGGTAGCCGTATTTTTCCAGCACCGGGGCGGCCAGCAGCCCCATGGTGACCACCGAGGCGCCGACGATGCCGGTGGTGGCGGCGAAGATGGTGGAGACCACGATCACCGCCACCGCCAGGCCGCCGCGCACCGGGCCCAGCAGGTAGCGCAGCGATTCGAACAGGCCTTCCGCCACCGCCGATCGCGACAGGAAGTTGGCCATCAACGTGAACAGCGGGATCGCCACCAGGGTGTAGTTGTTCATGGTGGAGAACACGGCGCTGACAAAAATGTCGATGATGCCGGTGCCCCAGCTGGTGAGACCGAACAGCATGGCGATACCGCCGAACACGAAGGCGATCGGGTGTCCGGTGGCGATGCCCAGCAGCAGTGCGGCGAACATGCCGGCGATGATCCAGACTTCATTCATGTTGCGCCTCCGGCTGGTCGCCGCCTTCGATCAGTACCAGAAGGTGTTTGAGGGTTTCCGAGAGGCCTTGCAGCGCCAGCAGGGCGAAGCAGACCGGAATCACCGCCTTGAACGGATACAGCGGCGGCGCGAAGGCGGTGTTGCTGGTTTCGCCCATGGACCAGGAATACTCGGTGAAGGCGATGCCGTGGACCGCCACGGTGATCACGAACGGGAAGAACAGCACCAGGTAGCTGACGATGCTGAGCAGCGCCTGCGCGCGCGGGCCCAGGTGCTCGTAGAGCAGGTCCACGGAGACGATGCTGCGATGCAACAGGGCATAGGCGGCCACGATCATGAAGTGGAAGCCGAACAGCATGGTGATGGTCTCGAAGGCCCAGATGCCGGGGGCGTTGAAGACCCGGCGGCTGACCACTTCGAACACGGTGACCAGCATCATCGCCAGCACCGACCAGGCGCCGATGCGGCCAACCCAGTCGCTGATGCCGTCGAGAATACGGATAAGGTGGCGTATGGCCTGCATGATCAATCCAGCCGGTAGCCGTTGAGTTCATTGGTGCCGAAGCTCCAGGGGCCCTGCATGCGGCGGTAGGGCGCGTAGGCTTTGAGGTAGGCTTGCTGGCTTTCCAGCACTTCCTGGAAGTCCGGGTTCTTGGCGGCGATGTCGCGTACCGCCTTGTTGACGATGCCTTCGATGGTTTTCAGATCCTGGTCGGGCATTTGGTTGACCTCGATGCCGTACTCGTCCTCGAAGCGGTGCGCGGCGACACCGTCCACATAGTTGCGGACGGCGGTGGAGCGGGCCATGATCGCTTCGCTGGCGGTGGCGACGATGTGTTGCAGGTCCTCGGGCAGTTCGTTCCAGGCATCCTTGTTGATGGCGATACCATAGACCGCCGCGCTCTGGTGCCAGCCCGGGGTGGACCAGTATTTGGTGACGTCCTGCAGGTGCAGGATTTCGTCGGAATCCGGGCCGCCCACTTCGCCGGCGTCCACCACGCCCCGTTGCAAGGCTTCATAAACGTCATAGACGCCGATGGATACCGGCGAGGCGCCGAGCTCGGTCATTACCCGGGTCTGGATCAGGCCGGCGATGCGCACCTTGAGTCCTTTGTAATCTTCCAGGCCGCGGATCGGCACGTTGGAGCGGATGCCGGATTCGGTGCTCAGAGTGGTGATCGGGAAGTAGACGGTGTTGAATTTGCCGTAGATGCGGTTGTATTGCTCCAGGCCGCCGGCGGCGTAGATCCACTGAAAGAAATCGTAGCCGCTGAAGCCCATTACGTGGGAGCCAAGCAGATCGAAGGCGGTGTTCTTGCCGGACCAGTAGTTGGGCCAGTCGCCGCCGGCCTGGACGGTGCCCTTGCTGACGGTGTCGAGTACCTGGGTCGGGCTCACCAATTGGCCCTGGGAATAGCGTTTGATTTTCAGGCGGCCGTTGCTGAGCTGGTCCACCAGGTCAACGAATTCCTGCTCGTATTCGCCGGAGCGGGAGGTGTCGCTCCAGGTGCTGACCATTTTCCAGGTGAAGGTTTCTTGGGACGTTTCAGCGCTTTTTCCGGTGTTGGTATCGGCGGCATCACCGGCTTCGCTGGAGCAGCCGGCCAGGGTGAACAGGGTGAGTGCGGTGATGCCGATCAGCATCGTTTTGATGGGATTCATGGAACGCTCCTGGATTTGTTTTAGGAATGGCGTTGGTTGATTCGCTTGCAGGCAAGCTCCCACAGCGGCTCCGTGGTTAAGGCTTCTGTGGGAGCCTGCCTGCAGGCGAATTATTGCTTCGGCACCCACCGCAAAAAGCAGACACCACTATCCTCGTCGTGCTGAAAGTGCGCTTTCACACGCACGCCGCATTGAATCTTCTCCACGTCTACGCCGAAGGCGTTGCCGAGCAGTCTTAAGCCGTTTTCCAGTTCGGCGACGACGATGGCGTAGGGCAGATGTTCCTTGAACCAGGGGTGGGGCGCGCGGTACACCACGGAATAGGTATAAACCACCGCCTGATCGGGCATGACCGGCCAGTGGAAACGATCGCCGTGGCACTGTTTGCACAGGTCCCGGGGCGGCCATTGCAACTGACCGCAGGCGTCGCATTGCTGTACCCGCAGTTGCTGGTCTTTCAGGCCCTGGAAGTGAGCCTGATAGAGCGGGTCCTCGATGTCGGGCAGGGGGCGTTGAACGGGGTTACCCATGGTGTCCTCGCTGGGTCCTGTGACCATTAGTTGTGCAGGATGGCGATGGCGCCGTCGCCGAAATCGCCATAGCCGGTGACCAGGCCGAGATGGGCGCCGGCCACCTGGGCCTGGCCGGCGTCGCCGCGCAGCTGGCGCACCGCTTCCACCACGTGGTTCATGCCGGAGATGTGCGCCTGGGAGAGCAAGCCGCCGTGGGTGTTCAGCGGTAATTCTCCGCCCAGGGCGATGCGGCCGTTGGCGACGAAGTCCGGCGCCTCGCCGCGCTGGCAGAAGCCGATTTCCTCCAATTGCCGCAGCACGATGAACGTGAAGCAGTCATAGATCTCGGCGAAATCCAGTTCGTCCAGGCGGATGCCGGCGATGTCCAGCGCCCGCGGTGCCGCTTTGCCGATGCCCATGCCGAGAATGTCCGGGCGATTGCTGAGATCGTCCGGGGAATCGGGATGGCCTTCGGCGGTGGCCGCCACGTACACCGGCGGCTTGCCACCGGCGCGGCGCGCGGCGTCCGCGCGGGTGACCAGAATGGCGGCGGCGCCGTCGGTTTCCAGACACACATCCAGCAGCTTGAACGGCGTTACCAGCATCGGGGAGGCGTCGTAGTCTTCCCGGCTCATGGGGCGGTCGCGGAACCAGGCGCGTGGATTCAGATGGGCGTGACGGCGGGTGTTCAAGGCCACCGTGGCCATCCCTTCGCGGCTGGCGTTGGTTTCATGGAACCAGCGGTTGGCGTGCAGGCTATACCACTGCATCGGCGCGATCATGCCGTAGGGGTATTCCAGGTTGCGGCGGATGTCGTCGCCGGGCCACACCACCCGGGGGCCGGAGTCGGTGGCGCCCAGGCGCATGCTGCTGTAGGCGTTGCGGCCGGCGCTGACCAGCACCCGTTCGGCGATGCCCGAGGCCACCGCATGGCAGGCCAGATGCAACCCGGCCACCGGGCTGGCGCCACCGATCTTGATGTGGGCGTGGAACTTCAGATCGGTGATGCCCAGGCCGGCGACGAAGTCCTCGTTGGTGCCCACCCGTGAGGTCATCACCAGGCCATCCACCGCGCTGCTTTCGATACCGGCGTCGGCGCAGGCTTTCAGCGAGGCTTCCATCAGCAGTTGCAGACCGCTTTTGTCGGTGCCCCGGGTGTATTCGGTTTCGCCGATGCCGGCGATGGCGGCGGTGTCCGGTTGATAGCGGCTCATGACGCGGCCCCGGTGTTCAGTCCCAGTTTATCCATGGCCAGGGTGCGCAGTGCCGGCTTGTCGAACTTGCCGGTGAGGGTGATCGGCCATTCTTCCCGCGTTATCGCCACTAGGTGTTTGGGTATCTTGAAGCCGGCGATGCGTTCCTTGCAGAAGGCTTTCAGGGTTTCCAGTTCCAAATCCTTGCCGGGGTGGGTTTCCACCACCGCGGTAACGGCTTCGCCCCAGCGGTCGTCCGGAACGCCGACCACTTGCACGGTGGCGATATGCGGGTGCTGTTCCAGGAACATTTCCACTTCCCGCTGCGACACATTCTCGCCGCCGGTTTTTACCATCTGCTTGAAACGGCCCCGGTAGTAGACGTTGCCACCGGCGTCTTTCCAGCCGTAGTCGCCGGTGTGGAAGAAGCCTTCGTCGTCCATGCTCTCGGCGGTTTGCTTCGGCATCTTGTAGTAGCCGAGGAACAGTGACCAGCCGCGCACGCAGATCTCGCCCGGTTCATCGGCGGCGCATTCACGGCCGGTTTCCGGGTGCACGATTTTTACTTCGCAGCCGGGGAAAGGACGGCCGTTACTGTTCTTGCGCACGACCTCGTCGTTTTCTTCCGGCGGCACCGCCACCGAGGTGCCTTCGGTGAAGCCGTAGTGGTGGGTGACCGAGGCGTGGCCGAAGCCCAGCTCGCGAACTTTGTCGTACCACTCGGGACCGCAGGCCAGCATGATGCGGTCGACTCCGCTGACGTCGGTATCGGCGAAGTCCGGGTGCGCCGACATGGCCCGGTAGTGGGTGTCGAAGCCGCCCATGCAGGTGATGCCTTCCTCGCGGATCAGCTTCAGGGCGTGGCCCGCTTCGAAGTAGTCCATCAGTACCGTGGTGGCGCCGAACAAGGCGTTGCCCAGGGTGGTGTAGATACAGCCGCCGACATGGTAGAAGGGCGACATGCCGAGCTGGCGGTCACCGGGTTTCATGCGAAAGGTGGATTGATAAAGGTGCCCGGCGATGGCGACGTTGCTGCCGTGGCTGCGCAACGCCGGTTTCGGGAAGGCGGTGCTGCCGGAGGTGAACAGAATATAGGACGGTGCGCTGGGGGAGAGCCGGGCGAACCAGGCCTCCACTTCCTGTGGCCGCACATGGGCGCCGGAGCGCATGACGTCGTTGAAGTCGAAACAGCCATCGTGGGTGCTGCCCGCCGGGCTCAGCGTTACCACGGTTTTCAGATGGGGGAAGCGTTGGCTGTGCAGGAAGCCCGGCGCGGCGCCGACCCGTTCCGGCAGCAGTTCGGAGAACAGGGCCAGATAGTCCACGTCGCGGAACTCGTCCATGGTCACCAGCGCCTTGACGTCGGCGCAGCGCAGCACGTGTTCCAGTTCCTGACGGCGGAATGTCACGTTGATCGGCACGATCACCGCGCCCAGCAGGCTGATGGCGTAGGACAGATAGAACCATTCCGGGCGGCCGCCGATCAGGGTGGCCACGTGATCGCCGGGCCCGATACCCAGGTTGCTCAGTCCCTTGGCCAACGCGCAGGCCCGTTGGTATTGCTGTGCGAAGGTGATCGATTCTCCGTGATAACGCAGCGCGACACCGTCCGGCCATTGCTCGGCCGCGTCCCGGGCCACGTCGGGAATGGTTTTGTGCAACAGAGACGGCTCGCTGGCCATGATCGGTTCTCCTTGTTGGCGGGGAAGGGCAGGCTCGACTGACCGGTCAGCCTAGAACGGGCGACACTCCTGTTCTTGCGTCAACTGGCTAGACGTATGCGGGTGAGGTGGCTGGCTCCCACAGAGGAGCTACCAAGCTTCCCACATCGGCTTCGTAGCCCTCTCCGTGGGAAACGATTAAGGTAGCAACCACTCCAAGCATCCAGGACGCGTACAAAGGAGAAGGAATCAAGATGGCGACGGTATTGGTCACCGGTGGTGCCGGTTATATCGGCTCTCACACGGTATTGCTGCTGTTGGAAGCGGGCCACCGGGTGGTGGTGGTGGATAACTTCAGCAACAGCAGCGCCGAATCGCTGCGCCGGGTGGAAGCACTGGCGGGCAAAAGCGTGGCGCTGGTGGAAGGGGACATCCGTGACGGCGGGCTCATGGAGCAGGTGTTGCGGGATCACCAGGTGGAAGCGGTGGTGCATTTCGCCGGCCTGAAGGCGGTGGGCGAGTCCGTGGCTCAACCGCTGCGTTATTACGATTGCAACGTGGTGGGTACGATTCGCCTGCTGGAGGCGATGGAGAAGACTGGCGTTCGCCGCTTGGTGTTCAGCTCTTCCGCTACCGTCTACGGCGATCCCGCCACGGTGCCGATCCGCGAGGATTTCCCGCTCAGCGCCACCAACCCCTATGGCGCCACCAAGCTCCACATCGAGGACATGCTGCGCGATCTTTATCGCGCCGAGCCGTCCTGGGGGTTGGCGTTGCTGCGTTATTTCAACCCGGTGGGGGCGCACGAGAGCGGTCGTATCGGCGAGGATCCCAACGGCGAGCCGAATAATCTGATGCCTTATATTGCCCAGGTGGCGGTGGGCAAGCGTGAAAAACTGCGTGTTTTCGGAGGTGATTACAACACGCCGGATGGCACTGGCGTGCGGGATTACATCCATGTCATGGATCTGGCTCAGGGCCATCTGGCGGCGCTGGAGGCGCTGACCGGTCCGGGGCTGATCACCACCAATCTGGGCACCGGCCAGGGTTACAGTGTGCTGGATATGGTGCGGGCCTTTGCCCGCGCCAGCGGTCGCGATATTCCCTACGACATCGTCGAGCGCCGGCCCGGTGACGTGGCGGTGTGCTATGCGGACCCGACTCACGCGGAACAGGTACTGGGCTGGAAAGCCACCCGTGGCGTGGACGCCATGTGCGCGGACCATTGGCGCTGGCAGGAGAGTAATCCCGAGGGGTATCGCTAGGCGCCGTCCCGACGCTTTGTAGGCTTTTTGTGGGAGCTTGCCTGCAAGCGAATTGTTGCGGTGATTGGAGACAAGACCATTCGCCAGCAGGCTGGCTCCCACAGAGGCGCTACAGAGCAGCAGCAATGTAATCCCGCTGGCGTGTGGTGCGGGTCGGTGATACAAGGAAAGGACGCTTTGACCAGACCAAGGAGGTTGCCATGACGCGTTCATTGGGGATTCTGGGAGCCGGGGGGCACGGCAAAGTCATCGCCGATACCGCCATTGCGTCGGGGTGGCGCAAGATCGCTTTTTACGATGACGCCTGGCCCAGGAAGCAGACCAATGGGCGCTGGCAGGTTTCTGGTCGCAGTGGCGAGCTGCTGGAGGAACTCGGCGCCATGGATTCGGTGACCGTCGGTATCGGGCGCAATAATGTCCGCTTGCAGAAACTGTCGGAACTGCTGGAGTCGGGAGCGACCCTGGCGACCATCGTTCATCCCCATGCGTCGGTGAGCCGGTTCGCGGAGATGGGCGCGGGCAGCGTGGTGTTCGCCAGCGCCGTGGTCAACGTGGATTGCGTACTGGGCATGGGCTGCATCGTCAATACCGGGGCCACGGTGGACCGGGATTGCCGGCTGGCCGCTTGTGTCCATGTCTGCCCCGGCGCGCATCTGGCCAGTGATGTGACCGTGGGGGAGGGCAGTTTCATTGGCATTGGCGCGGTGGTGAAGGAGGGGGTCACCATTGGCGCTAACGTGGTGGTGGGCGCGGGGGCCGTGGTGCTGCACGATGTGCCCGACGGCGTCACCATCATGGGTGTGCCGGCGCGATAAGGAGCCCGTTTTCCCCCGATGACTCTGGACACTATTCAATGGGCCAAGGTCGTGGCCTCCTTGGCGATGCCGGTGTCGCCGGTATTGCTGCTTCTGATCTGCGGCACGGTGTTGCTTTGGTGGGGCCGGGCACGCCGTCTGGCGCTGGCCATGGTGACCACCGGCACGGTGCTGCTGTTGCTGTTCACCATGCCGGGCAACGCCCGCTGGCTCGGCGGCCCTCTTGAACACGCCTATCCGCCACTGACCACGCCGCCGCCGGCATCCTGGGTGGTGGTGCTTGGTGGGGGCGCTCTGGATGATCCTGCGTTGCCGCCGCCTTCCCGATTACGACCCCATTCCCTGGCCCGGCTGGCCGAAGGGGTGCGCCAGTTTCAACTGCAACCCTCGGCCAGGCTGATCGTATCCGGAGGCGCCCCGGACGCTGCTCCGGACACCGTGACCTCGGTGGATGCCATGGCGGAGGTAGCGACGGCCTGGGGCGTGCCGGAGGAAGCGATCTGGCGCTCCCCGGATGCGCTGAATACGGAGCAGGAAGCCCGGGCGGTGGCCCGCTGGGTGCCGCCGGAAGAGCGGGTGATCCTGGTGACATCGGCACTGCACATGCCGAGGGCGTTGGCGCTGTTTCGCCAGCATGGCATTGATGCGGTGCCGGCGCCGGCTGGGCCCTACTGGACCCCGGGGCTGGGGCGGGCGGACTGGGGGGACCGTTTGCCGGGAGCGGAGCCGCTCTATGTGCTGGAACTGAGCTGGTGGGAGAGGTTGGGGGCCTGGTGGCAGGGGGGCACGCGGTAAACCGCAGCTTTCCACAGACAGGACTACGAAGGCGCTGTGGGAGCCCGCCCTGTCCGTGGGAGCTTGCCTGCAAGCGAATCTGTTGGGGACCAAGAGCCCGTTCGCTTGCAGGCAAGCTCCCACAGCGGCTTCGTGGCTATGTTCAGGATATGTGGGAAATATGAAATAAAATGCGCCTCTGAAAGAGGCGCGGAATGCGAAATCAAAAGGAGATAATGTCGTAAAGAAAGCTTTGATCATCACGCTCCGGCCACATCCATGTTGTTGCTCATCCATTGCGCGATAATCCGAGCATGCCGCGTCACCACGCCGATTACAATTACCAAATGTTGCGGAGTGTTGCTTCCTGAGCCGATGTTGCTCTTTCCCCTGTTACAAAAATGTCGCTTCCAAGTACTTCCTTGGGTATTAAACCTGCTATTATACCGCCCCTTCACCGGATGGATTCGGTCAGGTGTTGTCAATCCCCTGAATGGGGGATTTTCCTGCTCAGCCGGTTGCTGTAAAAACGTTAAATTATTGCAAAAACAGCAGGGCGTCGTGGGTGCGTCACAAAGAGTGTCACGCATTCACATTTACACTCGGTTTACCTAACGCGCGGGCTATAAAACGTTACGTGCGGGCCTGGAAGTGTGAACCGCATCACATGATAATGGCTCTCTTTTGTTGACATTGAGACGACTAAGGACAGGTCCTATGCATACCGCTTCATCACCACTGCACAGTGCCGTGGCTCGGGTGCTCAAGTGCTCCCGCTGGCAAAAACGGGCCATCATGCTGATGGCGGACGCGGTGGCACTGCCGGTAATGTTGTGGACCGCCTACGCCTTGCGTTTCGGCAATCTGTTCCCGCCAATCGAAGATGTTTGGTTATTCCCGCTGACCGTGCTGGTGGGGCTGCCCGCGCTCTATCTCCTTGGATTTTACCGCTCCATTGTCCGTTACCTCGGTGCCGAGGTGGCTTGGTCGGTGGTGCTCGGCATGACCGCCACGGTGGTGGTTTTAGCGAGCCTCTCTTATATGGTGCCGGCGATGGTGCCACGGTCCGTGTTTTTGATTTTCTGGATCCTGGGCGTGTTGTATTTGGGGTCCAGCCGATTTTTGGCACGGCGGTTCCTGTACCGGATTATGTCCGGCTATTTTACCACCGAGCCGGTGGCGGTTTATGGCGCCGGTGGCGCCGGAGGACAATTGGTTACCGCTTTACAACAAGGGCGGGAGCTGCATCCGGTTTTGGTGGTGGATGACGATCCGGGCAAACAGGGCACTTTGCTCTCTGGTGTGCCGGTGGTGGATCGTCTGACCTTGAAACAGGCGGTGGCGGAAGAGCGTATTCGCACCGTGTTGCTGGCGATGCCGAACCTGTCCCGGCAGCGTCGCATGGCGGTGGTGAGCTGGCTGGAGAAACTGGATGTGCGGGTGCAGACGGTACCGGCCTTCGCCGATATCGCCAGCGGCAAGGCGCGCCTGGAAGAGATTCAGGATGTTGCCATCGAGGATTTGCTGGGCCGCGACGCGGTGCCGCCGCGGCTGGATTTGCTGAGCCGCTGTATCAGCGGCAAGCATGTGATGGTGACCGGTGCCGGTGGCTCCATCGGGTCCGAGTTGTGCCGCCAGATTCTGAAGTTGAACCCGAGCTGCCTGGTGTTGCTGGAGCAGAGCGAGGTTGCGCTGTACGACATCGAGCGGGAACTGAGCGGGGTGCTGCGGGAGAGCGGTAAGGACATCGAGCTGGTGCCGATGCTGGGCTCCGTGGTGAACCGGGGGCTGGTGAAGAGCCTGTGCGAGGAACGGCGCATTGATACCCTTTATCATGCGGCCGCCTACAAGCACGTTCCCATTGTCGAGGCCAACCCGGACGCCGGGGTGCGCAACAACATCATTGGCACCCTGGCCGCCGCCGAAGGGGCGCGGGATGCCGGGGTGCGGCATTTCATTCTGATTTCCACCGACAAGGCGGTGCGGCCCACCAACGTGATGGGGGCCACCAAACGCTTCGCCGAACTGGTACTGCAGTCCCTGGCCAGCAGCAGCGACAACACCATTTTCTCCATGGTGCGGTTCGGTAACGTGCTGGGTTCTTCCGGCTCGGTGGTGCCGTTGTTCCGCAAGCAGATCATGCAAGGTGGCCCGGTGACGGTGACCCATCCGGACGTGATCCGTTACTTCATGACCATTCCCGAGGCGGCCCAGTTGGTGATTCAGGCCGGTGCCATGGCCAAGGGCGGTGAGGTGTTCGTGCTCGATATGGGCGAGCCGGTGCGGATTATGGATCTGGCCACCACCATGATTCGTTTGATGGGGATGAGTGTGCGCGACGCCACCAACCCGGACGGTGACATTGAAGTGGTGTTCTCCGGTTTGCGTCCTGGTGAAAAGCTGTATGAGGAACTGCTGATCGGTGAGTGCTCCATCGAAACCGAGCATGAGATGATCATGCAGGCCCACGAAGAGAAGTTGACGCCGGCTGAGATCAACGAGGCGTTGGACCGTTTCCGTACCGCGCTGGAACGCGGTGATCAGGATGCTCTGCGTGCTCTGCTGCGTTCTTATGTGAACGGCTACCAGCCACGTCAGGATGACGACGACGCTCTGGTTCTACGGCCGACCGCCGATCAGGCCGTGCACAAGAAGGCGGCTCCCTACAAGGCGCCTTCGCCAACGCACTGAGTTCCTTCAATCTTTTCTTGAGCCGCTGCTGTAGGAGCCTGCCTGCAGGCGAATCTTTTGGGCCTGAAGCCCAATGCCCAATTCGCCTGCAGGCAGGCTCCTGCAGCGGCTGAGAAACAAGCCGTCGAAAGGGCGATCACATTCCCAGCGGATCATTCAAAAACCGTATCGCCCGCCGGTCACGGGTATAAGCCACATTGAGCCTCAACCAGGGCGAGGCCGTTTCACCGGGCAGGAACAGGTGCCCCGGGGACAGGCTGACGCCGGATTGCCGGGCCAGATCCACCAGTTTTTGCGAATCCGCCACGCCCGGATAACGGGCCCAGATGAACATGCCTCCCGCCGGTTCCGAATGAACCTCCCAACCCGCCGACCGCACCAGATTGAGAGCGGTGACCATTTGCGCGGAAAGCCGCGTGCGCAACCGCTCCACCAGTTTTCGGTAGGCGCCGTTCTGCAACATGGTCATGACCACCTGCTCGGAGAAACGGGAGGCGGAAATGCTGGTCAGCATTTTGATGTCCACCAGCGGCTTGATCCGCGCCGGTGCCGCGGCGATAAATCCCACCCTCAGTGAGCTGGAAAGGCTTTTCGAGAAGCTGCCGAGATAGATCACCCGCCTGAGGCCGTCGAGGGCCGCCAGACGTAGTGTCGGCTCATGTTGAAAGTCGGCATAAATATCGTCCTCGACGATCTGGAAGTCGTGCTGCTCCGCCAGTTGCAGGATGCGGTGGGCAAAGGTTGGCGCCAGAGTGGTGCCGGTGGGGTTCTGGAACACGCTGTTGGTGAAAAACAGTTTGGGTTTGTGGGTCTTGAGCAGGTGCGCCATGCGCTCCGGGTCGGGCCCGCCGGCCAGCCGAGGCACCCCCACTACCTGCACCTGCTGCAGCTTCAGCAGGCCGAGCAGATTGTAGTAACCCGGCGATTCCACGAACACAGTGTCGCCAGGCTTCAGCAGTAGCCGCACCAGCAGGTCCAGAGCATGACTGCCGCCGCCGGTAAGCAGGATCTGCTGAGTGCCGGCGTCGATACCGAGCAGCCGAAGGCGCTCTCTGATCAGTGAACGCAACTCCGGGGTGCCGAGGGGCGTGCTGTAATCGAGGATACCGGCGCTGTCCTGGCGGGTGACCTGGCGGATGGCGTAGGAGAGGTCTTCCACTTCCAGCCAACTGCCCGGCAGCCAGCCGCAGCCGAGCTTCAGCGTGGAAGCGTCGCTCTGAAACAGGCTCCAGCGATCGTCGGCGACCTCCTCCTCGGAGACCGGCTCGGTGCCGGCCAGCATTCTGGCGGCGCCATCCGCCACGTAGAAGCCGGACCCGGGCTTGGAACGTACCAGCCCCTGAGCCACCAGGCGTTCATAGGCTTCAATGGCGGCATTGCGGCTCACATGCAGTTCACTGGACAGGCGGCGGATGGAGGGCAGGCGGCTGCCGCCGCCGGCGCCGTTGCGCACGATCCAGCGGCGGATCCCATCTTCGATTTGTAGCACTATGGGCAGCCCCGAGTCCGGGTCCATATCCAGCTTCATGCCAAGTCCTTGTGATACCCGCGACCGTTACCGGAAAACCCGCAACAGTTCATCAATAACCAGAGCCAAGTGTACCTTACCGTCGAATCCGGCGAATACGACCATGGTGTGGTCCCGCCCAGGTCGGGGCGCGCATGCGTGCCCGAGTGAGGCGGCCCATGTATCCCGTTTTCTCAAGGTCCGTTATGCGCCGTTTCGACGCCCTGCGTTTGGCTTTTGCCCTCTGCATCATCACCTCCGCTTCCAACCTCCAGGCGCCGCTGTATAGCGCCCTGGCCGCCAAGGACGGTGTTGGCGTTGGAGCCACCACGGTGGCTTTCGCTTGCTATGTATTCGGCATCATCCCCGTGCTGTTGGCGTTGAATGGCTTGTCGGAGCGGGTAGGGCGCAAGCCGCTGATTCTGGCGGCGCTGGTATTGTGTCTGATGGCGACGACGCTGACCCTGGTCGCCCCGGGAATTCTGGCCCTGGGCGCCGCCCGTTTCCTGGTCGGGGTGGCCACGGCGCTGGCCTCCAGCGTGGCGCCCGGTTACATGTATGACCTGTTCTCCGGTGGGGACCACCGGCGTGCCGCCAACTGGGTCACCGCCGCCACCTCTCTGGGCTTCGGTCTGGGCCCGGCGGTGACCAGCCTGTTTCTGCTACAAGCCAGTAGCCTGACACCGCCCAGTTTTCCACTTTATCTGCTGGCCGCGGCGCTGGCCTTTGTGCTGGTCGCCGGCCTGAGGGATGACGCGGCCAGATCAAGCCTAGCGCCGCTGGCCCGGCTACCGTTCTTCCCGGCGGGTTCGTTGATCTTCGGATGGGCGATCCTGCTGGCCTGGGGCACGGTGGGGCTGGTCATCGCCATCCTGCCTTCGGCACTGCAAAAGCACGGACTGAGCGAGTGGTCCGGCTTCGCGGTGCTGGCCACTTGCAGCTGCGGCGTGCTGTTCCAGCCCCTGGCCCGGCTGCTGCCATCGCGCATTTCCACCCGCATCGGACTGCTGATCCTGCCGGTGGCCTACAGCCTGATCGCCTGGGGCGCGCTGCACGGGCAATTCGCCGGCGTGCTGGCGGGCGCGGTGCTGGCGAGCAGCGCCTGCTATGGCTTCATTTACCTGGGCGGCCTCAGCGCCGTGCTGGCGCTGGGCGAGGAACGCCGTGCCGCCGCCAGCGCCGGGTTCTTCCTGATGGCGTACTTCGGCTTCATTCTGCCGGTTATAGTGACCGGGGTTCTGGTGGACCTGTGGGGGCATCAGGTGGCGCTGATTGTATACGGAATGGCGTTGACTATCGGGGTTTTGGCGACGATCGTTCACCTCCATGGTAAGTCCATTACGGTGGAGGATCGCCTGGCCGCGAATAGCGAGTAGATCTGCTGCCTCGCAGCCTGGACCACGAAGCTCCTACAGCGGCTTCGTGGCTGCTCTCTGAAATTCATGTCTCCAAGGCCATGGCCCCCGCCCCGGCACTTCCTTAGAGTGCAATGTCCGGTAAAACTTATGTGATAGCGCGAGGAGAGCCGGTTCGTCCAAGGACAGGGCATGGTCAAGTAGGTAGAATTCGTGGTGCTCATTTCTTCGGCCGTGTCTAATGATTGCGCCGCGATTCCCAGAACATGGCGAGATGAGGGGATGGGTGCCCTGTATATTGTGTGAAACGTATTGGTTAGGGGAAGTGACAGATGATTTCCAAGGCGGTGATTCCGGTGGCTGGGCTTGGTACACGTATGCTGCCCGCTTCCAAGTCCATTCCCAAGGAAATGCTGCCGATTGTGGACCGGCCGGCTATTCACTGGGTAGTGGAGGAAGCCGTTCAGGCTGGTATTACCGAGATCATTCTGGTTAACCATGCTGCCAAGGGGGCCATCGAGGACTACTTTGACATCAACGCGGAATTGGATGCCCAGCTTCAAGCCAAAGGCAAGGAATCATTACGTCAAAGCCTGCGTAATGTGATTCCGGAAAACGTCAGCGTGATCAGCGTTCGTCAGCGTGAGCCGCTGGGCCTTGGGCATGCGGTACTGCAGGCCGCTCCAGTGATTGGTGAGGAACCTTTCGTGGTGATGCTGCCGGATGTCTTATTGGAGGCAGCGGATGAGGGCGTGGATCTGGGGGCGATGATCGAGCGCTATCAGAACTCTGGTGCGGCACAGGTTATGGTGGAACCCGTACCCATGGATCGGGTCGATCAATACGGCGTGGTATCACTGGAAGGACCCGCGCCAGTACGTGGGGAAAGCCGTGTGATGAACGGGGTGGTTGAAAAACCTCACCCCGAAGATGCGCCATCCAATTTATCCGTGGTGGGGCGTTATGTTCTGCCCGGTTCGATCATGGCTTTGCTAAAAACAACACGGCCAGGTGCTGGCGGCGAAATCCAACTGACCGATGCCATTGCCGAATTGATTGGTCAGGCCCCGGTGGAAGCCTATGCGATGACGGGCAAAACCTTTGATTGTGGCAATAAAGCGGGTTATCTGGAGGCTTTCATACACTTCGCTCTCAGGCATCCTGAGTTGGCTCCGGTGGCCCGGGACATCGTGGAGCGGCATTGTGCGCATTGATGTAGTTGGAGATACGCTGTGCGCGGCGGTAACCGCGGCGGCTTTGGCACAGACCGGCCATCTGGTCACATGGCTCTTGCCTGAAGGGCACTACTGGCAAAGCTTGCAAAACGACGGAGAGGGCTACCACGAACCCGGTTTGATGGCACTGGTTCGTGAGCAAGTCGAAGCGAAACATCTGACGATACAGGCCATGGGAGGACTGCCAGGGGAACCCGCTCCCGCGGTGTTTATGGCGCTGCAACCGGGTGCTCGGGAATTGGCGGACGCAGTCCTTGCCTGGCTGGTTCAACGGCCAGGATGTGAGGTGTTGATTAACCAGAGCGTGTTTCCAGTGGGAACCACTGAGGAGCTGCGGCAGGGAATGACAGAGCGGGGTGAAGCGATACCGGTGGTGTGCTTGCCGGATACGTTGCAGGAAGGGCGGGCCTTGCAGGGGTTTACCCGGCCGGAACATATTTTGCTGGGATGTGACGACGCGGCTGCAGAAGGGATGATTCGCGAAATTTTGCGGCCATTCAATCGACGTCAGGACGTCATCCAGGTGATGCGACCCCGGGAAGCCGAATTCGCCAAGCTCGCTATCAGTGGCATGCTGGCCACTCGTCTGAGCTTTATGAACGATATGGCCCTGCTGGCGGAGGAACTGGACGTTGATATCGATGTTATCCGGCAGGGTATGGGATCGGACTCGCGCATTGGCGAAGCCTACCTGTATGCCGGCTGCGGGTTTGGCGGGCCCGGCTTCAGCCGGGACGTGATGAGCCTGACCGATACGCTGCGCAGTCGTCGCATTGATGCGGAACTCCTGGAGCAGGTGCTGCAGATCAATGAACGTCAAAAGGAAGTTCTGTTCCGAAAATTCTGGCGACACTACGAGGGTGAAGTCTCTCAACGGCGAGTTGCGCTTTGGGGCGTGGCATTTAAGCCTGGCTCGGACCGGGTGGACAACGGCCCGGCTCTTCGCCTGATAGAAGCATTGTGGGCCCAGGACGTGGAAATTCATGTGCATGATCCCCTGGCACTACCGGAGCTGGCACGCTGGGCTGACGGTCGGGGTCCTTTGGTGCTACACGAAAGCAGTTACGATGCTGTTCACGACTGTGACGCTTTGATGGTGGTTACCGAATGGAAGGAATACTGGAGTCCGGATTGGCTTGGCTTAAAGGGGGTGATGAAAGTACCCCTGATTCTGGATGGGCGTAATATTTACGACCCGTCCTATGTCAAGAGCAAGGGCTTCCAGTATTACGGTATCGGGAGGGTATGACAGTGGCATTGCCTCTCCATGACACTTCCATGGCGCGTCAGGCCGAAGCGACATTGCGTGAACATGCCCAGTTTGCTAGAGAATGGCATCTGACGGATCTTTTCGCCAAGGATGCCAATCGCTTTGATCACCTGAATCTGCGTGCCTGTGGTTTGTTGGTGGATCTCAGTAAACAACGCGTCACCCTTGAGACCCTTTCCCTGCTGCGAGCCTTGGCCAGGGAGCGTGGGCTGGATCAATGGACTCAGTGTCTGTTCGAGGGCAGGGACGTGAACTGGACCGAATCCCGGCCTGCCATGCACTGGCGTCTTCGCGAGAGTGAGGCTCAGGCGCCGGAAGTCCACCAACAACTGGCGTTGATGGAACGCATCGTCAACCGGGTTCATTCAGGGCAGTGGCGAGGGTGTCAGGGCGATGCTATTACCGATGTGGTCAATATCGGTGTGGGGGGCTCCGACCTGGGGCCTCTGATGGCTTCGGTCGCTCTTCATGAACATTTTCCATCGGTCGGTAGACGTCCTCGGGTTCATTTTGTTTCCTCCATGGACGGCAGCCAGATTGCGCCGTTATTGGACGAACTGAACCCGGCCACGACTCTGATGGTGGTGTCGTCGAAGTCGTTCACGACCGTGGATACCCTGAGTAATGCCGCTACCGCCAGGGCCTGGCTGACAGGTGCCTTTCCTGATATGAACGGCGCGGCTCTGCGATGCCATTTTATCGGCGTTTCCGCACAGCCGGAGCGCATGACGGAGTGGGGTATTCACCCGGATAACCAGTTGCAACTCTGGGACTGGGTGGGAGGGCGCTACTCATTGTGGTCCGCCATTGGCCTGCCCATTGCCTTGACCACGGGCATGGATTATTTCCGCGAGCTGCTCGCTGGCGCCCATGACATGGACCGGCATTTCCGGGATACCCCTTGGGAAGAGAATATCCCGGTGATGCAGGGGCTCGTTGACGTCTGGAATCTTAACTTTCTCAATATAACTGCCCGGGCAGTACTGCCCTACGATGGCCGCCTCAAGCACTTGCCCGCGTACGTTGAACAACTGGAAATGGAGTCCAACGGCAAGTCCGTTACCCGTGATGGTGCCACGGTGAAGTATCACACTTGCCCAGTGATCTGGGGGGAAGTGGGCCCGAACGCTCAGCACGCCTTTTATCAATTATTGCACCAGGGCACACAGCCGGTTGCCTGCGAATTCATCGTTGCCGCGCGCCACGGTCGTCGTAACGGCAACAGTGCGGAATTGCAACCCTTGGAAGATCAGCACCGCCTCACCGTGGCCAATTGTCTGGCCCAATCCAGATTGTTGGCGCTGGGAGAGAGTGCGTTGCCGACCAATGAAGAATGGCCGGCCTTCATGCACTATCGCGGTAACCAGCCGAGCACGACCATCATGCTGGAGGAGCTGGTTCCACGGCAGTTGGGAGCGCTCATTGCACTTTATGAACACAAGGTATTCGTCCAGGCGGTGCTCTGGGGCATCAACCCATTTGATCAGTGGGGGGTGGAGATGGGGAAACGCATTGCCAAGGACATGGTCCAGGTGCTGAGTAGCGGAAAATCCACCGATGAGCTGGATGCTTCCACCCGCGCTCTGGCCGACTATGTCCGTCAATTACAAGACATTTGAAGGGGCTCGTGAATGACCACCGTTTTGTCTGATACTTTGTTCCGTGCCTACGATATTCGCGGCATTTTCGAAGAGACATTGACGGAACCCGTCGCGGAGTTGATCGGCCGGGCCATCGGTTCGGAGGTTATCGACAGAGGAGGGCGTTGTGTCGCCGTGGCGCGTGACGGCCGTCTCTCTTCTCCCGCACTGTTGGATGCCCTGGCCAAGGGTCTGCAGGCCAGCGGTTGTGACGTAGTGGACGTAGGGCTGGTGCCCACGCCGGTATTGTATTTCTCCACCTACCATTTCCAGGACGCGGATTCCGGCGTGATGATTACCGGTAGCCACAATCCGCCGGACTATAACGGCTTCAAAATCGTCATCAGAGGTACGACGCTTTCTGGTGACGCCATCCAGGCACTGAAGAGCCGGATCGAACAGCGGGGGTTCTCGGAGGGGCACGGGGCGCGGGAGCAACGGGAAATTCTTCCTGCTTATCTGGCGGCTCTGAAGGCGCGGCACCAACTGGCGCGCCCGTTGAAAGTCGTGGTGGACTGCGGCAATGGTGCCGCTGGTGTGCTGGCGCCGGAAGCCATCGCCACCCTCGGCTGCGAGGTCATCCCCCTCTATGCCGAAGTGGATGGTACCTTTCCCAATCACCACCCCGACCCGGGCGATGTCGAAACCCTGAATGATCTGATCGATACTGTTCAGCGGGAAAGAGCCGACCTGGGGTTGGCCTTCGACGGAGACGGTGACCGCCTGGGTGTGGTTTTACCGGATGGAAAGGTCGTATTCCCGGATATCCTGTTGATGGCCCTGGCCGAGGACCTGCTCGGCCGGGTGCCGGGCGCCAAGATCATCTTCGACGTCAAGTGCACCGGCGCACTGTTCGACGTTATTCGCAATACCGACGGTGAACCGGAAATGTGGCGAACCGGCCATTCGCTGATCAAAGCCAGGATGCGGGAAACCGGTGCCTTACTCGCCGGCGAAATGAGCGGCCACATCTTCTTCGCCGAAGACTGGTATGGCTTTGACGATGCCGTTGTCGCCGCTGCCCGGATCCTCCGTATCCTCAGTCATCATGACGGCGACGCCGTCAGCTTCTTCGATCGCTACCCGAAACTCTGCACCACCCCGGAAATCACCATTCCCGTGACCGAGGAAACCAAGTTCGCCATCGTTGAATACATGCAGAACCGCGCCGATCTGGGTGAGGGTAAACGCACGGTGATCGATGGCGTGCGTATGGATTATGAGGATGGCTGGGGGCTATGCCGGGCTTCGAATACGTCTCCGAAACTGGTGACGAGGTATGAGGCTGTAGATGAGGAAACGTTATCGAGTATTCGACATTGCTTTGAGACTGCGATCGCTAAAGCTATCGAAAAAAATGGCCTATAATATCCCCTGCTTACATAGTATATGGCTGCCTAGAGAGGAATAGCGGCGTATAGTGCCAAGCTTTGAGCAAGTTCCAAATTTCAAAAAACTTCAATTGAAATAACTGATGGCCTAGTAGCGCTATCAGAGATGATTTTTTTGGAACAGAGTTTAGAAAATGCATTATAGCATGAGGGATGAAAGTGCGCTGGACTCTAACAATGTGGATTAAAGGGCACCAAAGCCAGTTACGACAGTGCGAATTGTTCGCAGTACAATGAGTATATCGAGACCCGCTGAAAGATTCTTGATGTAATAAAGATCGTGCTCTACTTTCTCTCTAGTGGACTCAGTGTCAGTCGCATACCCATTAGAAACCTGCGCCCAACCTGTAATGCCTGGCCGAACAATATGTCGATAGCTGTAATAGGGGACATCTTGCTCGAACTGTTGTACAAATCCCGGTTGCTCTGGCCGAGGACCTATCAGGCTCATATCACCTTTAAGGACATTAAGAAACTGAGGGAGCTCATCAATCCGGAACTTACGAATGAATGCTCCAAGCCGTGTAATGCGATGAGCGTCTTCATCTGCGAATTGGGGATGTTTGCAATCATCAGGACGCATTGAACGAAATTTATACATACGAAAAACGCTGTTGCCCCGTCCTACCCGTTCCTGAACAAATATAGCTGGTCCGGGGGAATCCATACGTATCAGAAGTCCGATTGCGAGGAATGTAGGTAACAAAATTGGTAGTAGCAGGACGGATACGGCAACATCTATAGCCCTCTTTGCTACCAAATATACGGGGGAAGGCTGCAAAGCTCCTAAGTCAACGCTTTTGAGTTGATTTAGGCTAACCTTTCCTTGAATTGCCTCAAGGACCTTCCTCCCATCTAAAACAGGCAGGCCGGCGATACTGCAATGACTAACAAACCGAATCCAATCGTCCTCAAGCTCAGCGTCCATGTCGACCACCACCGCGTCGAAGCGGCAGTTACCTAGATCGGGCTGAGTTAAAACTCGCCACTGAATATTTTGATGGCTGATGTTGTCGCCATAGAGATCGGAAGGGACGATTGCCAACTTCAAATGCCGGAATTTTTGACTAATTTTTACAGATAAGTATTGGATGCTTAAAAGTAATAAGATCCCGAGAAACAATGAGGTTCTGGCATAGCTGACACGGCATAAAAGCACAACGCCCAGGACGAGGCAGGCGGAAAGCAGGGCGACGCCCAGTGTATAGGTGATAGTTCGACCGCCGGTGAATTTGGCGATGTGCTGGCCTAGAAAGACGTTGATACCGTACATGGCAGCTAGCAGCACCAATGTTATAGTCTGATTTTCGTCTTCGGGCAGGCTTTGATAGCTCAGAAATTGGGAGCCAAGCAACAAGGCGCCCATAGCCAAAAGATGGCCAACCGCTGGGTTGAGAACTAATTTTTCGTACCAGCGGTTGTGTCTTAACGGAGAGGAGGCTTGTACGGAATAGTCTTGCACGGAATCGTAGTCCTTCATGAGCTGATAAGGCATCAAATCCACGGTTGCTCTTTACGTTCTGAAGCCGGAGGGAATCTTACCACAATAGGCCCGTCGAAAAAGAGGCTGTCGAGACATTTCAGGCAGGTCGGGGTGCTTCCATAACTTAACTATGACACACTCGCCAGCCTCCGAGGTGCTTGGGTATTCACCAGATGAATGTATTAATTGTATCTGGTACACGGCCGGAAGCGATAAAAATGGCGCCAGTCATTGAGCAAATTCGCTTACAGGACACGTTACAAGGGAAAGTCTGTGTCACTGGGCAACATAGGGAAATGCTGGATCATGTACTCAGTCTCTTTGGGATCATCCCGGATTATGACCTGAATGTAATGAGACGACCATGGCAGACGTTATCTGCCATGGTCAGCTGTATTCTGGAAGGTCTTGATGATGTCATTAGCGATTGCCATCCTGACCTTGTAATGGTCCACGGTGATACCTCCACCACGATGGCAGCGACATTAGCGGCATTTCATCATGGAGTAGCAGTTGCTCATGTTGAGGCTGGCCTGCGTACAGGTGACTTGACGGCTCCTTGGCCAGAGGAAGGAAACAGGAAGGTGGTCGCTTCGCTAGCTTCTCTTCATTTCGCTCCGACGGAGGGAGCCGCTCGCAATCTTAGCGACGAAAATACTCCAGCAGAAAAGAGTCTTGTTACTGGTAACACGGTTATTGATGCTCTGCTGACGGTGAGAGATATGCAGGAACAGGATCCTCTTTCTATTTCAGAGTTTAAAAGAAAGTATAACTTTATTCATGATGACAAAAAGGTGCTGTTGGTCACTGGGCATCGCCGAGAGAGCTTTGGGGAAGGGTTTCAGAGAATTTGTGATTCAGTTCGCATATTGGCCAAGATGAACCCGAACGTTGACATCGTTTACCCAGTTCATCTTAATCCAAATGTGACAGGGCCGGTGCGAAAGCACCTGAGTGGGCTGGACAATGTTCATCTTATTGAACCTCAGGACTATTTCCCCTTTGTTTATCTAATGAATCGTGCTGATGTCATCTTGACTGATTCCGGTGGTATTCAAGAGGAGGCTCTTTCCCTAGGAAAGCCCGTTCTGGTTATGCGTGACACTACTGAACGGCCGGAGGCCGTTGCCGCGGGAACGGTCCGTCTGGTGGGTACGAATGTTGACCGTATTGTCACTGGAGTGCATGAGTTACTTAATGACCATTTCGTTCTTGAGCGCATGGCTTCTGCTCATAATCCTTATGGAGATGGCCGGGCGGCAGGCCGAATTGTAAAGCATCTGCTTGCCTGGCGTGATGGAGAGAGCTTGGAGAAAAGATGAGGAAAGACGAGGTGGGATCCGGTTATCCCGAAATGAGCAGATGGACGCTCAGCCAGAGAACAGGAGGAAGATTGGCTCTGGCGATATATACCGTTATCGCCGTTGCCATGTTGGTATGGCCGTTCTCTTATGAACTGTTTAAGAGTCAGCTGGTGGGATTAATCCTGCTCTTACCTATCGCGCTAAGGACGAAATTATCATTTTCCATAGCGAGAAGTATGGTGTCCTGGAGCTGGGGAGTCTATCTGGTTCTATTATTTGGCGTTGCGCTCCATTTATTGCTTGGGGAGAATAACTCGGAGCTGCCCCTGTTCATGGTCTATGTAGTGAAGGTTCCCATTGTTTACTGTGCGGTTAACCTTACTTATCAAACATTGTTGTCCTCTGGTTGGAGCCGGGGACAAGCGCAATGTTGGCTATGGGCTGCAGTTGTTGTGCCTTTGATAGTGACACTATGTCAGCTTCTTTTCCCATCCTTTCACAACTGGTCTATTGACGTCCTTGGGGGCTTCAGAGTCAGTGATGTAATCGCGCGGCACGCGGAAGGGCATCCATTTCGTTTTTTTGGGCTGAACGGTTTTTTGTTTGCTTCCCATGCTGTCGCCTATGGGTTCTGTGCCCTGGCTTTGTGTATTGTTAGAGGTCAGTTGGCCTCCCCAATCATTCGAGCCGGGCTTTTTTTGGTTGAGATGTCTTGTCTACTTATGGCTCTTTTGGCTGGTAGGAGTGCGTTGCCGTTGGTTGCGCTTTATGTTCTGTATAGTCTTTGGGTGGCAAAACAGGGCAGGGTACGTTTTCTTCTGGTTGTATTTTATATAATGTTCTTTGCTCTGGCTGTATTGATTTTACAAAAATCCGATGACGGTAGAAAATACTTATATTGGCTCGCGGAGCCTGTGCTGACATCTATAGAAAAAGGGCGCCTGGCGTCGCACTCGGTGGATGAAACTCTTGATTCCTATGCGGGAATTAGTCGCTCTGAAAAAGAGAAAGGATGTCAGTCCACCATTAAACAAATCGTTGGTTGTGGCGTTTACTTTCGTAGCAATGCAGAATATGCAAAGGTCGGATTGGTGGCTAGTGATTCCGGCTATGTGCGCTTTATATATGCGGTAGGGTATTTGGGGTTGGGGACTTTTGTTGCCTTTCTTATTATGATTTTATGTCAGGTTGTCGTTGGGAGAGATTGGCTTAAAAAATTAAAAGAAAATTTATTTTGCGTGTTTTTTTTAATTTATGGTTTTGTGTTTTTGTTTAAATCTGAATGGATGTATCAGAATTACTTTGTTTTTTATTATTTCTTGCTTGTTGTTCTGAGGAAAGAGGTGGTGCCTGATTATGGAAGTAATGTTCGTGAGAGCGTTCTTGCCTCATCTTGATTCAAGAATGAATAAATACGTGAGAGCGTTGAAGAGAAAGGGGTATGAATCTCGGTTCATTGGCTGGATCCGAGAAAATGAGGAAATTGGAGGTGACGAAAAAAGTCTGTTTTATCGGCGTACGGCCCTCTTGGGTGGTAGGTGGCGTAACGCACTGTCTTTGTTTGGATGGAATTTTTTTGTAATAAAGTCATTAATTAGGTCTCGAAAGCGTACGTCGGTAGTGCATGCGGTGGATCTTGACAGCGCACTGGCTGCGTACATTTTTTGTTGTATCTTTCGGACGCCCTTCGTTTTTGATATCTATGATCACTATGCCGATACACGAAGTGTAGGAGGATTGCCTGGAAAGCTTGCCTCCAGTATCGAACGCTTCCTGGCTCGCCGTGCCGATTTGACTTTGTTAGCGGATGAGTGCCGTTATCATCAACACCTATTGTCACCAGCTCCACATATTATGGTGGTGGAGAATGTGCCAGATTTCGAATGGCCGGTAACCCCTATTTCAAATCTTCCGAGAACTCCTTTGAAAATAGGATACTTCGGGGTCCTTGAGCCAATAAATCGTGGCCTCGAAGATCTCCTCCGGGCTTGTGCAGACTGGGACGGTGTCGAGTTACACATTGCAGGATATGGACCTCTTGAAGGCGAGGTAATGGAATACGAGAAGCGTCACAGCAATGTGGTCTACCATGGTGCACTCTCTCACGAGCGGGGGCTGCGTGTGCTTTTGGAGATGCATTGTGTGGTTGGCTTTTATTATTTAACGGTGCCAAATCATCGCTATGCTTCACCGAATAAGTACTATGAACACCTATTTCTTGGCCGGCCTCTGCTAACAACGAAAGGAACGCCTCCAGGAGATAAGGTGAATAGCGCGCTAACCGGGTGGAGCTTGGAAGAGGGAGAGCAACAAATAAGAAATTGGTTGCACGGTGTGATGTATGACGATGTTGTTGAGCGTGGCCGGCGTGCCCGTACCCTATGGGCTGAATATTATGAAGATTACTCATTGAGGGTCCTGGAACACGAATACTGTGGCCGGCTTATGGAGCTGGCTAAATATGGATAATGTGCAACCTCTCGTTTCGATCATTATGCCCGCCTACAATGCAGAGGCCACTCTGGAGGAGTCCATTAAGTCGGTCCTCGCCCAGACATTGCAGGATTGGGAGTTGATTATTGCTGTCGACGCCGCGACGGATGGAACCCTTGCGATTGCCCTTGGATGGCAGAATAAAGATAGCCGAATTCGAGTTATTTTTGAAGAAGTAAACCAAGGGGTGGCAGGAATCCGGAATTTAGCGATGGCGCAGGCAAGCGGTAAGTATATCGCTTTCCTTGATAGCGATGACTTATGGCTTCCCGAGAAACTCTCAATGCAGCTTTCCTTTATGTCGGAATCTGGCGCGCGGGTTTGTTATTCGGCATATCGTCGTTTTGATAAACAAGGGCCGCTGAATATAGTCATGCCACCTGATCGAGTAGACTACCCGCGCCTACTTAGAGGCAATGTGATTGGTAATTTAACAGGGGTTGTTGAGAGAAGTTTAGTTGATGGTATCTGGTTTGAGCGCGTTGGTCATGAGGACTATCTGTTTTGGTTGAAAGTTCTGGCGCGAGCGGGAGTCGCCTACCGTGTTCCTGGAAATGCTCCGATTGCGGAGTATCGTGTTGCGGAAAATTCATTGTCAGCAAATAAGGTAAGGAATATGCGTTGGCAGTGGCATATTTATAGAAAAGAACTTGAACTTCCTTTGGCTCAATCTCTTTATTTTATGGCTAGCTATGTGATTCTGGCGTTTTATAAGAGGGCTGGTTTGCGCTCACTTTTTTTCTCTGTGAAACCCGGAGGGAAATAGTGCGTTTTTGCTTGACTAAGGTTCCTTCGTTGCGCTCTTATTCGAGTCTTCGGAGTCTGTTTTGGTTGATTTCTGAGAAAGCAGTACAGATTGCTTTTTCCGCTATTTCAGTTGGGTTGATTGCCAGAACGCTTGGCGTCGATGCTTTCGGCGACTTTCAATATGTGCTTTCGGTATTGTTTGTCTTCTCTTCTATCGCTTTATTGGTTGGTTCGGAAGTGGCGGCGCCGATACTAGTGGAAGCTTCCAGCAGAGAGCAGCGCAGGCAGGTTTTGGGGTCGCTATTTGGAGTTCGTCTGATTGTCGCTGGTGCCGCTTTTCTGGCTCTGATCGTGTGGGCTGTTATCGTCGAGCAGGAAAACTATTCGACACTCCTGGCCATTTTGGCATTATCTCTCTTGATAACCGAGCCATTTAACGTCTTTCGATTAATAAGAGAAGTTCAGCAAAACACCCGCATCATAGCATGGATAAGAATCGCCAGCTCTTTCCTTAAAGTCATTCTTGTTTATATTTTGTACCGTAAAGAAGCGACTATTCTGGCATTCGCTTTATTGTATTCTGCGGAATATTTTTTTGTTGCATTTTGCTACTTTTTCTTTGTCAGGGAGGAAGGCAGGCCGTGGAATTGGAAGGTGGTAGCCGGAAAAATGATTTATTTTGTTCGTCATGGTTTTTTTGTTTGGCTCGGCGTGCTTTCAATGATGGCTATTCAGCGCTTGGATCGTGTGGCGATGGAAGGTTGGTTGCCTTCGGAGCTATATGGCCAGTATGCGGCTGCACTCAACTTGGTCGATAGCGCATGGTTTTTCGGGCCAGTCGCTGTAGCCGCATTGGCTCCCTCTATTGTTTACAGAGATGATTCTTTTTTTTCAGGAAAGGGAGCATTAAAATTTTTAGCCATGATGATGTTAATCGGATTAAGCGTTGCGATAGCGGTTTCGCTATTCGCACCATTTATTGTGCCCTTAATTTTTGGGCGGAATTTTCAAATTACTACAACGGTCGTTCAAGTCAGTATTTTTATACTTGTTCCTGGATTTGCTGCACTGAGTTTGGATGCCGTATTGGTTAAGAGTAAACAGCATCGAATGGTGACTTTAAAATGGTTGGCTGGTCTGATAGTGGCTTTAAGTATCCTCTTCATGCCATGGCAAGGGATGTCATGGGAGCGGGGGCCTTTGGCGATTTTTGCCGGTTACTTAGTCAGTTTTCTATGTGGTTTGGTAGCTGCAGTACGCTATTTTGTTAGCTCAAGGAATCTCGGTGACGCTGGTGGCAAAGATGAGAATCGTACAGCTCTATGACAGTTTTTGCGAGAAAGGCGGGGTGGAGCGCGTCGTCGCATTGCTGCTGAATGAATGGGCCAAACAGGGGCACGATGTAACTTTGATGGTGCGATACGGGGAGATTGATTCGATTTATCCCCTAGTTCCTGAAGTTAACCTGGTTACGTTGGGTAGGCGAGCAGCCAAGACTCGAGTCGCGCGAATAGTGAACTATGGTCGTGATGTGACAGCTTTACGTCATAGCCCTGATTTGACTCAGGCAGACGTTGTGATTGCGAACGGGCCGTGGTGTGGGTTGTTGGCCGTTTTGGCACTAAAAGGAATTCTAAGAAAAGGAGAGGGCCCCAAAGTCGTGGTGTGTGATCACAATAGCCCGTCAGCTTTCGGTTGGGGTACTCGCTTCCTTAGTCGACTTCTATACCGGAGAACGGATTGCATCGTTGCTCTAACACAAGCCCAAGTTCCCTATTATCAGGATGTTGCACGGGAGATCCGTGTAATCCCCAATCCGGTAGAATTACCTGAGTCGCATGTGGAAGATAGAGTGCGAAACCCTGACTTTGTGCTAGCAATTGGACGCTTATCACGTCAGAAAGGGTTTGATCTCCTTTTGCCGGCCTGGGCGCAGGTAAGCAGAGAGGTACCGACTGCAAAACTTGTTATCGTAGGGGAGGGGGCGGAGGAGACGTCCTTGCGGAAGCAGGTGAGCGAGTTGGGATTGGGCGCGTGCGTGGAGCTGCATCCATTTACGGATGATGTTACTGCTTATTATCGGCAAGCAACTATATTTGTTATGAGTTCAAGGTTCGAAGGATTACCTTTGGTCCTTTTGGAGGCACAGGCTCATGGTTTACCCATTGTTTCATTCGATTGTGAGTATGGGCCTCGCCAGGTTGTCACTCATGAGAAAAACGGGCTTTTGTGTCCTCCTGAAGATCCTGATGGACTGGCGACCGCCCTTATTCGCCTATTGAAAGACCAAACTTCCAGAGCGGTGTACTCCTTCGCTGCCCAAGAAGCTGCCAGGACCTACTCGCTGCCAGCTGTTATGGAGTATTGGTCGCGATTATTCGAGGATTTGCAGCAGTGATGCCAGTTGAGGGCTGGGATGGCCTGCTGTTTCGCTTCTCTGCCCTGCTGTTCAACCAGGTAGCCGCGTACTGATGCGATGAGTAAGCGGCCTTGGCCACTCAATCCGCGCACAAAGAAAAAGGGCCTACCCAATGGATAGACCCTTTTCTATTTGGCTCCGCCTGCTGGGCTCGAACCAGCGACCCGCTGATTAACAGTCAGCTGCTCTACCAACTGAGCTAAGGCGGAATGTCTTGAGGCCGCGTATATTAGTGGCGGCTTTCGGGGGCGTCAACACCCCCGAGTCCGTTTGTTGCTTATTTGTTCAATACCTTCTCGATTCGGCTCACCGCGTCCTTCAAGGTGTCCAGGCCCACCGCGAAGGACAGGCGCAGACAGCCGGGGGCGCCAAAGGCGGAACCCGGTACCAGAGCGACGCCGGCCTCTTCCAGCAGCCTGGTGGCGAGTTCGGTGCAGCTGGACACGCCGTCCATTTCGGCGATGGCGGCGGAGAAGTCGGCGAAGGCGTAGAAAGTGCCGTCACCGGGGGCGCAGCTGACGCCGGGCAGGGCGTTCAGGGCTTCCACCACATAGTCGTGGCGTTCCTTGAATGCCTTGACCATGTCCGCCACGCATTGTTGATCGCCGGCCAGGGCCGCTTCGGCGGCGGCCTGGCTGATGGAGGCCGGGTTGGAGGTGCTCTGGCTCTGCACCTTCTTCATGGCGCCAATCAGCTTCTGCGGGCCGGCGGCATAGCCGATCCGCCAGCCGGTCATGGAATAGGCCTTGGAGACGCCGTTCATGACCACGGTGCGGTCGTACAGGTCCGGGCAGGCGTTGACGATGTTCACGAACGGCTGGCCGGTCCACAGGATGTGCTCGTACATGTCGTCGGTGGCGACCACGATGTCCGGGTGCTGCTTGAGCACTTCACCCAGCGCCGCCAGCTCTTCCTTGGTGTAGGCCATGCCGGACGGGTTGGACGGGCTGTTGATCACGAACAGGCGGGTTTTCGGCGTGATCGCCGCGGCCAGCTGTTCCGGGGTGATCTTGAAGCGGTTTTCCAGGGTGGTTTCCAGGATCACCGGTACGCCGCCGGCTACTTTCACCATATCCGGGTAGCTGACCCAGTAGGGGGCCGGGATGATCGCTTCGTCACCGTCGTTGAACAGGGCCAGGGCCATGTTGAAGAAGCTCTGCTTGCCGCCGCTGGAGACCAGCACCTGGGCCGGTTCGTAGCTCAGGTCGTTCTCACGCTTGAACTTGTCGACGATGGCCTGTTTCAGGCCGGGAGTGCCGTCCACCGCGGTGTATTTGGTCTTGCCGGCATTGATCGCCTCGATGGCGGCCTGTTTGATATGATCCGGGGTATCGAAATCCGGCTCACCGGCGCCCAGTCCAATAATGTCCTTGCCCTGAGCACGCAGCTCGGCGGCCTTGGAGGTCACCGCCAGGGTCGGGGAAGGCTTGATACGTTGGACGCGGTCGGAAAGGTTGATATCGGACATGCACTCCTCATCTATCGGATGATGATTGGAACCCGGTTTTGACACGGACCGGGGCACGCAATATTACCGCATCTGGCTTGCCCCTGATAGGGTGTCGGGTTTCGTGGGAGCGGTCGATCGACCGCGATATCGCGGCCCCTGGGCCGTTCCCACGGGCAGCGGCCGGGTGGCCAATCACTACTGACAGAGGCTGTCGGGAGGCAGGTGGATACTGTCTCGCGCCGCCCTTTCCCTACAGCAGGACAGTCCCACAGGACAGCGATACACCATGGCAGACACCGCGTTTAAATTGCACTCGGATTACCAGCCCGCCGGGGATCAGCCCACCGCCATCGCGCAATTGGTGGAAGGGCTAGAGGATGGGCTTGGCCACCAGACTCTGCTCGGGGTGACCGGGTCGGGGAAGACGTTCACCATGGCCAATGTGATCCAGCAGGTGCAGCGCCCGACCCTGGTGATGGCGCACAATAAAACCTTGGCCGCCCAGCTGTACGGCGAGTTCAAGGCATTCTTCCCGGAAAACGCGGTGGAGTATTTCGTTTCCTACTACGATTACTACCAGCCGGAAGCCTACGTGCCCAGCTCGGACACCTTTATCGACAAGGACGCCTCGGTGAACGAGCACATCGAGCAGATGCGCCTGTCCGCCACCAAGGCCATTATCGAGCGCCCGGACACCATCATCGTCGCCACGGTGTCGGCCATTTACGGTCTGGGTGATCCCGCCAGCTACCATGCCATGGTGTTGCATCTGGTGCGTGGTGATCACATCGACCAGCGCGACCTGCTGCGGCGTCTGGCGGAGCTGCAGTACACCCGCAACGAGATGGACTTCCGCCGCGCCACCTACCGGGTGCGCGGTGACGTGATCGATATCTTCCCGGCGGAAGAGGAGAGCAAGGCGGTACGTCTGGAGCTGTTCGATGACGAGATCGAGGACATCAGCATCTTCGATCCGCTCACCGGCGAAGTGATCAAGCGGGTGGGGCGCGTCACCATTTACCCCAAGAGCCACTATGTGACGCCCCGGGAAACCGTGCTCAAGGCCATCGAGATGATCAAGGAGGAGCTGGCCGACCGCCTCAAGCTGCTGCGGGACAACAACAAGCTGGTGGAGGCACAGCGGCTGGAGCAGCGCACCCGTTTCGACATCGAGATGCTTCAGGAACTGGGCTATTGCAACGGTGTGGAGAACTACTCGCGGCTGTTCTCCGGCCGGCAGCCCGGCGAGGCGCCGCCGACGCTGTTCGACTATCTGCCGCCGGACTCGTTGCTGATCATGGATGAGTCCCACGTCACCGTGCCGCAGCTGGGCGCCATGTACAAAGGCGACCGCTCCCGCAAGGAAACCCTGGTGGAATACGGCTTTCGGCTGCCCTCGGCGCTGGACAACCGGCCCCTCAAGTTCGAGGAATGGGAGCGGCTGGCCCCGCAGATGGTGTTTGTCTCCGCCACACCGGGCCCCTACGAGGAAAAACACGCCGGCCAGGTGGTGGAGCAGGTGGTGCGGCCCACCGGGCTGGTGGACCCGGCCATCGAAATCCGCCCCGCCGGCAGCCAGGTGGACGACCTGCTGGGCGAGGCCCGGGAATGCATCGCCAAAGGCGAGCGGGTGCTGGTGACCACGCTGACCAAGCGCATGGCGGAAGACCTCACCGAGTACCTGAACGAAAACGGCATCAAGGTGCGCTACCTGCACTCCGACATCGACACCGTGGAGCGGGTGGAGATCATCCGCGACCTGCGTCTGGGCAGGTTCGATGTGCTGGTGGGGATCAACCTGTTGCGTGAGGGGCTGGACATGCCGGAAGTGGCGCTGGTGGCCATTCTTGACGCTGACAAGGAAGGCTTCCTGCGCTCCGACCGTTCCCTGATCCAGACCATCGGCCGGGCGGCGCGTAACATCCAGGGGCGGGCCATTCTCTACGCCGACCAGGTCACCGGCTCCATGCGCCGCGCCATCGACGAAACCGAGCGCCGCCGGACCAAGCAGATCGAACATAACAAGGCGATGGGCATTACCCCGCAAGGGCTGGTCAAGCAGGTGCGGGACATCATGGATGACGCCTATACCACTGGCGCCGGCCAGCCGGAGCGCAAGCGCACCCGGAAGGTAGCGGACGACCGCGAGAAATACGTGGCCCGCTCACCGGCGGAGGTGGCCAAGGAAATCGATCAGCTGGAAGCGAAGATGATGGAGCACGCCAAGAATCTGGAGTTCGAGCAGGCCGCGGCCCTGCGCGACCGCATCCATCGCCTGCGGGAAGAAGGGTTTATGCGGTGAGTTCCTTCGCCTGCGGGCAGGCTCCCACAGCGGCTTCGTCAGCACGTTTTTTTGTGGGAGCCTGCCTGCAGGCGAATAGTCGGCCGTGAAGTCTCGCTACACCACCTCCGGCATCACCTCCGGGCTCAACTCCTTCACCCAGATCAGCGTCCCGGCGATCACCGCCACCGGCATGATGAACAGATTCACCAGCGGCAGCATGGTCAGCCCCATCACCAGCGAGCCGAACGTCAGCACCAGCCAGCGCTTGCGTTTGAGCCGCACCAGCATCTCCTCGAACGACACCTGACGGTTATCCGCGCCATAGTCGATGTACTGCATGCCCAGCAACCAGCCGGACCACAGGAACCACACCGCCGACGCGAAGACGTTCACCACTGGAATAAAATAAAGCACCACCACCACGAACAGCACCAGTAGCGCCCGCCACAACCAATACAACGTCTTGCGGATCTCCCGTTTGAAAGTCCGCCAGACCATCGCGCCGATGGACTCGTCCGGCATCGGCCGGCTGGTGACCTGGATATCCACTTTCTCCGCCAGAAAACCCATGAACGGCGCCGCGATCAACTGTACGCCCAGGGTGAAGACGCTGGCGAACACCCCCAACAACAGAATCCACACCAGCACCACCGCCGCGTTGGCCAGAAACTGGATCAGCCCGTTGAGAAAGCTCAACCCGCCATCAAGCGCCCAGCCCGCCGTCACCGCCGAAATCCAGCCCCCGATCCAGGTCGCCGAGAGCCAGTACAGCACCCCGAACACCAGCACGTTAAAGGCCATCGGCACCAGTACATACCAACGCAGGCCCGGGCTGCGCGCCAGGCCGAAGGCCTGACTCAAATAGGAAAACGCACGACTGATCTGCTGCACGGTCCACCCTGTCTTCGGCTACGGAAACACCGCGGAGTCTAACGGGGTGGGAGGGTATGCGCCAATTTATCGTGAAATGACAATTGAAAAATATTGTGGAGAAGTAGTAGTTATTAGTGTCGTGCAAGGGAGCATAACTGCACAGCAACATTGGGGCTAAAATAACTGACATGGAGATTGTCGACGTATGAACAGGGTGAAGTCATTTCTTCCGTTTATCTTGATTGCCTTTTGTGCTCAATCCGTTTTTGCTGCTCCTCAGTGGTATAGAGGTGAGGTGACCCGCATCTATCAATATGGTGCCGCCGGTCAATTCACCATCACCATGGATCCCCCCCTTAATTTCTGCAAATACAATTATGCCTATTTCTCTGGGGAGAGATTCGAAGATCCAGAGCGTCTTCAGGTCGCGTTATCCATCGTTCTGTCCGCCATGCATGGCGGGCGCACGATCGGTGTTGTTATTGATCCTGAGGATCTGACATCCGATGGCCTGTGTTTGGTGCGTAGCCTGGACATACGGTAAGTCTCTCTGACAAGGATGAAAAAAGGGGTGGGGTATGTTCACGCGCTGTATCGCGGGTTTGTTGCTCTTATGTCTTCGAGGCTCGAATCAAGTAGCAGTTCGAGTCCATCGTAAATGTCTTCGTGTTCTTCTTGTGGTTTTGTTTGCCGTTGCGGGCTCCGCAATGGCGGCTCTTCCCTTGAATGAAAACAGGTATGACATTTACTACGGTGATATCGACAGCGTGGAAAATGGATTGGATGGGCTCCCGGATATCCTGCTTAAGCCTCGTCAGCAGTATGTTCTGATATCGACCAAGGTTTCGTTTCCCGCTCCGATTGATTCTGGTTATCAACCATTGCTGTTTTGTGGAACCAGTAGTGGCAACTTCGTTGCCTGTACGATGCGTGAGGGGGCTGACTTGCCCGGATCGCCAAGCAGCGAATTCGAGTTCCTGATCGGGGATCTTGACAATGATGGCACTCCCGACGTTCTTCTGAAGTCCAATTCTCCCGATGAAAACAGCCTCTTCCTGAGGAGCAAGGGTGATGGAACTTTCCAGCTGGCGGACCAGTTCACCCATATCGGAGATGAATTGGTGTCGGGGGGCGCCGAAGTCGATATAGGGCAAAATCGGGACGCTGATGGTGATGTCATTCAGTTCGACGTTAATAAATACTCTCAGTGGACAGGATCTGGGTTCTCGGAACCCAAATCGATTGAGCTGAGCACATCTCTGGTCGGGTCCTCCGCCTCTTCCTTCTCTGTGGAATTGGGGCAGGCCCAGTTTTCCTTACCTATCCAGCTCCCCAAAGGCGGCGCTGGCGTTGATCCTTCATTCTCCGTCCAGTACTCCAGCGGCTCGGGTTATGGCCAGGCGGGCATGGGATTCAACATATCCGGGACTTCCGCCATTGAGCGTTGCGGAAAGAGTTATGAGCGGGATGGCCTGGTAACCGGCGTTAAGGGGAACGATCAGGATCTGGCCTGCCTTGATGGCAACCGACTGGTACTGGTATCTGGTGCCTATTGGGGTAACGGCTCTATTTATCAGACCGAGGCGGAGTCCGATCGTAAGATCGTCTACAGCCAGGGAGGCTTTACCGTCCATGGGAAGAACGGTGATGTCATGTATTACGGCAGCCGGGCGGATACCCGTATCACTGGCCGCTTGTCCAGCAACGCGGTTGGGCGTTGGGTTCTGGATGGCGTGGAAGACCGCTTGGGGTATGGATATCGGGTAACGTACCAGCCTGGCTCCGCCGGCTACTTCCCCCAGAAGATCGAGTACACGGTCAAGGACGGCCAGGCCGGCAGTGGGGATGCCGAGGTGGAGTTCACCTATGAGCCGGACCCCTATGGCTGGCGTACCGCGGTGCTGGGCAAGGTGTATAAGGTGGGGCTTCGTTTGGCCAGTGTGACCTCTCGAAGTCACGGTTCCGTGGCACGCCAATATCATTTCCGCTATGAAACCAGCCCAGCGACCAAACGCTCGCTGTTGGCTCAATTCTTCGAGTGCGATGCCTCGGTTCGCTGTTTCGAACCCATCACTTTGAACTGGAAGAAAGAGCGTCAACCGGATTTTTCCAAGACCACGTACTCCCGCTTCCCTGGAACTCCTTCGACTGATTATGTGTTCGAAGAGGGACTGCATTATCCAGGCTTTGCCCGCTGGGTGGATATCAATCGGGATAAGTATGACGACTATTGCCGGATATCAGGTACCGGGGCTGGCTATGGCTCCGCCGCCGAAATCATATGTTATCTGAGCGATGGAAACGGGGGCTTTGGATCGCAGGTCGAAATTGATGCCGGATTGGTGGGAACACGCCTGCAACAAGATTCGGAGTCTCCGGTTCCTGATTGGGGGCGCCATAACTGGAATGTGGACCCTGCCTGGATCGATATCAACGATGACGGTCTGGTGGATCTGTGCTACTCCACTATCCAGGGTGATAATGACAGGCTGACCTGCCGCTTGAATAAACCCAATCTGCAGAATGCGTTCAAAGAGCTCATTACTTTTGACGTGTCCCGCCCCGTCGGCAAGTTTTATGTCGGTCCCCGCTCCTGGATGGACTTTAACGGTAATGGCAAGATCGACTATTGCTATACCTATTTGAAAGACAACAAGAAGTACATCCGCTGTCTGGTTCAATCGGTCAACGGGTTCACGTTCTCGGAAGCCTTCACCAAGGAAATCTCCGACATGGCCGGCTACTGGGCCGATGTCAACGGCGATGGGCTGCCGGATTACTGTATTACCACCAAAACCAAGATTACTTGTCATATCAATAATCAAGGCCAGGGCCTGAATGGCGGAATCTGGGCTAAAACCGGTACTCACTTTCAGGCCAATGAGCCAGATCGCTGGGTCTACAAAGGCAGCTCCACCAAGTATTTCAGCGCGCTGTTCACTGACTTCACCGGCAATGGATTCTCCGATTTCTGTCGCATCTATTGGACCACTAGTAACGGCAAGGGAGGTTATCGCGCTTCGTGCCTGGAATCCCTGGGCGATGGCTGGGGCAATGAAATCACCTCACCGTTCCTGCAGGTTACTCCAACAACCGCGCAAGACTATGAGCGGATGCCGGAAGCCACTCAGTTCATGGACGTCAACCAGGACGGCCGCATGGATTGGTGTGTGGAAAATACGGTGCCTGGCGTATCGGACACTCATTTAACCTGTTTTATCTCCACGCCGGATGGCTTTGGTGCGTCTTCAGTGAAGTATCGCCTGCCCTATCTGGGATCGAACATCCGCGGCATGCGGGATATCAACCGGGGCTGGGCGGACATCAACGGTGATGGCCACGACAGCTACTGCGCCCTGTATTGGAAGTCTCTAGTCCCCCGTAACCGCGGCATGGCCTGCTTCGGTCCCCAGGTACCGGAACAAGGCGACCTGCTCACCGGCGTCACCAACGGCTTTGGGCTGGAATACGGTGTCACCTACAAGGACATCGCCGATCCCTCGGTGTATGCCTATGGTGGTCCTACCGGCAGTCACGGTCAGGTCTTCCTGACCAAAGGCATGAACGTTGTGTCAGAGCTGGAGGCCTCCGACGGCATCGGTGGCTACAACACCCAGCAATACTTCTACCGGAACTACGGCTACTACCCCAATGAATTTGGCGGGGTTGGCTTCGAGATGCTCAGGGTGACCTCGGAGAACGGAAGAAAACGCCATGACATCTGGTTTAATCAGAACGTCCGCAACCATACCGTCGGTCAGGTGGATCGCTCCGAGACCTATTACGAGGTCGGTGGCGGGTTCCAACTGGTTGCCAGCGAGGAGAACGAGTGGCAGACCCAGATTTACCGGGGCCAGGGGTTCCCGCTACAGTCCGCGTCCAGTATATGGAACCGCAATGCCGGCATTTCCCTGCGTTACCGGTCTTTGCTCAAAGGCAGCGTCAGTAAGGAGTATGAGCTCGACGGCAGCCTGATCAAGACGGTGGCATCCAGCAATACCTACAAAAACACCGGTGACTTACTGACACAGGAAGTCACTACCTCCGGGACCGGGCAGACGTTCAGCAAACGACTGGTCAACCAGTATCTGACCAACAACCTGACCTACTGGATCCTCGGCCGTCAGTCCCGTTCCGAAGCCACTTACTCTGGCTCTTATCAAGGGCAGGCGGTGCCCGCCATTACCAGAACGTCGGCCTGGACCTACTATTCAGCGTCGCAGCCCGGTATCGGCGGCATGCTGAAATCCGAGATTGTCGAACCGGATCTGCCGGGACTACGTAAGGAAACCCGCTATACCTACAACGCCTATGGGCTTACGGAAACGCGGGTGGAGAAGGGCGCTGGCGGCGCGGAACGAAGCACTCAATTCACCTATGATCCCACCGGCCGCTTCGTGGTGGCGACCCGCAATACGCTGGGGCACACCTCGAAAGCGACCTATGACCCGGTGCTGGGTGTCAAGCTGACGGAAAGTGACCCCAACAACGTCACCACCCGTTGGGATTACGATTCCCTGGGCCGACCACTGACCGAATTCGGCGCGGATGGGCAGCGCCGGGAAACCCGCATCAAGGCCTGCATCAGCAACTGCCCGGGTAACGCGGTGTATTACACCGAGAGCTGGCTGGCTGCCCGCAATGGCACGCCTATCAGCGGCCCGACCCGGGAATACACGGATCGGCTTGGCCGTACCATCGAAACGCGGGCCACCGGCTTTGGCGGCGAAACCATCGTGGTGAAGACGGAATATGACGCCAACGGTGACGTGACCCGCACCTCCGAGCCGCATGAGCTGGGCGGGGCCGTGTATTGGAATCAGGTGGTGTCCCGTGATGTTCTGGGGCGCCCCCTGGTGGAGCGGTCCGCTTCCGGTTTGACGTCCAACCATCAGTACAATGGACTCACCACGCAACAAACGGTGTCCTGGAGCGACCCGGTGGGTGGCGGTCAGACCACCCAGGTGACCGTTCACACCAACGATGTTCAGGACCGTTTGCGCCGGGTGGTGGACGCGGCCAATCGGCAGCTTACCTACCAATACGATGCTTCAGGCAAGCTGCTGAAGGTGGTACTGCCAGACCAGGTGGAGCTGGTTAACACTTATGACGCCCTGGGCCGAAAGGTCGGCTCCCAGGATCCGAACATCGGTCAATGGCAGTACGCCTATGACGATTTTGACCAGATCGTTCTGCAACAGAACGGTAGCGGCGCCCGGACCTGTTCGGCCTATGACGAACTCGGGCGGCTGATTTCCCGCACCGATGACTATCGGCCGTCCTTGACCTGGGCCCAGGCGTCCCAGGCGGCCTTGAACGGCTGCGCGGGGCAGGCCGCGACCCATAGCTGGAGCTATGACGCCCCGGCCAAAGGGGTGGGGCGTCTGGCTCTGGTGACCGCCAACAATGGCTATCGGGAAGAGCCCTTCTACGATGGGATTGGCCGGGTGGTGCAGGTGGACACCCGTTTCGATGGCCGTCAGTTCACCAGTTCAAGCCAGTTCGACAATGATACCGGCCGCCTTGTACAAGAAACGCTGCCGCACCGGATCAACGGCCCGAGCCTGAGCGTGGAGTACCGCTACAACGCCCAGGGTGAATTGTATGAGATTGGCAAGCCTGGTGAGGAAGACTATTACTGGCGGGCCAATGCCAAGACCGTGCGGGGTCAGATCAAGGATGTCTATCAGGGTAACGGCATCATCCGCAAACTGTACGACCACGATTCGGCGTCCGGTTTCCTGACCCAGATCCGCTCCAAGATGACCTTCGATACCACCTGGGGCATCCAGAACGAGTTCTACGACTTCGATGCCAAAGGACTGATGCGCAAGCGCACCCAGCAGGCGGTGGGTAACCTGGAGCAAGTGGAGGAAACCTTCGCATACGACGTGGTGGACCGCCTGGTGCAAGCCACGGTGGCCAACATGACCACCCCGGGGAACTCCTTCGAGCAGTCCATCGACTACGACGTCAACGGCAACATCCTGCAGCGCAATGACGTCGGCCAGTACCAGTATGGCGAAAGCTGCGAAGTAGGCGGTACCCAATACACGCCGGGACCCCATGCCGTTACCAGTGTTACAGGAGCCCGCAACGCCAGCTACTGCTATGACAGTGGCGGCAACATGCTTTCTGGCGGTGGCAAGACTATCTCCTACACCGCTTTCAACAAGCCGGACCGGATTCAGGGGACCAGTGCGACGGTGGACTTCGTCTATGGTCCGGACCGCGCCCTCCTGAAACAGGTCACCACCACCTCCGGGAAAATCACCAGCAAGATCTCTCTGGGTGGGTACGAGTACCTGGATATCCAGAAGAACGGGCAGACCACCATCAAGGAACGCTTCCGGATCACCGGGGACGTGGTGGTGTCCTTCGAAAACGGTGACGCCACCTCACCCAACGAAGAACACCTGTTCATGGACGGCATGGGCTCCGTGGTGGCCGTGGCCCACGGCCTTGGCGGCGTCACCGAACGCTACCGCTACGACCCCTGGGGCCGGCCACGCAAAGACGTGGACTGGACGGCGATTAGCGACGCCGCCTGGTTCGGCATGGAACGGGCGGAAAAAGCCACCAGCAAAGGCTACACCGGCCACGAAATGCTCGACGACGTCGGCATCATCCACATGGGCGGCCGCATCTACGACCCCACCATCAGCCGCTTCCTCAGCGCCGACCCGGTGATCAAGGGCCTGGACCAGGTGGAAAGCTACAACCGCTACAGCTACGCCCTCAACAACCCCATGAGCATCACCGACCCCAGCGGCTACTCCTGGCTGAGCAAGACCTGGAAGAAACTGCGGAACTCGATCAAGAAGCGGATGGGGATTGTACTGGCGGTGTTCAATCCGCAAATGGCCATCGCGGAAGTGACATCCCGCTACGCAGGCAAGGAAATGGCTCGGTTTGCCGCGAGGAACAAGTTTGCGGGTGAGGTGTTTGGGATTGTTGGCATGGCGGGGTGCGGGGTATTTACCGGAGGGACAGGTGCGGCTGGATGTCTAAGTGCCTACCAGACCTGGGCCGCCGGGGCCGTTACCTACGGTAGTGGCGCTCCTATTGAAAAAGCACTCATGGCAGGCGTGAAGTCCGCTGCGCTGGCTTATGCGGATGCGGGTGTGGCAGGCGCAATCGGTGACCTCAAGCTTGGCGCGATAGGAAGTGGTATCGCCCACGGTGCCCGTGGCGCAGCCTTCGCCCGCCTGCGAGGTGCCGATGTCAAATCCGGTGTCATCGGTGGTATGACCGAAGGAATGATCGGTAACAGAATCAAGGGATGGACCGACGGTGAGCGGGGCTCTGGGACAGTATTGGCGGGGCTGGTTAGTGGTACTGTATCCGAGGCTACGGGGGGCAAGTTCATGGTGGGGGCTGCTACCGGGGCTATGGGGTATTTGTTTAACCAGATGGCTCATGGTGCGCAAAAGAGGCGAAGCTGTTCTGGTCAAATGTGTAGATCTGCTGGTAAAACCAGTAATGATCATGTCGCTGGTGCTACCGATGACTTTCTTGACAATTACGACGATATGAGAGATGCCAACACAATTGGGGCTGACAAATATTTTCACTGTAAAGCGAATTGTGAAGCTTCTCAGCGTGGCCCAACAGGGGAGCGAACTGCTGAATGGATAAGTAACACTAGAGAGTGGGTAGACCAAAATATTAAAGGTGACCCTTTATCCGCTAGCCAGGCTGACCAAAGAGCAAATATATATGGTCGCCAGCAAGGCAGCAGTCACCCTCAAGGTGATTGTAAAGTTTTGTGCTCGCCGTTTAGGCCAAATGGATTGGATCGGAAATACTAGATATGAATAAATTATTATTATTCGCTGCAATACTATTTGTGTTAGTCGCTGGATTTTTTTGGCTGAAAGGCGAAATGAAAATTGATTCCTGTTTGGATAATGGAGGTCGTTGGAATTATGAAACAAAATCCTGCGAATATTCTTCGTAGGCTCTGGGGGGCAGGTCTTGCCTTGTGCCTTTCGAAGGGGTGAGGCTGGAATTTTTGTATAGATAAAGTAATGACTGGAGGAGCCACGGATGGCCAGACCGTTGCGCCTGGAGCTTCATACCCACTCTGAATCCTGTGGACAGAGGCCGGCTATAGATCTGATGGTTGTTTGTATTCTCGAAATCCAAAGGAAAAGGTATGAATAGAGGAATATCGATCAGAACAGTATTGTTAGGGGCTTTACTTGTTTGTTCGATGACCGCCAGGGCAGAGCTGGTCTGGTCTGGCAATCTTGGCGTCTCTGAAATCATTACGGTGGATAACGGTGGCTTTCTGATTGGCTTTACGGCTCCGGTTGATCCCGCGTGTACGCAGTGGAGTACCAAACACCTCTGCGTGTATCCCGGCGAGCAGGGACTGACACTGGATGTCATTCCCTCCTATCTTGCTCTGGGGCTGAGCGCACTGACCACGGGAGCAGAGGTGAAGGCGCATTACGATAATGCTACTCCGCTCTGCTATGTGAAGTATCTCCAGATTGGTCGGTAGAACCGGAGCAATACATCGTGAATGCGCTCGGGCTTTTAGGGGCGGGTCTTTCCACTTGCCTTTCTTGGCTGAGAAGGATGGCTGCAAAGCACCGGGCAAGACCTGGCCCCCGTGGTGCTCTGTTGACGGTTACCTGAAATTATGGACGGGGCCATAGGTATGTTCATTCGCATTTTTCTTTCTGTGCTCTTTGTATCTTTTGCTACGGGATGTACGACGATCGTACATAGTGATCTTGTTGGTGAGTGCAAAGTACTGGCATTTGATCAGAAGTTGTGGGTTGGCCGAGAGGAGGGGAGCGTTGGGCAGAATCTCATGACCTCTCTTCAGCAAGAAGAGATCATGTGGAGCAGAAAGAGTGTTGCAGGGATCGTAGAAAAAGGGACCAAAATCAGAGTTGAGAATGTCATTAGCGGGTGGAATGGCTCATCAGGAAGGTACTTGCGAGTACAAGTAAAAATATTGGATGGGCCATTTTCTGGAGTGGTTACAGATATTCCAGCTAAAGCTCCTTATCATCCTGGTCCTTCATGGGTGAATTTTACATTGGATCCAAACGAGCTGAGATTAGACCCTTATCTCCTCAAGGATTGTTAAAAAAGTACCCTGTTACCGCTTGGGGTCAGGGCTTATTCTGTGCTGGGGTTGAGCACGGAGTGCAAACCTGAGGCTTCATCGAGAGAATTTTTTTGGAGGTAGGATATGAAACGGATTGTTCTTTTTCTAGGTGTTTTCTTGGTGCCAGGACTGATCCAGGCCGGTGAGCCAACTTGTCATACCAGCACGGCGGCTCCTTACTGCTACTATTTAGGTAAAGTGAAACAACTTTATATCAATGATAGTGGCGTAATGCTGCTTTACTTCGATACCCCGATGGCTTCTGGCGCGCCAGCGAGCGTTGGTATTGGCGGCGTGTCGAAATTCGTGGCGGGCGCGATTTCCTATAAGGACAAGCCGGAGTTTGCTTCCTACTTCTACAGCACGGCTCTGGCGGCTCAAACCACAGGTAAAGACGTTAAGATTCAAATGAGGGGAACGGTTGGGGGATATTTAAAAATTGACCGTATATGGGTGGAGTGACCGGGAAGGCTCGCCAAATTCATCAGGCGGGTCTGTGCCGCGTTTTTCGGTGTTGCCGGTCCTCCAACCCCAACCTCCGATGCCACTCGGCGATACTCTCCTCCGGATAGCCGTCAAAGCATTTGTCGTTCTTTCCGGCTTCCACCTCCACCCAGTTGGCTTTGCTGTCCAGTAGCAGATGCACCCGTTCGGGCGGGATTGGCAGGTCGGTGTCGATGGCCGAGGCGAACGGGTGGACCAGTTCCGGCCAGCGTGGATCGAATACCCACAGGGCGCTGGCGCAGTGGTGGCAGAAGTGCCGTTCGCCAGGACTGGGTTCACCATCAATGACGGCATGGTAGATGCTCTTATGCTCGGCGCCTTCCACGGAAAGCGTTTCGGCGCGGCCGCTGAGGTTGATGGCGTAGCCGCCACCGCCGGCGGTTTTGCGGCAGATGGAACAGTAGCAGCGCTGGTAGGGGTAAGGGTGTGGTGACTCGACGCTGAAATGTACCGCGCCGCAGTGGCAGGAACCGTGAAGCAACATGACTTTCCCTCCCGAGGTCCGGGCCGTCACTGACGATGGTGTCAGCACGGCAGGGGGTAATGCCGATGGCTATGGCACGAGGGTAAGTCGATCAATCTGGACAGGCAATGGGAGAGCACGGAACTCCCCGGGTGAAGGAGCCTCCAACGTGATGAGGAAGGAAATGCCGTGTTTACCTTCTATACATTTTTCATCTGGGAGGAGAGTGCCATGTCCATGGGGGCCCGATTCGTAGCAACGGGATTCGCTCTGTTCGCTTCGATTTTGTCCAGTTCCGGCGCCTGGGCGTCGGAAGGGGAGGCAGGAAACGCCGTTTATGACGGTGAGCTGTCCGGTTTCGACTACGCTTATCCGGTGAACCGGTTCGAATTTACTTCCCAAGGTGGGCCGATGCGGATGGCTTATCTGGATGTCAAGCCGGAGACACCAAACGGGCGCACGGTGGTGCTGATGCACGGCAAGAATTTCTGCGCGGGCACTTGGGAGGGCACCATTGAGGCGCTCTCCGAGGCCGGGTATCGGGTGGTGGCGCCGGATCAGATCGGCTTTTGCAAATCCACCAAGCCCGAGAATTATCATTTCAGCTTTCATCAGTTGGCGGCCAACACCCATGCTTTGCTCGAGACGCTTGATATCGACAAGGTTACGGTGATGGGGCATTCCATGGGCGGCATGCTGGCCGTCCGTTATGCGCTGATGTACCCGGATGGGGTGGAGTAGTTGGTGCTGGCCAATCCTATCGGATTGGAGGATTGGAAAGCGAAAGGCGTGCCGTATCAGGGCATCGACCAGGCCTACCAGTCGGAATTGAAGAAGAGCGCGGAGGGCATCCGGGCGTATCAACAATCCACTTATTACGCCGGCCACTGGGAGCCGCGTTATGACCGCTGGGTGGAGATGCAGGCCGGGATGTATCGCGGCAAGGACCGGAAACGGGTGGCGTGGAATCAGGCGCTGACCTCCGACATGGTGTTCACGCAACCGGTGGTTTATGAGTTCAATCAGTTGCGGGTGCCGACTCTGTTGTTGATCGGCGAGCAGGACAACACGGCGATCGGCAAAGGGCTGGCCAGCGAGGAGGTTAAAAAGGAACTGGGCCGCTATGAGGTGCTGGGTGAGCAGGCCGCCGAGCGAATTCCCGATGCCACTTTGGTGGAGTTCCCGGAGCTGGGCCATTCTCCGCAGATTCAGGCGCCGGAGACGTTTCACAAGGCTCTGTTGGACGGGCTGAGCGAGCTGTAGCGGACTCTGCTCGGGACAGGGCTGGTGCTGTGCCAGCGATCCTCAATGCCCTGGTGCCCCTGAATGGTTGGATTCGGATTACCTGGAGACCGATTGCCACGGCTAGCGGGGCGGTCTTGTGATTTGCTTTTCTTGGCCGGAAAGAAGGGCTGTGAGGTGCTGGGCAAGGTCCGCCCCATTGCCTTTTTGTGATGGCTGAACTTCTAAAAAGCGCATTCGTCAGGTGATACCATGACATCGATGCCATGCTACATTTACGATTTAGAGCTACTACCTCCAATAAGCAATAAAAATTGGAAGGGCTATAATTATGAAAGCAATCAGAAGGGTTTTGCCGTTCCTCGCATTGCTCCCCTCGCTAATGATCTCCGGGTGCCAAACGCCACGCCAGGCAGCGACCTCCGTGGAGGAGGCGTTGACGGATGAATGGAAGGCATCCGTGGTTTCCAGCAGAAGCAACATTGGCATGCGTACTGACATTGACATTCACACGCAACATATTTTCGTAAGAAATGATGGCTCTGCCTTGACCTCAGAGGTCATGGAAAAATTTGCTTCCCCCGTGGACTCCAAGAAAAACGGTGATCCGAAATTAGACTACGTATCAAGATGCAGGTCGTCATCAGGGTACTGCTTTAACATAGCCGTTTTCGGTAACAAGAACGTCAGCCACCATGTGCCATACGCCTTAGGGTTTGTTCCGAACTCAACCGCAGTCTACTTTGACATGGATGTCAGGTCTGATAGATATCCAGGCCGAATGATATTCGGGGAGAGGCAGAGAGGGATAAAGATCCTTGAGGGTGGCGCTGAAGTTCCCTTTGTTTGGTGGCAGTCATCGGCTGAAAAAGAAGTCGCTTTGTCTCAGGCTCTTATATACGCACGGGCGTATGATAGTGATGGATTAAATGCCTATCATGCCGCTAGAAAACGAGATGAGACTCTTGGCTCAGCCGGTAAAATTCTGGCCACTTCCAGTGCCGTGGCATTTGGCGCGGCTGGCATGGCTACCAACAGCATGACTCAAGAGCAGGCCGAAGATCTTGTCACGGGGGTTTACACGGGCGATGCGGAACAAACATTCAGTGCGTTTTCCAGTGATTCGGGTGCGAGCGCCGCGGGCGATGACTTCCGATTTGACGGCCTCCGGAATTTTACTGTAGACAGCTCAAGGCTGAGGGTATGCGTTTCCGATTATGAATGTGAGGATGGTGATAGAGTCAGTGTTTCGATCAACAATCAACCCATTTTCTACAACCATGAAATTCTAAACACGCCCTCTTGTAGAAATGTCGATTTGAATGACCTGTCCAGCACGGGAACCGCTTTCTCAGGAGAGTCGTTTTCAATTAGGCTGATAGCAAACAATGGCACTGGATACAAAGGTCATTGCTCTCATAAAAATGTTAACACGGGAAAAATATCCATCTCTGGGGGAGGTGGTTCGGATCAATGGAGCATTCGTGGAGGAGGAGGCACAAGCTCATCCGTTACGTTCATACCTTGATCGCAGGATGCTGGGGCGGGCTAGCGATGTGGTCAATGCACGCCAAAAAATGGCTCTCGCGGATGGTCCTGTAGCAAGCCGCCGCCAGTGATCAGAATCGCCCCGTGCTCCGAGGCCAGGAAGCCCAGAGATGATTATCGCCGGGGTCGGATGCTTCTCCACCTATTCCGGATGAGGGCTCGTGCCAAGCCGCATTGACCGTGATAACCGTCAAATGATCATCAATCTCGGATTCCTTCAGACCATGCAGGTGCGCCGGCTTCGGCCTTAGTAATACGGTCCTGTATTCCCGTAATAGGGCAGGGGAAATCAAGTAAATAATACCTCCTGCCAACATGGCATCGACGATGCGTGCCGTTGCGCCCGGGTTTCTTCAACGGCAAGACTCAGTGCTTCTTCTTCGTCGAATTGTGCGTTGGCTCTCGCTTTCGCTACCAGAGCGCGGGCATCCGTCAGCGGTATGATGCTTCTAAGGCTGGAAGGCCCGGAATCGGAAGAGGGTTTCCGACCAGGGGAACCGGAGGCATCGGGGCCGTTCATGACAAATGCTCGCTGGCGTGATCCAGCGCTTAGTATCGGAGCAGGGGGCCGGCGGGTCTGTCGGCCAAATCGGAAAGGTCTGTAGGCCCGGCCCGCAAGAGGGCGTAAGCCATGCCTTTATGAATATGTGTTTTTATGCACATGGAAGAGTTTGAGAGCTCATCCTCCCCCCTACGCCCTTTGTGTGATGAATTCAGGGCGGCATGTCGCTAGACTAACCGGTTTAAACAGTTTGTCCGTGGCTGGCGATGGCGTGGCCGGGCAGGGACGGTTCGCGGGAAGCGAGTAGCGCACTCTATGAGACTGAAAAGCATCAAGCTGGCGGGGTTCAAGTCGTTCGTGGATCCCACGACGGCCCTGTTCCCGGATAACCTCACCGCCGTGGTGGGGCCCAATGGCTGTGGCAAGTCCAATATCATCGACGCCGTGCGCTGGGTAATGGGGGAGTCCTCCGCCAAGCATTTGCGCGGCGAGTCCATGGCGGACGTGATCTTCAACGGCTCCAACTCCCGCAAACCGGTGGCGCAGGCCTCCATCGAGCTGGTGTTCGACAACGCCGAGGGCAAGATCCAGGGCGAGTACGGCAAGTTCAGCGAAATCTCGGTGCGGCGCCTGGTGACCCGGGACGGTCAGTCCAATTACTTCCTCAACGGCGCCAAGTGCCGCCGCAAGGACATCTCCGATATCTTCATGGGCACCGGTCTCGGCCCCCGCAGTTACGCCATTATCGAGCAGGGCATGATCTCCCGGTTGATCGAGGCGAAGCCGGAAGAGTTGCGGGTGTACATCGAGGAGGCCGCGGGCATTTCCAAGTACAAGGCCCGCCGCCGTGAGACCGAGAACCGCATGCGCCGCACCCGGGAGAACCTGGAGCGCCTGACCGACATTCGTGAGGAACTGGAACGGCAACTGGAGCGCCTCAGCCGTCAGGCCGCCGCGGCGGAGAAATACAAACAGTACAAGGAAGAGGAGCGCCACAAGAGCGCTCAGCTCAAAGCCTTGCGCTGGCAGGGCCTGGATCACCAGGTCAAGCAGTTGGACCACGTGATCGGCGAGTTGGACGTGAGCATGGAGGCCAAGGTGGCCGAGCAGCGCCACGTGGACGCCGAGATCGAGCGGCTGCGCGAAGGGCATAACGAGGCGCAGGAGCACTTTAATCAGGTTCAGCAGCACTTTTATGCGCTCGGCGCCGAGGTGGCGCGGCTGGAGCAGAGCATCCAGCATCAGCGCGAGCGCCATCAGCAATTGCATGAAGAGTTCGAGCAGGTTCGGGCCAGCTGGAAAGAGGCCGATGAACACCAGCGGCTGGACGGCGAAAAGCTGGCCATGCTGGAGGAACAGCTGGCGGAGCTTGAACCGCGGCTGGAAGAGAGCGGCGAGCTGCAGGACAGCGCCACCGAGACGCTGACCCTGGCCGAGGAGGCCATGCAGGAGTGGCAGCAGGAGTGGGAGACCTTCAATAACCGGGCCGGCGAGTCACGCCGCCAGGCGGAGGTGGAACAGTCCCGCATCCAGCATCTGGAGAAATCCATCGAGCGCCTGCGCGACCGTATGGGACGGCTCGAAAAGGAGCAGGAATCCCTGGACTCCGGCCCGCTGGCCACCGAGATGCGTGAGCTTCAGGAGCAGGTGGCCGAACTGCAGATGCAGCGCGAAGAGAGCGAGATGAGCAGTGAGCGGCTGCAGGAAGAGATCAACCAACTGCGCCGCCAGAACGGGGATCGCGGCCGGGAACTGGATGAAGCCCGCGAGCGGCTGCAAACCCTGCGTGGCCGCCATACCTCCCTGGAGGCGCTGCAGAAGGCGGCCATGGGCGATGACGGCGCGGTGAGTGAATGGCTCACCCGCCACGAACTGGACGACCATCCGCGCCTGGCGGACCGTATCAACGTGGCCGAGGGCTGGGAAAAAGCGGTGGAAGCGGTGCTCGGCGATGCCCTGCAGGCGGTGGCCGTGGAAGGCCTGGACCAGGTCGGCGACTGGCTGGCGGACCTCACCCATGGCCGTGTCGCCATGGTCCAGCCGGGTTCGGACGCCGCCGCCGGCGGCTATACCGGAAAAACAGGCACGCCGTTGCGGGACAAGGTCTCCGGCAATGCTCCGGAAGGGCTGCTGGCCGGGGTTTACGCGGTGGAAGATCTGCCCGGAGCGCTGTCCCTGCGAGGGCAATTGAGTCCCGGTGAGTCGGTAGTCACCCGTGACGGCATCTGGCTGGGGCCGGATTGGCTGCGTGTAGTGCGGGAAGAGGACCAGGAAGCGGGCATTCTGGAACGCCGCCGGCAGCTGGAAGCGCTGGAAGAGCAGATCGAAACCCTGACCACCACGGTGGAAGACCTCAAGGCGCGGCTGGAAGAGAACCGCGAGCAGGTGGCGGCGCTGGAGGAAGAGCGCGAGGAAGCCCAGCGCCAGGGCAGCCGGCTGAGCCGGGAACTGGGCGAGGTCAACGCCCAGGTCAGTGCCCGCCAGGTGCGCCTGGAGCAGATCACCATGCGCCAGGAACGGCTTGGCCGCGAGCTGGAGGAAACCCGCGGTCAGCTCGAACAGGAACAGGAACAGATCAAGGAAGCGCGGACGGTGCTGGCGGAAGCCCTGGACGCCATGGAGCAGGACTCCGGCGAGCGCGAGGCGCTGCTGTCGCGGCGCGACGATTACCGTCTGCGTCTGGATGACGCGCGGCAACAGGCGCGGCAGCATCGCGACCAGGCTCATCAACTGGCCATGGAGGCCCAGGGGGCCCGTACCCAGGCGGATGCCCTGCGTCAGAACCTGGCCCGTCTGGAAGGGCAGGTGGCCAGCCTGGCCGAGCGCAAGGCGCTGCTGGAAAGCCAGCTCAGCGAGGGCGGCGACGACCTCGGCCTGGAGCTGCAACAGCAGCTGGAAGAAAAACTGGAGCTGCGCCTGGAGGCGGAGCAAAAGCTGGCCGACGCCCGCCGGAAGCTGGAAGAGGTGGAACACCAGATGCGCGATCTGGAAGGCCGCCGTGGCCAGTTCGAGCGCCAGGCCCAGGAAGTGCGTGACGCCATCAGCCAGAAGCGCATGCTCTGGCAGGAGTTGAGCACCCGCCGGCAGACCGTGGCCGAGCAGCTTGGCGAGCAGCATTTCGATCTGGAAACGGTACTCGCCAATCTGCCGGAGGACGCCAACGAACAGGCCTGGAACCAGGACCTGGAGCAGATCGCCCAGCGCATCGCCCGGCTCGGTCAGATCAACCTGGCCGCCATCGACGAATATCAGCAACAGTCCGAGCGCAAGCAGTATCTGGATCAGCAGAACGAGGATCTGGAAGACGCGCTGCGTACCCTGGACAATGCCATTCGCAAGATCGACCGCGAGACCCGGACCCGCTTCAAGGAGTACTTCGACCGCATCAACAAAGGGCTGCAGGCGCTGTTTCCGAAGGTATTCGGCGGCGGGCACGCTTACCTGGAGCTGACCGGCGAGGACCTGCTGGATACCGGCGTGGCGATCATGGCGCGGCCGCCGGGCAAGCGCAACAGCACCATTCACCTGCTGTCCGGGGGCGAAAAGGCGCTTACCGCCTTGTCGCTGGTGTTCAGTATTTTTGAACTCAACCCGGCACCGTTCTGTCTGTTGGATGAGGTGGACGCGCCTTTGGACGATGCCAACGTGGGCCGTTTCTGTAATCTGGTGCAGGAGATGTCGTCCCGGGTGCAGTTCATTTATATCACTCACAACAAGATCGCCATGGAAATGGCCCACGCTCTGATGGGCGTGACCATGCACGAGCCCGGCGCCTCGCGTCTGGTCTCCGTGGACGTGGAAGAGGCCGCTGAAATGGCGGCCATGTAGCCGCGGCCAGGTAACAAGAGACAAACAGGCCCGGGGCCGCCGGGCCGTTAAACTGCTTATATTTTTATGTAACCAGGACACGCTCTTAAGAAGTTTTACCTTATCGGCGTGAATCGCCCGGCTTCCATGCCGATAGCGCTTTGACAGCGGCGGGCGTGTAGCGAATGATTATCTGAACTGACGTTTAACCCTAATGTGGTGTCCGCTTGGGGGCACACGCTAAGGAAGGGGCAAATGGGCCTGAATTTGGAAACACTGATCGGCATTCTGGTTATTCTGATTCTGCTGATTCTGGCCGACGGTGTGCGAAGAATGATCCGCGAACGGCACGGGCGCTTGCGTATGCGCATCGATCGCCGTTTCCGTCGTCCCGCCGGTGACGATGATGAAGAAGACGATTTTCTCGACAGCAACCCGGAAGTGATCGGACGTCCCCGGGTGATCCGTCGCGGCGCCGATGGCGCGCCGTTGCCGGAAGATCGCGATGATCCGCCGATCATGATGGAAGAAGATGAGGCACCGGACGACATGGCCGGACGGCGGGCGGAGCAGCAGAATCTGTTCGAAGATGAGGCCGAGCCGGAGCCGGAGCCGGAAGAGTCACTGCCGTCCATGCGCGCGAGCCGGGATCTGCCGGAGGATGAGCTGGAACCGGAACCGGAACCGCAACCGGCTCGTGAGGCCCCGCGGGCCCGTGCCGAGGCCCGCCAGCCCCATCGTGACGCGCCACCGCCGGAACGGCAGGTGCAGGAGGTGATCGTGTTCCATCTGATCGCGCGCCGCCCGGATCGTTTCGACGGCGAGGCGATGCTCCGCTATCTGTTGGAATGCGGCCTGCGCTTCGGCGAGATGAACATCTTCCATCGTCATCGACAGGGCGACGAATATCCGGAATTCTCCGTGGCCAACGCGGTGGAGCCGGGTACCTTCGATATCCAGACCATGGAAGAGCAGGAATTCGCCGGCATTACTTTCTTCATGCAGTTGCCGGGGCCGCAAGATCCGTTGGCGGCGCTGGATCGCATGCTCACCACCGGCCGGCGCATGGCTGAAGGGCTGTACGGCGACCTGCGTGACGAGCAGCACAGCGTCTTGACGCCGCAGACCATGGAACACCTGCGCCAGCGCGTGCAGGAGTTCGAGCGGCGTCAGCGCGTATCTCATAGCTGAGGTCGGAGGCCTCAAGGCCACTGTGGGAGCTTGCCTTGCAAGCGAATCTGTTGCGCAGAGGCCAATTCGCTTGCAAGGCAAGCTCCTACAGCGGCTTCGTAGCAAAATCCGTAGGAGCCAGCCTTGCTGGCGAATTCGGGTTAAAACCGCCCCCCAGCGCCTGTAGAAAGCAAGGACTCATCCCACCGTGACATCGCCGAAAACCCCGTCTCCCGCCGAACAGATCAAACAGCTGCGGGACCAGCTCAACGACTGGTCCTACCGTTACTATGTGCTGGATGACCCCGCCGTTCCCGATGCCGAATACGACCGCCTGTTCCGTCAGTTGCAAGCGCTGGAAGGGGAGCATCCCGACCTGATCAGCCCGGACTCGCCGACCCAGCGGGTCGGGGACGTGCCGCTGGAAGGCTTCAACGAAGTGCGCCATGCGGTACCCATGCTGAGCCTGGGCAATGCCTTCAATGACGAGGAACTGCGGGACTTTGACCAGCGCGTCCGCGAGCGTCTGGATGTGAGTGGCAGCATCGACTATGTCGCCGAGCCCAAACTCGATGGCCTGGCGGTGTCGCTGGTCTATGAGAATGGCGAGCTGGTGCGCGGCGCCACCCGTGGCGACGGCGAGACTGGTGAGGACATTACCGCCAACGTGCGCACCATCAAGTCGATCCCGCTGCGCCTGCGTGGTGACAAGCCGCCGGCCTTGATGGAAGTGCGCGGCGAGGTGGTGATGACCCACCGTGGCTTCGCCGAGCTGAACCGGCGTCAAGCGGAGGCGGAGCAGAAAACCTTCGCCAACCCTCGCAACGCCGCCGCTGGCAGCCTGCGGCAATTGGATTCCCGCATTACCGCCCAGCGGCCGCTGGAGTTCTACGCTTACTCCCTGGCGCAACTGGAGGGGGAGAACTGGCCGGATCGTCATTCCGCCATCCTCGAGCGGTTGCGCCAATGGGGGCTGCGGGTGAATCCGGAAGTGAAACTTTGCGATGGCGTGGACGCCTTGCTGGCGTTTTACCACGACATTCTGGAACGCCGGGATCAGTTGGATTACGACATCGACGGCGTGGTCTACAAAGTGGACCGGCTCGACTGGCAGCGTGACCTGGGCTTTGTCAGCCGCGCGCCGCGCTGGGCTGTCGCGCACAAGTTCCCGGCCCAGGAAGAGATCACTGTTCTCAACGGAGTGGACTGGCAGGTGGGCCGCACCGGGGCGCTGACGCCGGTGGCGAAACTGGAGCCGGTACAGGTGGGCGGGGTCACTGTCAGCAACGCCACCCTGCACAATATCGATGAAATCCATCGCCTGGACATTCGTGTCGGCGACACCGTGGTGGTGTACCGGGCCGGTGACGTGATTCCCAAGGTGGTGCGGGCGGTGCCCGAGCGGCGCCCCGGCAACGCCGAGGAAATTCATTTGCCGGCCGAATGCCCGGTGTGCGGCAGCGATATTTTCCGCGCCGAGGGCGGCGTGGTGGCGCGCTGCACCGGCGGCCTGATCTGTGGCGCCCAGCAGCGGGAAGCCATCAAGCACTTCGCTTCGCGCCGGGCCATGGACATCGAGGGGCTGGGCGAAAAGCTGGTGGACGCGCTGGTGGACCGGAACTTGATCGCCACCGTGGCCGATCTGTACCGGCTGCAAGCGGAGCCGGTAGCGGCGTTGGAGCGCATGGGCGACAAGTCCGCCGCCAACCTGATCGAGGCGCTGGAGCACTCCAAGACGGTGAGCCTGGAGCGCTTCCTGTTCGCTCTCGGTATCCTGCAGATCGGCGAGGAAACCGCCAAGGCGCTGGCCGATTGTTTCGGTGACCTGGAGACGATCCGGCGGGCACCGTTGCTGTTGTTCCTGGCGGTGCCGGATGTGGGGCTGGAAGTGGCCAAGGCGATTCACGCCTTCTTCCGCGAGCAACATAACGAGGACGTCATCGACGGTCTGCTGGCCGAAGGCGTCCAGCCGCGCGCCAATGGCCATCCCTCCGCGGCCTTCGTGCGGGAGCTGACGCTCGGGTACTTCCTCAAGGCGGCCAAGCGTCTTGGCATGGCGCTGGATGGCGTCGGAGAAAAGTCCCTGGAAACCCTGGGCAGCCATTATAAGACCGTGGCGGCTCTCGCCGAGGCGGATGCCGATGAGGCTCCGGTTCGCCCGGCCATGCTGGAGCAGTTCCACAAGGCGCTGGAACAGGGCGATTGGCGGCAGCGGCTGGAACAGGCCGAGGCGCTGGCCGCTGAGTTGTCCGAAAAGGCGCCTCGGGAAGCGGCGGAGCAGGCCCTGGAAGGGCAGACCTGGGTGCTGACCGGTACCTTGTCCCGGCTGACCCGCGACCAGGCCAAGGCCCATCTGCAAAGCCTGGGCGCCAAGGTGGCCGGCAGCGTATCGAAGAAAACCCATTGCGTGGTGGCTGGCGAGGCCGCCGGCTCCAAGCTCACCAAGGCGGAAGAGCTGGGAGTGGACGTGATGGACGAGGACACCTTCGCCGACTTTCTCGCCGGCCACGGCATCGTTGTATAAGGCGGGATGCCGCGGTGGGAGCCTGCCTGTTGGCGAATGCGGTCTCTGGTGTGAGGTGTTCGCTTGCAGCGGCCCGCCGCCCGGACAAGCTCCCACAGTGGCTTCGTAGTCCGGTCCGTGGGCCGCACGCGATTCCCGTTTTCCCTTTCCGGAGGCCAACCGCTACCATGTCGCAAACCGGAATTCCGAGGTTACCCATGCGAGCCCTGTTGTTGGCGCTGTTGCTGGTCGGACTGGCGGGCTGCGCGTCCACCCCGACCCAGACCGAAAACGTTTGCGCCGTGTTCGATCAGAAAGGGGGGTGGTTCAATAACTGGTACAAGGCCGCCAAGCGTACCGAGAAGGAATTCGGTGTGCCGGTACCGATCCTGATGGCGACGATCTACAAGGAATCCGGCTTCCAGGCCCGGATCAAACCGCCGCGCACCAAATTGTTGTGGATCATCCCCTGGAAACGCCCTTCCAGCGCCTACGGCTATCCGCAGGCGCTGGACGGCACCTGGGCCTGGTACCAGAAGGAAACCGGTCGCCGGGGGGCCAAGCGCTCCGACTTCGCCGACGCGGTGCACTTCGTCGGCTGGTACCACTACCAGAGCCATGTGCGTAATGGCATCCCGTTGAACGACGCCTACCACCTGTACTTGGCTTATTACGCCGGCCACGGCGGCTATTCTCGCGGCGTATGGAAAAACAAACCCTACATGCAACGATCCGCCCGCCGGGCCGCCGCCATGGCCGATCAGTACCGGGCGCAGATGGCCCGTTGCGGGCGTTGAGGAGGGTAAATGCCGATTGAAGTGCCCTGGCGGGAAGTGAGTGCCGAGACCCTCACCAATCTGATCGAGGAATACGTGACCCGTGACGGCACCGATTACGGTGAGCAGGAAGTGCCGCTGGCCACCAAGGTGGAGCAGGTGCGCCGTATGCTGGAGCGGGGCGAGTGCCGGCTGATGTTCGATGAAGCCACCGAGTCCGTGGACCTGGTTATGGTGTCCTGAGAGGGCCGCTGGTCAGTTCTATCCAAAATCGCTGTGGACGCTTGCCCGGACAAGCTCCCACGGAAAGGACTACGATATACCGAAGCCAGCAGAGCAAATCGTTCCTACGCCCGCCGGGGCCGCTTCTTGCGCCGCTGGCGGTGCAGGAAACGCACCGGCGCCAGGGCTTCCGCCAGAGTGTCATCCACCGGCAGCGGCAAGCCGCTAAGCCGGTCCGCCAGCAGATCCGCGCACAAGGGCGTGCCGGTGATACCCCGGCTGCCGTGAGCCAGGTTCAGCCAAACGCCGGGCGCTTCATCCAGAATCGGACCCAGCACCCGGGGCTGCGGGCCGCACAGTGGCAGGAAGTCGTTGCTTTGGCAGCGGAACGCCACCCGCCGATCCACCACTTCGATGTGCTCGCCGCCCAGTTCCCGCCACGCTTCCGGTAAGTACTGCTTCAGCTGCAGCAGATTCACCTGATCGTGATGGTCACTGGGCCGGGGGTTGTCATCGTGCAGATCGAAGGTGGCGCCGACACAATGCAGGCCGTCCACCGCCGGGGTCAGGTAGCCGCCATGGCAGCGGGCCTGTTGCCACTTGGCGCTGGCTTCGGTGGCCCGGCAGTAGCTGACCTGCCCGCGAATGATCTTGAGCGGCAGCCAATGCAGGTCGTCGAAACGGCGGGCCTGGGCGGCGGTGGCCAGGATCAGCGTGTCGCCCTCCAACTCACCGCCTCCCTGCACGGACACACGCACCGGGTCGCCGGCCACATAACCGGTGATTTTGTCCCGGCGCACTTCGATGGCCGGATGATCCAGCAGCGTTTCGCACCAGGCGCCCGGGCGCAGATAGCCGCCGCCGGCGAGCAGCATGCCGCCATCTTCCCGGGGCCTCAGCAGGGTATCGGGCCAGACCTCGCTTTGCAGGGCCCCGTTCAGTTTGTCCTGCTGACGTTGGTCCACCGGATACTGCACCACGCCGTTCAGACGGCCCTGTTCCGGATTGGGAAATTCAAACCGGTTCAGCCAGCGCAGTGCGTGCACGTAACTCATCTGATAGAAGCGGTTCTGCGGTGTCAGATGAGCACTGGGTGTTGAGTAGACCACGCCGGCCAGATTGCCGGAGGCGCCTTGGGCAATGCCGGCCGGGTCCAGCACCGTTACCCGCCAGCCCCGTTCGGCCAGTGCCCGGGCGCTGCTGGCGCCGGCCAGACCGGCCCCGGCGATCACCGCGTGGCCACGCTGCCAGTGCCGGGCGGTCCAGTTGTCGTCGCCGAATTCGCCCACCGCCATGTGGCGTTTATGGCCGAAGCCGTCGATGCGGCGCACCTGAAAGCCCGCTTCCTGCAAGCCGCGACGCACCTCACCGGCGGCGGTGAAGGTGGCGAAAGTGGCGCCGGGGCGGCTCAGCCGGGCCAATTGCCGGAACAGCTCCGGCTGCCACATGTGCGGATTGCGGGACGGCGCGAAGCCGTCCAGGAACCAGGCGTCCACGGTACTGTGGCAATGCCGCCACTGGGCGGTGGCCTCGCCGTACATTAGAGTGAGGCGCACACGTGGGTGCAGTTGCAGGCGATGGTAGCCGGGGCAGGGCGGCGGGTACTGCCGCTGCAAGGGCGCCACCAGATCGGCCAGATCCGGCCAGTGGGCCAGGGCGCGGGCCAGATCCTCGGCGTGCAGGGGATGCTTTTCCACCGACAGCAGATCCAGCAGGGTATCTTCCGGCGCCAGTCGCAGGAACAGGCGCGCCGCCAACAGCATGTTCAGGCCGGTGCCGAAACCGGTTTCGCCGATAACGAAATGCTGCCCGGGGCGCAGCGTCCGGAAGCGCTCCCGCAAGCGGTTGCCTTGCAGGAATACGTAATCGCTTTCCGCCATGCCGTCCTGACGGGAGAAGTACGGATCGTCGAAATCCGTCGCCACCGGCGTGTCCGCCTGCCAATCCAGCCGGGCCGGTTGCAGGGGTTCGAAGTCACCGTTGGATTCGCCGTTGGACATGGGCGGAGGCTCTCCTCAGAATTGGGCTGTCGATCGCGCCGGCGAGTTTATCACGATGCGAGTCTGGCGTTTGCACGGAACCAGGAGTAACCACGAAGCCGCTGTGGGAAGCTTGCCTGCAAGCGAATGGGGTTCATTCGATGCATGGCGATATTCGCTTGCAGGCAAGCTCCCACAGCGGCTTCGTAGCAGGATCTGTGGGGGCCAGCCTGCTGGCGAATGGGGTTCATTCGATGCTTGGCGATATTCGCTTGCAGGCAAGCTTCCCACAGCGGCTTCGTAGCAGGATCTGTGGGAGCCAGCCTGCTGGCGAATGCCGGTCCTCCGGTGTTGGCACATTCGCTTGCAGGCAAGCTCCCACAGTGGCTTCGTAGCTAGTTGTTCGTGATTTCTGAACTCGGGAGATAGCTTTGATCTGGTCAGTAATGGCGCCGGTGGTGGCCTGTGCCGGCGTCGGTTATTTCTGGGGGCGTAGCGGACGTCCCTACGACATTGCCATGGTCAGCACGCTGGTGACCACCGTGGCCACACCGTGCCTGATCGTTGCTACGTTGGGTAAAACCGGACTGTCGCTGACGGCGCTGATGGAAATGGCCGGGCTTTACGCGGCGGTGTTCATCGGTACCGCGCTGGTCGCGCTGGCGGTGATTCGTATCAGTGGCCGCTCGCCACGGGTGTTTCTGCCGGCCATGTTGTTTCCCAACACCGGCAACATGGGGCTGCCATTGTGTCTGCTCGCGTTTGGTGACCACGGTCTGGCGTTGGCGCTGGCCTGGATGATGCTGTCGTCGGTATTGCAATTCTCCTTCGGCCTGGCGGTGGTCAGTGGCCAGGGGATATCGCGCAAGCTGTTCATGCACCCGATTCTGATATCGGTGGTGATCGCTTTGATCATGGTGATTTTTCGTATCCGCTTACCGGAGTGGCTGTTCAACAGTGTCAGCCTGATTGGCGATCTGGTGATTCCGATGATGTTGATCACCCTGGGCGTGTCCCTGTCGCAACTGCGCGTCAATGACCTTGGCCCCGGCGCCGCGTTTGCCGTATTGCGACTGGGCGCGGGATTCGTGTTGGCCTGGCTGATCTGTGCAGTGACCGGCACCGAAGGCATGGTGCGCGGCGTTGTGTTGATCCAATCCACCATGCCGGTGGCGGTGTTCAATTACCTGTTGGCGCAGACGTACCGCCAGGGCCCGGAGCAGGTGGCGGCCATGGTCATGTGTTCCACCGCCTTGTCGTTCGTGACTCTGCCGCTGTTACTGATGGTGGCGATGGGATAGAGCGGTCCGCGCGGGCCGGTGTACAGGCCGGGGGGCAGCGGTGTATAACTGGCGCCGGAAGGCCGGTTTCCGGCTTTCATTTTCATGCGGGAAGAATAATGAATATCAAAGTGCTGACCATGTTGAGCGGGGCGATTTTGTTGAGTGGCTGTTTCGGCGGGGACGGAGGCGACAGTCATCAGAACACTCAAGCGGTTGCCAATACCCAGCCTGGCGCGCGTATCGTGCCGGCGGATCAGGTCATGAGTAGCGGCCGTCACCGTAATGAAGTCCAGGCCCCCAATGGCGCCGCGTCGGTTCAGGCCAGCAGCGAGAATTTCTCGGCCACCACGGAAGTTTCGGTGATTCGCTGACGTTGCCAGGGGGAACGCGATGATAACGTTGCAACAGTGGCGGGATTGTGAGGGGCAACCATTCACTTTGCCTGACGGTAACATTCTGGTTCTGGAGTCGGTGTCCATGCCGGTGGCGCCGGACGGCTGGGAGTGCTTTTCGCTGCTGTTCGCGGCGCCCTGCGAACTGGAGCAAGGCATGCGGACACTGCGCCATCCAACGTTGGGTGAGGAGGCCGTGTTTCTGGTTCCGTTGGGCCCTTTCGGCGCCACCGACGGTGCGCAGCGCTTCGAGGCGGTGTTCAATCGCCGGGCCGCCAAAATCGTGCGTCAGCGGACTGAGTGATAGAGACGGGGTTCGTCCATCCATAAAACGCCCCCCAGGGCGCCCTGTGCATTTAATGTTTGGCCGTGTCTGTCTTTACTTCTTTGTCTTTACCACTTTGCCAGGGCGGGAGCGGGAAGGGCATACCCTAAACAGGGAGGGTCATTTGGGAAGGGTATTGGCGTGGCGGCGAGAAACCCGGCTACTCATGGGGTTTGGTCTGCGCGGCGCGAAACTCCGCCTGGGCCCGCTTGAGCAATAGCAACAGCCAGCGGCTGTTCTGGTCCCGCGAATAGCCCTCGAACAGCAAAAAATGGTCGCCCATGTGCATCAGCAGCAGCGCCTGGTCACGACGGTTACCGTTGTTGTCCAACCAGTGCCAGCGGCTGCTGGCGGTGGCATGGCCTTCCAGATCGAACAGCCGCTCCTCGTCCACGGTGAGCGACAGATCCGGGCGTTGCATAAGGTGATCCAGGCGCCGTTGCCGCAGTTGACCGTAGCGGCCGGACACTGCCCGTCGCGGTGACATCCGTTCCCAGCCTCCCGGCATCGGCACCACCGTCACGGTGACGCGTTCGCCGGCCGGGGCCGGCAGGCGGTAACGCCACTGGCGCCGCCGTGGCGCGGTAATCTCGCCATCGGCTTCCAGGCCGGCCAGGGTCTTCGGCGTGCGGAAGCGGTGCACGTCCCAGTCGGGATCCTCAGCCAGCAAACGAGGAGGTGACGAGGTCTGGGTAATGTTCTGACAACCGCTCAATCCCAAGGCGAACAGCAGGAAAGTAAAAAAAAGAATCCTCACGGGCACGGTGGTTCCGTCGTTATGGATGAAGCGCCTATGATGACATAGTCGTTCCCGCCGCGGCTGCCCGCGGGCGCACAGTGTGCGGCGATGCGTCGTCATCGTCGGTGATGGATGGCACAATGGAACGGCTCGGGAAGAGCACCGGTTGGCCCTGGATGGGAGAAGCGGTTGGCCAGTAAAAGAACAGCCTTTCCCGCCATTGCTTTGATGGCGGCGTTGATCACGGTGCCGTTCGTGTTGTTGGCGCTGTTGATTCTGCAACACCGCCTGGCGGTACACGACAACTACCAACGCATGCTCGGTGATATTCGTGCTTTCGAGGCCGGTTTGGCGGTGGCGCCGGTATTGGAGGAAGTCCGGGATCTGGCGGTGGGCATGGTCCACCTGGAATCCGCCGAGTTGAACATTCGCTATCGCGGCGCCCGCGAGCGAACCGATCAGCGTATCACCGCTTTCCTGGATACGCTGGTGGCGCTGCCGTCGCCGGGACTGCTGGATCAGGGCGGGGTGTTGCGCCGGGAATGGCGCGATTCGGCGGTGCGCACCGGCATGTCGGTGGAGGATGTGGCCGGGCCTTTCGATAACGTCGAGCAGATCAATGAGCGCTTGTACGCCACCCTGGCGGCGGTGCTGTATATGTCCGATCTGTCCACCGGCACCCGGCCGCAGCCCAGCGAAGCGCTGTCGCTGCCGCTCAATGGCTTGCGCGAATTGACGCTGCACGTTGGCCTGATCCGCTCCATCGCCATGTACACCAGTTTGCGCGGTGGCTATCTGAGCGGTTCCGATGCGCTTCGCCTTGAGGCCGCCCGCCTCAAACTGGAAGAACAGATTCTGCTTCTGGACGGGCAGGTGCAGGCGCTGGCGGCCCGCGCCGAGGATGCCGCCTTACGGCAGCAGTGGCGGCCGTTGCGCGATTCATTGATGGCCTATTTGCAGTGGGTGGATCAGCAATTGGTGGCCACGCCCCGCGTCACCGTGCCTTGGCGCGACGCTCTGGGGCAGGGCGGCGAACGGCAGCGGCGGGTGCACGAGTTCGCCGGGCTCACCGTGGAGCTGGCCCGCCGGCTGGTGCTGCAGGCTCACCAAAACGCCCGCTACGACACGCTCTGGACCATGGGCGGTATCGCCGTGCTGTATCTGGTGGTGCTGCTGTTGAGCGGGGTCTTTCTGCATTTCACCACCAGGGCCATCCGCGGGCGGGCAGAGCTGCGCGCCAAAAGCCGTTTTCTGGCGCGCATGAGTCACGAAATCCGCACGCCGCTCAATGGTGTGCTCGGATTGGCGGAACTGTTGCGGGAGACCAATCCGTCGCCACGCCAACGGGAGTACATCGGCCTGATCGAGAACGCCGGCCGCACCTTGACCACGCTGATCAACGATGTGCTCGACTACGCCAAACTGGAGGCCGGCAAGCTGGAGCTGGAACCGGGACCGTTCGACCCGGCGGCGGAACTGAGCGATTGCGCGCGTATGTTCAGTCTGCCGGCCAGTGACAACGGCAATCTGATTCTGGTGGACGTGGACCCGGCCATGCCCGCGCAGGTGATAGGGGATGCGCCCCGGTTGCGTCAGGTATTCACCAATCTGTTGTCCAACGCGGTCAAATTCACCCGCCAGGGCTGGATCCGGGTCACCGCTCGCTGTCTGGAGCACAGTGATGACCAGGTGTTGCTGGAATTCGCCGTCAGCGACAGTGGCATGGGCATGAGCCGCGAGGAGCAGAAACGGTTATTCCAGCACTTTTCCCAGGCCAGCGCTTCGGTGACGCGACAATTCGGCGGCACCGGCCTGGGGCTTTCCATCAGCCAGGAACTGGTACGGCTGATGGGGGGCGAGATTCATGTCCGCAGTGCCATGGGCAAGGGCTCCCGATTCCGCTTTCGCATCCGCTTGCCGGTCTCGGCGCCGCCGGTGCCAATGGCGGAAATCCCCATGCGGCCGGCGCTGATGTGGGATCGCAGCGGAAATCTGGCGGCGCTGTTGAAAGGGGACCCGCGCTTCCAGTCGGTACGGATATTGGATTCGCTGGCGTCGTTATCGGCATTGCCGGTGGATAGGGACACACCGTTGTTGGTCAACGGCGTGCGTGACAGCGCGCAACTGGACAGCGCTCTGCAGGCGATCCGGCGCAGTGGCGCCGGTCTCCAGGTGGTGGTGTTGTGCGGCATGCGGCAAAGCGATGATCTCAGCATGCGGGACGACGTTACCCTGGTGCGCCGTTCGGTGCTCAGTGTCAGTGAGCTGCAGGAGCTGCTGTGTGACCGGGATGGCGCGGCGGCGCCCTTGTCGTCCCGTGCGTCCGGAGAGGAAGGGCGTGGGCTGCGGGTACTGGTGGCGGAGGACAATCCGGTCAATCAGATGGTGACACGGGGCTATCTGCAGCGCTTGGGCGTGCCGGCGCCACATCTGGCCGACGACGGCGCCCAGGCCTTGCAGGCCTTCACCACCGCCGCCGGCGGTTTCCGGCTGGTATTGATGGACCTGGACATGCCGGTGATGGATGGCTTCACCAGCGCCCGCCGGATGCGGGAGATGGAACGGGAACAAGGCTGGCCGCCAACGGTGATTCTGGCGCTGAGCGCCCATATTCTACCCGAATACGCGGACCGGCTGCGGGACGCCGGCATGGACGGCCAACTGATCAAACCGCTGACGCTGAGCGCGTTACAATCGGCATTACAACAATACCTGGGCGGTGTGTCCGCCCGATAATATAGCCAAGATAACGAAGAAGGGAGCAAAGGATGGCGGAGAAAGCACGGAGACCGGGGGCCGTGGCCCTGCTGCTGACCGCCTTGCTGTTGTGCCGGCCAGGGTTTGCCGACACGGCACTGACTTTCAGCCAGGCCTGGGAGCGGGTACTGGCCGAGGATCATGCTTTGGCGGCGGGGCTGGCCGGTCAGGATCAGGCCCAGGCGTTGATGGAATCCGCTCGCTCCTTGCTGTTGCCGCGGGTGGAGCTGGTGGGGTCCTATACCCGGCTGGACAAGCCGGTGGAGCTGGATGCCTTGTCAATGAAGCCTCTGGACAGCCTGGGCGATTCGCTGCCGGGGCAGCTGTTGATTCAATTACTGGGTGGTCAGGATGCTTTCATGACTCCGGTTACGCGGCGGGATATCACCAGCAGTTCCCTGGTGGCGTTCTGGCCGCTGTACACCGGCGGAAAAATCAGTGCTACCCGCCGCACGTTGCAGCTGGGCCGGCGGGAAGCCGCGGCGCTCTATGAAGAGGTGCGCCGGGCCCGTTTCCTCGAGCTGGTATCGACCTACTACGGGCTGGTCACCGCGGAGAAACTGGTGCTGACCCAGGAGCAGGCGGAAAGCACCTTGGCGCATCATCTGCGGGCGGCGGAGGCGCTCCAGCGGCACGCGCAGATCGCCGAGGTGGAACGGCTGGCGGCGCGGTCCGCCTATGATCAGGCCCGCATCGCGGCCCGCGACGCCCGCGCGAAGAGGGACACCGCGCGCATGGTGCTGACCAGCCTGGTACACGCCGATAGCCCGGTGACGACTCGCTCCCGATTGTTCACCAATGCTGCTTTGCCACCACGACAAGAACTGCTTGATGGTCTCGCCGACCATCCCAGCCTGCGTGTGCTGGCACTGAAGAAAGAGCAGGCCGGCACCCTGGGTGAGGCCGCCCGTGGCGCCTACCACCCGGAGGTCTTTCTGTTCGGTGGGTACAGCGTTTATGAGGATGACTCCCTGGCCAGCGATCTGACGCCGGACTGGCTGGTGGGATTGGGCGTGCGTCTGCCGTTACTGGATCGTTCCGGCCGTGCTGGCAAAATTCGCGCCGCTGACAGCGCCGAGGAGCAGGCCCGGCAGTTGTACCAGGGGGCTCAGCGTAAACTTTCGGTATTGCTGGAGACCCAGTACCGGGAGGCGGATAACGCCCGCCGCACTTATCAGGATCTGGTCAGTAATGTGCTGTTGGCGGAGAAAACCCTGCACTTGCGTCAGCGTGCATTTGAAGAGGGGCTTGGCCGGGCGCTGGATGTGGTGGATGCCCAGACCGCGCTTACCGCCGCCCGCACCCGCCGGGACGCGGCGGCATTCCGTTATGTGGTGGCGCTGGCCCAGATACTGGCGCTGAGCGGCCGGCAGGAGCAGTTTTTCCTTTATCAGAAAAAAGAGCGGAAACAAGAGCATCAGCAACAAGAGGACGCATCATGAGCGCACGTAAAGGATTGATCCTGTTGGTGCTGGCGGCGGTGGTGGTGATTATCGCGGTGCTGTTCTGGCAAGCCTATCGGGTGCCGCCGTTACGGTTGCAGGGGCAAGTGGAAGCGCGTCAATACATGGTGTCCTCGAAGGTGCCGGGCCGTCTCGCCGAGGTGAGGGTGCGCCGCGGTGACCGGGTGGATAAAGACCAGCCGGTATTCACCATCGACAGCCCGGAGCTGCGTGCCAAATTGGCCCAGGTGGAGGCCATCGATCGCATTTCCCGGGCATTGATCAGTGCGGTTGAGGGCGGCACCCGTGAAGAGAAAATCGCCGCAGCCCGCAGCGAGCATGAAAAAGCCAGGGTGGCCGAGCAACTGGCGGAAACCACTTACCGCCGGGTGCGCGCTCTGGCCGACGAGGGCTTGGTGGCGCGCCAACGTCTGGATGAGGCCTACACCGCCTGGCAGGTGGCGGTGAAGACCCGGGTGACCACCGGCGAAGTGCTGAAGCTGGCCGAACATGGCCCGCGCGATGAAGCGCGTGACGCCAGTGAAGCTACTGGTGATGTGACCGCCAGTCTGCGTTCGGAAGTGGCGGATTTGCTGGACGATACCCAGGCGCGCGCGCCTCATGCCGGTGAGGTGACCGACGTGCTGCTGCATTCCGGAGAGTTGGTGCCGCAAGGTTTTCCAGTGGTGATGCTGACCGACGCCAGCGACGCCTGGGCGTTGTTCAACGTGCGCGAGGATCTGCTCGAACAGTTCCAGCCGGGAAACCGGTTCACCGTGCGGATTCCCGCTCTGGACCGGGACGCCGGCTTTACCGTCAGCCATCTGGCGGTGCAGGGGGATTACGCCACCTGGAGCGCCACCGGAAAAGGGCAGGATTTCGATCTGCGTACCTTCGAAGTGGAGATGCGCCCGGATCAGCCCATACCCGGCCTGCGACCGGGCATGAGTGTTCTGCTGGACCTGGAGCCCTGAAATGATCGCCCCGGACGGCGTGGTCGCGCTGCGCGAGGAGCGGGGGTTGCGGCTGCTGGTGCTGTGGCTGCCGCCGCTGCTGACATTATTGTTCCTGGCTATTTTCGGCGGCGGTGAGCCTCGGCGGTTACCGGTGGGCGTGGTCGATCTGGACCATGGCGCCGAAGCCCGTGCCCTGGTGCGCCATCTGGCCGCCAGTCCCGGCCTGGATCCGGGCCATGCCTACTCGTCGCCAGGAGCGGCCAAGGCGGCGCTGCAACGGGGTGATATCCTCGCCATGGTGGTGATCCCCGAGGCATTCGGTGCGGATTTGCGCGCCGGCCTCAGTCCCAAGGTCGCTGCTTTCCACAACAGCCAGTTTTTATTGTCCGGCAAATTTTTGTCCTCATCCCTCACCGCCGCTGGTCAGGATTTCGCCGTCCGTGCCGGCGTGGCGCTGCGTTTGGGGCGGGGACAGCCGGCGCCCCAAGTGGCGGCGACCGCCTTGCCAGTGCGCCCCCACATCAAGGCGCTGTACAACCCGGACATGAGTTATGCCCGTTTTCTGGTCACCGCCATCGCGCCGGCCATGTGGCAGATCCTGATTGTGGTGGCCACGGTGCTGCTGCTGGTGTGGCGCCTGCGGCGGGCGCCGTTGCCCACGGCCTTCGGTGAGCGCTGCCGGACATTGTGGTCGCTGCTGTGGCCGGTAACGGCACTGCTCTGGTTGCAGGGATTGCTGATGCTGGTGATGTTCCAGGGCGGGCTGGATTGGCGGCCGGCCGGCAATGTGCTTTGGCTGGTATTGGGTCTGGGGTTGATGCTGTTGGCGGTACAGGCCATGGCGCTGATGATTCTGGCGCTGTCGGCGGAGCCGCTGCGGGCGCTCAGTCTGTGCGCCGCCTATCTGGCACCGGCATTCGCTTTCATGGGGGTAACCTTTCCGCGCGGCGACATGGTGACGCTGGCCAGGGTATGGGGGGATTTGATGCCCTCCACGCACTATCTGCAGTTGCAAGTGGCGGTGGCGGATCACGGCGCCCCCTGGTCCGTACTGTGGCCACCGCTGCTGATCCTGCTGCTGTTTTTGTTGCCATTGCCGTTATCCGCCCGGGCCTTGCCGGAGCGTCTGGAGGTGTCTTCATGAACCGGCCCGTTTGGTGGCGGGCCTGGCTGCGCGAGTGGCGGCTGGTGTACGGCGACACCTCGGTGCTGCTGGTGATTGCCGGCGGTGTATTGTTTTACGCGCTGCTGTACCCGCTGCCGTATCACCGCAACGTGCCCGGTGAGCAGGCGGTGGCGGTGATCGACCAGGACCGCTCGGCGCTGTCCCGGCAACTGATCCGCATGGCCGACGCCACGCCGCAGGTGAGGATCGTGGCGCGGCCGTGGAGTGATGAGCAGGCGCGGATGCTGCTGGCCCGCGGGGAAGCCCACGGACTGCTGGTGATTCCCGAGCATTTTCAGCGGGACCTTTATCTGGGGCGGCCCACTTCGTTGTCCTATGCCGGTGACGCCAGTTACTTCCTGATCTATGGCAATGTGGTGCAGGGCCTGCTCACCGCCGGCACCACTCTGGGGGTGGAGGCGCAGGCCATGCGCGCCTTGATGCAAGGAGAGTCACCAATGGCGATTCCCGGTGAGGTGATGCCGATGCGGCTGGTGACCAAGGCGGTATTCAATGATGACAGCGGTTACATCGGCTACATCGTGCCCGCCGTGTTTGTCCTGATTCTGCATCAGACCCTGTTGATCACCGCTGGCTGCGTCACCGTGCGCGACCGTTTGCGCGGCGGGCTTGGATTGACCGCGCCGGGGCTGGCGTTGCCGCTGCGCTTATCGGTATTCGTGCTGATTTACCTGCTGCTGGCGGCGCTCTATTTCGGCTTCTTCTTCCACTTCTATGAGGTGCCCCGGTTGGCGGGCAAGGGGGCATTGCTGTTGGTGACCACTTTGCTGTTTGTCACCACGGGGCTGTGTGCCTTGTTCATGGGGCAACTGCTGCAACGGCCGGAATGGCCCACGGTGGTGGTGCTGGTGTCGTCATTGCCAATCGTGTTCACCGCTGGTTTCGTCTGGCCGGAAGCGGACATGCCCGGCTGGGTGCGCGGGCTTTCCTGGCTGGCCCCGGCCAAGCCGGGCATCATGGCGCTGCTGAAATTGAATCAAATGGGCGCGGGGCTGGATGCGATACGCCCGGAACTGACCGGATTGGTGGTGCAGGCATTGGGATATGGCGGCGCGGTGGTATTGATGGCGCGACGACAGGCCGCCCGGGCTTGAGGCGCCTGTCGTTGGCCGGGATGGACCCCTAAGCTCTAAGCCGCCCCATTCGCAGTCGGCGCCAGCCCACCACGCCGGCCACTTTCAGCAGCGAACTGAGGCCGCCGGCGTCCGGCAGCGGCGCCTTGCCACGGGCGATACGCCCCAATTGCAGGGTGTACCAGGACACCTCCATCATGGCCGCTTCGTCCACCATGCGTACACCGGTGCGGATCGGCTTCACCCTGCAGTCGCGGGCGCGGCCATCCAGCAGGCGCCGGCTCAAGTCCGGTTCCACCACCAGAGGGCGAGCCAGGCCGACCATGTCGGTGGCGCCGTCGGCCAGGGCGCTGTTCATTCCCTCCAGCGTGCGGAAACCGCCGGTGACCATCAGCGGCACCGTCACCCGTTGCCGTACCTGTTCGGCGTAATCGAGGAAATAGGCCTCGCGCCGGCGGGTGGATTCCTTCACGCCCTGACCGGCCATGCGCGGCGATTCATAAGTGCCGCCGGAAATCTCGATCAGATCCATGCCCCGCTGTGCCAGCGCTTCCACCACTTGCAGCGATTCGCCTTCTTCAAAGCCGCCTTTCTGGAAATCGGCGGAGTTGAGTTTGATGGATACCGGGAAGTCGTCGCCGACCCGGGCGCGAATGGCATCGTACACCTCAAGGACAAAGCGGCGGCGATTCTCGGCGTTGCCGCCGTATTCGTCTTCACGCTGATTGGACAGCGGTGACAGAAACTGACTGACCAGGTAACCGTGGGCGCCGTGAATCTGCACGCCAGTGAAACCGGCGTCGCGGGCGAGAGCGGCGGATTCACCGAAGCGGCGCACGATGTCGGCGATTTCGGCCTGCGTCAAAGCCCGCGGCAGATGGAAGAAGCGCCCCAGTTTGGGATCGCTGAACGGCACCGCCGAGGGGGCCACCGCGCCGCGATTGAGCGCCTTCGGGGCTTGTTTGCCGGGATGATTGAGCTGCATCCAGATGTGCGTATTCTGCTCGCGCCCGGCCAGGGCCCAGCGTTCCAGCAGCCGTTTGTCACGGTTGTTTTCCAGCACCACGTTGCAGGGCTCGCCGATGGCGCGGCGGTCCACCATGACATTGCCGGTGACCAGCAGGCCGGTGCCACCCCGGGCCCATTCGCGGTACAGCCGTACCAGGCGCGGCGTCACCCGGTTGCCCGGGGTGCCCAGGGTTTCGCTCATCGCCGACTTGCCCAGGCGGTTCTTCAGGGTCGCGCCACAGGGCAGGGACAGCGGCTGGTCAAGGGTCACGGTCATCTCGGGACTCCGGTGGATTCGATGGGCCCATGATGCCCATTGAGGCCGGCTTTGCCGCGTCCTCTCGGGCCAAAAGCGGGGCCGATCCGCCATTGGAGCGGCCCCATTGATCCGTCATAATGCGCTCCCCGAATGGCCGGGCCGAGCACAACCGGGAGCGCCCCATGACCGAGCAACGAGACGACATCTACGCCCAGCAGCGCGAACGCATCGAACGGTTTTCCTTCGATGAGCGGGTGGTGCGTGTCTTCCCCGACATGATCAAGCGCTCGGTGCCCGGGTACGCCACCACCATCGACATGATCGGGGTGCTGGCGGCGCGCTACGCCCAGCCGGATACCTGCCTCTATGATCTGGGCTGTTCCCTGGGAGCCGCGACCCTGGCCATGGCGGCCCTGACGCCGCCGGACAAAGGCTCCCTGGTGGCGGTGGACAATTCCCCGGCGATGATCGAGAAGGCGCGGGACCTGTTGCGGGACCAGGGTTTGCAGGACCGGGTCCTTTTACGCCAGGCGGACGTGGCGGAGATGGCCTTCGAACCCACCTCGGTGGCGGTGCTCAATTTCACTCTGCAATTCATTCCCCTGGAACAACGCGACGCGCTGATTCAGCGTCTTGCCGACGCCACCCGCGAGGGCGGTATTCTGGTGCTGTCGGAGAAAATCCGCTTCGAGGACGCCGCCGAGAACGCCCTGCAAAGCGAGTGGCATCATGCGTTCAAACGCAACAACGGCTATTCGGATCTGGAAATCAGCCAGAAGCGCAGCGCCATCGAGGAAGTGTTGTTACCGGAAACCCTGGCTGTCCATGAGGAGCGGCTGCGCCGGGCCGGTTACCGCGAGGTGCGGGTCTGGTTCCGCTGCTTCAATTTCATGTCGCTGGTGGCGGTACGTTGATGGAGACTTACCTGACGGCGTTGGGCGCGGCCCTGGAGCAGCACCTTGGCGAAGCGGCGGCGCCGATGCGGGCGCTCAGCCGGGAGCGTCTGGTCGAACGCCCCCACGGGGATCTGCCGCGTTGGCTGTCGGCTCTGGAGCGGTTGCCGCCGGGACCGGCGCCCTGTGACTTTGCCCGGGATACGGTGACCATCGGCGAACCCGGCGCGGCCGGGGATACGGAGGCCCTGCACCAGGGACTTACCGGGCTGATCCCCTGGCGCAAGGGGCCCTTTTGTTTCTTTGGCGAGCACATCGACACCGAATGGCGGTCGGACTGGAAATGGCAGCGAGTGGCGCCGCATCTCAGCGACCTGCGCGGCCGGCGCGTGCTGGACGTGGGCTGCGGCAGCGGCTACCACGGATGGCGCATGATCGGCGCAGGCGCCGACTGGGTACTCGGCATCGATCCCACCATTTTGTTCCTGGTGCAGTATCTGGCGGTGCGCCGCTACGCGCCGGCGGCGCCATTCTCTTTCGCGCCATTGCGGATGGAGGAATTGCCGGCCGCTCTGGAAGCGTTCGACACGGTGTTCTCCATGGGCGTGCTGTATCACCGCCGCTCACCGTTGGATCATCTGCTGGAGTTGCGCGATGCGCTGCGCCCCGGTGGTGAACTGGTGCTGGAAACCCTGGTGGTGGAAGGCGATGAGCGTACCGTACTGATCCCTGAAGGCCGCTATGCCGCCATGCGCAATGTGTTCTTCCTGCCCAGCACCGCCCAGTTGTCGACCTGGCTGCGGCGCAGCGGCTTCGATCAGGTGCGTTGTGTGGATGAGTGCGTCACCACCACCAATGAGCAGCGCGCCACCAAATGGATGCGCTTTCAGTCACTGCCGGACTTCCTCGATCCGGCGGACCCGTCCCGCACCCGGGAAGGGCTGCCAGCGCCACGCCGGGCAGTGATGATCGCGCGGCGAGCCCCCTGACCGCCGCTCTCGGCCGAGCCGTCCCGGCAGCCATGCCAGCGGCGGAACACAGGAGTATCATGGCGCTATTCACACGGGGTGCGAGGTTGCCATGCTGTCTGTTGTTGTCGTTGCGTTGTCCAGTTCCGCCCTGACGCTGATCGTGGTGTCTCTGTGGGGGCATTTCTATTTTCAGCCGAAGCTGCGCCGGACCCTGGAAAAGGATATGGAAAAACAGGCGCGTCAGGCCGCCGAAGTAATAGGCGAAAGCGTGGAAGCGGCGGTCAAGCGTGGCCTCGCCGATGGCTTGCGCAACCTGCCCACCCGGGAAATCCTGGAAGAAACCAGCCGCAGCCTGGCCCGCTCCGGCAGCGAGATCGTCGGCGAACGGCTGGGGAAGTTCTTCGGCAAGAAAGAAAGATGAAAAAAGCAGGGAACAGTTAACAGGGAATAGTTAACAACGAAAAGCAAAGGGCATTGCGATTCTGCAAGGGCTGATTGCGTATCAGCAATCCGGTGCTATTGGTTACCTTTTCCTTTCAAGACAACGGAGCTGCCCTGGGTTTGGGCGCGGCCTCGTTACTTCCCGGTCACGCCTTCCGCTTTCGCGCAACTATTCACTGTGCACTGTTCACTATTAACTGCTTTTCTTGTTTCCCCACAGTCTTCCCAGCAGCAACGCCAGACCCAGGCTGAGCAGGGTCAGGGACAGATAGTCGTGTGAAAGGGTTTGCCAGAGGCTGTGCCAGTCGCCTTGGACGCGCATGAAGGCGGCGCTGATCAGGCCCAGGCCGACCAGCAGAAAAGCCAGGTCCAGCCGGCGTGAGCGGCGCAATTCCAGGCGCATCTGCCGGAGCTCATCCAACAGGTCTTCCTGCAGCAGCCGCTGCTCCGCCAACTGAGTGGCCAGTTCGCCAACCTGGGTGGGCAGGGTGGCTAGGCGTTCCAGCCAGGCCGGGTCCTCCCGGCGCAGCAAGGCGAGCAGATCGTGCAGACGCACGTGATCATCGAGCCAGTTACGGACCAGCGGCCACAGGCTGAACTCGCTGATCATTTGCTCCAGCCGCAGCAGGAGATCCTCGGGACCGGTGATGCGCAGTTCCTCGCTACTGCTGTTGGGCGCCAGCAGCCAGTGGAGCAGGGCGCCGAGAGGGGCGCGGATGCGAATATCCACCTGGCCTTCGTAGTCGGTGAGCAACTCGATGCCGTCGGCGTAAATCAGCACATACAACACCCAGCGTGGCTGATCGCCCCGCAAACGCACCACGGTGCCGTCCAACGCCGCCAGTTGATCACGGCCGCGGCTGTGAGCGGTGAGCACCTGATTGAGCAGGCTTTCCAGGGTGCCGTAAAGGAGCAGCCCGGAAAGGCCGGTGGTGGTGGGTGAAGCGGGCATGCCTGTCCTTGTGGTGTGTACCTGGTCGCGTGAATGAAAAACCCAGCCCGAAGTATGGCCTTTTGCCGGCGGAGTTGCCAAAAATTACGCGATGGTGGTTATCCGGGGCCACCCTCATGCTTATACTAGGCACTTTAATCAGCACATCACATTGGCTGTTTTGACTCGGTGTGGCGGTTACACAAACTGTTCGGCGCGATGCTTGATCGTTAGAGTACTCCAGACTGGCGCCTGCCGTGCCGTTGGTGACCGATGCCAGGGGAGTCTTTACCCAGATGTTGGATTCTTTTTTTTCCCACCCGGACTTCTGGAAGTTATTCAGTATTCCGTTTATTGCCGGGGCGGTCGGTTGGGTCACCAACTGGGCGGCCGTGCAGATGACCTTCTATCCCCTCGAGTTCATCGGTATCCGTCCGATTTTCGGCTGGCAGGGCATCATTCCGTCCAAGGTGGAAAAGATGGCCGGCATCGTGGTGGAGAAAACCCTGCAGAAGCTCGGCAGCCTGGACGAGTTCTTCCGTGAGATGGAGCCGGAGAAAATCGCCGCCCACCTGACCAAAAGCATCCAGGCGCGGATGGAAGAATACGTCGATGAGGTGATGACCGAGCGCAATTCCGTGCTTTGGGAGAACCTGCCACTGGTGGTGCGCCGCCGGGTTTACAGCCGTGCCAGGCGGGCCATTCCAGCGGTGATGGATAATGTGGTCGAGGACATCAGCCGCAACCTGGAAAGCCTGGTGGACATGAAGCACATGATCGTCAGCCGCATGCGCGAGGACAAGGCGCTGATGGTGCAGATGTTCAAGGAAGTGGGTGAGCCCGAGTTCCGTTTCGTCACCAATTCCGGCTTCTACTTTGGTTTTCTGTTCGGCCTGATTCAGGTGCCGGTGTTTATTTTCGTGCCTGGCAACTGGGTGTTGCCGTTGTTCGGCTTTATTGTCGGTATCGCCACCAACTGGCTGGCCCTGAACGTGATCTTCCGGCCGCTGAACCCGGTGCGGGTGGGGCCATTCCGGGTCCAGGGGCTGTTCCTGAAACGCCAGAAGGATGTGGCGGAATCGTTTGCCCGGCTCACCACCGAAGAGCTGGTGACGCTGCGCAATATTATGTACCAGGTGGTCAACGGACCACGTGGTGACCGCACCAAGGCGTTGATCAAGCGTCATCTCAAGCCGCTGCTCAGTGGCGGTGTGGTGCGGACCGCGGCGCAGTTGACGGTGGGGCCGGGGGGCTATGCCGACCTCAAACGCGCGGTGGAGGACAAAGCCGTGGATCTGGCGGTGGAGCCGTTCGAGGACGACAACTTCAACCGCGAGCGCAGCTCCATTATCGAGCGGCTGATGTGTGATCGCATGCAGGCGCTCAGTTCCGTGGAGTTCCAGGACCTGCTGCGTCCGGCCTTCCAGGAGGATGAGTGGATCCTGATCCTGGTCGGGGGCTTCCTCGGCGCCATGGCCGGGCTGGCGCAATTGATCTTCGTGTTTGGAGTGGCCTGACCATGGCATCCCTGAGCCTGACCCCGGCAACCCTGGCCATGCTGTTGGTGGGCTGCGCCCTGATCTCCTCCCTGATCACTCTGAGCGTGGTGGGGCTGGCGGTGAAGTTCCGTCTCTGGCCGGCTCTGGAGCGCCATATCGACCAGCGCCTGGAGCTGGCGGCGGATCGCCTGGAAGAGCGCTTGCGTCGTCGTGTCAGCGGGCTGGCCAAGGACCTGGCCCGGGGCGTCGGTGGCCTGGTGGTGGGGCGTCGCGGCCGGGAAGACGACACCGACCCGGAAGCCTGAGGCCAGCCGGCTGTAGGACAATTCCCCCCATCTTTCCAAGTGCTTTCCCTTATACTGTAGGGCGTTTTTCACAGCGCGCCGGCGATGACCAGGACGGCGCCCGCTTTCGGGAGAAGCATCATGTCCGATCAATCCAAGGACAATAACCAGGATAAAAAAGACGAACGCGGCCCTTTGCGCACCCTCACCGGTGCCTCCCGGGACCTGCGTAAGTACACCCACCAGATCTGGCTGGCGGGGCTTGGCGCTTTTGCCCGCGCGGAGGAAGAGGGCAGTGGTTTCTTCGACGCGCTGGTGGAAGCCGGCCGCCAGGTGGAAAAGCACACCCGCGAGAAAGCCCCGCGGGTGGAGGACATAAAGGAACGGGTTCGTCATCACACTGGCGAGACCATGGACCGCATGGAAAAAGCTTTCGATGACCGCCTGAGTAAGGCGTTGTCACGGTTGGGTATCCCCAACAAGCGGGAGGTGGAGGCGCTGCAACGCCGGGTCCAGGAGTTGACCGATGCCCTGGAAAGGATGGAGGACGAGGAGTCGGAGCCCGAATCCAAACCCCGGGACCCGGAATAAATCGTGCTCCGTTTCCGTGGGATGCTGCCTTGGCAGCGAATCGACGTGTAAATCGGCTGCCCCACGACTCTGGGACAGCCGCGCCCTTGCTTTTCCCCTGCCTATTGCCAGCTTATTCACAAAGTTATCCACAGATTCGTCCGGCGTGCTCCACAGGGGCGCATCGGACTATGAAAAATAACGCTATTCATCCACAGGAATGACCTGGAACAGGGCAGAAGGCCAAAATCCGGACCTTGGCGTCTGTTCACTATTGACATCGACAAATCGGCCCGAAACTGTGCACAGCACCTGGTGGGATGTGAAAGTCGGTAACAAAACTTCCCAAAAGGTCTAAATCGCTTAAAGTTGATTCCGTAACTTATTGAAAAACAAAGATTTTCTTTAATTGGTCAAAAAAACGTCAAATTGCGCAATCTCCCCTTATTAAGCCGTCATGGCTTGTTTTCCTCACTTTCTCAACAGGGTTATCCACAGGAACTGTGGAAAACCGGCATGACCGTTCCAGGTCCCGGATTTTCCTTCCGTCAGTACGGTCAAAATCACACCAATGAACAGGTACCGGCGTACTGTCTGGGATGTGAGTCTTCTCGCACCGGTTATACACTGGTTTATCCACAGAAGCTGTGGGTAACCTCAGGCGAAGCCGCTCAGCAATCCCCCGTCCACCAGGAATGAGGTGCCAGTGACATAGGACGCGTCATCGGAAGCCAGCCAGACCGCGACCTTGGCCACCTCTTCCGCCGATGCAACGCGGCGCACCCCGCGAACCAGCTGGTTGGCCCGTGCCACCGCTTCCGGGTTGCTGCCGGTGGCACGCCGGAACATGGGGGTATCGGTTATGCCCGGGGCCACCACGCAGGCGCGCAGGCCCTGATCGGCGTAGTCGAGTGTGGCGCTTTGCGCGAGAGCTTCCAGGGCGGCCTTGCTACTGGCGTACGCGGCGCCGCCCGGGCGGGTGGCGTAGGCGTGCTGGGAGGAGGTGATGACAATGCGTCCCGCACCGCTCTCCAGCAGCGGCGGGATCTGGTATTTCATAGCCAGGAACACGCCGCGCAGATTGGTGTGGTGAATATGCTCCCAATCCTCCAGCGTCAATTGGTGCAGCGGTTTGAACAACACCTCGCCAGCGTTGTTGTAGCCCACGTCCAGACGCCCGTGGTGATCCAGTGTTTTATCGATAAAGGCGCGCACCTGCTCCGGCCGGGTGACGTCCGCTTCTATATACAGAGCCTGGCCGCCTTGTCGGGTGATCTCTTCTTGCACCTGCCGGCCCAGTGCGGTGCGCCGGCCGCAGAAGGTGACCCGGGCGCCTTCGGCGGCGAACAGGCGGGCGGCGGCGGCACCGATGCCCGAGGTGGCGCCGGTGATGGCAACGACCTTGCCGTGGAAGCGGCCTGGCGGGCGCGGCGGCGCGGGGGACGATTCCGCCTGGGCGGGGCTGGCGGAGAGGGTGGTGGACAGGAGGGTGGAGGGCGCGGCGCTGGCCGCCAGTCCGGTGGCTCCCAGCTTGAGAAAACGGCGACGATCCGGGGTCATGAGTTCAATGCCTTCGCGGTGGAATAGGGTGGCCTCCACCTTGCCGTCCGACAACCTGGGGATAAATGGGACTGGTCGCATGGTATTTTTGACTCCGAGTCATTAATGCATGCTTGGCAAGGCGGTCCTCATGTCCCTGGAAACCACGGAAATCAGTGTCTTTGTCAGTGTCGTCAAACTGGGCAGTTTTGCCCGTGCCGCGCAGGAGCACGGCATGACCCCTTCCGGAGTCAGCCGTGTGGTATCCCGCCTGGAGGAGCGGTTGGCGGTGCGCTTGTTGCAGCGGTCCACCCGGCGGTTGTCGCTGACCGAATCCGGTGCCGTGTTGTTCCGGCGCGGCCAGCGTGTTCTGCAAGAACTGCAACAGACGGAAAGCGAGGTCACCGCCGCCAGCCGGCATCCAAAGGGCGTTATTCGTGTCAACGCACCGGTGGTGTTCGGGCGGCAGCACATCGTGCCGTTGCTGAAACCGCTGCGTGATCGCTATCCGGAGCTGTCGATTGAATTGGAATTGAGTGATCGCTTCATCGATCTCATAGACGGCGGCGTGGACCTGGCCATTCGCATCGGCGCACTGGAGGATTACCGTCTGGTGGCCCGCCGGCTGTGCGCCAACCGACGGTTGCTGGTGGCCAGCCCGGCCTATATTCGCCGCCATGGCGTGCCCCGTGAGCCGAAGGAACTGAGCGATCACCAGTGCCTGATCTTCACCGCGCTGGAGAAGCCGCGCCATTGGCGGCTGCAGGGGCCCGAGGGCACGGTGTCGGTACCGGTGGCGGGGCCCGTGGTCTGTAATAACGGCGAGGTGCTGACCGAGGCCGCCAAGGCCGGCTTGGGCATCGCCATGGGGGTGACGTTCTCGATCGCCGATGCGTTGCTCTCCGGTGATCTGGTGCGGGTCTTGCCGGAGTACGAATTCGAGCCCTCGGCGGTGCATGCGGTTTACCCGTCGGCGCGGCAACTGTCGCGCAAGGTGCGGGCGGTGGTGGACTTCCTGGCCGAATCCTTGCCCGGGCCGCCGTCCTGGGATCTGGCGTTGCGCGGCAAGGTGGTGGGGTTCGAGCCGGCGCCCTGATCTGTGGGGCGGCAAGGATACGAATCAAGCTGCCTGTTGCCAGGTGGGGAGAGTCGACGGGCAGCGTTCCAGGACACGCTGCAAGCACATCCATGTGGGCTCGGGTTTGGCCTTCCCTGGCCAAACACGGTCCTGGAACACTGCCCGCCGACTCTCCACGAGCTCTGAAACCGCCTGCTTCGACTCACCTCCCGGGCTACGCGGCGGTATAGGGAGCGACAGTGGCCCATGAGCCGCGAGCTGTAGGATTGATGAGCCTCCGGCAAGAATGCCTTGAGGCACCGGGGCTGTTTCATGCTTCCGCCGCCGCCTAGTCTGGGGGGCTCATGAACCTCGAGGAGAAACGGATGAGAAAAGCGGCGGGCATTTTTCTACTGTCGATAGGGTTGGCAGCGGGCGCCCGGGCGGAATTGGCGCCGGTAGATCTGGTCTATCAGTTGGCGCCGACCACCGCGTTGAGCGCCGGTGTCCTGGAGGGCGGCACTCGCTTCAGCCGGATGCTGGCATTGGGGGACTTTGGCCTCGGTGCTCTTAGCCCGGTGGACGGCGAGATTATCGTGCTGGGTGGCAAGGCCTACCAGGCCGACCTGGAAGGCCGTATCAGGGCCGTGTCGGATCAGGAGCAAACCCCGTTTCTGACGGTGAAGCGGTTTACCCGGGATCAGCGTTTCACTTTGTCGCAAGTGCGGGGAATGGCGCACCTGGCCCGTGCTCTGGACGCCCGGCTGCCATCGGCCAACGGCGTTTACGCCGTGCGGCTGGACGGGCGTTTCCAAGCTCTGAAATTACGCAGCGTGCCCCGGCAAAAGCCGCCGTATCGGCCCATTGATCAGGTGGTGGCCGAGCAGAACGTGTATGAGCTGGCTGATGTGACGGGTACTCTGGTGGGGTTCCGGTTACCGGATTACCTGGCCGCGGTCAGCGGTGCCGGCTATCACTTTCACTTCATTGACCAGGAGCGACGTCGGGGCGGTCATCTACTGGACTTGCGTGGTGAAGACCTGACCGTGTCCGTGGACCGTGGGGCCGGGGTGGCGCTGTTGTTGCCGGAAGACGAGGCCTTCGACGATGCCGACTTGCGCCTGGATTCACAAAGCACGGCCCGCTTTCAGCGGGCCGTGCGAGGGGAGGTGGAGTAGCGCTTACAGCCCGTACTTGCTGACGTCCACTTTCGAGTAGATTTCTTTCCAGTACAGGTCCGCCAGCGCCTCGCTGCTGTCCACGTCCTTGACCAGTGTCATCCATTTCTCCAACAGAGGACGGAAGGTGGCGATCATCTCCGCGGCGTCGTCCACGCCGTATTTTGTCTGGTAGTTGGCGGCGATGGTCTCCATGTCCTTTTCGATGAACTGTTCGGCGGTGGTGACCATGGCGTCGTCGGCTTCGTGCATGGCGATGCCTTTTTCCTTGGCTTGCTTGAGCGCGCGCTCGTCATCGATGCGATAGCCCCAGGTCACATTGGCATTGGAGTCGGCGGCGGCGTGCAGAACCGCCTTACGCTGTTTCTCATCGAGAGCGCGCCACACTTTGCGGTTGGTGCTCAGGGACAGGCCTCCGTAGATGCCAAGAGGGGCGCCCAGAGTGATGTCGGTGGTGACTTCCATCAGGTTGAAGCTGATCAGTTCGGCGGCGGCCTGCATGGTGCAGTCCACGGCGCCCTGGCTCAGGCCCTCGTAGATTTCGTTCACCGACATGGTCACCGGCGTGGCGTTCAGTGCTTCGGCCGCCCGGGCCCATTGCGCGCCGCCCACGCGGACCCGTTTGTCGCTGAGGTCCTTGAGGGTATCCACGGGCTTGTTGCAGAGAAAATAGTAGGGGGACGCCGCTGAGCCGCCGCTGAAAACATGGTCGTGGGCTTCCCATTCCGCGACACACTTCGGACAGTGTTCGAATACGAACTCGCTGACCGCGCCGGCGTAGGCGAGATTGGACAGGGATTTCGGAGCGCCCATCAGATCGGTGAGCATGGTTAGTTCGGCCACCAGGTTGGTGCGCGGATATTCGGACGGGAAGTAGGGATAGATCATGGAGCCGATGTCGGTCATGCCTTTTTCCACCCCGCCGGACATTTCCGCGAAGCTGAGCAGGGACATCATATAGACCTTGGCGGTGAGGTCGCCGCCGGAGTAGTCCTCAAGCGATTCGGCGAACTTCTCCGCCGCCAGGCCGCCAAGGGAATTCGGCGCTGAGCCGGTGGCGTAACGTAGCTGTTTGGCCGCCACCCCGGAGCTGAACAGCAAAGCGGCGAGAGCGGCAAGCAGGGCAGTGAAAGCGGGGCCGCGACGGGAGGCCGCGCCCCATGAACGAAATACCGGCATGGGAATGTTCTCCTTCTTATATGACCCGAAATGGGTCTTTCATCCTGTCGGTGGGCGGCGGCAATTAACGTCGTCGGAATGGACGATTATCAAACCCTGATGTTATCGCGGCCGCTCGCCTGTCCAGGCCGACATCGTTCAATCCGACGATGGTGCCGGCGCGGGCAGGGGGTTTAATGGGGTGTTCAGGGCAATAGCAAGGACAAGCCATGATTTTGCATTCCCGGCGGTGGATTGATCATTACGTTGGCGAGGGGCGTTGGGGCCAACGCACCTTATTGGACCAGTTCGCACATAACCGCGACGCCCACCCGGACCGGGAAGCGGTGGTGGACCCGCCAGACCGGCCGGATCTGGTCGGCACGCCGGCCCGTTCGCTGAGCTATGAGGCGTTCGGCCGGGCGGTGGATGCCACCGCCGCGGAACTGATCCGGCGTGGGTTGGCAAAGGACGACATCGTGGTGGCCCAGCTCCCCAATATCTGGGAGCTGGCCATGCTCTACCTGGCGGTGGCCCGCGCCGGTGGCGTTCTTACCGCGTTGCCATTGCAATGGCGGGCCACCGATGTGGGCTATGTGGCGGAACTCACCGGTGCGCGCTTGTATATCGCCGCCGATCACGCCAAGGGCTTTGATTATATCGCCATGGGCAGGACGCTGGGTTTCGAGCAATGTCTTTCCCTGGCCGAACTGACCGCCATCGCCGAAGGGCCGGTGGGGCCGTTACCGCCAGTGACGGTGGACGCCAACGATATCTTCACCCTGTGCTGGACCTCCGGGACCGAGTCCAGCCTAAGAGCCTGTTCATAGTCTTTACGCCACCGCGTTGCTGCTGGAAAAGCCGCCAGAGGGCGTTGCGGACTGCAGGCTCTGGTGGGGCCAAAGTCAAAGGCCGCAGCGTCGTCTGGCGGCTTTTCCAGCGCAACCCGAAGGGCCGGGTCCCTTTTGCCGTCAGACCGCGATTACGCTTGTTTATGTAGAATGACTACACCGCACAATCGAAATCACGCCCTGACGACAAAATGAACTCCGGCGCGGTGGCGTAAAGACTATGAACAGGCTCTCCGGGCTGCCCGATGAGCCACAACAGTTGGTTCTCCCATATCGGTCCGCTGATGCGGACCTCCGGGCTGCGGGAAGGGGACCGGCAATTGTGCGTGGCGCCGCTGGTCAACATGACCGCGCTGGGCGTCAATTATGTGTCCTGGCTGGTTTCCGCCGGCACCCTGGTTCTGCATCATCCACTGACCATGCCGGTGCTGCTGGAACAACTCTCCGAGCAGAACATCCACTTCACTATTCTGGTGCCGGCGGTACTGAACATGATCGCCAAGCTGCCGGACGTGGATCGCATCGATCTGTCCTCGGTGCGCGCCATCACCACCGGTTCGGCGCCGCCGTCACTGTGGACGCTGGAGGAATTCAAGCGTCGCTGGGGCATCGAAATCATCAATATCTGGGGACAGAACGAGGGCACCTGCCTGATCGCCGGGCCGGCGGATGTACCGGAACTGGAGCGGCGGGTGGATCACCTGCCGTTCTGGGGCAAGCCCGGTTGCCGCTGGCCGTCCGGAGTGGATGGGGTAAGTGTCAAGCTGCTGGATGACGAGGACCGGGAGGTGACCGAACCGGGGGGTATCGGCGAATTGTGCTATCGGGCACCGAGTCTGTTCGCCGGTTACTTCAAACGGCCGGATTTGACCGAAAAAGCGTTCACCGCTGATGGCTACTTCCGTACCGGTGACTTGTTCGTGATCCGGGATGACGCCCATGTTGGCTTCCATGATCGCAAAAAGGACATGGTGATCCGGGGCGGTTTCAATATTTCCAGCGCGGAAGTGGAGAACGCGGTGCAGGCGCATCCAGCGGTCCTGGACGCGGCGGTAATTCCGCAGCCGGACGAGGTGATGGGGGAGCGGGTGTGTGTCTGCGTGGTGGCGCGGGAACCGGCGTCGCCGCCGACCCTGGATGATATCACCGGCTTTCTGCGTGAATCCGGCATGAGCCTCTACAAGCTGCCGGAGGCACTGCGCATCGTCGATGCGATCCCCCGCAACCCGGTGGGCAAGATACTGAAACGGCGGTTACGGGATGAGGTGGGGTAGGGCCGGCGGTTGTTTTCACCCTCTCCCTTAGAGGGGAGAGGGGGGGAGAGGGTGAAAGAATAACGGCAAACAGACTCAGAAACGATATTCGCCGCCGTCGATACCCTTCTGCATTTCTTCGCTGAGGCGCTGGTAGCAGTTTTCGCCGGGCAGCAGAACGTAGACCGGATCGTCGTGTTTGCTCAGGTCGTATTTCTCGTCCTTCAGCTTGTTTTTCTGGTGCTTGAAGGTGCCGGTGGTTTCCACTCCATGGTCGGTAATGCGCAGGAATACCGGAATGGCATAGGGCGGCAACTCACGTTTGAGATAGTCGCACAGGGCCTGGAAATCCACCTCGTCGTGGGGCCGGTCCAGACGCAGCTCGGCCATGCCGGCGCGGCCGTTGGTGTCGGGAATTTCCACCCCGTAAACAACCGACTCGATGATCGCCTCGAAGCCATCCAGGATCTGTTCCACTTCGGTGGTGGAGACGTTTTCCCCTTTCCAGCGGAAGGTGTCACCGAGACGATCGACGAACTGGGCGTGGCGGAAACCAATGTCCCGCATCATATCGCCGGTGTTGAACCAGGCATCGCCTTTCTTGAACACGTCGCGGAAGATCGCCTTTTCGGTTTTTTCCTTGTCGGTATAGCCGTCGAACGGGGTCTTGTCGGTGATCTCACCGAGCATCAGGCCGGACTCGCCCTTGCTCACCTTGATCATGAAACCCTTGGCGTCGCGCACCGGCTGATCCGCTTCCTTGTCGTACTTGACGATAGCGTAGCTCACCGGGGAAAAGCCCACGGTGTTGTCGAAGTTGAACACATTGGTGAAGGCCACGTTGCCCTCGGAAGAGGCGTAGAACTCCTCCACGCGTTCAATGCCGAAACGCTCCTTGAAGTCTTTCCAGATACTCGGCCGCAGACCGTTGCCAACGATGGTGTGCACGCGGTTGTTGCTGTCGTCGGCCTTGCGGGGCTGCTCGTGCAGATAACGGCACAACTCGCCGACATAGCCGAACGCGGTGCAGTTATGCTGACGGATATCGTCCCAGAAGCGGCTGGCGGAGAAGCGGCGCGCCAGCACCAGGCCACCACGGGCGGCGATCACGGAGGCCCAGCAGATGACCATGCCGGTGGCATGGTAGAAGGGCAGAGTGCAATACAGGCGATCGTCCTTGTCCAGGCGCACGGCGGAGTAGCCGAAAGCGCCGAACGCTTTTTGCCAGCGGCCGTGGTTGAAGACCACCGCCTTCGGCAGACCGGTGGTGCCGGAGGTGTAAATGTAGAACAGCGGATCCTTGAGACGGCTCTGGTTGGTGCCGGCCGGGTTCTCGCTGGAGCAGTTCTGGATCTCGGTGGCCAGGTTCTTGTAGCCGGCCGGTGCTTCACCCGGATTTTGCAGCGTGTCGGCATCGGCCAGATAGAAGAAGTTGGTCTTCAGATCCAGATCGTCACGGACTTCCTCGATGGCTTCGATCAATTCGCCGCCGATGATGGCGGCCTTGGGCTCCACCAGATTGATGCTGTGGGTGAGGACCTTGCCTCGCTGGGAGGTGTTCACCAGAGCGGCGCAGATGCCCAGTTTGGCACAGGCCAGCACCGTGGCCACCAGTTCCGGGCGGTTCTCGATATCCACCACCACGGTGTCGCCTTTCTTCAGCCCGATGGAGGCGAAGTAGTCGGCGATGCGGTTGGCCCAGGCGTTGAATTGCCGGTAGGTGAGTTCGGTGTCCTGGTGAATAACGGCGATGCCGTTGGGGTTGGCGGCGGTGGCGGCCTCGAATTCGACCCCCAGCCCCAGCGGTTTGGTGGTGTCGGTGATCTTGCTCATCTTGGAGCCCTTCAACAGCCCGGGCAGATTGGCAACGATCTCGGGAACCTTCGACAGAATCTTCGGCAACGTAATGACGTCGGCGCTGCTCATGGCATCTCCACTCTCTGATTCTCTATGTTCTTGGAATACCCGGGTCGTGCCGGGAGTCCACTACCAGCAAAGGGCTGAAAAGGGCTTCTCCGAAGGCGTGCCGCCGCCGCTCCGACAATAGGAGGGGGGATGCGCCGTGATCCGGAGATGACCAAATATTCGCGGCGAACAATCGTAAGTCGACCGCGGATGGGCGCTACCATAACCGGCGCCCCGGAGGCGGGCAAGCGGTGATCGAACGGACCCATCGGTCACCGTCCTGATTGGTTAAAACATCGCCAATCGGGACAATGGAGCCCCACGCCAGCCGCCATTCAAACACAGCCCGGAGGCCAGGGCATTTGCCCGGCCGCCGGGGGAGCGCGCCATCAGGTTGGGGCCACGTCCGCTTCCAGCGCCACCAGTAATTGCTGGCGCCGTACCTGATCGCCCACCGCCACCGCCACCTCGGTCACGGTGCCGTCGCAATCGGCTTTGAGCACATGCTCCATTTTCATCGCCTCCATGACGGCCAGCACCTGGCCGCGCCGCACCTGCTCGCCGACGCTGGCGGAGAGGCTCACCACGGCGCCGTCCATGGGCGCGCTCAGCCGGCCGGAGCCAGGGCCGTCCCGGCCGGCGGCCGGCTGATGGGTCAGGTCCTGGAACACGGCCTTGTCGGCGCCGTGTTGCAGCCATAGCTGATCACCGTGTCGGCACCAATGAAAGCGGCGGCGGATGCCATCCACTTCGGCGACGACGGATTCGTCATCCATTTCCTCCAGCGCCACCGGTAGTTCACCCGCGACACGGGTTCCCTGGAGGGTGAGGGTCCGGCTGTGCTCGCCACAGCCCAGCGTCAGAGGCTGCGCGCCCAGGGCGCTGGACTGCCAGCCGCGGCCTGGCCCGTTCCGGCGGTGATCCTGGTGCCGGGCGAACAGCAGCGCCGCCACCGACCACAAGGCATCACCGGGTTGTGCGGGCGTGAGACTGGGGTCGCCGGCGAAATCGGCGCCAATAAAGGCGGTGGTGGCTTCACCGGCGGCGAACACCGGGTGGCGCAGGATCGCGGCCAGGAAGGCACGGTTGTCATTGACGCCGGCGAGCACGGTGTCTTCCACCGCGCGCAGCAGCCGGCGCCGGGCTTCCTCCCGAGTGGCGCCGTGGGCGATGATCTTGGCCAGCATCGGGTCGTAGTGGCTGCCCACCTGGTCGCCTTCACGCAGGCCGTGATCCACCCGGATCCCTTCTCCGCTGGCCGGGCGCCAGCGCCGTACCGGGCCGGTTTGCGGCAGATAGCCCTGGGCGGGATCCTCCGCATAGAGGCGGACCTCCATGGCGTGACCGGTCAGGGTGACCTGGTCCTGGGTCAGCGGCAGGGCTTCGCCGGCGGCCACTTTCAGTTGCCAGGCCACCAGATCCTGGCCGGTGACCAGTTCGGTAACCGGATGTTCCACCTGCAGACGGGTATTCATCTCCAGAAAATAGAACTCACCGTCGGCGCCCAGCAGGAACTCCACCGTGCCCGCGCCCACATAGCCGCAGGCGCGGGCGGCATTGACCGCCGCCTCGCCCATGCGCCGCCGCAAGGTTGCGTCCAGGGCCGGGGAGGGGGCTTCCTCCACCACCTTCTGATGGCGGCGTTGCACCGAGCAGTCCCGCTCACCGAGGTGGATGACATTGCCGTGGTGATCCCCGAACACCTGAATTTCCACGTGGCGCGGCGTGCTCACCGCCCGCTCCAGGATCAGCTCGTCGTTGCCGAAGCTGTTACGGGCTTCCTGGCGGGCGCTGTTCAGTTGCGCCGGGATCTCCGTCTCGTCGGTGACCACGCGCATGCCGCGTCCGCCGCCGCCGGCGCTGGCCTTGATCATTAGTGGCAGGCCGATGCGCCGCGCTTCTCGCAGCAGGGTATCGTCACTCTGATCCTCGCCCTGATAACCGGGCACACAGGGCACCCCGGCCTCTTCCATGGCGATTTTCGACAGCCGTTTCGAGCCCATCAGCCGGATCGCGGCCACCGGCGGGCCGATAAAGGTGATGCCGGCGTTCTCGCAGGCCCGGGCGAAGTCGCTGTTTTCAGAAAGGAAACCGTAGCCTGGGTGGACCGCGTCGGCGCTGCTGCGGCGGCAGGCGTCGAGCAGCGCGCCGATGTTGAGGTAGGAAGCGGTGGCATTGGCCGGCCCGATACAAAGTGCTTCATCCGCCAACCGTACATGGCGGGCATCGCGGTCCGCCTCGGAATACACCGCCACGGTGCGATAACCCAGGGCCTGGGCACTGGCGATGACGCGGCAGGCGATTTCGCCACGGTTGGCGATCAGAATTTTGTCGAAGCTCATGGTTATTCCTTATCCGTCGACCAGGACGGTGCGCGTTTCTGTACGAAGGCCAGTGTGCCTTCCTGACCCTCCTCGCTGGTGACGGCGTCGGCGAAGTCCCGGGCGGCCTGATCAAGCACCGCGTCCAGCGGCTGCTCGTCCACGCTCAGCACCAATTGCTTGGTCACCCGGTTGGCGTGGGGCGCGCACCGGCGGATTTGTTCCAGCACCTGCCGCAACCGTTGCTCCAGCTCCTCGGTGGAATCGGCCACCTCGTGCACCACCCCGAGCGCCTGGGCGCCGTGACCATCGAAGCGGCCGCCGGTGAGCGCCAGCCGGCGGGCCTGGGTCAGGCCGATGCGGCGTACCACGAACGGGGCGATCTGCGCCGGAATCACGCCCAGGCCGGTTTCCGGCAGCCCGAAGCGGGCATCGCCGGCGGCCAGCGCCACATCGGAGACGCACGCCAGACCAAAGCCGCCGCCGAGCACGGCGCCTTCCAATACGCACACCAAAACCGCCGGCAGCCTTTCGGCGCGGCTGACCATGGCGCCGAAACGCCGGTTCAGGGTGAAGAACGCCTGATCGTCGCCGGCCGCCGCCTGCTGACGGGCGCCGGCCATGTCCTTGATGTCGCCGCCGGCGCAGAAATGGCCGCCGGCGCCACGCAACACCACGGCACGGACATCCGGATTGGCTTCCACCCAGTCGAATACCGCCATCAGCTCGTCAACCATGATCAGGCTCATGGCGTTGCGGCTTTGCGGCCGGTTCAGCGTGACGGAGAGGGTGGTACCATCACGGTGGAGGGTGATTGTTTCGGTTTCAGGTAGCGTCATGGCAGGTCTCACTCGGCTTTGGGGCTGACGTCGGAGGTCCGATCCATTATTTCTTTTTGCCCGGCAGCGTGTTCATGGTCTTGCAGATGATGCCGAGCATGATTTCGTCGGCGCCGCCGCCAATGGAACCAAGCCGGCCATCACGATAGAGCTGGCTGGCCGGGTTGTCCCACATGAAGCCGTTGCCACCCCAGAACTGGAGGCAGGAGTCCGCCACTTCCCGTGCCAGCCGGCCCACCTTCAGTTTCGCCATGGAGGCCAGTTGCAGCACGTCCTGGCCGTTGATGTAGAGGTCACAGGCGCGGTAGGTGAGGGCGCGCAGGGCTTCCACCTCGGTTTGCAATTCGGCCAGACGGAAGTGCACGGTCTGATTGTCCAGCAGGCTCATGCCAAACACCTTGCGCTCGCGGGCGTACTCGATGGTTTCGTTGATCACGTGTTCCATGCCCTTGAGGCTGTTGGAGGCGGCGAACAGGCGCTCTTCCTGGAACTGCATCATCTGCATCATGAAGCCCATGCCTTCCTGGCCGATCAGGTTGCGTTGCGGCACGCGCACGTTATCGAAGAACACCTGGGCGGTTTCCGAGGAGCGCATGCCCAGTTTGTCCAGCGGCTTGTCCACGGTGATGCCGGCGGCGTCCTTGGGGACCACGATCAGGGACTTGTTGATGTGCGGCTTGTCATCGGAGGTGTTCGCCAGCAGGCAGAAAAAGTCGGCGCTGGGCGAATTGGTGATCCACATCTTGGTGCCGTTGATGACGTAATCGTCGCCGTCTTTTTTTGCCGTGGTTTTCACCGCCGCCACATCGGAACCGGCCTGCGGTTCGGAAACGGCGATGGAGGCCACCATGTCACCGGCGATGGCGGGCGCCAGATAGTCCCGGCGCAACTGGTCGGAACCGAAGCGGGCCAGGGCCGGTGTCGCCATGTCGGTCTGCACGCCCACCGCCAGCGGCACGCCACCGCAATGCACCGTGCCCATCTCCTCGCTCATTACCATGCCGTAGGAATAGTCCAGCCCCATGCCGCCGTACTCCACCGGCTTGGTGACGCCGAGCAGGCCGAGGTCGCCCATTTTCTTGAACACCTCATGAATCGGAAAACGGCCGGCCGCCTCCCATTCCTTTACATGCGGATTGATTTCCTTGTCGACGAATTGACGTACCGTGCGGCGCAGTTCTTCATGTTCCTGCGTGAATTTCATGACACACTCCTGCTATGTGTTCTATTCGGTTTGACTGGCTTCCAGGCTGATTTTTGAGCCGCCTTTGATTTTCGCTGTTAACTATTCACTGTTAACTGTCAACTTCATTCATAGTCTTGCCACGCCAAAGGTGTTGCCATTGAGTTGGCGGTGCTCCGCCTGGCGGCAGATATCCAGAACATAGGCCAGCACCCGGCGGGTATCGCGTGGGTCAATGATGCCGTCGTCCCATAGATGGGCGGTGCCGTACAGCGCGGTGGATTGCGCGTCCAGTTTCTGCGCGGTGCTTTGCTGCAGCATCTCCAGCACTTTCTCATCCGGTTCGATACCGTTGGCCCGCTGTTTGGCCTCGGCGACGATACGCAGCACCATGCCGGCCTGCTGGCCGCCCATCACCGCCACACGGGAATTGGGCCAGGCGAAAATAAAGCGTGGATCCAGGCCCCGGCCGCACATGGCGTAGTTGCCGGCACCGTAGGAGCCGCCGATAACGATGGAGATTTTCGGCACCCGGGCGTTGGCCACCGCCTGAATCATTTTCGAGCCGTGTTTGATCACGCCGTTGCGTTCGGCGTCGGTGCCGACCATGAAGCCGGTGGTGTTGTGTAGAAACAGCAACGGCCGATTGCTCTGGTCACACAATTGAATGAACTGGGCTGCCTTGGCCGCGCCGCGCGGGGTGATCGGCCCGTTGTTGCCAAGCACGCCCACGGGTTGGCCTTCGATGGCGATCCAGCCGCATACGGTGGCGGCATCCCAGTCGTTCTTGAAGTCGACGAAGTTGGAATCGTCGGCGATCCGCGCGATCACCTCACGCACGTCATAGGGCTTCTTGGCGTCGCTGGGCACCACGCCAAGCAGTTCCTCTTCATCGTAGCGTGGCGGTGCCCATTCATCGGTGGCCGGCGCATCGTCGCGCCAGCCGAGCACACCCATCAGGTCCCGCGCCTGGCGAATGCCATCGGCGTCGTCGTCGGCCAGATACTCGGCGGTGCCGGCCACACCGGTGTGCATTTCCGCGCCGCCGAGGTCTTCGTCGGTGGCGATCTCGCCGGTGGCCGCTTTCAGCAATGGCGGCCCGGCGAGAAACATCTTGGCGCGGTCGCGGACCACGATAACGTAATCGGAGAGGCCCGGTTGATAGGCGCCGCCGGCGGTCGCGTTGCCGTGCACCACAGTGATCTGCGGGATGCCGGCGGCGGACAGACGTGCCTGGTTGGCGAAGGTCCGCGCGCCCTCGACGAACACCTCGGCGGCGTAGTTCAGATTGGCGCCACCGGATTCCACCAGACTCACCACCGGCAGCTTGTTCTCCAGGGCGATGCGTTGCAGACGCAGCGTTTTGTGCAGTCCGGACGGGGTGATGGTGCCACCCTTGATAGCCGAGTTGGACGCCGTGACCAGGCAGCGCACTCCGGCCACATAGCCGATACCGGCGATGCTGCCGCCGCCGGCTTCGGTGCCGTCCTTGTCGTCGTGCATGCCATAGCCGGACAGGTTCATCAGGCTGAGGAACGGTGAGCCCGGATCGAGCAGACGGGCGACTCGCTCATGGGGCAATAGTTGACCCCGTTTTTCGAATTTGGCGCGTTTGGCTTCGGAGGCGTCCACCACGCCTTGTTCGATGGCGCGGAATTCTTCCACTGCCTTGAGCATGGCATCCCGGCTTTCGCGGAAGCTGTCGCTGTTCACGTCCAGGCTGGTTTCGAGTACGGGCATGATCGGGTCCTGTCGGTTGGCGCGGAATCAGTCTTGTTTGAAAATGGCGGGAGTGATGGCGCGGTGGAAGCCGTCGAAGGGTTCGCTGCGCTTGTGCTCCGGCAACGGGAAGATGGCCACGTTGCCCTGGCTGGCGCCGCCGTCGATACGCAGCGTGTCGCCGCTGATGAAGGCGGCGGCGTCGCTGAGCAGGAAACAGATCGCCGAGGACACTTCCGCTTCCACGCCCATGCGTTTCAGTGGCACCGCGGCACGCAGGGTTTTAAGAATGTTCTGAAACGCCTCCGGATAGGTGTCCATGCCGGAGGAGGCGATCCAGCCCGGGGCCACCGCGTTCACTCGTACGCCGCAGCATCCCCATTCCACCGAGGCGGTCTTGGTGAAATTGTCCATGCCAGCGCGGGCGGCGCCGGAGTGCCCCATGCCCGGCATGCCTCCCCACATGTCGGCGACGATGTTGACGATGGCGCCGCCGTGCTGGTTCATGCCCTGGGTGAACACTTCCCGGGCCATCAGAAAGCCGCCGGTGAGGTTGGTGCGGATCACCGTTTCCCAGCCTTTCTGGCTGATCAGCGCCAGCGGTGCGGGGAACTGGCCGCCCGCGTTGTTGACCAGGCCGTGTACCTGACCCACGGCCTGATAGATCCGGGCCACGGTCGCGCGCACCCGCTCCTCCTCACGGATGTCGCAACTGAAATACAGGGCCTCGCGGCCGGTGTCCTGCTGTATTTCCCCGGCCACTTCCCGCAGCTTGTCCTCGCTGCGGCCGATCAGGACCACCCGCGCCCCGAGCGCCGCCAATTCATGCGCGGTGCAACGGCCAATACCGGAGCCGCCGCCGGTGACGATGATGTTGCGGTCGGCGAACAGATTTTCCCGAAAGACGGAACGGTAGGACATGGTTTGTTTTCCTTTATCAATGAGCCAGGTGACGGCCGCCTCTGGGGCGGGCCGCCACGGAGTCAATGCAGAGACGCGGCCAGGGTGTTGGGCACCGCCACCGGCATGTCCAGCAACTGTTGCGCGAACGCCTTGCCCTGCGGATCAATGCGCAGACTGGCGATACCGCCGCCGCCCAGCGCGTTGCGCAGCAGGAAATTGAAGGCGTGCATGCCGGGCAGCTCCCAGCGGCTGACCGAGCCGGTTTCCGGATCGAGCACATGCCGCATGTAGTCCGCCACCGCGGCCTCACTCAGCGCCGCGCGTAAATAGGGCAGGTAAACCGGGTCCCGGGCGATAACGCCGATGTTGGCGTGGTTGCCCTTGTCGCCGGAGCGGGCCCAGGCCAGTTTCACCAACGGCACCTCGGTGTCGCCGGAGGCAGTCTCGCCGTCCGCTTGCGGGGCTGGTTTCGTCAGCGGCTCGCCGGCGGGAATGGCCACCGGCAGGGTTTCACCGTTGACGTCCACCGTGACCGGCACCTTCTGTTTACCGATAAGGGTGGAATAAAGACGAATACGGGGCATCGGCTTGGGCCGGCCGCCGACCAGACCGGACAAACCAGGGGCCATGCCGGTGGCGGCCTGGGCGATTTCCCGGGCGAACAGACCCAGGGCCTTGCGGTCGTCGTGCAGGGCGGCGATTTTCACCACGACTTCGCGGCTGTCCTGGCGGCGCGCCTGGTTGCCGTAGGTGGCCTCGCTGCCGAGGATTTCCACGCTGACATCCCGGAAGGGCGCCAGCCCCGCCTGTTTGAACTGCGCCGCCACCTTGCCGAGGATGGCGTCCGCCACCACCTGGCCCTTGGCGGGAGCGTCGATGCCGCCCATCAGGAAAGAGGCGGTGATGCGTTGGCCGTCGGGGTAGGTGGCGGACACCTTGTAGGTGTCGGTGGGGGGGAGCCCGCGCGCGCCGCTGACTTTGACCCGATCCGGCCCGTCCTGGGTGAGAGTGACGTTGGTGAAGTCACAGACCACATCGGGAAGGATGTACTGACGCGGGTCGCCGATTTCATAGAGCAGTTGTTCGCCGACGGTGGCGGGGGTGACCAGTCCCCCGGTGTCCGCCGGTTTGGTGATCACCACGGTACCGTCCCGGTGGCATTCGGCGACCGGGAAGCCCATGTTGTCGAAGCCGGGCACATCGCGCCAATCGGTGAAGTTGCCGCCGGTGCATTGAGCGCCGCACTCGATCAGATGGCCGGCCAGGGAGCCCTGGGCCAGCCGGTCGTAGTCGTCGTCCGGCCACTGGAACTCATGCAGCAACGGGCCCAGCACCAGCGCGGAGTCGGCGATGCGGCCGGTCAGCACCAGGTCGGCGCCGGCGTCCAGAGCGGCCTTGATCGGCAGGGCGCCAAGGTAGGCATTCATGGTCACGGTAATCGGCGGCAAGGCCGCGCCGGTGTCCATTTCCCGGCAGTCGGTGAACTCGGCCCGGCGTGGATTAAGATCGTCGCCTTCCACCAGGGCGATGTTCATCTCGACGCCGGCCTCGGCGAACACTTTCCGCAGAGCATCCCGGCAGGCGCGGGGATTCACGCCGCCGGCGTTGCTGATCACCTTGATGCCCTTGTCCTTGATCTCCCGGGCCAGCGGCGCCATCACCTGGGTGACGAAATCGTGGGCGTAGCCGGCGTTGGCGTCCTTCATGCGCGCCCCGGCCATGATCGACAAAGTGACCTCGGCCAGATAGTCGAACACCAGATAGTCGATATTGCCCTGGCGGACCAGTTGGAAGGCGGCGCTGTTGGTATCGCCCCAGAAGCCGGCGGCGCAGCCGATGCGGGTCAGATCGCTCATGGTGTTGTTCCTTCTTCCTTCCTTCATGACGAATGGGCCGGTGACGGAGTGGCTCAACACTACCAAGCAAGCGCTTGGTATGTAAATATGGAATCGGCCACGCCCCTTGACCGAAACGCTCAGGTCCACGGCCGAACCGGCCAGCGGCATTGTCTGATGCCCAGTCTGATGCCCATGTTGTGTAATGCGTATAATGCCGGCCGATCAGGAGGAACCAATGACACAAGCACGCGCTGTACACGGCATTGACGACAGTCCGCGGGGGCGCCTGCTCAGCGCCGCCGCCCAACTGTTTCGCGACAAGGGGTATGAACGCACCACGGTGCGCGATATCGCCGCCGTGGTGGGGATCCAGAGCGGGTCCATCTTCCACCATTTCAAAACCAAGGAAGAGATCCTGTTCGCGGTGATGGAGGAAGTTATCCACTTCAATACCGAGCGTCTGCGCGCCGCCATCGCCGCCGAGGATCGGCCGGTGGAGCGGTTGCGGGCACTGGTGCGCGCGGAACTGACCGCCATCGTCGGCGATACCAGCGAGGCGATGACGGTGCTGGTGACCGAGTGGCGTTGCCTCAATGCGGACAAGCAGCGCGAAGCGCTGGCCTTGCGGGACATTTATGAGCAGCTCTGGCTGGACGTGCTCGCGGATCTCCATAAGGAAGGCCGTTTCCGGGCCGACCCGTTCATCATGCGGCGGCTGATCACCGGCATGACCGGCTGGACCCATAACTGGTTTGATCAGTCCCGCAGTCTTTCGGTGGAAGGTCTGGCGGATCTGATCGTCGACCGGGTGGTCGGCGAGGAGAGTGAGGAGGGCGCGGCGTGATCGGCAATGGCTTCGCCTGGGGACGCACCGGCTATACCATCATGGAAGAAGGGGAATTGGACCGCGCCACCTGGCAGTTGCGGGTGAGTCATTATCTGGTGGCCGAGCCCAGTGGCCGGGCCGTGCCCGGGCGCTTCACCCTGGAGCAGGCGAAAAGGTGGATTGAAGAGCGCGAATCGGAGGCGGATTCCGGCTGAAATGCAGCCAAAATGGGCGTTTATTCGACAGTGCGACGAAAATATGAACGAACGGCAGGTTTTTTCGCAGAAAGCCGTTGACACTCCGGGGCCAATCCCTAAAATGGCGCCCACTTCGCAACGCGATGCGGGTGGTTAGCTCAGCTGGGAGAGCATCTGCCTTACAAGCAGAGGGTCGGCGGTTCGATCCCGTCACCACCCACCAGTTTCCCGAAAGGATGGCGTCTACGCCGCCCTTTCACGGAAAGTTCGGAGCGGTAGTTCAGTTGGTTAGAATACCGGCCTGTCACGCCGGGGGTCGCGGGTTCGAGTCCCGTCCGCTCCGCCAACATTTTTCATGATCTTAGCCTTTTTCCATGTATTAAGGAGCCGCATCGAGTATTTCGATGCGGCTTTTTCTTTTGTGGCGCCAGGCCACCGCGGAACTTCCCCCTCTCCTGATGTTCTTATTCTTAAGGCCTGTTCACACTGCTTGCGTCCCGCCAGTTGTGGCTAAAAAGCCACCAATGAAGGCGCGATGGAAATAGTGTGAACAGGCCCTGTAAGCGCCTTTTGACCCCTGTCATGAAAGGGTCACCAAGGGGACGCTAAAGTTGATCCGACAATCTTTGATTTGAAAATACAGAATGAAACGTAAAGGAGAATAACCATGGATCATTACTTCGAAGAACGGATGCAGGAAAAACTGTGGCTGGAAACCCTGGAAGAGCTGGTGGAAGGCGACTGGGAAAACGATGACGACGGTGTGGAGCTCTGATCCCCCGTCGTCACCCCTCCGGCCCGATGGGCCAACCCCTCCCGATTCTGTGAAGCACTCAGCGTTCTGATTACCTTTCCCGAGCAACCCCTTTCTTTTACCTAAAAGCCGGTTCACACTTTTGTCGTAGCTGTCCGCGATCGGCAGATTGTGACGAGCCTGGTCACCCGACGGTTCGCGAGGCGGATAAAACGATAAAGACATGACCCGGGGAAGGCGAGATGGCGGGGTCCTCCGTTACCTCTGAAGCAATAGTGTTCTTTGCCGAGCACCACATCACCAAAAGCATGCTCTACGCCGACTTCGAGGCGATTCTGGACGGCATGGTGGGGGTGCCGGAGTTCGCCCGCAAAGAGATGCGAGGTGCCTACTGTCTGGTCAACGGACAGTTGAAGGTCAAGGCGCTGGTGTTGTTTCTGATCGGCTTCGACGAAGACGGCATGGCCGATACCACCTGGAATATTCCGTTGCGCCATCTGGCCGAGCACGGCGGCCCTGGCCCGGACATGGGCAGCGGTCCGATCCGGCTGGCCTGCCGCAGCCAGTGCCCGGTGGCATGGCACCAGGACCAATTGTGGGATCCATCGATGAAGCCCGGCGCCAACGACTTCGTCGCGGTGCGGGATCTGTTGCGCCAGCGCGGGCCGAAGATGGGCCTGGAGATGGACGAGGATCTGCCACCGCCGACGGCGCCGCCGGTGCTGTCCGAGGAGGACATTCCCACTCTCGGCGCCGCCGAGCCGGATCCGGAACGGGTAAGGCTGGCCCGCACCATCAAGGAACTGCGTCTGCGCATCCATACCCTGGAGAGCGGACAGAAGGAAGAGATGGCGCAACTGCGCTATGCCCAGCAGCAGAAAGAGGAAATCCTCAATACGCAGTTGGAAAAGGTGCTGATGCAGTTCAAGACGCTGAAGTCCCAGAACGCGGCGTTGCGCGAACAGAACAGCTCACTCAAGGAACAGTTGGAGACACTGCGCCGGGATCAGCAGGAGCAGGCCGCTCAGGATCGCCAGCAGGGCAGTGAAACGGAGCGCCTGCGCCAGCAGTACCAGTTGGAGCTGGAGCAGCGCCTGGAAGAAGAACGGGCGCGGCTGGCCGACGAATTGCACAGTAAGGAAATGGAGGTGCTCAACCGGGACGACCTGATCGCTCAACTGCGCAAGGACGTGGCCGGCCTCAAGCATCAACAGATGAAAGTGAGCAATGCCGGCGGCGAGCAGATGTTGCGTAAACTGGAGAGCCTGGGTCTCAGTTTCATCGCCTTCCATCCTGGTGCCGGCCATGTCTCCATCGGTGCCGATCAGATTTCCGATTACATGGAAAACCCGCTGGCGTTCGCCGCCCGTAAATGCCTGGTGACCGAGGATCACTACCGTGCCTGGCTGGCTCACTACGAAAATCCGGTATGCCAGGTGGCGGTGGGGCCGGAAGCGCGTGCCTGTGGCAAAAGAGTGATCCGGGTGGACGTGCCGAATCAGTTCAAGCCGGGCGTGTCCGACTGTAATTCCAACCGCTGTCCGCACTGCCGTTCGGATGCCGCCATCGATAATGTGCTCAAGTTCCGGTAATCGTGCCGCGAACTGGTAAGTATCTTGCTTCAAGACTTTAAACAAACGCTAAGCATGCCGGATCGTGCGGGTCGGGGGGACTCGCGCGATCGAATGATAAGGGGGGAAGCCATTCATGGCTCAAGAGTCCATCGATAAGCGTTTATTGCAGGCGTTCGTGCCGGTCAATGCGCTGTCCAACGATCAGCTCGACTGGCTGCTGGATCAGCAGGAGGTCTGCCGTTACGAACCCGGCGATATTCTGTTCCGTCAGGGCGATCGCGATAACGCCACCATCTATCTGCTCAGCGGCGACGTGGAATTGTTCAACGAGAGTGGGCAGCGCGGTGTGGTGCGGGCCGGGGATGCCGCGTCCTGGCATCCACTCGGTCACTTTCAGCCACGTCGGGATGACGCCCGGGCGCTGACCGAGGTCAGCGTGGTGCGTTTCGACAGTTTCCGGCTGGACACCATTTTGTCCTGGGATCAGTCCGCCGGTTACGTGATTCTCGACATCAACGCCAATGCCGCTTATCAGCATGACCGCGACTGGATGATCCGGTTGCTGAAGTCCAACCTGTTCCACCGGGTGCCGCCGGCCAACATTCTGGAAATCTTCCGCCGCCTGCACGCCCGCCGCTGCAAGGAAGGCGAGGTGATCATCCGCCAGGGCGAGGAAGCGGATTGCTGCTACATCATCAAGGAAGGGGTCTGCGAGGTGTCCATCGAGCTGGGCAACCCCGGGGTGGCGACGCCGGTGGCGATGCTGGAGGAAGGGCAGTGGTTCGGCGAGGAGGCGTTACTGTCCGGCACGCCGCGTAACGCCACCATCACCATGGCCACGGACGGGGTGTTGATGCGGCTGGGGCGGGACGATTTCGACGCGCTGCTGCGTGAACCGATCATCCACACCCTGCCGGTGGACAAGGCCCGGGAGAAGATCGCCGCCGGCGCCCGTTGGCTGGATGTGCGCACCGGCGACGAGTTTGACCGCCATCGGCTGTCCGGAGCCGCTAATATGTCGTTGAATGTGCTGCGCCTGAAGTCGCGGTTGCTGGACCCGAAACAGGCCTACGTGGCCTACTGTGACACCGGTCGGCGTAGCGCCACGGCGGCATTTTTGTTAAAAAACGCAGGCTTGGACGTGTTCGTGCTGGAAGGCGGCCTTAACGGCAATGCCGACCACCTGCACGAGTATCTCGAATAGCCCGTCCCGGGGATCCGGGGCTGGGGCCCAACCCGGGACTAATGTGGCGCAAGACAAATTTCGCAATATCGGCCTGATTGCCCGTTCCGAAAGCGAGCAGGCGCTGTACTCCATGCGCCAGCTGATTCACTTTTTGCACGGTCGCGACTGCACCGTCATCCTGGAAAAGGACATCGCCGGCAGTCTCCCGGAAATGGGGCTGCAGGCGGCCAGCGCCGCTCAGATGGGCGAATCCTGTGATCTGGTGATCGTGGTCGGCGGCGATGGCAGCCTGCTGGGCGCGGCCCGTACCCTGGCCCGTTACGATGTGCCGGTGCTGGGGGTGAACCGCGGCCACCTGGGATTTCTCACCGACATCCTGCCCTCGGAAATCGAATCCCGGGTCGGTCAGGTGCTGGATGGGGAATACACCACCGAGCGCCGCTTTCTGCTGGATATGGAAGTGCGGCGCGGCAATCTGGTGATGGGCGAGGGCAGCGCCCTCAACGATGTGGTGCTGCTCTCCGGTGACAGTGTCCATATGATCGATTTCGAGCTGATCATTGATGGCCATTTCGTCTATGGGCAGCGTTCCGACGGCCTGATCATCTCCACACCCACCGGCTCCACCGCCTATGCCCTGTCCGGTGGCGGCCCGATCATGCATCCCCGTCTGGACGCCATGGTGCTGGTGCCGATGAACCCTCACACCCTGACTAGCCGGCCCCTGGTGGTGGACGGCAACAGCGAGATCAAGATCCAGATCACCACCGAGAAAGTGAAGCCCCTGGTGAGCTGCGACGGCACTTCCGGGGTGCGATTGCAGCTGGGCGATGTCATCGCCATTCGCAAGAAACCCCACCGTTTGCAGTTGATCCACCCGCCGGGGCACGATTTCTATCAGGCCTGCCGTTCCAAACTGGGCTGGAGCACCCGTCCGGGGGATAATTGATGGCCAACCGCCGTCCCACCCATGTCGCGACCCGAGAGGGATGATGAATTTTTCCAATTTCGAGCAGTTGATTGATTCCATGACCCTGGAGGTGTGGCACGGTCTGCGCCGCGCCGTGGAACTGGGGCGCTGGCCCGATGGCCGCCGGGTCTCCGCCGAGCAGCGTGAACTGTGCCTGCAGGCGATCATCGCCTGGGAAACCAAGAATCTGCCAGAACAGGAGCGTACCGGTTATGTGCCTTCACATTGCAAGAGCAGTGAGGCGGACAGCGAGCAACCGGTGGCCCTGCAACCGGCGCCCGAGCGGAAAGGAGAGCACTGATGCGTGATGGCAGCCCGGCCAATGTCACTCGCCTGGCGGACTATCTGCCGCCGGCCTATCTGGTTCCGCGAACCCATCTGGACGTGGATATTCGCGATGGCCACACGCTGGTCACCGCCACCCTGACGCTGGAGCGTAATCCGGCCCGGGACGACCGGCCGGAGGACCTGGTGCTCGACGGCGAGCATCTGGAACTGTTGTCACTGAGTCTGGACGGCGCGGCGCTGCCGGCCTCCCGCTATCGCGAGGCGGACGGCCGTCTGACCGTGTTCTCGGTACCGGAGCGCTTCGAGCTGACCTCGGTGGTTCGCATCGAGCCGGAAAAGAATACCGCTTTGGAGGGACTGTATCGCTCCAATGGCATGTACTGCACGCAATGCGAGGCGGAAGGGTTCCGCCGCATCACCTGGTTCCCGGATCGTCCGGACGTGCTCAGCCGGTTCACCACCACGGTGCGGGCCGATCGCGAGCACTACCCGCTGCTGCTGTCCAACGGCAACCCGGTAGCCAGTGGAGAAGAGTCCGAAGGCGACGGGCAGGGCGGCCGGCACTGGGTCACCTGGGAAGACCCGTTCCCCAAACCCTGCTATCTGTTCGCCCTGGTGGCCGGCGATCTGGCCTGCCTCAAGGATACCTTCACCACCGCTTCCGGGCGTGAGGTGGCGTTGCATCTGTATGCCGAACACCGGGATCTGGACAAACTCGATCACGCCATGGTGTCGCTGAAAAAAGCCATGGCCTGGGATGAGCGGGTCTATGGCCGTGAGTACGACCTGGATATCTTCCAGATAGTCGCCGTCAGCCACTTCAATATGGGCGCCATGGAAAACAAGGGGCTCAACATCTTCAACACCGCCTGTGTGCTGGCCCACCCGGCCACCACCACCGACGCCGCTTTCGAGCGGGTGGAATCGGTGGTGGCCCACGAGTATTTCCACAACTGGAGCGGCAACCGCGTCACCTGCCGGGACTGGTTCCAGCTCAGCCTCAAGGAAGGCTTCACCGTGTTCCGCGATCAGGAATTCTCCTCGGATATGAATTCGCGGGCGGTGGTGCGGGTGGAAAACGTGAACTTTCTGGTCAACCACCAGTTCCCGGAAGACCAGGGTCCGCTGGCCCACCCGGTGCGTCCGGCGCAGTACCAGAAGATCGACAATTTCTACACCCTGACCGTGTATGAGAAAGGCGCGGAAGTAGTGCGCATGCAGCATGAGTTGCTTGGCGCCGAGGACTTCCGCCGCGCCACCGACCTGTATTTCGAGCGTTTCGACGGGCAGGCGGTAACCTGTGACGATTTCGTCGCCTGCATGGAGGAGGTATCCGGACGTGACCTGAGCGGCTTCAAACGCTGGTACAGCCAGGCCGGCACCCCCATCGTCAGGGCCGAGGACACCTACGTGGATGGCCTCTACAGCCTGACGCTGAGCCAACACACCCCGGCCACCCCGGGACAGGCGGACAAGCAGCCGCTGATGATTCCGGTGAAACTGGCGCTGCTGGACCCGCGGGGCAAGCCGCTGGCGCTGAACGACCAGGGCGATACCGAAACCGTGGTGATTCTGGAGCGGGCCACTCAGACCTTCTCATTCCCGCTGCCGGTCAAGCCGACGCCCTCCCTGCTGCGGGGGTTCTCGGCGCCGGTGATCCTGCGCTACGACTTCGACGAAACCCAGCTGCAGACACTGCTGGCCCACGACAGCGATGGTTTCTGCCGGTGGGATGCCGCCCAACGCCTGTACTTCTCGGCGCTGGCGCGCATCATCGAACAGGGCGAGAGCGCCGAGCAGCAACTGGAACGGCTGCGCCCGGCCCTGGAAGGGGTGATCCGGCGTGCCGCCGAGGATCCGGCCCAGGCCGCGCTGCTGCTGACCCTGCCCACCGAGACCGCCATCGGCGACCGGCATGCGCCGCTGGATCCGGCCCGGGTGCACCGCGCCGCTCATGCTTTCAAGGTGGCCCTGGGACGGGCTCTCGACGAAGACTGGCGGCGTCTGGCCGAGTCCCTGCGGGAGCCGGAATATCGCGCCGATGGTGATGCCATGGGTAAACGCCGTCTGCGCATGCTGGCCCTGTCCTACCTGGGCCTGGCCAAAGCCGATGGTATTGCCGACGACCTGCAACGGACTTTCCGCGACGCCTCCTGCATGACCGAGGAAATCGGTGCCCTGGGGATTCTGGTGAGCAATGGCCTGGACGGCGCCGAGACGGCGCTGGAGCAGTTCGCCGAGCGCTGGCGGGACGAAGCGCTGGTGATGGACCAGTGGTTCGCGGTGCAGGCGGCGGTGCCAGGACCGGCCACCGTGGCGCGGGTGAAAACGTTGATGTCCCATCCCGACTTCGAGTGGACTCTGCCCAACCGAGTGCGGGCGCTGATCGGCACTCTGGTCAACGGCAATCCCTCGGCATTCCACGCCGAGGATGGCAGCGGCCATCGCCTGTTCGCGGAGGCTCTGAAGACGTTGGACGCCATTAATCCGCAGATCGCCGCCCGGCTCGGTAATGGCGCCGCGCGGCTGGAACGTCTGCGGGAGGACCTGTCGACGTCGCTGCGCACCGCGCTGAGCGAAGTGCGTGAAGGTGCCTCCGCCAATCTGGCGGAAGTGTTGGATCGTATTCTCGGGGCCTGATGAACCGCTATCCGCTGCTCTTGCTCGCCGGGCTGGCCCTCGGGCTGGCGGCGCAGCCGGTGCCGGCGGCGGTGAGCGAGCAGGAGGCGCGGCGGCTGTCGTCGGACCTGACACCGCTGGGCGGTGAACGGGCCGGTAATACCCAGCCACTCTCATCGCCGCTGGCGATCCCTCCCTGGCGCGGCGAGGGCTGTCGAGTGCCGGCGGCGGATCAGCCGCTGTTGCGCATCGACGCCGGCAACCTGGCCGAGTACGAGGCGGACCTGCCGCAGGGCGTGGCGGCGATGATCCGCCGCTATCCCGACAGCTTTTACCTGCCGGTCTACCGCAGCCGCCGCACCGCGGCGGCGCCGGATTGGGTGTATCGCAATACCGCCGCCAACGCGGTGCGGGCGACGCTTTCCGAGCGCGGCGTTGCGGGAGCGTTCGGCGGTATCCCTTTCCCCATACCGCACGGCGACGCCGGTGACCGCGGCCGTCAGGCGATGTGGAACCATCTGTTGCGCTGGCGCGGTGTTTTCATGGAGCGCCAGTCCAGTCAGCTGTCGGTGCGCGCCGGCGGCGGCTACCGCCGCGTCAGCTCGCGTCAAAGTCTGTATTTTCCCTATTACGATGAGCGCCTCGACGGAGAGCGCATCGGGCCCCGTTACTTGTACTACTACTCGCGGATACTGGCGCCGGCGCGGCTGGCCGGCGGCGCGGTACTGATGTACGACACCCTGGACCCGGCGCGGATGCCACGCCAGTCCTGGGGCTATGACGTGGGGCGGCAGCGTGTGCGCCGGGCACCGGAAATCGCCTACGACGCCGTGCTGGCCGGCAGTGACGGTCTGCGTACCGTTGACGACGCGGATCTGTTCAACGGGGCGCTGGACAAATACCGCTGGCGTTTGCTTTACCCGCAGCCGGTGGAGCGTTTTATTCCGTACAACAATGATTTTCACATCGATCTGGAGCGGGAGGGCCAATCCCTGCGTCGGGGACATTTGAATCCGGCGGGGACGCGCTGGGAAAGACATCGGGTGTGGGTGGTGGAAGGGCGCCTGCGGGAAGGCGAGCGGCATATTTATTCGCGCCGCCGTTTCTATATCGACGAGGACAGCTGGCAGATCGCGGTGGCGGATCAGTATGACCTCCGCGGCGCGCTGTGGCGGGTCAGCCTGGCTTACAGCAAATGCTATCCACAACTCCCGGCGGTCTGGACCGCCCTGGATGCCTATCATGACCTGCGCGAGGGCCGCTATCACTTGCGCTTCACCGAGACCAGCGAGCCCGGTGGCCTGCTGTTTCCGGAAACACTGCCGGACGAGCGGGATTTTCTGCCTTCCGTCTTGCCCGACCGTCGTTAGGGTATCGACAAGGCACCTGCAGGCAAGCTCCCACAGCGGCTTTGTGGTCCGGCCTTCCGTGGGAGCCAGCCTGCTGGCGAATGCGGCCTCTGGTGTTGGGGTTGCAGGGCAAGCTCCTGCCGCGGCTTCGTGAAGCGGCTCTGCGTGCCGGCGTTTTGCAAACCGGGCAGGGCGGCGCGGTTCCCGATATAATCCCCGGCCGTTGTCGCCCACGAAGGAACCGGAACGCCCATGCTGTATTCCCTCGCCCGTCCCCTGTTGTTTTCCCTGTCCGCCGAACGCAGTCATGATTTGACGCTGGCGGCGCTGCGTCACGGCGCCGGCAAGCTCTATCCGGGCCGGGTACCGGACCGGCCGGTGCGGGTGATGGGGCTGGATTTTCCCAATCCGGTGGGCTTGGCGGCGGGGCTGGATAAAAACGGAGACTGCATCCGCGGCTTGGCGGCTCTCGGCTTTGGCTTTCTCGAGGTGGGAACGGTGACGCCACGCCCGCAGCCGGGCAATCCGCGGCCGCGTTTATTCCGGTTGCCCCGCTCCCGGGCAGTGATCAATCGCATGGGGTTCAATAACAAGGGCGTCGATTACCTGGTGGAAGCGGTCCGTGGCAGTGGCTACAAGGGTATTCTTGGCATCAATATCGGCAAGAACAAGGACACGCCGATGGAGCAGGCGGTGGAAGACTACCTGCACTGCCAGCGCAAGGTGCATGCCCTGGCCAGCTATCTGGTGGTCAACGTGTCCTCGCCAAACACGCCGGGCCTGCGCGAGCTGCAGCATGGCGAGGCATTGAACGCGCTGTTGAGCACTTTGCGCGAGGAGCAGAGCAAGCTCGACCAGCGCAATGGCTGGAAGGTGCCGCTGGTGGTCAAGATCGCCCCGGACAATAGTGATGAGGAACTGGCGTCCATGGCGGAAGCCTTTGTCCGTCACGGCATCGATGGGGTCTGTGTCGGCAATACCACGTTGCAGCGACCCGGTGTCGCCGGCGAGCCGCACGCTGACGAGCAGGGTGGCCTCAGCGGTGCCCCGCTGAAACCGATTGCTCACCGCGCGCTGGACGTGGTCAGCCGCACTCTGAACGGCCGTGTACCGCTGATCGGCGTGGGCGGCATCATGAACAGCGAGGATGCTCTGGAAAAGCGGCGTCTCGGTGCCGATCTGGTGCAAATCTACAGCGGACTGATATACCGGGGCCCGGAACTGATCGGCGAGATCGCCCGGGGCTGGCCAAAGGGCTGAGGCGTAAAGATCGCGAACAGGCTCTAAAGAAAAGGGCCCGGGTGGGGCCCTATGGGGTCGGCACCAAGAGTGCCGGCGCTGTGGAGAACGGGTTGCTTTATCGGTTCATCATATCCGGTTCATTTCCCCCTTTTCTTCAGCGGAGATCCTTGAGGTTGTGGATGCCGGCGACACCCACCAGGCCATGTAATTGATCAACGCGCCCTTCGCGCCATCCGTTCAGCCAGCTGCTGCGGGCCTGCAAAGCGTCGAAGGGACAAAAGTCTTTGGATTTTCCTTTGTAACCGGCCTGGTATCCGCGGCTGTAGGCCCGCTCCTCACGACTCCGTTTCTGTCTTTTCATGGACACTTTCCTCTTTCCTTCATCGTAGTGACTGGGAATATCCTGCTGATCTTCTCTGTGTCACAATGCGCCGCCCTGAATTCCATACGGAATCTCCTCCGGCGGGGCGGGCGAGCCCTTTGTCTCCCCGGATTGTTGTTCCGGGTCTTTCTCCCTGGCTCAAAGGCCCGTGATGCCGGTGGCGAACACGAGTGATCAGGTATTGGTAGTGCCTTGGCCCGCGTCCATTATCGCGCAAGCCGTTCTTCGAGTATGGGAAAGGGGGCTGCCCGTGTCGAATAACGAACGGCAATATGTGACGGCGTGGTTAAACGGATGCCGCATATTTGACGGTTTCGTGAAAGTTCGCCTATCTCCTTGATTTAGCTGATAATTGCTTCGAGACATCAATTCGTGCAGACACCGATGAGGCATTCCCCATGGAGTTCGTGACCACTTGCCTGCCGGGCCTGGCCCCGCTGCTGGCCGAGGAACTGGTGGAGCTGGGCATATCCGTAACAGAGACCGGTAACGCCCATGTCATCATCGATGGGCGCCAGGAAGACGGCTTGCGGGTGTGCCTGTGGTCGCGTCTGGCGGAGCGTGTGCTGCTGCCGCTGGTGACTCTGGAGATCAGCGCGGAAGAAGCCCCGGAAGCGTTGGCGGCGGCGCTGGACTGGCCAGCCCTGGTGGCGGCCGGCGCGCCCTTGTTTCTCAATCTGGAGCACGGCAAGGGCGTGCGCGGTGACAACCGTATCAGCACCCGGCGGCTGGCGCGGGCGCTGCCTCCGTCGCTGCGTGTTTCGGACAGTGAACTGGGAGCGTGTTGCGTCCGCGGGCGTTTGGACGAGGATCAGGCTCACCTGTGGCTGGATCTGGCCGGCACGCCGCTGCATCGGCGCGGCTATCGTCTGGCCGGTGGCCGGGCGCCGCTGCGCGAGAATCTGGCCGCGGGCGTACTGAGAGCCGGCGGTTGGCATCGCCAGGACCGCCCCTCCATGTTGCTGGATCCGTTTTGCGGTAGCGGCACCCTGCTGATCGAAGCGGCCTGGATGGCCGGCGGCGTGGCGCCCGGCGCCTTGCGTCAGGACTACGGATTCATGGCCTGGCGCGGATGCCGGCGGGCGTTGTGGGAAGGGCTGCGCGAAGAGGCCGCCGCCACCTTGCGGAAGGTGCCGTCGTTGCCGCCGCTGAAGGGCTTCGACGTGGATAACCGGGCCATCCAGTACGCCATGGATAACGCCGAGCGAGCCGGGGTGCGGCGCTTGCTGCACCTGGAGCGGCGCGAGCTGGGTGCCCTGCGCCAGCGGGATCTGGGCGACACCGGACTGCTGGTGACCAACCCGCCCTGGGGCGAGCGTCTGGAGGAGCGCGAGCGTTCCGCCTGGCTGCACGCCGGCCTTGGCCGTCTGATGGGGCAAAGGGCGCTCAACTGGACCGCGGTGTTGCTGGGCACTGATGTCACCACCCTGGATCGTTGCGGCATGGAACTACAAAGCCAGCACCGCTTGCTAAACGGGCCGCTGAAGAACTATATCCGCGTCTACCGGCCACGGCCGCCGGTGCCGGAAGCGCCGCTGCGGGTGGCACCGGAGCCCGGCTTCGCGCCGCCGGAAGGGGCGGTGCCGCTGCTGAACCGGCTGCGCAAGAACGGCAAGCACCTGCGCCGCTGGCTGGAACGTGAGGATATCCAGTCGTACCGACTCTATGACCGTGATCTGCCGGAGTTCAACGTGGCGGTGGATATCTACGGCGACCAGGCGCTGGTGCAGGAGTTCAAGGCGCCGTCCTCCATCGACCCGGATAAAGCCAAGGAGCGCCGCCAGTGGGCGGTGAGCGCGGTGCGTTCGGCGCTGGCGGTACACCGGGAGCAGGTTCATCTGCGCACCCGCGAGCGGCAGAAGGGGCACCGCCAATATCAAAAGCTGGACAGCCGGGGCCAATACAAGGTGGTGCGCGAAGGACGTGCCCATCTTCTGGTGAATCTCAATGACTATCTGGATACCGGCCTGTTCCTGGATCATCGGCCGATGCGGCTGCGCTTGGCGCAGGAGTCCGCCGGCAAGCGCGTCCTGAATCTGTTCGCCTACACCGGCGCCGCCAGTGTTCACGCTCTGGTGGGCGGCGCTCGCCGGGTGGTGACGGTGGATGCCTCGCGCCGTTATCTGGACTGGGCCGCCTGCAACCTGGCCTTGAATGGTTTTTCCAGTGACGCTCACCCGCTCGAGCGGGCGGATGTAATGAGCTGGCTGGAAACCTGCCGCGAACAGTTCGATGTGGTGTTCTGTGATCCGCCCACATTCTCAAATAACAAAAGCCGCCAGGATTTCGTGGTCCAGGAGCATCACGGTGAATTGATCCGCCGTATTCTCAAACGGCTCGAGCCCGGCGGTGTCCTGTACTTCTCCTGCAACTTCCGCCGTTTCGAACTGGATGAAAGTATTCGCCGCTGGTACCAGGTGGAAGACCTTACCCAATGGAGCACCCCGGAGGACTTTCGCCGCCACGGACTGCACCATTGCTTCGCCATCCGTCACGGGGAGACACCATGACCGTCACGCTTTACACCACCTTGGGATGCCATTTGTGCGAGCGGGCCCGGGATATGCTCTTGACCGTGGACCCGCTGCTGGCTATCGAGGCCGTCGACATCGCCGAGGACGACGATCTGATCGCCCGGTACGGTGAGCGTATTCCGGTCTTGCGTCGGGGTGAGCAGGAATTGGCCTGGCCATTCGGACTGCTGGACGTGCGCGCGTTTCTGATGGGGGAACGGCTGGCCTGAGGGGACTTGGAGAGATGAATTCGGAGAGTGCTACAAGGCCGCTGCAGGAGCTTGCCTTGCAAGCGAATCGGGCTCCCGGCAAAGGATTCGCCAGCAGGCTGGCTCCCACAATTTGTGCCACGAAGCCGCCGTAGGAGCTTGCCCGCAAGCGAATTGGATTTTGATTTAAGCCCCCACGGCGGCTACTAGGCCGCCGGCCAATCCCGCTGCAAAAACGCCAGAGTATTGGCCAGGGTTTGCTGGGCCAGGGCTTGCGTCGTTTCGCCTCGCAGGGCCGCCACCCGTTCGCCGATCCAGGGGAGCAGGCAGGGTTCATTGCGGCGTTTCTTTGCCGGAGGTTCCGGTAAATCCCTTGGCAGCAGGTAAGGGGCGTCGGTTTCCAGCAGCAGCCGGTTGCCGGGAATATGCGGTACCAGTTCGGCCAGCTCGCGGCCGCGTCGTTCGTCGCAGATCCAGCCGGTGATGCCGATGAAGCAATCCAGGTCCAGGTAGTCGAACAGGGGGCGGCGCTGATCAGTGAAACAGTGCACCACCACAGAGGGTAACCGGTCCCGCCAGGCCTTGAGCATGGGCAGGAAGCGATCATGGGCGTCCCGCTGATGCAAAAACACCGGTTTGTTCAACCCGGCGGCCAGCGCCAGTTGCGCTTCGAACGCTTTTTCCTGATCCGGGCGCGGGGAGAAATCCCGATTAAAATCCAGCCCCATCTCACCAGCCGCCGCCACCGCCGGTTGCCCCAGCAGTTCCCGTAATTCCGACAGAATCCCGTCGTTACAGAAGCGGGCACTATGCGGATGCAGGCCGGCGGTACAGAGCAGGCCCTGATCGGGGTAGCGTTGGCACAGCGCCAGTGCTTGCCGGGATTCCTCGACGTTGGTGCCGGTCAGCAGCAGGCGGCTGACGCCAGCCCGCCGGGCCCGTTGCAGTACCGCTTCACGGTCGTCGGCGAACTGGCGGTCGGTGAGGTTGACACCGATATCCGCCCATTCACACGCACTGGGGTCAGGCATACTCATCCGGCGCCTTGCCCCTGAACCGGTGTCAGGCCGCCCAGCCGTTCCTCAAGCCGCTCACGCAGATCCTCCACCCGGCGCCGGTTGGCGCCGAAATCGTAGTATCCGACCCGCGAGGCGGAGCGCACTTCAATACCGCCATTCTCGTGCACATAGAAAGTGACGTCATCAACAAAGCGAAGCACGCGGCTGGTGAAGCGTGCCTGCAAGCGTGCCGGCCCTACCTGTTCGAAACTGACACGGGGCAGGGTGGCCAGCACTTCGCGCAGCAGTTTCAGACTGCCGGCACGGTCGGCGTAGCCGGGAAGAGGCGCCACCCGGTGCCGTTCATCCGTGGCCAGGCTGGACACGCAATTGGGTGAGGACGGGCAGGGTGCTAGCAAACGGGTGTCGTTCATGGCAAAGCTACTCAGCAATAACAAACCACAGGCACAGAGAACACGGCGGGCATGCCGTGAGAGAACCCGTGATGCGCCCCCGGCGCTTGGCATCCGCTGGGATGCCCGACCCTCCCTGGCACGTCGACTGATGTCGCCGTTATCACTGTGCTTCTTAGAGCCTGTTCATGATCTTTACACCGCCGCGCCGGAGTCCATTTTGTCGTCAGGTCGTGATTCCGGTTGTGCGGTGTAGTCAATCTACATAAACAAGCGTAATTACGGCCTGGCGGCAAAAGGGGCCCGGCCCTTCGGGTTGCGCTGGAAAAGCCGCCAGACGACGCCCCGGCCTTTGCCTTTGGCCCACCAAAGCCTGCAGTCCGCGACGTCGTCTGGCGGCTTTTCCAACAGCAACGCGGCGGCGTAAAGATCATGAACAGGCTCTTTCCTTGGTCCTGACCGTCCTGTTCATGGAAACTCTGTCTCAGGGTACGTCTCAGGGTGTCTCCATGGCGTCTACGGAAGGTCGTGGCCTTTCATTCCCTGGCCAACAATGTGGCGACAACAGGACCACGGGCGCCATGGAGAAAACGCAAATGCGTGCGTAGTCTAACCGGCACTAACGCATTTTGTCTCTTCGGGAGCGGCGAATGGCTCTTAATGCGCGTTCGGATCGCGGATCAGGCCGACGAACACACCTTCGATGATCAACTGATCCGCGGGCACCTGAATCGGTTCGTAGTCTTCGTTGGCCGGCAGCAAGGTGGCATCGGATTTGTTCAGCCGCAACGTTTTCACCGTCACTTCCTCGCCGATGCGGGCCACCACGATTTCACCGGAACGGGCCGTTTCACTCTTGCGCACGGCGATCAGATCGCCGTCGAAGATGCCGGCGTCGATCATGCTGTCGCCCTGCACCTGGAGCAGATAGGTGGGCCGCTGGCGAAACAATCCACGTGGCACCGGTACCGTGCGCTGCACGTTTTCCACCGCCTCGATCGGGGTGCCGGCGGCCACCTTGCCCACCACCGGTAATTCATCCTCGTCGCCGAGGGCCGACTCCAGGAGCTGAATGCCGCGGGAGCGGTCGCTGTGCAGGCGGATATAGCCTTTACGCTCCAGTGCCCGCAGGTGATCGGAGGCGGCGTTCTTGGACTGGAACCCCATTCTTTCGGCGATTTCCGCCCGGGTGGGGGCCATGCCGGTGTCCGCCTGTGAATCACGGATGCAATCCAGCACCTGCTGCTGGCGGAGGGTCAGTTTGCTGCTCATGTCGGTCTCCTGTGGGTCGCCACAACGGGAATGGCATACTGATAATACGAACAGTACAATATGTCCAGTGTTTTTGTCATTCCAATGTTGTTGCAAGGTGCTCTTCGCTCGCCTTGCGCGGCCATCCCGGCTAGGCTATGCGCTCGGCGCTTCCCGGGGGGGAAGGCGGCGTCGTGGCGTTGTATCCGCTGCCAAGACAGCTTCCCGCGGAGGGGCTACGGAGCCGCTGCAGGAGCTTGCCGTGCAAGCGAATAGCGCCGCATTCCGGGAATTGGCTTGCAGGGCAAGCTCCTGCAGCAGCCTTTCAGCGAATGGTAAGGCTGCCGTGGATTGGGGGGGAAATGAAGCAGGCCGAGTGGCAACGTTCTCAGCAGGCGCGGGTGGAGTCATTACTTTCCGGCGTGCCGTTTTTCAATGAAGTATCCCGCGACGATGCCGACCAGCGAGCCTTGCTGCTGGCCGGGACCCGGATTCTTGAAGCCGCGCCGGGCGAGGTGGTGATTCGGGCCGGGGCCGAGGCCAGCGGGCTTTATTTTTTGCTGCGTGGAGAGCTGTGGGTGCTTGGCGAGGGCACGCCGCCACCCGTGGTGTACCGGGTGTCGCCGGGGGAGGTGTTTGGCGCTTTGTCCCTGCTGCTGGCGACGCCGCGCAGCGCCACCTTGAAGGTGGCGGAAAAAGTGGCGGAGGAAGACCAGGCGAAACCAGCGGTGCTGGCGCGCTTGTCGTTCGCCGATTTCGATGAGCCGCGGGTGGCGTTATTCAGTCTTGCAACCCGCCTGGCGCTGTTTCACATGCTGGTGCATCAGATTCGCTGGGCGGTGGAGGTGCAGCGCCTGGCGGCGCCGGACGCGGAACTGGAGGCGGCTCTGCGCAAGATCCCGGTTTATCAGGGCGAGAAGGGAACCGCGCAGGAACTGGCGGCACTGCGTGAACAGGCGCGGGCGCTGGCGGCGCTGTTATGCCGCTGGAACGATCACCCCCGTGCCGGGCCGGCGATGACGTGACGGCTCACCCCGGCCGGCTGCTGGCCGGGCGATCTGCACAAGGCGCGGATTGGTTGGGCTGGGCCGGTGCCGTCAGTCCGCTTTCTTGTCCTTGCGCTGGACTTTCACCGCCAGCACGTCGCAATGGGCTCCGGGCACCAGGCCGCGGGCGGTGGAGCCCAGCAGCAGAGCCAGGCCGCTGCGGGTGTGGCTGCCCACCACGATCAGATCCACGCCCAGCGCATCGGCCTTGTCGACGATGGTCTTTTCGATGGAACCCAGCTCAACGTGGATGCGATCCTCGCCGATCTGATACTGGCGAGCGTATTCCAGGGCGGTTTCGCGGGCCTGCTTGACCAGCCCGCTTTGCAGGTCGGTGACGTCCATGGGCACATCCGCGCCATAGGCCAGCGCCAGCGGCTCGATCACATGAATCAGATGCAACTCGCCGGTGGCATTACCTTCCAGCACCCCGGCGGCACGGCAGAGGATGTCGGCGGACTCGTCACTGCAATCGATGGCGACAAGAATTCTTTGATACGGAGCAGTCACGGCGGTCTCCCTCGAACGCTTTTCACCGAGTATAGCCCGCTCCCGGGAAGCGGTCGATTGATGCTGATCAAGGCCCGCCCGGCGGCCGATCCCGCCTGGGCCGGCACGGTTCTCCGAAGGCCATGGGCAGGCCCTCGGGGAGGCGTCAAAACGGGATTGTGCCACCCCGAAGCTTGACCGGACGTTAGCGCCGCTGTCTAAATAGGCGCCCCTGAGGACCCCGGAAACGGGGTCTGGACATCGTATCCGGCCTTCCCCGGCCAAGGCGAAGGCCGGATCGACCGACTTCTCGGTAATTCAGTTGTGGGTGACGAACGTAATGGGTAAGTCCCTGGTAATTGTGGAGTCGCCGGCCAAGGCGAAAACCATTAACCGCTATTTGGGCGATGACTTCATCGTCAAGTCCAGCGTGGGCCACGTGCGCGATCTGCCGGTCAGCGGCGGCGGCAAGAAGTCCACGCCCCAGGAACGGGCCAAGGAGGCGGCCTATACCCGTTCGCTGCCCAAGGAAGAACGCGAGGCTTATAAAAAGAAGAAAGCGCGGTCTCAACTGATCAACCGCATGGGGGTGGACCCGGAGCACGGTTGGAAGGCGCACTACGAGATCCTGCCCGGCAAGGAAAAGGTCATCGATGAACTCAAGCGTCTGGCCGCCAAGGCCGAGCGCATCTATCTCGCCACTGACTTGGACCGCGAAGGGGAGGCCATTGCTTGGCACCTGCGTGAGGTGATCGGCGGCGACGACGAGCGTTTCGACCGGGTGGTGTTCAACGAGATCACCAAGAAGGCGATCCAGGCCGCGTTCCAGGAACCGGGCAAGCTGGATATGAGCCGGGTGGAAGCCCAGCAGGCACGCCGTTTCCTCGATCGGGTGGTGGGGTTCATGATCTCACCGCTGCTGTGGGAAAAGATCGCCCGCGGCCTGTCCGCCGGCCGGGTTCAGTCGGTGGCGGTGGAGCTGGTGGTGGAGCGCGAGCGGGAAATCCGCGCCTTCACCCCGGAGGAGTTCTGGGAGCTGCACGCCGACACCCACGACAGCAAGCAGCAAGCGGACCAGCTGCGTCTGCAGGTGGCCCGTTACCAGGGTGAAAACTTCCGGCCGAACAACGGAGAGGACGCGGAGCGCCACCGCGAGGCACTGCGCCGCGCCGGCCAGCTGACCATCTCCCAGCGCGAGGAGCGGCCGACCCGGTCCAAACCCTCGGCGCCGTTCATTACCTCCACTCTGCAGCAGGCGGCGAGTACCCGTCTGGGCTTCGGGGTAAAGAAAACCATGATGATGGCCCAGCGCCTCTACGAGGCCGGCCATATCACCTACATGCGTACCGATTCCACCAACCTCAGCGCGGACGCGGTGACGGCGTGCCGGGCCTGGATCGATGACAAGCTGGGCGAGAAATATCTGCCGGCGAAACCGCTGTCCTATTCCAGCAAGGAAGGCGCCCAGGAGGCCCACGAGGCGATCCGGCCTTCCGACGTCAATCGCACCTCCGAGTCGCTCAAGGACATGGAGCGCGACGCCCAGCGCCTTTACGAGCTGATCCGCCGCCAGTTCATCGCCTGCCAGATGCCGCCGGCGGAATACCTGAGCACCACGCTGACCGCCGAGGCGGACGGCTATGAACTCAAGGCCAAGGGTCGCATCATGAAGTTCGACGGCTGGACCCGGATCCTGCCGCCGGCGGCGCGCAAGGGGCAGGAAGACACGGTCCTGCCGGATCTCAAGCAGGGCGACGTGCTGGTCATCGATGAGGTGGATGCCACCCAGCATTTCACCAAGCCGCCGGCCCGTTACACCGAGGCCAGTCTGGTCAAGGAATTGGAAAAGCGCGGTATTGGCCGGCCGTCCACCTACGCCTCGATCATTTCCACGATTCAGGATCGCGGTTATGTGCGGCAGGAAAACCGCCGCTTTTACGCGGAGAAGATGGGTGACATCGTCACCGATCGCCTGGTGGAAAGCTTCCCCAATCTGATGGATTACAACTTCACCGCGCGGATGGAGGAAACCCTCGACGAAATCGCCGAGGGCAAACGCCACTGGCGCGATGTGCTCAACGATTTCTACCAGGATTTTCAGGCCAAGCTGGAAGCCGCCCAAGGCGAGGGCAGTGGCAAGCAGGCCAAGGGCGGCATGCGCGCCAATCTGCCCACGGACACCGACATCGCCTGTCCCACCTGTGGCCGTCCGATGCAGATCCGTACCGGCTCCACCGGTGTCTTCCTGGGCTGCTCCGGTTATAGCCTGCCGCCCAAGGAGCGCTGTACCGCCACGCTCAATCTGCTTCCTGGCGAGGAGGCGGTGCGGGCCGACGATGATGAGGCGGAAACCCAGGAGCTGCGCCGCAAGAAGCGTTGCCCGAAATGCGGCACGGCGATGGAATCCTTCCTCATCGACGAGAAACGCAAGTTGCATGTCTGTGGTAACAACCCGGATTGCGACGGCTACGTGGTGGAGCAGGGCGAGTTCCGAATCAAGGGCTACGATGGCCCGACCCTGGAGTGTGAAAAGTGCGGTAGCGAGATGCAGCTGCGCACCGGCCGTTTCGGCAAGTTCTTCAAGTGCACCAACGATGACTGCGGCAACACCCGCAAGCTGCTGAAGAACGGCGAGCCGGCGCCGCCCCGCGCCGATCCGATCCCCATGCCGCATCTCAAGTGCGAAAAAGTGGATGATCATTACCTGCTGCGTGACGGTGCTTCCGGCCTGTTCCTGGCCGCCAGCAAGTTCCCCAAGAACCGGGAAACGCGGGCGCCGCTGGTGGAGGAGATCCAGTCCGTGGCGGAGCAACTGGATCCCAAACACCGTTACCTCGCGCAAGCCCCCGGCGAGGATTCCGAGGGCCGCAAGGCGATACTGCGCTACAGCCGCAAGGCCAAGGAGCAGTATGTGATGACCGAGGAAGAGGGTAAGCCCACCGGCTGGTACGCCTTCTACCGGGACGGCAAGTGGGAAGTGGAAGAAAAGAAAGCCGCACCGAAGAAAAAGGCGGCGGCGAAGAAGAAAACCGCCGCCAGAAAGAAGGCCGCCGCTCGCAGATCATGAAACAGCGCGGCCCTCTTCGCCAGCAAGCTGGCTTCCCACAGCGGCTTCGTCGTTCTCTTTGTGGGAAGCTGGCTTTAGCAGCGAATAGCCGGAGATAACCATGTCCCGAATGGTGCGGGAAAACGAAATCAGCGGTCTGCGTGAGCGGTTGTTTTTTGCCCGCGACCTGCTCAAGACACTGCGGGCCGAGGCCGGGAGTCCGATGGGGCACCGTCTGGCGCTGCGTGGCGCGGTGGTGTTTCATCTCTATTCGGTGCTGGTGGGTATGGCGCGGCAGTCCGCCAAGTCCTACCAAGTGCCCGGTTATGAGGACCTGATCAGCCTCGCTGCCCTGGAGCGAGCCTTCGCCGATAGCGACGTCCACGCCCCGGAAATGCAACTGCTGATCCAGGCGCGGCAGGATCGCTCCGATCCGGTATGCTGGCTGGATCTGGAGCTGCGCGCGGCGGTGGGCGCCGCCGGTCTGGCGCGCCGGGCCACGCCTCCCGGTGATACCAACGCCCTGGCTCTGCGCGCCGAGGATCCCTATGCGCCCTTGGCCGATGGTGATCTGGAGCGTTTGCAAGAGGCGGCCAATCGGGTGGAGGAACTGCTCGGTTTGTTCGGTACTTATATGGACGAATGGTAAGCGGGGAACGTCATGCTGTTACTGATCATCTTCGCCGCCGTCGCTTTGGGGTTTTCGTTCCTCTGCTCGATTCTGGAAGCCGCCCTGCTGTCCATCACGCCCAGCTACATCGCCGGTCTCAAGGACGACAAACCCAAGCTGTTTGAACGCCTGCGGCACCTCAAGGAGGATATCGACGACCCGCTGGCGGCCATTCTCACCCTCAATACCATCGCTCATACCGCCGGCGCCACCGGGGTCGGCGCCCAGGTGGCGGTGCTGTTCGGGGAAACCTGGCTGGGCGTGGCCTCGGCGGTCATGACCCTGGCCATCCTGATCGTCTCCGAGATTATTCCGAAGACCATCGGCGCCAAATTCTGGCGCGCCCTGGCGCCGCTACTGCCGCCAGTGCTCAATGTCATGATCTGGGTGCTCAAGCCGTTCGTGTGGTTATCGAAAATGATCACCCGGCAGATCGGTGATGGCGAGCCGGATACCGACATCCGGGCGGAGTTGAAGGCAATGGCGTCCATCGGCCACGAGCAGCAGGCGCTGGATGAGGGCGAGCGCCGGGTCATCGCCAATATTCTCAGTCTCCATGAAATCAGGGTCGACAAGGTGATGACCCCGCGCACGGTGGTGGAATCGCTGCGCCCGGAACAGACCGTGGCGGAAGTGCGCCATCACCTGGTGTCCACGCCTTTTTCCCGCTATCCGGTGCTGAATGACAAGGATGAAGCACTCGGCTATGTGCACAAAAGCGATCTGCTGGAAGTGGAGGATGAGCGCACCGTGGGTGAGCTGGCCCGTGCCATGGCCTTGTTCCGCACCGACACCAATATCGAGGTGGTGTTTGGTGAGATGCTGCGTGACCGGCAACACCTGGGCCTGGTCTACGACGACCTCGGGACCTGGGTGGGCTTGGTCACCATGGAAGACATCATTGAAACCATCCTCGGCCAGGAAATCATGGATGAAACCGATAATGTAGCCAATCTGCGCCACTATGCCCGCCAGCGCTGGAGCCGCAAACTCAAACGCAAGGGGGCCCCGGAATAACGGCGTCTGCTTGACGGTGATCGCCGCCAAACGTATGTTTCAAACGTTTGCTCCCAGCCTGGCAGGTTCCCCATGTCCCAATCCGATACCGTTCGCCGCATCCTCGATACGGCGGAAGTGCTGTTTGCCCAGAAGGGCTTCGCGGAAACCAGCCTGCGTGCCATTACCGGCAAGGCCGGTGTCAATCTGGCGGCGGTGAACTACCATTTCGGCTCGAAGGAAGCGCTGATCCAGGCGGTGTTCGAGCGCTATCTGACGCCGTTCTGCCAGGCATTGTCGGTGAAACTGCGGGAACTGGAGCTGGACGACGGCCCGCTCAGTCTGGAACGGCTGCTGACCGTGGCATCGCGGCTGGCATTGGGCTCCGGCACCGAGGAGCCGCGCCGTGCCATGGTCTTCTTTCGCCTCGCCGGCCAGGCCTACAGCCAGCCCCAGGATCATCTGCGCGCCTATCTGCGCAAGCACTACGGCGATGTCTTCAACCAGTTCACCACCTTGCTGCGCCGCACCGCGCCGGATGTGCCGCCGGTGGAGCTGTTCTGGCGCGTGCACTTCAGCCTTGGCGCGGTGATCTTCACGCTCTCCGGCATGGAATCCCTGCAGACGATCAGCAAGAAGGACTTCAACCGCTCGGTGTCCGCGAGCGACATCGCCCAGCACCTGCTGCCCTTCGTGGTTGGCGGGATAAAAGGCAACTGAAAAGACAGTTGATAGTTGACAGTTGATAGTTGACAGTTAAAACCGAAAATCAAAACAGTCTGATCTCTAGCCGCTGTGGGAGCTTGCTTGCAAGCGAATATCGCTAAACGTCCGAGCGAACCTCATTCGCTTGCAAGCAAGCTCCCACAGCGGCTGAAGATCACTGGTTTTTGTTTTTCGTCTTTCGCTGTCAACTGTCCACTATCAACTGTCAACTTTCCCTTGGTCCTATGCACATCACTATTTCCCTTGCCGATCAGACCCTGACCCTCGATGGCGCCGGCCAGCGTCGTTATCCGGTTTCCACCGCGGCGGTCGGTGCCGATGAGCGCAGCGGCAGTAACGGCACGCCCCGTGGGGAACATCTGGTGCGTGCCCGTATCGGCGAGGGGCTTCCCGTGGGCGCGGTGTTTCGCGGACGCCGCTTCAGCGGCGAGATCCTGACACCGGAACGGGCCGCGGCGGAACCGGAACGGGACTGGATTCTCAGCCGCATCCTCTGGCTCGGTGGTCTGGAAGCAGGTAAAAACCAGGGCGGCGACGTGGATAGTTTCCGGCGCTTTATTTATATTCACGGCACGCCGGACCACGAGCCCATGGGGCAGCCCGCCTCCCACGGTTGTATCCGCATGCGTAACGCCGACGTCATCGATTTGTTCGACCGCGTGCCCTTGGGGTGCGCGGTCTCCATCACCGAGTAATCACATGAATCAGGCCAATAACACCCAGCCTCTGCTGATGCTGGATCTGGAAGGCGTCGCGCTCACCAGTGAGGAGCGCGATTTACTCGTTCATCCCGCCGTTGGCGGGGTGATTTTGTTCAGCCGCAATTATCAGGACCCGCTACAAGTACGTGATCTGGTGGCGTCCATGCGGGCGCTGCGGCCGGAATTGCTGATCGCCGTGGACCAGGAAGGCGGGCGGGTGCAACGCCTGCGCGAGGGGTTTACCCGGTTGCCGGCCATGGGCACGCTGGGACGGCGTTATCAACAGGACCCCGGGGCCGGTCGTGAGGCAGCGGAGCTGCTCGGCGAGCTGATGGCGGACGAAGTCCGCGCCGTGGACATCGACATCAGCTTCGCGCCGGTGCTGGATCTGGATTATGGCCGCAGCACGGTGATCGGAAATCGTAGCTTCAGCGACAACGTCGACGTGCTGATCACCCTGGCGGATGCCTTTCTGGATGGTATGCAGCGGGCCGGCATGAGCGCCACCGGCAAGCACTTCCCCGGCCACGGTCACGTCCAGGCGGACTCCCACCTGGAATTACCCGAGGACCCGCGCTCGCTGTCCGAGATGGCCGCCGATCTGGCCCCGTTCCGGGCGCTGGCGCCGCGCCTGGACGGCATCATGCCGGCCCATGTGCGCTATCCGGCCATGGATGCCCAGCCCGCCGGATTTTCCCCCTATTGGTTGCAGAAGGTGCTGCGCGAGGAACTGGGCTTCCGCGGCGTGATCTTCTCTGATGATCTGACCATGGCCGGCGCCGCCGCCGCCGGCGATTACACGCAGCGGGCGGAGGCGGCGCTGAACGCCGGCTGCGACATGGTGCTGGTGTGCAACGATCGAGCCGGTGCCCTGGCGGTGCTGTCCTGGCTGGAACAGCAATCACTGCCGAAAGTGGTACCGGCCAGCGCCCTGCGGGCGCGCCCGCGCCGACCGATGAATCCGGTCCGCCGCCAGCGGGCCTGTGACCTTGCCGAACAATTGTCGGGAGAAAGCGCATGAATTGGGAGGCCCTGCTGAACTGGAAACTGTTGCTCCAGTGGCCCGGCCCGGAAACGCAGACGATCATCTGGCTGACGCAGGTGTTCGTGGTGGTATTTTGTACCGTATCGCTGAATTTCGTGATGATGCGGGTGCTGGACATCCTCACCGTGCTGGGTAACAAAACCGCCAGCAAATGGGATGACGTGCTGATTGAGGCCCTGCGCCTGCCGTTGCGGCTGGTGACCTGGGTGATCGGTTTGTCGGTGGCGGCGGAGATGCTCTACGACGTTTCCGAAAGCGCCTTGTTCGAGCATGTGGGCATGGTCCGCCGGGTGGCGTTCATCGCCATCATCGCCATGTTCGCCAACCGCCTGATCACCGGCGTCGAGCACAATCTGACCGATCCCGGGCGGATGAAGAAACCCATGGACACCACCACCGCGGCGGCGGTGTCCAAGTTGCTGCGAGTGTCGGTGATCATCACCTCCTTGCTGATCATCCTGCAGGCGCTGGGCTACAGCGTATCCGGGGTGCTCGCCTTCGGTGGTATCGGCGGCATGGCGGTGGCCTTCGCCGCCAAGGACCTGCTCGCCAACTTCTTCGGCGGCATGATGATTTACATGGACAAGCCCTTCAAAGTGGGGGAGTGGGTTCGCTCGCCGGACCGCACCATCGAAGGGACGGTGGAACACATCGGCTGGCGGCTGACCCGCATCCGCACCTTCGATCAGCGGCCGCTGTACATTCCCAACTCGTTGTTCACCACCATCGTGCTGGAGAATCCATCACGCATGTTCAACCGGCGGATCAATGAAAAAATCGGTATTCGCTATAACGACTGGCGCAAAATGCCGGCCATTGTCGCCGACGTCCGGCAAATGCTCATTGATCACGATGACATCGAAACCGACGCCCGCACCCTGATCGTTAATTTCGATACCTATGGGGCATCGCACATCGAGTTCTTTATCTACACCTTCACCAAGACCACCAACTGGGTGCGTTTCCATGAGATCAAGCAGGACGTGCTGATGAAGATCATGGAGATTGTCGAGCAGCATGGCGCCGAGTTCGCTTTCCCCACCCGTACTCTGCACATGGTCAGCGATGACGATCAACAGGACACCCCGCCGGCGCCAGCGGCCGAGGAGGCACAACATGCCCATCGCGGATGAGGTAAAACAGGAATTGATGCAGGTGCGCCGCGACGCGCGCCAGCTCTACTCCCAGGATCAGGTGGAAGCGGCCATCGGCAAACTGGCGATTCAGCTCACCGAGGACTACAGCGAGCGCTTCCCGCTGTTTGTCACCATCATGAACGGCGGCATGATCTTCGCCGGGCATTTACTCACGCGCCTGGATTTTCCGCTGGAAATGGACTATCTGCACGCTTCCCGCTATCTGGGTGACACCCGGGGCGGGGAGGTGGAGTGGATCGTCACTCCGGGTGCCAGCCTGTCCGGGCGAGACGTGATCATCCTCGACGATATTCTCGATGTCGGCTCCACCTTGTTGGCGATCGTCGATGCCTGCCACGCCCAGGGGGCCACCAGCGTGAAAACCTGCGTGCTGGTGGACAAGGTGCACGACCGCAAGGCGCGGCCGGGTCTGAAGGCTGATTACACCGCGCTGGAGGCCGAGGATTTTTACCTGTTCGGCATGGGCATGGACTACAAGGGCTATTGGCGCAACGCCCCCGGCATTTTCGCCGTGGAAGAATAGGGAAGCGAGATGCTGGCATTCATTGGCGGTACCGGTCTGACGCGCATGGACAACCTGCGCATTACCGGCAGCCAGACCCTGACCACCCGTTTCGGTGAGCCGTCGGCGCCGGTGGTGGAAGGACAACTCAACGGTCGCGAGGTGCTGTTCCTGGCCCGTCATGGCGATCCCCATGTGTTGCTGCCTCATCAGGTCAACTACCGGGCCAATATGGTGGCGCTGAAGGAAGCGGGCGCCAGCGCCATCGTCGCCGTCAACGCGGTGGGCGGGATCACCGACAAAGCGCCCACCGGCGCCCTGGTGCTGGCGGACCAGATCATCGACTACACCTACGGCCGTGACATGACGTTGTTCGACGATAAGGACGAGCCGCTGGTGCACGTGGATTTCAGTTGGCCGTTCGACGCCGCCTTGCGCGCCGCGCTCAAGGAGCGGCTCACCGTCAGCGGCCTGGCCTGGGCGGACGGCGGTTGCTATGGCGCCACTCAGGGGCCGAGGTTGGAAACCGCGGCGGAGATTTTGCGCATGGAGCGCGACGGCTGTGACGTGGTGGGCATGACCGGCATGCCGGAAGCGGTTCTGGCCCGGGAACTGGATATTCCCTATGCCATGCTGTCTCTGGTGGTGAACCCCGGTGCCGGCAAATCCGACCGGGAGATCACCATGGCCGAGATCGAAGCGGTGATCCACGACGGCATGGCCGGTGTATGCCGGGTGCTGGCGGATCTGGCGGGGCATTGGTAGGGAGCGGCCGCCGTCCTGCCAGCATCATCCTTGGCTGCTACGAAGCCGCTGTGGGAGCTTGCCTGCAAGCGAATATCGCAAACACCTGAGCCTATCCCATTCACTTGCAGGCAAGCTCCCACAGTAGGTCCACGGATCGTGATGTCCGAGTTTCTAACATGCGTTACTGGAACCAGAGCAATTTCGAGGGACTGAAGTCGATCGGTGAACAGTATGCCGGCTGCCCGGGAGTTCATCACCGGCGTGAGGAAACGTTTCCGCAAAAAGGGGAGCATCATGCAAAGTTCTCTGTTTGCCGATGACAGTGCGATTCCTTCGGAAGTACGGGCGGCCACACCGGAAGCGTCGCTGATCCCGCTGGCGGCGGCTTTGCCGGAGACGCTCAGAATGGGTACCTCGTCCTGGCACTATCCGGGCTGGGCCGGGCTGGTTTGGGACAAACTCTACAGCGAAGAGCAGTTGTCCCGCCGGGGACTGAGCGCTTATGCCAGACATCCCCTGTTTCGTGCCGTTGGTCTGGATCGCGGCTTTTATCGGCCGTTGAGCGTGGAGCAATACGCCGATCACGCGGCGCGGGTCCCCGATGATTTTCGTTTCGTGGTCAAGGCGCCGAGCCGGGTCACCGATCCTCTGCTGCGAGGCAGCGGGGGCAAGGGAGAGAGGATCAACCCTGACTTTCTGGATGCGGCGGCCGCCCGGGCCGAGTTGGTCGAACCGGCCGGAGCCGGCCTGGGGCCGAAGCTGGGGGCGTTGGTGTTTCAGATCAGCCCGTTACCCTCCCACTGGCTCACTGAAATGGAACGGCTGACCGAAGGGCTGCATGCGCTGTTGCGAAGCACCATGGCGCTCAAGGCCCGTTACCCGGAGGCGGTGGTGGCGGTGGAGGTGCGCGACCGGCAATGGCTGACCCCGGCCTTCGTGGACGCCCTTAAGGATACCGGCGCCACCTACTGCCTCGGTCTCCATGGCAAGATGCCGCCGATTGCCGAGCAACTGCCAATTCTGCGCGCGCTCTGGCCCGGCCCACTGGTATGTCGCTGGAACCTCAATCTGAAGCACGGCGCTTACGGCTATGAAAGGGCACGGGACCAGTATTCGCCGTTCGACAAACTGGTGGATCCGGACCCGGAAACCCGCGAGGCCCTGGCACAGGTGATCGCCGGTACCGTGGGCGCGGGGCAACCGGCTTATGTGACGCTCAGTAATAAAGCGGAAGGCTGTTCGCCATTATCCGTGGCGGCGCTGGCCGAGGCGGTGCGGGCCCGGGTCGGCCCCGCCTGATCCGGCGCCGAGAGCTATGGTGCCGGGGCATTTCCCAACGGATCTGCTAAGGTTCCACACCAGGACGTCGACAAAGGGATGTGATGAAAATGAGTGGAGCGGATATCGAAGCCCTGTGCCGGGCGTTCATAGCGGATGAAGATGAGGCGTTGCAGCAGGAGCGGCAAGGCCATTTCTGGCCGCAAAATCATCATTTATTGGGGCCCCATGCCGCCAAGCTGCCGGCCGCCCTGACGCCGGACCAGAGAACCCGTTTCTATTTTCATTATCTGCGCGTGGCGGGCGTCATCCCGGCGGTCTCCAACAAAGAACTGCCGTTGTTGCGCGACGCTTATCGGCAAGTGTTGCCGTTGCAGGATCGGGGCTACCCGATCAACAGCAGTGATCGGCATACCAACCTGCTGGTGTTCGGTTTCGATGACAACGGCCCTCTGCCCATCGGCGAAACGTCCACGGCGCGGGAGCTCAAGGCCCGCCTGAAGCTGGTGACCCAGTTGGGCAAGTACACCACGCTGCCCAATCAGCGGGCAAAGAAAGTGAAGTTCGCTCCCTTTGCCGAGGACGGCGAACGGATTTTGCAGCTGCTGCGTCATTTACGCTATCGCCATGACCGCCGCTACGGTGACGATCTTTACGACACCGTGAACCTGAGATTCTGGGGCATGGTATTGACCGCGTTGCTGAATCCGGAAGTGCGCACCGAGCTGGTCCGCGACATGCTGGACGGTGACATGGCGTTTCCCAACCGGGAGACTCACCTGGACATACTGCACAAGACGGTTCAGGCGGTACTGGAAGATTGCGCGCCGCGGGAGACGGAATTTCATCAATGGGCCGGGCGACTGGCCGAGGTCCACCGCGCACGCCGGGAAGCCACCGAAAGCGCAATGCTGGCACGTGCCTTGGGATTGCCGTTCGAGGCCGGGGAGGATTGGCAGGTGCGGATTCGCATCCCCCAGGAAGGCAATGACGGGCAGGGGTGGCAAGCCCCCAACCTGATGTTGAATCTGATGCCGGAACCGGACTGGGATTGGGAACTGCGTATCGAGGACGCCAAGGGCCGCCGTTTCGTGGAAGGCAGCAAAGGCCCGGTAAGAAATGACATGGGCATGGAAGGGCTTGGCAAGGGCAATCTGGGGCGTTTTCCGCGGTGGTTGCGGGCCTTGCGAGAGCAATACGGTATGGTTTATGACGTGCCGCGAGCGGACATCAGCGCGGGCCGCAAGCGTTCCGCCGGCCGTCTGATCCAGGATTGGCTGGAAGGGGACGGGTAAAGGCGGTCTCCGGCGGTAACCTGTTCCAGTTCCTGACCCGCTTCGGAGCACAGGGCTCTTATCCGTTTCATGCAGTCCGGTTCGTTGTTGAGGGTCTGGGCTATACGCTCGGTCCGATCGAGTGAGCCAGTCCGCGTTAAGCCGGAACAGGTCCCCGCTCTCCTGGGCGGCGTAAAAAGGGTCGGAAAGCGCCTCGAATCGGTGATCCCCAGGTACTCGGAAAACAGCGCGTTCAACACATCGATATTGGCGCCGATGATGTCGTCCGGATCGTCACTGCCCAGTACATCGGCGGGGAGCGGAATGGCGTCTTCGGGAGTGAGTAAGGTGCCGGTTGGCATGGCAACGGTATCGAGCTAGTTTGCCAGCGATTGCAGCAAGGCCGCCAGAAAGCGTGCCGCTTGGCCGCCGTTCAGGGCGCGGTGGTCGAAGGTCAGCGACAGCGGTAGTTGTTTGTCCTCGAACACCTCGCCGTTGTTGAATCCGGGCTGTGTGAAGGCCTTGCCGGCACCGACAATGGCCACTTGTGGTGGCACTACCACGGGCGTGGCGAAACGGCCACCGAGGGTGCCGAAGTTGCTCAGTGACAGCGTGGCCCCTTGCAGTTCCTTTGGCGGGATCCTGCGCTGCTCCACGTCGCGGCGCAGGCGGTCGAGGCCTTCGCGCAGGTCGCCGTCATCCCGGTTGGCGACGTCGCGCAGCACCGGCACGAACAGGCCGTCCGGGGTGTCCACGGCAATCCCCAGATCAATCTTTTCCACTTTGCGCATGCTCAGTTGATCGCCGTCGAACCAGGCATTGACCGTCGGTTCCGCCCGGCAGCCGGCGACGATGGCGTGGATCAGACGCAACATGATGTCGGTGCCGGCGCTCCAATGGCGGATGCTGACCTGATCGAACAGACTGACCGGCACCACCTGCTGGCCGGCGCTGGCCATGGTTTTGGCCATGCTGCGGGCGACCCCTTTGAGTGGCGTGCTGTCACCATGGCTTTGTTTCAGTCTGGCGTGCTGCTGCACATCGTTGAGCGTGATGGTGCCGCCCGGACCGCTGCCCTTGAGGCGCTCCAGATCCACGCCGAGATGTTGAGCCAGGGCGCGGATCGCCGGCGCCGCGCCAGGGCCGCCCTGGCTGCCGGCGGCGGCGCCGATGATAAAGTCATCACGGTCGCCGTCCTGTCCACTGGCCAGTTCACCCACCACGCTCTGGCTGGTGTCCTCCTCGCCCTCGAAGGCCAGCAGCGGCTCTCCGGTGTGCACCAGATCGCCTTCGGCGACGAAGCGGCGGGCGACGACACCGGCCTTGGGCGCCGGAATATCGACGATGGCCTTGGCCGTCTCCACGCTCAACAGCACCTGGTCCACGTTCACTTCATCGCCTTCCTTGACGTGCCATTCGATCACTTCCGCTTCCTGAAGGCCTTCGCCCAGGTCCGGCAGGGTGAAGTAGCTCATGGTGAGACTCCCGTTGGTCGTCGCCGGACGCTGGACGCCAAACGCTTTACATTCTTTTTAAAAGCGTCAGGCGTCTGGCATCTGGCTGTTCTTTTTAATACGCCAAAGTCCGTTTCGCCGCCGCCACGATTCGTTCCTCATCCGGCAGATAATGCTGCTCCAGTTGAAAATAAGGCATCGGGCAGTCATAGCCGGTAACCCGCTCCACCGGAGAGCGCAGATGCAGCAGCGCCTGGTTGGCGAGGGTGGCGGCGATTTCAGCACCCATGCCGCCGTGCCCGGGGGCTTCATGAACGATCACGGCACGGCCGGTGCGGCTTACTGATGCCACCAGGGTATCCCGGTCCAATGGGTTCAGACAGGCCACGTCGATCACTTCGGCGTTGATGCCTTCCGCCGCCAGTTGATCGGCGGCACCCAGGGTTTCGTGGATGGCCGCGCCCCAGCTGATCAGGGTGAGATCGTCGCCGGTGCGCAGGGTGAAACAGGTATCCAGCGGCAGGGGATCGCCGTCCGCCACCACCGGCAGCCGTTTCAGCCGGTACAGCCGCTTCGGTTCCAGGAAGATCACCGGGTCCGGACATTGGATGGCGGCCAGCAGCAGGCCGTGGGCGCGGGACGGCGAGGACGGCATCACCACACGCAGGCCGGGGATATGCGCGAACAGGGCCTCGGTGCTTTCACTGTGATGTTCCGGCGCGTGAATGCCGCCGCCGTAGGGCGCCCTTATCACCAGCGGACAACTGAGCCGGCCGCGAGTGCGGTTACGTAAACGGGCGGCGTGGCTGAGGATCTGTTCCAGGGCGGCGTAAATGAAACCCATGAACTGGATCTCCGCCACCGGTTTCAGCCCCTGGCTGGCCATGCCCACGGCCAGGCCGGCGATCAGATTTTCCGCCAGTGGCGTGTCCATCACCCGGCGGCAGCCGAATTGTTGCTTGAGGCCTTCGGTGGCGCGGAACACGCCACCGTTGGTGCCGATATCCTCGCCGAGCAGCACCACGCTGTCGTCCTCGGCCATGGCCCGGGTCAGAGCGCGGTTGACCGCTTCCAGCAGGTTCATCGGTACGGCGTGGGCGCCGTGAGTCTGTAGTTCAGCCATGACGCACCTCCTGGTCCACCACCGCCAGGGCGTTGCGCTGGTCGCGCAGGGCGGCGGGCAATTCCGCGTAAAGGTAATCGAGCATGTCGGTGGCCGGGGCGGGGGGCAGATTCAGATAGGTATCGATGGCCTCTTCCACGGTACGCTCGCACTGTTGCTGCCAGTCGGTTTCCCGCTGGGCATCCCACAGGCCGGCCTCGGCCAGGGTGTCGCGCAGGCGCCGCACCGGTTCGTTCTGCCAGGCCCGGTGCAGATCGCTGGCCTTGCGGTAGCGGCTGGCATCGTCGGCGGTGGTGTGATCGCTGAGCCGGTAGCTGATCGCTTCGATCAGAGTGGCGCCCTTGCCGGCACGGGCCCGCTCAAGGGCGTGGTCCAGTACTTCGAGCAGGGCGTCCAGGTCGTTGCCGTCCACCTGCACGCCGGGGATACCGGCGGCCACCGCCTTGTCGGCCAGACTGGCGCAGGCGGTCTGCAAGCCCCGGGGCACGGAGATGGCCCACTGATTGTTGTTGATCAGCACCACCAGCGGTAGCTGCCAGACGCCGGCCACGTTGAGCGCTTCGTAAAAATCACCCCGTGAGGTGGCGCCGTCGCCGCAGGTGGCGAGCACGGCGGCGTGCTCGTGGCGCAGCTTGGCGGCGCTGGCGATGCCGGCGGCCTGGGTCAACTGGGTGGCGATGGGCACGCAGTAGGGCAGGTCGCGGCGCGCGTCGCTGGCCGCGGGAAAAGCGTTGCCACGCTCGTCGCCGCCCCAGTACTGCAGGATTTGGTGCAGCGGCACGCCGCGCAGATAAAGCGTGGCGTGGTCGCGGTAGTAGGGCACGAAGTAATCGTCCCGGGTCAGCGCCAGCCCGGCGGCGGTGCCGATCGCTTCGGCGCCCAGGCAGGAGGCATAGGTGCCCAGCCGCCCGGTGCGTTGCAGGTTCACCGCTTTTTTATCGAAGTGACGGATCAATGCCATGGTCTTGTAGGCCGTCACCCGGCGGTTGTCATGGTCGGTTCTCATAACACCTCCTCAGGCCACGTTGCGGTGGCCATTGAGCCGTTGTTCCGCCAGATCGTCGGCGGTGGCACTGGTGGACCAGCCGGCCCGTTCCGCTTCGCGGAAGATCTGCGTCAGGGTGGTGCCGATGGCGAGCACCTGCTGGCGGATACGGGTCCGGCCGGCGCCGGCGTGCCCCAGCGCCAGCGCGATCAGGCCGCCGGCATTGGTGACGTAATCCGGCGCATAAAGGATGTCCCGCTGGCGCAGCCGTTCACCGTCCTCGTCCCCGGCCAGTTGATTATTGGCGCTGCCCGCCACCAGCGGCGCGCGCAGCCGGGCAATGGTGTCGCGGTTGAGCACGGCGCCGAGAGCGCAGGGCACGAAGCCGTCGCAGGGCACGTCGTAGATGGCGTCGGCGGGCACGATCCAGGCCCCCAGCCGGGCGGCCAGTTCGCCGGCCCGTTTGGCATCGGCATCGGCCAGGGTGAGGCGGGCGCCGGCCCGGGTCAGCAGCAGTGCCAGGCGGCTGCCCACGTGCCCCACGCCCTGCACGGCGAAGTGCAGGCCGCGCAGGCTGTCCCGGCCCAGCCGCTGGCGCACGCTGGCATCAAGGGCGGCGAACACGCCCAGGGCGGTGAGCGGTGAAGGGTCCAGGCCGTCGCCGCTGTAGCCCCAGACATGACGGGTGGCACGGGCCACCTGGTCCAGATCCTCAAGGCGGGTGCCAGCGTCCACCGCGGTGGTGTAGCGGCCATTGAGGCTGTCCACGGCGCGGCCGAAGGCCCGGTACAGGGCGCCCCGGTCATAGCCGTCCGGCGGTTCCAGAATCACCGCCTTGCCGCCGCCCAGGGGCAGCCCGGCAAGGGCGGCCTTGTAGCTCATGCCTCGGGCCAGGCGGGTGACGTCTTCTAGCGCGGCGTCCTCGTCGTCGTAGCGCAGGCAGCGGCAGCCGCCGACGGCGGGACCCAGTTGGGTGGAGTGAATGGCGATAAGGGCACGCAGCCCGGAGTGCGGATCACGATGCAGGTGCAGCTCGGCAACGTTGGTCCGTTCGAGGTTAGCGAACATGGCAACGCTCTCCTTGTCGTCCCGGGGGCCGGTAAGCCCGCTGTGGGCGGTTCCGGGGCCGGATCACGGCCCCTTTGCTTAAATCATAGCGCGGGTTTGGGGAGGGTGCTTGGATCGATTGGTTATATGGTGGAGACGGGTTAGTGGGGTTGGGTATGAAGGGGCGACTCGCGCGCGACAAGAGACATGCCGTGGTCATTCGCTGCCTTGGCAGCGAACAGGGCACTGATTCGTGGTTCCGGGTTTTTAGCGTGTTGCGTGTCAGCGCGATCCGTGCTCTGGCACCCCCGCCGGCATCCCGCTATGCTGCGCGGCTTCGATGAAGGAGGGCGTAACGGCATGGCGGAACAGTACGACGTGGTGATCATCGGTGCCGGTGCCGCCGGGCTGATGTGCGCCGCCACCGCCGGCTATGGGGGCGCCTCGGTGCTGGTGCTGGATCATGCCAACAAGCCCGGCAAGAAGATTCTCATGTCCGGCGGCGGGCGCTGTAATTTCACCAATCTCAACACCACGCCGGCCCATTTCGTTTCCGCCAATCCGCACTTCTGCAAATCCGCGTTGAGCCGCTATACGCCCTGGCATTTCGTCGAGCTGGTGGAGCGGCACGGCATCGAGTATGTGGAAAAAGCGCCAGGGCAGTTGTTCTGTGCCGACTCCAGTAAAGCGATCGTGGAGATGCTGCTCACCGAATGCGAATGGGCTGGCGCCAGAATCCGGTTGAACACGACGGTAACGCACATCAATGATCAGCCGGTGGGTAAACCGGGAACGGGGCGAGCGGAAGGAGGCTTCACGCTGCGCACCAACGATGGCGCGGTGCGCGCCAGCAAGCTGATCATCGCCAGTGGCGGGCTTTCCATTCCCACCATGGGGGCAAGCCCGTTCGGGTATAAAGTGGCGGAACAGTTCGGTCTGAACGTGTTGCCGACCCGCGCCGCGCTGGTGCCGTTCACGCTGCAACCCGCGGACAAGGCATGGCTGGCGGAACTCAGCGGCGTCAGCGCCGAGGTTCGCGCGGAAGCCGGGGGCCGGTCTTTCTCCGAGCCCATGTTGATCACGCACCGGGGCTTGTCCGGGCCGGCCATGCTGCAGGTGTCCGCGTTCTGGCAAGCGGGCGCCGACGTTACCGTGGACTGGTTGCCGATGCTGGCGGAGCCTTACGCGGCTCTGCTGGAAGAGCGCAAGCAACATCCCAACGGCACCGTGGAGCGCTGGTTACGCTCGTTCTTTTCCCAGCGTTTGGCGGCGGCTCTGGTGGCGCGGTTCGATTGGCAAGGCCCGCTGCAGCACCAGAGCAACGAACGCCTGGCCAGCATCGCCGCCGTGCTCAAGGGCTGGCGTTTCAAACCCTCCGGCACCGAAGGCTACCGCACCGCCGAAGTCACCCTCGGCGGTGTCGATACCGACGCCGTCTCCTCCAAAGCCTTCGACGTCAAAACCGTTCCCGGTCTGTACTTCATCGGCGAAGTGCTCGACGTCACCGGCCAGCTCGGTGGTTTCAATTTCCAATGGGCCTGGGCCAGCGCGGTGGCGGCGGGAACGGCAGTTAATAGTGGATAGTGAACAGGGAACAGGGAACAGGGACGCGAGATAGAGCAGAGTGATTGGAAGACAGTGAGGCCGCGCTCAGGAGTTGGGCGCGGCCTCACTGTTTTTAAAGAAAGTGTTTTCAAAGAAAGTACGATGCTTAACGTCAGTGTGGCTAATTTGCAAAACCTCCCTGCAAATCCGCAACGCCGTTTTTTCCCTATTCACTGTTAACTATTCACTATTCCTTGCCTTTTTTTCACGGCGCTTTCCCATTCCCCGCCAAATGCGCCAGCAGCTGTTCCACCAGTTCGACCCGTTCATCGGCGGTTTCCGACGGCAATTGGAAGCGCAGGGTGTGGGCGCCTTCCAGGCGGTAGCGGTTGGGGGCGTTCTGCATCAGTTTGACCACGGTGAGCGGGTCCACCGGGGTGCGTTCGGCGAATTCCAGTTTGCCGGCGGCGGCGTTGGCGTCCACCCGGGTGATGGCCAGCGCTTCCGCCTGTTGCCGCAAAGCGGTGACCTTGAACAGGGTTTTCACCGGTTCCGGCAGCAGGCCGAAACGGTCGATCATTTCCACCTGCAATTCCCGTAACTGGTCGCCGGTTTTGCAGCCGGCGATGCGTTTGTACAGGGTCAGGCGGGTGAACACGTCCGGCAGGTAGTCTTCCGGGATCAGGGCGGGAACCCGCAGGTTGACTTCCGGGCCGCCGGACAACGGTTTGGCGGTGTCCGGTTGCTCACCACGTTTGAGCGCTTCCACCGCCTGCTCCAGCATTTCCATGTAGAGCGTGAAACCAATGGTTTCCATGTTGCCGTGCTGTTCTTCTCCGAGCAGCTCGCCGGCGCCGCGGATTTCCAGATCCTGGCTGGCGAGCACGAAGCCGGCACCCAGGTCGGTGGCTTGTTCGATGGCTTCCAGCCGTTTCAGCGCGTCCTTGGTCATCGCCTTGGGGGAAGGCGTGACCAGGTAGGCGTAAGCCTGGTGGTGGCTGCGGCCGACCCGTCCCCGCAGTTGGTGCAACTGCGCCAGGCCGAGTTTGTCGGCGCGCTCGATGATGATGGTGTTGGCGCTGGGTACGTCGATGCCGGTTTCAATGATGGTGGTGCACACCAGCACGTTGAAACGGCGATGGTAGAAGTCGCCCATTACCGCTTCCAGTTCCCGTTCGCGCATCTGGCCGTGGGCGATGCCGACCCGAGCGTCCGGCACCAGCGCTTGGATCTGTTCGGCGGCGCGGCTCATGGTGTCGATGTCGTTGTGCAGGTAGTAGACCTGACCGCCACGCAGCAACTCCCGCAGGATGGCTTCCTTGAGGGCGGTGTCGTCCCGTTGCCGCACGAAGGTTTTCACCGACAGGCGCCGCTGCGGCGGCGTGGCGATGATGGAAATGTCGCGCATGCCGCTGAGCGCCATGTTCAGGGTGCGCGGAATCGGTGTGGCGGTGAGGGTGAGGATGTCGCACTCGGCGCGCATTTCCTTGAGCCGCTCTTTGTGGCGCACGCCAAAACGGTGTTCCTCGTCGACAATGATCAGGCCCAGGTCCTTGAAACTGACATTCTCTTGCAGCAACTGGTGGGTGCCGACGACGATATCCACCTTGCCCTCGGCAAGCCGTGTCAGCACCTGGCTTTTGTCCTTGGCGCTGCGGAAACGGGACAGCACTTCGATCTGCACCGGCCAGTCGGCGAAACGGTCGACGAAGGATTCATAGTGCTGCTGGGCGAGCAGGGTGGTGGGGACCAGTACCGCTACCTGGGTGCCGTTCTGGACCGCCACGAAAGCAGCGCGCATGGCCACCTCGGTTTTGCCGAAACCAACATCGCCACAGACCAGGCGGTCCATGGGTTTTTGCCGTTGCATGTCGGCGATCACCGCGTTGATGGCGTTTTCCTGGTCCGGGGTTTCCTCGAACGGGAAGCCGCTGGCGAAGCGCTGATAATCCTCTTGTTCCAGCGGGAAAGCCCGGCCTTCGCGGGCTTCGCGACGGGCATAGGTGTTGAGCAGCTCCGCCGCCACATCGTTGATTTTTTCCGCGGCTTTTTGCCGCGCCTTGCTCCATTGCTCGCTGCCCAGACGATTCAGCGGTGGGTGTTCGCCGCCGCCGTAGCGGCTGATCAGATGCAGCGAGGACACTGGCACATAGAGCTTGTCACCACCGGCGTATTCCAGCAGCAGGAATTCATGGGGCTGATGATCCACGGTCATGTGCACCAGGCCCTGATAGCGGCCGACGCCGTGGTCCAGGTGCACCACCGGGGCGCCAATGGTGAGCTCGCCCAGGGAGCGGACCGCCAGATCCTGGCCGCTGTCCTCGCTGGTGCGGCGCCGCCGCCGTTGCATGATCCGCTCGCCGTACAGTTCGCTTTCGCTGACCACCAGCAAATCGTGGTCCGGCGCGTAAAAGCCGGCGTCCAACTCGCCCCGGGTCAGATTCCAGCGCTCGGGGGCGTCGAGGAAGTCCCGCCAGCCTTCTTTCAGTGCCGGCTGGATCGAGACCTTTTGCATCAGTTCGAGCAGTGCCTCGCGGCGCCCGGCGGTTTCCGCGACCACCAGGATGCGGGTGTCCGGGTGAGCATCGGAGAAGGTATGCAAGGGCGCCAGTACATTGCCGCTGCGCGGGTCGGCGGCAAGCCGGGGTGAGGGCGCCAGGTTGAACGTCAGCGCCTGTTCGGAGTCGCGCACCCGGGCCCGGGGCAGGGTTTTCCAGGCGCCGGCCAACTCGTCCGGGCGCAGGAACAGGCTGTGCGGCGGCAGCACCGGCCGGCGGATGTCGTGGCGGCGGGATTCATAGCGCTGATTGACTTCGTCCCAGAAGTGGTTGGCGGCCTCTTCGCATTCGGCCAGTTCCACCACCCGGGCGTTGGCCGGCAGATAGTCGAACAAAGTGGCCAGTTGCTCGAAGAACAGCGGCAGGTAGTACTCCAGCCCCGGGCTGGCGATGCCTTCGGACACTTCTTCATAGAGCGGGACCTTTCTTGGCTCCACGTCGAAGGTTTCCCGGAAGGCACCGCGGAAATGGCGGATGCCGTCCTGACTGAGCGGGTACTCCGCCGCCGGCAGCAGATTGATTTCCTGGACCTGGCCGGTGGAGCGCTGGCTCTCCGGGTCGAACAGACGCAGGGATTCGATGTCCTGGTCGAACAGTTCCACCCGGAACGGTTGTGTCGCGCCCATGGGGAAGATATCCATGATGGCGCCCCGCACGGCGAACTCGCCGTGTTCGTAGACGTTGTCGCGCTGCCGGTAGCCGCAGGCCACCAACTGCTGGCGGGTGGCTTCCATGTCGAAGGTGTCGTTGACCTTGAGCTGGAAATGATTGCCATTGATATGGATCGGCGGCGCCAGCCGCTGCATCAGCGTGTTCACCGGCACCACCAGGACGCCACCGCGGGCCTGACCGAGCCAGTGCAGCGCCTGGATGCGGTCGCTGACAATGTCCTGGTGGGGACTGAACAGATCGTAGGGCAGGGTTTCCCAGTCCGGAAACAGCCGCACCGGCACTTCCCGGTCCGCCAGATAAAAGGACAGGGAATCCGCCAGTTGCTGGGCACGGTTGCTGGACGGCGCGGCCACCAGCAGCAGGCCCTCATCACGGCGGGCCAGTTCCGCCAGTACCGCCGCCAGACCGCCGGCGCCGGGATCGCGCCAGTCGCGGTAGTGTTCACGTCCGGTGGAAAACAGGGAAGAATCGGGTAACAGGGTCATCAAAGGTCTCCAGCGCGGGCGCATTGTAGCAGGGGCAGGGGGGTCGGACGAAGCCACTGAGGGAGCTTGCCTGCAAGCGAATTGGGTTCCTGGACCAAAAGATTCGTTTGCGGGCAAGCTCCCTCAGCGGCTTCGGAGCCCTTTCGGTGGGAAGAACGGTCGGCGTGCCAGCGAATCACGGAGCGAAGCGATCCGCGGGCGCGACGCTTTTGCTTTAGAGCCTGGCCTGCGTTTGCGGTACTATTGCGCGCCTATGCGCGCACCACAGCTGGGGAGAACTATGAGAGAGTCCGTCGCGGAACTAATGAACCGGTTTACCCTGGAACGGTTGGAGGACAACCTGTTCCGTGGTCAGACCGAGGCCAATGGCCAGCGCAGTATTTTCGGTGGCCTGGTGGCCGGCCAGGCGTTGCTGGCGGCGTCCATGACAGTGTCGGAGGACCGCCCGGCCCACTCCCTGCATGCCTATTTCCTGCGGCCCGGAGATATCCGCGTGCCGGTGATCTATGACGTGGACCGGATCCGTGACGGCAAGAGCTTCACCACCCGCCGGGTCAACGCGATCCAGCACGGCCGGCCGATCTTCAGCCTGTCCGCGTCGTTCCAGGTGGAGGAAGAGGGCGGCCGGCACCAGAATACCATGCCGGACGTACCGGAGCCGGACAGCCTGGAAAGCGATGAAAGTGCCCGCATGCGGGTGGTGGAGCAGATTCCGGAGCAGTTCCGTGGCGCTTTCCTGCGTGAACGGCCGGTGGAGTTTCGGCCGGTGACCCCCAAGGACCTGTTCGCGCCGGAAAGCCGGGAGCCGCTCAAACGCTTCTGGTTCCGGGTCAGCGACAGGGTCACCGCCGATCGTATGACCCAGCGGGCGCTGCTCGCCTATTGTTCTGATTTCGGTTTCATGGGCACGGCCATGCAGCCCCACGGCATGACCTTCTGGCAGAGCGATATCCAGTGCGCCAGCATCGACCATGCCATGTGGTTTTACGATGATTTCCAGGTGGACGACTGGCTGCTTTATGACTGCCAGAGCCCCGGCGCCGCCGGTGCCCGGGGGCTGACTTTCGGCGCCATCTACCGTCAGGACGGCACTCTGGTGGCGTCGGTGGCCCAGGAAGGGCTGATGCGGCTGCGGCCCAGCGCCAAGCCAGTGTAGAAAGCCTGGGGGGCAGAGCGCGTGGCGGGTGGATAAACCCCCGCGTTGGCGCTATTATGCGCGCCCCCAGGAACCCAATTGAGAGGGGCTCATCCGTGAACAAACTGGAAGACCACTTCGGACGATGGAAAAACCGTGAGGAAATCGCCGAGGCGATGATTCCGATGATCGGTCGGCTGTACCGGGAAAAGAACGTGACCACCACGGTCTATAGCCGTTCCCTGGTTAACAAGTCCGTTATCCAGATTCTCAAGACCCACCGTTTTGTTAAGCAGATTGAAGACGGCCTGTCCGACAGCGGTCTGTCCGTGGTGGATTCGTTCCCCATCCTCCAGGAAGCGGTCAAGCTGGACCTGGGCCCCTGCCGTCTGGACATCGGCAAGCTGGCGGTTGAGTACAAAAACGACAATCGCGGCCTGTCGGTGGAAGACTTCGTCCGTGAAGCGCTCTCCGAGGCAGTGGAAAACAAGGCCAAACTGGCCGGCAGTACCGATGTGGTGCTGTACGGGTTCGGCCGTATCGGCCGTATTCTCGCCCGCCTGCTGATCGAGAAAGCCGGCTCCGGCGATGGCCTGCGCCTGAAGGCGATCGTGGTGCGTGAGTCCGGCAAGGGCGATCTGCAGAAGCGCGCCAGCCTGCTGCGCCGTGATTCCGTGCACGGCCCGTTCGCCGGCACCATCGCCGTGGATGAGGAAGACAACGCCCTCATCGCCAACGGCAACTACATCAAGGTGATCTACTCCAACGATCCGGCGTCCGTCGACTACACCCAGTACGGTATCGAGAACGCCGTGTTGATCGACAACACCGGCAAATGGCGTGACGAGGAAGGCCTGTCCCAGCATCTGCAATGTCCGGGCATCGCCCGTGTGATGTTGACGGCGCCGGGCAAAGGCAACCTCAAGAACATCGTGCACGGCGTCAACAACGACATGATCGACGATGGTGACAAGATCATCTCCGCCGCCAGTTGCACCACCAACGCCATCGTGCCGCCGCTGAAGGCCATCGAGGACAAGTTCGGCATTGAATACGGCCACGTGGAAACGGTGCATTCCTACACCAACGACCAGAACCTGCTGGATAATTTCCACAAAGGGCCTCGTCGTGGCCGCGCCGCGCCGCTGAACATGGTGCTGACCGAAACCGGTGCCGCCACCGCCGCGGCCAAGGCGCTGCCGTCCCTGAATGGCAAGCTGACCGGCAACTCCATTCGCGTTCCCACCCCGAACGTGTCCATGGCGATCCTGAACCTGACCCTGGAGAAGGAAACCAGCCTGGAGGAGATGAACGAATACCTGCGCTGGGTGAGCCTGCACTCTCCGCTGCAGCGCCAGGTGGATTTCGTCAGCAGCCCGGACGCGGTATCCACCGACTTCGTCGGCTCCCGTCATGCCTCCGTCATCGACGCCGAGGCCACCATCGTCAACGGCCGCCACTGCGTGCTGTACGTGTGGTATGACAACGAGTTCGGCTACAGCTGCCAGGTGCTGCGGATTCTGCAGCAGATCTCCGGGGTGGAATACCCGGTGTATCCGGCGGAATAAGTCAGGCACGGAAAGCCCGCTTTAGCGGGCTTTTTTTCGTCCGTTCCCGAATTCGCCGGTATCGGCGTAAAACGGGGCGGGAAAGCGATCGGGAAGCGATACGGGACCATCGGAGGGGCTTGCCTCTCTGGCATACTTTTCATGTGGTCATTATAATGTCGCGCGCCGGCCGACGGGCCGGGCCCTTGAATCCTCATTCACGGGTGATCCTGACGCTATTACCGGTTATTGCGCGAATTCCCCCATCCGCTGCCTGTGCAGTGCTTCCGAGGAAGGCGCAGCCCGACATCAGCAACACGCAACGTGGGCGAGACACTATGATCAAAATCAAGAAGGGACTGGACCTGCCCATCGCCGGCGCGCCGCGCCAGGCGATAGAGGAAGGCCACCAGGTCCGTTCTGTCGCCGTGCTCGGCGGCGACTACGTGGGCATGAAACCCACTATGGAAGTCCGCGAAGGGGACCAAGTCAAGAAAGGTCAGCTGATCTTCACGGACAAAAAAACCGACGGCGTGAAATACACCGCGCCGGCCGGAGGCAAGGTGGTCGCCATCAATCGCGGCCACAAGCGCGTCCTGCAGTCCGTGGTCATCGAAGTGGCCGACCAGGAAGAAGAGGTGACCTTCACCACTTATCAGCCGGACCAACTGGCTTCCCTGGATCGTGAAACCGTGGTGACCCAACTGGTGGATTCCGGTGAGTGGACGTTGTTGCGTACTCGCCCCTTTGGCAAGGTGCCGGCACCGGAGAGCGTGCCGAATTCCATTTTCGTCACCGCCATCGACACCAATCCGTTGTGTCAGGATCCGTCCCTGGTGATCCAGGAGAACGAGCAGAGCTTCCGTCACGGGCTGACCGTGTTGTCCCGTCTCACCGAAGGGCCGGTTTGGGTGTGCAAGGCGGCCAAGTCCACGCTGCCGTCCTTCGCCCAGGGCCAGATCCGTGAAGAAAGCTTCGCTGGCAAGCACCCCGCCGGCAATGCCGGGACCCATATTCATTTCCTCGATCCGGTCAGCCTGAACAAACAGGTCTGGGCCGTGGGCTACCAGGAGGTGATCGCCATCGGCAAGCTGTTCACCGAAGGCCGTATCAGCAGCGAGCGGGTGGTGGCTCTGGCCGGCCCGCAGGTGAAAACGCCGCGCCTGCTGCGTACCCGTGTGGGCGCGCAGAGCGACGATTTCTGCCGTGGCGAGCTGAAAGACGGGGAAAACCGGGTGATCTCCGGCTCCGTGTTCAATGGCCACCACGCCCGCGGTCCGGTGGCGTACCTGGGCCGCCTGTGTAACCAGGTCACCGTGCTGCGTGAAGGGCATGAGCGCGACCTGCTGGGTTACATCTCCCCGGGTGCCAATCGCTTCTCGGTGATGAACATCTACCTCTCCAGGCTGATGCCGGGCAAGCGCTTCAACTTCACCACCACCACCAACGGCAGTGAGCGCGCCATGGTGCCGATCGGCGCCTACGAGGAAGTGATGCCGCTGGATATTCTGCCGACCCAGCTGCTGCGCGCGCTGGCGGTGGGCGATACCGACAGCGCCACCGCCCTGGGCGCGCTGGAACTGGTGGAAGAGGATCTGGCCCTGTGTACCTTCGTATGCCCCGGCAAATACGAGTACGGCCCGATCCTCCGCGACAACCTGACCACCATTGAAGTGGAGAGCTGATATGGGTCTGCGGAATTACCTTGATACCAAAGTCGCCCCCCACTTCCACGAGGGTGGCAAGCTGCAGAAGTACTACGTCTTCTATGAGATGTTCGACACCATGCTGTACAGCCCGGACTCGGTGACCCGGTCCGCGGCCCACGTACGTGACGGTATCGATCTCAAGCGCATTATGATGACGGTCTGGTTCGCCACTTTCCCGGCGATCCTGTTCGGTCTGTACAACACTGGCTTTCAGGCCAACCTGCAAATCACCGAGTTCGGTTTCGACCCGATTCCGGGTTGGCGTACCGAGCTGGTGGCGGCGCTCACCGGCTTCAGCCAGGAGAACTTCTGGGCCAACATGGTTCACGGCCTGGTCTACTATGTGCCGATCCTGATCGCCGTCTATCTGACCGGTTTCTTCTGGGAAGCCCTGTTCGCCTGGAAACGCGGCCATGAAGTGAACGAAGGCTTCTTCGTCACCGGTATCCTGTTCACCTTGATTCTGCCGCCGGCGATTCCGCTCTGGCAGGTGGTGCTGGGTGTGTCCTTCGGCGTGGTCATCGGCAAGGAAGTGTTCGGTGGTACCGGCAAGAACTTCCTCAACCCGGCGCTGGTGGGCCGGGCGTTCCTGTACTTCGCCTATCCGGCGCAAATGTCCGGTGACGCCATCTGGACCGCGGTGGACAACTTCTCCGGCGCCACCCCGCTGTCGCTGGCCGCCAGCGGCAATCTGGACTTTTCCGCCGGTCTTGCCCAGAACGCGCTGATCGGCGCCGATGCCGGCCAGAGCCTGAGCTGGATGAACACCTTCCTGGGTGGCATCCAGGGCAGCATCGGCGAGACCTCGCTGATCGCCATCGGTCTGGGCGCGGTCTTCCTGCTGTTCACCAAGATCGCCTCCTGGCGGATCATGCTGGGCGTGTTGCTGGGCATGGCGGCGATGAGCACCGTGTTCAACCTGATCGGCAGCGACACCAACCCGATGTTCGCCATGCCCTGGTACTGGCACCTGACGGTGGGCGGTCTTGCCTTCGGTCTGGTGTTCATGGCCACCGACCCGGTATCGGCCGCCATGACCAATACCGGCAAACTGATCTTTGGCATCGTCATCGGTGTGATGACCGTGCTGATCCGGGTGGTCAACCCGGCCTTCCCGGAAGGCATCATGTTGGCGATCCTGTTCGGCAACCTGTGCGCGCCGTTGATTGATTATTTCGTTACCCAGGCGAACGTGCGTCGTCGCCTGCGTCGGACCGGGGGAGTAGCGTAATGGCTGGAAATAGCGAAAGTGTAGGCAGAACGCTGCTGGTCGCCCTGTTGGTCTGTCTGGTGTGCGCGGTGGTGGTGTCCACCGCCGCCGTGTCACTGCGGCCGGTGCAGCAGAAGAACCAGGTGCTCGACCGCCAGGTGAACATTCTCCAGGCCGCCGGGCTGTATCAGCCGGGCATGGACGTGCAGAAGGCGTTCGATACCATTGAGCGCAAATTCGTCGACCTGGAAACCGGCGAGTACGTGGACAAGCCGGAGTCCTACGATCCGCTGAAGGCGGCCAAGGATCCGGCGGAAAGCGAGCGTTTGAGCGCTGATCAGGACATCGCCAGCATCAAACGGCAGGAGAACGTGTCCGAGGTGTATCTGGCCCGGGACGACAACGGCAACCTCAGCCGTATCATCCTGCCGGTGCGCGGCTACGGCCTCTGGTCCACCCTGTATGGCTTCCTGGCTCTGGAGGCGGACGCCGAGACCATCTCCGGCCTGGGCTTCTATCAACACGGTGAAACCCCGGGTCTGGGCGGTGAAGTGGACAACCCGGCCTGGAAGGGCCTGTGGCCAGGCAAAAAACTGCACGACGACAGCGGTGACGTGGCCATTCAGGTGGTCAAGGGCACCGTCGATTCCGGCACCGCCGGAGCCGAACACAAGGTGGACGGCCTCGCCGGTGCCACCCTGACCAGCAAGGGCGTCAACAATCTGGTGCGTTTCTGGGTAGGGGAAGACGGGTTCGGTCCGTATCTGGATCGCATGAAAGCGGCCGATGACGGCGCCGGTTCCGCCGCCGTCCAGGCCGACAACGGAGGAGAAGCGTAATGGCGGAGAAAACCAAGGACATTCTGTTTGGTCCGATTTTCGACAATAACCCCATCGCGCTGCAGATCCTGGGTATCTGCTCCGCCCTGGCGGTAACCAGTAATCTGAACACCACGCTGACCATGTGCATCGCACTGACGGCGGTGACGGCGTTCTCCAACTTTTTCGTCAGCTGTATCCGTAATCAGATTCCGGGCAGCATCCGCATGATCGTGCAGATGACCATCATCGCCTCGCTGGTGATCGTGGTGGATCAGTTCCTGCGCGCCTACGCCTACAGCATTTCCAAGCAGCTGTCGGTGTTCGTGGGCCTGATCATCACCAACTGTATCGTCATGGGCCGGGTGGAAGCCTTCGCCATGAAGAACCCGCCGATCCCGTCCTTCCTGGACGGTGTTGGTAATGGCCTGGGTTACTCCGTGATCCTGCTGGGGCTCGGTTTCACCCGTGAGCTGCTGGGTTCCGGCAGCCTGTTCGGCTACCAGATTCTGGAGCGCACCGTGGACGGCGGCTGGTACAACACCAACGGCCTGATGCTGCTGCCGCCGAGCGCCTTCTTCCTGATCGGTCTGTTCATCTGGGCGATTCGCGCCTGGAAGCCGGAGCAGGTGGAAGAGGACGTCTTCAAGATGAAGCCGCACACCCGCACCAGCGACGCGTTCTGAACGGAGAAGCCGCATGTTTGAACATTATCTGAGTCTGTTCGTCCGCGCCGTCTTCGTCGAGAACATGGCGCTGGCCTTCTTCCTGGGGATGTGTACCTTCATCGCCATCTCCAAGAAGATCTCCACCGCGATCGGTCTGGGCATCGCCGTGATCGTGGTGCTGACCATTACCGTGCCGGTGAACAACCTGATTCTGCATTACCTGCTCAATGAAGGGGCGCTGTCCTGGACCGGTATTCCCGCGTTGGCCACTCTGGATCTGCGGTTCCTGGGGCTGCTCAGCTACATCGGCGTGATCGCGGCGATCGTGCAGATCCTGGAGATGACCCTGGATAAATACGTGCCGGCGCTGTACAACGCGCTGGGCGTGTTCCTGCCACTGATCACGGTGAACTGCGCCATCATGGGGGCCTCCCTGTTCATGGTGGAGCGGGACTACGCCTTCGGCGAGTCGCTGGTGTACGGCCTTGGCGCCGGTGCCGGCTGGGCGTTGGCGATCACACTGCTGGCGGGAATCCGGGAAAAGCTGAAGTACAGCGACGTACCCGACGGTCTGAAGGGGCTGGGCATTACCTTCATCACCGTGGGTCTGATGTCCCTGGGTTTCATGTCGTTCTCCGGCGTGCAGCTCTAAGGGAAAGGGGAGAGCCAGATTATGAGTTTTGAGATCATTCTTGGCGTCGCCATGTTCACCGCCATCGTATTGGCGCTGGTGGCGGTGATTCTGGTGGCCCGTTCCCGGCTGGTGGCCAGCGGGGACGTTCACATCGATATCAATGGCGACCCGGAGAAGGGCATCGACGCGCCCGCCGGTGGCAAGCTGTTGGGTACCCTGGCCAACCAGGGCATTTTCCTGTCCTCCGCCTGTGGCGGCGGCGGCACCTGCGCCCAGTGCAAGTGTCAGGTCCTCGACGGCGGCGGCGATATCCTGCCCACCGAGGAAGGCCACTTCACCAAGGGCCAGATCCGCGATGGCTGGCGCCTGAGCTGTCAGGTGAACGTCAAGCAGGACATGAAGATCAAGGTGCCGGAAGAGTTCTTCGGTGTGAAGAAGTGGGAGTGCGAGGTCATCTCCAACGACAACGTCGCCACCTTCATCAAGGAACTGACCCTGAAACTGCCGGAAGGCGAGGAAGTGGCCTTCCGTGCCGGTGGTTATGTGCAGCTGGAAGCGCCGCCGTTCGAAGTCAACTTCTCCGACTTCGATATCAGTGAGGAGTATCGCGGCGACTGGGAGCACTTCAAGTTCTTCGATCTGAAGACCAAGAACACCGAAGAGGTGATCCGCGCCTACTCCATGGCCAACTATCCGGAAGAGAAGGGCATTCTCAAGTTCAACATCCGGATCGCCACGCCGCCTCCGGGTTCCTCCGGCATCCAGCCGGGCTTGATGAGCTCCTATGTGTTCAGCCTGAAACCGGGTGACAAGATCACCGTGTTCGGACCCTTCGGTGAGTTCTTCGCCAAGGACACCGACGCGGAGATGGTGTTCATCGGCGGTGGCGCGGGCATGGCGCCGATGCGCAGCCATATCTTCGACCAGCTCAAGCGTTTGCATTCCAAGCGCAAGATGAGCTTCTGGTACGGTGCGCGCAGCTGGCGCGAGACGTTCTACAACGATGAGTACGACAAGCTCGCCGAGGAGAACGACAACTTCGAATGGCATCTGGCGTTGTCCGACCCGCAACCGGAAGACAACTGGACTGGCCTCACCGGGTTCATCCACAACGTGCTGTACGAACAGTACCTGAAGGATCACCCGGCGCCGGAGGACTGTGAATACTACATGTGCGGTCCGCCGATGATGAACGCCGCGGTCATCAAGATGCTGGAAGATCTGGGCGTGGAGCCCGAGAACATCCTTCTCGATGACTTTGGTGGGTAAATCATGACCGATATGCCAGTGGCATATCGCAGCATGATTTACGACCGGCCAGGGAAGGCCGGGCCGGGGGTTGGCGAAACTCCGGGCGTCGCGCCAGGGATGGCGACTCCGAGTCTGTTGGCATCCACCGCCGATATGCCAGTGGCATATCGCAGCATGATTGACGACCGGCCAGGGCAGGCCGGGCCGGGAGAGGGTGAAACAATAGCCAACCATGGCCGGGCTTTGTTTATCGATACCGCGTATTGGCGTTTGGGCCCTGTCCTGGGAGCAGCCATGAAATCCCGTCTCTTTCTGATTCCCTTCTCGCTGTTGCTGCTGTTGATACTGAGCGCCTGCGACGACGCTCAACAACGGCTTTCGGCGTTGTCCGGCCCGACCATGGGCACCACCTGGTCGGTGAAGTTCACCGGTTCCCCCCGCGACGGTATTCCGGCACTCAAGACCGAGCTGGAGGCGGCCCTGGAGCAGGTGAACCAGGAGATGAGCACCTATCGGCCGGATTCGGACCTGTCCAGGTTCAATCAGGCGGAGGCGGGGACGGTCCAGACCTTGCCGGAAGATTTCGCCAAGGTACTGGCGGCGGCGTTGAAATTGTCGGGAGACACCAACGGCGCCTATGACGTCACCGTGGGGCCTTTGGTGAATCTATGGGGCTTTGGCCCGGATCCGGACCGCTTCGAACCACCGGCGGACGAGGACGTCCAGGCAGCGCTGAGGCGCATCGGCTGGCAGCGGCTGACGCTCCAGGGGCGGGAGGCGACCCAGCCCGGCGGACTGTATGTGGACCTGTCCTCCATCGCCAAGGGCTTTGGCGTGGACAAGCTGGCCGGAGTGCTCAAAGAAGCCGGCATCAGTAATTATCTGGTGGAAGTTGGCGGCGAACTGGTGGCGTCCGGCACCAAACCTTACGGCCAGCCCTGGCGCGTGGCCATCGAGCGCCCGGAAGTGGGCAGGCGGGAAGTGGAGAAAGTGCTGAAACTGCACGATATCGCCATTGCCACCAGCGGCGACTACCGCAATTTTTTTGAAGAGGACGGTAAGCTGTTCTCCCACACCATCGACCCCCGTACCGGTTACCCGGTTACTCATCATCTGGCATCGGTTACCGTGCTGCACAAGTCCTGTATGATGGCGGATGCTCTGGCCACCGCGCTGACCGTGCTGGGGCCGGAAGAGGGCGTCGCCTTCGCCCGCGAGCATGAACTGCCGGTGCTGTTCATTGTCAGAACCAATGAGGGGCCAAAAGAAATTCTGACCCCGGCTTTCCAGGCTGTTCTGGACAGCCAGAAACAGGAGAAGTGATATGTTTGCCACTCTTATTGCCGCCTTTGTCGTTATCGGCATCCTGTTCGCCGCCATGGCCGTTGGCGTGATCTTCTCCAACAAGCCGATCAAGGGGTCCTGTGGCGGCCTGGCAACGCTGGGCATGAAGGACGGCTGCGAAATCTGCGGCGGTGACCGCAATGCCTGCGAGGAAAACACCCGCCAGGAAAACGCCAAACGCGCCGGAAGCCTGGGTAAGGACGTGCTGAAAACCTGAAAAAAAAGCAGGTAACAGTTAATAGTGAATAGTTAACAGCGGCGCGCGGGACGACCATGCGCTCTGAAAGCAAAGAGGCCGCGCCCAGAGAGGAGAGCGGCCTCTTTGCTTTAAACAGAAGAGAGGCAGAGGAGTTGCAGATACACAAATGCCTTTTGCGGATCCGCAATGTTTTTCGCTGTTAACTATTCACTATTAACTCTTAACTGCCTTAACAATTACTGCCGTACGCAGCCGTGACTGCCCATAGCGGGCCATTTTGTCGAAGCCGTCGCGGGCGATGGGAATGTATTGGCAGTCCAGGGGGATCTGATCCTCCGCCGGGTCCGGGTCATGGATGTAGAAACACTCCCGGTCGCCGCCGGCCACCACCACCCAGTGGGGCGCTTTGCGACCGTCCAGCCGCCAGGTGCTGATCAGCACCATGGCCACTTCACCGTTTTCCAGCGCCTGATCCAACCGCTCGCTGTCCAGTTCCATGTAGTGCACCGGAATGGCTTGCGCCTGTGCCTGTTCGACGAAGTGGTGGTGGACCGTTTCCATCACTCTTTTCTTGTGCGCATCACGCACCGAATCAAGAAACAGAGGGCCACGTTGATTGCACCAGACCTCGGCGGCGAGTCCGCGTCGGCGCGCCGCCAGGGCCAGGCCGAGCGGGTGGCAGCCGCCGTGTCCGGCGGTCATGAAGATGGTGGTGGCTTCGCGCCAGATCAGCAGTTCCTCGCTGTCGCTGGGCGGTTCGCCCTGTAGCGCGGCACGAGCCATCATCAGGCAGGCGGGGCCGCAGGAGAAATCGGTGCTCTGCCGGATCCACGGCACCGCCAGCCGCTCGCCGCCGTCGGGCCGGTAATGCAGCCGTTTCTGGAAACGCAGGGCGTCCTGATGGTCCTCGTAATAGTCGGCGGTCTGGCCGAGCAGCCGATAACCGCGCCGTTCATACAGGCGGATGGCGGCGGCGTTGTCCTCGCGGACTTCCAGGCGCAGGTAAAGTCGGCGATGACGGTGCGCGTAGTGCTCGGCGGCGTCGAGCAACTGCTCGCCAAGCCCTTTGCCGCGCTGGCTGGCGTCCACCGCGATGGAGTAGAGGCGCGCCAGACGAGTGCCTTTGTACAGCATTACCAGGGCGTAACCGACCAGACCGTGCCCTTCTTCCTCCGCCACGATCAGGCCGCAAGGGCTCTGCCGTAGCCAATGGCGGAAGCTGCGGCGGGATAACCGGTCGCTGCTGAAGCAGCGTTGCTCCAGGGCGCACAGGGCGTCCAGGTCGTCGGCGCGGGCGGTGCGTAATGCCATTTAGCGGGTGCTCGTCAGCGGCCGCGGAAGACGGCCACGACGGCAGCATAAGACAGCCGAAACAGTGACGCCAGCGGATGACGCTGAGGCGCGCCAAAGGCATACTGAGGCGCTTCGAGGAGAACCATTCATGGCATCACCAACGCCCCCGGTGCGGGGGTTGATATTGTCCGGTGGCGGCGCTCGCGCCGCCTATCAGGTCGGGGTATTGCGCGCGGTGGCGGAAATGCTGCCGGCGCAGTCGCCCAATCCGTTTCCGATTATTTGCGGCACCTCCGCCGGCGCCATCAACGCCGCCGGTCTGGCCGCCGGTGCTCACAACTACGCCACCGCGGTGCACAGCCTGGACCGGGTGTGGTCCAACATGACCGCCGAGCAGGTTTACCGCACCGATATTTTCGCTTTCACCAGCAGCCTGCTGCGCTGGATGTTTTCCGCCGCCACCGGCGGCCAGGCCAAGACTCGCAGCGCCTTGCTCGATAACACGCCGCTGAAACGGCTGCTGCGCTTGCTGATCAATTTTCAGCGGATCGGCGACAGCGTGGACAAGGGCCATTTGCGGGCGCTGTCGATCACCGCGTCCAGTTACGCCACCGGCGAGTCGGTATCGTTCTTCCAGGGCGCCGATGATCTGCAGGAATGGACCCGGGCCCGCCGCCTCGGGCGCCGCTCGGTGATCGGTGTGCAGCACATGCTGGCGTCGGCGGCGATTCCGCTGTTGTTTCCGGCGGAGCAGGTGGACGGCAGTTTTTACGGCGACGGCGCGGTACGCCAACTGGCCCCGGTGAGCCCGGCATTGCATCTGGGCGCCAACCGCCTGTTGGTGATCGGCGTGTCCGGCGGCAACAGTCCGGGACAGCAACAGGCGCTCAGCGGCTATCCTTCGCTGGCCCAGGTGCTTGGTCATGTGTTGAACAGCGTGTTCGTCGATACCCTGGAAGGGGACGTGGAACGGCTCGAGCGCATCAACAACACCCTGGCCGCCACCGATGCCGGTCAGCGGCGCCAGCGTGGCATCCAACTGCGTCCCGTGGACGTTCTGAAGATCTATCCCTCCGAGCCCATCGACGAGATCGCGGGGCGGCATTCGCGCGAGTTGCCGCGCACCTTGCGGTTCTTCTTGCGCGGTTCCGGCGCCACCCGTTCGCCGGGTGCCGGCGCGCTCAGTTATTTGCTGTTCGAGCCCGGCTTCACCCGCGAGCTGATCGAATTGGGGTATCGGGACGCGACGGCCCGGGAGCAGGAAATCCGCGACTTCTTCAAGGATCCCTGAGGCTCGGATCCAACTCGGCCTGGGCGGCGGGGGCCGCCACCTGACGCTGATCCTTGCCGCGAAAGTGGGCCAGGAAGCTGGTGGGGAAGTCGGTGATGATGCCGTCCACGCCGAGCCTTGCCAGCCGTTCCGCCTCATTGAGATCATTGACGGTCCAGGTGGAGACCTTGAGTCCGCGCCGGCGGGCGCTGCGCATCAGCCGCGGCGAGACCAGACTGTGGTGGGGCATCAGCCAGCGGCAGCCGAGCGCGGCGGCGCGCCGGGTGGGTTGTTGGTAGCGGTATTCACTGACATAGCCGCGTTCAAGATGCGGGGCCATGGTGGCGACCATGCGCAGGAAGCCGGTATGACTGGAGGTGATCACCACCCGCTCACGCAGACCGTCCTGGTCGATCATATGCGTCAACTGATGGGCCAGCTGGTGCAGGATGGCACGGTCGGCGCCCTTCACCTCGAACTGAAAGCGCATGGCCGGGCCGCACAGGGCCACTACTTCGCGCAGCGAGGGCACCCCCACGGTGCTGTGCCAGCCGGGTGTGTTGACGCGGGCGTCCATCAGATTGAGCTGGGCCAGGGTGAAATGCCTGGCGTGGCCCTTCTGGCCGGTGGTGCGCTTCAGGTCGCTGTCGTGCAGAACGATCAGATGGCCGTCGGCGGAAAGGCGCACATCCAGCTCGATTTCTCCGGCGCCCGCCGCCACCGCCACCTGAAAGCCCGCCAGGGTGTTCTCAGGCGCCTCGCCACGGGCGCCGCGATGGCCGACGATGGTGGGGAAGGGCTGGGACATGGCGGGTATCCTGTACGGCGGTCATAGAAAATTGCCGGGAGCAATAAAAAAGCTGGCGGCATTGTGCAGCGCGCCGGGGAACGCCGCAAGCGTCGGCGCGGGGGTTGCAAAACGTCATAAAACGGTCATTCTTGAACCCTAGGATCACCGCGAATGGCGTGAATCGGGAAACCTCCATATGTGGCATGTGGCCAAACTGTACGGGCGGTTGTTCCTGAAATCCTGGAACCCGGATTATCAGGGCAGGGTGAGTGGTTGGTCGCCGCGACGGCTGCTGGCCATGGCGCTGTTCTGGCCCGCCTTTTTGCTGCTGCAGACGATCAACGGCCTGGCCTTGCTGCTGGATCGGGTGCTGTTTCCCCGTTATCGCCAGATTGCCGTGCGCGAGCCGCTGTTCGTGGTGGGCATTCCGCGCAGCGGCACCACTTTTTTGCACCGTCTGCTGGCCGGCGATGACCAGCGTTTCACCACCACCTCCCTGTGGGAACTGATTTTCGCGCCCTCCATCAGCCAGCGTTACCTGTTTCACGGCATCGGCCTCATCGACCGCCGGCTCGGCCAGCCGCTGGGACGGCTGCTGGCCTGGCTGGAGCGGCGGCTGCTCGGCGGTCTGGATGATATTCACAAGACCGGGTTGCGTGATCCGGAGGAGGATTACCTGGCGCTGTTGCCGGTGCTGGGTTGTTTCCTGCTGGTGCTGGTGGTGCCGGACGAGCGTCTCTGGCGCCTGACATTCGCCGACCGCGATCTGCCGGCGGCGGAAAAGCGCCGGATCATGGCGGCCTACCGCCGGTTCGTGCAGCGGCACCTGTATTTCCATGGCGAGGACCGGGTGTTCCTGTCCAAGAACCCCTCGTTCACACCCTGGATCCAGGCCCTGGCGGAGACCTTTCCGGACGCCCGTTTCATCGGCTGTCTGCGTAACCCCACTCAATCGGTGCCCTCACAGATCAACTCCATTGTCGTCGGTGCCCGTCTTTTCGACGGTCGTGATACCGCTGCCTACTGGCGTGAGGGCTTCATGGCGATGCTCGACTACTACTACCGTCACCTGCTCGACAGCCTTGACGCGCTGCCGCAATCCCGCCAGGCGCTGTCGGTAATGGAGTCACTCGCCGCCGATCCGCGGGACACGGTGGAAGGGTTCTACCGGCGTTTCGGTTGGACGCCTTCGCAGGAGTACCAGCGCTATCTCGTCGCCGAGTCGGAACGTGCCCTGCGTTATCGCAGCGGTCATCATTACGATGCCCGCGAACTGGGGTTGGAGGTGGAGCCGTTGCGGCGCACCTTCGGCTGGGTCTACCAGCGTTTTTCATTCCCGCTGCCGGAAGGAGAGAGTGGATGAAAGCGGATTGTCACAAAATCGACATCGGCTCTCACCATACTGTGCCCGCGAACACGCATCGCCCTGGTATCGTCACGATGATGTGCCAGCGCGATGCGTATTCACGAGGCAAAGTCCCATGGTGAAACAAAGCGATTTACGCGTGCTGTTCGTCGTCGACGCCATGAAGGGACGCAATGGGGTCGGTGCCTACTTCCAGGATCTGGTGGCGCATTTGCAGGATCGGGTGGCGCGGGTGGAACTGGTCTCGCCCAGCCTCGAGGATCCGCACCCCTGTCAGGGGGCGTCCATTCCCATTCCCGGCGATGCCACTCAGCGGCTTTTCTTTCCCAAAATGCGTGAGCTGACCGCGCTGATGTGGGAAATGAAACCCCATGTGGTGGTGATCCCCGGTCCCGGGATCTTTTCCTTGGGGGCCTATTGGGCCGCCGGCAAACTGGGTATCCCCGTCTGTGTCACTTTTCAGACCGATTACGACAAACTGGTGCAGCTCTATTGGGGGCCGCGCCTGGCGCGTCTGGCTGGCGGTTTTCTGAACTGGCTGAACCGGACCCTGTTCCGTGGCAGCAGCGCGGTGGTGACCATCAGCGAGGACATGCTCGGCAAGGCGCGACAGGCCGGCGCTCGCCATCCGCAGCTGGTGGGTACGCCGCTGGCGCCGGAATTCGTGCACACGCCGGTGACGCCGCTGGCGGACACGGTGTCCTCGGTGCTGTATGTGGGCCGGCTGGCGGCGGAGAAGAACATTGACCGCTTCCTGGAACTGGCGGCGGCCCGCCCGGAGATGACCTTTACCGTGGCCGGGGACGGCCCCCAGAGGGACAAAGTGGAGGCCGCCACCGAACGCTTTCCCAATCTGCGGTATCTGGGCTGGTGCGATCGCGCCACCGTGGTACGGGCATTGGATGACGCCCAGGTGCTGATCCTGCCTTCCACGGTGGAAGCGTTCGGCACCGTGGCGCTGGAAGCGTTGGCCCGGGAGCGCCTGGTGATCACGGCGCCGGCTTGCGGCATCAATCAATGGCCGGCGCTGGGGGCGGCGTTGGTGGTGCAGGGCCGCGATCAGAGTCTGGCGCAGGCGTTGGCGGAGCTGGAGGCGAAAAGCGCCGGCAGCCGGGCGCTGCGTGCCCGTAGCGGCCGATCCGCCGCCGTGCTGATGAACGAACAGGCGGTGGGGCACTGGCTGCGGGTGCTGGAACAGTGCGCCGGCCAGGCCCAGTCGCTGCCGAAGCCGTGGCCGTCGCCGACCCTGGCGCTGTTGCGGCGGCTTTCCACTCAGGCACGGGTGAGTTGATGGCACCGGTTCTGGTTTCGGTGCATGACGTGATGCCGGAGACCCGCGCCGCGGTGTCGTCGCTGCTGGCCGTTCTGGACGGGCTGCCGGCGGAGGCGGTGACCCTGCTGGTGGTGCCCGGCCGGGACTGGAGCGAGGACGATCTGTGCTGGCTGCGTGATCTGGCGGGGCGCGGCTATCCACTGGCGGGCCATGGCTGGCGCCACCGCTGCGATCCGCCACGCAGTGTTTATCACCACGCGCACAGTGCCTTGCTGTCGCGTGATGTGGCGGAGCATTTGTCCCTGGATGGTGAGGGTGTGGCCGCCCTGATCCGGGACTGCCATGACTGGTTTGAGCGGCACTGGATTCCAGTTGGTGATCTGTACGTGCCGCCGGCTTGGGCGCTCGGTCCGTTGCCCCGGGCGAGCAGGGCGGATTTGCCGTTCCGCTACATCGAGACGCTCACCGGTATCCATGATCTGCGCGAGGATCGTTTCCGGTTGTTGCCGCTGTTGGGGTATGAAGCGGATACCCCCGGCCGTGCCCGCGTGTTGCGTTTGTGCAATGCGGTTAATCGCGGCCTCGCCGCTGTCACCGGTACGCCGTTGCGGTTGTCCATTCACCCGTTTGATCTGGAATACCATCTGCGCGGCGACCTGCTCGCCGACATCGCCAGGGTCGAGCGGCCGTTGGCCTACGACGCCTCGGTCTGGTCACGCTGAGGCCCCAGGCGTCTTCTGTTTGCTGTTGGTTCGTTTCCCTCCATCGGGGACAGCGGAGGCGCGTTACGCTTTTGCGGGACCCTGTCGAACAGGGACGTTCGACCGGAAGCCTACAGGGACGTATTCACGGCGATCCCGGAAGGCCTCCGTACAGAGCCGCGTCTCGATGGAGGTAATTATCTCCGTTATTTGGCGATGAACCTTACATTTTCACAACACAGTTACCGGTTGCGATAACCCTGCTGTCATCGAAGCAACATGGGGCGCGCTTAAAGTGCCGCTGGTTTTAAACCTGGAACCATGGTGCCTCACAAGGCAAGGAGTAAGCGGCGGTGGAACAAGGTAGCGGGATCAATCAATGGCTTGGCCTGGGGCTGTTGCTACTGGCGCTGGCCAGTTGCGGAGGCGGGGGTGGCTCGGGGGGCGTGGATTCGCCGGGCGATGGCGGTGGTGATCCCGGCACGCCTCCGGGGCAGGGAGATCCGGATCCTGAACCTGAACCTGAACCGGAACCGGAACCGGAACCGGAACCTGAACCCGAGCCGGAACCGGAACCCGTTTATTTCGACCCGGAATGGTCCGACGAGCCGTTGCCCGCGGCGTCCTTGAACGCCCCCCGGGGGCAGTGGCTGGCCACCGATACCCACGTTCATACCGATCATTCCTCGGATGGCTCCATGTGGCGGCAGGCCAGTGATGACGCCTTGCCCGGCAACGTGGCGGTGGCCGATCAAATCGGCCAGGCGGTGCGCCAGGAGTTGGATTTCCTGGCGCTCACCGACCATCGCACCTATGACCAGCACTGGGATCCGTTATGGACCTCCAGCGATCTGCTGTTGATTCCCGGAGAGGAAGCCAATGGCCGCCCCCATGCCAACATTCTCGGCGCCGTGGACACCGTCCTTGATGGCATGGATGGCGCTGAAGGCGCGGAGCACCGGCCTACCCAGCAGAGCCTTTGGGACGCCCACGGCCAGGGCGCGGTGTGGCAGTCGAACCACCCGGATCGGGACTGGAGCGATGACAACGGCACACCCAACGATCACGCCAGCCTGATTGGCGGTGACCTGATCGAGGTCTGGAACATCGCCCAGGACAAGGACGCCCAACTGGCCTACGCCGAGAGTCGCTGGAATCTGGGTATGGAAACCGGCGTCACCGCCAGTTCCGACAACCATTTTCGCGAACTGTGGCTGGGGTTCGGCCCGGGTACGGTGAAAACCCATGTGTTCGCTCCGGTAGTTACCGAGCGGGCGATTCTCGGGGCACTCCGGCACGGCCACACGGTGCTGAGCCAGGGCGGTGCTCTGGCGCCGTTTCTGACGTTGCGGGCGGACGCTCAGGGTGATGGCGTCTTCGAGGCGTTACCGGGCGATGCGGTGGTGGCTGCGGCGGGGCAGCCGGTGACGTTGCGAATGCGGGTGCAGCGGGGGCTGGCGCACCGTCTGAGGTTGTACGCGGCGCCGGGCAGGGACGCTGGCCCTCTGGCCACGTTCCGGCCTTCCTCCTCCGATGACACCTTCGTGACCACGGTGAGCCGGCCGGAGGGCGATGCGCCTTACTGGGTTTATGCCGAAGTCACCGATTTGCTGGGTGTGCGCAAAGCGCTGACCTCGCCGATATTCCTGCGCGCCTCCGACGCTGGCGGCGTGCCGCAAGGGGAAAGGGCGGTGCCGGCGTCCCTGCAATGGCGGGACGGCGCCGCGTTGGTAGTGGGGGAGCGCGGCGCCTTCAGCGGCTTCGCGGACGTTGCCGAGACGGCGGAGGGAGTGCCTCTGGTGGTGGCCGAACGTCACGACGCCGAGGGCACCGACATCCTGTTCCGGCGTGGCGATCAGGCTGACCCGGTGGTGCTCAACGCGTTGGCGGGCGCCGCGCGCTTCCCGCGCATCGCCACCGGAGGCGGCCGGGTATGGGTGGTCTGGCAGGATGAGCGTCGCGGGCAACAGCCCCGTCGGCCACAGATCATTTTGCGCGGTTCCGCCGACGGTGGTTTGACATGGGAGCCGGAGGTGCACTTGAGCGATGGTGAGGCGAGGGCGATCCGGCCGGCTCTGGCGGTGCTGGGCGACGGCCGCCCGGTGGTGGCATGGAGCGACAATAGCCGGCGCTGCTTCGATCTGATGATACGGGTTGGTGTCGACGCCACTACGGAATCTCTCAGCGGCGAAAAAAGCTGCGACGGCGGCCATGCGCTGGACACGCGCAGTACTCGTGATCCCGCCTCCGTGCACCCGGCGTTGACGGTGCTGGCGGACGATACCGTGGTGGTGGTGTTCCAGGACAACCGCTTCGACGTCAATCCGGGCTGGACCGGACAGACCGGGTTTCATGATGGCTTGGAAGGGCTTGACCGCACCGATCCGGACAACTGGGAGATCGTCGCCCGCAGCCGGGAGCCGCGAACCGGCGTCTGGTCGCCGCTGGTCCGGGTCTCCAATAACGGCAGCCCGGACGATGCGTTCATCGAGACCGCGCTGGCGGATCGCCACCCAAGTCTGATCGCCGACGGCGACGGCCGTCTGGTCGCCGCCTGGGATGCCAAGGTCTTGCGTAGCGCCGGAGTCAACAGCGCGATTCTCGCCAGCGTTTCCAAGGATGGGGGGCTGAGCTGGTCGGAGCCGGTACCGGTGGGGGCCAATGATCAGGCCATGAGCCAGCGGCCGACACTGTCGGTGCGCGGCGACGGTGGTGTCCAGGCGATCTGGATGGACAGCCGGGACAGTGACTGGCGTCATCGTTTGTGGGGCAGCACCTGGCACGAGGAGACCGGCTGGAGCGCGGCGCGGAGACTGTCCGGTAAAGGTAACGCGGTCTGGCCCCGGGCGATGGGCGATCAAGTGGTGTTCGCATCGGACCGGGGCGCCCTGGCGCAGCGGGATCCTACCTGGCGGGTATTCCATCGCGTCACCGACAGCGCCGTGGGCGAGACGCCGTCGCTGCTGACCGGCACCCGAAGCGTCACCAGCGATACCCTGGCCAACTGGCGGCGGCGCTGGCTGGATCGGGCCCGGGCGATACCCTCGCCGGAAACGCAGGACCATGATCATCCTCATCCGCACTGAGGGTCATGAATAAATCGTCGGGAACGATTTTTAACGTCGCTTTAGCGACGGCCCGGAGGGTGACCGCCACGGACGGCGGTCATAAATAAATCGTCGGGAGCGACTTTTAACGTCGCTTTAGCGACGGCCCGGAGGGTGACCGCCACGGACGGCGGTCATAAATAAATCGTCGGGAGCGATTTTTAACGTCGCTTTAGCGACGGCCCGGAGGGTGACCGCCATGGATGGCGGTCATAAAAAAGCCCACCGCGAAGCGGTGGGCCAGAGCCCCCGATTGGCGTCAGGCAGAGAAAACGACAGCGCTTTGGGAGAAGGGTAAAGAAATGGATGAGTCGGGTTCGTGGGCACGCGTGGAGGTGGTGGCGCCGAGCAGATAGATCAGCGCGGATGCCAGAAGCAGTTTGTAAAGCAAACGGTCAGTCATGATAGAACCTCCCTGTGAGGCCTCCTTTTGGGGGGCCGGTAATGGGCTGCGCATGGGGGCATCGAACGGAACCGTCTTGCCATCTCCAGTGGATCCGGCCGGGTTCCTTCGAGACTGCTCCGGCGGGGGTAGTGCCGGCTCGGGAGTCGGTAAAAACTCCGGGACCTGCTGGGGAGCCGATCAGCTCCCGTATCGCCCGTGCGCCATGTTCAGTCGGGTCTTGCTGCAACCTGTATCGCCCGATCCCTCGGGCCCGACCTCCGGCCTCTAACCGAAGGTTCTGCTCTTCAAACTACGCTTATGGAGGGATAAAGAAAAGAAAAAAGAATAAAAAATGATCACCGCCCCCGTAGCCGGGTCGGGCCACCGGGGCGGGCACCTTAAGCCAGTGCTCAGGCGCGCAGGCGTTCCGGATCTTCCCGGGGGCGCAGCTGGTTCTCGATGAACTGCACGAAAGCCCGGGTTTTCGCCGGTACCAGGTGGCGGCCACCGTAGATCACATAGAAACTCAGCTGCGGCATTTCGTAATCGGGCAGGATCTTGACCAATTCACCCCGGCGCAGGTGCTCGGCGATGTCCCACTCGCTTTTCAGGGCCAGCCCGTGGCCGTCCAGCAGCCACTGCTTGAGCTGCTCGCTGTTATCGGTGATCTTGTGCGGCGCCACCTTGATGGTGTGGGTGCCGCCACGAGGGTCGCGCAGCACCCAGCGATCGCGGAAGGCACCGTGGCAATCCAGTATCAGGCAGTCGTGCTGGTGCAATTCCCGGGGGTGGGAAGGCGCTGGCCGCCTTGCCAGATAGTCCGGCGCCGCGCACAGACAACACGGGTGAGTAATCAACCGGCGCGCCACCAGCGACTGATCGATGGGCTCACCAGGAGAGATCACCACATCCACGCCGGAGCGGAACAGATCTTCCGGCGCGTCGCCCAGTTGCAATTGGATGGACACCTCCGGATAGCGGGCGCTGAATTCCGATAGCAACGGTGCCACCCGGTGACGCCCCAGGGCGATGGAGGAGACCACTTTCAGGGTGCCGGTGGGATGGTCCAGCCGCGACATCGGCTCCCCGAGAATCGGGGTCAGTTCCGGCAGCATGTGATCGAGACTTTCGAACAGTTCACGACCATGCTCGGTAAGATGAAAGCCGCGGGCGCTACGGGCCAGCAGGCGCAGCTTCATGTGCTGTTCCAGTTGCGTGAGATACTTGCTGATCGCCGCCGCGGACATACCGAGAACCCTGGAAGCTTCCGACAGGGTGCCGGCTTTCACCACGGCGAGAAAGAGGCTGAAGTCTGGCGTCCGTTTCATCATTCTTATCCTTCGTTCCGCACTTGTTTGTTGTTATGCGCGGAGGTGTGCCGACGGAGAAGCCTTTCTCCGACTGGGAGTCCTTGATGCACACCTCAGGAAAGCGAATTCAGTTGACTATATCACAAAACAACTTTTTGAATACAATCGTGCACATAAGTTATGAGCCCGGCAATGAGCCATTGCCATGTTAACAACCATGGGAGAATCGGCGCGGTGAGAGCAAGGACTATCGCTCAGTGGTTTCCGGTCAGGCTGCTGGCGGCCGGATTGACGATGGTGACATCCCTGGGGATGGCCGTGGAAGTGCCGACGGGGCATACCGTGCTGTGTGTGGATGGCGTATCGAAGAGGCTACTGGTGGAATTGGCGGACACTCCTGAAGAGCGGGCCCGTGGCCTGATGGAGCGGGATGAACTGGGCGCGTTCAAGGGCATGTGGTTCCGGTTTGAACGGCCACAGCCGGCGGCCAACGGTTTCTGGATGTTCAACACACGCATTCCGCTGGATATCGCGTTCCTGGACCAGAGCGGTGAAATCCTGACGATTCACACCATGGAACCCTGCCTTCACCGTGACCCTTATTCCTGCCCGGTGTACCGCTCCGATGCCCGCTATTCAAACGTCCTGGAAGTGAATGCCGGCTTTTTCGTCCGTCACGGCGTGACGCCGGGCAGCCGGGTCAGACCGGCCAATGACGCCGTGGAATGCGAGCCGGAGAACGAGGAATGAACGGAGCCGCCTGGCAAGCGTCGCATTCCGCTCAAGGACCGGCTATGGTGAAGGGAAAGAAGAATCAAGCGAGCTGATCTATGCAACCACGTCCCGCGGCCACCCTGGCCCTGCTTCGGGACGCCCGTGAGGGCCTCGAAGTACTTATGCTGCAGCGCACCCACAAAGCGGTGTTCATGCCCGGTTTCTATGTTTTCCCCGGTGGCGCGGTGGATCACGCCGATTCCGATCCGGCGTTGATGCCCCATCTGGACGGCCTCGATGAGGACGCCGCCAACACCCTGCTGAATCTGGAAGCAGGCGGTCTGGGCTATCTGGTGGCGGCGATTCGTGAGTGTTTCGAGGAGGCCGGTGTATTGCTGGCCCGGCCCGGCGATGCCGACTGGCCGGAACCACACCATCCGGTACTGGCCGATGACCGTGACGCGGTCATGAACGGCGAACTGGACTGGCTGACGTTGTGCCGGCGCCACGATCTGCGGGTGCCACTGGAAAGCCTGGGCTATTTCGACCATTGGGTGACCCCGCCGGGGCCGCCGCGCCGCTTTGATACCCGTTTCTTCGTCGCCGAGGCACCACCGTTCCAGCAACCCCGTCATGATGGCCAGGAAACCATCGACCACTGCTGGGTCAACCCCCGTCTGGCGTTGGAATATCATGGCGGAGGCGAGCGCCAGTTCGCTACTCCGACGTTGAGTGTGCTGCGCCGTCTCGGTCAGTTCGATTCGGTGACGGCGGTGATGGAATACGCCAGCGTTCACCGCCCACGGCGGATGGCGCCGTTGAGCGAGGAAGACGCCGCCGAGCGCTTCGCCTCGCCGTAAAGGGGGAACATGCACCCTGTTCTTTAGCCGCTGTAGGAGCTTGCCTGCAAGCGAATATATTCTCCGACGGTGGAAGAATTCGCTTGCAGGCAAGCTCCTACAGTGACCTGGTGTCAGCGGATCGCCGGATCGCGAGGTTATTCAGTCCCGGTAGCGTTTGCTGAGATCGCCGTAAGCGTCCACGCGGCGGTCGCGCAGGTACGGCCAGATGCGTCGCACCGCCTCGCTACGGCGGGTATCCACGTCGACCACCAGCACGGTTTCCTCGTCGCTGCCGGCCCTGGCCAGGAATTCACCTTGCGGGCCGCAGACGAAGCTGTTGCCCCAGAACTGAATGCCATCGCCACCGTGCGGGCTGGTCTCGAAGCCGGTGCGGTTGGCCACCAGCACCGGCAGACCATTGGCGACGCCGTGGGCTCGCTGCACGGTGATCCAGGCGTCCAGTTGCCGCTGCTGCTCGGCGTCATCGTCGTTGCGGTCCCAGCCGATGGCGGTGGGGTAGAGCAGCAGCTCGGCACCGGCCAGCGCCATCAGCCGGGCCGCTTCCGGATACCACTGGTCCCAGCACACCAGCACGCCCAGCTTGCCGACGCTGGTCTGAATCGGCGTGAAACCGGAGTGGCCGTCATTGAAAGTGGCATCACCGGGGGTGAAGTAGAATTTCTCGTAGAACCCGGGGTCGTCGGGGATGTGCATCTTGCGATAGATGCCCGCCAGGGTTCCGTCCCGTTCCAGCACCACCGCGGTGTTGTGGTAGAGGCCGGCGGCGCGTTTTTCGAACAGACTGCCGACGATGACGATGTTCAGTTCCCGGGCCAGAGCGCCGAGCCGTTCGGTGCTGGGGCCGGGGATCGGCTCGGCCAGGTCGAACACCGACGTGTCCTCGGTCTGGCAGAAATAGAGACTGCGGTGCAGTTCCTGCAGCAGCACCAGTTCGGCCCCTTCGGCGGCGGCCTGACGCACCAGTTCCAGGGACCGGTTCAGGTTGGCTTCCAGGTCGTTGCCGTTGCTGTGTTGAACAATGTTTTGTTGAACCAGGGCGATCCGCATGTCAGTCCTCCAGCACGCCTTCCGGTAATTGCATGGTAACGCAATGCAGGCTGCCGCCCTGTTCGATCAGGGCGCGGCAGGGAATGCCGATCACCGGCCGGCTGCCCGCTGCCTGTTGCAGCGCGGCCAGCGCCGCTTCATCGGTGGGGCATTGGTAGGTGGGCATCAGAATCGCCTGATTGGTGATCAGGAAGTTGGCATAGGTGGCCGGCAATCGCTCGCGGTCGTCATTGTACTGCGACGACACCATTGGCAACGGTGCCAGCGTCAAACCATTCTGCTCGGCCAGTATTTGAAGTTCCCGTTCCATGGCCGCCAGGGCGGGGTAGTGGCTGTCGCCGTCGTCCTGACACTGCACGTAGGCGATGGTGGTGGGATTGACGAAGCGGGCCAGTGTATCCACGTGGGCGTCGGTGTCATCGCCTTCCAGATGACCGTGTTCCAGCCACCAGATGCGGTCCACGCCAAGATGCTCGCGCAGCGCCGCTTCCAGGGCCTGGTCATCCAGATCCGGATTACGATTGGGGTGGCCCAGGCAATGACGGGTGGTGAGCAGCGTGCCCTGGCCATCGGTGTCGATGGAGCCGCCTTCCAGAACCAGCCCGACACCCTCCACGGGAACCCGCCAGGGCAGACGGCGATTGAGGGCGTTGTCGCGCTCCGCCGGGAATTTGCCGCCCCAGCCGTTGAAGCGGAAATCCAACAGGCGCAAGCCGTCGTCGTCGGCCACCGCGATGGGACCAAAATCCCGCGCCCAGGTGTCGTCATAGTCGGCGTGCACTACCCGCAGCCGCGCCAGGTTGGCGCCGGCGGCGCCCAGGCACTCACGGGCACGGGCCTCCACCGCCGTGTCGCGGCACAGCAGCAGTACGTTTTCATGGCCGAGGATGGCGCCGATCAGGGCGGTGAAGCTCTGTTCGGCCTCTTCCAGCAGTCCGGCCCAGTCGGTATTGGCGTCCGGCCAGGCCAGGAGTACGCCCCATTGAGGATGCCATTCGGGAAGCAGGCGGCGCATGATATCGGGTTCCAAAAAGGGATGGCCCGCGATTGTGGTATCGCCCGAAGGCGCCGTCAACTGGCCCGATGTCGTGGCCTCCGGTGTTGGGTATTCGCTTGCAGCGGCCCGCCGCCCGGACAAGCTTGTATGGTTACCCGGCAAGTCTTAGAAAGAAGAGACTTGTCGGGGTGGAGGGACCAGGCAAGCTTCTGACCCTAGGGTACAGACTGTGG
>NZ_OBMO01000006.1 GCF_900217905.1 Alloalcanivorax xenomutans
CGCCCGCACCGCCTTCGCCCTGATGAAGCAGCAACAAGAATATTGCCCCGCAAAGCTCTTTTAAGCGTTGCAGGGCACCATAGAATCTCCCACAGTGGTTTCGTAGAGCTCCTTCAATACCGCCCTTCCTCGCGCAGTGCCTCCTCGATCGGCCTCACTTCAATCGTGCCCAGCCGCGCCGACGGCCAGCCCTGGGCCAGGCGCAGGGCTTCATCGAAATCCTGTGCTTCGATCAGGAAAAAGCCGCCCAGCTGCTCCTTGGTTTCCGCGAATGGACCATCGGTGACCGAGACCTTGCCGCCACGGACGCGGGTGGTTTTGGCCCGACGCGCGCTTTGCAGGGCGTGGGTGTCGACCAGGTGCCCCCCGGCGCGCAAGGTTTCCACATAGTCCAGCGTTTCCTGGCGCAGCGCCTGCCATTGTTCCCGCGTCAGATCGGTGAGAGCCTGTTCCGCTTCATAGGCCAGACAGAGAAATTTCATTTTTTATTCCCATGGGATGCTGATACCACTGAAGAGTAGAGGGGCGCTGCACAAATGTTCCAGACGCACCCCCGTCCGGGGTTGTATTGATGATCAATTGCACTAACCGATTTCTGTATCTATTTCTGTACCTGTTTCTGTAATAGTAATGACACCACGGGGCGAATCCGCTCCAGACAGTGGCAAGGAACGGCAATGACGTCCACCAATTGGGTTGATCTGTCTCGCGATCCGGAAACCGGGATCGAGAGTTTGCGCGCCCATTTCGAAGGTCACGCCTACGATCCGCATTGGCATGATACCTATGCCATCGGGCTCACCGAACAGGGCGTGCAGCGGTTTCATCTGGGGCGCACCCGCCATGAGAGCACACCAGGTAAAGTGATTCTGCTGGAACCCGGTGATGTCCATGACGGCCACGGGCCGACGCCGGAAGGCTTTACCTACCGGCTACTGTACATTGATCCGCAATGGCTGCATCAGCGGTTGGGAGGATTGTTCGAACAGCGCCCCGATCATTACCGCATGGCGTTTCAGGATGCCATGAGCAGCGACGTGCGGCTGGCTCGCGCCATCGGTACTGCTTTCGATGTGATGCATCACGGCGATTTTCGTATCACCCGGCAGGCGGCGTTGGATACGCTGCTGGAGCGGCTGACCTGCCATGTGCAATGGCGGCGCCGGCCGCAGCCGCATCCGGCGATGCCGTTGCTGGCGGCGAAGACGCGGGAATTCCTGCATGCTCATATTGCCGAGGATATCGGCATGGACGACGTGGCGCGGGCGCTCGGCTGCGACCGTTTCCGTATCACGCGGGCCTTTAAAGCGGCGTTCGGCATGTCGCCGCACGCTTATCTGGTGCAACTGCGTCTGGTCGAAGCCCGCCGCTTGCTGGCTCGGGGCGAAACACCGGCGGAAGTGGCGGCGGCCACCGGGTTCGCCGATCAAAGTCATCTTGGACGCTGGTTTCGCCGTGCTTATGCGATGACGCCGGCCTATTACCGTAATCGTTGCTCAAAGCTTCCAGACTGACAACGGCCGCTACGCGACGATAGCCCTCCCATCTGGTTGAGGGTTGGTGTCATGGAATCCCTGGTCGCGTTTTTTCTGTTTGCCTTTGTCGCCTCGATCACGCCCGGTCCCACTAATGTTCTGGTGATGAGCAACGCTTCCCGTCATGGCTGGCCTTCGGCGCTGCCCATGGTGATCGGCGGCTGCGCCGCCGCCGCCACCATCGTGCTGTTGGTCGGCAGCGGCCTGACCCGCTCCCTGGCGGAGCACCCCCAGATCCAGCGGGCCATCGCCTGGACGGGTGTGGCCTGGCTGAGCTGGATGGCCTGGCATCTGTTCCGCAGCGATTCCCTTGGTGACGACGAACGGGTGCTCGGCCGCGGCCGTGGCTTCACCGTGGCCGCCACCCTGCAACTAGTGAATCCGAAAGTCTGGATGATGGCGCTGGCGGTCATGGGGGTGTTCGTCACCCCGGGCGCCGGGCAGGGCGGTCGCGTGGCTTTGTTGTCGCTGATCTTCTTTCTGGTGGCGTTGCCGTGCATGGCGACCTGGGCCTGGCTGGGCATCAAAGCCGCCGCCTGGACCCGATCACCGGGGCGCCTGCGCTGGTTTAACCGCGCCATGGCGCTGCTGTTGCTGCTCACCGCCTGGTCCACGGTGGTGGACGTTCGGGTGTTGTGAAGAGCGCTTGATATCACACGCGGTCCTGGCCGATCAAACCCCGGATGAGGCATACTTCGCGACGCTGCCCGCAATTAAAACGGCAGCACGATTGCCTGGCGCGTTCCACTCGAAAATCCCGGAACACTGTCCGAACAAGTGGCGCTACCCGTTGAGGCGCCCCTCACGATAGACAGTGTCAAGTCATGGACTGGAAAGACTCCGAATGATGAATTGGATCCCTATAGTTTTCTTTACGTTCAAGATTGTCGTGTTCGGCACGGGCATGTTCTTCGCCATCAAGTGGCACTACGACAAAGGGAAGAAGAAAAAAGAAAATAACGAAATCAGCCGACGGTAAGCGCCCGCCGATAGGGATGGTGGGCGCGGTTTCCATTTTTGGGCGTCAGGCGTTATGCCCCAACCTGCGCAGCCGCTGCAACAACACACAGGACACCACCGCCGCCGTCAGGTTGTACAACATGGCAACGACGAACGCGTCCACGTGGGCGGCGGCAGGCTCCGCCGCCGGGGCGGCCCGCAAAGTGCCGAGGAACAGCATGCCCATGGCGCAGACGCCGAGGGCGGCGCCCACCTGTTGCAGTGTGGAGATCACCCCGGAGGCCATGCCCGCCTGCCGCCGCGGCACCACCCCAAGAATCAGATTCAGCAACGGGGTCATTACCAGGCCCTGACCAAAGCCCACCGCGATCAATGCCGGAATCCACCAAGCCAACAGGCCTCCCTCCGCTGTCCACTTCACCTGCATGATCAGTAAGCCCAGGGAAACCGCGTAAAGACCACCCCCGGCTACCAGTGTCGTGGCGCCATAGCGTGATACCCAGCGTGAAGCCAGCAATGACGACGCCATGAAACCAGCACTGGCCGGTGCGAACAGCGCCCCGGCCTGGAACGGATCCAGCCCCAGCCCGGTTTGCACCAGTAGCGCGAAGCACAGGAAGAAGGAGCTGGAGGTGGAATAAATCAGTGTGACCAGCACACAGCCCAGGGCGAAAGCCGGTTGTCGCAGTAGCGTCATATCCACCAGAGGGAGAAGCCCCCGGCGTTGCCGGCGACGTTGCTGAAGACTGAATTGCGCCAGCAACAGGCCGGATAGTACCAGCGCGCCCCAGCACCACAGCGGCCAGTGCCGGGCCGGGCCTTCCAGTAGTGCTACCAGCAACAGTGTCAAACCGGCGGCCACCAGCAGTACACCGACACCATCCAGATCCGGCCGCTGCTCCAGGCGGGATTCGGCCACGCGCCCGCCGAACAGCAGTGTCAGCAGCCCGATGGGGAGATTGATCAGAAAGATGGTGCGCCAGCCCAGACCGGCCAGGTCCAGATGCACCAGCCAGCCGCCCAGCACTTGCCCGGCAATGGCCGCAAACCCCAGTGTCATGCCCAGCCAGGCAAACGCCCGGCGCTGAGTGTCGGCGTCGTAGAGCACGCGCAGAGAGGCGTAGATCTGCGGAAAGAGCAGAGCAGCGGCACCGCCCTGGAACACCCGGGCGGCGATCAGCGCTTCCGCCGTGGGGGCGATGCCGCACAGCAGAGAAGCCAGGGTGAAAAGCGTCATCCCCCAGAGATACAGACGCCGCCGTCCAAAGCGGTCGCCGAGACGGCCGCCGGTGATGAGCAGAGCGCCGAAGGCCAGTTCATAGCCAGCCAGCACGAAGCCGATTTGCGTGAAACTGGCACCCAGGTCCCGCTGCATGCTGGGGATCGCCACATTGACCACGAACAGATCAAAAATGGTGACAAAGCCGCCGAGCAACAATAGCGGTAGACCGGGAATGCCCTTGCCATGGGGAAGGGACGAAGCAAGGGGGGAACGGGATGCCATCATGGTCTCCTCTTGTGGTTGAAGAGGAGCTATTCTGGCGACCCTTTATCGCATTACAATTTAGCTGTTTATCCTATTACAAGAGGTAACCCCCATGGCCACGCCAAGGCTGCAGCGCACACGCCGGGAACTGGCCGCTTTTCTGCGCGCCCGCCGGGAGGCGATCACTCCGGAGCAGGTGGGGCTGGCGGACAGTGGACGCCGGCGCACGCCCGGTTTGCGCCGTGAGGAAGTGGCCACGCTCGCCGGAGTCGGAGTGACCTGGTACACCTGGCTGGAACAGGGGCGTGACATCGGCGTGTCCGCGCCGGTGCTGGAACGTATCGCCCGGGTGCTCAAACTGGACGGCGCCCAGCGCCGCCATCTGTTTTTGCTGGCACAGAACCGGCCGCCGGTGGAACCGGGCAAAACCTGGTGCTCGGTGCCCCCGCTGGTACGGCGTTTAATGGACGACTGGCCCCACCATCCGGCTTACGTGCTCAATTTGCGCTGGGATGTGCTGGCCTGGAACGCGGCGGCCCAGACCCTGTTTGATTTCGAGCAGCGGCCGGCGGGGCAGCGCAATCTGCTGTGGCTGTTGTTCACCGCCGAGGACCTTCGCGGCGTGTTCGTGAACTGGGCCGAACAAGCGCCGCGCATGCTGGCCAGCTTCCGCCGTGATTTCGTGCGCGCCACCACCGATCCCAGCATCACCGATCTGGTTCGGCAATTGGAACGGGCCTCGCCGGAATTCCGCCAATGGTGGCCCGGCCAGGACGTGCAAGCGCCGTGCACGGGCAGCCGGGAGTTGTTTCGCGATGGGCAAGTCCAGCGCTACCAGCACACCACCCTGATCGTGGACGAGGATCGCCATCTGCGTCTGGTGGTGTACGCGCGGGATGAACACTCTTAACGCCGGGGCGCGGGGCGCAGGCGTTCGCCGATCACCGTTTCCAGCCACTGGGAAAACACCTGGAAGCGGTGCGACAGATGCAGGCGCTGCGGATACAGCAAAGTGATGTCCATGGGCTCCGCCCGCCACTCGGGGAGCACTTCGCGGAGCAGACCGTTTTCCAGATCCTCGCGAACATCGTAGGCCGGCACCTGGATCATACCCAGCCCGGCCCGGCAGCAGGCGATATACAACTCGGTGTTGTTCACCGCCACGGCGCCGGGTATCTCCACCTGGTGGTATTCACCATCGCGCAGATACTCCCAGGGCTCGGGGCGGCCCTGGCTGGGCGCGATATAGTGCACCGCCCGATGTGACGGCAGTTCTTCCACTGTACGCGGTGTACCATGGCGCCGCAGGTACGCCGGGCTGGCGCAATTGATCAGCTCCAATTGCCCCAACGGCCGGGCGATCAACGAGGAGTCGGCCAGTGGACCGACGCGGATGACACAGTCCACCGCTTCCTGCACCAGGTCCACCTGGCGGTCGGCCACGCACAGATCCACCTTGATATCCGGATAGCGGTCAAGAAAGGCCGGTAGCGCCGGAGCCAGGACCAGCCGGCCGATACGGGCCGGCACATTGACGCGGATGCGGCCGGCCGGGGCCTTGCCGGGGCGGAACAGCTCCTCGGTTTCTTCGTAATCGGCAAGCAGGCGCACACAACGATCGTAGAAACGATGCCCTTCCTCGGTGACGGTGACCTGGCGTGTGGTGCGATGCAGCAGCCGCGCGCCGACACGCTGTTCCAGCGTTTTGATCGCGCCGGACACCGACGAGCGCGGCAGCGGCAGGGTTTCCGCGGCACGGGTGAAGTTGCCGCAGTCCACCACACGCACGAAGATTCTGAGCAGTTCCAACCGGTCCAGGGCGCGCCTCCATTGTTCGTATCGCTCGACAAGTGGAGTGAATATAGCGCTTTTATGATTGCATTAGCGACACATGGGACGGCGGAGGCGGTTTCCTGGGACGATCCGGCGTGAACGGATACACTGACGGGCGATGGTGTTCTCGCGTGGAAGGCGCTAATGGAAGGAAGTCCCTTGAAAACCAAGCAACGGCAGCGGCAGGTGAAGCCCGCGGAAGTACGTCTGGATGAATTGGTCAGTGCGGCCCAGGTGTTGTTTCTGGAAAAGGGTATGAAGGCCACCACGGTGGACGATATCGTCGAACGGGCCGGTGTCGCCAAGGGCACTTTCTACCATTACTTCAACACCAAAACGGACTTGTTGCCGGCACTTCGCGAGCGCTTCGCCCGTCGTTTCCTGGAACGGGTGTCGGAAGCGGTGGAAGCCTGTGCCGAAGACGACTGGCGCGGCCGGCTCAGCGCCTGGTGCCAGCGCAGCCTGTCGATCTGCGTCGAGGACTTTCGGCTGCACGATCTGGTGTACGCCGATCACTATCATGATCGCAGTGACCCTGATCTGAACCAGGTGCTGGATCAGGTGGAGGCGATTCTGCGCGCCGGCGGTGAAGCCGGCGCCTGGCCTCAGGCGGATTGGCGGCGGCTGGCGGTCATCGCGTTCTGGAGCATGCACGGTCTGGCCGATGACCTCATCGCCCGCGGTGGGGACAGCGAGGAGGTGGGGCGCTTTCTCAGCCAGCGGCTATTGGCCATGCTGGGCGGTACCGGAACCTGATCAGGCTTCCCCGGGGAGTGGCTGGTACAAGGGCCGGCGGCCGAGAACCCTCAAACCGTCGGGCCCGCTTTCCAGCAAACGGTATTCCTCGTTCGCCACCTGGACGGAGAGCTGGTAGCCGGAGGCTTCGGAGAAGCAGCCTCGCACCTGTTCCATGGCCGCCCTGGCGTCGGCGCTATCGGTTTCGAAATGCCCCAACAGCCGGCCCCGGTGGTGGATGGTCAAACGGTACTGCGTCATTGTTTTTGCTCCCATTGATCCCGCCACTGAGTCATCAGCCGTCGCGCCGCCCGAATCAGAGAATGGCCGTGTTCCGCGGCGTCCCGGCGCAACTGTTCCAGATCAATGCCGGCCCCCGACAGTTCCAGGGTGTGGCCGATCAGCCAGCGCTCCAGCTTTTCCGGGTCCGCTTCGATGTGAAACTGCAGGCCCAGCGCGTGGTGGCCGGCGGCGAACGCCTGGGTCGGGCAAGGCGTCGTCGTGGCCAGACTGGACACGGCCGCCGGCAATTGAATCCGGTCGCCGTGCCAATGCAACACCGGCACGTCTTCCAGAGCGGTCAGCGGCGAGGCCAGGCCGGCGCGGGTCAGTTGAACGGGCGCGAAACCGATTTCCTTTTCCGGCATGGCGCTGATCCGGCCGCCCAGGGCCCGGGCCATCAATTGCGCGCCGAGACAGATGCCGAGCAACGGCTGCCGTTGTCGCAGACGTTCGCTGATCAGGGCCAGCTCGGATTGCAGATACGGATAGAGACGGTCGTCGAAAGCGCCGATCGGACCGCCGAGTACGATCAGCAGGCCAGGCGGGGCATCGAATAAATCCTCGAGGGTGTCCACGCCGATATCGCGGTATTGGATTTGCCAACCCCATTCGCGCAGCAGGGGTTCGAGCGTGCCCAGATCCTCGAAAGCCAGGTGGCGCAGGGCCACGGCGGTGTTCATCGTCATTGGGTTTGCTCCGCTTGCGGTGTGGGAGAAGAAGCCGCGTCCGGCCAGTAGTGACTGTCGGGCAGGGGACGCGCGCCGAAGATGGCCTGACCCACCCGAACCACGGTGGCGCCTTCCTCGATGGCGGTTTCAAAGTCGCCGGACATGCCCATGGATAAGTGCGTCAGATCGATCCGGTCCGGCGCGCTCTGGCGTAGTTGGTCCCGCAACTGGCGCAACCGGACGAAGCAGGCGCGCACCCGGTCGGTGTCGGACGACCACAACGCCAGGGTCATCAGGCCTCGGACCCGCAGGCAGGAGAACGGCGTCAATGCCTTCAGAAATGGCGCCACCTGATCCGGCGCCAGGCCATATTTGCTGTCCTCGCCGGAGGTGTTCACCTGCACCATGACGTCCAGGGCACGGCCTTCCTGCTGCAACCGGCGTTCCAGTGCCTCGGCCACCCGGATGCTGTCCAGGGCCTGAAATTCGCTGGCGAAACGAGCCACGTAGCGGGCCTTGTTGGTCTGCAGATGGCCGATCACCGACCAGCGCAGGTCGGTCAGATCCGCCAGCGTCTGATGTTTATGGCGGGCTTCCTGAACCTTGTTCTCGCCCAGTTCCCGGCAACCGGCGGCGTAGGCCAGCCGCAGCCGTTCCACCGCCACGGTCTTGCTCACTGGCAGCAGGCGTACCGTGGCCGGGTCCCGGCCGCACCGGTAACAGGCATCGTCGATGCGCCGGCGCACCGACGCCAGATTGGCGCGAATCCGCGCCTCCGTTGCCGCTGGCGGGTAGGATGAAGGGGGCGTTTGGGTTGGGTCTGGTGTCATCACCGGGCTCCCATGGGCACTTGGAGAGTGCTTAGTTTATGATTGTCACAGGTCAAAATCCATATTGTCATAGGACAAAAAATGGCGATTACGGGACAAAGCGCGGCGGAGATCGTCGACAGCGTGCGGGCCGAGGTGCGAAGCGGTGCCCTGGAACCGGGCCAGGCGCTGCCGCCGGTGCGGGAACTGGCGGCGCGGCTGGGCGTGAACCGCAATACCGTGGCTGCTGCCTACAAGCGGCTGGTGGTGGTTGGCGTGGCGGAAACCCGGGGGCGGTTGGGGACGCTGATTCGAGAGCCTGCGGCACCGGGCCCACGGGAAGGCGCGGCACCGGACTCGCCGTTGATGGATCTCGCCAGCGGTAATCCGGACCCGCGCTGGTTGCCGGACCCGCGCGCCCTGGCGGCGGCGCTGTCCGGGCAACCGCGCCTGTACGGTGAGCCACCGGTGTCGCCCCGATTGGCGGCCCTGGCGGAGCCTTGGTTCCGGGACGTGCCCTGTCCAGATCCGGTGCTGACCGTGACCCACGGAGCGGTGGACGCCATCGAACGGCTGCTGACCGCCCATCTGGTGCCCGCCGATCCGGTGGCGGTGGAAGATCCCTGTTTCCTCAGCAGCATCCATACGCTGCGTTTACTGGGCCTGCGTCCCATGGGCGTGCCGGTGGACGGGGAAGGCATGACCGTGGATGGCTTGCGTCAGGCCCTCGCCAGCGGCGCCCGTGCCGTTTTGTGCACACCGCGCGCCCACAACCCCACCGGGTGCAACCTCAGCGCGGGTCGGGCCGCGGCATTGCGCCAGGTGCTGGCCGAATATCCGGACGTGCTGGTGATCGAGGACGATCACTTCGCCCCGTTGTCGCGGGCGGAATACCAGCCACTGGCGTCGTCGCGGAGCCGGCATTGGGCAGTGGTACGCTCGGTATCAAAGTGTTTTGGACCGGATCTGCGTCTGGCGCTGGTGGTCAGCGATGAGGACAGCGCCAGCCGGCTTGGCCAGCGGCTGGCCTCCGGTACCGCCTGGGTCAGCCATTTGCTGCAGGATATGGTGGCATCGTGCCTGGAGAGCAGCGCGGTAATGGCGCGGGTGACGGAGGCCGCCGCCGATTACCGGCGGCGCCGGGATACCTTGTCACGGGCTCTGCGGGATCAGGGGCTGTGTCCGTGGGACGGCGATGGTCTCAATCTATGGATACCGCTGCCGGGGCCGGCGGCGCCGGTCACCGCGGCGCTGGCTCGGCGGGGTTGGCTGGTGCGCGATGACCGGCCTTTCCGTCTTGGCGCCGGCGCCGGCGCTTTGCGCGTCACCGTGACCGGACTGGAGCCGGAGGTGGCGAGCCATTTCAGTGCGGATCTGGCGCGGGTGCTGGCGGCCGGCTGATCAGGGCGTCCCAGGCGGCCAGGCCGGTATCCGCCACGCTCATCAGGGTGGCGCCGTCGGCGCCATCGCGTGCCAGGATCGACATGCCGTGCTGCAGCGTCGCCAGGTATGTCGCCAGGGCCTGGCAATCCGTTTCCGGCGCCAGTTCACCGTCGGCGGCAGCCCGTTCGAAGCGCTCCCGCAGGACGCTGATGTTGCGCGTCCGGTGCTCCCTCAATATTTCGCAAATGGCTGGACTGGCGCCCTCCGATTGCGGCGCGGCGAGTACGATCAGACAGCCTGGCGGACGGTCTTCATGACTGAACGCCCGAGCCGATTGGCGCAACACATGAGCCACCGCCTCACGGGCACTGGCGCTGTCCGCCACCGGTTCCCAGATGCCGCTGCCGCCGTGCCGCCGGTACAGCTCCAGGACTTCGCGGAATAACCCCTCCTTGCTGCCGAAGGCGGCATACAGGCTGGGCGGGTTCAGCCCCATGGCGGCGGTGAGGTCGGCCATGGAGGCGTGTTCGAAGCCTTTGCGCCAGAACACGTCCAGTGCCTTGCGCAATACCGTTTCCCGGTCGAAGTTGCGGGGTCTGCCGCGGGGTGGCATGGGGGCTCCTTTTTATGTATCGATCAATAAAAAATAACTTGACGGCGTCGATTCCGCACGTCATTTTTTATTTGTATTGATCACTACATATTTGGAGAGAGTCATGACGGATTTGAACGGTAAAGTGGCCTTGGTGACCGGTGGCAGCCGGGGTATCGGGGCCGCCATCGCCCGTCGCCTTGCCGCCGACGGCGCCCGGGTGGCGATCACCTACACCAGCCAGCCGGCCGCTGCCGAGGCGGTGGTGGCGGATATCGAAAGCAGAGGCGGGCGGGCGCTGGCGTTACGTGCCGACAACCGCGACAGTGAGACTCTGGCGGCGGCGGTGCGTGAGGCGGCGGACGCTCTTGGCGGGTTGGATATCCTGGTCAACAACGCCGGCATTTTCGAGATGCGCCCGATCAGCGAACTGACCCTGGAGGATTATCGGCGGGTCATGGAGGTGAACACCCAGGCGGTGTTCGTCGCCACCCGGGCGGCGGTGGACCTGCTGCCGGAGGGGGGACGGGTGATCAATCTGGGCAGCAGCCTGGCGGTACGGGTGCCCTGGGCGGGGCTGACTTTGTACTCCATGAGCAAGGCGGCATTGATCGGTTTCACCAAGGCGCTGGCCCGGGATCTGGGTGAGCGTGGTATCACCGCCAACGTGGTGCATCCGGGGTCCACCGACACCGATATGAACCCCGCGGGCGGCGACCATGCCGATGGCCAGCGGGCGCTCATGGCGATTCCCCGCTACAACGACCCCGATCATCTGGCGGCGCTGGTGTCCTGGCTGGCCGGCCCCGAGGCCCGCTCGGTGACCGGCTCGGAGTTCGCCATGGACGGTGGCGCCAATATCTGATCAGACATAGCCCAGGGTAAAGCGCTGATCCCGGTGTTGTGGGTTTTCCAGTTCGTCGATCATGGCTACCGCGTAGTCCTGCACCGAAATGCGGCTGTTGCCGTCCTGATCGGTGATCAACTGGTCGCCGCCGAGCTGAAATCGTCCGGTGCGCTCGCCAGGGAAGATCTCCGCCGCCGGGGACAGCATGGTCCAGGTCTGTTCGCTCTGGCCGCGCAACAGTTCCAGAGCCGCCTTGGCGCCCTGGGCGGTGGCCTTGTACTGCTCCGGAAACTCCGGCGTATCGAACAGCAGCTTGCCAGGAGCCACTTCCAGTGACGCGGCCCCGCCGACGATCAGGAAGCGCTTGGCGTCGACGCTATCAAGGGCGCGCAGGATCGATTCCACGCCCTTGATGTAGTAGCCATAGACGTCGTCCTGGGCATGCCCGCTGAACGCGCTGATCACGGCGTCATGGCCGGCCAGCACCTTGGCCAGGGCTTCGCTGTCCATCACGTCCGCTTTCGCCGGCGTCAGATTTTCGTGTTGCGGCAGGCGTTCCGGGTGAGTGACCACGGCGGTGACCTGGTGGCCCCTTTCCAGGGCCTCGTTGAGCAGGGCGGAGCCGATGAAGCCGCTGGCGCCAATCAGTGCAATGTTCATAACCAACTCCTTATGAGGAAGAGATTGCTCGAAAACAAAGCCATGGTGGCACCGGTGATTGATTTGAAAAACAGCCCAATCAATAATTCAGTGTTTTTAAATTGATAACAATGGGGCTGGCCATGGCCGCCGTGGAAGATCTCGACTACAACAGCCTGCCGGTATTTATCGCCCTGGTGGAAGCGGGCAGTTTCACCGCCGCCGCCGAACGCCTGGGCTGCACCAAGACCCGGGTCAGCCTGCAGATCCGTCGTCTTGAGGAGCGCCTGGGCCAGAGCCTGTTTCATCGCACCACCCGGCAGGTGCAGCCGACCCCGGCCGGCGAGGCGTTCTATCAGCAATGTCGGCCGTTATGGAGTGGCCTGGAAGCGGCGCTGGGCACTCTGGAAGCGGACCGGCAGACCTTGACCGGTGAGTTGCGGATCTCCGCTCCCGAGGACTACGCCATGCAGACTCTGGCGCCGGTGGTGGCGGCATTCAGTGCCGAGCACCCGGGATTGCAGGTGGAGTTACGCGGCGGCGACCGGATCACCGATATGGTTCGCGAAGGCATCGATCTGGCGATCCGTCTCGGTTGGCTACGGGATTCGACGCTCCGTTCCACTGTGCTGGGCCACTTTCAGCAATGGTTGATGGCCTCGCCGGAGTATCTGCGCAAAAGAGGCACACCGGCCACGCCGGAAGCTCTGAGCGACCATGACTGGGTCGCCTTCACGCCGTTGCGCTCGCCATTGACCTGGAACTTTCGCAAAGGCGAACGGCAATGCAGGGTACAAATGCAGGCCCGGTTACGCACCAACGCCACCGGTGTCCTGCGGGAAATGCTGGCGCGTGGCGCCGGCCTGTCGGTCATGGCTCAGCCCACCGCGGAAGCGGAGATCCGGGCCGGCCGTCTGGTACGGGTGCTGGCGGACTGGCGGTTACCGGACGGCGGCATCCATGCGGTGTATCCGCCAGGACGTTATATTCCGGCCCGGGTGCGGGCCTTCGTCGACGCTTTTCGCGCCTCTTTGGAACAGGAGAATCAGCAATGAGCTACAACGAAATCTTTGTGGCGCGGGAGCCGGAACGAGAGGAAATCGATGCCGGCAAGGGAAATCTGGTACTGGAATTCGGCACGCCCTGGTGTGGCCACTGCCTTGCCGCGCAACCGCTGATCCGTGAGGTTTTGGAGCACGCCGCCACCGACCATCTCCGGGTGGAAGACGGCCGGGGCCGGCGGTTGGGCCGCTCGTTCCGGGTCAAGCTGTGGCCGACGCTGATTTTTCTGCGCGACGGTGAAGAGATGGCGAGAGTGGTGCGCCCCACCGATATCGCCGTGATCCGTGAGGCGCTGGCGCGATTGGAGCAGAGCGATTAGTCAATGGCACCGGTGGTGGCGCGGTACGTGGAGGGCAGTCTTGTTCTTCTGCAATGTCGAATAAGTACAAGTAATTCCTGTTTGCAAATGAATCTCAATTTCATTCATTATAGGGAGGACGATCCGGACGGACCCGGCGTGGGTCATTGGAGGAATTGAGTGATGCTTGGCAAGGCGATTCGGCTGGTCCTGGTTGTGGGGATCGGCGCGGCGCTGATCATGCTGTCGGCGATGACGCCGGCGATAGCCGGGGACAAGTTCAAGGTGGTCACCACCTTCACGGTGATCGCCGACATTGCCCGCAACGTGGCCGGGGAGGCCGCCACCGTGGAGTCCATCGTCAAACCGGGGGCGGAGATCCACAACTATCAGCCCACCCCTGGTGATATCAAACGCGCCCAGGGCGCGCATCTGATCCTTTGGAACGGCTTGAATCTGGAGTCGTGGTTCGAACGCTTCTTCCGCCATTTACGGGATGTGCCCGGGGTGGTGGTGTCGGACGGCATCGAGCCTCTGGGTATCGGTGACGGGCCTTATCGCGGCAAGCCCAATCCTCACGCCTGGATGTCGCCGGTTTCGGCGTTGATCTACGTGGATAACATTCGTGATGCACTGGTGCGTTACGACCCGGGCAACGCGGATACCTACCGGCGCAACGCCGAGCAATACAAAGCCCGCATCCGGGCGCTGGTCGAGCCGATTCGCCAGGAATTGGCGGCGGTGCCCGAGGCGCGGCGCTGGCTGGTGACCAGCGAGGGCGCGTTCTCTTATCTGGCCCGTGATTTTGATCTGAAGGAACTGTATCTGTGGCCGATCAACGCGGATCAGCAGGGCACGCCCCAGCAGGTCCGCAAGGTGATTGATACGGTCAGGGCGGAAAACATCCCGGTGGTGTTTTCCGAAAGCACCGTGTCCGCTTCCCCGGCCCGTCAGGTGGCGCGGGAAACCTGTGCTGCTTACGGCGGCGTGCTCTATGTGGATTCCCTCACCGGCCCGGATGGCCCGGTGCCCACCTATCTGGATCTGCTGCGGGTCACCGCCGCCACCATTACCAAAGGACTGACTCAATGAACGCCGTTGCCGCCCGCCTCGCCGAATGTGTCGCCCGCCAGCACGGAGAGGGGATCGCCGTGCAACAGGCCACGGTGACCTACCGCAACGGCCATACCGCGTTGCGTGACGCCAGCTTCCGTATCCCGCGTGGCACCATCGCGGCGCTGGTCGGTGTCAACGGCTCGGGGAAGTCCACGCTGTTCAAATCGATCATGGGCTTCGTGCGTCTGGCCCGGGGCGACATTCGCGTGCTCGGCATGCCGATCCGGCAGGCGTTGCGGTGCAATCTGGTGGCCTATGTGCCGCAGGCGGAAGAGGTGGACTGGAATTTCCCGGTGTTGGTGGAAGACGTGGTGATGATGGGACGCTACGGCCATATGGGGCTGTTGCGCCGGGCCCGGGCCGCCGATCACCAGGCGGTGGAGACGGCGTTGGCGCGGGTGAATATGACCGACTTCCGCAAACGGCAGATCGGCGAGCTGTCCGGCGGCCAGAAAAAACGGGTGTTTCTGGCCCGGGCGCTGGCCCAGGACGGCCAGGTGATTCTGCTCGACGAGCCCTTCACCGGCGTTGACGTAAAAACCGAGGAGCAGATCATGGCGCTGCTGCGGGAGCTGCGCGAAGAGGGCCGGGTAATGCTGGTCTCGACGCATAATCTCGGTAGTGTGCCGGAGTTCTGTGATCGCACCATTCTGATCAAGCGTACCGTTCTCGCCCATGGCCTCACCAGCGAGGTGTTTACCCAGCGTAATCTGGAGCAGGCGTTTGGTGGTGTGCTGCGCCACTTCGTCGTCAATGAGGCGGGCAGCGGCATGCCGATCCCGATTGGCGTATTCACCGACGACGAGCGGCCGCTGATTCTCAGGGACGGCCGGGCCTCGGCCCGCGCGGCAGGGAATGGCGATAACCCATGAGCGCCTTGCTGCTGGAACCGTTCGGTTACCACTACATGGTCAATGCCATGTGGGTATCCGCGCTGGTCGGTGGCGTCTGCGCGTTTCTGTCCTGTTTCCTGATGCTCAAAGGCTGGTCGCTGATCGGTGACGCCTTGTCGCATTCCATCGTGCCCGGCGTGGCGGGGGCCTACCTGTTCGGGCTGCCCATGTTTATCGGCGCGTTCTTCTCCGGTGGCCTGGCGGCGGCCGCCATGCTGTTTCTCAATCAGCGCACCAAACTGCGGGAGGACGCGGTGATCGGCTTGATCTTTTCCGCGTTCTTCGGGTTGGGGCTGTTCATGGTTTCTCTATCGCCCACGGCGGTGAACATCCAGACCATCGTGCTGGGCAACATTCTCGCCATCACGCCAGCGGACACGCTGCAACTGGCGGTGATCGGCCTGGTCTCCCTGGCCGTGCTGCTGATCAAATGGAAGGACCTGATGGTGACGTTTTTCGACGAGAGCCACGCGCGCTCCATCGGTCTCAATCCAACCCGGCTCAAGATCCTGTTCTTCACCTTATTGTCGGCGTCGACGGTGGCGGCGTTACAGACCGTGGGCGCGTTTCTGGTGATCTGCATGGTGGTGACGCCCGGCGCCACCGCTTATCTGCTCACCGACCGCTTTGCCCGATTGCTGATGATCGCCGTGGCGATCGGTGCGCTCACCAGCCTGACCGGCGCCTACGCCAGTTATTTTCTCGACGGCGCCACCGGCGGTGTGATCGTGGTGCTGCAGACGCTGATCTTTCTGCTGGTGTTTCTGTTGGCGCCGAAACACGGTTTGCTGGCCGCGCGCAAAAGGGCGGCACGGGACTGCGCGGAGCCGGTATGACGTTGATCGATACTCTGCTGGCGCCGTTTCAGTTCGATTTCATGATCAACGCCTTGATCGTCGCCATGCTGATGGCGATACCCATGGCGCTGCTGTCCTGTTTTCTAGTGTTAAAGGGCTGGTCGCTAATGGGCGACGCCATGTCCCACGCGGTATTTCCCGGGGTGGTGGTGTCCTACCTGATCGGTATTCCTTACGCGGTGGGCGCTTTCATCGCCGGCATGCTGTGTGCAGTCGGCACCGGCTTTCTCGATCACCACAGCCGGGTCAAACAGGACACGGTGATGGGCGTGGTATTCGCCGGCATGTTCGGGCTGGGTCTGGTGCTGTATGTGAAGATCCAGTCGGAAGTCCATCTCGATCACATCCTGTTCGGCGACCTGCTTGGTGTCGCCGGCCCGGACTTGCTTGCCGCGGCACTGATCGCACTGATTACCACCGGTGTGATCGGGTTGAAATGGAAGGATCTTTTACTGCACGCGTTCGATCCGGCCCAGGCTCGGGCGGTGGGGTTGAAAACCGGCTGGCTGCATTACGGGCTGCTGGCGCTGATCTCGATGACCATCGTCGGGGCGCTGCAGGCGGTGGGGGTGATTCTCGCCATCGCTCTGCTGATCGCGCCTGGCGCCATCGTTTTCCTGCTCACACGCACTTTCGGCGCGATGTTGCTGCTGTCGGTGCTGGTGGCGGTGTTCGGTGCTTTCAGTGGCGTTTATCTGTCTTTCTTTATCGACAGCGCGCCGGCGCCCACCATCGTGTTGATTCTATCGGTGCTGTTCGTCGTCGCTTTTGTGCGCGCCGGGCGCAAGGCACGACACGGGCAATCGGCGGAGCGAATCGGGGCACGGACCAGGAAGGCACGCCGCCGGGCGGCCGCGGAGTGTTGTCCGCTGATTCAGAATCGGCAGGGTTTCTGAGCAACATGCCGGTACCGCCGTGGCGTGCCGGGCGGCACCGGAGCAGAGATGGAAGCAAAGGACCGCGTGTTTCAGTCCGCCGGGTAGAGGGCCCGGTCCAGGCTCAGGTTGCCGCCGCCGGAGACCAACAGCGAGACCGAAGCCGCCAACAGCGCAAGCCCGAATTCGTAGCCATTGTTGCTCATGAACAGGCCGTTGCCGATATGGACGGTGACAATCGCCATCACCATGGTGAAGGCAAGTGCCAGTGCCGCGGGCCGTGTCAGCAGGCCGATCAGTAACAACAAGCCACCGAAGAACTCAGCCGAACCCGCCGCCAGAGCCATCAGAACGCCGGGTTCCAGGCCGATGGAGGACATCCATTGGCCGGTGCCTTCCAGGCCATGGCCACCAAACCAGCCGAACAGTTTTTGTGCGCCATGGGCCATGAAAATAATGCCCACGGGGATGCGCAGCAGCAGCGGTGCCCAGGTGCTACGAGTCTGCAGAGCGGGTTGCAATAACGTCATGATCGAAAGCCTCTTAAAGGTTGAGAGTGGCACCGGCCCGCTGGACCGTGCGGTGATGGGAGTATTAAAAGGGCAGGTGATTAGATAAAAAACAGGGATAATCTGTTTTCTTTGTTCTGATATTTAGATCTTTTTGTCAGCATCGAAGATGCTCAATGGTTGGTACCGAATACTGTCCATTGGTATGCTAATCGGATGACCAGTACATCTCGTCCACTCACTGCCGATCTCGCCGATCCGCTCTACTACCTGCACAACTTCCAGACCGTGCTGGATTGGGTGGGGGAGCGCCATGGCGATCTGCTGGCGCCGGAGGAAATGGCATTCCTGGATGCCTTTCGCGCTTCGCCGGAGCCCAGCCGTGCCTTGCTGGCGCGGATGGTGATGCGCAAGGGCGAGTACTTCCGCCGGGACCGGCTGGGCTACCGCGAAGTTGGCGACACCGCTACCGCCATGGCGCCGCTGATCAGCGCGGGCTGGGTTGATGGCGACCCGCTCCTGACCTTGGAGACGCTGTTTGCCCTCTGTACCCGTGATGAGTTGAAGTCCGCTTTGCACCAGCGCCTGGTGGAGCGGGGCCTGGCGCTGTCGGCGCGCAAGACGCTTTGGCTGGCGGCACTGCGGGAAGACGACGATCAGGCCCGTACCGCGAAGGCGTGGGGCTGGGACGGTGTGCCGGTCTATCAGTTGCGCATTCGGCCACTGTGCGATCGCCTGCGTTTGATGTTCTTCGGCAATCTGCACCAGGACTGGTCCGAGTTCGTGCTCGCCGAACAAGGCACCTTCCTGTATGAAACCGTGACCTTGTCCCGCGCCTCACGCCCCTTTCAGAGTCGTGAGGAAGTGGATGCCTATCTCGATCTGGCCGCTTGCCGGGAGCGGTTCGATGGCGATGGCGATCTGGAGGCGTTGGAGCAGGCGCTGCTGCCGCGCCTGGAAGCGTTGCCGGATAACCCGTGGTTGCGCGAGCGCGGACATAAGTTGTTGTTCAAGGTGGCGCGGGAGAGGGAGCGGCGTGGCGAGGAACAGGCTGCCCTGGCTTTGTATCAGCGATGCCATTACGCCGAGGCCCGTGCCCGTGAGCTGCGGGTCCTGGAAAAAACCGGCCGCTATACCGAGGCTTACCAATTGGCCCGGAGCGCCGAGGCGGAGCCCCGCAACGAAGCGGAGTGGCAGCAGGTGCAGCGGGTGTTGCCCCGTCTGCAACGTAAACTCGGGCATCCCGTGCGGCGTGCCGGGGCAATACCGACGCATCATGAGTTCGAACTGACGCTGCCGTATTATCCGTGGGTGGAGCTGGCGGTGAGGAACCATATGCGGACCGCCTCGGAGCCGGTCCACTACGTGGAAAACACCCTGATCAACAGTCTGTTCGGGCTGCTGTGCTGGGAGGCGCTGTTCGCGCCCCTGCCCGGTGCCTTTTTCCATCCGTTTCAAAGCGGGCCGGCGGACCTCTATCGGGACGATTTTGTCAGCCGCCGCCGGGATCTGTTTGAACAGGCGCTGGCGCGCCTGAATGATGGCAGCTATCGCGCCGTGATCCTGCAACGTTTCGAGGAAAAGCAAGGGCGTTTGTCGCCGTTCCTGTTTTGGGATGCGCTCGATTCGGAGCTGCTGACTCAGGCATTGGACTGCATTCCCGCCGAGCATCTGCGCCTCTGCTTTGAGCGACTGCTGGCCGATCCGCGCGCCAATCGCTCGGGGTTACCGGATCTGATTCAGCTATGGCCGCGACAGCGCCGTTATCGAATGGTGGAAGTGAAGGGGCCCGGCGATCGTCTGCAGGATAATCAGCGGCGCTGGCTCGACTATTTTCAGCGGCACGATATTCCGGTGGCGGTGTGTCATGTGCGTTGGCGGGAGACGGAGTGAGCCGCTATACCGTGGCGGTGCGCGCCCTGGCGGAGTTCACCGCCAAAAGCGGCGACCTGGATTTGCGTTTCACCCCTTCGCCCACCGCTCAGGAGGGCATTGCCGGGCACACCACCGTCACCGGCCGTCGCGGTGAGAGTTATCAACGGGAAGTACCCTTGGCCGGTGACTACCGCCACTTGCATGTGCGTGGCCGGGCCGATGGTTACGATCCCCGCCGTAACCGCCTGGAAGAAATCAAAACCTTTCGTGGCGATCTGGAGCGGCAGCCCGCCAACCATCGGGTGTTGCATTGGGCGCAGTTGAAGATATACGGCGCTTTGCTGTGCCGTGAGCGCGGCCTGGACCAGGTGGAACTGGCGCTGGTTTATTTTGATGTGGTCAAGCAGAAGGAAACGCCGCTGCGGGAAGTCCACGAGGCGGAGTCCCTCAACCGTTTTTTTGATGAACACTGTGAACGTTTCCTGCAATGGGCGGACCGTGAGCTGGCCCATCGTCAGGCGCGGGATCAGGCCTTGACCGCGTTGGCTTTTCCGCATGCCCGGTTCCGTTCCGGCCAGCGTGAACTGGCGGAATCGGTGTATCAAAGTGCCTGCACTGGCCGGCCACTGTTGGCCCAGGCGCCCACCGGTATCGGCAAGACCCTGGGGACCTTGTTTCCGCTGTTAAAGGCGGCGCCGGGGCGAGCGCTGGACAAGGTGTTTTTCCTCAGCGCCAAAACGCCGGGACGAAAGCTGGCGTTGGACGCGGTGCGCACGCTCACCGGCGACGGCACGATGCCGTTGCGTACCGTGGAAATGATTGCCCGGGAAAAAAGTTGTGAACATCCGGACAAGGCTTGTCATGGGGAATCCTGTCCGCTGGCGGCGGGTTTTTATGACCGTCTGCCCGCCGCCCGGCAAGCGGCGGTCGAATCACCGATACTGGATCGTCGGCAGCTCCGCGAGGTGGCACTGAGGCACCACATCTGCCCCTATTATCTGAGCCAGGAAATGGCGCGCTGGAGTGATGTGGTGGTGGGGGACTACAACTACTACTTCGATCTTTCCGCGCTGTTGCACGGGCTCACCACGGAAAACCAGTGGCGCGTGGCGGTGCTGGCGGACGAAGCCCACAACCTGGTGGACCGTGCCCGTGGCATGTATTCCGCCGAACTGGATCAGATCGCCTTTCGCCGCCTGAAAAAACAGGTGCCGAAATCCCTGAAAGGCGCGTTCGAACGCATCCACCGGCACTGGAACGCGCTAAATAAAGAGATCGAGGAAGCCCAGCCTGACACCGACTATCGCGTTCATGATGATCCGCCCCAGGGATTTCTTTTCGCCTTGCAGCAGGGCGTGGCGGCGATCACCGATTATCTGGCCGAACAACCGGAAGCTCTGGACAGCGATCTGATCCGTTTCTATTTCGATGCGCTGCATTTCAACCGGGTGGCGGAACGATTCGACAGTGATGCCTTTCTGTTTGACAGCCACTGGCGTGCTCCGTCCCGTGGCCGGCCCGGTTCGTGTTTGTGTTTGCGTAACGTGGTGCCGGCGGCCTTGCTGGCGCCGCGTTTTGAAACCGCTTCGGCGGCGGTGCTGTTTTCCGCCACGCTCAGCCCGCCCCGTTACTATGCCGATCTGCTCGGGCTGCCGGACACCACCGCCTGGGTGGATGTGCCGTCGCCGTTCCGGGCGGAGCAATTACAGGTGCGCATCGGCCACCGCATCTCTACCCGTTACCGCGACCGCCGGGCCTCTTTGGCGCCGATCGCCGCGTTGATCGGTGATCAGTTCCAGCAGCGCCGTGGTAATTACCTGGCGTTCTTCAGCAGCTATGAGTATCTGGAAGGCGTGCTCTCGGTGTTCCGCCGGGCCCATCCGGACGTGCCGGTCTGGTCCCAGCAAAGACGCATGGACGAAGAGGCTCGTCAGGCGTTTCTGGATCGCTTCGAAGAAGGCGGGGAAGGAATCGGGTTCGCGGTGCTCGGCGGCGCCTTCGCCGAAGGCATCGACCTGCCCGGTCGGCGCCTGATTGGCGCTTTCGTGGCGACGCTGGGGTTGCCGCAGATGAATCCGGTGAACGAACAATTCAAGACGCGTTTGGCGGTGCTGTTCGGCGACGGCTACGACTACACCTATCTGTATCCGGGGCTGCGCAAAGTGGTCCAGGCCGCCGGCCGGGTGATCCGCACCGGTGATGACGAAGGCGTGGTGCATCTGATCGACGACCGCTTTGCCCTCCCCAGGGTGCGAGCGCTCCTGCCGCGGTGGTGGCGGTGCGGCTGATGTTTGCCGTTCGGGCCAGGGCTGAGTAGCGTTTTCCGGCGCGGTGGTGTCCCGGAGTGCCCGGAGGCTCGATCGTCAGCCGTCCTCCAGAAACCGCGCCCACAACGCTTTGGCTCTGACCTGATAGGCGCGGACCTGATCGATCAGGTGATGACGTTCATCACCGCCCATCAGGGCTTCGGGCAGTAAGGGGTCATGGATGATCAGGCGGATGGCGGTGCGTCCCAGCAACAGACTGTCGCGAGCGGCCTGATCCAGCGGCAGGGTGTCCAGATTCGCCTCGCTGGCTTGCAAACGTCGGCCAACGTCCTGATAGGCCTGGATCATCGCCCGGGTATCCCATTGTGCCCGGATCCGGGTTTCATCCTGCCCGGATAGCGCGTTGACGCCGAACACCCGTGCCGCGGGTGCCAGTCCCAGACGCTTCAGGTCCTCCCGCACCGCTGACACACCGCCGACCAGATTATCCGGACGGAGCCACAACCCGCTGTTTTCCAGAGCACGAAATCCTCGCAACGTCAGGGCCCGTTCATGACGGCGCCAGGCCACTTTTTCCCGTCGTGGCACGGCGGCGTCGATGACACCGACCCAGCCGCCATCCCAGGCCACCGCCTGCTGCTCCTTGCGCAGCCAGTTGCGGACGTCTCCGATCAATGTATTACCCGTGGCGTCGAGGGCATAGATTCCACGGGCCGGGCTGATGACCTTGCCTTGACGCTGCAAACGGTTCACCGCCACCCGCACGTTCTGTGGCTGCAAGCCGCAGGCTTCGCCGGCCCGGCACAACGCGGCGATCGACAGCTCCCGGGCATCGTGGGTGGAAAGCAGATCAAGCACCAGATCCGAAGCCGTCAGTTCCGTGCTCTCAAAATAACAACAACTGTCTTTATTGGACATTTTCAGAAATATATCCTATTTTTTCAAATATGGATCATATTTGTAACAAGGTGGCGTACCGCACAGCCCACGAATCAGGAGGCAGCCCATGTCGAACTCACCGGTCATCACCCATACCGAGGGTGCCGTTCGCACGATCATCATTAACCGTCCCGATAAACGCAATGCCGTGGACCGGCCCACCGCCGATGCCCTGCGCGCGGCTTTCGAGGCGTTTGAGCAGGACGACAGCGTCCATGCCGCGGTACTGGCCGGTGCCGGCGGCAATTTCTGCGCTGGCGCGGACCTGTCCGCCATGGGCGACGATCAGCGCCGCAACGAGGTGGAGCCTGAAGGCACCGGCCCGGGCCCCATGGGCCCCTCGCGCATGCTGCTGAGCAAGCCGGTGATCGCCGCCGTGTCCGGCTATGCGGTGGCGGGAGGCCTGGAGCTGTCCCTGTTGTGCGACATGCGCGTGGCGGAGACCTCGGCGGTGTTCGGCGTGTTCTGCCGTCGCTGGGGGGTGCCGCTGATCGACGGCGGCACCGTGCGGCTCGCTCGCATCATCGGTCAGGGGCAAGCCCTGGACATGATTCTGACCGGGCGCCCGGTAGCCGCCGACGAAGCACTGCGCATGGGGCTGGCCAACCGGGTGGTGGCGGATGGCGAGGCTCTGGCCACCGCCCAGGCGCTGGCCCGGGATATCGCCGCGTTCCCGCAACGCTGTCTGCGCGCCGACCGGATCTCCACCTACCAACAGTGGGACCACGACCTGGCGGAAGCGTTACGACGGGAAGGGGCGGGAGGGTACCCGATTGTGTTCGCCGAGGCCATTGATGGCGCCGCCCGTTTCGCCGGTGGAGCGGGCCGTCATGGCCGCTTCGATGACCACCAATAACGATAAACCACAGGAGAGAATGCATGACCACGACGTATCTGGATCTGATTCACCGGGGCGCTGGTTATTATCCGGACCGGACCGCCCTTGTTTTCGGTGACCAGAGCCTGACGTTCGGCGAAACCCAGAGCCTGAGCAATCGCCTTGCCCATGCGCTGATCGAACGGAATGTGTGCCGCGGAGACCGCGTGGCGTTGCTGTTGAATAACGGGTTGTACAGTGTTCCGGTGGACTTCGCCTGTGTGAAAGCCGGAGTGAACCGGGTGCCGCTCAACGCTCGTCTGTCGTTGGACGAGCACCGTAAAATGCTGGAAGAAACCGGTTGCGCGCTGCTGCTGTATGGCGAGGATCTGGCGGAGCGGGCGGCACAACTGTGTGATGCCGTATCGGGACTGCGGGCACATGGCATCGGCAGTGCCGCTGGCGGCGGTGAGGATTTGCTGCGGGCCTGTGCTGCTCTCAGCGATAGCAAACCGGCGGTGCCGGTAGCCGACGACGACGTCATTCTTACCCTGTTTACCTCCGGCACCACCGGGACTCTCAAGGCGGCACAGCACACCCAGGCTTCCTACGCCGCCGTTTGCAAGAACGTGTTGATGAACCTTCTCGCGGTGGAGCAGGACGATGCCATGCTGCATGCCGCGTCGCTGATCCACGCCAGCGGCGTGTTCGTGCTGCCGTTCTGGCTGCGTGGCGCTCGCACCGTGATCATGCCGGCGTTCGACCCGGATGCTTTTCTGACGCTGATCGAGAAACAGCGGATCACCACGGTGAATCTGGTGCCGACCATGTTGCAAATGTTGCTCGGGCACCCCCGCTTCGCGACAACCGACGTGAGCCGTTTGCGGCAGGTGATTTATGGCGCGTCGCCGATGCCGCGTCCGGTCATTGAGCAGGCCATGGCGCTATGGGGGCGAGAAAAATTCTGGCAATACTACGGGCAGACCGAATGCCCGCTGACCCTGGCCGTGTTGCGGCCGGAGGATCATACCGAGGCCCTGCTCGGCGCTTGTGGCAAGCCGTCCGTGGAAGTGGAAATCCGCCTGGTGGATGATGCCGGTAACGATGTCGCGGAGGGCGAGGCCGGTGAGATCGCGGTACGTGCCCCCTCAATGATGGCCGGTTATCACAATGCGCCGGAACTGAATCGGGAGATGTTCATGGACGGTGGCTGGCTGCGTACCCGTGATGTGGGCCGTTTTGATGATAACGGCTTTCTGCACCTCAAGGACCGCACCTCGGACATGATCATCACCGGCGGCTACAACGTTTATCCCAGGGAAGTGGAAGATGTGCTGAGCGCCCATCCGGCGGTGGCGGAGTGCGCGGTGATCGGCCGCAAGGATCCGCAATGGGTGGAAGCGGTGACCGCGGTGGTGGTGCTGAAGGCCGGGGCGCGGGCCGAGGAGGACGAACTGATCCGGTTTGTGGCGGATAAAGTGGCGTCCTACAAGAAACCGCGCAGTGTTATTTTCACCGACGGCATTGCCAAGACCGCGGTGGGTAAGCTCAATCGCAAGGCATTGCGGGATCAGTTCGCCTGAGCCCCGTTGTTACCACCCCGGGTGGTTCCGCTACCCGGGTTCCAGGTTCGGCCAACATCGCCGAGGCCGGCATGTCTCCGGTTTCGGCGATGCTGGCAGCGAAACCTCAGGGTTTGTCGGCCAGATCCCGCTGCCATTGCTCCAGGGTTCCCGGCGCGCCCAGGTGATAGCCGTTCACGGTTTTACCGTAGTAATCCATGGCCCGGTTGCCGTGGAAGTCTTTAATGGTGGCGTCGAGATCCCCTTTGAAGCGCGGGTCCTGTGGCCGTGGCTGGCTGGTGATGAACGCGGCCAGATCCCAGGCCTGCTGTACCGACAGACTGCCCGGTTTGCCCAAGGGCATGTTGGCCTGGATAAAGGCGGCGGCGGTGTTGACCCTGTGCATGCCGGCCCCCCAATTGAAGGCCTGATCTCCCCACAGCGGCGGGAATTGGTAGCGGCGTTTCGCCAAAGCGGTGCCCTGGCCGTCGTCGCCGTGACACAGCGCGCAATGCTCCGCGTACAAGCCGGCCCCCCGTTCCGGTGAGAACGGCTGCGCCGGCTTGTCCAGTTCCGGATAGCCCCGGCCCGGCAGAGCTTCCCCGGTGGGGGTGCTCTTGGATTGCCAGAACATGAAACTCATCAGATCAACAATGACCTGACTGTCCGCCGCCGGCGCCTGTCCCGCCTCGGAGGCCTGGGCGTTTTGCGAATAGGTGAAGCAACCCTGAAGGCGTTCCGCCATGGTATTCACCTTTTGGTTCTTGCCGCGCCAGGCCGGGTACTGTCCCCAGGCCGCCCACATTGGTGCGGCGTTGGCCTGGCGGCCGTTGTTCATGTGGCAGTTGACGCAGCTCTGGCTATTGCCCACGTAGCGGCCGGCTTCGGCATCGGTGCTGGTGTGGCGGAAAATATCCGCGCCGCGACGCACCGAGGCACCGAATTCGTTATCGGGTAGATCCTCCAACAGCGGCGGCTGGAAGTAATTGTTGAGGGCGTCGGCGACACGGGGTGCCGGATCCGGCCGGGCATGCTCCGGGATCTCTCCAGTGGTGGGCAGGGCGGCGAGATAGGCGGCGACTTCCTTGATTTGTTGCTCGGTCATGGCGTTTGCCACCGCTGCCATCAGCCCGCCGGCGTCGTTTTTGCGTTGCCCGCTTTGCCAGGCCTTGAGCTGGGCTTCCAGATAACCGGCATGTTGCCCGGCCAGCGCCGGGAAGTGGTTGCCCACCCCACGGGCACCGTCACCATGACAGGCGACGCAGGCGGGCTGATTGGCCTGCCAGTGTCCATTCACCACCCAATCGCGCCCTGGCAAGGCAGTGGCCTTGTCGCTGCTTTGCTGATCGGTTTGACCGGAGCCGGCATCGAGGCCGGCGTAGTACTCCGCCACTGCCTGGATCTGCTCGTCGCTGAGTGCCTTGGCGATCGGCGCCATGATCGGATTGGCGCGCTTGCCGCTGGCGAAGTCATGCAGTTGCTTGGCCTGATAGTCGGCACTGAGGCCGGCCAGGGAAGGGAAGCCGCCGGCCGCGTTGCCGCGCCCATCGGTGCCGTGGCAGGTGACGCAGGGTGGCGCGCCGCTGGCGCCCTGACGGGCCAGGGTTTCTCCGGAGTCGGCGCCGCGAGCCGCGAGGGCTGAAACAAACAGAAAGGGGATCAAGCTGAGGCGTAGCGCCCGCTTGCTGGCAAGTGAAGCTGGCATGACGGAACTCCCTGGCGTGCGGTCAGAGCGAAGGTCCTGACCGAAAAAGCCCACAATAAATGTATTGATATAAGCTTATATTAAAACGCGATTAATAATGAGGCAAAGGAGTTGACGCAAAATCTGGCTTGGGGGCTTGGGGTTCCCTCTGCACGGCGCTACAGAACCGCTGTGGGAGCCAGCCTGCTGGCGAATACTGACCCATTCGCTTGCAGCGGCCCGCCGCCCGGACAAGCTCCCACAGCGGCCTTGTAGCAATGTCTGAATGGAGGCTCCAAAGACCTTAAAGATGGCCGCCATAAAAAGCCCCCGGCGACCCCGGTGCCACGGCCGTGGAGAGGACGATGGCGGAGCCATCACCGTGGCGTTGTCTCTGGCGCGTAGTGGGAACGCCAGGGACGCCGGGTCGTCGGAGTAACGGACGAAAAGGTGGGCGCCCGCGAACGGGCTGTTACAGGGCCTCCAGGATGGTGGCGATGCCCTGGCCGCCGCCGATGCATTGGGTGGCAAGGGCGTAGCGGGCCTTTTCCCGCCGCAGCAGGGTGGCGGCTTTACCGGTGATGCGCGCGCCGGTGGCGCCCAGCGGATGACCAAGAGCCAGCGCGCCGCCGTCCAGGTTCACGGTGTCCGGGTTCAGTCCCAGATCGCGGATGCAGGCCAGCGCCTGGGATGAGAACGCTTCGTTGATTTCCACCACGTCCAGCTGCTCCACACTGAGACCGGCCCGTTGCAGTGCCTTGCGGGTGGCGGGAATCGGACCGAGCCCCATTACCGCCGGGTCGCAACCGGCGGTGGCCACGGCGCGGATCCGGGCGCTGGCCGGCAGATTGTGGCGCTGGGCGAAGTCATCGCTGGTGACCAGCACGGCACTGGCGCCATCGGTGAGCGGTGAAGAGGTGCCGGCGGTGACCACGCCGTTTTCATCAAACGCCGGCGGCAGTTTCGCCAGAGCTTCCAGAGAGGTGCCGGGACGGATGCAGCCGTCGTCCTCGATCCGGTTCGCGCCCGTTCCCGTATCGATGGCGATGATTTCATCACGCAACAGACCGCCGTCCCGCGCGGCGGCGGCCTTGCGGTGGGAGATCAGAGCCAGTTCTTCCTGCTCCGGACGGCCGATTTCATAGCGTTGCGCGACGTTCTCGGCGGTGCGTCCCATGGACACGTAAGCGTCGGTGTGTTCCCGCAGCCAGGGGTTGGGGGAAAAGTTGAAACCGCCCTGGGGCACCATGGTCATGCTTTCCACGCCCACGCACAGATAGGCATCACCGATACCCGCCTCGATCTGGGCGGCGGCGATATGGATGGCGGACATGGACGAGCCGCAAAAGCGGTTGATGGTCATGCCGCCGATTTCCAGGGGCAGGCCCGACAACAGCCCGACGATGCGCGCCAGGTTGTTGCCCTGGGCGGCCTCCGGGTAGGCGCAGCCAAGAATCACGTCCTCCAGCAGCGACGGATCCAGATCGGTACGCGCCAGTAACCCCTTCACCACCTGGGCGGCGAGATCATCCGGGCGTACTTCGGCGAGCGCCCCTTTGCGGGCGAAGTGGAACGGGGAACGGGCGTAGCCCGCGATAACGGCTTTCATGATTATCTCCTGATCAGCCAGGGAATACTGTTAACCATCGCCAGTGCCACCAGGGAGGCGGCCATGACCGCGCACAGGGCCACCAGATCGCCGGGGAACAGCGTTGTTGTCAGGGTGCCGCCGATGCCAAGAACAGCGAGGCGGGTGAGGCTGGCGGCAATCGGCCACCGCATGCGGCCGACGCCTTGGGAAGCGAAGTACAGCGCCATACCGACACCGAAGAAGCTGTACACCGGCGCCACCGTGCGCAGGTAAACGGCGCCGGTGGCGATCGCTTCGGCATCGTCGGTGAACAGGCCGAGCCAGGCGTTGGGGAAGGTGGCGGCGAGCAGTCCCACGGTGCCGGTGGTGGCGGCGGTGAGGGCGGCGCCGACCCAGGCGATGCGGCGGGCACGCTGGATCTGGCCGGCTCCCATGTTCATGCCGACCATGGCCACCAGAGCGGTGCCGAAACCGAAGCTGAGTGGGATCTGCAGATATTCGATGCGGATGCCGAGGCCGAAGCCGGCCAACGCCGTCATCCCGGTGCGGGCGACGAAGAAGGTGGCCACCACCACGCTTAAGTTGGAGAACACGGTGTTCAGGGCGGACCACAAGCCGACGCCGAGGATCTCCGCGAACAGGGATTTGCGCAACGGCGCGCGCGGATCCAGCCGGACGCCGCCATGGCCGCGTAACAGGGCCACGGTAAGAATCACCGTGGCGATCAGATAGTAGGCCGCCAGAGCCAGCCCGGCGCCGGTGATGCCCAGGCCCGGCAGCGGGCCGATACCGAAGATCAGCAGCGGTGACAGTACCAGCAGTAGCGGCACGCCGCCGGTGAGCACCAGCGCCGGCATCAGCATATTGCCGGCGCCACGCATGACCGCCGACAGGCCATTCATCAACCACAGAAAGGTGACCCCGGCGAACAGCGCGTTGGAATAGGCGAGGGCGGCGTCCAGGGCCTGGCCGCGGCCGCCGAGCAGGGTGTAGAGCGCGGGACCGGACCCAATCACCACCAGTGAGCAGAGCAGGCCAAGCACACCAGTGATGACCACCGCGTGCAGCGCCAGGGCATTGGCCTTGTCGGTATCGCCGGCACCGAGGGCGCGCGCCACCGCCGACGAGATCCCACCGCCGATGCCGCCGCCGGACATCATCATCATGAGCATCACCAGCGGGAACACCAGGGCGGCCCCGGCCAGGGCGTCCACGCCGATCAGGCCGACGTAGTAGCTTTCCAGAAAGTTGGCCAGGGCCTGGGCCAGCATCACCACCAGATTGGGCAGCGCCAGCTTCAACAAGGTGGGAAGCACCGGTGCATGCAGGATCCGGCGCGCCCGCTCCCCGGCATCCGGCCGGGAAAGGGGCCGTGGTACGGTGGCGATGGCGGCGCGATTCATCGGCGCTTACCGCTGCATCACCAGCAACGTCGAGGTGGCGCTGGCATAAAGGCGGCCCTCGGCGTCGGTGAGGCGGGCCTCGGCGAACGCCAGGCGGCGGCCCATGGTGATGATCTTGCCTTCCGCGCGTACCGGGCCGGTGTCCTTGGTCATGGCCTTGTGATAGGCCACTTTCAGCTCCGCGGTGGTATAGGCCTGATCCACCTCCAGATTGGAATGCACGGCACAGCCGCAAGCGGAATCCAGCAAGGTAGCGGCGTAACCACCATGGACGGTGCCGATCGGGTTGTAGACTTTTTCGCTGGGCGAGCCTTCGAACACGACCCGTCCCCGCTCCACCTCCACCAGTGTGAAGTCCATGGTCTGGCCGATGCCGGCGCGGAGATCCTTCTCCATCATCATCTGCAGTGTTTCCAGGCCAGTCATGGCTTTCATGGCGGTATTGGATTGATTCACGGTTTACTCCTTGGCGGGCTTCCCGGAGGAAGCCCGGGTTGTAGAAGAAGAGGTTGCGGAAGCGGTGGCGCCGAGCAACTGCTGGCGCACCGCGTCGAGAATTTCGCTGGACAGTTCCGGGTCGTCCACGGCGCGGGACAGCACCAGGGCGCCGACCAGACTGGACGCCGTGGCCAGGGCCCGGCGCCGGCGGTTGGCGCGGCGGCCGGGGACCCAGTCGGCGATCATGTCGACGAACTTGCGGAAGGTGCCGGTGTAGGCGCGGCGTACCTCCTGCGTTTGTCGGGCGGTATCCACCGAGAGCGCGGCGAACAGGCAGCCGTGGCCGGGCTGGTCACGATGGCGCGGGCTCAGGTATTGCTCCACCAGCACCTGAAAGGGCGGTTGCTGGCGTTTGGCGGTGCGACGCTCCCACCGGGTACGGATATCGCCGGAGGAGGCACAGGTTTCCGCCATCAGCGCTTCCTTGGACTCGAAGTGCCCGTAGAAGCCGCCGTGGGTGAGGCCGGCGCTTTTCATCAGGTCCGCCACGGCCACGCCGTCGTAACCTTTTTCCCGAAACAGCCGGGATGCCTCGGTGACGATTCGGCGCCGGTTGGCGGCGGCTTGCTCTCGGCTGACGCGCATGGCCGTCCTCCTTTTTGATGATGGCTATAATATATAAATGCATGATGGGTGTCATGTAAACGATTTTTTGTCGGAAGCAGGAAGATCGGTGGTCCCGGTTTGTGTCACGGGCGTCTTTCCTTCGTCGCGGGAAACCCGTTCAATATCGGTACATTACCGACCAACAGAGGACGAGGAGAACGCCATGAACCATCCGGACCTGGGAAAATTGATTCTGCGCTTGAGTCTGGGCGGCATGCTGCTGCTGCACGGTGTCTCAAAGCTGTTGCATGGAGTGGGCTGGATCGCCGGTTCTCTGCAAAGCATGGGATTGCCCGGTTTTTTTGCCTACGGGGTGTTTATCGGCGAGGTGATCGCGCCGCTTATGATCATTGTTGGTTATTACACCCGGGTCGGGGCAGCGTTGATTGTTGGCAACATGCTGGTGGCGCTGGTGCTGGTGCACATGAATGAGTTGTTCGCGATCAACGACAATGGTGGCTGGGCGATTGAGCTGCAGGGATTCTATCTGTTCACCGCCGCGGCGCTGTTCTTCCTGGGCGCTGGCAAGTACGCGATGAAAAATTAGTATGCGGCGTGGTCCTCTCCGGCATGAAGAGGACCGCGGATTGGGTCAAACCCAGCGCTTGCGGCTGTTGGCGGTGGCGATTTGCTCGTTGAGAGTGAGGAAGTCGTAGAGAATGCCCAGCCCGAACAAGCCCAGGGTCAGCAGGTATATCAGCCCGGTCACCCATTTGCCCATATAAAAACGGTGCAGGCCGAAGACGCCAAGAAAGGTCAGCAGCAGCCAGGTGATGTTGTAATCCACCGGGCCGGAGACATAGCGATGATCGGCGTCGCGGTCCATGGACGGGATCAGAAACAAATCGACGATCCAGCCGATGAAAAACAATCCCAGGGTGAAGAACCAGATCACGCCGGTGATTTGCCGGCCATAGTAGAACCGGTGTGACCCCATGAAGCCGAAGATCCAGAGGGCATAGCCAATGATCTTGCTGTGGGTATCGTCAATCCGCGGGTTCATAGATTTACCTCGATATTGGTAATCACGGTGTTGGCTTTGACTCTCGCGCTTTCGATGCTATCCGCTTTCGCCAGAGCGACGCCGAGGCGGCGGCTGCCATGCACTTCCGGCTTGCCGAACAGGCGCAGGTCGGTGTTCGGCTCCGCCAGGGCCTGATCCAGATTGCCGTAGCGCATGGTTTCCGAATCACCTTTTACCAGCAGTACCGAGGACGCGGACGGACCCCGCTGTTCGATATTCGGTATCGGCAGCCCGAGAATGGCGCGGGCGTGCAGCGCGAATTCGGAGAGGTTTTGTGACATCAAGGTTACCAGACCGGTATCGTGAGGGCGTGGTGACACTTCACTGAACCAGACCTGGTCCCCGCGCACGAAAAACTCCACGCCGAACAGCCCCCAGCCGCCCAGGGCCGCGGTGATGGCGCCGGCCTGGCGGCGGGCCTCCTGAAGAGCGGCGTCGTTCATCGGTTGCGGCTGCCAGGATTCGCGGTAATCGCCGTCCTCCTGGCGGTGGCCGATGGGCGCACAGAAATCGGTGCCGTTGCGGTGCCGTACGGTGAGCAGGGTGATTTCGTAGTCGAACTCGACGAACCCTTCGACGATGACCCGGCCCTGGCCGGCGCGGCCGCCGGATTGGGCGTACTGCCAGGCGGCGTCGATCTGGTCCTCGGTTTTCACCAGGCTCTGGCCCTTGCCGGAGGAGGACATCACCGGCTTGATCACGCACGGCAGGCCCACTGCCTTCACCGCCGCCAGGTATTCGTCCTTGTCACCGGCGAACCGGTAGGGCGAGGTAGGCAGGCTCAGCTCTTCGGCGGCGAGGCGGCGAATGCCCTCGCGGTTCATGGTCAGCCGCGCTGCCCGGGCAGTGGGGATCACGGTGAACCCTTCCTGCTCCAGAGCTTCCAGTTCGGCGGTGGCGATGGCCTCGATTTCCGGCACGATCAACGCCGGGCGCTCTTCTTCCACCACTGCCCGCACCGCGTCCGCGTCCAGCATGTCGATTACGTGCCAGCGCTGCGCCACCTGCATGGCCGGCGCCCGCGGATAGCGGTCCACGGCGATCACCTCGCAACCCAGGCGGATCAGCTCGATGGCCACCTCCTTGCCCAGTTCACCGCTGCCCAGCAGCATCACGCGGGTAGCGTTGTCGGAATAAGGGGTACCGATGGTGGTCATGCCGTCTCCTCATCGAACAAATCGTCGAAACAATGGCTTCCGCGGGGGGCCAACCCCGCCTGGATGAACAAGATTGTAGCGAAAAGCGCCGCCATCGCGAGGGAAGAGTTTCACCCCGGCGCCGTCGCGCCTACCATTGGCGCCGAAAGCATCCCAATCAACCCCGGGCGGACAAGTGGACGATCAATATTGGATGGCGCGGGCGCTGGCCCTGGCGGAACGCGCGGCGGAGCAGGGCGAGGTGCCGGTGGGCGCGGTGCTGGTGCGTGACGGCGAGATCATTGGTGAGGGCTACAACAGGCCGATTCTCAGCCATGATCCCTCCGCCCATGCGGAAATTGGCGCATTGCGTGATGCCGCCGCCCGCGCCGGTAACTACCGGCTGCCGGACAGCACCCTCTACGTCACCATCGAGCCGTGCACCATGTGTTTTGGCGCCATGATCCACGCCCGGGTGGCGCGATTGGTGTACGGCGCCCGCGAACCTCGTGCCGGGGTGTGTGAAAGCCAGTTGGGATTGCCGGAGAGGGATTTCTACAACCATCGCCTGGAAGTCACCGGCGGGGTGCTGGCGGACCAGGCGTCGCAACTGATGCGGGACTTTTTCCGGCGCAAACGATGAGAGAGGCAGGGAACAGTTAACAGGGAACAGTTAATAGCGAAAGACAAACGAATCGCGGCTCGTGAGCCGCGATTGGCTTTTATTGAGCGGTTACTCCGCCGCTGCCACCAGGGTAGGGCGGTGGCGTTCGGAGTTTTCCGCCCACACCAGCAGGTCGTAGTAGCCGCGTACGTGGCGCACATACGCCACCGCCTGGCCGCCACGGGCGGGGCCGTAGCGCAATTGGCCGGCGTAGGCGGGTTTTGCCAGCATCGGCAGACGCTGTTTCACGTCTTGCCAGCGATCCGGATCGCCGCCCTGCTTCTGGGTCAGGACCCGGGCATCTTCGAGATGGCCAAAGCCCACATTGTAGGCGGCCAGGGCCAGCCAGGTGCGGTCCGGCTCGGCGATGCGTTCTGGCATGCGGTCGTGTAATTTGCGCAGGTAAGCGGCGCCGGCGTGGATGCTCTGGGCCGGGTCGGTGCGGTCGGTGACGCCCATTTCCCGCGCCGTCTGATTGGTCAGCATCATCAGACCCTGCACACCGGTGGGGGAGATGGCGCCGGCGTCCCACAGGGATTCCTGATAGGCCACCGCGGCCAGCAGGCGCCAGTCGAAGCCGGCGTCTTCGGCGGCATCGCGGAAGGCATTGGTGTAGTCCGGCAGACGGTCGTCCAGGTGGCGGATAAAGCTGCGCGCGGAATACAGATCAAACCGTTCCACATGGCCGTAGAAGCGCTTGGCCAGCTGTTCGGTGGCGCCAATGGCGTTTTGCTGGGTCAGATAGCGTTGGGCGGCTTGATACAGGCTGCCGTCGCTGCCGGGGGCGAAGGCCCAGGCCAGCCCTTGATCCGCGCCGACGGTGAAACCGGCCGCCAGATCCGGGAACAGACCCCGGTGGATGGCGTAATCGTTGGAATTAATCAGGGCGTAATCGGCTTCGCCTTCCTCCACCCGGGCCAGTGTTTGCTCCACGGTGGTGCCGGTGTAGACATCCAGCGTCAACTCAGGCTGGGCGGCCCGGGCCTGCTCCAGCAGATCGGCGTTGCTGGAACCGGACACCACGGCGACGCTCTTGCCGTCCAGATCAGCGAGGGTATTGGGGCGCGGTTCGCCGAGCCGGTACATCACCAGGGTGTCGACTTTCTGATAGGGGGTGGTCAGCCGCAATTGTTGGCGGCGCTGCTCGGTGATCACCAGCCCGGCGGCGGCGAAATCGGCCTTGCCGGCCAGCAGCAGCTTCTGCACGGTTGCCAGGTCATCGGCTTCCACCAGACGTAACTTAACGCCCAGCTGCTCGGCAAAGCCGCGGGCCAGTTCGTATTCCATGCCGGTGGAACCGTTTTCATCGCCGTAAACGGTGGTCAGGGATGGGCGCGTGACCACTACCAACTCGCCGCGGGCCTGGATCCGTTCCAGGGCGGTGCCGGATGGGCGCAGAAACAGGCCCAGGATCAGTGCGGCAAGCAGCACCAGGGGTGCCCATGCCAGCAGTTTACGGCGTAACCGTATCGTCATGTCCTTGCTGCCTCCTGGGGTTGCCAGATAGGTTGGAAGCGCCCATTGCTTGGTTTTCGGGGCTTCCTCGGTTCCGGAAACGGTCCTTGTTTGCCGGAAGCAGGACATTCGAAGCCGTCGCCGGACCACGCCTCGGCGCAGGCCCGGGATTGAGACGGCTTGGAATGACCAAAAAATCGCCGGGAGCGATTTTTAACGTCGCCCGCGACGGCCCGCCAGGGTGCCCGCCATGGATGGCAGGGCATAAAAAATCGCCGGGAGCGATTTTTAACGTCGCTCGCGACGGCCCGCCAGGGTGCCCGCCATGAAGGACGGGTACAAAAAATAAGCGGTGCTTTTACAATTGGGGGCGAATTTACCATCCGCAACCCCCGGGCCGCTACTTTTTTGTCCAACAATTGCCGCTATTGGACCGGTTGATGACGGTTTCCACCGTGTCGCCGCTCTGTCGAGATAAAGGCGGGAAACCGGGTTCGCGCCCTCGCGCCGCCCCCCTGGAATCCGGTATCATTGCGGCTTCTTCCAATCCCCCGTCGATCCAAAGGAAAAGCCAGCCCATGCTGATCCTACCCGGTAGCCCGGCTCTCTCCGCATTTCGTAAGGAAAAATTGCTGCGCGCTTTGCCTCGGGTGGAGGCACTGTCCGCCCGTTTCGTTCATTTCGTGGAAATTTCCGCGCCGTTATCCGCCCAGGAACAGGCGGTGCTCGACGGTTTGCTGAGCTATGGCCCGACGATCAGCGAGGAGCAGGTGGAAGGCCGCCGGTTCCTGGTGGTGCCGCGCCCCGGCACGATCTCCCCTTGGTCTTCCAAAGCCACCGATATCTGCCATAACGCTGGCCTCGACAAGGTGGTGCGAGTGGAGCGGGGTATTGAATATCGGCTGCGGGCGGACCCGGATATCGCCCGGGCGGAGCTGGTGGCGCCGCTGCATGACCGCATGGTGGAGGCGGTGCTGGATCAGCCCGAGCAGGCCGAGGCGCTGTTCAGCCATCATCAGCCCAAGCCGTTGACCACGGTGGATGTGATCGGCGGCGGCCGCGACGCGCTGGCCCGGGCCAACGGCGAGCTGGGTCTGGCTCTGGCGGACGACGAGATCGATTACCTGGTGGAACGTTTCACCGCTCTGGGGCGCAACCCCAGCGACGCGGAACTGATGATGTTCGCCCAGGCCAACTCCGAGCATTGCCGGCACAAAATCTTCAATGCCGACTGGACCATTGACGGCGAGGCTCAGGAACTGAGCCTGTTCGGCATGATTCGCAACACCTACAAACACGCCAGTGAAGGCGTGCTGAGCGCCTACAAGGATAACGCCGCGGTGGTGGCGGGGCCGGTGGCGGACCGTTTCTTCCCCGGTCCGGACGACACCGAGTACCGCTACGTCAATGAGCCGGTGCATATGCTGATGAAGGTGGAGACCCATAACCACCCCACCGCCATCGCCCCCCATCCCGGGGCTTCCACCGGCGCTGGCGGCGAGATCCGTGACGAAGGCGCCACCGGTCGCGGCGCCAAGCCCAAGGCCGGCCTTACCGGGTTCTCGGTCTCCAATCTGAGCATTCCGGATTTCGTGCAACCGTGGGAAGACCACTACGGCCGCCCCGGGCGCATTGCCTCGGCCCTGGACATCATGATCGAGGGGCCGCTGGGCGGTGCCGCCTTCAACAACGAGTTCGGCCGCCCGAATCTGTGCGGCTATTTCCGCACCCTGGAAATCGAAGCCCCGGGGATCAATGGGGATGAACGGCGCGGTTACCACAAGCCGATCATGATCGCCGGCGGCCTTGGCAATATTCGTGACGGCCACGTGCAGAAGGAAGGTATTCCGGCGGGCGCCAGAATCATCGTGCTGGGTGGCCCGGCGCTGCTGATCGGTCTCGGCGGCGGTGCCGCCAGTTCCATGGCCAGCGGCGAATCCGATGAGGCCCTGGATTTCGCCTCGGTGCAGCGCGGTAACCCGGAAATAGAGCGGCGGGTGCAGGAAGTGATCGATCGCTGCTGGGCCCTGGGTGACGACAACCCCATTGTTTCCGTCCACGACGTCGGTGCCGGCGGCCTCTCCAACGCCTTGCCGGAACTGGTCCACGATGCCGATCGTGGCGCCAACCTGGAACTGCGCCGGGTGCCCAGTGATGAGCCGGGAATGAGCCCGGTGGAAATCTGGTGCAACGAAGCCCAGGAACGCTATGTGCTGGCGGTAATGCCGCAAGACCTGGCGCGCTTCGAGGCACTGTGCCGGCGCGAGCGTGCGCCCTTCGCGGTGCTTGGTGAAGCCACCGAGGAAGAGCACCTGAAAGTGTCCGATGAGCACTTCGGCGACGCGCCAGTGGACCTGCCCATGGACCTGCTGTTCGGCAAGCCGCCGAAGATGCAGCGTGCCTTCGATCGGGAAGACTTCCAGCGCCAGACTTTCACCACCGACGACATCGAACTGCGCGATGCGGTGGATCGGGTGCTGCGGCTGCCCACGGTGGCCTCCAAGAGCTTCCTGATCACCATCGGCGACCGGTCGGTGACCGGTCTGGTTCACCGGGACCAGATGGTGGGACCCTGGCAGGTGCCGGTGGCCGACTGCGCGGTGACCGCCACCGGTTTCAACCCCAACCAGGCCAATATCACTACCGGTGAAGCCATGGCCATGGGGGAGCGCACCCCGGTGGCGCTGGTGGACGCCGCCGCCTCCGGCCGCATGGCGGTGGCGGAAACCATTACCAATCTGGCCGGCGCCCACATCGGCGGCTTCGGGCAAATCCGCCTGTCCGCCAACTGGATGGCCGCCGCCGGTCACCCGGGCGAGGATCAGGCGCTGTTTGATACGGTCAAGGCGGTGGGCATGGAGCTGTGTCCGGAGCTGGGTATCGCCATCCCGGTGGGTAAGGACTCTCTCTCCATGCGCACAGTGTGGAATGAGCGTGGCATCGACAAGAGTGTCACCTCGCCGTTGTCGTTGATCGTCACCGCCTTCGCTCAGGTCAGTGATATCAACCTGACCGTGACCCCGCAGTTGCGTACCACCGAGGCCAGTGAACTGCTGCTGGTGGATCTTGGCCGCGGCCGTAACCGGCTGGCCGGGTCGGCGCTGGCGCAGGTATTTGGAAAAGTCGGCGATGTGCCGCCGGATCTGGACGATGCCGCCGACCTGAAGGCCTTCTTCCAGGTGACCCAGGCGTTGTTGGCGGAAGGCAAGCTGATGGCCTACCACGATCGCTCCGACGGTGGTTTGTTCACCACCCTGGTGGAAATGGCGTTCGCCGGCCGGGTCGGCATCGACATCGTGCTGGACGACATCGCCGGTGATGGACCGGAAGCGGTGGCGGCCCTGTTCGCCGAGGAACTGGGCGCGGTGCTGCAGGTGCCGGAAGGCGAGGCGGAGGCGGTGCGTCAGCGCTACGCCGACGCTGGTCTGGCCGGCTGTGTGCACACCGTGGCGCGGCTCAACGTGGACGATGTGGTGCGGGTACGCCTGGGCGGCGCCATCCTGATGGAGCGGCCCCGTCGCGGTCTGCAGCGGCTCTGGTCGGAAACCAGCTATCGTATCCAGGCGTTGCGCGACAACCCGGACTGCGCCCGCCAGGAGTTCGACGCGATCCCGGACAGCAATGATCCAGGCCTGAACGTGCGGCTCACCTTCGACATGAGCGAAAACGTAGCGGCGCCATTCATCGGCGGTACCCGGCCCAAGGTGGCGATCCTGCGCGAGCAGGGCGTCAACGGCCAAACCGAGATGGCGGCCGCTTTTGACCGTGCCGGCTTCGCCGCCGTGGACGTGCATATGAGCGACCTGCTGGCCGGTGACGTCAATCTGGACGACATGAAAGGCCTGGTGGCCTGTGGCGGTTTCTCCTATGGCGACGTGCTTGGTGCTGGTGGCGGCTGGGCCAAGACCGTGCTGTATCACAACGGCTTGCGTGACGCCTTCAACCGTTTCTTCTTCCGCGAGGACACCTTCGCCCTGGGCGTTTGCAACGGCTGTCAGATGCTGGCCCACCTCAAGGACCTGGTGCCTGGCGCGGAACATTGGCCGCGCTTCGTGCGCAATCTGAGCGAGCAGTTCGAGGCCCGCACCTCGCTGGTGGAAATCGGCGATTCCCCATCCATCTTGCTGCGCGACATGGCGGGCACCCGCCTGCCCATCGCCGTGGCCCATGGCGAAGGGCGGGTGGAGATCAGCGACGCCGACCTGGCCCGTAATGTGGAGCAGCGCCTGGTGGCCCTGCGCTACGTGGACGGCATGGGCAATGCCACCGAGCAATATCCGGCCAACCCCAACGGTTCCAGCCAGGGCGCCACCGGATTCACCACCCGGGACGGCCGCGTGACCATTATGATGCCGCACCCGGAGCGGGTGTTCCGCGTGCTGCAGAACAGCTGGATCCCGGATGATTGGCGCCGCTTCGACAATGCCCCCTGGTTCCGGATGTTCGCCAATGCGCGCAGGTGGGTCGGGTAAGAGGCAGTTGACAGTTGATAGTGGACAGTTGACAGCGAAAGGCAAAAGCGAAAAGCCAAAGAAAGCGCTGTGGGAAGCTGGCCTGTCACCGTGTTGCGTGTAGGCGATAGATTAAAGTAACAGGCTGATCAGACACGAATATGACGGAAGAAAAATACCATTATTTTGACATGCCGATCTGCGAGTTGCCGGAGCCGACGCCGGTGTCGGCGCGGCGCCGGGAGTTGGCCCGGGAATTGGCGGCGATCAACGAACAGCTGGTACGCCTGGATGTGGACGAGGCGGCGCTGATGGCCGCCACCGAGCAGGCGCGGGCGTTGCGGGAAAGCCTGGAAGGGTATTCCCATCGCAGCATGCGTGACATTCTCGGGCGTTTGATCAGCGGCCAGGGCAATCGACAGGATGCCCTGGACATGGCGGATTTCGAGATTCTGTCCGGTCCCGCCAATGCCATGTCACCGCCGGTGACCTTCTGGCTTGACGGCGATGTGGTGCGTGCCCGTGCCACCTTCGGTCGCGCTTTCATGGGGCCGCCGGGCAAGGTGCATGGCGGCGTTCTGTCCCTGGCGCTGGATATGCTACTGGCCAAGACCCAGGACTTCGTCACCAGCCTGGGCATGACCGGTACGCTCAATGTGCGCTACATGGCGCCCACACCGCTGCACCGCGAAGTGAACTTCGAGGCGCGGCTCGTGCGTCTGCAGGGTCGCAAGCTGTTTAATGAGGCGCGGGTCTTCGTCGACGGCGTGCAAACCGTGGCGGCCAGCGGTATCTGGATTTCCTCCCAGGGGGATTACCGTCTCAGACCGGAATACGCGCACCTGGCAAACGGCAGCGACGTGGCCTGAATCGATCATCAGGAGGACCGATGACGACGCTCTACAAGCTTTGCTTCTATGTTCCGGTGAGTCACGTGGAAACCGTCAAGGCGGCGGTGTTCGACGCCGGTGCCGGCCGCATTGGTGACTACGATCGTTGCAGCTTCCAGGTGCTGGGTCAGGGCCAGTTCAGACCCCTGGACGGCAGCAATCCCTATCTGGGCAGTCGGGGACAGGTGGAGACCGTGGAAGAGTACCGGGTGGAGATGATCTGCGAGGCGGATTGTCTGGAACCGGCGGTCCGCGCCTTGCGTGACGCCCACCCCTACGAGGAGCCGGCCATCGACCTATTGCCGCTGGCGCCGCTACCGGTTTGACGGATCGCGCTGGCCCGCTGTTGGTTGCTCGATACCGGCCTAGATATTCTCATCCAGCGCCGGTTTGCGCTTGAGCGGTGGGATGTCCTGGGTGCGTACCGGGAAGTCGCCGGTTTTCAGATCCTGAAAATAAAACTTGAGAGTACGGCCGATGGTCGGGAAGGCCAACTGGTCCCAGGGAATCTCGTCTTCCGTGAACATTCTGGCATCGGAACTTTCCTCGCCCACGCCATAGTCACCGTTGGCCATATTGCCCAGGAAAAAGACATAGACCTGGTTGATATGGGGCAGGTTGAAAATCGTATAAATGTCCCCAACCTCTACCGTGGCGCAGCCTTCTTCCCAGGTTTCCCGGGCGGCGCCTTCCTGCAGGGTTTCCCCGTTTTCCATGAAGCCGGCGGGCAGGGTCCAGTAGCCCTTGCGGGGTTCGATGGAACGTTTGCAGAGCAAAATGCGACCTTCCCAGACCGGGATGGCGCCAACCACGATCTTCGGATTCTGGTAATGGATGGTGCCGCAATGGTTGCACCAATAGCGGGGCCGGTTGTCCCCTTCGGGAACCGAATACAACACTTCCTGCCCGCAATGGCTGCAATACTTCATGATCGTTCTCGCCGTGGTGAAGTACGCCAGCCTACTGGCTCGCCGGAACCCTGGCAATCCGAAAGCGGTGCCGCGCCCTTGCCCGTGGCGCGGGCGATGGTCAAACTGAGTGGTAAAGAATGGGGAGTAAGAGAGTGAAGCAGTGCTGTGAAGGTCCAATCAGTGGATGGCCGCGGGAGAAACGCGGATGACAGACCTGGAACGCCTGCGCAGGCGGCTGCCGGATTACCGTTTGGTCGAGTTGCCGCTGGACCTGCCCGAAGCGGCGGTTTTGATGCCCTTTGTCGATAAGCCGGAACCTGAACTGATTCTTACCGTTCGCTCTCGTTCCATGCCGACCCACGCCGGTGAGGTGGCCTTCCCCGGTGGTAAACGGGACCCCTCCGACCGTAATTTGATGATGACCGCGCTGCGCGAGAGTCAGGAAGAGGTGGGGTTGGCGCGGGAAGCGGTGGAAGTACTCGGCAATCTGTCGCCGATCCCGTCCCGTTTCGGCATGAAGGTAACGCCTTTTGTCGGCGTGGTGCGCCCGGAGGCGGAGTTGATTCCCGAGCCCGGCGAGATCGACTCGATTTTCAACGTACCGCTGCGTTTCTTTCTGGAGCAGGAGCCGGATCTGACCGCGCCGGTGGAGGTATACGGCCGCCGTCTGCGCATGCCGAACTACTATTTCGAGGATAAACGGATCTGGGGGCTGACCGCGTTCATGATCCTGGATCTGATCAACCACGTTTACGATACCGATATCCGTTTCGATGTCAGCGACGACTGAAACGACGGAAACGGTTCAGGCAAGGACAAGAAAATGATCTATACGATTAACGACCGCCAGCTGGAATTTCGTGGCGAGGGCCAGTGGATTGCGCCCAACGCCACCTTGATCGGGTCCGTGGTGCTGGGTGAAAACGCGAGTGTCTGGTTTGGCGTGGTGATCCGCGCGGATAACGATGTCATCGAGATCGGCGATAACAGCAATGTGCAGGAAAATTCGGTGTTGCACGTGGATCCGGGCGTGCCGATGAAAATCGGCAAGAACGTCACGGTCGGCCACAAAGTCATGCTGCATGGCTGCACCATCGGCGACAACACCCTGATCGGCATGAACGCAGTGGTACTGAACGGCGCCAAGGTAGGCAGCAATTGCATTATCGGCGCCCACGCTCTGGTGCCGGAAGGCATGCAGATACCGGACAATTCCCTGGTGATGGGCGCGCCGGCCAAGGTAGTGAAGGAAATCACCGATGGCCACAAGGCGATGATCACCATGGGCAGCCAGCACTATGTGGCCCATGCCCGCCATTTCTCGGAGCACCTGCAAGAAGATGAGCGTTTCAAATAGTCCCAAGCCGGTCTCACCGTGCGTGTCGATCTGCGCTCTGGACGGTGACGATGTCTGTGTCGGTTGCTTTCGCACCGGCCAGGAAATCAGCCACTGGGGGCGCCTCGATGCGGACCGCCAGGTGGAAGTGCTGCGCCGGTGTCAACGGCGCATGGCCGGTGAGTTGGCGCCCTGCCTGATGGACGAAGTGGTGCCGGGATGAGTACGGAAGGGGAGCAGGACACGCCGTCGGCGCCGCGTCTGGGACTGGCGCTGGGAAGCGGTTCGGCGCGCGGTTGGGCGCATATTGGTGTGATCCAGGCCCTGGAAGAGATGGGGGTTCGTCCGGATGTGGTGGCCGGCACCTCTATTGGCGCCCTGGTGGGCAGTGCCTACGTCAACGGTGCGCTTGATGACCTGGCGGACTGGGTGAAAGCGCTGACCACCAAGGACGTGTTCGGCCTGATGGACTTCACCTTGTCCGGTGGCGTGGTCAAGGGCGAGAAACTGTTCGGTTTCTTCGAGGAGCGGCACAGCAACCCCAACATCGAGGATCTGGAGCAGCGTTTAGTCACCGTCGCCACGGATATGAAGAGCGGCCGCGAGATCTGGATCAGCAAGGGGCCGATTCTGCAGGCGGCAAGGGCGTCCTGTGCGTTGCCGGGGCTGTTCACGCCGCTCAAACACCAGGGGCGCTGGATGCTGGACGGTGGCCTGGTCAATCCGGTGCCGGTGTCCGCCGCTCGCGCCTTCGGTGCCGACGTGGTCATCGCCGTCAATCTCAATGCTCAGTTGGTGGGCGCCCACCTGTCCCGGCAGAAACCGCCGGGGGAGAATGGGGCTACCGAGGAAGAGCACAGTCTTTGGCAGAAGATGGCGAATTACTTCACCAGCGGGGACGGCCAGGCACCGGGTTTCTTTGACGTCATTGCCTCCAGCGTCAACATCATGCAGGACCGCATCACCCGCTCCCGCATGGCGGGTGACCCGCCGGAAATCACCTTGATCCCGCTATTGGAGGATTTTGCCCTGATGGACTTCCACCGTGCCAAGGAAGCCATCGACGAAGGCCGCCGCCTGGTCGAGCGCCATGCCGGCGATATCCGGGCGTGGTTGGGGAAGACAGGTAACAGTGAATAGTTAATAGTGAACAGTGCGCAGAGGAATTTCTCCGTGAACTGAAACGAAAGAGGCCGCGTCCAAGCGTTGGGTGCGACCTCTTTCTGTGATTTTAACTTTTAACTCTTCACCTTTCACTGTTCATTGCTTTTTCCTGACTCTCGCCGCCTTAACCATATTGTCCTTTACCTGCAGGATTTCAATCAGGTAGTCCTCCACCCGCAATGAAATGTTGGCGTCGGGAATCGACTGCAGGTGTTCCAGGATCAGGCCATTGAGGGTGCGCGGCCCGACGATGGGGATGTCCCAGTGCAGTGCCCGGTTGATGTCGCGCAGGTTGGCGGAGCCGTCGATGACGAAACTGCCGTCTTCCTGGGGCAGGATGTCCGGATTGGTGGTGGCGGCCTGATCGGAAGTGAACTCGCCGACGATCTCTTCAAGAATATCTTCCAGGGTCACCAGGCCCATCACGTCGCCATATTCGTCCACCACGATGCCGATACGGCGTTTGGCATTCTGGAACTGGATGAGCTGGCGATTCAGCGAAGTGCCTTCGGGAACGAAATAGGGTTCCACCGTGTACTGCATCAGCTCCGCTTTGTTGATTTCTTCCTTGAGCAACAAACGGCTGAGTTTGCGCAGGTGCAGCACACCCAGCATGTTGTTGGGGTCGCCGCGGTAGACCGGCAGCCGGGTATGCTGGCTGGTGCGCAGAGTGTTGAGGATGTCGTTCATGTCGTCATCCAGATCGACACCGATCATCTCGTTGCGCGGAATCATGATGTCCTCGACGGTGACGCTTTCCAGATCGAGGATGTTCAGCAGCATCTTCTGGTGCTTTTCCGGGATCAGGCCACCGGCCTCGTTGACCACGGTGCGCAGTTCCTCGGGGCTGAGGTGGTCTTCCTCGGCGCTGTCGGTGCGCACGCCGAACAGGCGCAGGAACAGGCCACTGATGCCGTTGACCAGCCATACCAGCGGCGCCAGCAGCCATTGCAGCGGCTGCAGCAGGAAGCTGGCGGGGAAGGCCACCCGTTCCGGCTTCATGGCCGCGTAGGTCTTCGGCGTGATCTCGGCGAACACCAGCATGATCAGGGTGATCACCACCGGCGCCACCGCCGCGCCGGAGTCGCCCAGCCAGCGGATCGCCAGGATTGCCGCCACCGTGGCGGCGAAGTTATTGACGAAGTTGTTGCCGATCAGAATCACCGACAATAGCCGGTCGGTTCGTTGCAGCAGTTTTTCCACCCGTCCGGCGCCGTGATGGCCCTGCCGGGAGAGATGGCGCAGCCGGTAGCGGTTAATCGCCACCATGCCGGTTTCACTGCTGGAGAAGAAAGCGGAGAGCAAGATCAGAATGATCAGGGTGATCAATAACCACCCATCCGGGATGCTGGCCAAGAGACGGTCGTTTGGTTGCTGTTTGGCTCGCTATTGTTCGGTGCCGGGTTCCGGGGTGTCAAGCGCTAACCGCACCGTCGTGATCAGCGGCGCAGAATCACTTCCAGCACCAGTTGCGTGCCGAAAAAGGCCACCAGCAGCACGGCGAAGCCGGCCAGGGTGAAGCGCACCGCGGTCAGGCCACGCCAGCCGCGCAGATGACGGCCAGACAGCAACACCGCGAAAATCACCCAGGACACCAGGGTCAGCACGGTTTTATGGACCAGATGCTGGGCGAACAGGTCGTCCACGTAGAGGAAGCCGAACAGGATCGCCAGGGTCAGCAGACATTCGCCCAGCCACAGGGCGTCGAACAGCATCGACTCCATCATCTGGATCGGCGGAAACAGCCGCATCACGCCGCGGATGTGGCCGTCCTTGAGCTGGCGATGCTGGACCCACAGCAATACCGCCTGGCAGGCGGAAAGCGCCAGCACCGCGTAAGCGACGATGGAGAGCAGCACATGCATGCCGATACCGTGTTCCAGCGGATGGGCCACATAGCCGGTATGCAGCCACAGCGCCGCGGGAATGGTGGCGGCGGCGAACGGAAACACCAGGGCACTGACCCATTGAAACGGCCTGAGCAAGCTGGACAGCACCACCAGGGCGGCGCCCACCAGCGCCACCGCCGAAGCCACGGGAAACAGGCCCAGCAGCAGGCCCTGCGGCGTGATCAGCTGGGCGTACAGCGTCAGCGCATGGGCGATCACCGCCAGGCCGCCGGGGATCAGAATGGTCGCTTTTGAAGGCGAGGCTTGCCCCCGGAACTGGCGGTACACCAGTATGGACGCCAACACGTACAGGGCGGTGGCGGGTAAGCCGAAGGCCAGGGCAGGAGTCATAGGTTCCATGGTGGTTTTCCGGGAAAAGCCGCCGAAGTCTGGCACAGCTGCCCCGGCTTTTGAAGCGTTCGCCATGACGGCGGAGGGGTGCCTGCCCTATAATCGCGCCCTGTCGCCGTTTTCCGGGCCGGAAGGCGGCCACCCGATTCAGGAGGTTGATGATCATGTTCGAGAATCTCACCGAGCGCCTGGGCCAGTCGCTGAAGAGCCTGGCCGGCCAGGGACAGCTCAACGAGGACAATATTCGCGATACTCTGCGCGAGGTACGCAAGGCCCTGCTGGAAGCCGATGTGGCGTTGCCGGTGGTCAAGGAATTCGTCGAACAGGTCAAAGAGAAGGCTCTGGGGCAGGAAGTCCTGCAAAGCCTGAACCCTGGCCAGGCGTTCGTGAAGATCGTCAACGACGAACTGGTCCACACCATGGGCGACGCCAATGACGCCCTCAATCTGGCCACCAAGCCGCCGGCGATCATCCTCATGGCGGGCCTGCAAGGGGCCGGTAAAACCACTTCCGTGGCCAAGCTCGCGCGCTTCCTCCAGGAGCGTGAGAAGAAGAAGGTGATGGTGGTGTCCGCCGACGTCTACCGTCCGGCGGCGATCGAGCAGTTGAAAACCCTGGCCGGGGAGGTGGACACCAATTTCTTCCCGTCCACCGGTGACCAGGATCCGGTGGATATCGCCAACGCCGCCCTGGCCGAGGCCCGCCGCCGTTACATGGACGTATTGATCGTCGATACCGCCGGTCGTCTGCATGTGGACGACGCCATGATGGCGGAGATCAAACGGCTGCACGCCGCCATCGAGCCGGCGGAAACGCTGTTCGTGGTGGACGCCATGACCGGTCAGGACGCCGCCAACACCGCTCAGGCGTTTAACGAAGCGCTGCCGCTGACCGGGGTGATTCTGACCAAGGCCGACGGTGACTCCCGCGGGGGCGCGGCGCTGTCCGTGCGTCATCTCACCGGCAAGCCGATCAAGTTCATCGGCATGGGTGAGAAAACCGATGCCCTGGAACCGTTCCACCCGGACCGTATCGCCAGCCGGATTCTCGGCATGGGCGACGTGCTGTCCCTGGTGGAGGAAGCCGAGCGCAAGCTGGACAAGAAGAAAGCCGAGAAGATCGCCAAGAAGTTCAAGAAAGGCAAGGCGATGGACTTCGAGGATCTCAAGGACCAGTTTCAGCAGATGCGCAACATGGGCGGCATGGCCGGCCTGCTGGACAAGCTGCCCGGCATGGGCAATATGATGCAGGCGGCTCAGGATCCGGCGGCTCTGAAGAACATGAAGCACATGGAGGCGCTGATTGATTCCATGACGCCCAAGGAACGCCGCAACCCGGATCTGATCAAGGGCTCCCGCAAGAAACGCATCGCCGCCGGCGCCGGGTTGGAGATCCAGGATCTCAATCGCCTGATGAAGCAGCAGAAGATGATGGCGAAGATGATGAAGAAGATGCGCACCAAAGGCGGCATGAAGAACATGATGCGCGGCCTGGAAGGCATGATGGGCGGACAGGGCGGCCCCGGCGGCGGCATGCCCCCGGGCGGCATGCCTCCCGGCGGTATGGGCGGCAGCGGTGGCTTGCCGCCCATGTAAGGGCCGAGGTAAGGGGGGAGGGGGAAAACAGTCTCCGTTCTTGCCTTCCCCGCCAACCCCGCGTAAAATCTGCGCCCTTCGCGCCCTCCGGCCCATTCGGAGGGATCTTCAAGCGGATACGATGGCCGGGCGATAAGCGTCTGGCCGGGACACCGGATTGAAACAGGACTGAAAAATGCTGGTTATTCGTCTCGCCCGTGGTGGCTCCAAGAAACGCCCTTTCTACCAAATCATTGCCACCGACAGCCGTAATGCCCGTGACGGCCGCTTCATCGAACGTCTGGGTTACTTCAACCCGATTGCCCGTGGCGGTGAAATCCGTCTGAAAGTGGATCTGGAAGCCGTGGACCAGTGGGTTCAGAAAGGCGCCCAGCTGTCCGACCGGGTCAAAAACCTGGTCAAGGAAGCGCGCAAGAGCGAGAGCGCTTGAGCATCCTGGATCTCTGATCCAGACCAGACCCATGGGATCTCAATCGGACAAGGTGATCGTGGGCCGCATCATGGCGGTACATGGCATCAAAGGCTGGGTAAAAGTCTATTCCCATACCGATCCCATGGAGAACATCTTCGAGTACCAGCCCTGGTATCTGAGCAAGGGCCGGGACTGGGAAGAAGTGAAGCTGGCCGGCGCCCGCCCTCAAGGCAAGGGGCTGGTCGTCGCCATTGACGGTATCGGTGATCGCGAACAGGCGGCACGGGAACTGGTGGGGCGGGAAATCGCCGTGTCGGAGTCTCTGCTGCCCCGTTCCGGAGACGGCGAGTTCTATTGGCGGGACCTGATCGGTCTGCGAGTGGTGCTGCCGGACGGCCGTGATCTGGGCCGGGTGGATCGGCTGATGGAAACCGGCGCCAACGATGTGCTGGTGGTGATCGGCGATGCCAACAGCCTGGACCGCCGTGAACGGCTGCTGCCCTGGGTGCCGGACGACGTGATTGTCGACGTTGCGCTGGAGCGCGGTGAGATTCGCGTGGACTGGGACCCGGAATTCTAGAGCCACGGCGGACGTGGACAGGGAGGCGCTCAATGCGAATCGCGCTGATGACGCTGTTCCCGGAAATGACCGGGCTGGTAACCGGCTTCGGCGTGACCCGGCGGGCCATCGAAAATGGCCGGCTGAGTCTGGAAGCGGTCAATCCCCGGGATTTCACCGATGACCGACACCGCACCGTGGACGATCGCCCCTTTGGCGGCGGGCCGGGCATGGTGATGAAAGTCGAGCCCCTGGAACGCGCACTGAGCGCGGCCCGGGAGCGAGTGGGCCCGGCCCGGGTGATCTATCTGTCACCTCAGGGGCGGCCGCTGACCCAGCGCAAGGCCCAGGAACTGGCCGCCGAGCCGGCATTGATCCTGGTTGCCGGCCGCTACGAAGGGGTCGATGAACGTTTTATCGAAGCGCGGGTGGATGAGCAGATCTCCATCGGCGATTACGTACTCAGCGGCGGTGAACTGCCGGCGCTGGTACTGGTGGATGCCGTGGCGCGCCTGTTACCGGGAGTGCTGGGGCACCAGGATTCGGCAGCCCAGGATTCGTTTTCCGGCGAATTGGAAAACCTGCTGGACTGCCCGCACTATACGCGGCCCGAGGAACACCTGGGCCGGGTGGTGCCTGAAGTCTTGCGTAGCGGCGATCACGAGCGGATTCGCCGCTGGCGTTTGAAGCAGGCACTGGGGCGCACCTGGCGGTGGCGCCCCGACTTGCTCGAAGCCCGCCGCGCCAGTGGCTGGACCGAGGAAGAAGAGCGGCTTCTCAATGAATACATTGGGGAGTACGAGCAGCAATACAGCGATCAATGAACCAAGGAGCACGCCATGAGCGGCAAGAAACCCCTGATTCAGGAAATCGAACAGGCACAGCTGAAAAGCGACGTGCCGGTGTTCGGTCCCGGTGACACCGTCACCGTTCAAGTAAAAGTGAAAGAAGGCACCCGTGAGCGTCTGCAGGCGTTCCAGGGCGTGGTGATTGCCCGCCGTAACCGTGGCCTGAACTCCAATTTCACTGTTCGTAAAGTTTCCCACGGCGTGGGTGTGGAGCGGGTGTTCCAGCTGCACAGCCCGCTGGTCGACTCCATTGAAGTCGTCCGCCGCGGCGATGTTCGCCGCGCCAAACTGTACTACCTGCGTGAGCGTTCCGGTAAGTCCGCGCGTATCAAGGAAAAAATCCGGTAATACGCCACTCGCTCCGGTTGCGAGCTATTGTCGCTTCAGCCTTTGCTGTAGGGCATTCGGAAGCGACCTCTGGCCGAGCAAGGATGCTCCCACCGGACAACAAAAAATTGCCGGGAGCAATTTTAACGTTGCTTTGCAACGGCCCGTAGGGTGATCGCCATGGACGGCGGTCATAAAAAGGCCGCCCCTTCGATGAAAGGGGCGGCCTTTTTGTTTGCAGCGGAGGTTAGCGCTTGGCCAGCAACCGGTACAGGAACAACAGCACTAGTGCGCCGACGATGGCGGTGATGATACTGCCGATCGATAACGAATTTGATGCCGCTCCCGCGCCGATTCCCACCAGAGAACCAAGCCAGCCGCCGACAAAAGCACCGGCGATACCAATCAGAATGGTAATAATGAAGCCGCCCGGATCCTTGCCCGGCATGATCCATTTTGCGATCACACCCGCGATCAGACCCAGTACGATCCAAGAAAGAATTTCCATAGGGCACTCCTTACCTCTGGTAACTCAAAGCCCCTTGAGTATGCCCCGTATGGATGCACGACCCGGGTAATAAATAGTAAAACCCCAGCTTGCTGAGAGTACCGCATGGCGCCAGAATCGCGGAAACGAAACGGGAAATAGGTTATGACGGACCTGTCCGAAGCCCGGCAACGGCTGGTGGATGCCTGGCTCGACAATCAATGGCTGGAGCGGGGGCTGAGCCGTAATACCCTGGAAAACTATGGCCGGGACCTGCGTCAATTCGGAGATTGGTTGAACAGGGAGGAGCACACCCCGCTGGAACAGTGCCAGCGCCATCAGCTGCTGCAGTTCCTCGCCCACCGCCATGAGCAGGGATTGGGCGCGCGCTCGGTGGCCCGTCAGCTTTCCGCCTTGAAGAGTTTTTTCCGCTGGATGAAACGGGAAGGGCGTATCGGCGAGGACCCGACCCTGAACGTGGCACGTCCCAAGACCGGCCGGGCCTTGCCGAAGAGCCTTAGCGAGGCCGATGTGGAAGCGCTGCTGGCGGCGCCGGATCTGGACGATCCGCTCGGTCTGCGCGATCGCGCCATGCTGGAAGTGCTGTACGCCTGCGGTCTGAGGGTGTCGGAGCTGGTCGGCCTGACCCTGGGGCAGGTGAATCAGCGCCAGGGGCTGGTGCGGGTGGTGGGCAAGGGGGACAAGGAGCGGCTGGTGCCCCTGGGGGAAGAGGCTCTGCACTGGCTGGCGCGCTATCTGCGGGAAGCCAGACCCTTGCTGATTCACCCGGATCAGGATGTGCTGTTCCCCAGCCGTCGCGGAGAGACAATGACGCGTCAGGCATTCTGGTACAGGATCAAACAGATCGCGGTCAGCGCGGGGGTGCAAAAGGCGTTGTCACCCCATACACTGCGCCATGCGTTCGCGACACATTTGCTCAACCACGGGGCCGACCTGCGGGTGGTGCAGTTGTTATTGGGGCACAGTGATTTGTCCACCACACAGATCTATACCCATGTGGCGCAGCAGCGGCTACAGACGCTTTATGAGCAACATCATCCCCGGGCGGGAACTTGATGCGCCTGTCGCCACTCAAATAACGATAATCGCCGCAGGGGGCGGCGTACCATTGGAGAATGTCATGAAAAGGATGATGATGGCGGCCCTGGGATTGGTCGCGGCCACCCTGGCGGTGGCGGATTCGGGGGTGGATGAGAAGGCGGTAAGGAAGAACTTCGCCGATACCTTCCCCCAGTTCACAGTCAGCAAAATCGAGCCGGCGCCGGTGGAGGGCATGGCCCAGGTGGAACTCAAGGGCGGCGGTGGAAGCCAGTGGGTATACACCAGTGGTGATGGTCGTTTCATTTTTACCGGTGATCTGCTTGAGCTGCGTGATGGCAAGCCGGTGAATCTGGCGGAGGAACGCCTTGAGAAGGTACGCAAGGAAGGCCTGGCGAAGATCGACAGCAAGCGCATGATTACCTATGCCGCCGCCGACCAGAAGGCGGAAATCTACGCCTTTACCGACATCACCTGTGGTTTCTGCCGCAAGATGCATGAGCACATCGAAGAGTACAACGAGGCCGGGATCACCGTGCATTATCTGGCCTTCCCGCGTGGCGGGCCGGCCTCCGAGGCGGCCGAGAACATGCGCCATATCTGGTGCGCCAAGGACCGGGCCAGCGCTCTTACCGACGCCAAACTGAAGGACAAGATCGTCGAAAACGAGCTGGGCAGCTGTGCCGCCCAGGTAAACGACGAGTATGCCCTGGGTATGGAATTCGGGGTGCGCGGCACGCCAGCGATCTACACCGCCGAAGGCACCCAGTTGGGCGGTTACCTGACCCCGGCGCAAATGCTGCAGCGGCTGCAGCTTTAAGCGGGCCTTCCGCCCCTCGGGACACATTGACGGCGCCCTTTGGCGCCGTTAATGTGTCCGGCTTCCAGTAACCCCGCCACGGCCCGTGACGTGCCCGTTTCGGTACGGTCCCGGACCGCGCCATCTTTCTTGAAGGATTCAGCCGTGGAAGCCGATTTTCAGCGTATTCGCCGTTTGCCGCCTTATGTCTTCAATATCGTTGGAGAGCTGAAGAAAGCGGCGCGAGCGCGGGGCGAGGACATCATCGATTTCGGCATGGGCAATCCGGACCAGCCGACTCCGCCGCACATCGTGGAAAAACTGGTGGAAACCGTGCAGCGCGGCGATACCCACCGTTATTCCCAGTCCCGTGGTATTCCCCGTTTGCGCAAGGCGATCACCGATTGGTACCAGCGCCGCTACAGCGTGGAGCTGGACCCGGAATCCGAGGCTATCGTCACCATCGGCTCCAAGGAAGGGCTGTCGCATCTGGCGCTGGCCACCATGGGCCCCGGTGACACCGTGATGGTGCCCAATCCCAGTTATCCGATCCACCCCTATGGCTTTGTCATCGCCAACGCCGATATCCGTCACGTGCCGCTGGTGCCGGGTGTGGACTTCTTCGAGGAACTGGTACGCGCGATCAAGGAAGCCTGGCCGAAGCCGAAGATGCTGGTGCTGAATTTCCCCGGCAACCCCACCGGTCAGTGCGTGGATCTGGACTTCTTCGAGAAGGTGGTGGCGATCGCCCGGGAATACGGTATTTGGGTGGTGCACGATATCGCCTATGCCGATATCGTTTTCGATGGCTACGAGGCGCCGTCGATCCTGCAGGTGGAAGGCGCCCGCGACGTGGCGGTGGAATTCTTCTCCCTGTCTAAGAGCTACAATATGCCGGGCTGGCGGGTCGGCTTCTGCTGCGGCAACAAGGAGCTGATTCACGCTCTGGCGCGCATCAAGTCCTATCTGGATTACGGCACTTTCACGCCGATTCAGGTGGCCGCTATCGCCGCTCTGGAAGGCGATCAGAGCTGTGTCTCCGAAATTCGCGATCTGTACCTGAAACGCCGTGACGTACTCTGCGACGGCCTCAACGACCTGGGCTGGACGGTGGAAAAGCCCCGCGCCACCATGTTCGTCTGGGCCCGGATTCCGGAACCTTACCGGGCGCTGGGGTCGCTGGAGTTCTCCAAAAAGCTGCTGTCGGAGGCCGGTGTGGCGGTCTCTCCGGGCGTTGGCTTCGGCGAATACGGCGATGACCATGTGCGGTTCGCCCTGATTGAAAATGAGCAACGTACCCGTCAGGCGCTGCGAGGCATCAAGAAGATGTTCCGCGCCGATGGGCTGATCGCGGGCTGACGCCGTTGGCCCCCGTGCATTACACGCACCCTGGATTACACCTATTCTGGAGAGGACCAAGTGAAGTCGATTAAGGTTGGGATCGCTGGCCTGGGCACGGTGGGCTCAGGCACCGTCAATGTACTCAAGCGCAACGCGGGGGAAATTGCCCGGCGCGTGGGTCAGCCCATTGAGATCGCTCACATTGGTGCGCGGCGTGATAATCCCGCCTGCGACATTACCGGTATCCGGGTGTCCCGGGATGTGTTCGACGTCGCCAACGACCCGGACGTGGACATCCTGGTGGAACTGATCGGCGGCACCGACGTCGCCCGCGAGCTGGTGCTCACCGCCATCGGTAACGGCAAACACATCGTCACCGCCAACAAGGCGCTGATCGCCGAGCACGGCAACGAGATTTTCCTCGCCGCCCAGGAACACGGCGTGGACGTGGCTTTTGAAGCGGCGGTGGCCGGCGGTATCCCGATCCTGAAGGCGCTGGGCGAAGGTCTGGCCGCCAACCACATCAACTGGGTGGCGGGCATCATCAATGGCACCGGTAACTACATCCTCACCGAAATGGAGCAGGGCGCGCGCGGCTTCGATGAAGTGCTGGCGGAAGCCCAGGCACTCGGTTACGCGGAAGCCGACCCCACTTTCGATGTGGAAGGTGTGGACGCCGCCCACAAGCTCACCATTCTGGCCTCCATCGCCTTCGGTATCCCGCTGCAGTTCTCCAAGGTCTATATGGAGGGCATCAGCCGTATCACCATCGAGGACGTCAACAGCGCCGCCCAGTTCGGCTACCGCATCAAACACCTGGGGATCGCCAAGGACACCGGCAACGGTATTGAACTGCGCGTGCATCCCACGCTGATCCCGCAGGAAATCATGTTGGCGGCGGTGAACGGCGTGATGAACGCGGTAATGATCGATGGCGACGCGGTCGGCCCCACCCTGTATTACGGCGCCGGCGCCGGCGCCGAGCCCACCGCCTCGGCGGTGGTGGCGGATATCATCGAGCTGGGCCGTGAACTGACCGTGGATCACCACGAACGGGTGCCTTATCTGGGCTTCCACACCGACCAGATGTCCGACGAGCCGGTGTTGACCATCGAGGATATCTCCTGTGGTTACTACCTGCGTTTGCATGTCCAGGACAAGGCCGGCGTGCTGGCGGATGTGACCCGCATTCTCAGCGACAATCGCATCAGCATCGAGGCCATGGTGCAGAAGGAAGTGGACGAAGGGCTGGTGCCCATCGTCATCCTGACCCACCGGGTGCGCGAGGGTGACATGAACGAAGCGCTCAAGCGAATCGCTGCCCTGGACACCGTGGATAACGATATAATGCGTATTCGCGTGGAAACGCTGGACGCTTGAAAAGACGACACGATTAATACCCGTGGGGCCCGTATCCGGGCCTCCACACCAGAAGCAGAGACAATGCCATGCCATTCCGTGACCGCTACACAGGCCTGATCAACCGTTACCGCGACCACCTGCCGGTGAACGACGACACGCCGATCATCAGCCTGGGCGAAGGCAACACCCCGCTGATCCGGCTCAAGAATATTCCGCGCCTGCTCGGCAAGGACGTGGATATCTACGTCAAGTACGAGGGCCTGAACCCCACCGGATCCTTCAAGGATCGCGGCATGACCATGGCGGTGACCAAGGCGGTGGAAGAGGGCAGCAATGCCATCATCTGTGCCTCCACCGGCAATACCTCGGCGGCGGCGGCGGCCTACGCGGCCCGGGCCGGCATCTCCGCGTTCGTGTTGATTCCGGAAGGCAAGATCGCCATGGGCAAGTTGGCCCAGGCGATGATGTACGGTGCCATGATCATGCAGATCCGCGGCAACTTCGACCAGGGCATGGAACTGGTCAAGCAGGTGGCCGAGAAAGCGCCGGTCACCATTGTCAACTCGGTGAACCCGTTCCGTCTGCAGGGGCAGAAAACCGCGGCTTTCGAGATCGTCGAGGAACTGGGCCGGGCCCCGGATTACCACTGCCTGCCGGTGGGCAACGCGGGCAATATTTCCGCCTACTGGATGGGCTACAGCGAATACCACAAAGCCGGTATCGCCGGCAGCGTGCCGCGCATGGTCGGCTACCAGGCGGCGGGCGCGGCGCCGTTCCTGCGGGGCGCGGCGGTGGAGAACCCGGAAACCGTGGCCACCGCCATCCGTATCGGTAACCCGCAGTCCTGGGACAAAGCCTGGACCGCGCAGAAGGATTCCGAAGGCTGGTTCGATGAACTGACCGATGAGGAAATCCTGGCCGCGCAAAAACTGCTGGCGCAAAAAGAAGGGGTGTTCTGCGAACCGGCTTCCGCCGCTTCCATTGGTGGCGCCATGCGTGACATCAAGGCTGGCAAGATCGCCGAAGGCAGCACCATCGTCTGCACCCTGACGGGAAACGGACTCAAGGATCCGGACACCGCCATCGCGCAATGTCAGCAGGAACTGTCTTCCGGCGCCCGTATGGTGACCATCGATGCCGAGCTGGACGCGGTGAAGAAAGCTATTCTGGACAATCTGTAATCCTCAATTGAAGCGGCCACGACACCATTCGTGGCCGCTTTTTCTTGTTCTTACCGGGCGGTTTTCGCGGCCCGGTAAAACACTCCTGACGTGACCCCACCTGTTTGGTTGTGATACACCCTTAGGGTGAGCGCGTCCTGTTCGCCGTTTCCATGCCGACGCCGAGCGAGGCGACGGGCACGTCATAATCCGAAAAAGCGGGCAGCAAGGAACGAAACCTTACTTCAATGAAAAGTTCTGACTCGACTGGGGAGAAGCCGATGGCAGACAATAAGCGGGCTCTACCGGCCCTGGCGCTGGGCGCCGTATCCTCTTTGTTTCTGGTACAAAATGCGCAGGCGGGTGCTGAGCTCAGCGCCGGCGTCTGGTGGGTGTACCAGTACGTGGATAAATCCGATTTTGGCGGTCCCAATTCCGCCTTCGACGCGGACCTGGACCGGGAAACCGGCGGTAATTTCGCCGACCCGGCGTTCATTCTCTACGCCGATGACGACGGTGGTTACGGCCCCTGGCGTTTCAGCGCCGAAGCCCGTATCGGCAGAGGCTCCTTCACCGACGTCAACAACAACAGCAGTGGCGATACCTTCGCCATGCACAAAGCCTGGATTGGTTATGAGTTCAACGACCATACCTTGCTCAAAGTCGGTAAGAGCCAGGTGCCGTTCGGCTGGAAAACGGTGAACTTCTGGCCTGGAGACGGTCTTCAGGGCGGTTACGGCGATCAGATGGATGTCGGTTTCAAACTCAGCGGCGACGCCGGTGACTTCCACTATGACGCCGCCTATTACCACCAGGACGACTGGGGCGAGGACAGCACCGACACTCTGGATGACAACGGGCACTGGGGTACCAGCGACAGTTACCGCAAGCTGAAAACCGGCGTGCTGAATCTGGACTGGCGCTTCCAGGAAGGCCATACCGTGGGGGCCTCGGTGCAATATGGGCGGATGCAGGACCTCACCGCGGACACCGCTTCCGGGCGCAAGGCCGACGGCGAGCACGTGGCCTATGATCTGCACTACCTGTACCAGCGTGGGCCCTGGAGCTTCAAATACCGCTTTGTCGACGCCCGCCGAGACTTTGGTGGTCTCGATGCCTTCCTGGCCTCCGACGCCGCGCCCGCGGATGAGGAAGTGAAAACCCAGCGGCACGTGGCCGAGGTGATGTATCAGAACCGCAACTGGGCATATTACCTGGACGGCGGCGTGGCCAGCACAGATACACGTAACAATGATGCCGGCGATGTACAGTTTTACGCTCCGGGTATTCGCTACAAGTACGGCCCCGGCTGGCTCTATCTGGAATACCTGTGGTCCGACGGCGACATCGACGCCAACGGTGATGTCTACGAAGGTAATTTCAACGCCGTTTATGTGGCGTTCGATTTTTACTTCTAAGCAAGCTCCTACAGCGGCTTCGTAGTCCTGTCTGTGGCGGATTCCGATAACAGTCAGGCCGTATGCCGGTTGATCGCCATCTGCAACTTCAACAGGGCCGGGAAATGCCGGCCCAGCGCGGCCTTGCCGGTGGTCAGCAGGGCGCCGGAAAGATCCCGGTCCCGATCCGCCCAGCAGTAAATGCTGATGAAACCCAAATGGCCGAAGGCGTTGCTGGTGCCCGGCCCGTACAGGCTCAGGGCACGGGCGCCGAGCATGAAACCAGGCGAGAACGTCAGCGGTACCATCAAGGTACGATCCAGGCGGCCTCCCTTGGTGGCGGCCCGGCCCGTGGCGAAGCGCACGGTTTCCGGACGGAATAATTGCTGGTCCTGATAGCGGCCATCGTCCAGCAGCATCTGGAAGAAGCGGCAGGCCTCCTCGGCGGTGGCGTACAGGTTGCCGGCGGGGATGGTGGCGTCGAGAAAACGGGGATCGTTGGAGAGGCCCACCACTTCCTCCAGCGGTGCGCCCACGGCGTGAGTGAGAAAGGCGTTTACCGGCGGCAATTGCAGTCCGGTGACGGCGTTTTCCGCCGGTGCCACCGCCGGCTCCCGCAGACCATAGGTGAAATAACGCATCCCCATCGGCCGCCGGATCACCCGGTCCAGCAGGGCATCGATGCTCTCCCCGGTGACACGCCGGATGACCTCGCCAAGCACGAAGCCGGCGGTGATCGCGTGATAAGCCTGCTGACGCCCGGGGTTTTCCGGCTTGGCACGGCACAGCAAGGTCATGATCCGCTCATAGTCGAACAGGTCCTCCGCCGCCACCGGCTCGTGGATGCGCGGCACCCCGGCACGATGGGTCAGCACGTGCATCAGGGTGGTCCGGTGCTTGCCCATGGCCCCGTATTCGGGGATGTAATGGCACACTGGCCGGTCCAGATCCAGTTCCCCCCGTTCCGCCAGATGATGCACCAGCATGGCGGTGACCGCCTTGGAGGCGGAAAACAGGCAAATCGGAGTGTCGGTGGTGAGCAGGCGCTGTTGGCCGGCATCGGCGTAGCCGAGGGTGCGATCCAGAAAAACCTGTCCACGACGGCGCAGGCAAAGGGCGATGGCGGGGTTCATGCCGGTGCGGTAGAGCCCGCGGACGTGGCGCCAGATGGTGGCGACCTGTTGCGGACGCAGCCCGGCCTCGGCGGCGGCGCACTCGTCGCCCCGGTCGGTGACCGGCGTCAGATGACGGGGAACGGTGACGGCGCTGGCATTGAAACCGGCGGGAAGGGAAAGGCTGGTCATGGTCATTGATCCATCTCGCGGATGGCCCGATCAGGGCTGTTGTTTGTGCCCGGGTATGGTGGACAATGGCGGTACCAGATGGCTTGGCGCCGCTGCCCTGGGCCGATGACCCCAGGGCCACCAGCGGTGTCGGGCGCAACGGAACAGGTGGACGTTATGACGACGGTAAAGCAATCTGATTTCCAGAGCTTCGCGGAGTTCTACCCCTACTATTTGCAGGAGCACACCAACCCGACCTGCCGGCGCCTGCATTTCATCGGTACGCTGTGTCTGTTCGCGGTGTTGTTCGGTGTTCTGATTTCCGGTAACTGGTGGGGGTTGTTGCTGTTGCCGGTGGTCGGTTACGGCTTTGCCTGGGTGGGGCATTTCTTCTTCGAGAAGAATCGGCCCGCCACCTTCAAGCATCCGTGGTACAGCCTGGCCGGTGATTTTGTCATGTTCAAGGATATCCTGACCGGGCGTATTCGCTGGTGAGTGAACGGCAACGGGTACGGCTTTTTCAGCCCGGTGCCGCCGGGCATCGCTCCAAGTCCGGGCGGCCCGATCTGGATAGTCCGGAACAAATTGATCGCATGGTCTCGCTGTTCTATCAGCGGATTCTTGAGGATCCGTTGTTGGCGCCGGTTTTTCTCGAGGTGGCGCGCATCGATCTCGATGAGCACCTGCCGCTGATCGCTGCTTTCTGGAAGAAACTGTTGCTTGGCGATGACCGTTATAATCGGCATATGATGGCCAAACACCGGGCGGTGGACGACAAGATGCCGCTCACCGGCGCCCATCATGAGCGCTGGCTGGGGTTGTTCATGGCCAATCTGGACCAGCACTTCGAAGGGCCCCATACCGACCGTGCAAGGCAACTGGCCGCGCGCATCATCGACAATCTCTACGAGCAGCTGTCACAGCGCCGTTGAGGCGTTTCCTCTTTCCTCAGCCTTGACTCCGAACCGCTGTGGAAGCTTGCTTGCAAGCGAATCTTTTGCCCCAAGAATCCATTCGCTTGCAAGCAAGCTTCCCACAGCGGCCTCGCGGAACCTATGTTGTATTCAGGCCCGCGCCGCTATCCCAGCACGCCCTCGTTCCGCAGCGCCTGGAACTCCGCCTCGGACAACCCCAGATCCTCACGTAATACCGCTTCAGTGTGAGTGCCGGCCTCACCGCCGGGCCAGCGGGTGCCGCCGGGGGTGCCGGCAAGGCGTGGCGTGAGGGCGGGGATACGCAGCGGTTTACCGTTGATTTCCACCTGTTGGAACAAGCCGCGTGCCTGGAAGTGCGGGTCGGCCATCATGTCGGCGGCGCTGTAAATCGGACCGCAAGGCACCCGGGCTTCCTCCAGCCGTGCCAGTACCCGGGGACTGTCCTGGCCGGCGCACCAGTCACCAATAATGGCGTCCAACTCTGCTTCGTGCTCCACCCGCCCCGGGTTGTGAGCCAGACGTGGATCATCGGCCAGGTCGTCACGGTCCATGGCCTGCATCAGCCGTTTGAAGATGGAATCGCCATTGCCGCCGATGATGACGTACTTGCCATCGCCACAGCGGTAGGTATTGGTGGGGACAATGCCGGTGACGGTGGAGCCGGACGGTTGGCGAACCAGACCGGCGCCATCGAATTCGGGGATCACCGCTTCCAGCAGATTGAACACCGACTCGTACAGGGCCACATCCACCACCTGGCCCTGTTGGCTGCCGTGCCGTTCCAGCAAGGCCAGGGCGATGCCAAGAGCCGCGTGCAGGCCGGCGATGGTGTCGCCCAGGGACAGATTGGGCCGCACCGGGCGTTCGCCGGGAAAGCCGTTGACGTAGCGCAGCCCGCCGACCCCTTCGCACACCGAAGCGTAGCCGGGCTTGTCGGCGTAGGGCCCGTCCTGGCCATAGCCGGAAATTCGCGCGTACACCAGGCCGGGATTGCTTTGCTGGAAACGCTCCGGGCCCAGCCCCCAGGATTCCAGGGTGCCGGGGCGGAAATTCTCGATCAGCACATCGGCGCGGTCGATCAGCTGCCCGGCCAGTTGGCGGCCGCGGTCGGTCTTCAGATCCAGAGTGACCGAGCGCTTGTTGCGGCCCAGGCTGCGCCACCAGAACGAGGTGCCGGTGTCATCCAGGGATCGCCAGCGACGGATCGGGTCGCCGCCGGGAGGCTCCACCTTGATCACGTCAGCGCCAAAATAGGCGAGCAGCGTGCCGGCAAAAGGGCCGGCCAGCAATTGGCCCAGTTCCACCACGCGGATACCGGCCAGGGGCAGGGAACGTTCGCTCATCGGGTCTTCCTTCGTTATCTGAGCGCATTGTGCCCGACGGAACGGGCACAGGCGAACCCCGTGCTACAATCGCGCTTCGCCAACAACAGGAGTCCCCATGACCCCGGAACGCTATCGCCGGTTGCTGGATACATTGGATCGCCGCCAGCCGGATCTCACCGTGATCATGGAAGGGGTGCACAAACCCCATAATATCGCCGCCGTGGTGCGCACCTGCGACGCCGTCGGCATTCTCGACGTGCACGCCGTGCTGCCGGAAAATCGCGCCAAAGTAGCGGCGGGCACCGCCATGGGGTCACAGCGCTGGATCAATCTGCACAAGCATAACGACGGGGTGGCCGCCATCGAACAGGTGCGCGCCCAGGGCATGCAGGTGCTGGCCGCCCACTTTTCCGATACCGCGCTGCCATACCGCGAAGTGGATTTCACCAAGCCCACGGCGTTATTGCTGGGCACCGAGCGCTTCGGTGTCAGCGAAGCCGCCGGCGCCGCCGTGGACGGCCATGTGATCGTGCCGATGATGGGCATGGTGGCGTCGTTCAATGTCAGCGTGGCGGCGGCGATTATCCTGTCCGAAGCCTGCGAACAGCGGCGCGCGGCAGGATTCTACGATCGCCCCCGGCTGGACCCGGAAACCTACCGGCATACGTTGTTCCGCTGGGCGCACCCAAAACTGGCGGGCTATTGTGATCGCTATGGCCTGCCTTATCCGGAATTGAATGACAGCGGCGAAGTACGTCATGCCACGCGATTCAACGCGGAACTGGCCGCCGCCAAGGCGCGGCAGGAAGCGGTGTCGTGAGCGTATCAGCGCCACTGGCGCTGCAGGCCCGCCTCAATGCCCTGCTGCCGGAAATCCAACTGTGTGCCACGCCGCTGCCGCTGGTACCGGAGCTGTCCTTATGGCTGCTGGACCGGCTGCTGGCGGACCAGCGTCTGGAGCAGGAGGTGGCCAATGCCTTGATGGAAGCGCCGCCATACTGGTCGTTATGTTGGGCCTCGGGGCAGGTGTTGGCACGTCACCTGCTGACCCACCCGGAGTGGGTGAAGGGCCGCTGTGTGGTGGACGTGGGGCCCGGCTCCGGTGTGGTGGCGGTGGCCGCCGCCCGGGCCGGTGCCCGTCGGGTCATTGCCTGCGACCTGGACCCGGACGCGCTGGCCGCCAGCGAAGCCAACGCCGCCCTCAACGGGGTCAGTGTGGAATTGAGCGACGATCTGGAGGCCTGTCTGGCTGTGGCCGATCGCGTTACCGCCGCCGATATTCTCTACGACCGGGATAACCTGCCCCTGCTGGACCGCTTTCGCCAGGCCGGCGCGCCGGTGTTGCTGGCGGATTCCCGTATCGCCGGACTGAATCCGCCGGGGTATCGTCTGCTGGGACATTGGCATGCGACCACCTGGCCGGATCTGGGGGAAGCCAATGAGTTCAACCAGGTACGGCTGTTTTTATCGGAACCCCATTTGTTGGAACCCTGAAGGCCGGGCGAGGGTCGAAGGTTCACGATCCGCTAACCTGGCTGTCGTGTTGATGGCCAGTTCAAGCCCGATTAAGTTAGTGCCCAGGTACAGGAGGATGTGGCCTTGTACGCACCATTGAGATCCTATTATTCCTTTATTTGCGCGCTTTGCGTTGCTCTGTTGTTGGCCGCCGCCGTACCGGCTCGGGCGGCGTTGCCCGTGGCGCAGGGGGAATCGTTGCCGACGCTTGCGCCGATGTTGGAAAAAACCGCGCCGGCGGTGGTGAACATCGCCATCGAGACGCGGGTGCGGACCGCCCGCAATCCGCTGCTGGAGGATCCGTTCTTCCGTCGCTTTTTCAATATTCCCGAACAGCAGCAGCCTTCCACCCGGCGTGCCATCAGCGCCGGCTCCGGCGTTATTGTCGACGCCAAGCAAGGCTACGTGCTGACCAACGCCCATGTGGCCAAGAACGCGGATAAAATCGAAGTGACTCTCACCGATGGCCGCGAACTGAGCGCGGAACTGGTGGGACTGGATGAGGAAGTGGATCTGGCGGTGCTCAAGCTGGACAAGACCGATGATCTGACCCAGATCCGGATCGGCGACTCCACCGGGTTGCGGGTGGGGGATTATGTTCTGGCCATCGGCAACCCATTTGGTTTGGGCCAGACCGTGACCTCCGGCATCGTCTCCGCGCTGGGCCGGACCGGCCTGGGCATTGAAGGCTACGAGAACTTCATTCAAACCGACGCCTCCATCAACCCCGGCAATTCCGGCGGTGCGCTGGTCAACCTGCGTGGCGAACTGGTCGGTATTAACACGGCAATCCTGGCGCCTTCCGGAGGGAACGTCGGTATCGGTTTCGCCATTCCCACGGAGATGGCGGTGAATGTGATGGAGCAGTTGATCGAGCATGGCGAGGTACGACGTGGCGTGCTGGGCGTGACGATCCAGGATCTGACACCGGAGCTGGCGGATGCCTTCCAGGTGAAACAACGGCAGCGTGGCGTGGTGGTCACCAATGTGGTGGAAGACAGCGCCGCGGATAAAGCCGGTCTCAAGGCCGGTGACGTGGTGGTGGAAGTGGATGGCCAGGCGGTGACCCGGGCGGCGGACTTGCGTAACAAGGTCGGGTTGTCGCCGGTGGGCGAAAAAGTGCGGCTCAACATTATTCGCGATGGCCGTAAGCGCGAAGTCGTGGCGGTCATTACCGAGTCCGATCAACGCCAGTCCGGTGGCGACGCCATCTCCAAGTTCCTGCAAGGCGCCAGTCTGCGCGATCTGCGTAAAGGTGAGCTGCGGCACGCTGACAGTGGCGTACTGGTGGAAGCGGTGGAACGTAATTCCCCGGCCTGGCGTGCCGGCTTGCGTGGCGGCGATGTGATTATCAATGCCAATCGTCAGAATGTGGCCAACATGAAGGAACTGGAGTCGGCGGTGCCCGATGCCGATGCCGCCCTGTTGTTGCGTGTCAATCGTGACGGCGGTGTATTCTTCGTGGTGGTGCGCTGATCCAGGTAAATCCTGACACGGGCGTATAAGGCTGTCCCACAATGGTGGGACAGCCGGGCCCGGTCTTCGCTAACGGGCCGGAAACGCAGTCCAGCGATCCAGCCAGGTGGCACTGGCGCCGGGCCGCACCGCGCCGAGGTAGTTGGCCGCTTCGTCCCAGAATTCGCCTTGAGGTACTGGTACCGCGCCGCGCGCCGCTGGTGAGCGCAGAGCCGGCGTGGCATTGGGATGATACGGATTGATCGCATCCTGATTGAAGCGCGGGTCCTCATCGAAACGGACGCTGCTCAATCCCCGGAAAAAGGCGTCTTCGTCGAAGCCGTTGTCGTCGTCCGCGTCTTCTTGCTCCGCTTCGAAATAACTCAGGCCGCGCGGGCCAATGCCATGCATCAGCACGCCTTGAAAATCCAGCGCGCCGGTATCCAGGTTCGCCACCGTGGCACCATCGCGCAGATCGATGGCTTCGCCGGAAAAGCCGCTGATTATCAGATTGTGGAAATGGCCTCCGGTGCCTTCGCGCAGGGTCATGGCACGATGATGGCGGGTGCTGCTGCGCGGTGACACCAGAGTGATGTTGTACATGATCGGTTCGGAGCGGGGGCGTGCCTGGTGATGAGCGCCGTTGTTGTCCGCTTCGAAGGCGTTGTCGCCGGTATCCTCGTGCTGTTGTATCAGCAGGAACTGCACTCTGCCGCGCCAGCCCAGATCCCAATCAAGCCCGTCGTCGCCGGCACCGGTAATAACGATGTGACGTAGATCGACGTTGCCGCCAAACACTTCCACGCCATCGTCCAGGGACCGGTGCACCTGCACATGGCGGACGATGGTGCCGCTGCCACAACCGCCCAGGGTGAGTCCGTTCAGTTCATTGTTGGCATAAACCTCGAAGCCGGCGAACTCGATCCGGGCGTACTCCAGTACGCCGCAACTGCCTTGCGGGTTCTGCCCGCCATAGGCGCCGAGCGGATCGCCGGCATCAATGCCTTCGATTTGAGCGTCGGGTTCGTTGACCGGAGCGTCCCCCAGCAAGACCAGCCCGCCCCAATCGCCGGCGGCTCTTTTCCCTTCAGGCTGGCTGCTGGTGAAAACGATGGGGGCATCCTCGCGGCCGGCGGCGTGGAGACGGGCTCCGCGAGTGACGACCAGCGCCGAGTCGGCGCGGCCGAGAATGCGGGCGCCCGGCTCGATGGTCAGGCGCACGCCGGGCATTACGTACACCACGTCCCCCAGTACCCAATCACGGTCGGCGCTCCAGGTCTGGTCCTGGTCGATCACCCCGGTTACTACCTGGTCGCCTTGCAGGTAGGGCAGAGCCAGCCACCAGAATAGCAGCAGGCACAGCGACAAGGTGCCAATGACCAGAGGCCATGCCAGCCGCCGGTAAGCGAAACGGGAAGAACCCGTGGAGGCCGCTTGGGGACGGGCGCTATTGGCCGCGTCGGCGTGGTCAAGGCGCGCCAGTTCTTCTCCCAGATGACGGATATGGCTGTGCGGGCTGTGACATGCCCGTTCGATAATTTCCGCCCGGTAGCGGGCGTCGTTCAGCAAGGTGTTGAAATGAATGAAGCCAAGACCTGTATCCCCGGCACGGTCGTAGTTTTGCTTTAACTGCCAAAGCAATTCCACCAGACGCGCGCGAGCCGGCGTGCCGTCGCCCATGGTAGCCCCCCAGATGTTTGTGTTTAACAACCCAAAGGTGCCAGTGTGGAAGTGAAAAATGACAGTCGTGCTAAGGGGGGAGGTCTCCATCGGGGCCACGGGTCTGGACAGACCCGCTTCGAGGGAACCGTCGCGCTTCGGGCTTCAGCAATGTTGATCGCTGGCACAGAATGGGCTACGAAGCCGCTGTGGGAGCTTGCCTGCAAGCGAGTCGGGCCCACTTCCTCTACTTCGCTTGCAGACAAGCTCCCATAGCGGCGTTCCTGCAAAGGCGTAACACGGCCCCGCTGTCCCTAACGGGGGGCAACTCTTTTTGTCACGCCACGCCGAGGATATCGTCGGCGGCCTTTTCGGCGATCATCACCGTTGGGGCATTGGTGTTGCCGCCGATCAGTGTTGGCATGATGGAGGCATCCACCACCCGCAGATTTTCCAGGCCGTGCACGCGCAGTTGCGGATCCACCACCGCCATGTCATCGACGCCCATCTTGCAAGTGCCCACCGGGTGGTAAATGTTGTCGCATTTCTCGCGCAGGAAAGCGCGGATCTGATCGTCGGACTGCACCTGGCTGCCGGGAAAGATCTCATTGCCGCGCCAGGGGCCGAGGGCTTGCTGGGCCATGATCCCGCGCATCGCTTTGACCCCGCGTACCATGCCTTCCATGTCGTCCTCATGCTCCAGGAAACGTGGATCGATCAGCGCCGGTGAGCGCGGGTTGGCGTCGCGCAGCCGGATGTCGCCGCGGCTCTTGGGGCGCAGGATGCAGACGTGGCCTGAATAACCGTGCCCGATACTGAACGTCCAGTTCAGGCCGTGGTTGTCCAGTTTGGCGGCGGTCAGGTGCAATTGCAGGTCGGGGATCGGCTCTTCCGGCCGTGATTTGATGAAGCCGCCGGCTTCGGCCACGTTGGAGGTCAACTGACCGGTGCGACGATAGAAAAAGTCCCAGACGCCACGCAGGCCGGAAGTGGGCAGTTCCCAGGGCGACAGTGTCAGGGTGTCGCGTTTCAGGTTCTGGTGCACCACCAGCACGTCCGGATGGTCCTGCAGGTTCTCGCCGACGCCGGGCAGGTCGTGGACCACGTCGATGCCATGCTGCTCCAGTTCCTGGCGCGGACCGACGCCGGACAATTTCAGCAACTGTGGGGAATTGATGGTGCCGCCGCAGAGAATCACCTGGCCGGCGGACAGCGTTTGCACCTTCCCTTGATGCTCCACGTCCACGCCGGTGGCGGTGCGGCCGTCAAAGCGCACCCGGTGCACCAGGGCGCCGGTCATCACGGTCAGATTTTCGCGCTCCAGGGCGGGGTGCAGATAGGCCCGCGCGACGCCGCAGCGTTCACCGTCCTTTTGCGTCACCTTGTAGAAGCCGACCCCTTCCTGGGTGGCGTTGTTGAAATCATCACTGGCCGGATAGCCGGCTTCCTGAGCCGCGCTGACGAATGCCTCGCTGACCGGGTGCCGGAAACGCAGATCGGCCACGTTGAGACGGCCGTGGGTGCCATGGAAATCATCTTCGCCGGCTTCGTAATGTTCGGAGCGCTTGAACACGGGCAGGACATCCTGGTAACCCCAGCCGGGGTTACCCAGGGACTCCCAGTGATCGTAATCCCAGGGGTGGCCGCGGGTGTAACACATGGCGTTGACCGCGGAGGAGCCGCCCAGGGTTTTACCACGGGGAATGTAGATCTGACGGTTATTGAGCGCCTTTTGTGGCACGGTGTAGTAACGCCAGTTACGGCTGTTTGAGCGCATCAGCAGGATGATACCGGCGGGAATGCGAATGAAGAGGCTGTTGTCCGGTGGCCCGGCTTCCAACAGGCACACCCGGTTGTTGGGGTTCTCTGACAGCCGGTTGGCCAATACACAGCCGGCGGAACCCCCGCCGACAATCACGTAATCGTATTGCATGCCGCTCGCCCTTGGTTGTTATCGGCTCTCTGACCGGTCCGCTGCCCCCGGCAGTGAACCGTGGGGGCGTCCTGTGTCACTATCCTCGCATACTAGTCCCGCCACGCATCGGTGTTATTGGCCGAATCCGGACACCGCCAGGCCGGCAAAGTCAGCGACAGCGCGCTTGCGGGGGAGCGGAGCGCTGTTTATGATCAATACAACTTTTATCAACAGTACAACTTTTGCGCAGCTTGCCGCGAGGCGCTGTTTTCTGCTTAGCCGGTTCGGGTCGGTTAAGCAGAGATCAGGGTAGAGGAAGTTCGTCGCAAAGATCCCCTTCACGGGGACGGGCCCACATTCCCGCCGACGCTTTTTTCATTCCCTGTCGCAGAATCGTCACGATAACAGGCTTTCATGGTCCCGCCACAGCGGGAGAAGTTCGTCGAGCAGGCGAGGGTGCCTATGAGTGAGCGCATTCTGCGATTGGATAAGGCCGGCACGCCGGTGGAATGGTTGGACTGGCAGGCCGCGGCCACCCTGTACGCGCGGGGTCTGGTGACCTGGACTCTGGGCGATGTGATTTATCGCCTGCGCGGCGGATTCTGCCGTGTCACCGGCGATCGCTCCCGTTTGTCCCTGCATTCCATTATTGCTTGCGATGGCCTGGCCAGCCCGCGCCGCCGTACCCGTCCGCCGCTGACCAATCGCGCGCTGTTCCGCCGGGATCAGCATGTTTGTCTGTATTGCGGCAAGTCATTTCCCGAATCCCAACTGACCCGTGATCACATCTGCCCCACTTCCCGTGGTGGCCGCGACCACTGGCTCAACGTCGTGGCCGCCTGTCGCCGCTGCAATCAACACAAGGGCAGTCGCCTGCCGGAGGAAATCGGCATGGAGTTGCTGGCGCTGCCTTATGTGCCGAACATGGCCGAGTATCTGGCGCTGATCAACAGCCATCGTATTCGTGGTGACCAGATGGCGTTTTTGCGGAATCAGTTCGGTAAGGACAGTCGTCTGCTCTGATTAACATCTGGTTTCCACTCGCCGCACAGACTGACGTTTTTTTCATGCCGTCTCTCTTACCTTTGGCGCGCAAGTATGTTGGTATCTATAAGGAACTGGATACTAATAAGTGCAACGGAGCCTCTTTTCCCCGATGTTGGCGCGGCTTTTCTTCATGGTTTTTTTATGCGCGGTGGCCGCGGGCTTGCGGGCGCAGGTGCCATCCGCGGCGTTTTATTATGGGCCAGAGGTTCCCTGGGACGAACTGGCCGCTTTTGACATGGCGGTGGTCGAGCCGGCGCAGGCTCCTGTCCCTCCGCCAGATCGGGTTGGCCAGGTGTATGCTTATGTCAGCCTCGGTGAAGTGCTGCCCTCACGGGACTATGCCGCTGGCATTCGCTCGGAGTGGATCCTGGGTGATAATCCGGATTGGCAGACCCGGGTCTTGGATCTGGCCGAGCCGGCACTGAGGGATTATCTGATTGAAAAGGTGATCCGGCCGCTATGGCGCCAGGGATATCGGCGCTTTTTTTTCGATACTCTGGACAGCTACCAACTGGGTGTTGAAACGGACACGGAACGGGCCGCTCAGCGTGAAGGGCTGGAGACCCTGATCCGGCGGGTGGGGGAAACATTTCCCGGGGCCCGCTTCATACTTAACCGCGGATTCGAATTATTGCCGGTGGTTCACCGCTATGTGGATGCGGTGGCGGCGGAGTCCCTGTACCAGCGCTGGCGCCCTGACAGCGGGCGTTATCAGCCGGTGTCCGGCGAGGATCGTGAATGGTTGCTGGCCCGTTTCGAGGAGGTGCGGCAGCGCTATGGTCTGCCCACCATCGCCATTGATTACGCTCCTCCTGAGGACAGGGCCGGGGCCAGAAGCATCGCACAGCGGATTCAGAGCCATGGTGTCGTGCCCTGGGTCAGTAATCCAGCACTGGACATGCTTGGCGTGAGCAACCTGGAAGTTGTTCCACGCCGCGTGTTGATGATCCATGACGTCGCCCAGGACGGCCTCTGGGAGCGTTCGGAAATGGTCCGCTATGGCCTGATGCCGGTGCAGTTTCTCGGTTTGGTCCCGGATATCCGATATATGGGCGAGCCGATGCCAGCGGGTACACTGAACGGTCGTTACGCCGGTATTATCACTTGGTTCAATGATGATACCGGAGTACCACCGGCCTTCCGGCACTGGCTGGCGCGGCAGGCCCGTGCCGGGGTGCCGGTGGCCATGGTCGGGCAATTGCCGGTGGACCCGGGGGATCCCGACGCGGAGGTGTTCGGGCTGCGCCAGCATCCGGAGCCTAAGGAAAGTCCGAGGGTGATAACAAAAGCGCCGGGGATCGGCTTCGAAACGCCGCTGCCGGCGCTGCTGGAAGTGTCATCTCCGATCAGTGCTGACAATGCCGAGCCCTGGCTGACCCTGAGGGCGGGTGGGGAGGATTATATGCCGGTGGCCATCACCGGTTGGGGGGGATACGCGCTTGATCCTTATGTAGTACGCTCGATTCTCCCTACGATCAGCGATGCGGATGTGACGGACCGGTGGGTGATTCAGCCGCTGGACTTTCTGCGTCAGGCATTGAAGTTACCACCGATGCCAATCCCCGATGTCACCACGGAAAACGGCCGCAGACTGTTTTTTGTGCATATGGATGGCGACGGGTTCCCCAGTCTGGCGGAGGTGAGGGGGTATCGCTATCAGGCCGCTGGCGAGGTTTTGCTGCAGGAAATACTGAAGCGTTACCCCGTACCCACCACCATCTCCGTGGTTGAGGGGGAAGTGGCGCGGACCGGACTCTACCCGGAGAGGGCCGAGGAACTGGAGGACATCGCCCGGCGTATTTTCAGGTTGCGGCATGTGGAAGCCGCTACTCACACCTATTCACACCCGTTCTATTGGTATGAAGCAGCGGCTCATCCATCGGAGACTCAGGGCTCCGAAGGGGCACTGCGGTTGGCTGTGCCGGATTACACCCTGGATCTGGAACGAGAATTGGCTGGCTCCGCCCGTTATATCGAGGAAAATCTGTTGCCGCCGGGCAAAAGGGTGGAAATGGTGCTCTGGAGTGGCGATACCAACCCGCCGGAAAAAGCGTTGGAACTGACTCGCAAGGCCGGTCTTCTGAATATGAACGGCAGCGACACGGTGATCACCGAAAGCGCGTCTACCTGGACGCTGATCAAAGGGATCGGCGTGCCCAAGGGTGACGAATATCAGGTGTTTGCTCCGAACCAGAACGAGAATCTGTACACCGGAGAGTGGCTCGGCCCGTTTTACGGGTTTCAACGCGTCATTGAAACGTTTGAGTTGACCGGAGAACCGATCCGCTTCAAACCCATCGATATCTACTACCACACCTATATCGCCAGCAAGAAGGCGTCCCTGGCGTCGCTGAAAAAGGTTTACGACTGGGCGTTGAGTCAGCCGGTCAATCCCGTGTTCGCGTCCGACTACGTGAAAAAGGTGCTTGATTTCAATCGCATGGTGGTGGCGCGCCAGGGAAACCGGTGGCGGGTTCTGGGGGCAGGGGAATTGCGCACCCTGCGTCTCCCGGAAGGCGTGGCATTACCCGATCTTCGAACCAGCCAGGGGCTGGCCGGCTATCAGAGCGGCGGCACCGGGCCCTACCTTCACCTGTCCGGAGGCCGTGCCAGCTGGCAGCCCGGAACGGAGGGAACGGCGCCGGGGATATGGGATGCCAACGGACGTTTGACGGCGTTTGAACGCGATGCGGAGGGCATCACTTTCTCGCTGAAAAGCGCGCTGCCGTTGTTGTTCACTCTGCAGCAGCCCCCCGGTTGTGAATTGCGCCAGAACGAACGCCGTATCAGGCCCGTGTCCCGCGAAGGTGATCGTTATCGTTACAGGAGTGACCGCAGTGAGCTCAACGAGCTACGGCTACAGTGTCGCCCGTGATCGCTGGCGAATAGTGGGGCCGCCGGAACTGCTGGCGCTGGTTCTGTTGATCGGCGTGGTGTGCTGGCTGGTTTTCCCAAGGGATCTCGCTGGCTCGCTGCGCAGCGCCCGCATGGATGCGGTGACGTTGTCCTACACCAACGCCTGGTTGCGGGCCAAGCCCGATGATTTTGGCGTGCGTCTGGTACTGGCGCGCAATCTGATGGACCTGGGGTTGCTCCAGCAAGCCGAGGAACAACTGGACCATCTTTCCCGCCATGCCAGCGATCCATCGACTCTCGCGACACAGGCCTGGTTACGCTCACGGCTTCCGTTTGTGGCGCTGATGGAAATTCCAGCCCGGCAGCGCCGCGATGACCCGCTTTGGGGGCAGTCTCGCGCTGCCCTCGAGCGCGTTGACCGCACGACTTTGTCGTTGCGACAACTGGAGCGATACGCGGAAATGGCGCTGATACTCGACCTGCCTGACGCGGCGGTCCAGGCCTACCGCCAACTGGCGGCCCGGCAGGCGTATCCGGGGGCCTGGTATGCCCGGGGAGCGGCGGCTTTGCTTGCCCGCGGACAGTATCGGGAGGCGGCGGATGAGTACCTGTTGGCAATGGCGTCACAAGAGAACCATTATGGTCGCCGCCGTTATTTCCTGGCCGCGCTATCGAGCCTGGAGAGTGGAGGCCTGATTAGGGAAGCCGCCGCCCTGGGGCAACGTAAGGCGGCGCCGTTTCTGAACGACCAGAAAGTGCTGTATCGACTGATGAACATGGCTCGGGCCGCTGGCGAATATCAGTTGGCGGAACGTTACGCGATCCTGTTGCTGAAACTGGATCAAGGGTTGGGAACACCATGAATGGACGCTGGTTGATTCCAACCACTCTGTTGCTGATGCAGTCCATGGCAGCCAGTGCACAGCCGCCGGCGCCGTATGAGCACCGCTACTACGAAGGCGGTTACCAGGTGTTCGTGGGCAGTGGCAACCTGCCCCGCGCCAGACAGGTAGTCGAGAACGCGTTGTATTGGCGCCCAGACGATCCGCTCTGGATTGAACGGATGGCGCTGGTGACCGGGTGGCAGGGGGACACCGAAGCGTCTCTGGCGGCGTGGTTGCGTTTGGCGGAGGAAGGACATGATGCGGAGGCCTGGCGCCATGTTCTGACCCTGGCGCCGCAAACTTTCGATTTCGAACTGCTGCTCAAGGCCCGGCGCCGTATGCTGCGCGCTGATCCGGGTAATCCCGATCTGGTTGGAAAGGTGGTGCGGGAGTACGAATTGCTGGGTCGGCCGGAAGAGGGCTTCGCGTTTTTGAGGCAATGGTACAGTTCCCATCCGGGGCGTGCGGTGCTGAAGGAATTACAGCGGATAGCGGAACACATCGGACACGATGACGCGGCGGCCTCCTATTACCGGCGTTATATGGATCGGTATGGCGTGGAGTCTGAGATGGCGACGCGGTTAGCGGACTTGCTGTGGTTGCAGGGGAAACGGGAAACGGCCTACCGGGGATTGCGCGCGGATGCCGGAGCCTTGCCCTACGAGGCCGGGGTTACCCGGCGGCTGGCGGTAATGGCGATGGAACTGGGCGATTGGGAAACCGCTTTGCACTCCTACCGGCGTCTGGATGATAACGGCGATGCTTCGGTGGCGGACTATTACCAGTACATTGCTCTGGCGCGTTTCCATGCACCGCGCCGGGTGGCCGCCATTCTGGAACGGCTCTGGAACCGGACCGGGCGTCCGGACATGGCCGTGGGTATGTTGGCGGCCTTGGCGGCCCGGGGCGAGCGCCAGGCGATTGATGACTTCTTCAACAATCTGGATTCCACGAACTTCGAACGGCTGGCGGCAAACCCGGCGTTTTTGCGGTTCCTGGCCGATTATCGGCAGGGCCGGGGGGATCTGGAGGGCGCCCGGGCGGCGCTGTCGCGCGCCCTGATTCTGGACCCGGACGATACGCAGACCCGGGTGGCCTGGCTATGGATAAATGTCAGCGACGGTACTGATGAAGCGCTGGCCGGGTTACTTGAGCGCTGGGAACCAAGTGCCCGCCAGGATGAACGGTTCTGGATGCCACTGGCCGCTGCCCATATGGCGCTGGATCAGCCGGAGCAGGCGCTGCGTTATGAATTGGCCATGCTCGGGCGGGCGCCGCGACAGTGGACCCGCCGCTGGTCCTACGCCCAGGCACTGATCGCGTCGGGGCGTGAGGATCAGGCTTGGCCGGTGATGCGTGAGTTGTGGCGTTCTCCCCCTGTTTCGGAAGACATGACCTCCGCCGAGACCCTGTTGTTCGAGGAAATGCGGTCCGCGTTGGCGGCCCGCTTCGCCAGCGCGGATGAACAGCTGCGGTTTCAGCAGCGGGCCTGGGCGGATACCCCGCCTGAGATGAAGGCGGCCCGGGCGGAGTGGTTGGCGCAATGGGCATTATCGGTGGACGCCCCGGAGCTGGCCCGCCTCTGGTATCTGCGTGAAGGTCGGCTACTGGGGCGGCCGTTGCCGCCGGGCTCGGCTATGGCATTGGCCTACCTGGATAGCGACCATGGTGCAATCAGGACACTGCGTGACGACGCGGCTGACCCCCTGACCGCCGGGGAGCGGCTGGAAGCGGATAACACTCTGGGCCGGGAGCGATGGGCCGCGGCCCAGTTGGCGCGGCAGCAGTACCATGCCCCCGAAGTGGCGGACCGCCATCCGCAACAGGAATCGCTGTTATTGCCCGCGTCTCATAAAGTGGCATCGAGTGTTGAGCGGCGTCACCTCGGCCCGTTGGATGTGGATCTGTTCCAGGTGGGGCAGAGATGGCCCGTCGCTGAGCGCTGGCATCTGGATTGGGAGGGCTCGCGGCGCCGGTTCAGTAGTAACGACCAGCAACAATTGCAGGTCGGGGAGGACGAGCAGCGGCTCACCGTGGCTGCCGCCTATCAAGGCAGGAAACGGGCACTGAGCCTGCGGTTCGGACATCGCTCCTTGTTTGGCTATAACCGCCAGGATTTGGAGTTCAGTGTCAGCGGAGAACCCTTTCGTGACATCGACTGGCGTATCGAGGCCCAGTGGCGGGCTCCCACCGATGAGACATCTGAATTATTGCTGATGGGACAGCGTTCCGGGGTTGCCTTGGAAACGAACTGGCGTCCCATGGCGCATTGGTGGAACGGTGTTTCCCTGGCTCATTACGATTATCAGGATCTGCGTGACCGGGATCTTGGCGAGGGTACTCTGGTCTCCGCGTATACCAGTTGGAGGCCATGGTTGTCGCGCTGGTCACCGGGGGTGCGTCTTCGTCATTCCCAGGCGGGTTTTTCCGGACAGCGCCCGGTTGATCCCGGAATCGATGTCATACACGCCACTGGTAATCCACTGGCGGTGCCGCAAAGCTATCATGAGACCGAACTGGCGTTTTTGCTGGGTATGCCGGATGTTCATATACGGCCGCACCGTATACAGGCCTGGGGCGAATTCGGTGTCACCGATAACAGCTTGTCAGGCACCGGTTTTGTCGCGCGAGTCGGAGCGGAAGGGCCGTGGCTGGGCCGGGATGCCTGGAGACTTTATTTCGAACGGGGCCTGAATACCGGAGGCGGTCAAGAAGACAGCTACCGGTTGGGGCTGGAATATCAGTTCTACTATTAGGAGAAACCGCCATGAAATTGCCACTGCTCGCCTTGTGTGTGGGGTTGGTCATGCTGACAGGGTGCGGCACCACCCATGTGCGTGGAAGCCAGGATGTCCAGCTCTTCCGCGATGCCCACTGGTTGGTTCTGCCGATGGTGAACCGAACCACCACTCCTCAGGCCGGGCTTCGGGCTCAAGCGATCACCGAGGCGGTGCTGGCGCAACATGGCGTCTCTCAGGTGGAAAGCTATCGCCAGCAAGATGGGGATGGTTTGTTGTTCGAGGCGGCTTCCGAGGCAAGCCAGCGCGCCATGACGCAATGGGCCTCGCAGCGCGATGGTGACTATGTGGTGTCCGGTGTGGTGCATGAGTGGCGCTATAAGACCGGGGTTGATGGTGAGCCCGCGGTGGGCGTGATGCTGGAGATTCGTGATGGTAAAGGGGCGCTGTTGTATAGCGGTACCGGCTCCCGGGCGGGTTGGGCGCGGCAGTCGCTGGGTGAAACCGGACAACGCGTGATTGATAAACTGCTTGCACCGGTACTGGACTGATGCTCGGTAAACTCCGGGACAACCGCTTCGTCCGTTTCCTGGCGCCGCCGGGGCCGGGCGTGCTGGCCTGGCTGGAAGCGCCTATGGTGGTACTGGCGGCCACCGCCATTGGTTTTCTGGTGCGCGCGGGGGATCCGTTGTTTCTCACCGGGGGGATCCGTTGGAGCCTGGTGGCGGCGATGCTGGTGGCACTGCGTTATGGATCGTTGCTTGGGTCGCTGGCGATGTTGACCCTGCTGGCAGTGTGGTTTGGCTGCAAGTCGGTAGGGCTGTATCCGGGACTTGAATTTCCGGAACTGACTTTTCTTGGCGGCTACATCATTGTCTTGATTACGGGTGAATTCGCGGACATGTGGCGAACACGGTTGCGCCGCGCCGAGAGTGAAGCCGGATACGCATTGGAACGCTTGCGCAACCTCACGCAACGGCATGTGCTGTTGCGTCTTTCCCATGACCGTCTTGAAGAGAATCTGCTGACTAAACCGTACACCGTGCGCGACGCATTACTGCGGTTGCGTACCGTGGTCATGGACGGCAGCCGGGAGCAAAGTCTGCCCGGCAGCGAGGAATTGCTGAACATGCTCGCGGAATACTGTCAACTGCAGCGCGGCGCCGTATATCAGTTGGTGGGGGAGCACCTGGAGACCACGCCTGTTGCTGTTCTTGGGGATAATCAACCGCTTGATCTGAGTGACGGGCTACTTCGTTATGCTCTGGACAATCGCACTCTTGCCCACGTGCAAATGGGGGAAAGCACGGATCGTTACGACGGCAATTACTGGGTCTGTGCTCCGGTTATCAACAGCAGTGGTGAGCTGGTTGGCGTGGTGGTGGTCGAGCGCATGCCTTTTCTCTCGATCACGCATGAGAATCTGCAATTGATGGGGTTGTTACTGAACTTTTATGCCGACATCGTGCAACACGGGCCCGAGGTGGAGGCCTTGTGCCGCGAATGGCCCAGTCTGGCGCCCGTGTTCGGTCGTGAGTTGGTGGCGCTGAACCGTCTGGCGGCTGCTGGTAAGGTGGACACGGCGATGGTCATGTTCGTGCCGAACGAGACCGACAAGGCCCGGCAAATCGTGGAAGCGCTGAATCGAACCCGGCGCACCATGGACGGGTACTGGTGGGTGGACTGGGAGCGGTACCATCTGGTGTTGCTGATGCCGATGACCGGTGTGCACGGCTTCGAGAGCTTCCAGCGTCGTGTCGATGACTGGTTGCGGACCGACTACGATGTGGGGTCCCTGGCACAAGCGAGTGTGGCATTTTCGTACCGCTTTTTGGATGGGCGCCCGGTTGGGGAACAAATACGGGATGTGCTGGAGGCCTCCCATGCATGAGCCTCGTTTTCTGATTGTCTATGCTCTGCTGTTGGAAGCGGGTGCTTTCGTTTTGTTGTTATCCCGCTCCAGTGACGATCTGTTGCTGATCAAGTATCTGGGATTGCACGCGGTGGCATCCTTACTGCTGGCCAGTGGCGCCTGGGCTCTGTTGCCCAGTGGATTCCGTAAACCCAGGATCTGGTCCTGGGTACTGACATTCTGTCTGGCCTTTTTTGTTCCGGCCTTCGGACTGGTCGCTATTCTCGGCGGTGTTCTGGTTGGCTATTTTCTGCCCGCGGCGTTTCGCAAGGAGCCATTTGTAACCGTTTCCGCGCCGGCTTTCAATCCGGTGCCGATGCCCGCGGGCGGCGGTTTCCGGCAGGAAGACCTCAAGACGCTGTTGCTGTCTTCCGATTCACCGACGGAGCTGCGCCTGCAGGGCATGATGACGGTACGGCGCATGCCCACCCGTTCCACCGGAGAAGTGCTGAGGGACACCCTGGATGATCAGGTTGATGACATCCGGCTGCTGGCCTACGGCATCCTCGACCAGAAAGAGAAAGCCATCACCCGGCAGATCGACCGTGCCATGCGGCTTTTGGACTCCGCCACGCTTTCCCGTAAATATCGTCTGTATCGCCGTCTGGCCGAGTTGTATTGGGAATTGGTGTATCAGGACCTGGTACAGGGAGACATCCGCCAATTGGCATTGGATCGCGCTTACCACTATGTGGATGTCGCATTGAGCGAAAAGTCGGACGATGGCGGTATGTGGCTGTTGCAGGGACGGATTTGTCTGGCGCAAGGGCGGCTGACGGAAGCAGAACAGAGTTTCATGTCCTGTCGCATGCTTGGATTGCCTGCCTCACGTGTCAACCCCTGGCTGGCCGAACTGGCCTTGTGGCGGGGACAGTATACCCGTGTGCGCAAGCTCATGGGGGCCATCGCGGATAACACACGGTCTTCGTCCCTGAATCAGTCAGCCCGATACTGGAGACGCGCATGAAGCTGCCCCACGCTGACAGCGCCGATATCTGTCTGTTACTGGAGGGGACCTTTCCATTCGTCAGCGGCGGCGTTTCCAGTTGGGTCAACCAGATTATCCGCGGGTTTCCGGAGTACCGGTTTGCTTGTTGTTTTGTCGGCAGCCGGAGGGAAGATTACGGCGAAATGAAGTACGAACTGCCGGAAAATGTGGTGCATCTGGAAGTGCACTATCTCCATGACGCGCATCGTGAAGTCAAGAAGGCGCCGCTGCGTGGGAATCCGGAGATGTTCGAGAAGGTCGACCGTTTCCATCGGGCGGTACGCAGCCGGAGAGTAAGCCGAGACCGGAACCGTCTATTCTCCGAGCTGATTGCAGAGTTGGGGGATCATGGCGCGCTGTCGGAGCAAGCCTTCTTGCGGAGTGAAGCGAGTTGGAACCTGATCTCCGACAGTTACCGGCGTTATAGCAGGGACCCTTCTTTTGTCGATTACTTCTGGACAGTGCGAATCATGCATGCGCCGATCTGGACGTTGCAGCGCATCGCTGAAAACCTGATTCCAGCCGGTATGTATCACAGTATTTCCACTGGTTATGCGGGTTTCCTCGGCGCAATGCTCAAGCGCCGGACCGGTAAGCCATTGCTTTTGACCGAACATGGTATTTATACAAAAGAGCGTAAGATCGATCTGTTCCAAAGTGAGTGGATCAGCGATAACCGTGGGTTGGCGGAGCGCAATAATGCGGAAATGGCCTATTTCCGCGAAAAATGGATTCACTTCTTCGAGGAACTGGGCAGGGAATGCTATCAGGCGGCGGATCAGATCGTCGCGCTCTATGAAGCCAACCGGCTGCGGCAGATTCAGGATGGCGCACCCGCGGAGCGCACCCGCAATATCCCCAATGGCATCAACCTGCCGGCCCTGCAGGCGATACGGGCGCGGCGCGGTGAAGCCATTCCAGCGGTGGCCTGCCTGATCGGCCGGGTGGTGCCGATCAAGGATGTGAAGACGTTCTTGCGTGCCATGCGTACCCTGGTGAACCGGCTACCCGCTGCGGAAGGCTGGATCGCCGGCCCTGAGGATGAAGACCCGGAGTACGCGGAAGAATGCCGGGCATTGATCCAGAGCTTGCAGTTGGAAAATCACGTTCATTTCCTCGGTTTCCAGAAAATTGCCGATTTGCTTCCGAAGGTCGGGGTGGTGGTACTCAGCTCCATCAGTGAGGCGCTGCCGCTGGTGTTACTGGAAGGGTTCGCCGCTGGTGTGCCGGCGGTATCCACGGACGTCGGTTCCTGTCGGCAGTTGGTTGAAGGTTTTGGCGAGGAGGATCGGGCGCTGGGTAAAGCCGGGGAAGTTGTCAGTATCGCCAATCCGGAGGCATTGGGAAACGCCGTGGCTGACCTGCTGGGAGATCCGCGGCGCTGGCGGGCGGCTCAGCGGGCCGGTATCCGTAGAGTGGAGAGATTCTATACCCAGAACGTCATGTTTGATGCTTATCGACAGCTTTATGGTTCCTTGTTGAGCCCCACCGGAGGCATCCGGTCCGTGAACGGAGAGGATTGCTGATGGCGGGGATCGGTTTCGAACTGCGCAAGCTGATGCGCCGGGATACTCTGCTGGGGATGTTGCGCGCCTATGCCTACGCCGGAGTGATCGGCTCGGGGCCCTGGGTGCTGTCGATTCTTGGCATCTTGATCGTTGGTCTGATTAGCGTGTCGGTGGTGTCGCCGGCGACGGCAATCAGTGAGTTTCAGGTCACTGTTACCTACATTATCGCCTTCAGCCTGATTCTTACCGGTATCCTGCAACTGGCCTTTACCCGTTTCTGTGCTGATCGTATTTTCGAGCAGCGGGAATCCATGGTGCTTTCCAACTTCGGCGGGGTAACGCTGGTCGTCACAGCGGCAGCCGGAGTGTTGTCGATGCTGGTATCGGTGTTCCTGTTTCCTCAGCAAAGCGTGTTGTTCCGGATCGTCGCGGTGGCCAGCTTCGTAGTGGTCAGCAATATCTGGATCGCCACCATTTTTTTATCCGGTTTGAAGCAGTACCGATCGATCGTTTTGCTTTATGCATTGGGTTATGCATTGACCGTTGGAGCGGCATACCTGCTGCGTTTCATGGACCTGGAGGGGCTCATGTTGGGCTTCCTGGTTGGCCAGGTTTCGCTGCTTGGCGGTATGTTGGTGTTGATCGTGCGTGGCTATCCCACCAGCCGTTCGGTGGCGTTTGACCTGTTTGACCGGCGCTGGCTGTATCCGAGTCTGATGCTGGTGGGACTGTTCTTCAACGCGGGAGTGTGGGCTGACAAGATTATTTTCTGGGTGGCGCCATCCACCGGCGGTAATGTGATCGGACCGTTGCGGGCCTCGCTCATTTACGATATCCCGGTTTTCCTCGCCTATTTGTCTCTGATCCCTGGCATGGCGGTGTTCCTGGTGCGTATGGAGACTGACTTCGTGGAGTACTACACCAATTTCTACGATGCGGTGCGTGAAGGGGGATCACTGTCCTATATCGAAGACATGCGTAACCAAATGGTGGCGACGATTCGTCTCGGTGTGTTCCAGATCATCAAGATACAGGCGATCGCGGCCCTGTTGATCATGGTGGCGGCGCCGGACATCTTTGTCGCGCTGGGTATCTCCGAGCTTTACTTACCGTTACTGCGGGTGCAGTTGGTGGCGGCGGGGCTTCAGGTGGTGTTCCTGGCCATCATCAATGTGTTCTGCTATCTGGACCAGCGCCGGGTGCTGGTGTGGCTGACGGGCACGTTCCTGGTGCTGAATGTGGTATTCACTCTGATCAGTCTGAAGCTGGGGCCGGCCTTTTTTGGGTATGGTTTCCTGCTGGCACTGGGGGTATGTGTGGTGGCGGGATTGTGGCTGGTGAACCGCAGCATGGGCCGGCTGGAATACCAGACATTTATGCTGCACTAAAAAAAACGGCGCCCATGGGGCGCCGTGAATCGTTTGGCTCGGGAGAGCTATCACGGAGTACAACTCCGATGTCAACAGATGGGACCTCGTTGACGGCTTTGAGTATGGCGCCACTGAAATGCAAAAACATTTGCTTTATCGCCCGGGATTTCGGCTTGAGTGGTCAATTCTTGTGCACAGACGACAGCATGGGGTCGGGTTTGGAAGTGTGCTAATTTAGCCTGATTACACCATCCAATAAGGTAGGCAAGGAATGCAAAGCTCCGCTCTACGCCTGATTGGCGTGTCTCTGCTGCTGTTGGGTTTATGGGCTTGTGACACCGCCGACGAATCGGCGTCGTCCGCCAGGGATAAAAGCGAACAGGCCGGGGCCGCGGTGGCCGCCGACAGTGAGCCCGATCCCCGTTGGCGTACTCATCTGGACAGCTGGCCGCGGGGAGAAACGGGCTCCCGCTCCCCACTGGTATTCCGTTTCACCCATCCGGTGGTGGAGCAGAGCGCGCTCAACGAACCACAGAAAAGCGTGGTGAAACTGCGCCCGGAGCGGCCTTTCACGGCGGTGTTCACCGCCCGTGACCGGCTTGAGATACGGCCTCTGGAACCCTTGCGCAGTGATCAAAATTTCACTGTCACTCTGTTTCCTCAGGGCCTTTCCGGAGTCGATGACAGTCTGCCTCCGCTGGAAACCAGGCTGACCGTATTGCGCCAGCAACTGACCATCCGGGTCGAGGCATTGGCGCCGGCGGAAGGGAGCGACACCATGATCCTGAAAGGGCGGATCGATACCCTGGATCTGGTGGATAATCAGGCGCTGGAATCGGTGCTCTCCGCCAAACAGAGTGAGACGTCGCTGCCGATCGTGTGGGAACACCCGTCCGCTGGTTTGACCCACCGCTTCCAGGTTACCGGCATCCGCCGTGATGTCGGCGAGGAGGTCCGCCTGGCCTGGGATGGTGAGCCCGTGGGCGAGTCGGGGGCGGGCGAGCGGAGTTATTCGGTACCTCGGCCCGGCCAGTTCGCCGTTACCTCGGTCCGCTCGGAGAGCTTCCCCGACCGTCATGTGGTGGTGCAATTTTCCGAGGCCCTGCAGGCGGGGCAGGACTTCCTGGGAATGGTGGCGCTGGGTGGCAAGAGCGCCCGGGTGCAGGTCGACGGCTCCCGGTTGCTGGTCTATCCAAGCGACGAGGTGGACGAGAAGGCGGTGTTGCAGATCGCTCCGGGCGTGGTCAGCGCCTCCCGCCATACGCTGGAGAAGATGTACCAGCAATCCCTGGTATTGAGTATGGCCAAACCCGCTGTACGGTTTGTCGGCGAAGGGGCCATTCTGCCACGGGGCGAAGTGCTCAGCGTGCCGTTCGAGGCCGCCGCCGCCGGCGCTATCCAGGTACAGGCGTTCGAGGTGTTCGAGAACAACATCACCTCCTATTTGCAATCCCGTGATCTGGATAACCAGCATCCGGACACCCGCACCGGCCGTTATCTCTGGCAGAAAACCCTGCAGTTACCGCCGTCCGAGGAGCGGGGATGGCAACGGTACCGGCTCGATCTGACCGAGCTGATGGCCAAACACCCCAATGGTTTGGTCCTGCTTACCCTCAAGGTGGACCCGCGCAGCATTCATTACCAATGCGGCGACGGCGGGCCGCGGCGTGAGAACACGCTGCCGGACAATTACGAAGGACCGGGCCAGGACGACGAAGTGAGCCGTTATTATCGCGATGCCGGCTACCTGCGCTGGGACGAGCGTGATAATCCCTGCAGCGACAGTTATTACGCCTACAACAATCAGGCGGAAAGCTCCCGCTCTTTCATTGCTTCCAACCTCGGTTTGCTGGCCAAGCAGGGGGAGGACGACCGGATGCTGGTGGTCACCACCGCCCTGGATACCAACACGCCCCTGGCGGGAACCCAGGTTACCGCTTACAACTACCAGCACCAGTCCCTGGGCAGTGCCAGCAGTGGCGATAACGGCATTGCGGAGTTGAAATTATCCGGCACGCCTTTCTATCTGGTGGCGAAAAACGGCAAGGAAAAAGGCTATCTCAAGGTGGCCCGCAACCGGGCGCTGCCTTCCAACCAGTTCGACACCGGCGGCGAGCGGGTTCTCGATGGCCTGAAAGGGTTCTTTTACGGTGAGCGGGATGTCTGGCGGCCCGGTGATGATATTCATCTGACCTTTGTACTGGATGACCCGCAACAACGCATGCCGGCGGATCACCCGGTCACGGTGGACTGGTTTGATCCGCGCGGTAACAAGGTCGCCAGTTATACCAACGACGAGCCGGTGAACGGGTTCTACACCTTTACCCTGAAGACCGGGGAAAGCGCCCCCACCGGCAACTGGCGGGCGGTGGCACGTCTGGGTGAGCGGGACTTCGATACCCGGCTACGGGTGGAAGCGATCAAACCCAACCGGCTGCGTATTGAGCTGACCGCCCCCGAGCAGGTCTTCGCCGGTCAGAGCACACCATTGGCGCTGCACGGACAATGGCTCAATGGTGCCCGCGCCAGTGCCCTCAAGGCCGATGTGAAGGTGCGCCTGCTCAACGGCGCCGATCCCTTCCCGGGGTATGCCGGCTACACCTTCAAGGATCCGTCCCGCACCCTGCAGGCGGAGCCGTTCACCGCTTTCGAGGGACGCCTGGACGACGCCGGCGACGCCACCGTGAATCTGGCGGTGCCGGCGGTCACGCCGCCGGGCATGGCGGCGGCGCTGGTGACCACGCGGATTTTCGAGAATGGCGGCGACTACAGCACCCAGGTACAGCGATTGCCGGTGGCGCCGTATCGGCATTGGGTAGGACTGCGGGTTCCGGAAGGTGATGGCTGGGGCGGTGCTCTCGGACGCGACCAGAACCATAATCTGGATCTGCTCACCCTGGACCAGGAAGGTCAGCCGGAATCCCGTTCCGTCACCCTGAGCGTCTATCGTATCGACTGGCGCTGGTGGTGGGATCGGGGCGCCAATGATCTCGCCAATTTCATCAGTAACCCGCATACCCGCAAGGTGAAGGCCACCCAGCTCACCACCAACGACAAGGGGCGGGTGCAATGGCGATTGAACGGTCCGGATTACGATTGGGGCCGCTACCTGGTGCGCGTCTGTGATGACAAAGGCGGGCATTGCGCGGCACGGACCGTATACCTGGGTTGGAGCGGCCAGCGCGGCGGTGGCGGTGACGCCGCCTCCCGGTTGGCGTTGTCCACCGACAAGGAACAGTACCAGGTCGGGGAGATGGCCAGGGTGAAGGTGCCGGTGTCCGGCGCCGGACGCTTGCTGGTCAGTCTGGAAAGCGGCTCGCGGGTCTTGCGCCACTACTGGGTCAAACCCGGTGACAAGGAGAACTTCACCCTGGAGATTCCGGTGACCGCGGACATGGCGCCCAACGTTTACGTGCACGCCACTCTGCTGCAAGCGCACAAGGACCGCGACAATGACCGTCCGATTCGCCTCTATGGCATCGTGCCGTTATTGGTGGAAGACCCGGACACGCGCTTGGAGCCGGATATAGAAGCCCCGGAGGAAGTGCGTCCGGAAAGCGAACTGACGGTGACGGTGTCCGAGAAGCAGGGCAGGGCGATGACCTATACCCTGGCGGTGGTGGACGAAGGCCTGCTGGGTCTGACCAATTTCCAAACGCCGAACCCCCATCAAACCTTCTTCCGCCGGGAAGCGCTGGGCGTGCTCACCTGGGATCTGTTCGATCAGGTGGTGGGCGCCTACGGCGGGGAGCTGGAGCGGATGCTGGCGGTGGGCGGCTCGGAGGGGCTGATGGATGGCTCCGAAGCCCAGCGCCGCCGGTTCCCGCCGGTGGTGTATTTCGCCGGACCATTCGAACTGAAGGCCAAGTCTGAGCAGGAACACAAGGTTCAGTTGCCGGCCTACATGGGCGAGGTCCGGGTGATGGTGGTGGCGGGACATCGCGACGGCCAGCAGCGTGCCTACGGCAAGGCGGACACCCCGGTCACCGTGACCCAGCCGTTAACACTGCTGTCGACGTTGCCGCGGGTGCTGGGGCCGGGAGAGTCCCTGCAGGTGCCGGTGAATGTCTTCGCCACCGAGGACACCATTACCGATGTGGATTTGAACCTGGAGGCGGAACCGCCGTTGAAGGTCACCCGGGACACCGCCCGGCTGACCTTCGAGGAGCCTGGAGACAAGATCGCCACGCTGTCACTGGAGGCCGGTGACCAGGTGGGGATCGCCCGGGTCACGGTGTCGGCCAAAGCGGGTAAGGAGCAGGCCGGGGAGACGGTGAATCTGCCGATCCGCACCGCCAACCCGCCCACCAGCCGGGAGCAGCTCAAGGTGCTGGAACCTGGAGACAGCTGGGCGCTGGATTGGACTCCCCATGGTCTGCCGGGCACCAACCAAAGCGCCTTGACGGTCAGCAGTCTGCCGGCCATGGGACTGGAGCGGCGGCTGGAATACCTGATCCGCTATCCCCACGGCTGCGTCGAGCAAACCACCTCCACGGTGTTGCCGCAGCTGTACCTGCACCAATTGGTTGGGCTCAGTGACGCCCAGAAACAGGAAGTGCAGAACAACATCGCCGGCGCCATTGACCGGCTGCGCCGCTTCCAACTGAACGACGGCGCCTTCAGCTACTGGCCCGGCAGTGGCCAGGCCAGCGACTGGGGCACCTCCTACGCCGGCCACTTCCTGGTGGAAGCACGCCGCCTTGGCTACGCGGTACCGGCGCGGATGATCGACGGCTGGCGGAACTATCAGCGGCGGCTGGCCAGCGACCCCGGTCAGTACGCCTGGCAGTGGGCGAGCCAGGCTTACCGGCTTTATACCCTGGCGCTGGCCGGGGAGCCGGAAGTCGGTGCCATGAACCGTCTGCGCGGCGCGCTGGCGGTGAGCGACAGCCGCAACCAGCATGGCCGTTATACCGCCCGCTGGTTGCTGGCCGCCGCCTATCAGCAAATGGGACTGACCGATGTGGCCGGTGAATTGATCGCCATTGATGGCGAGGTGGGCGACTACGATGAGCCCGGCCCCACCTTTGGCTCCGCGTTGCGTGACCGCGCCATCAGCATGATGGTGCTGGAAGCCCGCGGCGATCAGGCGCGGGCCTGGGACGAAGCCCGGGTGGTGGCCGATGATCTGGCCTCCGATCGCTGGTTCTCCACCCAGAGTCTGGCCTGGTCGCTGATGGCCATGGCGCGCTTTGCCGGCGATGAAAGCGCCGGGGACGGCTATGATCTGGCCTGGCGGCAGGGCGAGGGCGATTGGCGGGAAACCCACGCCACCAGCCCGGTGTTCCAGCAGCCGCTGGAGATCCAAGATGACGGCGAGTCCATCGTGGTCCGCAACGACAGCGATCGCCGTTTGTTCGCCACCATGACCACCGTCGGCACGCCGGCTCCGGGTCAGGAAAAAGCGGTGTCCGAGGGACTCGACCTGTCGGTGACGTTCCTGTCGATGGACGGCTCGCCGCTGGATCCCGCGCGGCTGACCCAGGGCACGGATTTCCGCGCCCGGGTGAAGGTGACCAATCGCACCAACCGCCGTCTGGAAAATCTGGTGCTGACACAAATCGTGCCCTCCGGCTGGCAGATCGCCTCGCGTTTGTCGTCCACTGGCGTGGACGATGCCAAGGACGAAAAGGAAACCCCATTGGATTACCAGGACGTGCGCGACGACCGGGTGCTGAGCTATTTCTCCCTGAAACCCGGTGCCACGCGTACCGTGAATGTGGAGCTGAACGCTTCGTTCGCCGGCCGTTTCTATCTGCCCGGCTGGCAGGTGGAAGCCATGTATCAGGGCTTTATTCAGTCCCGTAAGCGTGGCCAATGGGTGGAAGTGGTGGCGGAATAGCCCTCACCGGCCGGGCCGCGAATGGTCCGGCCGGTCACCGGGCGCTACCCGGCAACATCTGGAACACGATGACAAAACCGTCTCCCTCACGCCGCCGGCGCATCCTGGCGGCACTGCTGCTGGTGGTGCTGGCGGCGTTGGCGCTGCTGCAGTTTTCGCCGCTGCCGGCGTCGCTGCAGCGGAGTGACTATGCGGTGTTGATGCTGGATCGAAACGGGCGGCCCCTGGCGGCCCGTATCGCCGCGGATCAACAATGGCGCTTCGCCCCGGTGGAGACGCTGCCGGACAAGTACCGTGAAGCCCTGCTGACCTTCGAGGATCGCCGTTTCCGCTGGCACCCGGGTGTCGATCCGTTGGCGCTGGCCCGGGCCACCGTGGCCAATATTCGCGCCGGAAGGGTGGTCAGCGGCGGCTCCACCCTGACCATGCAGTTGGCCCGGCTGTTGCGGGACGATCCGCCCCGCACCCTGTGGGAAAAAGCCCGCGAGGCGTTGCTGGCATTGCAACTGGAATGGCGCCTGGGCAAGTCGCGGATTCTGGTGGAGTACGCCAGCCGGGCGCCGTTCGGCGGCAACACGGTGGGATTGAGAGCGGCGGCATGGCGCTATTTCCAGCGCGCGCCGGACGACCTGAGCTGGGCGGAAGCGGCACTGCTGGCGGTGCTGCCCAACAGCCCCGCGCTGATCCACCCGGGGCGGCAGCGGCAGCAATTACTGGCGAAGCGGGACCGTCTGCTGGAAGCCCTGCGGCAACGGGGGCTGATCGATGCGGACGCGTTACGGCTGGCGAAGCTGGAACCGCTGCCGCGCACCGCGCGGTTGCCGTCGCTGGCACCGCATCTGCTCGACACCCTGGCGGCCGACACCACTTCCCCGCTGATTCACACCACGCTGGACGCCGGGCTGCAGCAACGGGTGAACGCCCTTACCGGACAGCATGGACGGCGTCTGGCCAACGACGGCGTGCATAATCTGTCGGTGGTGGTGATCGACCATCGCGATCTGGCGGTGCGCGCCTATGTGGGCAATGTCACCCACGGCGACCGCCGTGAATATGGGGCGGCGGTGGACATCGCCGGGCGTCCCCGTTCCACCGGCAGCGTGCTCAAGCCGCTGCTGTACGGTTTGATGCTGCAGGAAGGCCTGCTGCTGCCGGATACCCTGGTGCCCGATCTGCCCACCAATTACGGCGGTTACAGTCCGGAGAATTTCGACCGTGAATACCGGGGCGCGGTGCCGGCCCACGAGGCCCTGGCCCAGTCGCTGAATATCCCCGCCGTGCGTATGCTGCGCCAATACGGCGTGGCCCGCTTCCATGACCAGTTGCGTGCCATGGGAATGAGCACGCTGTTCAGGGATGCCGAGAACTACGGTTTGACCCTGGTGCTGGGCGGTGCCGAAGGCAAATTGATGGAGCTGACGGCGCTGTACGCCAGACTGATGGCCAGCGCCCGTGACGGCCAGGCGGCGCCGGTTACTGTGCTGAGCGATGTGCAGCCGCTGCCGGAGCCGTTTCCGATCGGCGCGGGAGCTGCCTGGTTGACGCTGGAGGCGCTGCGTGACGTGGCCCGGCCCGGCACCGCCCGGCAATGGCGGCTGTATCGTTCCAGCCAGGCGATCGCCTGGAAGACCGGTACCAGCTACGGTTTGCGCGACGCCTGGGCGATAGGCAGCAACGGCCGCTATACGGTGGGCGTCTGGGCCGGTAACGGCAACGGCGAACCGGCTCCGGCGCTGGGTGGCGCCACCACCGCGGCGCCGCTGATGCTGGATCTGTTCAGCCTGCTGGGGCCGGCGGAGTGGCCTCAGGCGCCATTGGGCGATCTGAAGGAACTGCGGGTGTGCCGTGACGATGGCTATCTGGCCGGCGGGCAGTGCTCGGCGCGTACCGTGCTGGTGCCGCTGGACAGCCACTTCCAAGCCGTCACGCCACATCATTTGCGTGTGCATGTGGACGATCAAGGGCGGCGGGTGCACAGCGGTTGCGAGAACGTGGCCGCCATGAGCGCCCGCGACTGGTTCGTGCTGCCGCCGGCGCAGGCTTATTTCTACCGCTTCCGCCACCCGGAATACCGGCCCCTGCCGGCCTGGCGGGAAGACTGCGCGGCGGGTGCCCGGGCGCTGAGTTCACGGGCGCCGATGGCGGTGATCTATCCCCACGCCGGCTCCGCGCTCTATCTGCCGGTGGAACTGGGCGGGCAGCGTGGTGGGGCGGTGTTCCGGGTGGTGCATGAACGTGATGACGCCGAACTGTTCTGGCACCTGGACGACCGCTATCTGGGGCGCACCGCTCATTTCCACGAATGGGCGATCCAGGCGGCGCCCGGCTGGCATACGCTCACACTGGTGGACGATCAGGGCTTTCGTCTGCGGCGCCGTTTCCAGGTGCTGTCCCATTAGTGCGGGCCCTAGCCTGAGGCGCGGCGGCTCAGGGTTGTTCGATCTCGTGCAGGAAATTACGGAGAATCCGCCGGCTTTGCGCCAGTTTTTCCGCTTTCTGGTCGGCCTGGCGGATCTGTTCATGCAGGACGGTACGAAGCTCATCGCAGGGTTCGAACACCGGACCCTCACCGCGCACACACGGCAGGAACTGGCGGATCGTCGCCAGCGTCATGCCTCCGGAACCGAGCAGCTTGATCCGCTCCACGGTCCGTATTTCCGCGGCATCATAGTCCCGGTAGCCGCTGGCCGTGCGTCGCGGTTTGAGCAGCCCTTCGGCTTCGTAGTAGCGCAGCATGCGGATGCTCACGCCAGTACGTTTCGACAGCTCGCCTATTTTCATCTCATCGCCTTGACTCTGACAGCGCTGTCACAGTTTAAGGTGCCGGCTCCTTCATGTGAATCAGGAGCAGCGTGGCATGTCCATTGAAAATCGTCCCTATCAGGCCGCTATCAACGGCCGTCCGGTCACCGTCGCGGAGGTGACGCCCCTGGCGTTCGCGGGGTTCGCGCACTTCACCGCGATGCAGGTGCGAAGCCGCAAGGTCAAAGGGCTCGATCTGCATCTGACCCGCCTGCGTGAAGCCTCCATCGAATTTTTTGGCGTGGCGGTGTCCGATCAACGGATGCGTGCCTATATCAAAGCAGCCATCGACGCCGGGCCGGCGGATCAATCACTGACGGTCACGGTTTTCGTTGGTGGTGGTGAATTCAGCAGCCGCAGCATGGATACAGAGCCGGAGGTGCTGGTGCGCACCGATACTCCGGCGGAGGGCCCCCGGGGGCCGCTGAGGTTGAGCGTGGTGGAGCATGAACGTCCCCTGGCGGCGATCAAACATGTTGGCGAAGCCGGCAAGACCTACTGGCTGCATCAGGCCATCCGTCAGGGCTTTGACGACGCTGCTTTTCTCGACCGGCAGGGGCGATTGAGTGAAGCCACCATCTGGAATCTGGTGTTCTGGGATGGCGACGCGGTTGTCTGGCCCAGGGCGGCGATCCTGCACGGCACCATGATGGGCATGGTTCAGCGGCAACTGGATCGCCTTGGCATTGCCCAGCGTCATGAAGAGATCACTCTGGAGCGTCTTGGCGATCTGGCCGGGGCGGCGGTGATGAACTCATGGACACCGGGTATCGCGGTCACCGCCATTGGCGGGACCACGATTCCGGAGGCGGAGTCCTTCATGCGCTTGCTGCGCCGGTGCTACGAAGCCGAACCGGCCGTTTCCCTGGCAGAGCTGGAGCAACCAGTCTCGGGGACATGAATTCAGAGGTTGCTACAAGCTCCCACAGCGGCTTCGTCGTCTCCTCCGCAAGGGCGATTGGTCAGCCCGGCGGTGTGCGATTCACCGCGGTCAGGCGCCGGCGAATCTTTTCCTCCGGCGCCAGATCGGTGAATTCCTCCGCTTCGAACGGGTCGCCGCCCACCGGTGTGCCCTCATTGCGGTGATACAGATCCAGCAGCATATTGCGGCGATCTTCGCGCAGTTCTCGCACCAGTACGATCACCATCAGAAACAGCACCAGGGCGAACGGCAGGGCGGCCAATAGTGCCGCCGATTGCAGGCCCTTCAGCCCTCCGGCCGATATCAGCGTGATGCAGATGGCGGAAATCAGCACGCCCCAGGTCAGGCGTTTTTTCAGTGGTGGATTGAGAGAGCCCTGATCCGTCATCTGCGCCACGATGTAGGTGGCCGAGTCCGCCGAGGTGACCAGGAAAATGAACAGCAGCACCATGGTCAGGCCGCTGAGGAGATAGCCATAAGGCAGCATCTCGTACATTTTGAACAAACCGCTGGCAACGTCGTTGTGAACCACGGCGGCGAGGCCGGCGTTCTGGGTCAGGTCCAGGTCCAGCGCCGTGCCGCCGAATACGGCGATCCAGGCGCAGGCCAGCAACGGCGGCACCAGCAGCACGCCGAACACGAACTCCTTGATGGTGCGCCCGCGCGATACCCGCGCCACGAAGGTGCCGACGAACGGTGACCAGGCGATGACCCAGGCCCAATAGAACACGGTGAAGCGGTCCATCCAGTCGCCGCGCTCGAACGGGGGAATGGTCAGCGCCATTTCGATGAAGTTGCCGAAGTAATCACCCAGGCCGTTCACGAACACGTCGAAGATCCGCACGGTGGGGCCGGTGATCAGCATATAGGCCATCAGCGTCAGGCACAGCACCATATTCAGATTGCTGAGGATGCGGATGCCGCGGTCCAGGCCGGTATAGGAGGACGCCATGTAACACAGGAACATGGCGCCGAGGATGCCGACCTTGCTCCAGACATCATTGGGCCAGCCAAACACCGACTCCAGGCCGCCGTTCATTTGCAGCACGCCGAGCCCGAGAGACGTGGCGACGCCGGTGACGGTGGCGATCACCGCCATCACGTCGAGGGTATCGGAGGCGATCTGACGGCGTGGCAGGTCGCGCAGGGCCGGTTCCACCATGGTCGACACCAGCCCGGGGCGGTCTTTTCGGAACTGGAAAAAGGCGATGATCAGGCCCACCAGGGTGAACGCGGCCCATTGATTGACGCCCCAGTGGAAGAAACTGTACTGGATCGCCAGGGCGGCGGCTTGCCGGGTGCCGGGTTCGGCCAGACCGTGGGGCGGCTCCTGTAAATGCAGCATCGGTTCGGCCATGCCGTAGAACACCAGCCCGACGCCGAAGCCGGCGGAAAGCAGCATGCTGAGCCAGGAAAACAGACTGTAGTCCGGCGTGCTGTCCTGGGGGCCGAGGCGGATCTTGCCGTACTTGCTGAACGCCAGCACCAGCAGGAACACCACGAACACGAAGACGCTGAGCAGGTAGAACCAGCCGAAGTAGCGGCTCAGGCTGGATAACAAGGTGGCGGCGGTACTGGCGAAGGCTTTGGGGAAGGCGGCGCCGAGGGCGACCAGGGAAACGATGATGGCGGCGGAGGTCAGATAGACCCGCTGAGTCGATAGCATAGCCTCGTCCTTGGGGCGGAACGAACAACGAAAACCAGTCCTCTAGGGTGGCAGATCCGGCGGCGGAATGCATCCCGCCGGACCTTTGGGCCGATCAATCCCGCTGGCGGTCGTCCGGCTCCTCCGGCTCTTCGTCCTCCACCCCGGCGTCGGTGGCGGCCGGTTTTTGCGCGGCCGCCGGCGCCGTCGAGGCGGGGGCTTCGGGATGCTCCGTTTTCGCCGGTGAGTCACCGTCGGCGGGCTTCACGCTTTGCGCCTGCTCGGCCTTGGCCTCCACCTCCTCCGGGGTTTGCTCCTCGCCAAGCCGGTAAGCGGCGAAGCCGGCGTGTACCACCTGGTTAATGGCCATGCCCAGGATACGGCCGTCGTAGGGGGCGATGATGGCGCTGCCGGTGTTGGTGATGGGATCGGTGACGGTGCCGAGAATTTGCCCCTTTTTCACCTTGTCATTCAGTTTGACTTCCGACAGCAGGATGCCGCCCTGACTGGCGCGGATCCATTGCGATTCATAGAACACCGGCTGCGGCGCGCCCCAGAACCGGCGCGCTTTGCGCATACCAAGATTTTCCAGCAGGGTTTCCAGCGCCTGGACGCCGTAGCTGACCGCCTCTTCTTCCAGGCGATTGGGACCGCCGGCCTCCATCGTCACCGCCATGATGCCGTCGTCCACCGCCGCCCGTCTCAGCGTGCCGCGGGCGCCGCGGCCATGCAGCACGGTCATGCCGCCAAAGTGCTTGGCGAAAGCCAGAACATCCGGATTTTTCAAATCGGCGCGTAACTGCGGCTGGTTGATGCGTTTGAGCGAGCCGGTGTGCAGGTCCACCAGATACTCGCAATGCCGGATGATCTGATCATAGAGGGAATGGGCCACGCGGTCGGCGGCGCTGCCGGTGCCACGGCCGGGGAAATGACGATTGAGATCGCGGCGGTCGGAAAGATAGCGCGAGCCGTTGCGGAAGCCTTCCAGATTGACGATGGGCACGCCGATCAAAGTGCCGGACAGGGTTTCCGGCTCCAGGTCGTACATCAGACGGCGCACCATCTCGATACCATTCAACTCGTCACCGTGGACGGCGGCGGTCAGGCACAGGCGCGGGCCGGGTTTCTTGCCATGGGCCACCAGCACCGGCACCGGCGTGGCGATGGAAGCGAAGGATTGATCCGGTGTCCAGTGCAGCGTGGCGAAGCTGCCCGGCACCACGTTACGGCCCAGCAGCGATAGCGGCCGCACCGTCGGCGGCGGCTCCTCGGTGGAAGAGGGCGCCGGCGGCTCATGGCTGCCGGCGGTCACGGTGTCGACCACCTGCGTGTCGTCGACCACCTGTTTCGCGGGAGGATTGGCTGGAGCCGCGTGCGCCTCGGGTTCGGTGTCGTCGACGGGGCTCTCGTTGGCGTGCAGGGCCGGCCAGGGCGCCAGGACGGCCAACAGGGCGATGGTCAGGGACCAGCGTGCGGTCATGGTGATGTCTCAGCTGTTGAGCTGGTCGAGTGCCTCCCAACGGGCGTAGGCTTCGGCCAGCGTGTGTTCCAGTTCGGAGAGCCGTTTTTGCTCGGCGGCGATGGTTTCCGCGGCTTCCTTGTAAAAGGCCGGGTCCGACATCGTGCTTTGCAGCGCCTCCAGCGCTGCTTCCAGCTCTTCGATGCGAGCCGGCAAATCGCGCAACTCAAGCTGCTCCTTGTAGCTCAGCTTCTTGCGCGCCGGTTTCGCCGCTTCACTGCGTTCGGGGCGAGCGGCGGATTTGGCGGGTTTGACGGTTTCCGGCGCGGACGGTTCCGGACGTTGCCGCAACCAGTCCTCATAACCGCCCACATACCAGTGCGGATCGCCACCCTCGAACACCAGTGTCGAGGTCACCACATTGTCGATGAAAGCACGGTCATGGCTGACCAGCAGCAGGGTGCCCTGGTAATTCACCAATTGCTCTTCCAGCAATTCCAGGGTCTCCACGTCCAGATCGTTGGTGGGCTCATCCAGTACCAGCAGATTGAACGGCCGCGTGAACAGCTTGGCCAGCAGCAGGCGGTTGCGTTCGCCGCCGGACAGGGACTTGACCGGCTGACGGGCGCGGGCCGGCTCGAACAGAAAATCCTGCAGGTAACCCATGACATGTTTCTTACGGCCATCCACTTCCACTACATCGGAGCCTTCCGCCAGGTTGTCGATCACGCTTTTTTCGCCGTCCAGGCTGTCGCGCAATTGATCGAAGTAGGCCACTTTCAATTGGGTACCCTGCTTCACGCTACCGCTATCGGGCGCCAAGCGGCCCAGAAGAATACGGATCAAGGTGGACTTTCCGCAGCCGTTGGGGCCGAGAATACCGACACGGTCGCCGCGCAGCAGGGTCAGCGAGAAGTCCCGCAGCAGCGTCTGTCCGCCCACCGCATAGCTGAGGTGTTCCGCTTCGATCACTGTTTTACCGGAGCGGTCGCCCTGCTGGATGGAAAGGGCCGCCGTGCCCTGGCGCTGGCGTCGCTGCGCAGCCTCTTTACGTAACGACTGCAAGGCCCGCACCCGGCCCTCGTTGCGGGTGCGCCGGGCCTTGATGCCCTGACGGATCCAGCGTTCTTCCTGGGACAACTTCTTGTCGAATTCGGCCTGGTTTCTTTCTTCCACTTCCAGGGCCGCCTGCTTGCCTTCCAGATAACGATCGTAATCCCCGGGCCAACTGGTCAGCCGGCCGCGGTCCAGCTCGATGATGCGGGTGGCCAGGGCGCGAATGAAAGCGCGGTCGTGGGAGATGAACACCAGGGTCGCCGGGTAGTCGCGCAGGAAGCTTTCCAGCCAGCGGATCGAGTCGATATCCAGGTGGTTGGTCGGTTCGTCCAGGAGCAGCAGATCCGGTTCCTGCACCAGCGCACGGGCCAGCAGAACGCGGCGCTTCATGCCGCCGGAGAGGCCGGCGAAACGCTGCTCGCCATCGAGTTGCAGCTTGGAGAGCACCGTCTCCACCCGTTGGAACAGCTGCCAGGCGCCGGCGCTTTCGATACGGTCGCTGAGCTGCTGGAAGCGGGCCATCACCGCGTCGTCGCCATCGTTGAGCCTGTGGCTGAGGCGGTCGTGCTCGGCCAGCAGGCCGCCCAACTCGCCGAGACCCTGGGCCACCATCTCCTGGACACTGTGGTCCTGATCCTCGGGGACCTCCTGTTCCAGGCGCGCCACAACCAGGCCCTGGGTGCGCTCGATCTGGCCATCGTCCGCCTGCACCTGCCCATCCAGTACTTTCAGCAGGGTGGATTTGCCGGAACCGTTGCGGCCCACCAGGCACAGCCGTTCGCCGGGCTCGATGGTCAGGTCCAAATGGTCGAATAGTGGCTGGTCGCCGTAATCAAGCTGCAAGTCACGCAGAGTCAGCAATGGCATGGTGTCCGGTTACCGTGGTGTCGGGGAACGCGAGTCTAGCATTTTCCCGGTGCGTCATGGATGGGGGAGCAAGCCAGACCGAGATGGGACAGGACCCAGTCACGGCGTTCTCTTATCGTTCCCCGGGGCACCAGGAGCGGGCGGTAGCCCTGGTCAAGGTAAGTGTCCCATAACACCTGGAACGTGCGCTCGGCTTCCGCCAGTGTCTGCTTGCGTTCCTGGTCGTGCCGGTAGATGTCGGGCCAGGGCGGCAGCATCAGTACTTCCGGCGCATAACGGTAGCGCCGCGCGGCCCAGCGCAGGGCGGCGCTCTCCCGCAGCCGTTCCAGGCGGGCATAGCCGAGCACATCCACCACACCCCGGTCGAAGAATACCGGTCCGCCACGGCGGCTGTACCGCCGGTACTGCCGCCGGTCCCGGTCCAGCATGGCGGCGGCGAAGGCCTGGCGGTTTCGCCAGGGCAGGGCATCACCAGCAAGCGCCCGTTGTTGTCGAATCACCGCCCGCCCGGATTCGGTGACGGTGAGGTAACCAAACCTGGCCAGGGCCTGGAGCAAACTGGTCTTGCCGGCGCCGGGGCCGCCGGACAATACAATAGCCCCGCGATGGAGGCCGCGGTGAATAAACATGATGGGGTTTCCTGTTAGAGAAGAGGAGTGGTTAGTCGTGGTTTAGAGTGAGCCGCGGCACTTTGAGCTCCAGCAATGTCGACCGCTGGTACAGAAAGGGCTACGAAGCCGCCGTGGGAAGCTTGCTTGCAAGCGAATGGGCTTCCGGCGAAAGGTCGCCTTCCCACAGCGGCTTCGTAGCGGACGCCGAATTTATGTCTCCAAGGCCGGATTTCAGGCGTCCGTCGTCGGGTCGCCGTTTCCGGATTCGCGGCGCTCGCCGGGGATGGTCATGTTTTCGCCGCCATTGATACTGCGAATGTGAATGTCCATCTGGCTGAAAGCGATTTCCACGTCCTGTTCCCGGCACAACTGATCGATACGGCGATTAAGTTCGTCGGTGGTGCTCAGGCGGTCACCGATTTCCTTCACATAAACCCGCAACTCATGGTCCAGGGTGCTGGCGCCGAAGCCCATGAACAGGATCATCGGCTCCGGGTCCTTCATCACTTTCGGATGGTCTCGGGCCACGGTCTGGAGAATCTCACGACAGGTGTTCAGGTCCGAACCGTAGGCGAAGCCGACTGTGATGATCAATCGCGTTACCGTGTCACTCAACGACCAGTTAATCAACTGTTCGGTAACGAAGGTCTGGTTGGGGATGATGATTTCCTTGCGGTCGAAATCAATCACCGTGGTGGCGCGCACCCGCACCCGGCTGACGGTGCCCGACAAGGTACCGATAGTGATCACGTCACCGATGCGAATCGGCCGTTCGAACAGAATGATGATACCGGAAACAAAGTTGGCGAAGATCTGTTGCAGACCAAAACCCAGCCCCACGCCGAGGGCGGCCACCAGCCATTGCAGTTTGTTCCAGGTCAGCCCCAGCGAACCGAGCACTACCATGACGCCCAGGGCGATGATCACATAGGATAGCAGCGTGGTGGTGGCGTAGCTGCTGCCTTGCTTCAGGTTCATCCTCGATAGCAGCAGCACTTCCAACAGGCCGGGCAGGTTGAGGGCGAGCATCATGGTGACCACGCCGGCGGCCAGAGCGAACATGACATCGCCGAGACTGATCGGGATCGAGGTGACGTTGTTGCCGCTGCCTTCGGTGGTTTCCCACAGCAGAATGTTTTCGGTATAGGAAAAGGCATTGAGAATGTCCGCCCAGACCCAATAGAACAGCAGGCCAAATACCACCACCAGGGCCATGCGGATCAGACGCAGAGACTGCTGGTTGACCCGCTCCAGATCCAGTTGCGGTTCTTCCACCTCGATCCCTTCCACACTGGTTTCCTTGGCGTCGCCGTCACGTTGCGCCAAGGCTCTTTTGTAGGCCAGCCGTTGCGCCGCCACGGCCAGGCCACGTACCGCGGTCGCGTCGATCAGGGTCCATAGAAGCAGCAGGTAGAAGCTGTCGATGATGCGACCGGACAAACGCACCGTGGTGTAGTAGTAGCCCAGACCGATCACCACGATCAGGGCGAAGGGCAGGCCGCCGCACACCAGCGCCGCCATGGCTTTGTAAGCGGTGGAGAAGCGGGTGATGGGGAAGTGCAAGGCTACCCGGGTCAGCATGACCCCCATTACCGCCAGCCCGAACACCATGATGACCAGGCCGATACGATCATTGTTGAGCTGGGCCGGCCACTGCTCGCCGAAAGCAATGATCAGCGTCATCGGCACCATCGCCAAGCCGACCGCCAATAACCGCCGACGCAGCTTGGTGTTGCCGTCGGCGGACCAGCGGAAATGCCGCTGCGCGATACCGTCCCGGGCCAACAACCGATAGCACATCTCGAACACCAGCCATAGCAGCGCCACTTTTGACAGCGCGGCGCCCAACACGGTGGACAGCGTGCCGGGCTGAATCCAGAGACCCCAGGCCAGCAGACTCAATACCAACGGACCGGGCAGGCACATCAGCGTGGTCAGCAGAATCGCCAGAGGGGTATGCAACTGGCTGTCCCGGCGCAGGAAACCAATATCGCTGTTGAGTTTGCGGATCCGGGTACGCAGGCGTTTGCGCCAGAACAGCAGGGCGACGGCCAGGATCGCCGGGAGCAGTAGCCAGGGCCACTTGTCTTTCAGTAGCGCGGAGGCGTCCTGGCCCATCTGCATCCAGGGCATGTCCGTCATCTGATCCCGGACCTGGGCCGGGAACTCGCGCAACCAGGACAGATTGATCGGCTGGGTGCTGGGCATCCAGAAGGTCTGTTCAGAGATGGTGTCGTGGAGATTGCGGGAGACGTCCACCAGTTGATCCTGCACCAGATTCAGCCGGACCAGCAGATTCAGCTTGCGCCCCAGTTCGGTGTCCAGCTGATTGAGCAGTTCCACATGAATGTCATGCAGACTCCCCAGAGCATCCTGCAGCGCGACCCGATCCTCCGGAGAGATGTCCTGGTCTTCCAGGCGGAGGGTGGCGGCTTCTGTTTGCTGGCGCTGCTGGCCGATTTCAAACTGGCGCAGACGGGTGTCACCGATGGCCTTGGGCAACCCTTCCCGGGGTTTGAAGTCCGGTAGATTTTTTTGCTGCTCATAGAGAATCCGCGATAACAGCAGGCTGCCGTCAAGCATGCGGATCTGATCGTTGACCGTGGCGGACAACGCCCGCACCCGGTCCAACTGGGTCTTGGTGGCCACGTTTTCACGCAGCAGATCATTGACGTCTTCACTGGTCTGAATCAACTGTTTGCGCAGCGTCTTGTTCCGCTCTTCCGCTGCCGCCAACTCGGGGTGATCGGCCACTTCGGCGGGCAGGTCCACGGAGGCGGCCTGCAACTCATCCTGCAGCTGCTGTTGGCGCCGCCGGTTGAGCAGTGGTTGCAGAACATCCAGTTGTCGCTGGATCAGCTCCGCGTCGGCTTCCAGAACCCGTTGCTGCAGGCGGGAGCGCTGCTCGTTGGCGCTGGCCACGGCCAGTTCCTGGTTGCGCAGTTCAATACGGGAGTCCAGCGCCGCCAGTTTTACCTGCAGATTCTGCACTTCCTCCTCGCTCAGCGCCTCCGCCACCGACGGGCGGTTCAGCTGTCGGCGAATATCATCGGCCTCCGCCAGACTGTCGCTGATGGTATTCTGCGCCCGTTCCGGCAGGGTCTGGGAACTGGTCACATCACTGGCCGCGTCCGCCAGTTTTTCCTGATTGCGCTCCAGTGCCTGCAGTTTCTGTCCCAATTCCTCCGCCAAGGCGGAAATGGACAGGCTCTGATAGTGCTCGGCCCAGTCGACGGTGCTCTCGCGGCGAATTTTTTCCAATTCGTCCTGAAGCGCGGCTTTCTCCCGCGGCAGCGAGTTTTGCTGCTCCTCAAGCTTTTTGATCTGCTCGTGATTGGCGTCGATTTCCTTGCGCAGCTTCAGCGTCTCTTCCAAAAGGGCGCGTTCTGGTGCCGGTTCACCCTCCTTCTGGGTATCGGCGTTGTCGCCCCCCCCGGTAAGTTGTTTTTCCAGATCACCGATGCCGGGCAGAGAAAAGCCGCTGCCTTGCGCCGCGGCCACACCGCACAGCATCCAGAAGAGCAGCAGGGAAAGCAGTAACCGTGATCGACCGGGTCTCATAGGAAAGCGGGTAATCCATTGTCAGAGAATGAACGGGAGCTTAGACAATAGCGATAAAACGGAAATGACGCCATTTCCCGCGCGCTGTTTAGGGACAGCCCGCACCGTCGGTGATTTCGGCCACGCTGCCTTTGATGTTGGTGTCATCCGGCGCCAGCATGTGGGCCCGGCACACCGCCTCCCGGGCGGCCTCGGTGTTGCCCTGGTCGAGACGGGCGTAGGCCAGGTTATTCCAGGCTGGAGCGAGGGAAGGGGACAGTGTCACGGTTTTTTCGAAGGCCGCGAGGGCGTCGGCTTTGCGCTCCGCCTGCCACAGCGCGTTGGCGTAGGCGAAATGGAGCTTGCCGTCGTCGGGGAACCGGGACGCCGCGGTCCGCCAATGGCGCAAGGCATCCTTTTTCTGTGGGGCAAGAGCGTGTAGAAGAGGGCCGGGGCGGACGCTGGCGGGCAGCTCTCCGGCGGGCAGCAGCACCATGCCCCAATAGTCGGCGCGTGCCCAGGTGCGAATGAAGCGGTTCCAGTGGCTGGTGGTGGCTTCGCGGGTGCCGCTGTGCAGGATCAGCCGGCCGCCGCCATCACCATAACCGGTGACCACGGCGAAGTGCCATTGCGGCCAGCGCTTCAGTGCCAGGTTCTGCAGAATCAGCACCGGGTGGCCCGCCTGCAGCTCACTGAACAGCGCTTCCGGCCGGTTAACGGGATATGCCAGCAAACCGCGGGCGCGGCCGGCGGCCATCAATTCGATACCCAGGCTGCCTTTGCGTTCCGGCAACCAGACCTCGTCCACCAGCGCCTCGGCGTCGCCGGGCAGGCCGTTCCATTGCAGCATCATGCCCAGAGCGGCGGGGCCGCACTGATATTTTTCCTGGGCAATGAAAGGAACATCCAACTGCTGGTTGGCGGGTTGCCGGGCCGACTGTGGCGGGGGCAGTGTCTGGCACCCCGCCAGCAGCAGAACCAGCCCGGCGATGAGTCCGCGAAAGGGCACGATCAGTTGATCGGGTGGATGGCCGGGAACACGTTGGTGGCGCCAAGCAGATCGAGCAATACCAGAATCAGAATGATCGCCAGGATCACGCCGATCACGCCTTGACCGGCGGGCAGTTCATCGGCCTGTTCGGCCAGTTGGGTCAGTTCCTGATCACTGAGCCGGTCCAGGCGATCCTTTACTTGTTCCGGGCTGACCCCGTTTTCCGCCAACACCTTGGCGGCGGCTTTGTGCTCCAATAGCGCAAGGACCTTCTGCTCCATGGCCGCCCGTTGTTCGCTGGCCACCAGGGTATCGGTACCGACCATGGCGGCGTGAGCCATGGGGACGAACAGGGCCTGAGTGATGAGCAGAACGGCGGCGGTAAAAACGCCAGTGAGACGCTTGTTCATGGGCTGTCGCTCCCTGTCTGAATGATGCTTCAAGAGTAGCACGAGACACTATTCATGCAGCGTGATAGTGGCGGCGGCTTCGTGATTTTTTACAACGGTTTCACCAATCACGGTGGCATCGGCGCCGGCCCCGCGCAGGGCTGCCAGGGTGGCTTCGAGGCGCTCCCTGGTCACCGCCAACAGCAGGCCTCCACTGGTTTGCGGGTCGGTGGCGGCGACCAGTTCCGGCCGGCCGAGCAGGGCGGGGGCAATCTCGCAATGACCCAGCACCTGATCGTTGCTGTCCCGCAAGGTGCTGTGAATGCCTTGGCGTATGTGCGCCAGGGTACCGGGCAGTATGGGCAAGGTATTCAGATCAATGCGGGCACTCACCTGACTGTGTTGGCACAGTTCCAACAGATGTCCGAGCAGCCCGAAGCCGGTAATGTCGGTGCAGGCGCTTGGCGGCAGGGTGGACAGCGCGGCACGGGCCGGGCCGTTGCTTTGCAACAGGGTTGCCAGGGTAGCGTCCAGATCCGGCCCCCGATGGACGTTGCGCATCCAGGCCGCCAGTTGAATGCCAATGCCAAGTGGTTTGGTAACAATCATAACCTGCCCCGGCCGGGCACCCTCCTTGCTCCAGGCCGCTGCGGTCAGAGCGCCGTTGATGGTGAAACCGGCGGCCATTTCCGGCCCTTCGATGGTGTGTCCTCCCACCAGCGTGCAGCTTGCCCGGTTCAGCTCTTCCACCGCTCCGGCCAGCAGGCGCCGCAGGTCCCGGCCTTGCAGACGCGGGTGGTGGCGGGGCAGGCACAGAGTAGCCAGCGCTGAATGGGGATCGGCGTTCATGGCGTAGATGTCACTGAGACTGTGCAGGGCGGCCACCCGGCCAAACAGGTAGGGCTCATCCATGAAGGCCGGGAAATAGTCCACGCTTTGCACCAGCCGGTGTTGCCCGGACCAGCGGATCACCGCCGCGTCATCGCCCTGGGCCACACCAGCTTCGATATCATCGCGGACCCTGGTCTGAAGATCAGCGAGAGCGTGATTCAGGGTGGCGGCGCCAACCTTGGCACCACAGCCGGCGCAGTGCATTGCGTCGCTGTCGGCGGGCGCGGCGGGCATTGGCGCAGGCAGATTCTCAAAGCGCTTCATGAAAGCGCGGTCGATGCGATCCTTCCAGCGCCAGATCCAGGGCCCCGCCAGCGCCGGCCAGGGCGGTCTGGAGGCCACCGCATCACCCGCCCCGGCGGACAGCAGTGACAGGAAGTGCCGTTGCGGGCGGTAGGGCCGTTTGCGTCCTCCCCGGGTGGCGGCGAGTAAATTATCGGCCAGCACCGGTGCCTGACGCACCGCGTAGACCCCCGCCTTGGGCAAAGGCGAAGGGAACGAAGCGCAGTCACCGGCGGCGTGAACGTGCGGGCTGCCCAGGCTGGTCAGGGTGCTGTCCACACGCAGGAAACCGCGTTCATCGCAGGGCAGGCCGCTGGCGGCGAGCCAGGCCGGCGCCCGGGCGCCGGTGCACCAGAACACCAGATCCACCGCCTGGGGCTGGCCGTTGTAATGGAGCTGTCTTTCGCTGACCCGTTGCACCGGCGCTTGTTCCACGATGCGGACGCCGGCGGTCAGCAGCCGCTTTCGCATCAGCGAGCGCGCCCGGTCCGGGTAGCCAGGCAGCAGCTCGCTGGCGCTGATCAATTGTATTTCGGTGGTGGCGCCAAGCCGCTGGGCCAGGGCGGCGGCCAGCTCGGTGCCGCCGGCTCCGGCGCCCACCACCGCGACCCGGCGAGCCGCGGTTGGGTCGGCCAATAGATGGCGCCAGCGCTGCTCGAAAGTCGCTACCGGTTTTACCGGCACCGCGTGGGCCTGGGCCCCGGGTACGCTATCCAGATCCGGGGTGGCGCCGACATCCAGACTGAGTGTGTCGTATTCCACCTGGTCACCGTTATCCAGTAGCAAGCGGCGCTGGACGGGATCCAGCTCAAGCACGCGTTGCGGCAGCCAGCGGGCATCGGCGGCCCGGCTCAGCCGGCTCAGATCAATGTGGGTTTCATGCCGTTGGTAATGGCCCGCCAGCATACCTGGCAGCATACCGGAGTAGGCGGTGAGGCTGTCGGGGGAAATCAGTGTGAGGCGCAGCCCCGGCACCGGCCGCATGCTCAGACGGCGCAGTACCAGCGCGTGGCTGTGCCCGCCTCCCACCAGCACCAGGTCGTGATGCGCGACCGCCGTCATCACCGTGAGCGGCCCTCCGGCCGTGCCTGCTCTTCGCGTTCCCATTCCTGCAGAGTGGCGATGACATGGTCGCGGTTGCCGCGAAAATACACCGGCCCCTGGCGATGGCGGAGCATATAGTCATACATCGGGTCGTAGTAGTCGCTTAGCAGGGCTCGGATCCAGTGGCGGTGCTCATCGCCGCCATCGCCCCGGCGATGTTGTTCCAGTGCCCGGATCATGATTTCGCGCAGGGTCTGATGACGGGCGCCGCCGAGGCGCTTGCGGATGCGGTCCAGCGCGCCGAGCAAATGCTCGGCGAACAGGCCGTGGGCCTGCTCCTCGTCGTGGCCGTCGAGAAACTCCCGCAGCGGTGTGAGGACATAGTCTTCCAGGATCACGTCCACCCGGCTTTCCAGCGGCTCTTCGATGTCGATGCGCGGCATGCTTCGCAGCCGCTGGTTCAAGCACAGTGGCAACGCGCACCGGCCGATCAGGCGTCCTTCGTCCTCCACCAGCACCGGCGCCTGGTCGCCGAGTTTCAGCAAGCGGATGGCCAGGGAGTTTTCAAAGTCGATCTGCGCCGGCTGCCCGCCGGGCCGGCGGCCGAAGGCGGAGCCGCGATGGTGGGCGAGCCCCTCCAGATCCACCGCCCGGTGCAGTTGATGCAGGACGCGGGTCTTGCCGCAACCGGTGCGGCCGGTGAGCACCCATAGCGGCCCTTGGAGCACATGCTGTTCCAGGTGTTCCAACAGAAAACGCCGCAGGGCTTTATAGCCACCGGTTACCAAGGGCGCGTCGATACCGGCCTGACGCAGCCAGTTCTGGGTGGTGCGGCTGCGCAAGCCGCCACGAAAACAATAGAGATAGCCGTTGGGGTGCGCCCGCCACCAATCGTGCCAGGCGCGCAGACGGCGCTCCTTGACCTCGCCACGGACCAGCTCATTGCCGAGATCAATGGCCGCCTGTTGCCCTTGCTGCTTATAACGCAGGCCGATCAGATGACGTTCCTGGTCGTCGATCAGAGGAAGGTTGGTGGCATGGGGAAACGCGCCCCGGGCGAATTCCACCGGGGCGCGGACATCCAGGAGCGGCGTGTCGTTCAGGAACAGCGCTGCGTAGTCGTTGGTGTCATCACGGGTCATGGGCGGCAGTGTACACCGCCCATTTTTAATTTAGCAGATAGGTTTGAACAGATAGGGATTTGGGCGGGCCGGGGTTGGGCAGGCAGGGCGCGCCGGTCATTCGCTGACCGGACGCACCTTGCCGCTCAAGTGGGGCTTGACGCCGTCGGCGGCAAGCAACTGGAAATCGAGTCCGTCATTCTGCCGGGTACGGGCAAACTTGACCTTGGCGGGGATGAACATGGGCAGCTTGAAGCGCACATCCACGGTGAAAGCCTGCTCCGGCAGTTCTGGCTGCAAAGCCGCCAGACAGCGTGCCTTGGACCACATGCCATGGGCGATCTGGCGCTTGAAGCCGAAGGCCTTGGCGGTCAGCGGATACAGGTGAATCGGATTGCGGTCGCCGGAGACGCTGGCGTAGCGCCGGCCGGTGTCGCCGGGGACTTCCCATTCCTCGATCAGGTCCGGTGCGGGGGCCGTGGTTTGCTTATCTCTTTGCGCATCCGGGGACTTTTTCTCACCATGGCCGCCGCCGCGATGGAAGTTTACCGATTCACTCTGCCAGACCCGCTCACCGGCGGTGCTGACCACGGTGAAGATGGAGAACTCGTAGCCTTTTTCCACCTGGGTCAGATTGCCGGTATAGCACTTGATATTGAGCTGTTCCCGTTCTCCGATCGGGCGGAACTGGGTGATGCGGTTGCGCACGTGAACCAGTCCCATGGCCGGGAATGGGAAACCGTCACCCAGGATCAGTGCCATGTGCAGCGGAAACGCGTGCATGTGCGGGTAGGTGATGGGCAGATGACCGTCGGCGCTGAAACCGCATACCTGGCGGTAGGCCGCCAAATGGCGAGATTTCTGAGCCACATCGTTGAGCCGCAGCCCCTCGTCGGGCAGTACCGGAGCGTTGCCCGGGCGCACCCGCGCACGCAGTACGGCTTTGGCGAAATTCACCGCCATGGGCGGCGCGTGACGCAGCTCCTTGAATCGAACCTCACTCATAAGGACACCCTTCTCCCACGAACATTTAGCGCAATGTCGTGGCAGTATAGGCAGAGCGCCGGAGAGGCTGATTGGCCGTATCGCCGACGGCTCAGGCAATCCTGTCGGGTTCGGAACGCCATTGGGCCACGCCGAAATAAATCAGACGGACTTGTTTCTCCGCCATGATCAGCATTTCGTTCTGGCCGGCTTCATCGTCCTCGCTCAGTTCCAACATCTCCTGCGTTAGCGCCACCACGCTGTTGACCACCAGGGTGGCCATCATCTGCAGATCCTGGGAACTGACATTGATAAGGAAAGGGAAGCGCGCCATGTCCATGGCCAGTTCGCTGACGAACAGCCGGATTTCCCGCCGGATTGCCTGCCGCATGGTGGCGGAGCCCCCGTACAGCTCCTTGGAGACAAAAAGAAAATAAGTGCGATTGTTACGCACATAATTGAAGTAGGTCTCCATGGATCCGCGGATCATCTGCTCATTGGGCAGTTGATGTTGGCGGACCTCACGCATCATCTGCCGCAGAGTACGGAACGACTCATCCAGCAGGGTCAGGCCAAGCGCGCTCATGTCGGTGAAATGACGATAAAACGCGGTGGGTACAACACCGGCTTTCTTGGTCACTTCCCTGAGGCTGAGGGAAGAAAAGGGGGCCTTTTTCGCCACCAGATCCAAGGCCGCGTCCATCAGCGCCTGGCGAGTCCGTCCCTTTCTGGCTTTCCTTCCCCGGGGGGCGGTTTCTCTGGTCATGTGTCAGACAGTCTCCCGAATTGTTGTTTTAACCAACGAATCAAATCTAACCAATCAAGCAAGAAGCAGTGATGCGGCCTGGGTATTGTCGTTGCGCTTTGTCCCGGGCTCCGGCGGCAATGGTATTCAATTTCCGCCTCGGGATATAGCAAAGCGCTTGACAACTCCGTTCACAATTATTTTTGTGAACAGGTGTTGACTATAAAATCGGCTCCCTGTAAAAAGTGTACAACTGTTCACAAAATTGATAGGAAATGGCGTATGCAGACCATCATCGAGCCTCGTCGGGGCTGGTTTGGCCGCCTCGGCCAGGCCCTGACCAGCCCGTTTCAGCCGGAAGACTACCTGGCGCTGATCAACCCGGTGGCCTCGGCCCGGGAGATCCGCGCCCGCGTCACCGGTGTTCACCGGGAAACCGGCCGGGCGGTTTCCCTGACGTTGCGTCCGAACCGTCTGTGGCCCGGATTTCAGGCCGGCCAGCATGTAATGCTCGGCATCGACGTGAACGGTGCGCGGCAATGGCGCTGCTTTTCCCTGTCCAGCGCCCCGCAATCGGGGACCTTGACCGTCACCGTCAAGTGTCACCGGGCCGGCGGTGTGACCGAGCATCTGCTTGAGCGCGCGCGCCCGGGTGACGTGGTGACGCTCAGCGAGCCCGCCGGTGAGTTCCTGTTGCCGGCCCGAATTCCGGACCGGTTGCTGTTCCTGACCGCCGGTTCCGGCATTACACCCGTTCACAGTATAGCAAGATACCTGGAAAACACCTCCTTTGACGGTCAGGTGGAATGGCTGCATTTCGATCGCCGTTATGAGGATGTGATTTTGTTGGAGTCCTTGCGGGAACTGGGACGCCATTCCCAATTGAACGCCCGTGTGGTGTTGGGGCATCAGGCCCCGCTGCCCGGTGATGAACAGGGCCGCTTTGACGCCGCGTTGCTGGCCGCTCTGGTGCCGGACGCCGCTGACCGTCAGGTCTACGCCTGCGGGCCGGCCGGCTTCCTCGACGCGGTCAGTGAATGGCACCGCGCCGAAGGCCGTGCGCCGTTGTTGCATGAACGGTTCCAGCCGCTGACCAAGAATGCCGGCAACGGCGGCCAGATCCGCTTTTCCGGCAGTGATCTGACCACCGAGGCCGGTGGCGGTGAAAGCCTGCTGGAGGCCGCCGAGCGCAGCGGGCTGAATCCGGCCCATGGTTGCCGTATGGGCATTTGTCATACCTGCCGCTGCCCGGTACGCGGTTCAGTTCGCGACCTGCAGACCGGCGAGAGCCGGACGGTGGACAACCAACTGGTAAGACTTTGTATCCATGCCGCCGAAGGCGACGTGGAAGTGGCGCTGTAAGAGCCTGTTCACGATCTTTACGTCACCGCGTTGCCGCTGGAAAAGCCGCCAGAGGGCGTTGGGGTCTGCAGGCTCTGGTGGTTCCAAAGTCAAAGGCCACAGCGTCGTCTGGCGGCTTTTCCAGCGCAACCCGAAGGGCCGGGCCCCTTTTTCCGTCAGGCTGCGATTACGCTTGTTTATGTAGATTGACTACACGGCACAATCGGAATCACAACCTGACGAAAAAATGAACTCCGGCGCGGCGGCGTAAAGATCGTGAACAGGCTCTAAGCGACGCAAAAACAAGGAGTTGAACAAATGGGATACGCAATGCAACAAGAGCACGACCCAATCGTCTTTCAACGTGACGGTGTCAGCCTGACCCGTTCCCAGGTAGATGCTTTCGGCGAGGAAATCGAAGCTCTGCGCCAGCAGGTGATGGCGGACCGTGGCGAAGCCGACGCCCGCTATATCCGCCGTGTGGTGCGCTTCCAGAAAGGCTGTGAAGTAGCCGGCCGGGGACTGCTGTTCCTCGGCTTTCTGCCGCCGGCATGGTTGGCGGGAACCGGTCTGTTGGCGCTCTCCAAGATTCTGGAGAACATGGAGATTGGCCACAACGTGATGCATGGCCAGTGGGACTGGCTGGGCGATCCGAATCTGGATTCCGCTCACTACGACTGGGATAACACCTGCCCGGCCGAGCAATGGAAACATTCCCACAATTATATGCATCACACCTACACCAATGTGGTGGGCAAGGACCGTGACGTCGGCTATGGCATCATGCGTATGTCCGAGCACCAGAGCTGGAACCCGGCTTATCTGTTCCAGCCCATCTATAACTGGGTGCTGGCGCTGCTGTTCGAGTGGGGGGTGGCGTTCCACGATCTGGAAATCGAACGGGTGATCCGTGGCGACAAAAGCCGCGAACAATACCGTAAGGAGCGGAAACTGATCCTCAAGAAGGTACGCCGTCAGGTGCTCAAGGATTACGTGCTGTTCCCGTTGCTGGCGGGGCCGTTTTTCCTGTTCGTGCTGTCCGGTAACTTCACCGCCAACATCCTGCGCAATCTGTGGTCCTACCTGATTATTTTCTGCGGCCACTTCACCGAGCGCGCGGAGATGTTCACCGAGGAAGAGGTGGAAGACGAAAGCCGCGGGCAATGGTATCTGCGCCAGCTGTTAGGCTCGTCCAATCTGGAGGGCGGTCGGTTGTTTCATATACTCAGCGGCAACCTCAGCCATCAGATCGAGCATCATCTGTTCCCGGATATGCCGTCCAACCGGTACCAGCAGGTGGCTCCCAAGGTCCGCGAGATCGCCGAGCGGTACGGTTTGCACTACAACTCCGGCAGTTTGCGCCGTCAGTTCGGCTCGGTGATGCGGCGCATCCACCGTTTGGCGCTGCCTTCCCGCCGTGGAGCAGCGGCGGTGAGCTGATGCTGTTCCGGCCTCCCCGGGCATGTGCTACTCTCGCTCGTTGATACCAAAAAATTCGGGGAAGTCGCGAAAGGATGGCAGAGCTTACCGACTCCGGCGTGTTGTTGCGCATGGCCTACCGGGCCATGGTCAACGCAGGCATTGATGCAGACGCGGTTCTTGCTGAAGTAGGCGTGGACCGCGCCATTCTCCAGGTGCCTGACCTGCGTACGCCGCATGATGCCCAGGAATGGTTCTGGCAGGCCGCGGAAAAGGTCTCCAAGGACCCGCACATCGGTCTGCACCTGGGCCAACATATGCCGGTCTATAAAGGCCAGGTCCTGGAATACCTGTTTCTCTCCAGCCCCTCATTCGGGGAAGGCTTGCGGCGGGCGCTGAACTATCAGCGTTTGCTGTCCGATGCCGCCCGGGCGGAGCTGATGGAAGAAGAGGGGGACCGTGCCTTCCTGCGCCAGCCGTTCTGGGGCCGGCGTCTGGCCCATCTCAATGAATGCGTGATGGTGGGGGTGATCAAATTCTTCCGTTTCGTCACCGATGGCGCCTTCGAGCCGCTGGAAATTCACTTTGCCCATGAGCGCCACGCCGATCCGAGTGAGTACGAACGGGCCTTCGGTTGTCCGGTGAAGTTCGAGATGAACTCGGTTGGTGTGTACTTCGATGCGCGCCTGATGGCCCTTCCGTCGGCTCATCACGAGCCGGAATTACTGCGTCTGCACGAGCAGCTTGCCAGTGAACAGGTGGCGAGGCTGGAAAAGCAGGACCTGGTGGCTCAGGTGAATCGCCTGATCGCCGAGCTGCTGGAATCCGGACATGCCAATCTGGAAGAAGTGGCGGAACGTCTTGGCATCAAGGCGCGTCAACTGCGCACCCGCCTGGCGGATGCCGGCACCAACTTCAACCAGCTGGTGGCGGACTATCGCTGCAAATTGGCCAAGCGATTGCTGGCCGGTACCGACGAGTCCATCGACGAGATCGTCTATTTGACGGGATTCTCGGAGCCTTCCACTTTTTATCGGGCCTTCAAGCGTTGGGTGGGCATGACGCCCATTGAATACCGCAAGATGAAAGCCGAAGAGGACGCCGCCGCTCGCGGTTGACGCGGGCGGTGGCGTAAAGATCGTGAACAGACTCTAAGGCGCCGTCGCTCTGGAACCATCCCCGGAAACACCTCTCTAAGCCTGTCCTGACGGGAGCGCGGTTTTGCACTCCGGCATGAGTAGGATAGCGGTGTTTTATGGGGAAACTTTCCTTTAATCGTCGTTCCTGGCACGCCACAAAGGCGCGCTGGTGGCTCGGTGGCGCGCTGGTGATGGCGCTAATGGCTGGCGTGGCGTATTGGCAGCATTGGTATGAACCTCTGTTTTTCCATCTGAAGGAACGGATCGAGGGGCCGCGGCAGGGATTGCGGCTGGAAGGATATCGCGTAGTCATCGAAGGCAAGGCCGTTGCCGGTGTGAGTCGCAATCTCTCCGCGATCAGCTATGACCGTGAGCGGGACCGGTTGCTGGCGGTGACCAATGATCCACCGGTGATGCTGGAGTTGGATCGACAGGGTGAGGTGCTGGACCGCCATCAGTTGGAAGGGTTTGGTGATATCGAGGGGGTCGCTTCACTGGGTGACGGCCGCGTGGTGGTGGTGGATGAACGTCGCCAGCGTTTCAGCGTGTTTGCCATGCCGGAGCCCGGCGCGGCGGTGGACCAGCAGCGAATCCAGTCGTTGTCCCTCGGTATGGAAGAAGATGGCAACAAGGGGTTTGAAGGCATTTCCTATGATGCCGAAGGGGATCGGCTGTTCGTGGTGAAGGAAAGCCGCCCGCAGAAGCTCTACGCCATCGAGGGATTCGGCGCCAGTCTGGAGCAAGGCCTGTCCTTGCACATTCGTGATCTGACCAGCTGGATTGAAGGGCTGGTGTTCAACCGGGATCTATCGGATGTGTTTTACCACGGCGCCACCGGTCACCTGCTGTTACTGAGCGACCGCTCCCATTCCCTGGTGGAACTGGACCGGGAGGGGCGCTACGTCAGTTTCCGGGCCTTTTTGCGTGCCAATGAGGATATGCAACGGGACGCGCCGCAACTGGAAGGGGTGACCATGGATGATCAGGGGGATCTTTACCTGGTCAGCGAGCCAAATCTTTTCTACCGGTTAAAGAAGACCGGCTCTTAACGCCGGTCCTGGTCCCGTTCCAACTGATCGGGGGTTTGTGGTTCTTCCCGGGCCTCGCCATCGATGACCACGCCGTTGCCCTGACTGCTGCCCTGATTAGGGCGGCCGCCACCGAATGGGCCTCCTCCGGGGCCGAACGGGCCGCCATTGAAGGACCCGCTCTGATAGAAAAACGCCGAGCCCTGCCGGCCACTGAAGGTTTGCAGGGTGCCCCGACGTACCAGAATGGCGGCGAGCCGGTGGCGGCTGAACGGCAGCAGCATGAGAAAACCGACAATGTCACTGACAAAACCGGGGGTGATCAGCAAAGCGCCGCCGATCAACAGCAGCAGACCTTCCACCAGCTCCTGGCCGGGCATCTCGCCGGATTGCATGCGCTGATTCAGGCGCGTCCAGGTTTGCAGACCCTGGCTGCGGAACAACCAGGAGCCAATGATGGCGGTGGCCAGCGTCAGAATGATGGTGACCGGCCAGCCGATCACGTCGGCCACCGCGGCCAGGACCAATACCTCCAGCAAGGCGAAGGCGAAAATCACGAAAAACAGGCGGCCAAACGTCATGGGGACCTCTTGGTGACGGCGTCGCAGCCGGGAGACGTGTCGCGGCACGGTTTAACCTTGCCTACGACGACCTGTCCCAAGAGATGGCGGTGAGGACGGAAAATTCAACCCCGCAAAGGCATAACGCGGCTCCGCTTCGAGGTAACCGGCAGGCAATCATTCCGACCGCTGCCGAGGCGTTCTCTTGTCCAGCAACATTGACCGCTGGCACAGAAGGGGCCACGAAGCCGCTGTGGGAGCTTGCCTGCAAGCGAATATCCCAATACCAGATGCCGTATTCGCCAGCAGGCTGGCTCCCACAGATTGCGCTCCTACAGCGGCCCCCGAATGTATCTCTCCAAGGCAGGTAAAAAGAGGAGGGACCGGGGAAGCCCCCGGTCCGGTATTGGATCAGGCGCCGAGCATCATTTGCCCGCACACGCGGACCACATTGCCGGTCAGGCCCTGGGCGGCGGGGCTGGCGAAGAAGGCGATGGTTTCCGCCACATCCACCGGCTGGCCGCCCTGATTCATGGCGTTCATGCGCCGCCCGGCCTCGCGGATGGTGAACGGGATCGCCGCGGTCATCTGCGTTTCGATGAAACCCGGTGCCACCGCGTTGATGGTGATGCCCTGGTCCGCGTATTCCTCGCGATAAGCGTCCACCATGCCGATCACCGCGGCCTTGGAGCAGCCGTAGTTGGTCTGGCCGGTGTTGCCGGCGATGCCGGCGATGGAGCTGATGGAGACGATGCGGCCGCCTTCGCCCATGGCGCCGTCCGCCAGTAATTGTTCATTGATGCGCAACTGGCTGGCGATATTGATATTCAGCACCATGTCCCAGAGGTTTTCCGGCATATTGCCGAGCATCTTGTCGCGGGTGACCCCGGCGTTGTGCACCAGGATATCCAGCCCGCCGTGCTCCTTGGCGGTCCGGGCGATAATCCCCGGTGCTTCATCGCTGGTAATGTCCAATTCCAGGGTATGGCCGCCGATTTCGCCGGCCACTTTGTTCAGGTCCTCCGCCATGGGCGGAATATCCAGCACGATCACCTCGGCGCCGTCGCGGGCCAGGACCCGGGCGATGGCGGCGCCGATGCCCCGGGAGCCGCCGGTGACCAGGGCTTTTTTACCGGCCAGCGGGCGTTGCCAGTCAAAGCCCTCGGCATCGAAGCCGGCCTGGCGGACGCGCACCACCTGACCGGAAACATAGGCGGATTTCGGCGACAGGAAGAACTGCAGCGGCGCGGCGAGCTGGCTCTCGGCGCCGGCTTCGGCGTAAATCAACTGAACCGTGGCGCCGCGTTTGATTTCCTTGCCGACCGAACGGGTAAAGCCTTCCAGGCCCCGTTGGGCGACCCGGGCGGCACCGCTCAGCGTTTCCGGGGTGCGGCCGATCACCAGCACCCGGGCGCATTTGTCCAGCTTCTTGATAACCGGGTGGAAAAAGGCCCACAGTGCTTTCAACTGATCCGGATTCTCGATGCCGGTGGCGTCGAACACCAGCCCTTTGAAGCGGGTATCGTCTTCACGGGTGGCGGTGTAATTGTCGGCGTTGACACCGGCGGCGGCCGCCTGCTTTTGCAGCTCGCTGGCGTTGCCGTTGTTGGCCAGTACCGCCAGTTGCGCGCCGGGAGCGGCTTTCAGGGTGGCCAGGATGGTATCCATGGCGCTGCCGCCCTCGGCGGCACCGGCCAGCACGCGGCCATCGATGAACGACGCCTGGCCTGGCTGCCAGCGCTCCAGGATCACCGGGATCGGCAGATTGATGGCGTTGAAAAGGGCCTTGCCCACGGAAGAGTTGGCAATCGTCTGATAGGTATCGTTCATGATCCTGTCCTTCGCCGTGCGATGTACGGAATGTCGACCCTCGGTGCGGAACACGCTTGCGGGTCACTGTTGGCTGCGTATTGAATCACCCGTCCGTGACACGCGGATTGACCCGCCTGGGAAACGCCAGGGGCGCCGTAGCCAATGAGGCGCGTCAACGGAACGATAGACTGCGCTCATCTGTTAATCTTGGCGGAAACGCCATTGTGGAGGATTTGACTATGCTGGCAGGCGACGCGGTTCGCAAGGTGGCCGTGGTGGGGGGTAACCGGATTCCCTTTGCCCGTTCCAATACGGTGTATTTCGGCGCAAGCAACCAGGACATGCTCACCGCCGCCCTCAACGGCCTGGTCGATCGCTTCAAGCTGCAGGGTGAGCGGGTTGGCGAAGTGGCCGCCGGCGCGGTGATGAAGCACTCCCGGGATTTCAATCTGGTGCGCGAGTCCGTGCTGGGCTCCCGTCTGGCGCCGGAAACCCCGGCCTATGACCTGCAGCAGGCCTGTGGCACCGGCCTGGAAGCCGCCATTCTGGTGGCCAACAAAATTGCGCTGGGGCAAATCGACAGCGCCATCGCCGGTGGCGTGGACACCACCTCCGACGCACCGCTGGGTGTGAACGAGGACGCCCGCAAGGTGTTCATGAACATCAACAAGGCGAAGACCAATGGCGAGAAAATCAAAGCGGCGCTGAAACTGCTCAACCCGAAGATGATCGTGCCGGACATTCCCCGGAACGCCGAGCCGCGCACCGGCCTGTCCATGGGCGAGCATCAGGCGATCACCGCCGCCGAATGGGGCATCAGCCGCGAGGATCAGGATGAGCTGGCCTGGCGCTCCCACCAGAATCTGGCCAAATCCTATGAGGAAGGCTGGCAGGAAGACCTGATCACGCCGTTCAAGGGCCTGGAGCGCGACAATAACATGCGTGGCGATTCCACCCTGGAAAAACTGGCGACCTTGAAGCCGGTGTTCGGCGGGCCGGAAGGCACCATGACCGCCGCCAACTCCACGCCCTTGACCGACGGAGCGTCCGCGGTGCTGCTGGCTTCCGAACAGTGGGCCGAGGAGCGCGGTTTGCCGGTGCAGGCGTACATCACCCACTGCGAAGTGGCGGCTGTGGATTTTGTTGGCAAGAAAGAAGGGCTGTTGCTGGCGCCGGCTTACGCGGTACCGCGCATGCTGGCCCGCGCCGGTCTGACCCTGCAGGATTTCGATTTCTATGAAATCCACGAGGCTTTCGCCTCCCAGGTGCTGAGCACTCTGAAAGCGTGGGAAGACGAAACCTTCTGCAAGGAGCGGCTCGGGTTGGACAAGCCGCTGGGCAGCATCGACCGTAACAAACTCAACGTGAAGGGCTCTTCACTGGCCGCCGGCCACCCGTTCGCCGCCACCGGCGGGCGGATTCTGGCCAATGCCGCCAAGCTGCTGAACCAGAAAGGCTCCGGCCGTTGCCTGATCTCCATTTGCGCCGCCGGTGGGCAGGGCGTGGTGGCGATCGTCGAGAAGTAATAAGGAAAGACGTCGCGGTCCTCTCCATAAGGAGCCTCTCCATAACAGGAAAGGACCGCGACAGGCGCGTTACATCTTCCGCATCAACCCTTCCTGGGCCACCGAGGCCACCAGTTCCCCCCGCTGATTGAAAATCTGACCGCGATTGAAGCCGCGGCCATCGGTGGCGATGGGACTGTCGCTCTGATAGAACAGCCAGTCATTGATATTCACCGGGCGGTGGAACCACAGGGCGTGGTCCAGGCTCGCCATCTGATGGTCACGGGTGAGGAAGCTCAGGCCATGGGGCAGCATCGCCGTACCCATCAGGCTGTGATCACTGACGTAGGCGAGAATGCACTGGTGCAGCACCGGATCCTCCGGCAGAGTTTCCGGCGCGCGCATCCACACCTGGCGCAAGGGCGGTGCCGGTTCCGGGCGCAGTGGATGGCGTTTCACCACCGGCCGCATCTCCAGCGGCTTTCTTCTCAGCATGGCGTTGCGGAAGTTCTCCGAGATATCCTCATGCTCCAGATAGCGCCGATTCAGCTCCTGTTCGGTGAGCAGGCCGTCCGGGCCTTCGGGGACCGGTGCATCGCATTGGTGTGAAGGGCCTTCCGCCGGCAGGGTAAAGGAGGCGGACAGGTCGAAGATCGGCCGGCCGCGTTGTTCCGCGACCACCCGGCGGGTGGAGAAGGTCTGGCCGTCGCGCACCCGTTCCACCCGGTAGATAATTGTATCCCGCGCGTCTCCGGGGCGTAGAAAATAGCTCTGCAAGGAATGGGCGGTGCGGCCGGGTACGCTGTGGGAGGCCGCGCGCAGTGCCTGGCCGAGCACCTGGCCACCGAAGATGCGGGGGCCAACGATATTGCGGCCTTCGCCTTGGTAGAGATCGGGTTCCAGTTCGGTGAGGTCAAGCAGTTGCAGCAAATCGGAAAGATCGGTATGCATGGAATCGCTCTTGTTCTTTGACGGTCTGGACAGCGGCGGGGCTGCCGGAAAAGGCTCAAAGTGACCGGATGTGGCGGATTTTGCAAGAGGGTAAAGGGGGTTGACGGTCTTAACAATGGGTTAAGATTCCATTCAGGGAAGGTTAAGCGGTGACGAATAAAGTGACTTTCGTACCCCAACGGAAGTGACTCAAAGGAGATAACCCATGCAAGCCAAGAAAGCGATTCTGACCGCCCTGTTTCTCGGTACCGCCACCCTGACCGCCGGCGCCTACGCCGACGACGTGGGGCCCGATCAGGCGATGAAACTGGTTCAGGACGGCAAAGTGAAGCCCTTCGAGGAGCTGAATAAAGCGGCTCTGGACCAGCATCCCAACGCCAAAATCGAGGAAACCGAGCTGGAAAAAGAGTTTGGCGGCTATGTCTACAAAGTGGAGCTGCGTGATCAGGACAACGTACAGTGGGACGTTGAACTGAACGCCGCCAACGGTGAAGTGATTCGTAACGAACGGGACGACTGATGTCTTTACCCCTCCGCGGGGCGGCAACCGCCGCCCTGCTGGTCTTGAGCGGTTCGCTGCCGGCGCTGGACGTGGGGCACGATGAAGCCTTGCGCCTGCGGCAGGAGGGCCGCATCCGGCCGTTTGAACAGATTCTGACGGAAGCCCTGCGCCAGTACCCCGGCGGACAATTGCTGGAGGCGGAATTGGAGCGCGAGGACGGTCATCTGATTTATGAAATCGAGTTGCTGACTCCGGATGGTGTGGTACGCGAGCTGGAGCTCGACGCCCGTACCGGCAGCGTTCTCAAGGACGATGTGGACGACTGATGCGCCTGTTATTGGTGGAAGACAACGTGGCCCTGGCGGACCAGCTCAATCCGTTGTTGCGTGATCACGGTTACGCGGTGGACTGGCTGGCGGATGGCCGTGATGCCTTGGTGCGCGTGCATGATGACCCGTATGACCTGGTGATTCTGGATCTGGGGCTGCCCGGCATGGGGGGCCTGGATGTGTTGAAACAATGGCGCGAGGAAGGCGTCACGGTGCCGGTGTTGATCCTCACCGCCCGGGACAGCTGGGCGGAGCGGGTGGATGGTCTGCGTGCCGGCGCCGATGATTATCTGACCAAGCCGTTTCATCCCGAGGAGTTGCTGCTGCGAGTGCAGGCGGTGCTGCGCCGTAGCCATGGCAACGCCAACCAGGCCTGTCTGAACGTGGGCGGCGTGGAGCTGGACGAGGAGCGGCAAAGCGCCTGGCTGGAAGGCAAGGAAATAGCGCTGACCGGCGCCGAATTCCGGCTGCTGCGTTATTTCATGCTGAACGCCGGCAAACTGCTGTCGCGGATGCAATTGGCCGATCATCTCTATGATGGTGAGAGTGAACGGGACAGCAACGTGCTGGAGGTTCATATCAATCGCGTACGGCGCAAGCTGGGGGCGCCGGTGATCCAGACCCGGCGCGGGCAGGGCTACGTCTTCACGGGATTGCACCGGTGACCTCCATTGCCGGCCGCCTTGGCGTCAGTTTGTTCGTCAGCCTGTTGCTGGCCGGCATTCTGGTGGGGCAGGGCGCGCTGTGGTGGCTGGACCAACGCCAACGGCAAGTGATGACCGCCAGTTTGCGCGATGAAGCGGTCAGTGTGCTGGCCGCGATTTCCCAAGGGCCGTCCGGGCTGCAACTGGAGCAGCCGATGCTGGATCCGGCCTATCGCCAGCCGTTTTCCGGCCGCTATTTCATGGTGTCTTTTGATGACCACATCTGGCGTTCGCGATCCCTTTGGGATCAGCGCATGGCGGACACCGAAAGCCGTGGTCTCGACAATGAACTGGTGCCGGGCCCGGATGGCCAGCAGTTGTTGCGGTATCGTGGTGACTATGAAATTTACGGCCATAAAGTGGCTATCGTAGTGGCCCAGGATTACACCCCGCAGTTGGAAAATTTCCGCAATACCCGCTCGGTGAGCCTGCTGGCATGGGTATTGATCCTGTCCGGCCTGGCGGCGGCGCAACTTTGGTTGATCCGCCGTGGCCTGCGGCCGCTCAACGAGGCTCGCCGCCAGATTGAGCAACTGCGTGACGGTGAACGCACCGAGCTGGATTGCGATGTACCCACGGAATTGCGGCCGCTGGTGCAGGAAGTGAACCGGTTACTGGGCCACACCGACCAGCAGTTGCGCCGTTCCCGCCACGCCATTGGTGATCTCGGACACGCTTTGAAAACGCCTTTGGCGGTGTTGCGTAACCGCTGCGACGAAGACCTGCGGCGTGAGCATCCGGATCTGTACCGTTTGCTGGATGAGCAATTGGCCCAGGTGGAGGACACCGTGCGCCGGGCATTGAACCGGGCCAGGGTGGCCGCCGGCGCCACCCCCGGAACCTTGTTTCACCCGGACCAGGACCTGGTGGCGCTACGGGACACCATGATCCAGGTTTACGGGGATGGCCGCCGCATCGAACTGATGGGCACCGAGCTGCCGCCGCAGCCGGTGGAGCGGGATGACATGCTGGAAGTGCTGGGTAATCTGATGGACAACGCCTGCAAGTGGGCTCGAGGCCGGGTATCGGTGCGTTTGTGGCGGGAGCCCGAGGCGTTGTGGCTGAGTGTCGAGGACGACGGCCCCGGCATCGAACCGGCGCGCCGCGATCAGGTGATCCGCAGAGGCGAGCGCCTCGATCAGCGCGTGGCCGGCCACGGCCTCGGGCTGGCCATCGTCAGTGACACCGCCGAGGCCTACGGCGGTGAATTGACGCTGGGACACAGCGAAGCGCTTGGCGGTCTGATGGCGCGGGTGTGCTGGCCGCTTACCCGCCGGTGACGTCTTCGCCGAGGCGCAGGCCGGCGATCATCAGATCCACCGCCTGATCGCTGACCGCCTCCATGTCATTCTGATCCAGGTAGATGCCGTCCAGCAGCAGCCGGCTCAGGCCGTGCAGGGTGGCCCAACTGGCTTGGGCCAGGCGCAGCGGGTCCATGCCCGGCGGCAGGCGGGAGGCCAGCGGCGGCCGGTACATCAGATCGATATAGCGGCGGAAACAGCCGTGGGCCACCCGGGTCAGCGATTTGGTGGGGCGCCCGGTTTTCCACAGGGTGCGGCCGAACATCAATTCATACTGTTCCGGATCCTGGCTGGCGAAGCGCAAATAAGCGTGGACGAAGCGGCGCAGCCCCCGGGCCGGTTCCGATTCCAGATCTTCCTCCTGCATCAGTGTTTCCAGCTTGCGGAAGCCTTGTTCCGCCAGGGCGCACAGCAGCGCGTTCTTGTCCGCGAAATGATGATAGGGCGCGGTGCGTGAAACCCCGGCCCGCTCCGCCAGACGCCTGAGTGACAGCCCCTCTATGCCTTGTTCGCGCAGCAGCACGGCGGCTTCGCGCAGCAGCGTGGCATGCAGGTCGCCGTGGTGGTAGCGGGCGCTTTGGCTCATCGGGACTCCTGGGTATCTTGACAGTGTCAAGACAGTATCCTAACTTGACGGCGTCCAGATCAAGCCGCCGCCAATTTGGAGAGCACTGATGAGCGAATACTCGCGCCTGCTTTCGCCCCTGGACCTGGGGCACACACAGCTGAAAAACCGGGTCATCATGGGGTCCATGCACACCGGACTCGAGGACCGTTTCTGGCAGTTTCCAAAACTGGCGGCGTATTTCGCCGAGCGCGCCCGTGGCGGTGTCGGCCTGATCGTCACCGGCGGCTTCAATCCCAACCGGCGCGGCTGGTTCTATCCGCTGGCGGGCACCTTCAACAGCCGCCTGGATGTGCGTAATCATCGCCTGGTGACCGACGCGGTGCATCGCGAGGGCGGCAAGATCGTGCTGCAGATATTGCACGCCGGCCGCTACAGCTATCACCCGTTCTCCGGTTCCGCCTCGGCGATCAAAAGCCCGATCAACCCGTTCAAGCCCAAGGCCCTGTCCACCCGCGAAGTCCGCCGCACCGTGCAGGATTTCGCCCGCACCGCGGCGCTGGCCAAACAGGCCGGTTACGACGGTGTCGAGATCATGGGCTCGGAAGGCTATCTGATTAACCAGTTCACCGCGCCGCGCACCAACAAGCGCACCGACCAGTACGGTGGTTCGGCGGAAAATCGCCGCCGCTTCCCGGTGGAAATCGTGGCGGAGACCCGTCGCCGGTGCGGTGATGATTTCATCGTCATGTACCGGCTCTCCGCCATTGACCTGGTGCCGGACGGCTGTACCCGGGAAGAAGTGCTGGCATTGGCGCGGGAAGTGGAAGGCGCCGGCGCATCGCTGATCAATACCGGTATCGGTTGGCATGAAGCGCGGGTACCGACCATCGTGACATCGGTGCCCCGGGCCGCGTTCGCGGAGGTCACCAAACAGATCAAGGATCAGGTGTCGATCCCGGTGGTGGCCTCAAACCGTATCAATGACCCGGATGTGGCCGAGAATATTCTGGCCAACGGCTGGGCCGATGCGGTATCGATGGCGCGGCCGATGCTGGCGGATCCTGAGTTCGTGCGCAAGACCGAACAGGGACGGGTGGATGAGATCAACACCTGCATCGCCTGCAATCAGGCTTGCCTGGATCACACCTTTGAACTGAAGCGGGCGTCCTGTCTGGTCAACCCGCGCGCCTGCCACGAAACCGAACTGGTCTATCTTAAAACCGCCAATCCGAAGCGGGTCGCGGTGGTGGGGGCCGGCCCGGCGGGGCTGGCTTGCGCCACGGTGGCGGCGGAACGGGGGCATCGGGTCACGCTGTTCGAACAAGCGGACGCCATTGGTGGCCAGTTCAATATGGCCAAGCGCATCCCGGGCAAGGAAGAGTTCTATCACACCCTGCGCTATTTCCAGCGACGTCTGGAGGTGACCGGCGTGGAACTGCGTCTGGGCCAGCGGGTCACCACCGAGGAACTGCAACAGCAGGGTTTCGATGAGATCGTGGTGGCCACCGGCGTGGTGCCACGCACGCCGTCAATCCCGGGTGTCGATCACGTCAAGGTGGTGTCCTACGTGGACGTCCTGCAGGGCAAGGTTAAGGTAGGAGAGAAAGTCGCCATCATTGGTGCCGGCGGCATTGGCTTTGATGTGGCGGAATTCCTCGCCGAAGCCCCCCGTGAAGGCCATCAACCGTTGCCGGAATGGATGGCGGAGTGGGGCGTGGATTTCACTTCCGACGCGCGCGGTGGCCTGGTGGAAGCGGAACCACCGAAACCACAACGGCGCCTGTACCTGTTGCAGCGCAAGGACAGCTCCGTGGGCAAGGGCCTGAACAAAACCTCGGGCTGGGTGCACCGGGCCACCTTGAAACAGCGCCAGGTGGAAATGTTGCCCGGCTGCGATTACCAGAAGGTGGATGATCAGGGGTTGCATCTGACGGTAAACGGCGAAGCCCGGTTACTGGATGTGGATCACGTGGTGCTTTGCGCCGGTCAGGAGCCGCTCAAGGAACTGTATCGGGAAGGTGAGGAGAATCTTCACCTGATCGGCGGCGCGCAACTGGCGGCGGAGCTGGATGCCAAGCGGGCCATTCGCCAGGGCGCCGAACTAGCCGCGTCGCTATAAAACGACAATCGCGGTCCTCTTCCTTGATAAAGAAAAGGACCGCGCGGTTTTATTTCAGTTCTTTCGAACTCAACCCCAGCACCCGCCGGGCAATCACCAGTTGCTGGATTTGCTGGGTACCTTCGAAGATGTCGAGAATCTTTGAATCACGGGCCCATTTTTCCAGCAGTTCGTCCTCGGTGTAGCCGAGGCTGCCCGCCAGTTCCACGCAGCGCAGAGTGATATAGTTTCCGACCCGGCCGGCCTTGGCTTTGCTGATCGAAGCTTCCAAAGTATTGGCTTTCTTGTTGTCCGCCATCCAGGCGGCCTTCACCGCCAGCCAATAAGCCGCTTCCCAGTCCGCTTCCATTTTGTAGATTTCAGCTTCCACGGCGGAGCAGTTGTCCACCGGTTTGCCGTAATCGTAGCTCATCTGTTTTTCGAGCAATTCCTTGATACGTTCCAATGAGGCCTTGGCGCAGCCGATGGCCATGGCGGCCACCAGCGGGCGGGTGTTGTCGAAGGTCTCCATCACTCCGGCGAAGCCCTTCTTGGTATCGATCTCCGGGCTGCCCAGCAGATTCTCCGCCGGTACCCGGCAATCCACGAAGTTGATGGCGGCGGTGTCGGAGGCGCGGATGCCCAGCTTTTTCTCCAGGCGGGCCAGTTCCATGCCCGGTGTGCCCCAATCCACCACGAATGACTTGATGGCGGCGCGGCCCAACTGTGGATCCAGGGTCGCCCAAACCACCACGCAGTCGGCGCGCTGGCCGGACGTGACGAAAATTTTCTCGCCGTTGAGAACGTAGTGATCGCCATCCTTTTTCGCGGTGGTGCGAATGGCGGCGGAATCGGAACCGCAGCCCGGTTCGGTGATCGCCATGGCGGCCCATTTGCCCTTGAAACGCTCCAGCTGTTCGTCATTGGCGACGGCGGCGATGGCGGCATTGCCCAGCCCCTGGCGAGGCATGGCCAGCAGAAAGCCAGTATCGCCATAGCACATTTCCATGGCGCCCAGACAAACGCCCATATTGGCGCCGTTCTTCACACTGCCACTGTCCTCCACCTTGCCGCTGCCGGTGGTGGCGGCCCCGGCGGAGTTGGCCGGATCGCCTTCGTTGAAGCCGTCCAGCACGGCGGCCAGCATGTCCAGCTCCTTGGGGTATTCGTGCTCGCCGCGGTCATACTTACGGGAAATCGGACGGAGGGTGCTGCGCGCCACTTGATAGGCGTTATTGATCAGCGGTTTGAATTTCTTTGGAATCTCGATATTCATGTGGGTTTCCCTCCTTACAGATGCAGGCCGCCAAAGGCGACGCCAACGGCACGCAGATCACGGTACCAGCGTTCCACCGGATACTCCTTGGTAAAGCCGTGGCCGCCGAGAAGCTGAACGCCATCGGTGCCGATCTTCATGGCTTTGTCCTTGACCAGAGTACGGGCCAGATGAGCCTCGCGGCGGAACGATTTGCCCTGCTCGGCGCGGCACGCCGCGCGGTAGGTAAGCATACGCATGGCATCCAGTTCGATAGCCATGTCGGCGATCATGAAGGCCACCGCCTGACGGTGGCTGATCGGCTCACCAAAAGCGGTACGCTCATTACAGTAAGGGACCACGTAATCCAGTACCGCCTGGGCAGTGCCGATAGCCAGAGCGCACCAGGCCAGAGTGCCGAGGTCGACGAAGGCGCGATAGTCAAAATCCTCGTCGCCCAGGCGATTCTGTTCCGGGACCCTCACTTCATCGAGGCGCAGCGGCCGTTGTGCGCTGGCGCGAATTCCCATGGCGGGGTCTTCTCCCACGGTCAGCCCCTCGGTGCCACCTTCGACGATGAACACCGCCGGTCCTTCCTCGGTGGCCGCCGCCACCAGAAACAGCTCGGCTTCCGCGGCCAGCGGAACCAGGGACTTCTCACCGGTGATGACCCAGTCGTCGCCATCGCGGGTGGCGTGGGTGTTCAGCACCATGGGATCGAACAGCGGGCGCGGCTCCGTGACCGCGATGGTGGCCAGCGGCGCCTGTTCCTCGGCGAAGCTGCCCAGGTACTTGTCCTGTTGTGTGGCCGTACCCCAGCGGGTCAGCGCATTGGCGACGCCCATGGGCGCCAGAATCGCCACCGCCTGCCCCATGTCACCCCAGCCCAGATCCTCGGCCACCAGCATGCTGGTGACGGTGGTGCTCTCGTTGGCGGCGCCGCCGAGCGCTTCCGGGACGGCGAAGAAATTCAGCCCCAGCTCCCGCGCCTGGCCCATCACCTCCTCGGCGGTACCCTGGTCATGATCGGCCTGTTCCGCTTGTTCTCTCAGCACCTCGCCGGCGAAAGCCCGCACGCTGTCGCGGATCATCTGCTGCTCTTCGGTGATATTGAGATCGAACAGGTCCGTGGTGGTACCCGGCGCGTTGAGGCGCTCGGGCCGATCCACTTTACGGGCGGACTTGAAGGCGCGGGCGGAAGTGGTGAGCACCTGGAAACCGCCCTTGGTCAGGCGATAGGCCAGCCGCTCGGCGGTATGGCGCATACCCAGCCGGTCCAGCAGCTCGGAGGACGCCAGACGGTTAAGGGCAGTGAGTGCGTAGCCAATAGCATCTTTGGCCATGAGAATCCCCGTGGTCGTTATCGAATGATCCGATTATGGGGCAGGTGGCCTCTCAGGGATTGACTGCCTCGACCAGAGGAGGCGGCAGCGCAGCCACGACAATGACCGAGCAGTCTTGACGCTGACGGATTAGGGGTTGCCGGGCAGGGGGGATGGAGAAAAACGGCATCCCTCTCCATCGTGGACAGCGGAGCCGCTACAACGTCGCTGTGGGAGCTTGCCTGCAAGCGAATCCTGGGGCCCGAGAGCCTGGTTGCTTGCAGGCACGCTCCCACAGCGGCTTGGTAGCCCTTTCCGTGCCAGCGGTTGTCCACACAGACTCGAGCCCTCCATTCCCGTTATTCCGCCACAAAAAAAGCCCGGCGCGAAGGCCGGGCTTTTCCAAGAGTCGAGGACTCTCTGTTTGAAGCGGTTCCGATTAATCCTGGAACTGAGCTTCTTTCACGGTCGCTTTCATGATCGCTTCCACGCGACGGTTCTGAGCGCGGCCTTCGCGAGTGCTGTTGTCAGCAATCGGTTTGGCTTCGCCGTAACCTTCAGTGGAGATGCGGTTGCTGTCCACGTTGAAGTGGTTAACCAGCACGTCCTTCACGGCGTTGGCACGCTGCTGGGACAGTTTCTGGTTGTAGCCTTCCGGACCGGCGCTGTCGGTGTGACCTTCCAGAACCAGGTTCGCGGACGGGTACTCGCGCATGCGGGTAGCCAGGCCTTCCAGCTCGGGGTAGGAGGTTTGACGAACAACCGCCTTGTCGAACTCGAACTCCACGTACAGGGTTTCTTTAATGTCTTCGGTCAGGTAGAGCTGGCAGCCCACCTCGTCGACTTTCGCGCCGGCCGGGGTGTTCGGGCACTGGTCAGCGCTGTTCGGTACGCCGTCACCATCGTCGTCCAGCTCACAACCGCGGGCATCGACTACCGCGCCGGCCGGAGTGTTCGGGCATTGATCACGATCATCCGGAACACCGTCGCCGTCGCTGTCGGTGGCCACGTCGGTTACCGGAGCCGGCTTGGCAGCGCTGGAAGCGCCGATCAGCAGGTTCAGGCCGGCGTAGATCTGGCCATCCCAACGCTCGCTGCGGAAGCTGTAGGTCGGGCGTGCGCCTACGTCCAGCAGGAAGTTGCGAGCCAGCGCGGTTTGCACACCGAATTCAACACCACCAACGGTTTCCTTGAAATCGTCGTCGCTTTGGCTGTTGAACTCAGTACGGGTTTCACCGGCGTTCAAACCGACATAGGTTTCGAACGGGGAAGCGTCACCACGGAAGTGCTTGCGCAGGCTGACGAAGTTGTTGCGCAGGTCCACGCTGTTGTAGTTGTTGCGTTCCCACCATGCCTGGATGGACCAGTCACGGTTGAAGCGGTAACCGAGTTGCGCGCCCGGCAGGGTCACGGTATCGGTGCTGACACCGGGCACGTTGTCGTCAATATACCCGTCACCCTCGTAGTGATCGCCTATGTCCATCCAGCTTTGGCTGACGTGACCACCGAGATAGAAATACCGATCGGGGATATCCGCGGCCGTGGCAACACTCGCAACGGATACGGAGGCCAGTGCAATGCTGGAGGCAAGAAAACGTTTAGCGTCCATAACTCCTTCCTTTTTATCGTGTAGGCAGAACAAACACTGGAACAGTTTGTCATGCATATTTTAGGAGTAAATGGGGCGGCGCTTATTAATAAGAAAATTTACAAACACATGTCATACAGCGACATGAAAAACGTCAGTTTGTTAATGATTGGTACCAGAAGGTTGTATTATGTATAGGTAATTAGGATTAGTTTTGGCCGGCGCGGTGACGGAGATCATTCCGGCTTTGATAGAGCGTGTAGTCGGCCTCATTCAGTAGAGCGTTCAGATTGGGGCCGGTGTTCTCCGTACTGGCCACCCCCAGGCGAACTTCAAACTGGAGGCTGTCCTCGATCCCCGGCACCTGCATGCTGGTGACCAGCGCGCGCAGGCCTTCCGCCATGTGGAGGGCATCGTGCTGGCTGGTATGAGGCAGTACCAGAAGGAACTGGGCGCCGTCGATACGTCCGAACAGGTCGCTTTCGCGAATCTTGTCCCGGATGCGGTCGGCGAATACCCGCAACAGGCGATCGGCGGCGCGGCGGCCATGACGGTCGGCCAGATCGGTGAAATCGGCGACATCCAAAAGTAAAACGGACACCACGTAATCGTGGCGCTGACTCAGGGACAGTTCGCGTTCCAACATGCCCAGCAAGTGCGGGCGATTGAACAAACCGGTGAGATGATCTTCGCGAACCTGCTGCTGAAGAACGCGATTTTCCCGTCGCAGGGAGGACAAGCGCAACAACAGCGGATAACCCAGAGGGGGAAGCAACAGCAGGGGAATCAACAAGGCCAGGCAGATCGCGGACAGCCAGTCCCGTTCGCCGGTAAGCAAGACACCGATGCTGGTGATCAGGGAGGACAGCAGCAAACCGCAAAAGGTAATCAGAGCGGTCATGCGTAAGGCATAAAAGCGGTCCCCGGCCCTGACCGGTGTCGGCGAATCCGAATGAGCACTATGAGCCGATGCCATGGTTTTCCCCCCAAAAAAATCGATTCTTTCCTGGAAGCTGAGAGTATCCGGTCAGGTGGGGACGGGTGCAAGTTCCCTGGAGGGAAGGACGCTTCGCTGGCGGGCAGGCTTTCCACCGCGCCTTGATTTTTCGCGGTGGAAAGCGGCTTGTTGGTGAACAGGCCTTAATGGACGGCGCTGTGTAACAGCACCTCGGGCTGAAGAACACTGGAATTAAGGAGCAGGCTTTCCGGCTCGCACACCACCGGCAGATCCTTGGCGGCGAGGGCATCAAGGATGCGCGCGCGCATGCGCAGGCTTTGCATTATCGAGGTTTCCGCGAGCAGTATCGCGAACTGGCCATGGCCGAGATAGGCCACCATATCCTGCTCACGCACCAGGGCGGCGAGGGAGTCGGCCAGCCGCTGGCGGCGGTCACACCGTTCCAGGCCGGTGCCGTGCAAACGCAAAATGGTGGCGCCGAGACCGTAGTCGCGGCAGCGCTGGCGTTCTTTTTCCAGAATCCGCGACCATCCAGTGACATCGAGAATGCCGGTATCCGGATCACGGCCATCATCTTCAAGAAAGTCACTGACCCTTTGCTGGTTGAGCAGGGAAAGGTTCCATGACAAGGCGGTTTCCAGGAGAAACGCCTGACGTTTCAAGGAAGGCAATAAGTGCTCGGCCAGATGGGGCTGCGGTTCCGGATCCAGCGCGCAAAGCACGGCAAGCAGGCGATCCCCGTCGCCGTACAGCGGCAGTCGCAGACAGGCTCCGACCTTCATCGGCCGATTCACCGGATAGGGCGGTGAATGGGCTTCGGCGTCCAGCAGTACGCCGGCATCGGTATGGGGTGGCGATCCGGTTCGGCCGCGGGTATCCGGCCATCTGAAGTGTTCGCCAATGGTCAAGGCATAGCCGCTGCCGTTACTGCGCAGCAGGCGCCAATCGTCGCCGGTTTTACGAATCAGCATCCACAGGGACAGGCCGTAACGTTCGCGCAGGTCCCGTAGCTGGGTGTCGACAAACCGATGGAATGAGTGTGTTTTCCCCCACAACATAATTAAACACCGCTTGATTGTGATATTTTTTGTATATTGTGGGGCGGGAACCACTTCCTGACAACCGTCACCTTCGGTCTCCGCGAAATGCCTGGCCCGGTGGCGGCGGTATTCCCCCCGCCAGCCGGATACTCGAAGCCGCGCCCCCCAAAATGCGTCGTGTTCATTCTCGAAGCCAAGGATCCGCCTGCCCCACAACACCCGTTTTACGTTCGGCACCGTTTGAGCCGCAAATATCGCCGTTCCTGGGAGCATTTCCCTGGAATCGGACGGGATAGTGACAAAAACGATCGCCTCCTGCGCCGGGCGGCATCACAACTTCCACGAAATGGGGATGCGCGCCGGCGCTAGCCGCTTCCCCCGGCGTCCTTACGGAAATAACGCCGCGCCGCCTGGTTCACCTTGGGTGCCAGCGCCAGAGAAGCGGTCATGGTGGGGATCGCCATGAGTGCATACATGGTGTCCACCACACTGATCACCGTATTCAGCGATGCAATGGCGCCGAGTACTATTAAAAAAAGGTAAAACCATACGTAATGATGCTGATGGCGGGCGCCGATCATGAATCCCAGGCATTTGCTGCCGTAGTACCAGAATGTCAGCACCGTGCTGAAGGCCAGCACACTCACCGTCAGTGCCATGACCACCGAACCGGCCTCGTCGAACAGGCTGGCGAAGGCGGCGGCGGTCAGCGAGACGCCGTCATTGTCGCCACTGGTCCAGACGCCGCTGATCAGAATCACCAAAGCGGTGCAGGTGCACACCACCAGGGTGTCGATGACCGGGCCGAGCATGGCCACCAGACCCTCGCTGACCGGTTCGCGGGTGCGGGCGGCGCCATGGGCCATGGCTTCGGTGCCGATGCCGGCCTCATTGGAGAACGCGGCGCGGCGGACCCCGGTGATGATCATCGCGCCAATGGCGCCACCGACCATCGCCTGACCGGTAAAGGCGTCGACGACGATCAGTTCCAGGGTGGGAAGGATCCGGTCGCCGTTGCTGATCAGCACCACGCCGGTGAGGCTCAGATAGCTGAGCACCATGGCCGGCACCAGGGTGGAGGTGACCCGGGCCAGGCGCGGCAATTTGCCGGCCACCACCCCCAGTACCAGGATCGCCAGCAACACCCCGAGTCCGAGGTCGAACCAGAAATGCTGGTCGTCGGTGGTCCAGCCGGCTGGCGTGGCGATTACGTCCCGTACCACCTGGACCAGTTGATTGACCTGGAAGATCGGCATGGTGCCGAGCAGGCCGGCGAAGGCGAAGAAGTAAGCCAGCGGACGCCAGCGCCGCCCCATGCCTTCGCGGATGATGTACATCGGGCCGCCCTGAAGCGTGCCTTCGCTGTCCTTGCCCCGGTACATCACCGCCAGGGTGCAGGTGTAGAACTTGGTGGCGATGCCGAGCAGGGCGCTCATCCACATCCAGAATATGGCGCCCGGACCGCCGGTGGCGATGGCGACCGCCACGCCCCCCACGTTGCCCATGCCCAGAGTGCCGGACAATGCCGTGCTCAGGGCCTGAAAATGGGACAGCGAGCCCTGGTCGTCATGGTCCGGTGGTTTGAGCAGCAGGCGCAGGCCCCGGCCGAGATGGCGATAGGGCAGCAGACGGGAATAAAGCAGGAAGAACAGGCCGCCGCCCACCAGCAAAGTGACCAGTGGCGGGCCCCAGACAAAGCCGACAATCTTCCCCAGTATCAGTTCGAGTTGTGATTCTGATTCATCCATGAAGCTTCACTTTAAGGAGTGAAGCTCCGAATTGCACGCCGGCGTCAGTCGCGCAGGGCGCCGACGCGGGCGAAACGCTGCCGGTAATGGCTTGGCGACAGGCCGGTGTGGCGTTTGAACAGGCGGGAGAAACTGCTCACGTCCTGATAGCCGACCTGCTCCGCCAGGGTGCCCAGATTGGTGGCGCCGCGCTCCAGCATCTTGCGTGAGGCCTCGATGCGCACCCGTTGCAAATATTGCAGGGGCGGCTCGCCAAGCGCGGCGATAAAGCGCCGCTGCAGCTGACGGGGGCTGAGGTGCACGCGCTGGGCCAGATCGGCCAGGGTGGTGGGCTCGGCATAGTGCTCATGCAGCCAGGACTGCACCTGCTGCACCTGCTCGTCGCGGTGATAGGTCTTGGCCGGCAGACCGGCGTAGATGCTTTGCGGGTCGTTGCGCACGTCGATGACGAACGACTTGGCCAGCTCCCGCGCCATGTCGGCGCCGCAATAGCGCTCCACCAGCAGGATGGTCAGGTCGCGCCAGGCGGTACCGCCGCCGGCACAGAAGATGTTGCCATCCCGGGTGATCAACTCGCGTTCGTTCAGGTTCACCTGCGGGTAACGCTGGCGGAACAACGGGCTGTAGCCCCAATGGGTGGTGGCGCGGCGTCCGTCCAGCAAGCCGGCTTCGGCGAGCAGGAAGGCGCCGGTGCAGTTGCTGGCCAGATCGGCGCCGCCGGCATGCAGGAAACGCAGCCATTCCAGGGTGTCCTGTTCCGCTTTGAGCACACTGGTAATCTCGTTGCCAATGGTGGGCACCAGCACCAGATCGCTGCTGTCCACCCGCTCGATGGCGTTATCCACCGCCAGTCTCAGCCCGGCGTTGCAGCGCACCGGCTGGCCGCCGCGGGAGACCACCTGAACCTTGAATTGCCGGTCCAGGGGCAGACCGTGGATGCGGTTCCAGGTCACGCCGGTGAGGTTGAGCAGATCCACCACCCCTGCCAGGGCGGAGGCGAAAACGCCGTCATAGGCCAGGACGCTGACTTGATACATTGTTGTCCTTGGTAGGTTTGTCGCAAATCACCATGAATAAGTCATAGGCGACAATACCAGCCCTGGAGGAAGGGTGCCATTATTAGTTTGATTACTCCTGAATCCTGTGGTCATGGCCGGTGCGACGTTGCCGGATGCCGGCGGTGATCCCCAACAGGCGTTGATTCAGTCGGGCCTTGCCCGCGCAAGTCGTATATCGTCATCAGGCTCGGGAGCCTGCTTCGCAGGCATGCTGTGACGGTACTTTAAGCCCCGGACCCCAGGTCCGGGGCTTTTTTTATGCACTGAACACGCGATCGCTTACAGATTCTGATAGCGGTTCAGGTCCAGCACTCCGGCCTGAGTCGGTTCATGTTCCCGCAAATAGTCCCCCAGATCGTCGAAATAATGCCAGAATTCAGGGTGGGTACGGCGCACGCCGAAACGCTGCACCAGCCGTTCGAAGCCACTCTCATCGCCGGCCCGCTCCATGGCCCGCACAAAGTCCTCCAACTCGCCCTCACGCAGATGGAACATGAAATTCGGATAGCTGGCGAGAACGCCGGGGTAAATCGTCACCGTGTCCAATTCGGGCTGATAGCGCAGTGATTCGCCCATCATGAACGCCACGTTGCTGTGGGCACGATTGCGCAGCAGTGTGTACACCGCCAGATCGCCGTCCTTGCCACGCACCTGCAGCAGGGACGCTTCCGGCAGGTGATCGATCACCGGCAGATCGTCGGCCCGCCGTGACGCCAGCACGCTGAGCGCCTGCTGCACGCGCTGTTCCAGACCGTTGGCGCCGGGCAGGGCGCAATGCTCGTCCTGGCAGCGATTCAGCGGGTCCGGGCGGGCATTGAGATGGGCGAAGCGGGTCAGCAACTGACCGTCGAATTCCTGCTTGGGCGTGCTGGTGCCATAGTCGATGCCGGTGGGCGTGTCGGTATCGACGCTGGCATAGCTGATAAACAGCTTGAGCTTGCCGGTGTGCTGGTACCAGTCATCGAGTACCGGCTTGCGCGCCGCCGCCGGCAGGTAACGCAGCATGTTCTGTTCGGCGCCGTTGCGGATCAGGTCGAAATACAGGCGGGTCTGGGCCTGATGGGAGACCGAGCCGAACACGTCGAAATTCACCACCAGGGCATAGTAGGTGCGCTCGAACAGCGGGTAATCCATGACCCAGGTGGTCAGGGGCAGGTCGCCGATCAGACCGCGTCGCACCGAGGCGCTGTCATGATGGCGGAAAATGGTCAGCAACGCGTTGCTGTTATCACCATCGCCGTCCCAGAGTGTTTCCCAGGTGGGGCCGCCGGGCGCGTGCCGGGCGTAAGCCTGCTGACGTTCGCGCAGGTAGCGATTGCGTTTGTGCTTGTACTTGAACCATTGCGGGCCCAGCGAAATCAGATCGTCGTGCTGACCGGGCAGGCCCAGTAGCGGCGTTGCCTGGCGTTGATAGTCGGCATTGTCCACATAGAGGTCATGGTCCGGATCCTGGAACACCGCCCAGAACTGGTCGCGGATCACGTCGGTGGCGATTTGTCCCCGGCATACCGGGCCACGAATAAAGGTGCGGACGAAGTACTCGGCGTCATCCAGCATGATCTGGTACCGGGCACGGGCGGGAATGGCCTGGAACGTTTCGAAGGGATTGGCGCGGGCATCGGCGTCATAGTCGGGCAGTGTTTCCAATTCCCACGGCGTATCGAAGAACAGGGACTCCATGCGCTCGCGTTTGGCGTCGTTGAGCGCGTAGGTAATGTGGGTCTTGTGGATGATGGTCTCGGTGATCGGCCGCAACCGGTACCAGAACGGACCGCCGGGATCGCCGTTGGGCCGGCGTGTGGCCACCGGCGCTATCGGTTCGCCCGGAGGGGTGTGCGAACGCACCAGAGAAAAGAAGAGCCGTGGGCGGTTGGGGCCGTGGTTATCGAAATAAAGATGGGCCAGGAACAGGTGCTCGTAAACCCAGCGGGCGACCAGACGCTGGCGCGGACGGTCCCGGTTAAGCCAATCCTCCCAGGCCTGGATCCGGCTTTGCTCCTCCAGCGTCAGCTTCACCGGTGTGGCTTGCAGCGGCGCGCCCTGGGCCAACCAGCGTGTCAGCAGATCGAATTCCCGATCGCTCAGCGCCGGCAGGCCCAGTGGCATGCCTTCCAACGGGTGCTCGCGGGCGTAGTCCGCCATGTCCTCCGGCGCCGGACAAACGTTGGCGCGCCCCAATCCCAATTGAATGTCCTCGGGCAGCTTGCTGTTTGGCTCGAAGCGCTGGTGCTGGCCCAGTACCAGCATCTGATAAAGCAGCCCCTCGTCCATGGTCTGGCTGCCTTCCAGCACCGAGAAGAAACCGCGGTTACGCCATTCGCCGGAGCTGCCGGCGTCGATGAACAGGCGCGAAGGCGTGGCCGCCGAAGTGCGCTGGCCGTTATACACCGGCGTCTGGCTGGCGCCCCGGGCCAGCCCTTCCGGTGATTCCAGTTTCAACTGGCAAGGGGCGTCATAACAGCCGTGGCAGGCGATACAGCGCTGCTCCAGGACGGGTCTGACCTGCTGCTGAAAGGAAACCGGCTGTGCCGATCCGGAGGAGGGCGCGGCCACGCCGATACTGATCAGAGGCACAAAAAAAGCCATGGCTCTCAACAGAGCCTTTTGCAAACTTGCCACCTGGGTTCCCTCCGGTCGTGATTCGGTCGTCGCTCTCCGGCAGTCTAGCGGATCGGAATATTGCCTGACCACGGTGACGAAAACGTAAATCAGCGGCGGCCGGGCCGATCGGGCCGGTTGGCAGGGATAACCGGTGGCATCGGAATCGGCCTGAGTGTTTTCGGCAGGTAGAGCGGGTGAGCGGGTTCCCCCGAGCCGTTCATGCGCAGACAGTGCAGGGCGTCGCCGAGACGGGCGCGCACCTGGGCGGCGCGATTGCCATGGCGGCCATGATTGCCCCAGCCGGCCACCACCAGGCTGGCGTCGCGGGCCAGCTTGCTCAGCCACTGGTCGTTGCGTGGCCCCACCGGATCGTCGGCGGCGAACAGGTCGCTCGGATAAGTGGCCCGATAGGCGAACAGGTTGGCCACGCACAGCGCTGAATAGCCCCAGTCCCGGGCAAAGCCGATGCAGCGGCGAATGGTCGGGTCATCGCGGCGGTGATCGGCGGTGGACGGGTTCAGCGCCACCAGCAGCACATAGTCATCGCCCTCGGCCCAGCGGCGCCAGAGGGCATAGCGGTATTGGCGGCAGCGGGAAAAATGGGCGCTTCGTTGCACGGCGGGTGGGGCGGTCGGCTTCGAGGGGAGACGATTATAGCGTCCGCGGGCAAGGGTGCCGAATCTGGGATCCGGTTGGTGTTTTATCTTTGACCCACGGGCCTGTCAGGGCTCACTCTGAAAGAGAACAGATCGTGTAATCAGGCCTCAACAAGCATTGAAGGAGGACCTTATGAGCGAGCATGTATATAAGAAGCTGGAACTGGTTGGTTCATCCAAGGACAGCATCGAAGGCGCGATTCATAACGCCATCGCCGCCGCCGGCAAGAGCGTCAAGAACGTGGAATGGTTCGAAGTCCGGGAGACGCGCGGCCATGTGGAAAACGGCAAAGTCGCCCATTTCCAGGTGGTGGTGAAGGTGGGCTTTCGAGTTGACGTCTGAGCTGGCCTGAAGCACACGCCAACGGAACAATCCGTTGGCGTGTGTCGGCGTCAGAGGGCTTCCAGCGACAGCGGCCGCTGACAAACGCGGGTGCGCTTGAGAATGTTCAGCTGCTTGGCGGTGAGATCCTGCGGCAGCGCCACGGTGCTGTGTTCCTGATGAATGCGGATGGCGCCGATCAGGCGGCTCGGCAGACCCGCTTCGTTGGCGATGGCGCCGACCAGATTGCCCGGCCGTACGCCGTGGGCGTGGCCCACTTCCACCCGGTAAACCTGCATGTCTCCGTTGGCGTCGCCGTCGCTGCCGGCGGTACGGCGGCGATTGTTGGCCGGCCGGCCTTCCTTGCGCGGATGGTCCTTGCGAGGGCCCTCTTTGTGAGCGCGCGGCGGTTTGCCCACCGGGGCCGGCTTGAGAATCACCGGCTCCTTGGCCACCAGCAGCGCCGCCAGGCCCAGAGCCAGCTTTTCATCGTCCAGATCCAGCTGTTCGCGCAGGGCGCTCAGTACCGTCTCCGCCTCTTCGCGATGTTTGCTTTCCAGGCCCGCCACCAGCTGCTCCTGCAGCTTGGCCAGACGCTTGCTGTTAAGCGCGTCGACGCTGGGCAGGTCCATGGATTCCAGGCTCTGGCCGGTGGCACGCTCAATCGCGCGTAACATGCCCCGCTCACGGTGCGACACGAACAGGATCGCTTCGCCGTTACGTCCGGCCCGGCCGGTACGGCCGATCCGGTGCACATAGGCTTCGGTGTCGGCGGGCATGTCGTAGTTGATCACGTGGCTGATACGCGGCACGTCCAGGCCACGGGCCACCACGTCGGTGGCGATCAGCAGATCAAAGCGGCCTTCACGCAGGCGGGCCACGGTTTTTTCCCGCTGCGCCTGGGGGATATCGCCGTTCAGGGCTTCCGCGCGCAGGCCCCGGCGTTGCAGTTGCTCGGCCAGCTCCAGGGTGGACTGCTTGGTGCGGGCGAAGACGATGACGCCGTCGTGGGGCTCGCCTTCCAGGATACGGCACATGGCGTCCAGCTTGTTGAGGCCGGAGACCGGCCAGAAGCGCTGGCGGATGCCGTTATTGGTGGTGGTATCGCTTTCGATGCGAATCCACTTCGGTGACTTCAGATGGCGCTCGGCCACGCGCCGGATCACATTCGGCATGGTGGCGGAAAACAGCGCCAGCTGCCGCTCGTCCGGGGTGTGTTCCAGGATCCATTCGACGTCGTCGATGAAGCCCATGCGCAGCATTTCGTCGGCTTCGTCCAGCACCAGCGCCTGCAGACGATCCAGGTTCAGACTGCCGCGCTGCATGTGATCCATGATCCGGCCAGGGGTGCCCACCACCACCTGGGCGCCGTCTCGCAACGCGCGCAATTGGGTGCGGTATTCACTACCGCCGTATACCGCCACGACCTTAACGCCGCGCAACTGGCGGGCGAAGGTTTCCATGGCGTCGGCCACTTGCAGGGCCAGTTCGCGAGTGGGGGCGATCACCAGCAGCTGTGGGCAACGCTGCTCTGGATCGATACGGGCGAGCAACGGCAGGCCGAAAGCGGCGGTCTTGCCGGTACCGGTTTGTGCTTGGCCGAGCAGATCATCGCCGTCCAGCAGGACGGGGATGCTACGCTCCTGGATCGGCGATGGGGTTTCAAAACCCAGTTTGCCGATGGCATCAAGAAGGGGCGCGGGCAAGCCCAAAGCGGCGAACCCGGAATCGCTATGCAACATGAAGGGGACCTTTCAGTGAAAAGGACGCAGGCCAGTATGGCGGGGGGCGTGGACTATACGGTAAATGGCGGGAGAATGCATCTTTTTCTTTGTCGGCACGCCTGCATGGGGAGGATCGCTCCCACAGCGGCTTTGTAAAACCCGCTGTGGGAGCTGCCCTGGCAGCGAATAGCGTGTGGTTGGCCTTACAGCGGCAGCACCTCGAACGTGCCCAGGTACTCCAGGCGGCGCCGTTCGGCCTGTTTGTGGCTGACGTTCTGGTCGCTGGCTTCCGCCTCCAGGAAGAAGCGGCCGGCGTGGGGCCATTCGATCGCCACTTCGCCGTTGTCGTCGCTGGTGACGGTCCAGTCTTGCTGGGCGTCGCGGTAGCGGGTGCCGGCGGGCAGCAGATGAACCTCCAGGCCGGCGGCGGGCTTGCCGTCGACGACGAAGCGGAAGCGCGCGGTTTCACCGCTGTAGAGATCGTTAGGATGGGTCACCGGCACCAGTTCCAGGCCCTTGCCGGTGGGTTTCAGCGCGGCGGTGTCGGGGGCGCCGACGGAGGCGAAGGTCTCGATGCGGCTGACCGATTCCAGCAGGCGCACTTTGTCGGCGCCTTTCGGCACCTTCTTCAGCAGTGCCTCGGCATCCTCGCCGAACAGCCGCTTGCGTTCGCCGTCCTGCTCGAAGAAGGCGAGGAAGAAATGGCCCGGCAGGGCAATGCGATAGCTGCCGGTTGCCGCCAGATTGACGTCAAATACGCTGCGCCGGTGCATCTCCAGAAGATGATCGGTTTCCGCCGCCTTGCCATCGGGGCCGGTGACTTGCAGGCGTTCCAGGGAATAAGCGCGATCCGGGTAGAAGATGTCGTTGGAAACGCTGGCGTCGACGCTGATCCATTGCGCTTCGGAAACCACGGTATGGGTCGGCAGCAGCCAGCGCTTGTGGGCCTGGGCGGCGGGGGAGAGCAGTAGCAGCGCGGAGACCGCGGCGGCGGCCAGGGAAACGGGTTTCATGGTTTGGCTCCTGTCAATGCCGGTATTTAAAGGGAAAGAGCTAAGGAGTAAGGGTCAGAGTGACGTCATGCAGTTCTTCCGTGCCTTCGGCACGGAGCTGTTGGGCGCTGGCGGGAGGCCATTGGAACGGAATCCGTACTACCTCGCGGCCCCCCACTTCGCGGGCGGCCTCCACCACCAGTTGGTAGTCGCCTGCAGGCAGTTCGGCCATCGCCGGCAGCTCGGAAAAGTCCACGCTGTGCTTGCCCGGCGAACGGGTGGCGCCGGTGAGGCCGTCATAAGGGGCGCTTTGCGAGCGGCCGGTGCGGCGCCACCACTGGCGCAGGTCCTTGAGCCATTTTTCCTGGTCGTCGTACCAGAGTCCCAGTGGGGCGGCCACGGTGTTTTCCGGCGTCTCGATCCAGAACGCCACATAGGGCGCGTGGTATTCCGCCACCCGCAACCGTGGCACTTCCACTTCCACTTGGAACTGGGCAGCCTCGGCGGCGAAGGCCAGGGCGGACAGCATTACTATCGGGATCAAACGCATGACCATCTCCTAATGCATGAAAAAGGCAATCAGCAACCACGGCAGCACCAAGCCAAGCGCCGTGACCGGCCAGGTGGCCGGACGCCGGCGGGAATGCAGGAACATCAGAGCCAGGCCGGTGAAGGCGAACAGCAGGGTGGCGACGGCGAAAATATCGATGAACCAGCGCCATACGGTGCCAGTGTCGCGGCCTTTGTGCAGATCATTGAGAAAAGCAATCCAGCCACGGTCGGTGTTTTCGTAAAGCACCTCGCCACTATTTCGATCTATGGCCAGCCAAGCGTCACCGCCGGCCCGGGGCATGGCCAGATACACCTCCTGGCCGGACCATTCCGCCTCGCGGTCGTTCACGTCGATGCCCTGATCCCGCCTCAGCCAGTCCCGCAGTGGCCGGGGCAGGGCGCCTTGATCCTGGCGGTTCAATTCGGCCAGCAACGGTTCGGGCAAGGTCGCGGTCAGCTCTTCCACTTTGGGTTCGCCGTCGATCTGGGTGGCATGGTTGAGGGTGATGCCGGTGATGCTGAACAGCACCATGCACACCAGGCACAGGGCCGAACTGACCCAGTGCCATTGGTGAAGCTGCTTGAGCCAACGCGCTTTTGCTTTCTTGTCCAAGCCGGAGATCTTCCACTGCCTTGGGATTGGGGATGGAGGCCATGTTATTGCGAATGGTTCGCACTAACAATGAAAGGCACGGGTAAAGAATGTAAGTAGGGAACCTTGCGGCGAAATCAGGGACGAACCAGCCATTCCCTTTGTGAATGATAATTCTTATTCTTTACAAATGACTGCGATATCCCCCTGCCCGGCCCGTCTTCTGGTGATCGAGGACGACGCCGTGCTATGCACCCATTTACAGGACTTTCTGGCCTCCCGGCAGCACCAGGTAACGGTATGCCGCGACGGCCGGGCTGGCTTGCAACAAGCGCTGGACCAGCCGTTCGACCTGGTGTTGCTGGACATTCTGTTGCCCGGCATGAATGGCCTCGACTTGCTGGCGGAGCTGCGTCAGCGCAGCGGCGTTCCGGTGATCGTGCTGTCCGCCCTGGGCGATGAGCAGGATCGTATCAGCGGTCTGATGAAAGGAGCCGACGACTATTTGCCCAAGCCCTTCAGCTCCGCCGAGCTGGCGGTGCGGGTGGAAGCGGTATTACGGCGGGTGACGCTGGAGCGGCGCCAGAGCCAGGGCGTGGCGCCGGTGGGCGCTCTGGTCCTGCGCACCGAGGATGAAACCGCTTGGTACCGGGAGGCCGATCTGGGGCTGACCACCACGGAGTTCCGTCTGCTGCGGGTGTTCCTGGAACATCGTGATCAGGTGCTGAGCAAGGCTTTTCTGTATCAGGCGGTGTTGCATCGCGGCTATGGCCGTCATGATCGCAGCCTTGATCTGCACGTCAGCCATCTACGTCGCAAGCTGCGCGATGTCGGCATGGCGGAACAACCGCTGCGCACGGTCTGGGGCCAGGGCTACACCCTGGTGTCCGAGGCGCTGTAATGCCCGGCCGTCATTCCCTGTTCTGGCGCCTTGCCCTGGTGTTGTGTCTGAGCGCGGTGGTGATCGTGGCCTGCAGTCGCTGGGTGACGATCTGGGTGGCCAACCAGGTGGTGCTGCTCAGTGATCAGGCCAAGGCGGAAATGCTGGGCTATGCCCATGAGGCGGAAGCGGCCTGGCGGGCGGGCGGCGAGCAGGGCGTGGCCGCCTGGCTGGCGGAGCTCGGCCAGCGGGTGCCGGGGGAGGCCATGGTGGTGGACACTGCCGGACGCTCTCTGAGTGGCACCCCGCTCACCGACAACCAGATCGCCGGCTTTCGTTTTCAGCGCGAGCTGGATTGGCGCATGAGCTTCCGCTACCGCGAAATGCCGTTCATCGGCATGCCGTTTCCCGGCGCGCCGGACCAGGGCCGCCTGGTAATGCAGTTACCGCCGGAACACATGCCCGGTGGGGCCTGGCCGCTGCAACGCACCCTGATTCTGACCTTGCTGCCCGGCATCATGGCGCTGCTGGCGGTGATTCTGATCTATTGGCGCATCATGGTGCCGTTGCGGGCGCTGGAAGCCCAGGTGCACCGCTTCCGCGACGAGCCCGCGTCGCGGGTGGAAACCACCCTTACCGAACGGCGTGACGAATTCGGGGAACTGGGGCGCAGTTTCAACAGCATGGCGGAACGGGTGTCCGGTTTGCTGGCAAGCCAGCGGCAGCTTCTGCATGACATGTCCCACGAGCTGCGCACGCCTCTGAGCCGGTTGAATGTGGCGCTGGACAGTCCGCTGGACGAACCGGCCCTGCGCCAGCGGGTCGCCACGGAAGTGGACAAGATGCGCACCCTGGTGGACGACACCCTGGCCCTGGTGTGGCACGACACCGAACAACGCGGCTCGGAAACCGGTCCGTTGTCGGTACGGGAAATCTGGGATCTGGTGGTGGACGACGCCGCCTTTGAAAGCGGCTGGGATCCGTTGCGGTTCCGTTGCCAGTTGCCCGAGCACGCCATGGTGCTCGGCAACCTCAATGACTTCGCGCTGACCCTGGAAAACCTGGTGCGCAATGCCATTCGCCATTCCCCGGTGAACGGCGAAGTGGTGCTGCACGGGAACCGGGAAGGGCAATACTGGCACCTGTGGCTGGCGGACCAGGGACCGGGGGTACCGGAGGAACGCCTGGAGTCGATCTTCGCGCCGTTCGTGCGTCTGGACCCGGCCCGCACCACCGACAGCGGTTTCGGTCTGGGGCTCAGTATCGCGCGCCGTGCGGTGATCCGGCAGGCCGGCGAGTTGTGGGCGGAGAATGGCCACCCCGGTCTGCGCGTGCATGTGCGTCTGGCGGCGGCCGGAAATGTATAAAGTGTAATCCTGCCTTTTTCATCAAATAAGAATCTATATCATTCCTGTTCGCACTTTTACGTCCGGGATCGGGTCTTTGGACGCCATTGGGAAATTGCGGGAGTTCAGGAATGAAATTACGTTGTGCCTTGACCGGGGTGGTACTCGGCTTGGGGGCGGGATCGGTTTTCGCCGATGACACCGTCAACCAGATCGAACGGGTCACGGTGACCGCCGCGGGACGCATCCAGCAGTTGGAAGATGCGCCGGCTTCGATCAGCGTTATTGATCGCGAACAATTGGAACAACGCTTCTACAAGGACGCCACCGATGCGCTGCGGGATATCCCTGGTGTCATCGTTACCGGCGGCGGTTCCGGCGACAACGGCAACGACATCGTCATGCGCGGGATGCCGGCTCAATACACGCTGATCCTGGTGGACGGCAAACCGGTGTCCTCCCGGGAAAGCCGCCCCAACGGCAGCGCCGGTTTCGAACAGGACTGGCTGCCGCCGCTGCAGGCCATCGAGCGTATCGAAGTCGTGCGCGGTCCCATGTCCACGCTGTACGGCTCCGACGCCATTGGCGGCGTGATCAATATCATCACCCGCAAGGTCGCCGAGGAGTGGGGCGGCGGCATGCAGCTGGATGCCATTATTCAGGACGACTCCCGTTCCGGCGATCAGCAACAGGCGAACTTCTTTCTCAATGGCCCGCTGAAAAAAGACCTGTTGGGTTTGCAGCTTTCAGGCAAGTTCAGCAATCGTGATGAAGACCGCTTCGCTTATGGTTTCGAGGATAAAAGTCTGCGCAGTCTCAACGCCAAGCTGGCGTTCACGCCCACCGCTGATCACGACTTCACCCTGGAAGCCGGCGAAACCCGTCAGCGTCGGCGGGGACACGTGGGTGAGAGCGTGGACCCGGACGGTTGCCGTGGCCCCTGTACCGATAACGACGATGAGTTCCGCCGTGAAGTGCTGGCGCTGACCCACACCGGCCGTTGGGCCATCGGCACTTCCGACAGCTATGTACAGCGGGAAGAAAGCGAAAACGAAAGCCGCGAGATGACCATCACCAACACCACCGCCAAGAGCAGCCTGATGGTGCCGCTGGGGGATCATATGCTGACCCTGGGCGCGGACTTCGAAAAGGAAGAGCTGTCCGACAAGACGTCGAACCGCATCTCCGACCTTACCCGGGTGGACAGCTCCAAATGGGCGATGTTCGTGGAAGACGAATGGATGCTGCCGTACAACGTGAGCCTCACCGGTGGTGTGCGTTTGGACGACGACGAAAATTACGGCAGCCAGGTCAGTCCGCGACTCTATGCGGTATGGGGCTTCGCGCCGCGCTGGACCATCAAGGGGGGCGTTTCCACTGGTTACCGTTCGCCGAACCTGCGCGAAATCACCCCGGGGTGGGGACAGGTGAGCCGGGGCGGCAACATTTACGGTAACCCGGATCTGGAGCCGGAAACCTCGCTGAACAAGGAACTGGGCCTGTACTTCAATGCCGGCCGCGCTCTCACCGCAAGCCTTACCGTGTTCCATAACGACTTCGAGGACAAGATCACCCGGGTCACCTGCCCGGTGAGCATCTGTACCGATGGGGCCAACGACTGGGGCTCCGATCCGACTTACCGCATCAACGTGGACGAGGCGGTGACCAAAGGGGTGGAAGCCACCCTGGCCACCACCCTGTGGCGCCAACTGGATCTGACCTTCAGCTACACCTACACCGACTCCGAGCAGAAGTCCGGCGAATACAAAGGGCAGCCGTTGACCCAGATTCCGGAACACCTGGCGTCCCTGCGGGCGGACTGGCGCGCCACCGATCGGGTATCGCCCTGGGCGTCGGTGCATTATCGCGGCAAGGAAAGTCAGCCGGTGAGCACGCCTTCAGGCAGCGACATTATCGCGCCGTCGAATACGCTGGTGGACGCCGGTGTTGCCTTCCAGCTGTCACCGCAAACCACGTTGAATGCGGGTATCTATAATCTGGCCGACAAAGACATCTCCTACGATGAATACGGCTACGTGGAAGACGGCCGCCGCTACTGGCTGGGCATGAGAGTGACGTTCTGACCTAAGGCGCACGTCTGAAGGTGGAACCAAAAACAAAAGGACCGGCATTCGCCGGTCCTTTTGGGTTATGGACGTTGCGTTCCGGGCAGAGCCGTTACTGGGACTCGATGCGCTGGCGCAATTCGTTGTCGTACTGGGCCAGTTGCGCGATCTGGTTGTACTGCTGCACATCCATGCCGCTGTCTTGTACCGCCTGTACCATCTCCTGTTGCGCCTCCTGCTGTATTTCCATGGCTTTCTGCGGATCCTGGGCACTTTCCTGCAGCTTGCCCTGGTACTCCTGCTTGATGTCGTTCACCTTGCCCTGGGCCTCGGCGAAGCGTTGCACATCCTGATCGGAAATGTCGGCGCTTTGTGGCATGGCGCCTTGCTGTTGCGGAGCCTGCTGCGCGGCTCCGGCCGGTGGCGCCGCCGGGTTTTCGGTGGTGTGCTGTTGCGCCAGCGCGAGGCTGCTGGCGCCTGTGGCCAGAACAAAGGTGGCCACTGCGACCATCGGGCCCTTGAACGAAGCTTTCATGGTGTTTCCTCCTGATTGCTTCCGTGACAACGGCATGCTTTCCAGGCATGCCACTGAAGAGTCCGACAGCGATCACAACGAAGGTTCGATGGACGTTTCCGGAATGTGACGGGCTTATCTTTTATATTTCAGTTAGGTATAAAAGTAGCACTATTTATTTCTTTATAATGTGTCCAGCGCCCTTATCATGGCCACTCCAGATACCTAAAGCGACTTGAGGTACAGCGACGTCATGGGCAATGCACAACTGATTACACGGGTAGGCGACAACAGCGCCGGTCTGTCCCGGGATACCCTTGCCGACCTGAACCGGATCTACCGTTCGCTGAGTTTCGCCGAGCGCATCCGCCGCGTGTATCAGGATTTCGCCCCGGACCGGATCATGGTGACGTCGTCCTTCGCCGCTACCTCCGCGTACTTTTTGCATATCATTTCCACCATCCGGCCGGAACAGAAGGTGCACTTCATCGATACCGGGTACCACTTCCAGGAGACCCTGGATTACAAGGATTACCTGATCAAGCGCTTTGATCTGGATGTCATCGACGTGACCCCGGATCCGCAGCACCACGAAGTGTCCCAGCAGGAGCGCATGTGGGAAACCGACCCGGATCTGTGCTGCCAGGTGAACAAGGTGGCACCGCTGGAAGAGGCCAAGGAGAACTACGACCTGTGGATTTCCAGCCTGATGTCCTGGCAGACCGAGCACCGCGCCGGCCTGGAGATCTTCGAGGAGCGTCGCGGCATGATCAAATTCAACCCGATGATCGACGTGACCCGGGAAGAGCGTGACGCCTACATCGCCGAACACGACCTGCCGTTCCACCCGCTGGTCAAGGAAGGGTATCACTCCATCGGCTGCAGCCACTGCACCTGGAAAGGCGAGGGCCGCGAAGGCCGCTGGCAGGGCAAAGCCAAAACCGAGTGCGGTATCCACTTGTAACCGGCCGCGCCGCCGCACTGGCGGCCTGGTAAAAGCGTCGCTAAAGTAACGGCATTCTCGGATGCCGTTACTTTTTTTTTGCCATGCTCCCCGCGGAATTTGTTCAACGTTTTGACCAGCTCTGTCCCTCCCATCTCAAGGCCGCGGCCTGGGATTCCTTCGAACAGCCCAAGTGGACCAGCTTTCGCGTCAACCGTCTCAAGGCGGATGAAGACAGCGTGTGCCGGGACTTGCGCACCGCCGGTCTGCAACTGGATGCGGTGGATTGGGCCCGTGATGAAGGGATCGCCGCCTGGCAAGTGCCGCCGGAACAACGCGAGGCGCTGACCCACAGCGCGCCGGCGGAAAGCGGCGACATCTACATCCAGAGTCAGTCCAGTATGCTGGCGCCGCTGTTGTTGGCGCCGAGGCCCTGTGAGCGGGTGCTGGACCTGGCCGCCGCCCCGGGCGGCAAGACCGTGCTGCTGGCGGAACTGATGGAAAACGAAGGGGCGATCAGCGCGGTGGAGCCGGTCAAGGGCCGCTTCTTCCGGCTCAAGGCCAACCTGGAGCGGGCCGGTGTCAGCAACACCCGCGCCTACCTCAAGGACGGCCGGGCGGTGGGCTCCCTCAAGCCGGCTACCTTTGACCGCGTGTTGCTGGACGCGCCCTGTTCCTCGGAGAGCCGGTTTCGGGCGGATGATCCGGCTTCCTATCGGCACTGGACACCGCGTAAGGTGAGCGAGTGCGCCCGCAAACAGAAGCGCCTGATCCTCAGCGCTTTTGACGCGCTCAAGGCCGGTGGCAGTCTGCTTTATTGCACCTGCTCCTACGCCCCGGAGGAGAACGAAATGGTGGTGGCGCACCTGCTGCGTAAGCGGGAGGGGGCGCGAGTGCGGCCGCTAAACCTGGCGCTGGACAATCTCACCCCGGGGCTGACCCGGGACAACAAGCAACGGCCCTTGCCCGACGCTTGTGCCGATACCCTGAGAGTGTGGCCCAACAGCCGCATGGACGGCTTCTTTCTCGCCCTGGTGGACAAAGGCTGAACGGCGGCGGTTACCCTGTTTTACGGTTGCGACCGCCATTTTCGGGCAACTTGTTCTGTTCCCACGGGTCTATGCCTGAGTGGTTGTACCAGGACGAACGGAAAAGGATGACGATGAGACGCATTATTAAGCCCTTGTTGGCGTTGTTGTTGCTGGCGGGGCTGGTGGCGGTGTTTCTGTGGCGCAATGCCAGCACCCCCGAACCGGTGGACGGCCTGGCGGTGGCCGTCGACCAGGACGGCGACACCGAGGTGATGCGGGTAATTCTGCATGACGCCGATCAGCGGGTCCGCTGGCAGGGCAAGGGCGATAACTATCTGGTGGACGCGCGCCGGGACGGTGGCGATGTCTACCATCTGATCGTGGTGATGGTGGACGAGCGCAAACGCTACCGGGTCAACTCCACCGTTCGTCTGGAGCCCGGCAGCCGCACCGTGGTGGCCAACTTTGGCCCGGAAACCCGGGTCAGCCAGGAAGGCAAGGTCCAGATCAGCGGCGGTCGCCGGATCATCGTCGAGCTGCGCTGATCCGGGCGGCATGGCGCCGCGACAATATGCCACATTTCCTTCTGCTCCCGTACCGCTAGGCTTGCGCGCCAAAGTGTCCGCGTTCGCCTGGAGGTTTTCTTGCCGCTGCCGTTCCCTGTCTCTCCACGTTCCATCTCTTCGCGTTACGCCCTGTCCGGTTGTTTGTGCTGCGCGGCCCTGTGGCCGGGAGCGGTCTGGCCACAGCCGGAGCCCCATGCATTGGAGTCGGTGGAAGTGGGCGCGGACATCGAGGCCCAGCCCCGGCCGACCACCACTGCCGGGCGGCTGGGCCTGGAACCCCGGGAGGTTCCGGCCACCGTCAACAGCGTGGGCCGCGAGGACATCGAGCAACAAGGCCTGCGTAACCTGATCGAGCTGTACCGCAGCGCCCCCGGCGTCAGCGCCGGCAACATCCCCGGCTCGCCGGCCTCCGCGGTGATGCGCGGCCTCACCGACGTGGGTTACCTGTTCGATGGCGTGCGGGTGGCGGATCCGGGCATGGTGGCGCGCAACCTGGACACCTGGAATCTGGAGCGGGTGGAGATTCTCAAAGGACCCGCCTCGGTGCTGCACGGCACCGGCGCGCTCGCCGGCAGCATCAATCTGGTGCCGCGCAAGGCCAGCCTGGCAGGGGACAGCCGCGAAGGCATGATTTCCTACGGCAGCAATGACACCGTGCGTCTCGGCATTGGCGGCAACAAAGTAGTGAGCGACCGGCTGGCATTGCGCGCCGATCTCAGCCACGGCGAGAGCAACGGCTACATCGACGACACTTCGTCCCGCACCAACGCCCTGACCACCAGCCTGTTGTTCCAGGCCACCGAACGGCTCACCCTCAGCGCCGCCTTCGATGTCTACCAGGACCGTTACACCACCCCTTATCAGGGTGCGCCGTTGCTGCCGGCCTCGGTGGCACGGGATCCCAGTGACGTGGTGTCCGGCGGTGATCTGGTGCTGGACGAATCGATCCGCGACAACAACTACAACGTCCGTGACGGCGCCATGACCGCCGACAGCCAGTGGCTGCGCACCAAGGTGGGCTATGAACTGACGCCCGACTGGCGGCTGGTCAACGAATTGGGCCTGTACAACGCCAACCGCGACTGGGCCAACTCCGAGGATTTCACCTATAACGCTGATCCAAACAGTGGCACGGGCTTACTGGAACGCGGCACCACCCGCATCAACCACCATCACCGCTTCGCCTCCGAGCGGGCCTACGCCGCCTATGACGGTTACTGGGGCGAGCGCCGCCATCGCTTCACCGCCGGCGTGGAATACCAGTACACCGACTTCGACACCCGCCGCCGCTTCGGCACCACCACGGCGGTGGACCCGTTCAACCCGGACCGGGGCTATCTGCCGCCCAACTCGCCGGCGAACTACACCTCTTCCCGGGTTGACTACGACAGCACTGTCTCCGGCCGCGCCCTGTTTGTGGAGGACGCCCTCAACCTGACGCCGCGCTGGCTGATGGTGGCGGGGCTGCGTTACGAGTATCTGGATCTGGACCGGGGCATCGACGATCTCGACGCCGGCAGCCGAGAGACCTTCGGCCAGACTTTCGAGGATCTGTCCTGGCGGCTTGGCACCGTTTACGACCTGACCAACACCACGCAGGTGTTCCTGCAGTACAACCGGGCCTCGGCTCCGGTGGGTGGGCTGTTGCTGAGCAACGCCACCAATGCCCGTTTCGATCTGACCACCGGCCGCTCCATGGAAGCCGGGGTCCGCGGCCAGTTGTGGGATAACCGTTTGACGCTGATGACCTCGGTGTACCGCATTCGTCAGGACGACATCATCACCCGTGACCCCAACAATGCCGGCCTCTCGATCCAGGGCGGCAGCCTGGAATCCAAGGGCGTGGAAGTGGATCTGACCCTGCGCCCGCACCCGCGCTGGTGGCTGAACCTGAACGGTGCCTTCAACGACGCCGAGTACACCCGCATGACCAGCAGCAGCGGCGCCGACCAATCCGGCAACCGGCTCACCAACATGCCGGAGAAAACCTGGAATCTGAGCAGCGCCTACACCTTCGCTCCGTTGCCGGTCACCGTCGGCGGCGCGGTACGCTACACCGGCGACTTCTTCACCGGCACCGCCAACCAATACCGGGTGGCCAGCCGCACTTTGCTGGACGCCTGGGTCGGCTACCCGCTGGCCGGCGGCACCCTGACCCTGCGCGGGCGCAACCTCACCGACGAGTTCTACGCCGAATGGTCCGGCTACAGCCCCACCCAGGTGTATATCGGTGAACCGCGCACCGTGGAACTGGGCTGGACCGGCCGCTTCTGATGGCGCGCAACGGGTACGCCACGGTGTGGCGCTGGCACTTCTACGCGGGGCTGTTCACGGCCCCGTTTCTGCTGATCCTGGCGATCACCGGCGCCCTTTATCTGTTCAACGATGAACTCAACGACCTGATTTATCCGCAACTGCGTTTCGCCCCCAGCGGCGACGCCGTGCTGCCCGCCGGCGATCTGGTGGCGGTGGTGCGCGAGGCTTATCCGCGTGACACCGTCACCCGTATCGACATGCCGGTGAGCCCCGGCCGCACCGCCATGGCGTTCGTGACGCCGGAGCAGGGCGAGCCGCTGCGTGTGTTCGTCGATCCGGGGGACGGGACGATTCTGGGTGACGTCATTTATGCCCGCACTTTGGTGGGCTTCGCCGATGTCATGCACGGCTCGCTGCTGCTGGGACGCGGCGGCGACGCACTGGTGGAACTGGCCGCCAGTTGGGCGCTGGTACTGGTGATCACCGGGCTGTATCTGTGGTGGCCGCGCGGACGCCGGAGCAGGGCGTTTACGTTTGACCGGCGCACCCGGGGCCGCAAGCGCTGGCGCGAAATTCACCGGCTGGTGGGCGTGTACACGGCGGTGATGATCGTGTTCCTGATCATCACCGGTCTGCCCTGGGCGTCGTTCTGGGGCGACCGCGTGCTGAGCCCGGTGAGCAACGCCCTGGGGCTGGGTTACCCGCCGCAGCTGCGCCATCACGGCGGCGGCGAAGCATCCGCCGCGCCTGTTAAAACCATGGTGGATGCGCTGGGTGATGCGCCCTGGGCGCTGCAACAAGCGCCGCTGCCGCATGTCCACCATCATCACGGCGAGCACGGTGGTGAGCTGGATACTTCGACGGCGGCGATCAACCGTGTCCATGACATTCTTGCCGGGCAGGGGTTGCCTTACGGCTATCGGCTGTCGATTCCCTCTGACGCGGGGGATCCCTACAGCGCCTATACCTACCCGGACCGCCCCCAGGGCCAGCGTACCCTGCACGTGGACAGCGGCGGCCACCGGTTGCTGGTGAACGTGGGCTTCGACGATTACGGCGCCATCGCCAAGGCGGTGGAACTGGGCGTGGCGCTGCACATGGGCAACTACTTCGGCCGCGCCAATCAGATCGTCATGTTGCTCACCTGCGTCGCCATTGTCGCGCTGGTGATCACCGGCGTGGTGATGTGGTGGCGCCGGCGGCCCGCCGGTGGCCTCGGCGCGCCGGACTCGCCGCCGATCCGCAAACGCTATTGGCTGGCAATCACGCTGACGCTGCTGGCGCTGTTGCCGCTGGCGGGACTCAGCCTGTTGCTGGTGCTGGCATTCGAGAAAGGGATGATGACGCGGTGCCGGTCAGTGGCCGGCTAACCGGTCCTCCTTGCGGACATGGACCAGCAGGGCGTCGAAAGCGACCTTGAGCGCCTTGAAGTCCCGATAGTCCGTCACCGGCTGATGCGAAAACCAGTGAGCTTCCTGCCGTTCCCATAGGCGGCTGTCCGGCCAAATACGAAGTTCACAGGCATCGCCGATCACCACCAGATAGAAATCGCGCTGCCCGTCGGTGAAGGATATGTGTCGTGGAATGTAGGCCTCCACATTGCAGGGCAGGGTGTAATGCAATGCCTCGCTACGCCACATGATGTTGCCCATGGGCGCCTTCACCGAGCAGCCGAAGGAGTTGTGGTGGTTGTGGAGCACGCGGTTGATGTCGTCCAGGGGAAACGCTTCCCTGATCCTGGCCTGCCGTGGCCGTTCCAGCAGCCGGTCGATCCAGTCCTGTTTTTCTCCGTTCCCGGACAAGCCGCCGCAAAGGCGCTCCTCGCGGTAGTAGATGTTCATCGTGGCTGCCCTGAAGGTGTGACCCGAACCGGGCACTGTGCCATAATCGCCGCCTCTTTTCCCGCTATCGCCTTGTACATTCAGTACACCCATTCGCTCTTCGATCCGGAATCCGACCTTGCTGACCACCGCCAATATCACCATGCAGTTTGGTGCCAAACCGCTGTTTGAGAACGTCTCCGTCAAATTTGGTGACGGCAACCGCTATGGACTGATCGGCGCCAACGGCTCCGGCAAGTCCACCTTCATGAAAATTCTCGGCCGCGATCTGGAGCCGTCCGCCGGCAATGTGTCCAAGGACCCCAACGAGCGCATCGGCAAGCTGCGCCAGGACCAGTTCGCCTACGAGCAGTACTCGGTGGTGGACACGGTGATCATGGGCCACGAGGAACTGTGGAAGGTCAAGGAGGAGCGCGACGCCATCTACTCGAAAGACGAGATGAGCGAAGAGGACGGCATCCGCGCCGGTGAACTGGAAGCGGAATTCGCCGAGCTGGACGGCTACACCGCCGAGTCCCGCGCCGGCGATCTGCTCCTCGGTGTCGGTATTCCGGTGGAGCAGCATTTCGGCCCCATGAGCGAAGTGGCGCCGGGCTGGAAACTGCGTGTGCTGCTGGCCCAGGTATTGTTCTCCGACCCGGACATCATGTTGCTGGACGAGCCCACCAACAACCTGGACATCAACACCATCCGCTGGCTGGAAGACGTGCTCAACCAGCGCCAGTGCACCATGATCATCATTTCCCACGACCGCCACTTCCTCAACAGCGTGTGCACGCACATGGCGGACCTGGACTACGGTGAGCTGCGCGTCTACCCGGGCAACTACGACGAGTATATGACCGCCGCCACCCAGGCGCTGGAACGCAAGCGCGCGGACAACGCCAAGAAGAAGGCGCAGATCGCCGACCTGCAGCAGTTCGTCAGCCGCTTCTCCGCCAACGCCTCCAAATCCAAGCAGGCGACCTCGCGGGCCAAACAGATCGACAAGATCAAACTGGAGGAGATCAAACCCTCCAGCCGTCAGAACCCGTACATCGTGTTCGAGCAGGAGAAAAAGCTGTTCCGCAACGCGCTGGAAGTGAAGAGCCTGGCGAAAAGCTTCGACGAGGAATTGTTCTCCGGACTGGATCTGCGTGTGGAAGTGGGCGAGCGCATCGCCATTATCGGCCCCAACGGCGTCGGTAAATCCACCTTGCTGCGCTGCCTGGTCGGCGACCTGGAACCCAGCGCCGGCGAAGTGAAATGGTCGGAAAACGCCACCCTGGGCTATTACGCCCAGGATCACGCCGCCGACTTCGAGGAAAAGCTGAACCTGTTCGACTGGATGGCCCAATGGGGCAAACCCAGCGACGACGAGCAGGTGATTCGCGGTACCCTGGGCCGGCTGTTGTTCTCCTCCAGCGAGATCAACAAAACCGTGGACGTGATTTCCGGTGGCGAGCAGGGCCGCATGCTGTTCGGCAAGATCATGCTGCAACGGCCCAACATCCTGCTGCTCGACGAACCCACCAACCACCTGGACATGGAATCCATCGAGTCGCTCAACCTGGCGCTGGAAAACTACCCCGGCACCTTGCTGTTCGTCAGCCACGACCGCGAGTTCGTCTCCTCCCTGGCCACCCGCATCATCGAACTGACGCCCACCGGCATCGTCGACTTCCACGGCAACTACGAGGACTACCTGCGCAGCCAGGGCGTGGTCTGATCCCCGAAAGGCAACCAGAACCCGGTTGTAGGAGCCAGCCCTGCTGGCGAATGTATTATCCCGCCAGTGTTCGGCGAAATTCGTCCGCAGGGCAGGCTCCTACAGTCCGGCTACATCAAACCACATCCACCAGCACCACCTCGCTGTCCGCCTCGGCGCTGACCGTCAGCCGGGTTTCGTCGTCGATGGCGAGACCATCCCCGGCTTCCGCCAACACACCATTGACGCGCACCCGGCCCTTGGCCGGCACCAGATAGGCCTTGCGCCCCGGCGCCAGCTCGTAGACCGCCTCCTGACCGTCATTCAGCGTCGCCGCCACCACCCGGGCGTCGGCCTGGATCGGCAGCGCTCCGTCTTCCGCCGGATCCCCGCTGGCCAGGGTCACGAACCCGCCGGCCCGGTCACCCTTGGGAAACGGCTTGCTGCCCCAGGTGGGCGGCAGGCCCGTGGCGTTCGGGATGATCCAGATCTGGAAGATGCGTGTCTCGGTCTCCTCCAGGTTGTACTCGCTGTGGGTGATCCCGGTGCCCGCGGACATCACCTGCACATCGCCGGCCTCGGTGCGGCCCTTGTTGCCCAGGCTGTCCTGGTGGGTAATCGCCCCTTCGCGGACGTAGGTAATGATCTCCATGTCCCGGTGCGAATGCGGCGGGAAGCCGGTCTGCGGGGCGATGGTGTCATCGTTCCACACCCGCAGCTCGCCCCAGTGCAGACGCTCCGGATCATAATAGTTGGCGAAGGAAAAATGGTGCTTGGTATCCAGCCAGCCATGCCGGGCGCCGCCCAGTTCATTAAAGGGTCGCAGTCTGATCATAATGTCCTCCTTGGCAGGCATCGGTGCCTGACCGTTCGATGGCATCACTTTAGGATCGGTCAGGCTGATAAAAAACAGAGAAAAGTGACGGCATTGAATCGGATTATTCGATGGTTTGCTCCGGCGTGCGGTCAGTGTCGAAATGGCCGGCCGGCAGCCGACTAACCGGCATTCAGAGATCAAAAAAGGAGAACACCCATGTCCGGCAACACTGTTCGTCTGCACCGCGTCCTGCGCGGCACCCCCGACCGCGTCTACCGCGCCTTCATCGACCCGGACGCCATGGTCAAATGGCTGCCGCCCCATGGCTTCACCGGTAAGGTTTACGACATGGACGCTCGCGAAGGCGGCGGCTACCGCATGACCTTCACCAACTTCACCACCGGCAAGAGCCACGCCTTCGGCGGCCGCTTCGTGGAACTCAAACCCAACGAGCTGATCCGCTACACCGACCAGTTCGAGGACCCCAACCTGCCCGGGCAAATGCAGGTCACCGTCACCCTCAAGCAAGTGCTGTGCGGCACCGAGGTGCACATCACCCAGGAAGGCGTCCCCGAAGCCATCCCGCTGGAATTCTGTTACCAGGGCTGGCAGGAATCCCTGATCCAACTGGCGCAACTGGTGGACCCGGAAATCCCGGACGAGGGCTGAGTTGAGCAACCCGTCCGCTCGCTCCCCCTGTGGGAGCCAGCCTGCTGGCGAATTTCTTCTCCCGAGAGCCCTGATTCGCCAGCAGGGCTGGCTCCTACAGCTTCATACCAACCAGCCCCGCCGTAACTCAGCCCCGAACACCCCAATGCCTGCCCTCCCACTGGATGTGGTAGCGTTTGTGACGCGCCCGCTCACAGGAGACGCCACATGCTCGACGCACAACACCCGCCCAGCTGGAAAGAATGGCTGCAGGCCTTCATCGGCGGCTTCATTGCCACCTTGTTGTTCCATCAGGGCATCGTCGCCCTGTTCTGGCTGGCCGGCCTGATTCCGGCGGCGCCCTGGAATATGAGCCCGGTGCCGCCGTTCGGCATTCCCAAAGTCCTGTCCCTGGCATTCTGGGGTGGTGTTTGGGGGCCTCCGATATGGTGGCTGATCCGCCGCTGGCGGGGCCTGCGTCATTGGCTTGGCGCCCTGATCGCCGGCGCCATCGGCCCCACCCTGGTGGCCATGTTGGTGGTGTTTCCCCTGAAAGGTCTGGACGTCAGCGCCAACACGGTGGTGGGCGGCCTGATCGTCAACGGCGCCTGGGGATTGGGGCTGGCGGTGTGGATGCGGCTTGTGTTCGCTCGAAAAATGGTTTGAGAAAGAGGATTTTTGCGGCGAAAAGCGCCGCAAATTATTTGACTTTCAAACTTCAAGGGACAGAATGGTTTGGTGTTCTTCAAATTTGCGTCGATTTTCGCCGTAAATAGGGATGAGGGTAAACCATGAGTCTGTCTTCCCCCTCGGAATGGGCCGCCAGCCTGCCCATGGGCCAGGTGGCCACCCGCCAGTGGCTGCAAGCCCGCGGGGCGTCCCGCCATGCCCTGGACAATGCGCTGAAATCCGGGCGTCTGATCGCGCCGGCCCGTGGCCTGCTGGCGCGTCCGGGTCTGCCGGTGACCTGGGAAGGCGTGGTCGCCTCGTTGGACCGCATGATGCCAGACCCGGTCTATGTGGGCGGGCTGTCCGCGCTGGAACGGTCGGGCCTCGGCCATTACGTGACCATGGCTTCCCGGGTTCACCTGTATTCGCCCGGGCCGGCGCCGGCCTGGCTGGCGCGGCTGCCGGTCGGGGTGGACTGGGTGTGGCACGTCACCACGCGGCTGTGGGACCAACAGGCCCTGCAAGACAGCGGCAGCGTTCGCGAACAGCGCACGCCTACCCTGGAGGGCTGGCCCATGGCCTCCCCGGAACAGGCGTTTCTGGAAGTGCTGGCGGACGTCCCCGAGAGTATCAGCTTCGAACACGCGGATAATCTGATGCGCGGCCTGAGTGCCTTGTCACCACGCCGGCTGGACACCTTGCTGCACGCCTGCCGCCACGTGCGGGTAAAACGTCTTTTCTTCTTCTTCGCCGATCGCCATCCCTATCCCTGGTGCAAACGCCTGGACCCGGCGGACTACGACCTGGGCTCGGGAAAACGCAGCGTGGTCAGAGGAGGGCGGCTGGACCGCACTTACCTGATCACCGTCCCGGAAGCCTTCCATGGACAGGAATAATCCTTAGAGCCTGTTCACGATCTCTACGCCGCCGCGTTGCTGCTGGAAAAGCCGCCAGGCGGCGTCGCGGACTGCAGGCTTTGGTGGGCCAAAGGCAAAGGCCGGGGCGTCGTCTGGCGGCTTTTCCAGCGCAACCCGGAGGGCCGGGCCCCCCTGTGCCCTCCGGGTATTTTGTCGCCAGGCCGCGATTACGCTTGTTTATGTAGACTAACTACACCGCACAATCGGAATCACGGCCTGACAACAAAATGAACTCCGGCGCGGTGGTGTAGAGATCGTGAACAGGCTCTTACTACCGGCAAGTGGCGCTGCTGCTGCAAGTGCTGCCCTTTGTGTTCCGGGAATCCTGCTTCGCCCTCAAGGGCGGCACCGCCATCAATCTGTTCGTGCGCGACCTGCCACGCTTGTCCGTGGACATCGACCTGGTCTACCTGCCGGACGGTGACAGAGAGCAGGCGCTGCCGGCCATTCACCAGGCCCTGGACCGCATCGCCGACGACCTGGAACAGGGGCTGGCCGCCACCGTGACACGCAGCTACCGGCACAAAATCGACTCGCTGCATCTCACCGTGGAACGGAACAACACCGCCATCAAAGTGGAGCTGTCCCCGGTGATGCGAGGCACGGTTTTCCCCGTCGTGAACCGCGAAGTGGTGGCGACCGTGGAGGACGAATTCGGCTTCGCCGAAGTCCCGGTGGTGGCGCTGGCGGATCTCTACGCCGGCAAACTCTGCGCCGCCTTCGACCGCCAGCATCCAAGAGACCTGTTCGATGTCATGCTGCTGCTTGAAAACGAGGGCATCGCCGATCAACTGCGCAAAGCGTTTCTGGTCTATCTGATCAGCCACCCCCGCCCGATGGACGAACTGCTGCAACCGCATTGGCGGCCCATGCGCGACGTCTTCGCCGGCGAGTTCAGCGGCATGACACTGCGCCCGGTCACCCTGGAGGAATTAAGAAAAGCCGGAACCCAGGCCTTGAACCAGCTCCTTGCACAACTGACCGACCCGGAAAAACGCTTTCTCTGCAGCCTCTACCAAGGACCTCCGGATTGGGCTGCGCTGGGCATCAGCGGCATCGAGAAGCTGCCGGCGGTGCAATGGAAGGTGCGCAATATCGAAAAGATGACGCAAGAAAAGCGGCGCGGCGCGCTGATGGCGTTGCGGCGTGTGCTTTCGATGGGGGAGCCTTGGGAGGACGTGACTTGACGATACCCATTTTGGGGATGATAGTACCCAAAATGGGTCTTAAAGAGGCATGCAATGGCTCTGACACTGGGCGATGCCCTGTTTACCAAAACACAGCAGCGCGTGCTGGGCCTTTTCTTCAGCGTGCCCGACGCGCGCTTCTACACCAACGACATCCTGCGCCGGCTCGAAATGGGGCGGGGCACCGTGTTGCGTGAACTCGATAAACTGGCCCAGGCGGGCATCCTGTCGCGGACCCGTGAAGGCAATCAAAACTACTATCAGGCCAACACGGACTCCCCGGTGTACCCGGAGTTGCTGGCGATTGTCCGTAAAACCTTCGGTGTTGCCGAGGTATTGCGCGGAGCTTTGCAACCGATTGAAGATCGGCTGGTGCTGGCGTTCGTATATGGATCGCTGGCCAAAGGGACGGAAGATAAGAACAGTGATATTGATCTGATGCTGGTGGGGCAGGATCTGGCCTACAGCGAGGTTATGAACTGCCTGCTGCCACTGGAGTCTGAACTGATGCGACCGGTCAATCCCTCCATCTATACACCGGAGGAGTTGAATCAGAAGCGGAAGCAGGGGAACAGTTTTATAGAACGGGTTATGGAACAACCTAAATTATGGGTGAAGGGAAGCGACGATGACATGGACGGCATTGGATAATCTGGTGAAAACCGGCGGCCTTAAACAGGAACCGCCCGACCAACAAGAATTCGATGGCATGGTGCAAGCCGCCCGGCGGCGCCTTCAGGATGCGCATATCAGCGGACTGTCGGGCTTATCGATTGAGACTCTGACGTTTGTATCTTATGAATGAGTAGATAAGAGGGCCTAGTGTGGGTCAATGCTCGCCCCCAGTTTCTACCTGAATTCGCTGATTGTGAATAGTCTACTAGTAAAGAGAACCTGTTTTTTTGATATTGAAAGCTCTTGGTCCTTTGGGCATTAATCTGACTTCGAATTCTACGATGTCTCCGACCGATAAAATTCGGTCATCGCCATTGACTTCGTCGTACATAAAGAACACATCTTTTCCCTTGTCGCGCCTAATAAATCCGAAGCCTTTGAATCTGTCAAAAGTGGTTACAGTTCCAGTGTCGTGGTTAGGCATACTAAATCCAGTAGTCTTTATGTGTTGGTAGATCGCCGAAGTGCTTAAGAAGCTGTCTTCTAAGGTTGGAAGACAGCCCTTTGTCGCTTCGTGAGAGTATTCCAAGCATATATATACACTTGTTAATTCTCTTTAGTACGCCAAATCTCTCTTTAGCATTCCGTTCCAAATGTAGTAGTTTTTTGCAGTCAAGTATTAGCTTTTTTTTCGAGCTTTCATCAAGTATGGGGAGTATCTTCTTTAATCTCGTTCTAAGCTGTTTATGTTGAGAGTGGCCCAATTGCTTAAGTTTGGCTACCTGCCCGGAGGTCTTATTCCAGAGCTGGTGATAATGTTCGGATGATGGGGATTTTGCATATTCTTTCTCGCAAATATACACGAGATGGCGCGTGTGATGCCTTTCCTTTTTGGGTATTTTGGGATTTTTGTGTTCTACCCATAACCCTGTAACCTTAAAGTTTGGATTGCTTCCTTTTAACTCGTTTTTTGTTTTCTTGTTATTTAGGCGTAATCCATTCTTTTTAAAAATTGAACAAACTAGCCGTATATGTTCTGAAGCTTCGTCCCTTGAGAGGTGTTTTCTGGAAGATAGAGTGACGTCATCGAGTAGTCTTGAGTAACTAATCCCCTTGCTTTTCAATTCTGAAAAAATTCGATACTCGGAATTGAAAAAAACAAGGTTGGCAATGTAGCTTGAAGTACATGCTCCTTGGGGAACTTTGTTTCCTAGTGTAACTAGCTTGGTGAGAAGTTCAGAAGTTTCATCTGAAAACTTGAAAAAATACAAAAAAATTTCTTTAACTTTTTCTGGTCGAATATTGTCGTAAAAATTTTTTATATCAAGCGATAGTATGTGGTTTGATCCCGCATGAATTCCCGCGTTATCTACGTAACTTCGTCGATTTTCAAGGTCGCGAATTCCACCTTGTAAATAGGTTGGGTATTCAACTTTTTCTAGAATCTTTTGGTTTATATTTTTTTGGATTCTTTTTAATTCGTACTTGGGGTCGTAGACGGTCCGAATTTTTCCATTCTTTGAAGTTATTTGAAACTCTGTATAAGAGTCAGTAGTCTTGCTGGCAATGTCTACGAGCAAAGAGGGGTGAATTCCCAGTGTTTTAGCTAGAGACTGAATGGAAGAGATTCCATTATGAGGGTAGTAGGGTTTATCCATGCCTTTATATTCTTGTCGTTTGCAAGGAAAGCAAAAAAGAAGGGGATCTGTTATCCAATCACACCCATACCAAAGAAAGATAGGATGGTCCTGATAATAACCCAAGCTGATAATGCTGAAATACCAGTCATTACCGTGAAGCTTGTATCTAGCATAGTTTGCTTGTCAGCTGGCCACCCTTCTAAGGGATGGTCGCTCGAGCTCTTTTTACAAAACGTTAGGCTGATCTTAATTTTGAAATACATTAATAAATGCATTCGAGTTCTCCTTTTTAGTTGTGATGATGCTGAATTGCACCACCGCCAGACCAAGGAGTGATCAGAAGGAATATTCTTACTAGTGCTAGATAGATCCCCAACCTTTACGCCAGACAACCGTCGGGAGGGTGTTCAAAACTCTGTGTCACCCGCATCAGTGTTACAGGCTGATGTGATTTTCCAGGCGCCCCGGGAAGTGGATCGCCATCTGTGAGAGGGTCAGATTCCAGTTCTGCACCGGGTGGGTCCAGCGCTCGGAGGCCTTGAGTATACCGGCGTAGAGCAGCTTGAGTAAGCTGTTCTCGTTGGCGAAGCCACCCTTGGTCTTGGTCAGTTTGCGGAACTGGCGGTGAACGGCCTCGACGGCGTTAGTGGTGTAGATGGCGGTGCGTACATAATCCGGGTACTTGAAGTAAGCCGACAAGGTGGGCCACTTGTCGCGCCAGGATTTAATCACCATGGGGTATTTCTCCCCCCATTTGACTTCTAACTCATCCAGGGCGATTTCGGCGGCATTGAGCGTCGCCGCTTTATAGACCGGCTTCAGATCGGCCATGAAGGCCTTTTGGTTTTTGGAGGCGACGTATTTCATGGAGTTGCGGATCTGGTGGATGACGCAGTGCTGGATCTCGGTGTTCGGGTAGATCGATTCGATGGCTTCGGGGAAGCCTTTGAGACCGTCCACGCAGGCAATCAAGATATCTTTGACACCCCGGTTGTGGAGGTCAGTGAGTACGCTCAGCCAATGATGAGCGCCTTCCTGGTCCGAGAGATAGAGGCCGAGCAGCTCTTTCCTGCCTTCGATGTTCAGTCCTAGAAGTGTGTAGATGGCTTTGCTGACATAGCGGCCATTTTCTTTGATTTTGTAGTGAATGGCGTCAAGCCAGACGATAGGATAAATGGGCTCCAGGTCGCGCTCCCGCCAGGCCTGCAACTCGGGCAGCAGTTTGTCGGTGACCGCGCTGATTGTGCCGTTGGAGAGGGACAGGCCGTACAGATCGGCAATGTGGGTACGGATGTCCTGATAGCTGTTGCCCAGGGCAAACAGGGCGAGGACCTTGCGCTCCAGTTCGTCGGTGAGATGGGTTTGGTGCTTCTTGACGATCTGAGGCTCGAAGGTGCCCGCCCGGTCTCGTGGGGCTTCCAGTTCAAAGCCGCCAGTGGATGCCTTGACGGTCTTGCGGCTGGTGCCGTTCTTGCGGTTGGGGGCGTCTTCCTGGGCAAGGTGAGCGTCCAGTTCGGCCTGCATGGCGGCTTCGGTGAGCTGCTTGATCAGGGGTGTCAGGACACCGTCCTTGCCGGTTAGATCCTTGCCCTCACGCAGGGCCTGAAGGGCAGCGTCGATATCGAACGTCGGTTTGGTCATTGGTCATTCCTTTTTTTGCAGTCTAAAGAAATGACACAGAATTCTGAACACTACCACCGTCGGCGGACTTCTCGGGAGTTTGTGGCGCGTTTACCATGCGTTTCCGAAGCCCAAGAGCACGCCCTGATCGCCGGTCATGACCCCAAAGGGGTCGCCGTAAGGCATCGATTTCCTTTTTTTTCCAAACATTTTGTTTTAAAGAGCGATGCAACCGGACGAAATCCATCCGTTGGAAGACAGGCTATTGTATATGGTTTTCCTTGTCAAAGTGATTCAAGAGGTTGATCGCTTAATGATCAAACGTGGTGGCGAAGATAGAAAGTCGGAGGAGCTAGGGGCCTGTTTTTTTGTTCTGCCCTTGTTGGTAGTCGGAGCGGGCGCCGGAGCAGCCCTGGGCGATGGCGCTGTCGTTGAGTTTGATGTAGTCGATGTCGTCAATGGTTAGGCCGGCGCGGGCCTAACCGCGAAGGAAGCAGACTAATGATCTGCTCACAGGTGTCGCGTAACGTCCTGTCTGGCGTGAAGAATTCGAATGACTTGCAATTCTTGCTGGTGAATTCGATAGAAAAGGATATGGCTGGTAACGGAAGCGCTGTATATGTTGGGGGATAGTTCAGGGCGTGCCTTGCCGGTCTTCGGTTGCCGGAGCAGTTGCCAGAGTTTGGCTTTGAGCGAGTTCGTGTACTCGTCCGATCTGGTCATGCCCCAATGGCGCGATCCGTATTAGTGGATGGAGCGCAAATCCTCGCGGGTGGAGGGCGAGAAGATCAGAGCAAGCGTTATCAGGTCTTGATGTCGTCAAACAGGCGGCCGAGTCCGGCCTTGCTGTCAATGCGAATGCCTTGGCCCTGGTTCAATGGCAGGATGCCTTCTTGAAGCTGTTCGCGTAGCCGAGCCAGTTTGAGTTCGTTGATCCATTCCTCGTGGGTTTCCACGAACCGCAGGGCTTCCCGGACCACCTCACTGGCGTTGTTGTATAAGCCGCTGTCCACTTTGGCTTTGATGCGGGCTTCGAGTTCGGGGGTTAGTGAGACGTGCATGCCCACTCTCCTGAGGATGAGGGTTTGTTGGATACTAGTCCTGCTACATAGAGATTGAGATGAAAAAAGCCCCAACGGTAAACCCGCCGGGGCTTTTGGGCTGTTGGCAACGGTGGAAGAGAGGGCGATTAAACCCGCTCAATCACCGTAGCAATCCCCTGACCCAAGCCAATGCACATGGTCGCCAGGCCGAGTTGGCCGTCTTTCCATTCCATGACGTTGAGCAGGGTGCCGGTGATGCGGGCACCGGAGCAGCCCAGGGGGTGGCCCAGGGCGATGGCGCCGCCGTTGAGGTTGACCTTCTCTTCGACTTTGTCGAGCAACTTCAGGTCCTTCAGTACCGGCAGGGATTGCGCGGCGAAGGCTTCGTTGAGTTCGACGTAGTCGATGTCGTCGATGGTCAGGCCGGCGCGGGCCAGGGCTTTCTGGGTGGCCGGTACCGGGCCGTAGCCCATGATGGCGGCGTCGCAGCCGGCCACGGCCATGCTGCGGATCTTGGCGCGCGGTTTCAGGCCCATGGCCTGGGCTTGTTCGGCGCTCATCACCAGCATGGCGGAGGCGCCGTCGGACAGCGCCGAGGAGGTGCCGGCGGTGACGGTGCCGCTGACCGGGTCGAACACCGGGCGCAGTTTGGCCATGTCCTCGATGCTGGCGTTGGGACGGATCACTTCGTCGATTTCGCACAGCACTTTGTGGCCGTCGGCGTCGTGGCCTTCGATCGGCACGATTTCGTTTTTCCAGCGGCCTTGTTCGGTGGCTTCCCAGGCTTTCTGGTGGGAGCGCACGCCGAACTCGTCCTGCTGTTCACGGGTGATGCCGTGCATGCGGCCGAGCATTTCCGCGGTCAGGCCCATCATGTTGGAGGCCTTGGCGGTGACCTTGGACAGTTCCGGGTTGAGGTCCACGCCGTGGTCCATGGCCACATGGCCCATGTGCTCCACGCCGCCGATCACGAACACTTCGCCGTTGCCGGTCTGGATCGCCTGGGCCGCGGAGTGCAGCGCCTGCATGGAGGAGCCGCACAGGCGGTTCACGGTTTGCGCCGCGGTGGTGCGGGGCAGGCCGGCCAGCATGGCGATGTTGCGGGCGATGTTCATGCCCTGTTCCTTGGTCTGGTTCACACAGCCCCAGATCACGTCCTCGGTTTTGCTCAGGTCCCAGCCCGGGTTACGGGCTTGCAGCGCTTCCACCAGCAGGGCGGACAGTTTTTCCGCGCGAACGTTGCGGTACTGGCCGTTTCTGCTTTTCCCCATGGGGGTACGGACAGCGTCGACAATGACTACGTCTTTCGGATTCAAACTCATAAATAAATCTCCTCTGCCCGTGCCTTACGCGAAGAAGGACTCGCCCTTGGCGGCCTTGTCCTTGAGCATTTGCGGCGCTTCATAAAGGGCGCCCAGGTGTGCGTACTTGTCGCACAGGTCGGCGAATGCCTTGGTACCGATGCTGTCGATGTAGCGCAGCGGACCACCACGGAACGGCGGGAAGCCGATGCCGTAGATCATCGCCATGTCCGCTTCGGCGGCGGAGCCGACGATGTTGTCTTCCAGACAGCGGACGGTTTCGGTGCACATCGGGATCATCATGCGGGCGATGATCTCTTCGGCGTCGAATTCCTTGCGCTCGGCGGCCATCGGTTTGAGCAGCTCGTAGCTGCCTTCGTCGGCCACTTTCTTCGGTTTGCCCTTCTTGTCCTGCTCGTAACGGTAGAAGCCAATGCCGTTCTTCTGGCCGTAGCGCTCGTTCTCGAACATGATTTCGGTGGGGTCCTTGAAGTCGTGCTGCATGCGGTCCGGGAAGCCTTCCGCCATCACTTTGGCGGCGTGCACGCCGGTGTCGATGCCGACCACGTCGAGCAGGTAGGCCGGGCCCATGGGCCAGCCGAATTTCTGCATCACTTTATCCACTTGCTGGAAGTCGGCGCCGTCGCGTACCAGCATGCCGAAGCCGGCGAAGTACGGGAACAGCACGCGGTTCACCAGGAACCCGGGGCAGTCGTTGACGACGATCGGGTTCTTGCCCATTTTCTGGGCGTAGGCGACCAGGGTGGCGATGGTTTCGTCGGAGGTTTTCTCACCACGGATCACTTCCACCAGGGGCATCATGTGCACCGGGTTGAAGAAGTGCATGCCGCCGAAGTTTTCCGGTTTTTTCAGCGCTTCCGCCAGCTTGGTGATGGAGATGGTGGAGGTGTTGGAGGCCAGAATGGTGCCGTCCGCCACTTTCTCTTCCACTTCCGCCAGCACGGCTTGTTTCACCTTGGTGTTTTCCACCACGGCTTCGACGATCACGTTGACGTTTTCAAAGTCGCCGTAGTTGAGGGTCGGGCGAATGGAGGAGAGCACCTTGCCCATCTTGGCGGCGTCCATCTTGCCTTTGGCGACGCGCTTGGCGAGCAGCTTGGAGGCTTCGTTCATGCCCAGGTCCAGCGCCTTGTCGGCGATGTCCTTCATGATGATCGGGGTGCCTTTGAGGGCGGACTGGAAGGCGATGCCGCCGCCCATGATGCCGGCGCCCAGTACCGCGGCCTGCTGGATGTCCTTGGCGGTCTTGGCGACCTTGCCGTTGACCTTCTTCACTTGCTGGTCGGCCAGGAACAGGCCCACCAGGGCGGTGGCTTGCGGGGTCTTGGCCACTTTGGCGAAGCCCTGGGCTTCCACGTCCAGTGCTTCCTCGCGCTTCATGCCGGCGGCTTTCTGCATCACCTTCACGGCTTCCACCGGCGCCGGGTAGTTCTTGCCGGCCTGCTGCATGACCATGGCGGTGCAGGTCTGGAACGCCATCATGTTTTCCATCGGCGGCAGCTTCAGCGGCTCCAGTTTTTCCTGGCGCTTGGCGCGGAAGTCGATCTTGCCGGCCAGGCATTGCTTGACCAGATCGATGGCGGCGTTGTGCAGGTCGTCGTGCTTGACCACCGCGTCCACCACGCCGTCCTTCAAGGCTTTTTCCGGTTTCTGCTGGGCGCCGGTGGCGATCCACTCAACGGCGTTGTCCACGCCCACCAGGCGCGGCATGCGCACGGTGCCGCCGAAGGCCGGGAAGATGCCGAGTTTCACTTCCGGCAGGCCGATCTGCGCCTGTTCGCTCATCACCCGGAAGTCGCACACCAGGCACATTTCCAGGCCGCCGCCCATGGCGAAGCCGTTGATCGCGACCACCTTGGGAATGTCCAGATCCTCGAAGGCGCTGAAGATGTTGTTGGCCTCGCGGGACCATTTGGCGATCTCCGCTTCTTCCTGGGCGAACATTTCGGTGAATTCGGTGATGTCCGCGCCAACGATGAACACCTTCTTGCCGGAGGTGACGATCAGACCCTTGATCTGGTCACTGCCCTTGATGGCGTCGATGGCTTTCTGGAAGTCTTCCAGGGTGGCCCGGTTGAACTTGTTGACGGACTCGCCCTGAAGGTCGAACTTCAGCTCGGCGATGCCGTCGTCAAGCAGTTGTACGCTTACGGCGTTGCCTTGATAGATCATAAGATTGCTCTCCAGTCCCAAAGTCCGCGGCGTGTCGCCGCATTTGGTGAGCCTGCTTCCGCCTCCGTGGAGGCCCGTGTGCCAGCACGTGAGTAAACACTCACATGAATGGCGAAACCATGAATCCGGATGCCGTACCAGATGGTGCGTGGCAGGCGAGTTCCAAAGTGCGCCCGATGTTCTCGGGTCGCGCCGCGCCAGGCCGGGGCCTGGTCCAGCGACACGGGGGCGTCGGGCGCGCTTTGGGGCCGCCTGATGCGTGCCAAGCATGGGCATCTCTGTGCCACTTATTAACACCTCCAGCGACGAAATGTCCTGAAGCCCCGGATTAAATCGTCATTCCGCGTGCTGGTACGGTATCCGGATTGGGCGCCAAGTATAAGAAAGCGGGCGCGGTTTATTTAGCCCCTTTTGTGACTTTATGGTCGGAGGCGGCCGCGCCTTCGACCCTGTATACTCAGCCCCCGCTTCAAATTGATGAAAGGTTGTCCGCCGTGGTCCGTGCTTTCCCCACCATTCGCCGCCGTCATGTGGAAATCCCCGCCGGGCTGGCCGAGGTGCCGCCGTTGCTGGCACGAATCCTGGCGGCGCGGGGTATGAGCGGCGCCGAGGAGCTGGACCTGAGCCTGAACCGCCTGCCGCACCCGCGTCAATTCGGTGGTCTGGAGCAGGCGGTGGCGCTGCTGCTGCAAGCGCGGCGCGAGCATTGGCGGGTGTGCGTGGTGGGCGATTACGATGCCGATGGCGCCACCGCCACCGCCGTGATGGTAAAGGGCCTGCAACAGCTCGGCTTCGTCCGTCCCGACTATTTGGTGCCGGACCGCTTCGAGTACGGTTACGGTCTGTCGCCGGCCATTGTCGACCTGGCCCGGGAGCGTTACCAGCCGGATTTGTTGATCACCGTGGATAACGGCATCGCCAGTATCGATGGCGTGGCGGCGGCCCGCGCCGCCGGTTTGCGGGTGCTGATCACCGACCACCATTTGCCTGGCGACACGCTTCCCGACGCCGACGCCATTCTCAACCCCCGTCTGTGCGAGGAGGGCTTTCCCGCCGCCAACCTGGCCGGCGTCGGCGTGGCCTTCTATGTGTTGATGGCGTTGCAGAGCGCGCTGGAGCTGCGCGGCCGGGTGGTGGATTTGCTCGATCTGGTGGCGCTGGGCACGGTGGCGGACGTGGTGGTGCTGGACGGTGCCAACCGCATTCTGGTGGAGCAGGGGCTGCGCCGTCTGCGTGCCGGCCAGGGTTCACCGGGGGTGCGCGCGCTGCTGCGGGTGGCGGGCCGCGATCCCGCGCGAGTCGTGGCCGCCGATCTGGGCTTCGCCGCCGGGCCGCGCCTCAACGCCGCCGGGCGTCTCTCGGACATGAGCCACGGCATCGAATGTCTGCTGGCGGAGAGCGACGCCGAAGCCGAACGCCACGCCCAGGAACTGGACACCATCAACCGCGAGCGGCGCGGCATCGAGCAGGGCATGCGCGAGGCCGCCATGGCCGAGGTGGCGCGGCTCACCGGGCCGACCCCGCCGGCGCTGTGCCTGCACGGCGACGACTGGCACGAAGGGGTGGTGGGCATTCTCGCCTCGCGGGTCAAGGAGGCGCTGAACCGGCCGGTGATCGCCTTTGCTCCGGCCCGGCAGCAGGGGCTGCTGAAGGGCTCCGGCCGGTCCATTCCCGGCCTGCATCTGCGTGATGTGCTGGACGCGGTGGCCACCGGCCATCCTGGTTTACTGCATAAGTTCGGCGGTCACGCCATGGCCGCCGGGCTGACCCTGGAGCGCCGCCATCTGGCCGAATTCACCACGGCGTTCCAGGCAGCGGTGGCGGCCCAGGCCGACGAGGACGTGTTCCTGGACGTGATCGACACCGACGGCGAACTGGGCGAGCGGGACATCACCCTGGCCAACGCCGAACTGCTCAGCCACCGTTTTCCCTGGGGGCAGGGCTTCCCGCCACCGCGTTTCGACGGTGTGTTCGAGGTGCTCAATCACCGGGTGGTGGGCGAGCGTCACCTCAAACTGACTCTGGGGTTGCCGGACGTGGGCGCGGCGGTGGACGGTATTTTCTTCAATGCGCCGGTGGCGGATCTGCCCTCCCGGATCCAGCGGGTGGAAGGTGTCTACCGGCTGGAAGTCAACGAATTCCGCGGCCAGCGCAATCCGCAGTTGTTGTTTGAGTATTTGCAGGTGGTGTGAGGGAGGAACAAACGCGGCCCTCGGGCCAGTGGTGCCCCATGATTGTGGGACACCCGCCGCCACGCCGATTCGCCGCCAGGGCGGCTCCCACAGCCGCTTCGTAGCCGTCCTTGTGGGAGCGGCCCTGGCGGCGATACAGCCGTGAACCACGAACCGCGATGTGTTTCGCTCGCCCTCCCGCATATTAGGTGTCTCGCCCCGGGGACTTTGCTAGCATTGCTTTTCGCGCCTGCCCGCGCCTCGACGATTTCGCGCCCCGCCGCTCTTGCGGCCTGGCGCTGACGCCGGCCCAAAAGGCCGGATTGACCATCCCCCCGGCGGCTATCGCCATCCCGGGGAGCTGCGACCCTTAACGGAGGGGAGACATGAAAACAATTCACAAGCATCGCCTGGATATTTCGAGCCAGGTGCAGGAGCTGCGTTTGCCCGAGGACGGTACCGTCCTGCGCGTGGACTACGTGGCCCAGGAAGCTCTGATTTATATGTGGGTGGAAGTGGACGCCGACACCGTCATCGACACGCCGAAGGAAACCCGGCGCTTCAAGGTGTTCGCCACCGGCAGCGGCATTCCCGACAACGCCCGCTACATTGGCACCACCCTGGATACCCTCAAACCGGAGGCGTATCACGTCTTCGAACTGAAAGATTAGCGCCGTCTTCGCCATCCGGCCGGGCAGGCCCCTCGTCAGTGGCGGCGCAAACCGCTAAAATCGCCGCCTTTCCCCATTCATTTGAGACGATTCGAGTAGACGCCTTATGGAAGTCAATCCGCTGCGTACGCACCTTGCCGACCTGTCCGAGCGCGTGGAAGCGCTTAGGGGGTATCTTTGACTACGCTGTAAAAAGCGAGCGACTGGTCGAAGTAGAAAGGGAACTGGCCACCCCGGACGTGTGGAACGAACCGGAGCGGGCCCAGGCCCTGGGCAAGGAGCGGGCGCAACTGGAGCTGGTGGTGAAGACCCTCGATGAGGCCGGCCAAGGCGTCATCGACACCGGCGACCTGCTGGAACTGGCGGTGGAAGAGGGCGATGAAGACACCGTCCAGGAAGTGGAAGCGGACCTGGAGCGGCTCGAACGGCTGGTGGCGGATCTGGAATTCCGCCGCATGTTCTCCGGCGAAATGGACGCCAACAACGCCTACCTGGATATTCAGGCCGGATCCGGCGGCACCGAAGCCCAGGACTGGGCGGAAATGCTGCTGCGCATGTACCTGCGCTGGGGCGAGGCCCACGGTTTCAAGACCTCCCTGGAGGAAGCCTCCGCCGGCGACGTGGCCGGTATCAAATCCGCCACCGTGCGTTTCGAAGGGCCCTACGCCTACGGCTGGCTGCGGACCGAGACCGGCGTGCACCGTCTGGTGCGCAAGAGCCCGTTCGACTCCGGCGGCCGCCGCCATACCTCGTTCACCTCGGTGTTCGTGGCACCGGAAGTGGATGACAACATCGACATCGAGATCGACCCGGGCAAGCTGCGCACCGACACCTATCGCGCCTCCGGCGCCGGTGGTCAGCACGTTAACCGGACCGACTCCGCGGTACGTCTGACCTATGTGTTCACCGATCCGGATACCGGCCAGGAACACACCGTGGTGACCCAGTGCCAGTCCGAGCGCAGCCAGCACCAGAACCGGGACAAGGCCACCAAGATGCTGATGGCCAAGCTCTACGAACTGGAAATGCAGAAACGCAACTCGGCCAAGCAGGCACAGGAAAACGCCAAGTCGGATATCGGCTGGGGCAGCCAGATCCGTTCCTATGTGCTGGACGACGGCCGCATCAAGGATCTGCGCACCAACGTGGAAAGCCACAATACCCAGCAGGTCCTGGACGGTGATCTGGACCGCTTTATCGAAGCGTCCCTTAAAAGCGGGTTGTAAAGAAAGACGCGGCTGTAATACCAGGGTCCGCCGCCGGACCGCGAAACAGGTTAGAGAGATAATGGCTGACGAACAGAACACTCCCAACGGTAGCGCCAACGATAGCGCCGATGAAAACCGTCTGATCGCCGAGCGCCGCGCCAAACTGGCGGCCTGGCGCGAACAGGGCGCGGCTTTCCCCAATGACTTCCGCCGTGACGCGCTGGCCGCCGATCTGCAGGCGCAATACGGCGAGCTGAGCAAGGAAGAGCTGGAAGAGCGGGACATCCAGGTGGCGGTGGCCGGCCGTCTGATGCTGGACCGCAAGGCGTTCAAAGTGCTCCAGGACATGTCCGGACGGATCCAGATCTACGCCAGCAAGGACGTGCAGAAAGACACCAAGCACTGGGACCTGGGCGACATCGTTGGCGTGCGCGGCAAGCTGTGCAAATCCGGCAAGGGCGATCTGTACGTGATGATGGACGACTACCGTCTGCTCACCAAGGCGCTGCGGCCGCTGCCGGAAAAACACAAAGGCCTCACCGACACCGAGGCCCGTTATCGTCAGCGCTACGTGGACCTGATCGTCAACGACGACAGCCGCCGTGCCTTCCAGATCCGCTCGCAAGTGGTGGCCGGTATCCGCAACTATCTGGTGGCGCAGGGCTTCATCGAAGCGGAAACACCGATGCTGCAGGTGATCCCCGGTGGCGCCACGGCGCGGCCGTTCATCACCCACCACAACAGCCTGGACCTGGACATGTACCTGCGCATCGCGCCGGAACTGTACCTCAAGCGGCTGGTGGTGGGCGGCTTCGAGAAGGTGTTCGAGATCAACCGCAACTTCCGTAACGAAGGTCTCTCCACCCGGCATAACCCGGAATTCACCATGCTGGAGTTCTACCAGGCCTACGCCGGCTACCAGGACCTCATGGACCTCACCGAGGACATGCTGCGCACTCTGGCGCGGGACGTGCTGGGCACCACCGAGATCCAGTATCAGGGCGAGGTTTATGATTTCGGCAAGCCGTTCGCGCGGCTGTCGGTGTTCGACTCGATCCTCCAGTTCAACCCGGATATGGACGCCGCCGAGCTGGCCGACGAGCAGGGCGCCCGCCGTATCGCCGAAGGGCTGGGCATTCCGCTCAAGCCGATCTGGGGCCTGGGCAAGGTGCAGATCGAGATCTTCGAGAAAACCGTGGAGCACCGGTTGAAGGACCCCACCTTCATCACCGACTACCCCACCGAAGTGTCACCGCTGGCCCGGCGCCGGGATGACAACCCGTTCGTCACCGAGCGCTTCGAGTTCTTCGTCGGCGGCCGCGAGATCGCCAATGGCTTCTCCGAGCTCAACGACGCGGAGGACCAGGCCGAGCGCTTCAAGCAGCAAGTGGCGGAGAAGGAAGCCGGCGACGACGAGGCCATGTTCTTCGACGAGGATTACATCAACGCCCTGGAGCACGGCCTGCCGCCCACCGCTGGCGAGGGTATCGGCATCGACCGGCTGGTGATGCTGTTCACCGATTCGCCGTCGATCCGGGATGTGATCCTGTTCCCGCACATGCGGCCCCAGGGGCGTTGACAGCCAGCGAGCCCGGTGGCTCTGGTCACGAAGCGTTGCAAAGTGAGGCCTTACTAAGCTTACACCTGCTGGTAAGCTGGAATGGCCATCATTAGCAGAACAACGAGTCGTCCTATGACCACGACCATTCAATACCAGGGCCGCAAGGCCCGCCGCGCCGGCAGCGAACAGCGCCGGCGCGCCATTCTCGAGGCTGCCCTGACGATCATCGTCCGCGACGGTATCCGTGCCGTGAGGCACCGGGCCGTGGCGCGCGAGGCCGATGTGCCGCTGTCCGCCACCACTTACTATTTCAAGGACATCGGCGATCTGATCGCCGACACCTTCACGCTGTTCGCGGAAAGGGCTCTCAGCGACGTGATCGGGCCGTTCCGGGATCAGGCCTTCGCCCTGATCCGGCAGCTCGATGGCGCGCCGATCAATAATGCCGCGCAAAGGGACCAGTTGATTGACCAATTGGCGGAGCTGACCACGCGCTTTATCCTTGATGAGCTGCAAAACCGGCGCGAGCACCTGATCGCCGAGCAGGCGTTCCTGCAGGAAGCGATCCTGGACCAGAGGCTGCGGGAGCTGGCGGACCTTTATTTGCAGCAGCAAACGGATATTCTGGTGGAGGCCTGCCGGGCCTTTGGCTCGGACAAGCCGCAATTGGACGCGGAACTGATCCACGGCCAGATCATGGTCATCGAGGTGCGTCTGCTGGCGCACCCCGAATGGGTGGACGAGTCGTCCCTGCGTAACCGGACACGACATTTATTGGACAGGTTGGTACCCCATGTCTGACGCCAAGGCCGCCCTGGAACCGGGGTGGATGAACGTCCTCGCGGCGGAGTTCGACAAGGATTACATGGTGCGTCTGCGGGCGTTCCTGCGTGAGGAAAAGCAAAAGGGCGAGACCGTGTTCCCGCCGGGCCCGGACATCTTCCGGGCCTTCAACGATACCCCCTTCGAGGACGTCAAGGTGGTGATCCTGGGCCAGGACCCGTATCACGGGCCGGGCCAGGCCCACGGCCTGTGTTTCTCGGTGCAGCCGGGCGTGCGGGTGCCGCCGTCGCTGGTCAATATCTTCAAGGAAATCGAACGGGATCTGGGCATTCCCGCCCCCGATCACGGTAATCTGGAGCCCTGGGCCAAGCAGGGCGTGCTGTTGCTCAACGCGGTGCTCACCGTGCGCGCCGGCCAGGCCGCTTCCCATCAAAAGCAGGGTTGGGAAGAGTTCACCGATCAGGCCATCGACCACATCAACCGTGAGCGTGAGGGCGTGGTGTTCATGCTGTGGGGCAGCTACGCGCAAAAGAAAGGGCGCCTGATCGACCGTCAGCGCCACTGCGTGCTGACCGCGCCGCACCCGTCGCCGCTGTCGGCGCACCGCGGCTTTCTCGGGTGCGGCCATTTTTCCCGCGCCAACCAGTATTTGATTCAACAGGGCAAGACTCCGGTGGATTGGGCCCTTTAACGGCTTTTTGCAACACCCGGGTGCTATCCGTGGTTTGATACTTGCTATAGCGATTGTTTCTCCAATCGATTCTTTTTCGATCGGGATTTCTATCGGAAAAAGGAGCCCGTGCCGGCATGACCGACACCGTTCTGTTTCAGGAATTGCCCACCGCCTCCGGCCATGTGATTGGCCGCGCCACCCTTAACGCTCCCGCCGCCCTCAATGCGCTCAGTCTGGACATGATCGAGTCACTGAGCCGGCGGCTGGACGACTGGCAAGACCGTGACGACATCGTCGCGATCTGGCTGGAAGGCGCCGGTGACAAGGCGTTTTGCGCCGGCGGTGATGTGGTGGCCCTGCATCGGGCCATGGTGCGCCACGCGGGCAAGGACCGGAATCCGGAAGTGGAGGCGTACTTCGCCGCCGAATACCGCCTCGACCACCGTCTGCACCGCTCGCCGGTACCGGTGATCTGCTGGGCCGACGGCCTGGTGCTCGGTGGTGGCATGGGCCTGATGCAAGGCAGCACCTTCCGGCTGGTGACGGCAAACAGCCGGCTCGGTATGCCGGAAATCAACATCGGTCTGTACCCGGACGTGGGCGCCAGCTGGTTTCTCAATCGCCTGCCGGGCCGTACCGGTTTGTTCCTGGGGCTCACCGGTGTTCATTTTGATGCCCGCGATGCTTTGAATCTGGGGCTGGCGGATCGCTGCCTGGACCAGGACGCGGAGCACCTGCTGGATGACCTCGGCGGCCAGAGCTTCACTGGCGAGCGCGCCGCCGACCATGCCCTGCTGTTTCGTTTCTTCCGCGATGCCGCCCACTATCCGTTACAGCTGGACGGCGCCGTCAGTGCCCGCCGTAATCTCATCGACAACTGGTGCGACGGCGCCGACCTGCCGGAAGTGGTGGACACTCTGCTGGCGGCGAAGGAATGCGACAGCTGGCTCGACAAGGCCCGCGCCAACCTCACCGGCGGCTGTCCGCAAACCGCTTTCCTGGTGTGGGAGCAACTGCGCCGGGCGCGTTATCTGTCACTTGAGGATGTGTTCCGCATGGAATGGACGCTGTCGGTGCAATGCGCGCTGCACGCGGATTTCCGCGAAGGCGTGCGCGCGCTGCTGATCGACAAGGACGGCAAGCCGCGCTTCCGCCACCGCAGTGTGCATGAGGTGCCGCCGGGGTACATCGACACTTTCTTCGAAAACCCGGCACCGCGGCATCCGCTGGCGGATTTGGGGTCCTAGCGGCGAAAATCGCTGGCAAGCCAGCTTCCCGCGGCGGCTTCGCAGCCCCGTCTGTGGGAAGCTGGCTTGCCAGCGAATCGGCGTTCAAGCGTGTCCGCACTTTCCCATAAATACCAGTGATAATGAGTATGCCCGCGTTGTGCTGGTGCCCCGCGCCGCCCGGCGGTAGGGTTAGGCTCCTTCTTCGTTCCAAGCAGGGAGCCAGGCATGTCTTTCCAGCATTACAGCTTGATTCAAGCGCCCATGGCCGGCGGTATCAGTGGTGCCCGTTTCGTCGCCGAAGCGAGCCGCGCCGGGGCGCTTGGTTCAGTGGGCGCCGGTTATTTGAGCGGCGCCGCGATCCTCGAGTCGGCCCGGGGTGTGCGCGACGCCGGCGGCGATGCGTTCGCCATCAATCTGTTTATCCCGCCGTCACAAACGCCGGACGCCGAACAAGTGGTGAAAGCAAAGGCGGCGCTGCGTTCCTGCTATGCCGCCGCCGGCGTGGCCATGCCGGAACAGTTCGCGCCGCTGCCGTCCTTCGACGAGCAGTTCGAAGCGGTGCTGGAAGCGCGCCCGGCGGTGTTTTCCTACACCTTCGGCCGTCTGTCCAGGGATCGCATGGACGCCTGCCGCGCGCGCGGTATCGCCCTGGTGGGTACCGCCACCAGTGTGGCGGAGGCGCAAGCGCTGGCCGAGGACGGTGTTGACGCGGTGGTCCTGCAGGGCGAGGAAGCCGGCGGCCATCGTGGCAGCGTCGACCCGCTGGCGCCGGGCATGGTGCTGGACGATCTGCTGGCGGCTTGCCGGCAAGTGGTGTCCCTGCCGTTGATCGCCGCCGGTGGTTTGATGGACGGCGCCGACATGGCGAGGGTAATGCGTGCCGGTGCCGCCGCCGCGCAACTGGGCACGGCCTTTCTGCGCTGCCCGGAAGCGGACACGGCGGCGGTCTGGAAACAACGGCTGGCCGAGGCGGCCCCCGGCGCCACCGGTGTCACCCGCGCGGTCTCCGGCCGCTGGGCACGAGGCCTGGCCAACGCCTGGATGGATGAGCGCGCCCCCAAGGATATCGCTCCCTACCCGGAACAACACCGCCTGACTTCCCCTTTGCGCAAAGGCGCTGGCGCCGACTGGAAAAGCCTCTGGGCCGGCACGGGGGCGCACCGTTCCCGGGAGATGCCGGTGGCGGAGCTGGTGCGGACGCTGGAAGAAGAATGGAAAGACAGTGAATAGTTAATAGGGAACAGTGAATAGTTGCGCGCGCTACGAAAGGCGCTGACTGAAACCAAAGAGGCCGCGCCCAAACCTGGGTGCGGCCTCTTTGATTGGAAAAATAAAAAAGCGGGCTATTGCGGATCGGCAAACGGCCCTTGCGTCATCGCAACGCCGCCTTCTTTTCACTGTTCACTATTCACTGTTACTTATTCACTGCCCTTCCCATATGGCAGTGCCATCGCCGCCGCCCCCAACGCCTGATCATCGGCGAACAACTCCCCCTCATGGTCAAGGCGCACCACCGCGAGCAGGCGGGGGGTGGGTTCGCCGCGGGCGCTGTCGACCACTTCGCCGACGGCGCGGCCGTCGCTGTTGCGCAGAGGTTGTCCCGGGGAGAGGGGCGGGCCGTTGTAGGTGAAGGCGGCCATGCGTTGCTTGAGCTTGCCCTTGAAGTGCATGCGCGCCACCACTTCCTGGCCGGTGTAGCAGCCTTTGTTGAAGCTGACGCCGCCGAGCAGGTCGTAGTTGAGCACCTGGGGCAGGAACAGATCCTCGCCGCCGGGGTAGATCTGGCCTTCGCCGGCGCCGATATCGAGAAAACGCCAGCCCTCGCCGTCGACCGGGGTGCGGCTTGCCTGCTTCCGTTGCGCCCGGCTCAGTTCCGCCAGGGCGTCGTCAGCGCCGATCACCAGCAGTTGCTCGGTGAGCGGATAACGCAGCAGAGTCAGGCCACCATGGTGGCGGCCATGGCCCGCATCCGGCAGCGGCAGGCCGCTTTGCTCCAGCGCTCCGGCCAGGCCGATCACGCGCAGATCCTCGGCCACCTCGAAGGTCACCTTGGCGCGCAGTCGGTATTTTTCCAGGCAACGGATCACCGCTTCGGCCATGGTCGCCGGGCACAGCATCAGATAGCCCTGGTCATCGCGGACCAGGCGCAGACTCACCAGGCCCCGGCCTTTCAGCGACAGATGCATGGCGGCATGGTGCTCGCCCTGATCGATCCGTTTCAGATCGCAGGTGAGTTGCCCTTGCAGATAGGACCCCGCTTCCTCGCCGCGCACCCGCACCACCGCCAGATGGTCGCAGATCGCCAGGGCCGGTGTGGTAACGCCGCCGTTGGCGGGGGAGATTTCCGCGATCAAAGAGGACCAAGCGCTCATAGTGTTCCCGGTTGTTGACTGGTCACACATGATAGGGAATCGGGGTGGGTGCTGTCAGCTTTCGCCCATATCGCCGGAACGTCGCCTGACATACAATTGCCCGCCTGCACATCGTATTGGGGAAAGACATGTCGCTGGCCGATCTGAAACGTCGTTATCGCTGGCAGTGCCGTCGTGGCGCTTCCGAGGTGGAGGTGGTGCTGTACGGCTATCTGGATCATCACTTCGAGCAGGATAGCGAGGCCAACCGGGCGCTGTTCCCGAAACTGCTGGAATGCGCGGACGTCGACATGCTGGAGTGGTTCACCGCCCGTTCGGAACCGCAAGACCCGGAGTTACGCGCCTATGTCCGCCACATACTCGGCCTCGTTTCCGCCTCGTCTTGAGCTGCGCCCTTCGGCCTGGCCGCGCCGTCTGCGCCTCGCCGCTTTGCTGATTTCCGCTCTGGCGCTGTGGCACAGCGCGGTGCCGGTGGGGGCATTTCCGCCGTTGCTGGCGGGGCTGGCGTGGTGGTTGTGGCGGTGGCGGCCGCCACTAGTGACGGCGGTGGCGGTCACCGCCACGGAAGTGACTCTGGTGTTGGAAAATCCGGACCTGAAAGAGAGCCGGATCACCGTGACGGCGCCGTTCCGCGCCTGGACGCCCGGGCCCTGGCTGGCGTTGCGCTGCCCCGGCCGGGGCTGGGTCTGGATCTTCGCCGATCAGGCCGGGGAAGCGGCGCTCACGCCGCTGCGTCAGGTGCTCTGGCTCAATCGGCGGCGCTGACCGGCGAAAGGGCTCCCAAGGGGCTGTTGTCCGGCACCAGCACGCTGTCCCGTGGCGGATCCTGGGGGCCGGGAAACTCGCGCATGAAATGCAGGCCCCGGCTTTCACGGCGTTGCAGCGCCGAACGGATGATCAGGTCGGCGATCACCACCAGGTTGCGCAGTTCCAGCAGATCGTTGCTGATGTGGTAGTTGCTGTAATACTCGCTGATTTCCTTCTGCAGCAAATCCACCCGGTGCTGGGCCCGCTCCAGCCGTTTCACCGTACGCACGATGCCCACGTAGTCCCACATGAAGCGCCGCAGCTCATCCCAGTTGTGGCTGATCACCACGTCTTCGTCGGAGTCGGTGACCAGGCTGTCGTCCCATTCCTCGGCGCCGCGCGGCAGCGGCAGACCGGCAAGGTGCTCGCTGATGTGGCGGGCCACGGAGCGGCCGTACACCAGACATTCCAGCAGGGAATTGCTGGCCATGCGGTTGGCGCCGTGCAGACCGGTGAAACTGGTCTCGCCCAGCGCGTACAGACCGGGCAGGTCGGTTTCGCCGTTTTCGTTGATCATCACCCCGCCGCAGGTGTAATGGGCCGCCGGCACCACCGGGATCGGATCGCGGGTGATGTCCAGGCCCAGTTGCAGGCACTTGGCGTAGACGGTGGGGAAGTGCTCGATGATGAAATCCGCCGGCTTGTGGCTGATGTCCAGATACAGACAATCGGCGCCCAGGCGCTTCATTTCATGGTCGATGGCACGGGCCACCACATCCCGTGGCGCCAGTTCCGCCCGTTCATGGAAGCGCGGCATGAAACGCTCGCCGTTGGGCAGCAGCAGTTTGCCGCCTTCGCCGCGGATCGCCTCGGTGATCAGGAAGCTCTTGGCCTTGGGGTGGTACAGACAGGTGGGATGGAACTGCATGAATTCCATGTTCGCCACCCGGCAGCCGGCGCGCCAGGCCATGGCGATGCCGTCGCCGGTGGCCACGTCCGGATTGGAGGTGTACAGGTACACCTTGGAGGCGCCGCCGGTGGCGAGCACCACCGACCGGGCCAGAATGACATCGGTTTCGCCGCTGCGGATATCGTGCACATAGGCGCCGCAGCAGCGCCGCTCGCCATCGTGCACCTGGGTGATCAGATCCACCGCCACCCGGTGTTCGAACCGTTCCACGTTGGTCTTTTCCTTGACGCGGTCGATCAGCGTGCTGGAAATCGCCACGCCGGTGGCGTCGGCGGCGTGGATAATGCGCCGGTGGCTGTGGCCGCCCTCGCGGGTCAAATGGTAGGGCAGGGGCGCGTCCTGGCCGCCGGGCATGCGGGTGAAATCCACCCCCTGTTCAATCAGCCAGCGGATCGCTTCCGGGCCGTTTTCCACCGTGAACCGCACCGCGTCGTCGTGGCACAGGCCGGCGCCGGCCACATGGGTATCCTGGACATGGCTGTCCATGGAATCGGATTCATCCAGCACCGCCGCCACGCCGCCCTGGGCGTAATAGGTGCTGGCGTGGGTCAGTTCGCCCTTGGAAAGCAGCGCCACCCGGGCATCGTCGGGCAGGCGCAGGGCCACGGTCAGGCCGGCGGCGCCGGAACCGATGATCAGAACGTCGTAATGAAAGGTTGCCATAGCTATCCGCGGTTATCCGCGCTGCCGGCTCGACACCGTGACCGGGGACGGTACGCAAAGCGGCGCATTATGGAGGTGAATTGTTGAACCATTGTGAAAACCGGCCATGTTCAGGGAGGCCAGTATAGCGGTCCAGGCAACTCCTGTTACAATACCGCGCTTCAATCCTGGCTGGCGGGGGCCAAATCCGCTCCGGCACGGCCAGGGCAAGGCGAAGATCGCGACGTTCCGGGGGGCACAGTGCTTCTGCAACACCAGCTCACGACGGGAAAAACAGGGCCATCGGCGCCTGGTCGGTATGCGCCGCGCGTGCCGTGCCGACGGGATGTCGCCGCTCGTTTTGTCACGACCATCCCGAAGGAGTGCTAGGTGTCCGACGAACAGTTGGTCAAAAAAGCCAAGAATGGTGATCAGCGCGCCTTTGAAGTGTTGGTGCTGAAGTACCAGCAACGTATCTTCGCTCTCATCAGCCGTTACGTCCGTGATCAGGATGAGGTCCAGGACGTGGCCCAGGAAGCCTTCATCAAAGCCTGGCGCGCCTTGCCGCGATTTCGTGGCGACAGTGCCTTCTATACCTGGCTTTACCGTATCGCCGTCAATACCGCCAAGAACCACCTGGTGGCCCAGGGGCGCCGTCCTCCGGGCACCGATCTGGATGCCGCCGAAGCGGAACAGTACAGTGGTGCGGAAATCCTGCACGAGATTGGAACCCCTGAGTCCCATGTGTTGTCTGAGGAGCTGGAGGCAGTAATCCACCGGGCCATCGAGGCACTGCCCCAGGAACTCAAGACCGCCGTGACCCTGCGTGAATTCGAGGGCCTCAGCTATGAGGACATCGCGGTGGTCATGGAATGTCCGGTGGGAACGGTGCGTTCGCGCATCTTCCGGGCTCGGGAAGCCATCGACGAGGCGGTGCGGCCCCTGCTAGGGTCGCAACGTGGAGACAAAGGGTGAGGTCATGAAACGGGACTTTGAAGTGTTGTCCGCCCTGCTGGACGGAGAAACCAATGAATTCGAGACGCGGCGGGTGCTGCGGGATCTGGACGAGAATGGTTTGGATACCCTGGCCCGTTGGCAACTCACCCGTGATGTGATGCATGGCCAGGCGGTTCGGCCGGTGCCATCGTCCTTTAACGCGCGTCTGTCCGAGGCGCTGGCGGCGGAATCGGCGCCGGCGCGCCGGTCCGGCCTGGTGGGTGGTTTCGCCCGGGTGGCGGTGGCCGCCTCCGTGGCCGCGGCCACCGTGGTGGGCTGGCAGTACTGGAGCGGGCCCTCCGGCTCCTCCTTGTCTTCCGGCGCGCCGCAAAACACCCTGGCCGCCAATGATCAGCGCATGAGCCGTCCGTTCGGTGATCTTTCGCTGGTGTCGCAAAGCGCCCGTGGCGGTGCCGGCGCGGTGCCGGTGCAGGTCAACGCGGCCCAGCCGCGGGTCAACGCCATGCTGATGCGGCACAGTGAGTTCGCCGCGCGCCACAGCGGTCAGGGCATGATGCCTTACGCCCGTCTGGTGAGCATGGACGCCCGCAACGGAGCACGCTAACGAATGCTGCGAACCCTCGCTTTTGGTCTGACCCTGATAGCGCCGCTGCCGGCGCTGTTGCTTGCCCCGCCGGCCTCGGCTCAGGAAGCCCCCGCGGCGACCCTGCTGCAATCCATGTCCGAGGCGTCCCGGCAACTCAACTATAAAGGCCGTTTCCTCTATCAGTTTGGTGCCGAAGTGAGCACCATGGAGGTAAGCCATGCGGTCTTCGACGACCATCAATATCAGCGTCTGACCCATCTCGACGGCCGCCTGGTGGAAGTGCTGCGGCGTGGACCGGAACTGGTCTGCCTGCATTCCAACGGCACCCTGACCCGGATCTCCGACGCCAACGGCTTGCCACTGGAATTCCAGGACCGGTTGGCCAGCGCCATCCCTTCCCAGTACAACGTCCTTCTTGACGGTGACGGCCGCGTCGCGGGCCGCCCGACCCTGCGCGTGCGCGTGGCGCCGCTGGACAATCACCGTTACGGCTACCGGTTGTGGCTGGATGACGAAAGCAAACTGCTGCTGAAGTCGGAAATGGTGGATGGCAACGGTCTGGCACTGGAGCGGGTGGAATTCGTCACCCTGGATTTGAATCCCGGGCTGCAACGGACCGACTTCGATGTGCCCGAGACCCACAGTGAACGGGCCTTGGAAAACGTGGCGTCTTCCCGGCCCGGTAATTTCGTTATCGAGGCGCAATGGCTGCCCGGCGGTTTCGAGGCCGTGGATCGGGACTGGCGCCGTGTCGACACGGTGGCGGATCCGGTGGCGGCACAGAGTTACAGCGATGGTCTCGCCACCTTCACCGTCTTCGCCGAAGCCACCGACGGCGCCAGCCCCGAAGAGGGTGTCAGCCGGGTCGGTCCCACCGTGGCGATCAGCCGCCACATCCAGAACGGGCCGATTACCTTCCTTATGACCCTGGTGGGTGAAATCCCCCAGCCCACGGCCGAACGGGTCATGCAATCAATACAGGTCTCCACGGCGCAATGATCGAGGAGCACGGGCGCGTGGTGGCACGGGAGCCCGGCGCGATCTGGGTGGAAACCGTGCGGGCCGGTGTCTGTGATGCCTGCCAGGCCCGCAAGGGTTGCGGCCATCGTCTGATCAATCAAAGCGGCGGGCAGCGGGCCCGTCTTCGCGTGCTGACCCGCGACACTTTCCAGGAAGACGAGGAAGTGGTGGTGGGCATTCCCGAAGGCGCTTTGCTGCGCGGTGCTCTGTGGGTTTACGCTTTACCCCTGGTTTTACTGTTTTCGGGCGCTCTGCTCGGCGGCGCCCTGCCGCTGCCGTTCGACGGCGCCGCGCTGTTCGGGGTGCTGGGCCTGCTGCTGGGTTTCATCATCAATCGTTGGCGCGATCGCGGTGATCGCGGCCGGGCGTACCAACCAACGGTCCTGCGCCGCTGTCCGGCGCGGGAAGATGGGGCGGTCAGGATCGTTTCGTCATAACGGGTGTCAGCACAAGACACACTGACCGGGGTTTGTTTTGGGGTAGAGAAGCCCTTCAAGGGCGGCAAGAGACTCCATCGATGCACAGGGAGCTTTCCATGGGAATGATTCAACACTATTTGTTGCCGCCGCTGCTGGCGGTGGGGCTGGTGATCGCCGGTTGCGGCGGTTCGGAGCAACAACCGGCGCCGGCGGAGCAGCCCCAAGCGGCCCCGCCAACCCAGGCGCAGCCGTCTTCCCAGCCGCTGGTCACCGGTTTGCCGGACTTCACCGCGCTGGTGGAGAAAGAGGGGCCGGCGGTGGTCAACATCAGCACCGTCACCCACCGTGACGCCAGCGACCAGCAACAGCAGATGGAGCAGCTGCCGGAGTTCTTCCGCCGCTTCTTCGATGAATTTGGCGGCGGCATGCCGGAACAGGAAGACGTCCGCTCCCTGGGCTCCGGCTTCATCATCTCCAGCGATGGCTATGTGCTGACCAACAATCATGTGGTCGCCGACGCCGACGAGATCGTGGTGCGCTTGCAGGACCGCCGCGAGCTGGATGCGGAACTGGTGGGCGCCGATGAGCAGAGCGACCTGGCCCTGCTCAAGGTGGAGGCTTCCGACTTGCCGGTGGTCAACATCGGCTCCTCCGAAAATCTCAAGGTGGGCGAATGGGTGCTGGCCATTGGCGCGCCGTTCGGCTTCGACAGCTCGGTGACCGCCGGCATCGTCAGCGCCAAGGGGCGCAGCCTGCCATCGGACAACTATGTGCCGTTCATCCAGACCGACGTGGCCATCAACCCGGGCAACAGCGGCGGGCCGCTGTTCAATCTGAACGGCGAAGTGGTGGGCATCAATTCCCAGATCATCAGCCGTTCCGGCGGTTACATGGGGCTCAGCTTCGCCATTCCCATGGACATGGCCATGGACGTGGTGGAACAGCTCAAGGACACCGGCAAGGTGAGCCGCGGCTGGCTCGGTGTGCTGGTCCAGGAAGTGGACCGGGATCTGGCCGAGTCCTTCGGCCTGGAGCGGCCCATGGGCGCGCTGGTGGCCCAGGTGGTGGACGGCTCGCCGGCGGCGGCCGCGGGTTTGCAACCCGGTGATGTGATCATCGAGTTCGATGGCCACCAGATCGAGCGCTCCGGTGACCTGCCGAAGGTGGTTGGTACCATCAAGCCGGACAGCGAAGTGGATCTGACCGTGATGCGTGACGGCGGCAAGAAGGACCTGTCGGTGACCGTTGGCGAACTGCCCGAGGATCCGCGCCAGGCCGCCGCCGGCGGTGGCGAGAGCGCCCAGGGCGGCGTGCTCGGCCTGCAGGTGCGTGACGCCAGTGCCGCCGAGCTGGCCCGCGCCAAGGCCGAATCCGGTGTCGTCGTCGCCAAGGTGGAAGAGGGCCCGGCCCGCGCCGCCGGAGTCCGCAGCGGTGATATCCTGGTCTCCCTCAATAACCAGCCGGTCAAGGACATCGACACCCTGCAGGACATCGTCGAGAATCTGCCCGAGCAAGGCACCGTGCCGGCCCTGGTCAACCGTGGTGGCAACGCTCGCTTCATTGCCCTCAAGCTGGGGCAGTGATCATTGCCGGCCCTTTCCACCGACGAAAGGGCCGCGAGCGGCCCGCCTGACACGGTTTATGGCGCCCGGCGACCAACAACTTTGGTTGCCGGGTGCATAATCCGCTAGAATCGCCCTCCATCGTTTCGTTCCTTGGCGGCAATCTGTGACCGACATTACCCATATTCGTAACTTCTCCATCATCGCCCACATCGATCACGGCAAATCCACCCTGGCGGACCGCTTCATTCAGACCTGTGGCGGCCTCAGCGATCGGGAACTGAAGGAGCAGGTTCTCGACTCCATGGATCTGGAGCGCGAGCGCGGCATCACCATCAAGGCGCAAAGCGTGACGCTGCACTACACCGCCCGCGATGGGGAAACCTACCAGCTCAACTTCATCGATACCCCCGGCCACGTGGACTTCTCCTACGAGGTGTCCCGCTCGTTGTCGGCCTGCGAGGGGGCCTTGCTGGTGGTGGACGCCGCCCAGGGGGTGGAAGCGCAGTCGGTGGCCAACTGTTACACCGCCATCGAGCAGGATCTGGAGGTGCTGCCGGTGCTGAACAAGATCGACCTGCCGCAGGTGGAGCCGGAACGGGTGATCGAGGAAATCGAGGAGATCATCGGCATCGACGCCATGGACGCCTGCCGGGTGTCGGCCAAGACCGGCATCGGTGTCGAGGATCTGCTCGAGCAGCTGGTGGAACGCATCCCGGCGCCGGAAGGGGAGCGCGGCGGCCGCTTGCAGGCGCTGATCATCGACTCCTGGTTCGACAACTACATGGGCGTGATCTGTCTGGTGCGGGTCAAGCACGGCCGCCTCAAGAAAGGCGACAAGATCCTGGTCAAATCCACCGGCCAGACCCATGTGGTGGACAGCCTGGGGATTTTCACACCCAAACGCACCGAAACCCGGCACCTGGAAGCCGGCGAGGTGGGCTGGGTCAGCGCCACCATCAAGGACATTCACGGTGCGCCGGTGGGTGACACCCTGACCCATGCCAACACCCCGGACGTGCCGGCGCTGCCCGGCTTCCAGAAGGTCAAGCCGCAGGTTTACGCCGGCATGTTCCCGGTCTCCGCGGACGACTACGAGGACTTCCGCGACGCGCTGTCCAAGCTGGCGCTGAACGACGCCTCCCTGTTCTACGAACCAGAAACCTCGGACGCCCTGGGCTTCGGCTTCCGCGTCGGTTTCCTCGGCATGCTGCATATGGAGATCATCCATGAGCGGCTGGAACGGGAATACGACATGGACCTGATCACCACGGCGCCCACCGTGGTGTACGAACTGATGCTCAGTGACGGCAGCCTGCTTTACGTGGACAACCCGTCCAAGCTGCCGGAAGGCAACAAGATCGAGGAATTCCGCGAGCCCATCGCCCGCGTCAATATCCTGGTGCCGCAGGAGTACGTGGGCAACGTGATCACCCTGTGCGTGGAGCGCCGTGGCGAGCAGAAGGGCATGCAGTACCTGGGCAAGCAGGTATCGCTGGTGTACGACATTCCCATGGCCGAAGTGGTGCTGGATTTCTTCGATCGGCTGAAGTCGGTGAGCCGGGGCTTCGCCTCCCTGGACTACGCCTTCGAGCGCTTCCAGGCCACCAAACTGGTGCGGGTGGACGTGCTGATCAACGGCGACAAGGTCGATGCGCTGGCGATGATCTGCCACCTGGACCAATCCGCCCATCGCGGCCGGGTGCTGATCGAGAAGATGAAGGAACTGGTGCCCCGGCAGATGTTCGACGTGGCGATCCAGGCCGCCATTGGCAGCAAGATCATTGCCCGCCAGACGGTGAAGGCGCTGCGTAAGAACGTCACCGCCAAATGTTACGGCGGTGATGTGTCTCGTAAGAAGAAGCTCCTCCAGAAACAGAAGGAGGGCAAGAAACGGATGAAGCAGGTGGGCAACGTGGAAATTCCCCAAGAGGCCTTCCTTGCCGTGCTGAAGGTGGATGACTGATGGATATAGATATTGGCTTCTGGTTGACCCTGGCGCTGCTGGTCACCGTGGTGGTATGGATACTCGACCGGCTGTTTAAACTGCGTCAGAGAGGCGGAAGTCTGGGCAGCACGGTGGAGACTTCGAATTCTTTGATTTCGGTGTTCTTCGTGGTGCTGGTGATCCGTTCCTTCGTGGTGGAACCCTTCACCATTCCCTCCGGCTCCATGCTGCCGACCCTGGAAGTGCACGACTTCATTCTGGTCAACAAGTTTTCCTACGGACTGCGCCTGCCAGTGACCAATACCAAGATCCTGGAGACCGGCGAACCGGAGCGCGGTGATGTGATGGTGTTCAAGTTTCCGGAAAACCGCGCGCAGAATTTCATCAAACGAGTGATCGGTCTCCCCGGTGATGTGGTGGAAGTGCGTGATAATGTGGTGTACGTCAACGGTGAAGCGGTGCGGCGCGACCTGATCAAGAACGGCAGCAACAGCCAGGCGTGGCGTCGTGAGTACATCGAAATGCTCGGCGAACACCCGCATCTGATCCGCCAGGAAGGCCCGGTCAATCCGTACACCGGAGACAAGGTCATTCCCCGTAACACCCAGGGCAAGTGGCAGGTACCCGAGGGGGAGTACTTTGTCATGGGTGATAACCGGGACAACAGCAACGACAGCCGTTTCTGGGGCTTCGTCCCCGAGAATCTGGTGGTGGGCAAGGCGTTCCTGATCTGGATGCACTGGGAACCGTTCTTCTCGCTGCCCAGTTTTTCCCGGAACGGCGCGATCGACAAAGTGGAGACATAACAACATGAAAGGGCGCGCACGTCAGGGGGGGCTTTCCCTATTGGGCTGGATCGTGGTGCTGATCGTTCTGGCGGTGTTCGGCACCGCCGCGTTCCGCATGGTGCCGGCGTATATGGAGTACAACACGATCAAATCGGCGACCGTCTCCTTGCTTGGCGACAGCAAGACCGCGCTGATGTCCGAGCGGGAAATCCGCGACGCGCTTGGCAAGCGTTTTGTCGTCAACCAGGTCGATGCGATCACCGCCAATGACCTGGTGGTGAGCAAGGAAGGCGGCCGTGTGTCGGTGGCGGTGGATTACGAGGTCCGTGAACCGCTGTTCTACAATGTGTCCGTGGTGATGACGTTCCGGGACACGTTCAGCAAATCGGCGGCGCCGTGATCGAACACCGTGAGCGTTTGGAAAAGGCCCTGGGCTATCGCTTCAGCGATGGGGAGCGGCTGCAACTGGCGCTGACCCATCGCAGCGTCAGCCGGCGTCACAATAACGAGCGGCTGGAATTCCTCGGTGACGCCCAGCTCAGCCAGATCATTTCCACGGAACTGTTCCACCGTTTTCCGGACGCGGCGGAAGGGCAACTGACCCGTATGCGCGCCTCACTGGTGCGTGGCCAGACCCTGGCGGAAGTGGCCCGCGAGCTGGGCCTGGGGGAATACCTGATTCTGGGCGGCGGCGAGCTGAAAAGCGGCGGCCACCGGCGTGAGTCCATCCTGGCCGATACCCTGGAAGCGCTGATCGGCGCCATGGTCATCGACGGTGGTGAAGACGCCTGCCGCGAGGTGGTGTTGAGCTGGTTCGAAGCCCGGCTGGCGGCGATCAGCCCGCAGAGCGTGCGCAAGGACGCCAAAACCCGCTTGCAGGAATGGCTGCAGGCGCGCAAATATGAATTACCTGTCTACGGTGTGCTGTCGGTCAGCGGCCAGGCGCCAAAACAATCTTTTGAGGTGGAATGCGAACTGAGCGGTTTGAAGAAAACCTTCCGTGCCAGCGGCCCGAGCCGCCGGCGTGCCGAGCAGCAGGCCGCGGAGCAGGCTCTGGAGTGGCTGGAGCAGACTCATGAGTGAATCCCGTCGCTGTGGCCTGGTGGCGATCATTGGCCGTCCCAACGTGGGTAAATCCACGCTGATGAACCATTTGATCGGCCAGAAGGTGAGTATCACCTCGCGCAAGCCGCAGACCACCCGTCACCGTATCCACGGCATTCTGACCCGGGACGACTGTCAGATCGTGTTCGCCGACACCCCGGGCATCCATACCGGCCAGCAACGGGCGCTCAACCGCGCCATGAACGAAGCGGCCATGTCGGCGTTGTCCGATGTGGATGTCATCTGTTTCATGGTGGACAGCGACAAGTGGAACGAAGGCGACGAGCACGTGCTGTCGTTACTGGCCCGGGCCGGTGATATTCCGGTGATCCTGGTAGTGAACAAGGTGGATCGCCTGGACGACAAGGCCGCCATGCTGCCGTTGCTGGACAAACTCAACCAGCGTCATGACTTCGCCGAAGTGATTCCGGTGTCCGCGCTGGGCGGACACAACCTGGACGTGCTGGAACAAGCACTGGTCTCCCGCTTGCCGGAAGGGGATTTCTGGTTCGACGAGGATCAGCTTACCGATCGCAGCCTGCGTTTCATGGCGGCGGAAATCATCCGCGAAAAAGTGGTCCGGCAACTGGGTCAGGAAGTCCCCCATCAGGTCACCGTGGAAATCGACCTGTGGGAGGACGGACCCCGTGTCACCGACATCGCCGCCACCATTCTGGTGGAACGGCGCGGGCAGAAAAAAATTCTCATCGGCGATAAAGGCGAGCGCATCAAGAGCATCGGCACCCAGGCCCGCCGCGACATCGAAAACCTGATCGAGCGCCGCGTCATGCTCAATCTGTGGGTGAAGATCAAGGCCGGCTGGTCCGATGACGATCGCGCCCTGCGTTCCCTGGGCTATGACAACTCGCGACAATCCTGACGGCGCCAACGGCCTCGAACCGGCCTGGTTGCTGCATCGCCGGCCGTTCCGCAACACCAGTCTGATTCTCGACCTGTTCCTGCCCGGCGGTGGCCGGGTCGGCGCGGTGGCCCGCGGCGGCCGTCGTAACCCGGCGCTGGCCCCGTTCGTGCCGCTGTGGGTGCAATTACAGCGGGGGAGCGGCGAACTCCATACCCTGCGCCAAGTGGAACCGCGCGCCGCCGCCGTCTCTCTGACCGGCACCGCCCTGTACTGCGGCTTCTACCTCAACGAGCTGCTGGTGCGCCTGCTGCACCGCGATGATCCCCATCCGGACCTCTGGCCTGCTTACGAATACACTTTGCGCGAACTGAAAGGCGACACGCCCCTGGACGTGACCCTGCGCCGTTTCGAAATGGTACTGCTGGAAGAAGTGGGCTATGGCCTGGTGCTCGAACACGATGGCGAAGGGCAACCGCTCTCGCCGGAACTGCGCTACGGCTGGGTGCCGGACCTGGGACTGATACCCAACAAAAACGGCCACTCCGGCGCCGACCTGCAAGCCCTGGCCGAAGACCGCTGGACCCCGGCCGTGCGCCGCATGGCCAAACAACTGCTGCGCGAGGCCCTGGCGCCGCACCTGGGCGGAAGACCGCTCAGGAGCCGCGAATTATTTCGCGGCACCAGCTGATAGTTAACAGTGAACAGTTAACAGTGAATAGTGAATAGCGAAAACAAGTGCCGCCGAAGATACTTTGCGTGTATCGCAAATACAATTATGCGTTTCTGCAACGATGTTTTGACTTTAGCTGTTCACTATTCACTGTTAACTGTTCATTGCCCGTCCGTTATTATGGCTGTCCCACCAACCACCCACGGTGCCAATCCCCATGCCTTCTTCCGTTCTTCTCGGCGTCAACATCGACCACATCGCCACCTTGCGTCAGGCGCGGGGCACCCGCTATCCGGAGCCGGTGCAGGCGGCGCTGGTGGCGGAGCAGGCGGGCGCCGATGGGATCACGGTGCATTTGCGCGAAGACCGGCGGCATATCCAGGATCGTGACGTGGAACTGTTGGCGCAGACCCTGCAGACGCGCATGAATCTGGAGATGGCGGCCACCGAGGAAATGGTCAACATTGCCCGCCGTATCGGCCCGGCCCACTGCTGCCTGGTGCCGGAGAAACGGGAGGAGTTGACCACCGAAGGCGGCCTCGATGTGGTCGGCAACGAAGCCTGGATCAAAGCCTGCTGTGATCGCCTGGCGGAAGCGGGGATCGAAGTATCCCTGTTCATCGACGCCGACCCGGCGCAGATTGAAGCAGCTCATCGCTGCGGCGCGCCGGCCATCGAGATCCATACCGGCCATTACGCCGACGCCACCAATGAAGCCGCGCGGCTGGCGGAACTGGAGCGCGTGCGTGAAGGCGTGGCGCTGGGCCTCAAGGCAGGCCTGATCGTCAACGCCGGCCACGGCCTGCACTACCACAACACCCGCGACATCGCCGTCATCCCCGGCATCAACGAGCTCAATATCGGCCACGCCATCATCGCCCGAGCGGTGATCAGCGGCCTGCACGAAGCGGTGCGGGAAATGAAGAAAACCATTGAAAGCAGTTAATAGTGAACAGTTAACAGTGAATAGTTGCGCGGATGGACTGGCCCCATTTAAGTAGACACGGACTGTAAAGTAGCCGCATAGGCGTTGGGGGTGAGCCCTCCCAGCGTCATGTGGCGTCGTACTTTGGG
>NZ_OBMO01000026.1 GCF_900217905.1 Alloalcanivorax xenomutans
GGGGTCAGAAGCTGCCTAGGTCCCGCCACCCCGACAAGTCTCTCTGCCTACTATCGACTTGCCACGCCAACATACAAGCTTGCCTGCAAGCGAATGAGCTTCCGGCCCCAAGATTCGCTTGCAGGCAAGCTCCCACGGTGGCTTCGTCCTCCCTTGGCGGGAGAGCGATTACGTATTACCGATTCAGAATGTCCAGGAAGCGGACAGGGCGGGACCTTTCAGGGTGACGTTGTCCTTGTCACGATAGAACATGTATTCCACGTTGACGTCGAAGCGCTCACTGACACCGAAATCGATCCCCAGACCGTAGGACGAGTCATACCATTTGTCCGAGACCTTGCCGCCGCCGTCCACGTCCATTTCTTCCTTGCCTTCGGTATAACCGCCAATCAGATACGGCGTGGCCATGGTGGCATTGGGACCACTCAGCTTCACATAAGCGCCATAGAAATACTTCTGACGGTACTCGCCTTTCACGGAAGTTCCATTGAGACGGTCTTCGTTGCTGTTCAGCGTGGAACCGCCGCGCATCTCCACCGCGAACCAGCGGTTGATACGGCCGCCCAGTTTGGCGATCAGGTCACCGGTCTCGAAGCGGTCGTCGCCGAAAAAGCGGTCATCCTGTTCATGATATCCGTATCCCAGGGATACGTAGGCTTCGCCGTGCGCCACGGATACACCCATGCCCATGGCCACGGCGGCCAATGCAGCCACGCAACGTTGCATAGCGGACTCCTCGAAAGATCAATCGGTAGCGGCGCGATTATTGCGCCGCATTGGCTTCTCGTATTTTTTTCTCCGCCTGTTTGCGCTCATGTTGCGTCGGCGTGCAACCCAGGCAACGCAAAAAAGTGGCGCGGGCGGGATTCTTCACCAGCACTTCGGCGGCTTCGCCTTCATTATCACCGAGCACGGAGAACGGCAACATTACCGTATATACGGCCAGACCGCCCACCGTGCCGACGGCCATGACCGGCCTGACGATCACGGCGTCCCCGAACATGGCCAGCGCCGACGGCTGATCGGCGTCTTCGTCCATGGGACGGGCCTGTGTGGTTTGGGATACGGTGCAGATGATGGTGGCGGCCGCCAGCAGGCGCAGGGCTCGCTTCATTGTGAGTCCCTCTTCGACAGGTTCTCGTTGGATAGCAGGATTGGCCGGGCAGTCCCAACCGTCTTGACCCGGCCTTTTGAATAGGAGCCCCCGCGGCCGTCCCTCGACCGCGGGAGCGGCGACTCACCCCCCACAGGTTCAACCCCCACACACAAGAAGATGGTCCGGGCTCCCCCCTTTTGCTGAGTCGCCGGGGCATTGTTACCCCAATTCAGCAGTCGTGCTGACTACTGGTTCACAATCTAAATCTTTATTCGTAGAGAAACAATACGATAGCACACTGAGCCCAGAAAACGCTTGAGCCCGCCTCAACGCTGGCAGTGGGGACAATACACGGTACTGCGCTGACCGTGGCGCCCGCCCCGCAGCGGCGTTCCGCACTGCCGGCAAGGCTCCCCCGCTCGACCATAGACCCGTAATTCCTGGGCGAAGTAGCCGGGCTGACCGTCAACCCGGGTGAAGTCCCGCAACGTGGTGCCGCCAGCCTCGATGGCCCGCGCCAGAACTTCCCGGATGGCTTCCGCCAGAAGCTGATAGCGGCCCAGGCTGATGCGTCCCGCCGGCCGGGAGGGGTGAATGCCCGCCAAAAACAGGCTCTCTTGCGCGTAAATGTTGCCAACACCCACCACCGTGGCGTTATCCATGATGAACGTCTTCACCGAGGCCTTACGCCCACGGCTGCGCCGGTGCAGCCATTCTCCGGTGAAGGCCGCATCCAGCGGTTCGGGGCCGAGGCCGGTGAACAACGGGTGTTGCTCCAGGTCCGGCAGATAGAGCACCGCGCCGAACCGGCGGGGGTCGTTGAAGCGCAATAGCTGCCCGGAATCGAGCACCAGATCCACATGATCATGCTTGCGCAGCGGCGCCGCCTCCGGCACCACCCGCAGTGTTCCGGACATACCCAGATGCACCCCCAGATGCAGGCCATCCAGGTCCAGCAGCAAATACTTGGCACGCCGCCGCACCGCCAGCACCGGCCGATCCCGCAACGCCGCCACCCGCTCGTCCACGGGCCAGCGCAGCCGCGGCTCGCGCACGGTCACCGAGCGCAGACGGCGTCCGGTCAAATGCGGCTCGATCCCCCGCCGCGTGGTTTCCACTTCGGGTAATTCGGGCATTAACGGCTCCTTGGAATATGGGTCAGGACAGGATTCGCCAGCAGGCTGGCTCCCACAGACTACGCCACGAAGCCGCTGTGGGAGCTTGTAGCCCCCCTGTGGGAAGCGAGCTTGCTCGCGAATACAGCGGCAATGGGCAGCCCGCGGCCAGGACGGTTATGATACCCGCGGCACCGTCCTTGCGCAGGCGGTAAAGGGGTTAAGCACAAGCGGGGCAACGATGCAGTACTGGCTAGGCGTGGACACCGGCGGCACTTTCACCGATTTCGTTCTGCTGGGCGGCGAGCAACCGCGCATCCATAAAGTACTGTCCACGCCGGCGGCCCCGGAGCGGGCCATCCTGCGGGGCATCGAGGACATGGGACTCTCCGGGGCCTTGGCCCTGGGGGAGTTGGTCATCGTCCATGGCAGCACCGTGGCCACCAACGCGGCCCTTGAAAACAAAGGCGCCAAAACGGTAGTGATTACTAACTCCGGCATAGAGGATCTGCTGCTCATTGGCCGCCAGAACCGGCCCGAGTTATACAACCTGCGGCCGCTGCCCACCCACACCGCCCTGCACGACACTCCAGTGATCGGCGTCGATACCCGCCTGGACGCCCAGGGAGACATCCTGATCCCGCTCACCGAAGAGACGATCCGGCAAACGGTGGAAGCGGTTCGCCGCCATGACCCGGAATCCGTGGCCATAAACCTGTTGTTCAGCTACCTGGATCCCGCGGCGGAACAACGGCTCGGCAAGGCGCTCCGGCAGGCCGGCTATCCGGTCAGCCTCTCCAGCGACATCCTGCCCACCCGTGGCGAGTACGAGCGCGGCATGGCCACCTGGCTGAACGCCTGGCTCTCTCCCCGCATGGCGGATTATCTGGCGCGGCTGAAACAGCACACCACCCCGGCGCCACTGACCATCATGCAGTCCAACGGCGGCACCATCGCCGCTGACCAAGCCGCCGAAAGGGCGGTGAACCTGCTGCTGTCCGGGCCCGCCGGCGGTCTCAACGCTGCCCGCCGTCTGGGGCAGGCCCTGGGCCGCGATCATCTGATGACCTTCGATATGGGCGGTACCTCCACCGACGTGGCGCTGCTGGACGGCGACATCCGGCTGACCCGCCAGGGGCGCATCGGGCCTTATCCAGTGGCGGTTCCCATGGTTGACATGCACACCATTGGGGCCGGCGGCGGCTCCCTGGCCCAGGTGGATGACGCCGGCCTGCTGCACGTGGGACCGGAATCCGCCGGCGCCAGCCCCGGCCCCGCCTGCTACGGCCAGGGCGGCACCCAAGCCACGGTCACCGACGCCAATCTGGTGCTGGGCCGCCTGCAGCCGGAATTCGCCCTGGGCGGCAACCTGCGTCTGGACCCGGCCAAGGCCCACGACGCCGTTGCCCGCGTGGCGGAACGCCTCGGCATGCCTATTCCCCAGGCCGCGCAAGGCATCATCGATCTGGCCAATGAGCATATGAGCCAGGCGCTGCGGGTGATATCGATCCAGAAGGGCTTTGACCCGCGGGACTTCACGCTGGTGAGTTTTGGTGGCGCCGGCGGCCTGCATGTGTGCGCCCTGGCCGCCAACCTCGGCATGCACCAAGCGGTGGTGCCGGTACGTGCCGGCGTGCTGTCGGCGGAGGGGCTGGTCTACGCGCCGCGCCAGCGTGAACGCATCCAGGCGCTGCCGGCGGATGCCGAGGCCGCGCATATTCTGACTCTGGCTCGGGAACTGGAGCGCCAGGCCCGGGCGGAACTGGAAGCGGAAGGCATCGAAGCCGACCGGATCCGCACCGAAACCGGCCTGGACCTGTGCTATCAGGGCCAGTCCTCCGTGCTGACCCTGCCCTGGCAGGGAGAAGATCCCGCTCAAAGCGAAGCTGCCTTCCACGATCTGCACGAACAGCGCTATGGTCACCGGCTGTCATTGCCGGTGCGGCGGGTGAACCTGCGGGTCCGGTGCCTGGCCGAGGCGCGGCCGCCCTCGCCGGGCCAGGCGCCTCGGGGCGAGGGGTCGCCAGCCTGGGAGGCTCCGGTTTACGGTTCCGTTGGTGATAAAAGCGCCGCGCCAAACGCAGAAGGAAACAAAACCAAAATTCCTGTATACCGACGGGACGAATTAGGAGCCGATCAGGTAATCTACGGCCCCGCATTGATCTTTGAACCGGTAGGCACCATCTATATAGAAGCTGATTGGCAGGCCCGGGTGCATCCATCGGCCCATTTATTGCTTACCTCTTTATAAAGCCGTATATCAAGGAACGAATCGGCCACATTCGCTTTCTAACGGACTACTACCGCCGCAAGCCGGATTATTATGCACACCATCCTGATGTTTCTGTCCGAGGGCCTGCTGGCCCTGGGCCCCTGGAGCCTGGTGCTGATCACCCTGGCCCTGACCCATGTGACCATCGTCAGCGTCACCGTCTATCTGCACCGCTATTCCGCCCACCGCGCGCTGGAATTGAACCCGGTGCTGAAACACTTCTTCCGTTTCTGGCTGTGGTTGACCACGGGCATGAACACCCGCGCCTGGACCGCCATTCATCGCAAGCATCACGCCCACTGCGATAGCGAGGAAGACCCGCACAGCCCGCAGGTACTTGGCATCCGCAAAGTACTGCGCGAAGGCGCGGAGCTCTACCAGGCCGAAGCGCTGAACCAGGAAACCCTGGACAAGTACGGCGCCGGCTGCCCGGATGACTGGATCGAGCGCAACGTCTACAGCCGCTTCCCCATGCTCGGCATTGTGTTGATGGCACTGACCAACGTGGTTCTGTTCGGCTTCGCCGGTGTGACCATCTGGGCGGTGCAGATGATGTGGATTCCGCTGTTCGCCGCTGGCGTGATCAACGGCATCGGCCACTACTGGGGCTACCGCAACTTCGAATGCAAGGACGCCTCACGCAACATTCTGCCGTGGGGTATTCTGATTGGCGGCGAAGAGCTGCATAACAATCACCACACCTACCCCAGCTCCGCCAAGCTGTCGGTACGCCGGTTCGAGTTCGATATGGGCTGGGCCTGGATCCGCCTGTTCGAAATGCTGGGCCTGGCCAAAGTGAAAAAGCTGGCGCCGAAACCGGTGCTGGCCACCGCCCGCCCCAGCGTGGATCTGGATACCCTGCGCGCTTTGGTGCAACACCGTTTTCAGGTAATGGCCCATTACCGCCGCACGGTGATCAAGCCGGTGTTCCAGCAGGAGCAAGCCCGCGCCTGCGAGGCCACCCGTGGTTTCTATCGTCGCGCCCGGGCCCTGCTGTACCGCGATCAGCGTTTCTTCAAGCCGCGTCATCAGCAACGCCTGGAGCGGCTGACCGAACACAACCACACGCTGGCCACCATCTACGAATACCGCCTGCGCCTGCAGGAAATCTGGGGCCAGACCAGCCGCAATTCCGCGGAAATGCTGGATGCCTTGAAACAATGGTGCCGCGAAGCCGAGGAGTCCGGCATTCACGCTCTGCAGGATTTTGTCACCGCCCTGAAAGGCTACCAGCCCCAACCGGCCCGGGCCTGATCATTTCCCACAGCCGGATCCTCGGAGCCGCTGTGGGAGCCAGCCTGCTGGCGAATTGGGTCTCAAATTCGCCTGCAAGCAAGCTCCCACAGCGGCCTTGTAGAAAGAAAGCTCTAAGTTTCCGTTCGCGGTTCTGCCTAATGCATATGCGGCTGGTACGCCACGTCGAACTCATCCGCCAATCCAGCCAAGCGTTTATCCAACGTCCAAAGCCTCCCTTCGGGAGTGATGACGGTTGAAGCGAGCAACATCATATCCACCAAACCACAACCTCGCCCGTATAAGCGTTCTTGCTCAACGAACGTCATGACCTCCTTAAGGCTGGCCTGATTACTCAGCCGCAATAAACCAATGTAACCCAAAGTTCGTTGCCGAGGTTCAGGCGGAGTCCCGCAGGCAAGCTCGCCCAAGACCATGGGATGCACCATGGCGCGATCCATTTCTATCAGATTAATCAGCGCCTCATTTTTTTCTCTGAAGTGCGCCACCCATACCGAGGTATCCACCAAAACGTTCATTCCTGCAACGGCTCCTCACGCCGCCGCGGGATATCCGCCATATCAGGTGACGCTCCTCCCAAAGCGGCCAGGCGGCGCGCGGCTTGGACCCGAACATAGGTTTTGACGGCCTCCCGAAGAATATCCGCGGGTTTATCCAAGCCTGAGTCAGCCAGCTCCAATGCCTGCTCGTAGAGAGCATCGTCAATCGTAATTGTGGTACGCATACCGACCCTTCATCATCATTATTGATGCCACAATGCATCAAATACAGCATCTCGTCAATATAGCGTCATCCCAACTAGTACATCAGCGATGGCAACAGCAGGGACAACTGCGGGAACGCCATCAGCAGAATCAGCACCACCGCTTCCGCGGCCAGGAACCACACCGTGCCTCGTACCACCTGACCAAACGGCACCTTGTCCCCCACACCGGCGCTGACCACGAACAGATTCAATCCAATCGGCGGTGTCAGCAAACCGATCTCGATGAACTTCACCACCAGCACACCAAACCAGATCACGTCGATATCGAACGCGATGACGAAAGGCGCCAGCACCGGCAGGGTCACCAGCATCAGACCAATGGGATCCAGGAACATACCCAGAACGATATAGAACACCGTGACCGCCAGCAGGAACATCCACAGCGCCACCGCGTAATCTTCCACCCAGACACCGATGTTCATGGGAATCTGGCTGAGTGTCAGCATACGACTGAACAACACCGCGCCGATGGCGATCAGAAAAATCGACGCCGTGCTGGTGACGGTTTCCGATACCGCCTGCTGCATCGCCGTCCAACTGAAGGAGCCCTGAATCAGCGCGGCCGCAATCGCCACGAAAGCACCAAAGGCGCCCGCTTCGGTGGCCGTTACCGTTCCGGTATACAACCCGCCGACAACACCGGCGACGATCACCGGCAATGGCCAGGACTTGAGCAGCAACAGCCACCGGTCCCGATTGGAATAAGCCTGCGTAGTCCTCGGCGCCAGATCCGGATTCAGTTTTACCCGGGTGACGATCAGCACGGCATAAGCCAGCATGGTCAGCAGGCCGGGAATAATCCCCGCCATCAACAGCTGCCCGACGGACGCCTCCATGAACACGGCATAAAGTACAAAAGGAATACTCGGAGGAATAAACGCCCCCAGCGTCCCGGAAGCCGCCACCACCCCGGTGGCCAGACCAGGATTGTACCTGGCCCTCAGCATTTCCGGCACGGCAAGACGGGACATGGCACCGGCCATCGCCACGCTGGAACCGCTGGCGGCGGCAAAACCGGCACTGGAAACATTGGTGGCGATCGCCAACCCGCCCGGCAGAAAACCCAGCCAGGCCTTGCCCGCATCGAACAAGGTTCGCGTCAAACCGGTATGGAAGGCAATCGCGCCCATCAGGATAAACATGGGAATGGCGGTCAACGACCAATGGGCGATGAACTGAAAAGTGGTGGACCCCATCAGAGCGAACGCCGCATCCAGGCCACGGAGGGAGAGCAGCCCGGTAAAGGCACTCACCCCAAGTGACACCCCGATCGGCACGCGCAGTGCCAACAGCACCAGCAGTAAGGCGATACAAGCGAACCCGATCTGCACCGCGCTCATGACGAAACCTCCCGCCGGGACTTTCCGCGCAACAAACGGATCAGAAGATACACCGCCGCCAGGGCGGCCATGAAAACGCCCGCCCAGGCAATCCAACGGGACGGCCAGATCGACAGTTCAAAAAACACCGCGTCCACCCCTTCCCGGCGCCCCCAGCTTTTAACCGCCTGCAGGTACAAACCGTAGGAGAACAGAGCGAAGTACAGCGTCATTACCAGCAGCCCGAAGATGTCCGTGGCGGATCGCATACGCTTGCTGAAATGCTGAACCAGCACATCCACCCGGATGTGACTGTCCTCAACGACGCAGATGAAAATACCGATGAAGACCGCCGCCACCATGTAGTAGTAAGCAACGACCTCCATGGTTCCGGGAATGTGCATGCCGAACAGCAGCCTCAGCAGCACTTCGGCGGTAACGTGCACCATCATCAAAACGATCATCGCGCCGACCACATTGGTGGCCAGATTCTTTGTCTTTTTTATTAGCCGGTTCATAACCCAACCTCATCGAATACGTAACGCCACCTTGCCCACGGCACGGCGCTGAACCACCTGGTCGATGGCCTCCGTCACCTGCTCGAAACGGAACAGCTCGGGCGTGGCGAGCCTTATTTTTCCTTCCGCCGCGGACTGGAACAGCCAGCGCATCATCGACTGGATTTCATCGGAAAATTGATGACGCCGGTCTTCTTTTCCCCAACCCACGTACTCGGAAAAATTCACTCCCAGTAAACCGATGTTCTTCACCAACAACAGATTCACCGGCGCGGCGGGTATCTTGCCGCTGGCAAAACCCAGGGACAAAATGGTGCCTTCCACCGCCGTGGCCCGAATCAGCGACGCGAACACCTCGCCACCCACCGGATCGAACACCACATCGGCGCCCCGGCCTTCCGTCAGCGACTTGACCTTCTTCACCACATCCCCGGTGGAATAATCGATCCCTTCCGAGGCACCCACCTTCAAAGCCGCGCCCAGTTTCTCCGGTGAACTGGCCATGGCGATCACCCGGGCACCAAGCAGGGACGCCACCTGCACGGCGGCCTGCCCAAGAGCCCCGCCCGCGCCAGTGACCAAAACGGTTTTATCGGCCAGTTCGCCGGCCCGCTTCAGCGCCGTGGTCGCGGTGCCGAACGACAAGGGCAAGGCCACCGCCTGTTCCAACGGCACCGACTCCGGGACCGGGTAAACAGTGGCCCGGTCGATCACCACTTCTTCGGAAAAGGCGCCGCAATCGACAATGGCCGCTACCCGATCCCCTACTTTCAGATCGTTAACGCCGGGGCCGCATTCGGTAATAACACCGGAGACTTCCGTGCCGGGAACAAAAGGCGGCGTCATTTTGCGCTGATAGGTCCCCGCCACCATCAGGGAGATGGCGTAACTGACGCTGGCGAAGTGCACGGCGATACGCACGCTGCCCTCCGCCAACGCCGGACTCGGCACCTCGGATAACACCAGGTCCTGATAAGACCCGAACCGGTCACAAAGCACTGCTCGCATCACCTGCTCCTTATTCTTTGTCACGCCTGCATGCAGGCACCGGATGACAGCAAGTTGTGGATCTCCGCCTCGGCGAAGCCCGCGCCTCGCAGGGCATCCACGGTGTGTTGCCCCAAAGCCGGCGCCGGCGGCAACTCGTCCGCCGCCCTCTGCGCCCCCGGAAACGCCGGGAAAGGAAAAGCGCCGAAGTCCGGATGATCCACATCCGCCAACAAACGCAGGGCCTCCACCTGGGCATCCTCACGCAACGACGAGTAGCTGTTCACCGGCCCGCAAAGCACGCCCGCCTGATTGAGCCGGTTGATCCAGTATTCCCGGGATTGTGTCGGGAAGATGCCCGCCAGAAGATCATGCAAGGTATCCACGTTACGCTGGCGCGCCTCGTTATCGGCAAAACGCGGGTCGGTTGTCCATTCTTCATGGCCGAGCGCCTTTGCCAGGGCGTGGAACATCTCATTGCGTAAACACACCACCGAAAGCTGGCCATCGGCGGCGTCGAAGTTGCCCGAGGGCACCGTCACCGGTTTTCTTTTTTCACCACCCTGCAGAAAGGACTCCACCATGGGCATGGCCTGAAAAGCCATCGAGGCGCCAAGCAGTGACAGATCCAGATGCCGGCCGACACCGGAAGCACGTTGCTCATGGATCGCCGCGGACAACGCGTAGCCGGCGTACAAACCGGTGATCATGTCCACCGCCAGCATGCCGACCCGCCGGGGAGCACCTTCGTCAGTGCCGTTCATGGCCGCCATACCGGTGGCGGCCTGAAGAATACTGTCCGAGCCGGCCCGCAGCGCGTGGGGCCCGCTGCGCCCGAAACCGGAGATGGAACCGAGCACAATGCCTGGATTCAGGGATTTCAGCACGTCATACCCCAGCCCGAGCTTCTCCATGACACCGGGCCGGAAGCTTTCCATCACCAGGTCCGAACAACCGACCAGGCGCTTGATTACCTCCCGGCCCTGTTCGTTGCGGGCATCCACGCAAATGCCTTTCTTGCCCCAGTTGGCGATCACACTCAACGCACTGTGCCCGTTACGCGCCAATCCCATTACCCGGCCCCAATCGCCCTGGGGAGGCTCTACTTTCACTACCGTGGCACCCATCATCAGAAGCATCTGCGCCGCATAGGGCCCGGCCAGTCCCTGGCTCATATCCAGGACCCGGACCCCCTCAAACGGCTTAAACTGCGCTGTCGCTGCGTTCATCAATCAAATAACCTGTGAAGTGAAAAAAATCCGGTGCAGTTCTCATGGAACAAGCTACCAAGCCGCTGTGGCGGCCAGCCTGCTGGCGAAAGACGCCCGACAGACCCAATTCGCTTGCAGGCAAGCTCCCACAGCGGCCTTGTAGCAACCATTAGAGCCCTGAACCGGCACGGTCCATCAAAACGCCTTGTCGTAGATTTCGGTTTTCAACAACTCGGCGTACTGTTGCTCGGTGAGTTGCTTGCCTTCGAGCAGCTTTTCCCACTTCTCCAGATTCCTGATGAAACTCTCGACAATCTTTTCCGGATTCTCGACACCACGCTCGGCGGCATTTTTAGCCGATTGCTCGATCTGGGACTGCATGAATGCCTCCCGACGCTGTTTGAGCGCATCGGACACTTCAACGAAGTTGATACCCTGTTCCCGCGCCAGCTTTCGTACATCCTGTTCTTCCTGCTGATACGCGTACAAAGTACGCGCGAGCCCTACCGGCGCCGCATCGATTAATGCCCGGCGCCCTTTCTCATCCAGATCCTCCCAGACGGATTCGCGCACGTTCAGCAATGAGCCGCCAAGAAAGGCGCCCATGGGCAGCTCGACGACGCTGTTGGCCACTTCCATCAACGACAGGGACTTCAACCAGCTGGTGGCGCCGATGACACAGTCCAGTTGGCTGCGTTCCATGGCCTCGTAGGATTCGCTGTTGGGAATGTTGACCGGAATGCCCTCGATGCCCGACACCCAGCGGCCGATCTCTTCACCAGCCACGCGCATGCGTTTGCCTTCGGCCTCGAAGCCATCATCGAACCGGTCCTTGCACATGGCCTGGTAAGGCGGCGTGGCGTAACTGGCAAGAAAACGCACGCCGTGCTCCTTGTACTCCTCAAGGCATTGCGGGCAGTCGTTGAGAATGGTGTCCACCGACGCGGCGGACGCAGCCAGCGAGTCCTGATCCCAGAACGACAAATCACTGATGATCATGTTCGCCGGCACGGAAGTAGGGAAATAAACGGTCACCAGGAAACCGCCATCGATCATGCCGTCGCTCACCGCCGACAGCATCTCCTTGCCCGAGGCCGCCGCCCCGGAAGGAAAGAATTTGAAGGCGACATCGCCACCGGACTGTTCCTTCGCCGCCTCCATGAAGGCATTAATCCCTTCACTGGTGGGATGATGCGGCGGCAGATAACTTGCATAGGTAAGATCTCGCGCGGATGCCAGCGCCGGCATCAGGGACGCCACGACGGCCAGGCCGCCGAGTAACACGGATATCAATGGGTTGCTGTTGTTGTTAGCCATGAAACTCTCTCCGGGCTCTCTCGGAGCCTTCTCCGAGTTTAGGGTTGTCTTCCAACCCTATTTTGATTATTGTTCGCTATGCGCACATTGTGTTCTCTAAAAGAACGCCAACACGATAAGACCAACCTTTCGTTAATGTCAAAACGTCTTTGCACGGAGTGGTACGGATGGCGGAACACGGAGAACGGGATGGCTCCCTGCTGGTCAGCGGATTCATGCGGGGTTTGAAGGTGATCACCACCTTCGGTGAAGGGGCCGCCAGGCAGTCCTTATCCGATGTCGCCCGGCGAGCCGACATCTCCCGGGCCAGCGCCAGACGCCTGCTGCACACCCTCACCGCCCTGGGCTACGCCAACACCGACGGCAAGCAGTTCTGGCTCACCCCCCGCATGCTGAACCTGGGTTTCTCCTATCTCTCCTCAATGGAGATCTGGTCCTTCGCCCAGAGTTACATGGAAGAACTGGTGCAAACCGTTCAGGAATCCTGCTCCATCGCGGTACTGGAAGGCTATGACATCTACTATGTGATGCGGGTCCCCACCCGCAAACTGCTCAAAAGCACCCTCAACGTGGGCAGCACACTGCCCGCGCACGTAGTCTCTCTGGGGCGGATCCAACTGGCCGACTTGCCCCCCGAAGAACTCGACCACTACCTCAACAACCTGGAACTCACTCCCTACACCCGCTTCACCATCACCGACAAAGCAGAACTCAAGCGAGCGATCCAGGAAGACGGCGCCAAGGGCTGGTCCATCGTTGACCGGGAACTGGAGGAGGGTATGTTCGGCATCTCCGTGCCGATCAAGAACAGGGAAAACAAAACCATCGCCGCGATCAACCTCACTTTGGCGCCGAGTAAGGCCAATGAGGAGGGTATGATTGAGCGGTTACTGCCTGAGCTTCAGAAGACGGCGGAGAAGATTAATGGGGAGTTGCGGCACGGCGGTTGACCAGTCCGCCGCGCCTCAGTTTCAACAGCCTTCCGGACCACAGTATTGCAGCAGTTTGACTGCGGGCTGTTCCGCGGCGATGACGTGCACCGTCGCGGTTCCCAGGTTGACACCCAACGCCTCCAGCAGTGGCCCCAGAAGATAGTCCGACAGCGGCACCAGTAAACCGTCCAGCACCGGTGTAATTACATCGACAAGGCCATTCAGAAGCCCATCCAGAGGAATACAGGCAACACTGGCATGATCCACACTAATACCATCAAGCAGGTTGGTAACACTTTTTCTCAGTACCGAACCTGTGTCGCCTGACACCTCTTCGGAGGTCGCCTCAAAAGCATCAAGTGGCAAGTCATCGAAATACAACATGCTTGTCGGCACCGCCTCGCCAGTAACCGGCGTCGAGCTTATGCGGACATCCACCAACCCTTTCCCGCATGCTTTAACTGGTGGGTAGCAGCAGTCCCCGTACTTAGTTCCCAGCAGCCCAGTGTACTTGTGTGTCCAGGTCACGCCTTCCCGATATACCGGACAAAAGGCCTTGGCAATAGCCGGGAAACAGACGCCCTCGGGCTCTTCGTCCGCCACCAGGACACCCACTTCAATGCCGTCGTACTTACCATCGTGGATGGTTTCCAGGGACAGTACCGACCGCTCCACTTCGAAGTCGAAGTTTACCGTATTAACCGACCCGGCGGCACAATCCGCCCCAACCAATCGTGCCGTGGTGGCCCCCGTCCGAAGTTCCAGCGGAACAGAGAGCTTCAAGCCACTGAATTCCGCGGCGCCGATGTTCATGTATAGCACCAGACGCAAAATAATATCCGCGCCCACCAGCGACCCTATCCATTCCGTGCCGTTGTCGCCCTGGACCATTCTTGCTGGCGCGATAATGGGCTTGGGGGTGTTCTCAAGCTCGATCTCAAGCTTTACTTCCAGGTTCTCATCCAAACCCAGAGGCCCCAGAAGCCCTTCCAGATCCACCTCGATCACACCATTGAACGGAGGCCGGTTAGCCAGGTCCAGCACGATGCCGCTAAGCGCCTCAAGAAGGGGGATTTTTGCACCCGCATCCACGGCACCATTGCCAAGCACACCAACAACATCCTCTAATTTGATATTGGTATGGATACCCGGGGCGGCGATGATCTCATCCAACATGGCCAGAGTATCGGACGTAAGCCCATCAACACTTTTCAGCGCCCCAACAACAACATGGGCGGGAATATCCGATCCAAGAATCTCACCAAGCCCCAGATCACCAAGCACCGGCATTTCGGTGGTGAGATGGTGAAGCAAGCTCTCAAGATCAATGACGGTATGCGCCAGCTGTTCCAATGACAGCGCTTTCAGCGTCAACTGGCTATCACCAAGGACGTACCGGAATATCGGCTCCAGAAGCGGCGATTTGGCGGTGGAAAGTTCCGCGGTGAACGATTCCGTATAGAAAGTGGCGTACACTTCTTTCTGAGCTGCCGCTGAAGCGGTCAGAGTTACTGATCCGAGCACGGATTCAGGAAGAAGTCTGCTTATTGGCTCTACCCGTTTTATTTCAACCGCGACACCGTTCGTCATCAGAAAGTTATCGGCGGGTTCGAAGCTCAGAACTTTTCCATCCCGGGCGGTGATGATTCCCTCCTGAACAGAAATGCTCTGGGTTTTTCCATCAAGCCCTTGGGCATCAGCCTGTAACAGCATCGCTGCTCGAGCCCGGCTGACCATCTCCTCTGCGGCATCGCCCCCACACGTGTTTGCCTTACCTACCGCGGCTGTGGCGGCGAGATTCGCCTGCGCCTGAAGGTCTTTCCTCAGAGAGAACAACCTTGCGCCGTCGAGAGCCAAGGTCGATAGAATCAGAATTACGATAACCAAAAGCGGGGTAACGACGCTCAAGGCGCCGGCCTGACGTTTCATACTGCGAACTCACAACCCAAAGTAAATCAATCGATGACCAATGTGATCACTGAATTAAATCGCACGCCCCAGTGCCACAATCCAACAACGTCACGGCGCCCTGATCCGCGCTTGTTACGCTTACCGTCATGCCTCCGAGGTGAAGCCCCAGAGCATTCAGGAGCGGCTCAAGAATCATGGTCAGAATGTTACCTACCAGATCAATTACACCGGATTTAAGCAGCTCGTCCACTGCACCGGTTACGACACCAAGAATAGGCTCGAGGAGATCACTAAGAAGGCAACCCAGGCCTAAAAGGCCACAGTCCTTGGGTGGCGGCACTGTAACCTTCAAAATATCGAAGTCCCCGCTACTGAGGTGCAAGTCCGTGCCTCCCCCCACTGTCACACTGTTTGCCTGCCTCTCATAAAGGTCATAATCAAGCGTTCTGATCGAGTTGACGGCGGAACCAACTTTCAGCTCCTCAATAGTCGCCTCAATAACGATACTGGCCAAAATATCCTTCAAGGCGGGCAGCAACTCAGCGCTAATGCCTTTAACTTCCAAGCTGCCGGACGGTGTAATCACCCCTGTCGAGACGGTGGCCACTTTGGGCTGCATGTTCAACGTAAAAAGAACGTTATTACTTGCGCCGGATGCACAATCCGCATATTCAAGAAAACCAGATCCCCCTCCCGTCTCAACCGCCAGGGGAACCTCCACTTTAGCAATACCAAGAAGATCTGCCTCAACCAGAAGAGCAAGCGTTATATCGGCAGCCTCAAACTCCACCAGTGGCATGCCTTGAGCATCCGTTCGCGCCGGCCCCACCACCACCGTTGGCGGCTTATCCACTACCAGCGACAAGTCGGCACTGGCTATACCAAGCACGTTGATATTGGCATCAACAGGAATTGAAGTGACGCCATCAAGAAGATTCAGAGCCAGCGCCACAACGGTGTCATACACGGGAACAGGGGTCTGATCTGGATACTGCACATCCGTTATCAGCTTAATAACCTGATCCAGCCTCACATTGGTGTCCACGAGGCCCGCATCCGACAACATATCCTGAACGACGGCAGCCGCATCACTGGCAGGATCCAAACCTGCCAAAATCCCCTGAAGGATATCATCAGCACCGACAAGATCATCCACCGCCCTCAAACCACCGGCCACGCCGATGGACTCCAGGAAGCCACCAAGCGCAAATGTGGTTCCCGCCAGGCTCTCAATACTGGTGGCGTCCAGAGTAAAATCAGATACGCCCAGCAAGCCCCCCAGTACCGTGCCCAACAACCCGGCGTTACCGCCCGGACCACCGACAACCGCCGTTGACCCAGCGGCGCTCACCGTTGCGATAACTTCTTTCTTCGCCACCGCGACACGCTTCAGATCAACGTCACCCAGCAACCCCGGAATCAGTCGGGATATGGGTGTATCCGGGAGAGAATACTCGACTCGCACGGCATTGCTCTCGCTGACGAGGCTGTCGACCTGGCGAAAGCCCAGCGTGTTATCGGCACCTCGTTCAACAACCCCCGGCTGAACCACAAGCACGCCGCCAAGCTCGCCCATACCGTGTTCATCAGCAACTGCCTTGGCCACCGCCTCGATACTGGTTGAGCTCACTTCTCCGCCGTAGCATGCCTGAGCAGCATCAGCGGCCGCCGTGGCAGCGACGTTGGCGATGCTCTGCATTTGCGAACGTACGGAATAAAGGCGTGCGCCGTCCAACGCCAACGCGGAAAACAGAACTATCAAGATGATAATCAACGGCGTGATAACCGTGAGTGCTCCACGCTGACGTTTCATGTCAATTCTCTCCGCGAGTTTGCTCTCCAAAGCTGTCAGGGATGGGGTGCCGGAAAGACTCGGCCAACCGGCGTTGTGAATCCACATAGACCGGGGCGGCTATTTCGCTACTTTCCGCACCACCGCTACGGGCCTGTTCGTTCAACATTGAGCGCGTATACGTCCTGGAGGATTGGCCCTGGAGATCACCACTCATACCAGAAGGATAGTGTTTACCTTCAGGACTGACACCGTCCGCACCAGCTAGCGCGGGCACCAGGATCAGAGACGCCAAAATCAGTTTCATATCTTTACCTCACAAAGTGACCGGCCAGCTGTTTCGCATAGGCCAACTCGTCCGCATTGAAATCGTATTCCTTCTTCATCCAGCGCAGGCCGTCTTCGTCATCCGTCAACAGGAAAGCGACCGCCAGATTTTGCCGCACCGGGCCTTGCCCGTTCGCCAGTTCCATGGCGGTTCTCAACTCATAAGCCGCTTCTTTATAGTGCCCCACCAACATCAACACATATCCGTAATCATTACGGACCTGGGAGGATGCCGGGGCCCTCTCCCGCGCCACTTTCAGGTGATCGAGCGAAGCCAGAACATCATCTTTCTTCAGAAGCACCATGCCGAGACCATGGTGACTCTCCCCTGTGCCGCACTTATCAACCAGCACTTCAAAGATGGCTTGAGCATCATCAAGCTGCCCGGTGGCCGCCTTGAGCTGACCGTACCGGAGCCAATGCTCCACGGTACTCAGAGGCTGATCCTCGATTTTCGCCAAGGCCGCGTGATCACGGTCCCGTGACATCAGAGAGTCGATCATCTCAATCTGAACCTGTTGCTCCGGCTGCACCACTTCGTTACAGCTGATCCGATCCAAATCAACCCGGTCCGACGCCGTGACGGGTTTTGATACCGGCTTGCTGGCGCACCCCGCGGCAAGTAATGCTACCGCCGCGATCCCCACCGCTTTATGCATCCCTTCTTTCCATCTGCTGTTACACATTGCAGTTTCTCTCTTTATATTTCGGCTAGCGAGAAAGGGCGTCGGCGATGGAAATCACCGCCGGCCCGCCGATAATGATGAACAATGCTGGCAGCATGAAAACCATCATGACCACCGTGATCTTAGCGCCAATTCGATTGGTTTCTTCCTTCAGCTTGGAGCGTTCGACGTCCCTTGCTTCCTGAATAATCTGCTCCAGACTGGAGGACACCCCTGCTCCCAACTGACTGCTTTGCTTCATGAGCAAAACATAGCTTCTCAGCACTGGAATCTTGCGGTTCTCGCCCAGCTCATCCAACGCCTGGTTACGTTCCGCACCGGATTCCATCAAGCGATTAAAACGATCAATTCGGAGAATCAGCTTCGGCATTAATGGGCGGGCCTGAGCAGCTATCATCCGCATCACACGCTCCAGGGAAAGCCCGGCCTCCATCAACATCCTTGTCATGTGGCACAGCTCAACAGCTTCCCGATTCTGTTGTTTTTCCGCTGATTGGCCGATACCGCGAATAATCCTTCTCGGCAAAATAAACGCCGCGGCAGCACAAAGCATTCCTCCAAGCAACCCGAGAAAAATGAAACCCAACAGGATAACGCCGGCGGGGATCAGCCAGCAGTACAGAAGGTACATCAACTGCGCGCTGGCATTGCTTCTTCCTGTCGCTGCCATTGCCTGCTGAATTTCTATGAAGTCGTCCCGTGTCAGAGAAGAATGTGCAAAACGCCATGCCAGCCGCTCCAGAGCACTGCGGGATACAGGTTCTTCCGCGCTATCCGGCGAGGATCGCATGCGATCACTAATACGGGCTCGGCTTTCCCACTCCCGACTTTTCAGGATCACCCAACCACCGGCAACGATGGCAACCACGGCGGAAGATATAAGCCAACCGTTATACACGCCCCACCCCCTGAATCATTTTCAGAATGACGAGAATTCCCAACCCCTGAAGGACGCCTGCTACCACCAGCATGGTATGGCCCGTACTTGTTTTTAACAGCACCTCCGAGTAGCTCTCATTCATCAGGATCATGTAAGCCGCCAGCCCCATTGGAATAATGGCGAAGGCACCTGCTGTAAATCGCGTTTCGGAAGTGGCGGCCATGAACTCACGACGCAATTCCTGCTGCGATCTTAGGGAGCCAGCCACCTGCTGCATGATCGGTCGGATCGACGAGCCGAATCGAGCTGAGGTCCTAAGCGCGATGGACACCAGGATCAGAGATGGGATTTTGTACAATGAAGAAAAATCTTCAAAGAGGGACGTGTAATCCCGTCCCGCCTCCACGGCACTACGAAGCCTGAACGCCAGGGGATCGAAAACCGGATGAGCCTCACGGAATGACTCCACCAGAGACTGCTCCAGAGACCGCCCCGCATCCATATACCTCAACGCCGTTTCCATAATTCCCGGTAACTCTTCATTGATACGACGCCGCTGTTGCTCAAAACGAAACTTCCAGTAAACGAGCAACGTCATCACAACCAAAGCCATCGCAACCAGCGCTGCTACCGGCCCTTGGAGAAGGAATATTGCGACAACAAGCACGATCAGAAAGGCACCGACAACCATCACCTGGCTATCCGAGAGGCGAATGCCCGCAGGGACCAGAAGACGTTCTAACTTACCACTAAGCACTTGGTCCACAGGCGGTGCCGAACCATTTTCAGTACCAAGTGCCAGACGCCGCTCAACCGCGTCCTTGACCTGACGTTGCTGTCGAAGATTGAACCACAACCATTGCAACACCACCGTCGCGACGGCAAGGAATGCCAGGATTTGGGAGGCGACCAGCCAGTTAAGCGTATTCATGGTCTTCACTCCGATAGAGGTAGTCCATGTTGTATGGGTTGTCAGCGGTCGGCGCCAAAGCCACCACATCAGACACCCGGCGACGCCCGTCTGGCATCCGGACCAGTTGAATAATAATGTCCAGGGCGGAGCCAATCAGACGGCCAATGGCTTTCTCACTGGCATCGTAGCCATTGACCGCCAGCAAGGTTTCGATACGAACAAGGGCATCACGCGTGCTGTTGGCATGGATGGTGCTCATGGAACCTTCGTGGCCGGTGTTCATGGCCTGCAGCAGCTCGATAATTTCCCCCGACCGGACCTCGCCCAGAATGATCCGATCCGGTCGCATCCGCAGCGCGTTGATGACCAGGTCCCTTGCAGTAATCCGGCCCTTGCCTTCGGTATTGGCAGGACGGGTTTCGAGACGCACCACATGGGGATGGTGCAGAACCAGCTCGGCGGAGTCCTCAATGGTCAGCACTCGCTCCTCTCGCGGAATATACTGACTGATGAGATTGAGCATTGTGGTCTTCCCGGTACCCGTCCCTCCGCTGACAATGATATTGCGTCGGGATTCCACCGCGCGAACCAACACATCAAGACACGCTTCCGTCATTGAGCCACGTGCAATAAGGTCCTTGGCGCTAAGATGATTTCCGGTAAATTTACGAATGCTGAGTGTGGCCCCTTCCAGGGCCAGCGGAGGAATCACCGCGTTAACACGTGAACCATCCGGAAGACGCGCATCCACCATCGGGCTGGCTTCATCCAGACGCCGGCCCAAAGGGGCCAACATGCGACGGATGATCCGAAGTATATGCTCGTCGTTGATAAAACGGACTCGAGCGTGCTGCAAAACCCCTGCAATTTCGACGAAAACCTGATTGGGGCCGTTCACCAGAATATCGTTGATCCGCTCGTCCGCCAGAAGCGGCTCCAACGGCCCGAAGCCCGTCACTTCATCCAGTGTATCCCGGATCAGCTGATTCAGATCCTGAGTGGAAAGCGGCACGCGATTCTGAGAAATGTATTGAGAAACCTGCCCCCTGACGAAATCATTCAAGCGTTCTCTCGAGGCACGCCCAACCTCGATACCGGCCTCGTCAAGACGCTCCACCACCCACCGATGAGTGTGGTCCTTAAGCGTCTGATACTCCTGATCGATGCGCCCCGTCACACTCTACTCCTAACCCTTGGAGGCAATCCGGCGAAACCATCCGGCGCCTTTGCTTTGTGTTGCACCGCGCTCCCCAAGCCTGGATAACAGGCCACCGATCTGGCGGCAATAGGGGGAACGAGGGGCCTGGTCCTGCATGGTCTGGCCGGAATTAATGGCCAGAACCCGGTACTTCCACTCCATTGGCAACACGCCTGCAAGTGCCGCGCCAGCGGTATCGGCAAGTTCCTCGGAAGACGGCGGCACGCCGTTCACATAGCCATCAACAACGATCTTCATCTGTCCCTGATTGCCAATATGCGAACGCCAGTCACCAACCAATTCACGTGCCGCATGCGCATGATCAACGAGTGGATGAATCGCCACGAGGAGATGTTGTGTGTGGACGCCAAGGGCACGCACCCAGTGTTCGCTATGCAAATTGCCAATATTGACGACGATGCGGTCGAACATCTGCATCAGCCCGTTCAAGGCGATAAACAGATCCGCACTGCGATCTCCACCCAGATGGCTCTCGGCTTTACCGCCGGCCAGAAGACGCAGCCCCGGACGATACTCCTCCAATGCGGTATTGATCAGCGTCTCATCCAGGGTTTCCGGACTGGCCAACAGGTTTTCCAAGGTGTATTGGCTATGGCTGTCCAGGTAAAAACAGCCACGTTCGGATTGAGTATCAATGGCAAGGGTGCGGCCCTGCGGGTTTTGCCGGCTTAATTCGATAGCCAGGTTCTGGGTCAGAAAGCGGGTATCGACCGACGCCTCCGCGCCGGTCACCAGAATCAGATTGCCGGTGGTGGACCGGTTTTCATCGTCATAATGCCCACTGCGCACTAACTGGTGACGTCTCAGTCTATCCCTTACCTCGGTGGCATCGTGACCGGCGACAAGACAGTCCCGGGCTCCGGCCCGCATGCTTTGCAGCAACAGCTCCTGATTGGAGCGCGCGCAAACGGTAATGACGGTCAGCCAGGGGCGTGCGCTGGTCAGCGCGGTTATGATGGCCAGCGATTGATTCAATTCCTCTTCGCTGACTTCCACCAGAACCACGTGGGCGGTGGTGGCCTCCAGTAAGCGCAGGACTCTGCCTACATCGGAGCGACCAACGAATTCCATACGAAAGGAGTTATCCACCACCCGGTCCAGCCAGGTGCGCAGGCTGTCGTCATCAATAACCGAGAGAATGATTTCATTATCCGCCATAGCACTCACCAGCTCACTCCATGACGAATGGGCCGGGAACCCCGGCGCGGTTCCGTGGCCATATCGAACCAGCCCGTACTGCTTTCACGATACCCGACCCCCGGCATCACCAAGGGAGGATCCGACGGCTTGCGCGGCGTCACCAGGTGCGGGGTCACCACCATCACCAGCTCTTTATCATCACGGGAAATACGGCTGGACCGGAAGAAAGCACCCAGTACCGGAATGTTACCCAACCCGGGGATACGGTCACTGCTGTTGATGGTGCTGCGGCTGACCAGTCCGCTGATGATGAAAGTCTCCCCTGGTGCCAATGATACCGTGGTTTCGGAGCGACGGAGGCGCAAGCCCGGAACCTGAACGCCACCGGTTTGCACACCGACGGAATAATCCAGTTCACTCACTTCCGGCGCCACCTTGAGGATGATCTGCTCACCGCTGATCACCGTCGGCGTCAACGTTACACCCACCCCGAATTCCTTATACTCAATCTGCACACCAGTATTATCACTGCGTGTGGGCACAGGAAATTCCCCACCAGCCAGGAAAGAGGCACTCTGACCGCTCAGACTGGTCAGCGACGGTTCGGCCAGCGTGTACGCGAAGCCACCGGACTCGAGGGCATTGATAATGGTGAGGGAGTTGCTACCGATACGGAACAAACTGAAACCGTCGGAACTCAGCGCGTCCTGAGCGGATGATGCACTACCAAACCCTCGAAAACCCTGGCCGGGAGGCGCCACCCCAATGGCGGTATCTCCGCCATTGAACAGATTGGCGTAGTACACTCCCAGGCTGTTCAACTCAGACCGGTTCACTTCCAGAACACGGACATCGGTCTGTACCTGAGTACCGAAAGGCAGTGCCGCCCCCTGGGTGGTCGCGACCACCACCACACTGCGCAAAGGCTTGCTGTTTCCACGCAACCAGACTGTGATCTCCGCCGATCCTTCCTGTTTGGCGGTGAGCAGCAATTCCTGGGGGCCGCTCACTGTCAGCGTTGCCACCTCGGGATCGGATGTCGCCACCTTGGTAACCTGCTCCGGAAAAACCAGCACCTTCTGATCACCCGGCGCCAGCGAGGTGGATGCAGGGAGTTCTCCTTCCGCGTGTGCCAGAATAGTCACCAGCATCATCAGCCCGCCCAGCAGCAGGCGCAGCCCGTATTTAACGTACATAGGTGCTCCTCGCTTCGGATCCTTCGAATACCTGCACCCGGTGTCCCGGGGAACGGCGCACAACCGGCGCGCTCACAGGCTTCTCTTCTTTGGGGAAAAAGTCTTCCAGGTAGAAAGGCTTGGCCGGTTCCGCCGCCTCCGCGAGCACCTGCCCCTCCTCTGTCGGTGTTTCCGGCTCTTCGACCACTTCCGATTCTTCAATCACGCGAACACCGGAACCATGAACGGACAAGCGCAGAGTGCTTTGAGTCGAGGCCAACAACAGACTGGGTATTTTCTCTTCCGGCACTGCCAGGACAACGGTGTTATTGGCATTTCGGCGCCGGTCCTCGTCATCGGCCGGCACTCTGCCAGCCAGATTGCCATGTACCGCCAATACCTCAAGATCTTTCTGGACCACCATGGCGGCCGGCCCTTTCTTTCCTTCCGTCCGGGTGAACGCGGAGATCACGTCAACCCGGTCGCCCGGTTGCAGCAAACCACCAGCGCCAACGACGTTGTCCACTGGGAGAGCGATTGCCCGGAAGCCTTCCGGCACCGCATCAGGTAACGGGCGACCACCACCTTCCAGGTGGCGCTTGGTCAGCAATTCTCCGGCACGCACATCCTGTACCAACGCCTGCCCCACCAATGACTGCTCCGCCGACATACCATCCGGCAACGGGGACTCCGAGGTGACTTCCGCCAACATGTCCTGAGTCAAAGGCTCACCGGCCGGCACGCCCCGGGTTACCACCCAATAGCGGTGTGCCGCTGCTTTTGTTCTTGCCTGGTCGCCTTGCTGCACGGTGACGGGCACCGGGGCTGGTTCCGGATCACGGCTCAACCCCACCACTGCGAGGATAAGCGCCAGAGCCGCCAGCAATAGCGCCGGCAGCGCGTATAACACTCGAGTTCCCATATCCCCCTCCGGGATAGTCCTTTATTCAGGGCTACTGGCTCGCGGTCAGAATGCAGCCCTGGCTTCTACACTCAACGCATCCGGTAAGGGCGGAAACGTTCCCAACCATCCAAAGCTCAAGCCTGGCGCGATCGGATTTGTCTTAAAATTCGGATAGGTCAAAGAGCATCGAACAACCTCAATACCACTGATGCTTTCTGTAGCGCAGCCACCTTCGAGCCGTCCTCGCCAGCTTTCTGGCAAATTATTTTTCAGGCCTTCAAGAGTGGCACTCGCCCTGGCCGCCACCGCCGCCGAAATATCGGCGGCGGCGAAGGCTGAGCGATCCACATATAAACCCGATGTAACGGCTCGATCAGCTACGTCCTGAATCTGGTACTTGGCGAAAAACGTAACGCCATAGATTCCGGCCGCGTAGAGCATGGCTACAATCACGGGAAACAACATTATGAACTCCAATGTTATCGCCCCGTCTTCACGAGATCTCATGACTCAGCCTCAAGCCCTGCAACAACGAATTTACCTGAAGATCAACCTGCTGCAGGCCCGCTAACGCCAGCGGCGTCGTCAAAAAGACCCTCGAAGACCTCAATCAATTTATCTCCAGCACCACTGGCGGCTAACAAACCAACGATGATGATAATTGCGGCAGCGAGCACGATATATTCCAACGCACTAGCCCCACGCTGGCGGTTACTACGGGTTGGCATTTGGGAAAAGAGACGCGCCATCAGGAATTGAGTGGCGGTATTAATGGATTGGATCAGTTTCATTTTAAAGCGCTCCCTTGCGGCTTTTTAATTACCCCCCAGACAGGGGCACCTTTCAGTTTTAATCGTAGATGCGGTGTGACGTTCGTCACAAGTTCTACTTTGTGCATACTGCGTAAATACACGTAGCAATTTCAATCACTTACAGATCTGCTCTTAAGATAATCGGCCGGTGGCATGCGATAAGTGGTTTTGCTTAGCCCCCGATTCCCTTGGCACCTCCCCGTTGGCATTTTACATTTCTCGAATACGCACTGAGTTGTTTTGAGTGTGCAAAAACCTGATCCCGAAAGAAATAATGTCATTTTGGCATTATGAAAAAGTGCGCTCAGTCACATTTCCTATATCCAATATGTAAAATCATGCTGAGGCGCAGATCACATGAGTGCAGGCATCGTACAAAGCGTTACATAAGATTGCATAAGGGCGAATTTTAAGGACGGAAAGGCGCCGGCCGGGTTTCAGTTTTATTCCCGGACAATGAATATGCGGTGATATTTTGAGCTTCAACCTACTGATGGGAAGGTTGGGATGAGGCAGCTTGAATCGCGCCCGGCCGTGATCGGGGACTGGACATTTGATCAGGTGGAGGCCAGTTTCTCACCAGGTATTACTTATTGATACGAGGGTCCATCATGGCAACGTCCCTGAAGATCGACGACGAACTGAAAAGCCGCGTCCAGCACCTTGCCAATCAACGGCGCCGTTCGGCCCACTGGCTCATGCTGGAGGCTATTCAGCAGTATGTTGAACGGGAGGAAGCACGCGAAAGCTTTCGGCAAGAAGCGCTGGCCTCCTGGCAAGCCTATCAGGAAACAGGACAGCATCTGACGGGGCAGGAAGTTCGTGACTGGTTGAAGACCTGGGGCACTGACAATGAACAGGATACTCCCGAGTGCCACGAATAGTCGTTACTGCCCGAGCAACTCAAGGCCCGGCGAGGTGCCGCCGATCCTGTTTGACAAGGCTCCCGAGGCGGCCCGGCGCGCCGAACAGGTCATTGAGCAGCACTTTTTGCTACTGGAATCAACTCCCACCGTTGGCCGCCCGGACGAAGCGATTCCTGTATTGCGTGAGTTGGTGATTCCTTTCGGAGATTCTGGTTATATCGCGCTGTACCGCTTTGAACCCGCCGACGATACCGTCTATGTTTTGGTATTCCGGCATCAGAAGGAGGCGGGTTATTAAGCCGCTGTGGGAAGCGGCCTTGGCCGCGAATGCCTCTGGGCCATTGGCCATTCGCTTGCAGCGGCCCGCCGCCCGGAAAAGCTCCCACAGCGGCTCTGTAGTAAAGCTGTGGGAGCCAGCCTGCTGGCGAATTCAGGCCTCTGGCGTTGCCCTATTCGCTTGCAGGCAAGCTCCCACAGAAATAACGGCTTGTCGTTGGTTTTGCGGGAAAGGGCGGATTGGCGGGCACAACAAAAGGCCAGGCGGCTTGTGCCACCAGGCCTTTATTTGTTCGCCCCGTGCCAGGCTGGGGAAGCGTTACTTGATCTTCGCTTCCTTGTACATCACGTGCTTGCGTACCACCGGATCAAACTTTTTGGTTTCCATCTTTTCCGGATGGAGACGCTTGTTTTTGGTGGTGGTATAGAAGTGACCGGTGCCTTCAGAGGACACCAGACGAATCTTTTCACGAACCGGACCGGCCATGGGTCAGCTCCTTAAACTCGAATGCCGCGGGCACGGATATCGGTCAGTACTGAGTCGATACCCTTCTTATCGATGATGCGCATGCCTTTGGAGGATACGCGCAGACGCACAAAGCGCTTTTCACTTTCCACCCAGAAACGGTGGTAGTGCAAATTCGGTTCGAATCGACGCTTGGTCTTGATGTTCGAGTGGGACACGTTGTGGCCCGTTACCGGGCGCTTGCCGGTCACCTGGCAAACCTTGGACATGATCTTGCTCCCGTGATGATCACATAGGGGCGGGGCAGCCCCGGAATAAGGCCGCGTTTTATACCAGACGCCGCCCCTGGGATCAAGCGGAAAGCGTCGATGGCGGTGGACGGGGGAGGTCTGGCGGGACCGGTATTCGCCGCCAGGGCAGCTCCCACAGCGGCTTCGTAGCACATGTGGGAGCCAGCCTGCTGGGGCGAATCCTGACCCCCGGTTTCCCGCCGCTACAGCCAGCCGAGGCGGCCCAGGGATTCCCACTGGTTGTCGCCAATCACCAGGTGATCGAGTAAGCGGACATCCACCAGGTTCAGGGCGTCGCAGAGGCGGCGGGTGACATCGCGGTCCGCGCGGCTGGGTTCGGCGATGCCCGAGGGGTGATTGTGCCCAACGATGATGCTGGACGCATTATGGTCCAGCGCCCGCCGCACCACTTCCCTCGGGTAGACGGCGGCGGCGTCCACGGTGCCGCGGAACAGCTTCTCGAAGCCCAGCATGCGGTTCTTGTTGTCCATGAACAGTACCGCGAACACCTCACTGGGCTCCCCGCGCAGCTCCGACATGAACATGCGCGCGGCCGGCTCCGGTTCGCTAAGGGTGATCGCCCTTTTCTTCTCGAGAGCCATATAGCGCTTGCTGATCTCCAACGCCGCCAGCAACTGGGTAAGGCGGGTGCCTCCCAGCCCCCGCATACGCCGCATGCGCTCCGGAGGCAGCTCCAGTAAGGCTCGCAGGTCGCCGGCCTCATTCAATAGATTCCGCCCCAGGTCCACCGCGGAACAGCCCCGCACGCCGGTACGCAACAGCACCGCCAGCAGTTCCGCGTCACTCAGTGCCGCCGCCCCCCGCTGCAGCAGCTTTTCCCGCGGGCGTTCGTTTTCCGGCCAGTCCGTTATTGCCATTGGATATCCTCCGTGATGATGGTTTAGTGCCCTGCTAGCCGACGCCAATCGCCGCCCTCTGGCCCGTTTGTCACCGCCAGGCATTGGGCATACACTGCGAAAGCGTCCACCCCAAACTACTGTACGGAAATACAGTATGCAACGTTTGATTAGTAAGCGAATTCTTCTCGGCGTCACCGGCGGTATCGCCGCTTACAAGGCCGCGGATCTGGTCCGCCGCCTGCAGGACGCCGGCGCCGAGGTGCGCGTGGTGATGACCCAGGGTGCCTGTGAGTTCATCACGCCGCTGACCATGCAGGCGCTGTCCGGGCAACCGGTGCACACCGATCTTCTCGACCCCCGCGCCGAGGCGGCGATGGGACATATCGAGCTGGCGCGCTGGGCCGACCTGATCCTGATCGCCCCGGCCTCCGCCAATTTCCTCGCCCGTCTGGCCCACGGCCATGGCAACGACCTGCTGAGCACGCTGTGCCTGGCCACCGGCGCTCCGATCGCCATCGCCCCGGCCATGAACCAGCAGATGTGGGCGGATAGCGCCACGCAGAAGAATCAGCTGATCCTGCAGGAAAAGGGCATCCACATTTTCGGCCCCGGCTCCGGCAACCAGGCCTGTGGTGAAGTGGGCCCGGGCCGCATGCTGGAGCCGGAGGAGATCATCCGGCAGGCCGCGGATATCTTTAATTACGATCTGCTCACCGGCAGGCATGTGGTGATCACCGCCGGCCCCACCCGCGAGCCGATCGACCCGGTGCGTTATCTGACCAACAAAAGCTCCGGCAAGATGGGCTTCGCCCTGGCGGAAGCGGCGGCGGAAGCGGGGGCCCGGGTCACGCTGATCGCCGGCCCGGTGGCCTTGCCGACCCCGGAGCGGGTGCATCGCATCGATGTGGTGCGTGCCCAGGACATGTACGAGACCAGCATGGACGTGGTGGAGCAGGGTTGCGATGTGTTCATCGCCACCGCCGCCGTGGCGGACTACCGGCCGACGGTGACCGCGGACCACAAGATCAAGAAGTCCACCGAGGAGATTCACCTGACCCTGGTGAAGAACCCGGACATCATCGCCGCGGTGGCCAGCCACGACAAACGCCCCTTCACCGTGGGCTTCGCCGCGGAAACCCAGGATGTGATCAGCTACGCCCAGGGCAAGCTGACCAACAAGAAGCTGGATATGATCGCCACCAACGATGTGTCCGGCAGCAACGTGGGTTTCAACAGCGACAATAACGCCCTGACCGTGATCTGGCCCGGCGGCCACAAAGTGCTGCCGCTGGCGTCCAAGCGACAGATCGCCAAGCAATTGATCGAGCTGATCGCGATACGGTACAAGGACTGACAGTTTCGTCATCAACCCGGGATAACACATGAACCTGCAATATCGAGTGCTCGACCCGCGTCTGGGCGACACCATCCCCTTGCCTCATTACGCCACCGAGGGCTCCGCCGGCCTGGATCTGCGCGCCATGCTGGACGAGGCCATCACCCTGGCGCCGGGCGATTCCACTTTGCTGCCCACCGGTCTGTCGATTCATATCGCCGATCCCGGTTACGCCGGCCTGGTGCTGCCACGCTCCGGACTGGGGCACAAGCACGGCATCGTGCTGGGTAATCTGGTGGGGCTGATCGACTCCGATTACCAGGGCGAATTGATGGTGTCCTGCTGGAACCGGGGGCAAAACGCTTTCACCCTGGAGCCTGGTGAGCGAGTGGCGCAGTTGGTGATCGTGCCGGTGCAGCAGGTGGTCTGGCAGCAGGTGGAGCAGTTCACAGAAAGCCAACGGGGTAGCGGCGGTTTCGGCCACAGTGGCCGACAATAAGACCCGCACCTGCCCGTCCCGCGCATGACATCATTCCAATGCGGGCCGGGCGCGAACGCCGGCGGTGGGGGCCGCCGGCGTTGTTGCTTGAACATCGTCGTTCAAGTGTACAAAAAAGGGGGGACACCATGTTCAACAGCAAGGCCGACGGCGCCGGCGCGCGCCCATCGCGGCCCTTCGTTCTGTTCGCTTTACTGGTGGGGCTGGCGCTCGCCGCCGTCCAGGCCGTTTATTTCCATCAGCAGATCCAGCAACGGCAATGGCAAACCGCGCAAGCCGATGCGCAGGGCCTGGCCCGGGAATGGGCGCGCGACCTGTGGAACCGGGCGCAACGGCTCGAGGACAGACTGACCCGCCTGCCCGGCGAAGTCCCGGTCCAGCGCGCGCTGGCGCAAGCGCAAGTTTCCGATGCCGACTGGTTTCGCGACGGCCGCTTACGCATCGTGCCGGATATCGCCGCCACCGACGCGCTCAGTTTCACCGAACAGGATCTGCTGCAACGGCTTCATGAAGGGAGCGGGCGCGCTCCGCTGGTGATCGGACGCGGCGGCGAGTCTCCGGCACTGCTGGCGGGACGGGCGGTGTCCGGCGGCGCCCTGATCATCCAGCAGGATCTCGCGCCCTGGATGCGCCAGCTTGATCAGCGCCTGCCCCGGGGCGCCCAGGTGCGCCTGATCCAGGACGACGTCACCCTGGCCCGACGCGGCCAGCCCTCCGCCCTTCATGGCACCGCTCTTCATGGCACAAATATGGCTTCCGGAGAGGCCACCCAGGGCACCTTTACGGTACGGCTGGATAGGCCACCGCCGCCGCCTCCGCTAACCGCCTGGATTCTGCCCAGTGGTCTGGGGCTCGGCCTGGTCCTGTTGTCATTGATTCTGCCCAGGCTGATGACGCGGCGCCCGGAGCCGCCGGAACCGGTGAGGCAGGGCAGCGCTCCCAAACCGCAACGCCGCGAACCCGCCGCGCCCAAACCGGCGGCGCCAGCGGTCACTCAGCCGCCGCTGCCGGACGATGTGTTCAGCGGCGACGGCCTTGTTCTCAAGGCGGACCCCGAGCTCCTGGCGCGCCTGGGCAGCGCCTTCGCCGCTCTGGCCCGGGACAGGCACGCCCCCGCCCTGTGCCTGACCAGCGATGATTCTGAGGGCGCCGACGCCGTGCTCGACGCGCTGCGCGGCGGCATTCTGGTGGAAGGCCTGAAAACCCGGGACCATACGCCCTGCGCCGAGCCGCTGTGGCGGCACGGGCTGGAAACCGGCGCCGTCCGCGAAGGTCTGTACGTCCACAAGAACGGCGATCGCTGGCGGCTGATCCCGGTACTGGACGGACAGGAACCAGGCCAGGACGATCTCGACACCCTGCGCCGCTACAGTGCCGGCACCGTGGCCGCTTCCTCGCGGCGGGCCGATCCCGAGCCAGCGCCCTTCGACACTTACCTGCGCCAGCTTCGTGACGATATCGTTCTGGCCCGGCCTCTACGGCTGGCCCTGCACGCCCCCGCGCTACTGGCGCCGCTGGCGCACGCTCTGTTCGATGGCCTGGGCTGCGCCGTGGTGCCGGCCAAGACCGCCGATGCCCTGCGCCGCGTGGTGACGGAACAGAACGCGGATGTCGGTATCCTCCTGGATCAGCGAGGAAATACGCTGGCACTGGTGGATCATCAGGGCGGGGAAGTGGCTTCCGATCAGGTGCTGATGCTGCTGGCCCGGGACCTGTTGAGCCGTCACCCCGGCGCCGACGTTTTATTTGACGTAAAATGCAGCCGCGCTTTGCCCTCGCTGATTCGCAAACAGGGCGGGCGCCCGGTATTGTGCGCCGCCGACCCTCGCCATATCGCCGCGGAGCGCCTGCGTTTGGGGGCGCCGCTGGCGGGCGAGTGGTCCGGTCGGGTGTTTTGCGCGGATCGCTGGTTCGGTTTCGCCGACGGTTTCTATGCGGCGGCCCGGGTGCTGGAGATTCTCAGCATGCAGGAGAGCGACAGCGCCACCGTGTTCGCCGGCCTCGCCACCGGCCGCAGCACCCCGTTGCTGCGGCTGCCGGTCCCCGGTGATCAGGGGCGGGCGCTGGTCTCGGCGCTGCGCGCGGACGGCCGCTTTCCCGGTGGACGCGCCGCCACCGTGGACGGCCTGCGGGTGGAATTTCCCGATGGGTGGGGCGTGGTGAGGCTTTGCCCCTTACAATCGGTGCTGGAAATGCGCTTCGAGGGTCGCGACACGGCGGCCCTGGAACGGGTCAAGGATCTGTTCCGTGATCAGCTCCGGGCGGTGTCCCCCGACCTGGCGCTGCCCTTTTGACGTTTTGGCTGGAGAATGACATGGATACCAAGAGCGCCCAGGAAACCGCGCGCGTTCTGATCGAGGCTCTGCCCTATATTCAGCGTTTTTCCGGAACCACCGTGGTGATCAAGTACGGTGGCAACGCCATGGAAAATGATGAGCTGAAGAACAGCTTCGCCCGTGACGTGGTGATGATGAAACAGGTGGGTATCCATCCGGTGATCGTCCACGGCGGCGGCCCGCAGATCGGCGATCTGCTCAACCGTCTCGGCAAGGAAAGCAAGTTCGTCCAGGGCATGCGCGTCACCGATCAGGAGACCATGGACGTGGTGCAGATGGTGCTCGGCGGCCTGGTCAACAAGGACATCGTCAATCTGATCCAGCACAACGGCGGCCAGGCCATCGGCCTCACCGGCAAGGACGGCCGGCTGATCCGCGCCCGCAAAATGCTGCTGCGGAACGAGGACGCCGACAATCCGGAGCTGAAGGCCTCCGAAATCATCGATATCGGTCACGTTGGGGAAGTGCAGGGCATCGACACCCGCATTCTTTCGCTGCTGTCCGGCAGTGACTTCATTCCGGTGATCGCGCCCATCGGCGTGGATGACGAGGGTGTCAGCTACAACATCAACGCTGATCTGGTGGCCGGCAAGGTGGCCGAGGTGTTGCGCGCCGAGAAGCTGATCCTGCTGACCAACGTGGCCGGGCTCAAGGACAAGAACGATCGCATCCTCACCGGCCTGAACGCGGACCGGGTCAATACGCTGATCAAGGACGGAACCATTTACGGCGGCATGCTGCCGAAGATTCGCTGCGCCCTGGAAGCCGTGGAGAACGGGGTGCGCACCTCGCACATCATCGACGGCCGGGTGCCTCACGCGGTGCTGTTGGAAATTCTCACCGATCAGGGTATCGGCACGCTCATCAGCCGCGATTGATACGCCGGAACGGCGCTTTGTTATTGGCTCCAATTGGGGTGGAGCACACCGGCCCGGCGGCGGTATCGCCGGGCCGGCTCACATAAAACGGGTAACCAGGATATGACCGACAAGAAGCCTTCTCGCAAGGAGCAAATCCTGCAAACACTGGCCTACATGCTGGAAGCGGAGCCGGGGGGCCGGGTGACCACATCCGGGCTGGCCCGGGAAGTGGGGGTGTCCGAGTCCGCGCTGTATCGCCATTTTCCCAGCAAGGCACGCATGCTTGAGGCGCTGATCGAGTTCATCGAGGACTCGGTGTTCTCGCGCATTAACCGCATCATCTCCGAAGGGGACGCACTGCAACAGGTGGAGCAGATTCTGACGCTGATTCTGGCCTTCACCGAGCGCAATCCGGGCATTACCCGGCTGCTTACCGGCGACGCCCTGACCGGCGAGAATGAGCGGCTGCGTCAGCGTATTCAGCAATTCTACGACCGGGTGGAGAGCCAGCTGAAACAGGTGGTCCGTGACGCCGAATTCCGCGAAGGCAAGCGCACCCGCGCCACTCCGGGCATCACCGCCAATCTGCTGCTGTCCGTGGTGGAGGGGCGTATCGCCCAGTTCGTGCGCTCCGGCTTCCGCGCCCGTCCCGCCGAGGACTGGCATGAGCAATGGGCACTGATCGCGCCAATGATCTTTCGTGCGGACGGGGAAGCGCTTTAAAAGGCAGTGAATAGTTAACAGTTAATAGCGGAAGGACTAAAACAGCCTGATCTTTAGCCGCTGTGGGAACTTACCTGCAAGCGAATGGGCTCTGGCATCCAAAGATTCGCTTGCAGGCAAGTTCCCACAGTGGCGAAAAACAGGCGTGATTACTGCGCTTCCAGCTCGCGCAGGCGCTGGATGATGGGGGTGAATTCCTCCTTCACCCGCGCCATGTCCTCCTGGTATTCCTTGATTTTCTCGCGGTTCTCGCGAGCCTGGCGGCCGTAACGTTCAATGGCATCGCGCACGCTGTCGGGCACTTGCCGGCCTGCCCGTTCGGCCCGGGCCGCCTTGCGGATTTCCTCGTCCTGTTTGCCATTCAGTTGCTGGATAGCATTTTCAGCGTAGTCGATATTGAGCTGCAGCGCTTGCAGCTGCCGGTCGCGAGCCCGTTCGGCATCCCCCGGGCCGGCGTAAAGGCGGCGTAATTCACCGTCACGCCGTGCCTGAGCCTTGGCCTGCTCCTGGCGGGCCAGTTCCCTGCGGCGACGGGCCTGCTCCTCCGGCGGTGCCGGCGCCACCGTCTCCAGCACCCGGCCATGTTGGTCGAGCACCTGATAACCGGCGTGAATGGCCGCTTCGGTGAGGGTGGCGCTAATCGCCATGGCCCCGTCCGCGGACTGGTAACGGTACAGCCGCTGTTCCACTTGCCCGGTCTTGTTCGCCGCCATACCGGCGGCGCTCAACACACTCAACAACACACCCAGCAGCAGTACCGTTGCTCTCACGACTCGCTCACCCCATAGCGTACCCGGTAGGCGTCCATGGCGGCCCGCTCCTCTTCCCGGTCCGGCTGCTGATCAAGCCAGCCGATGATGTCTTCCATGGACACGATACTGCGCACCGGCACACCCAGGCTGTCCTGCACTTCCTGAATCGCGGATTTCGCTTTACCGTCCGCCGAGGGCTCTCCCTGCCCCCGCTCCTGGCGGTCCAGCGCCACGAACACCCCGGCGATGGAAGCATCGGTCTGGGCGAACAGCGCCGCCACTTCACGAATCGCGGTGCCGGCGGTAATGACATCATCGATGACCAGCGCCCGGCCGTTGAGGGGGGCCCCCACCAGCCAGCCGCCTTCGCCGTGATCCTTGGCTTCCTTGCGGTTGAAGGCCCAGGGGTAATCCAGACCATGATGCTCGGCGAGCGCCACCGCCACCGAGGACACCAGCGGAATGCCCTTGTAGGCCGGGCCGAACAGCATGTCGAATTCGATGCCCGACTCGACGATGGCGTCAGCGTAATGGCGCCCCAGACGCGCCAGCGCTTCTCCGGTGTGGAAAGTGCCGGCGTTAAAGAAGTAAGGACTTACGCGCCCGGATTTGAGCGTGAACTCGCCAAACTTGAGCGCCTGGCGCTGCTCGGCGAACCGCAGAAAATGCTTTTTGTAGTTTTTCATCATGTCACCAGGCGCTTACCAGCCCAGGGCCTCCTGCTGCTTGCGCACGATGTCCTGAATGCCTTTCTCCGCCAGGCCCAACAAGGTGTCGGACTGTTCACGGGTGAACGGCACCCCCTCCGCGGTCCCCTGAATCTCCACGAAGCCCCCATGCTGGGTCATCACCACGTTCATATCGGTATCGGCGTTGGAATCTTCCGGATAGTCCAGATCCAGCACCGGCTCATTGTTGTACATGCCCACGGAAACGGACGCAATCAACCCGTTCAAGGGATCTTCCTTTATGCGCTTCCTTTCCAGCAAAACCGAGAAGGCGTCCACAAGCGCGACACAGGCCCCGGAAATGGAAGCGGTGCGGGTGCCGCCATCCGCCTGCAGCACATCGCAGTCCAGATAGACGGTGTTTTCGCCCAGCTTGCGCAGATCCACGGCGGCGCGCAGGGAGCGGCCGATCAGACGCTGGATTTCCAGAGTGCGCCCGCCCTGCTTGCCGCGGGCCGCTTCCCGGCCGGAACGGGTGTGGGTGGCGCGGGGCAACATGCCGTATTCGGCGGTGATCCAGCCCTGGCCCTTGCCTTTGAGGAAGCGCGGGACGCCGTCTTCCACGGAGGCGGTGCAGAGCACCTGGGTATCACCGAACGCCACCAGGACGCTACCCTCGGCATGCTTGGTGTATTGGCGCGTAAAAGACACTTCACGCATTTGGTCGGGCGCGCGGCCGGAGGGACGCATGGTAGCTCCTTAGGTTCTGATCATGGTATGGGAGGCCCCCATTGTAACGAACCCGCCGGACCCATTGCGAGGCGCCTCTGAGCATCGGTCACAAGTTCAGGACCGGCAGCCGATTCACTTCCCACAGCCACTCCGCGGCGCTCTTGCCGTGGGAAGCTGCCTTGGCAGCGAATACGAGCGGCAATTCGTGTCCCCCATAGCAACAGACTGGCCACGGGTTCAGCGACCAAGCGCCCGAGCATTCCGAATTCGTCGAACAGCAATGGTACACTGACCGCTCAAGCAACGGCCGGGGACACCCGTATGATTCGCAGCATGACCGCTTTCGCCCGCACCGACGGGCATCTCGACGGCGTCGACCTCGCCTGGGAAATCCGCTCGGTGAACCACCGTTACCTGGAAATCTCCCCACGCCTGCCCGAAGCCGTACGGACACTGGAGGGCATCGTCCGTGAGCGCTGCCGCAGCCGCCTGGCCCGAGGCAAGCTGGATTTGACCCTGCGCTATCAGGAAGACGAAGCGGATCCCAATCTGGAGCTCAACGAAGCGCTGGTGAAACGGATCTCCGAAGCAGCTCGCCGGGTGGGCGATCTGGTGATGCACCCCGGGCAGATCGACCCCTTGGAAGTGCTGCGCTTCCCAGGTGTGCTGAAAACCACCCGGGTGGACCCGGAAGCCCTGCAAAACAAAGCCGTGGAGCTGCTCGACGAAGCACTGGACAGCCTGTTGGCCACGCGCGAACGGGAGGGGGAACAATTGGCCAAACTGGTGCTGGACCGCCTGACCCTGATCGGCGAGCAAGTCGTCATCGTCCGCGCCGCCCTGCCCCGCATTCGCGACCACCTGCGCGAACGGCTGCGGCAGCGGGTCGAGGACGTGCTGGAAACCGCTGACAACGACCGTCTGGAACAGGAAGTGGTGCTGGCCGCCCAGAAAATGGATGTGGACGAGGAACTGGATCGCCTGGAGGCCCATGTGAAGGAAGTCCGCCGGGTGGTGGAAAAGGGTGGCCAGGCGGGCCGCCGTCTGGATTTCCTGATGCAGGAACTTAATCGCGAAGCCAACACCCTGGCGTCAAAATCCATCGACGCCGAAACCACCGCCGCCGCCGTCGAACTCAAGGTCCTGATTGAGCAGATGCGGGAGCAGGTGCAGAATATCGAATAGCGTCCCCTGGCGTCGGGGAGCGGCTTGCTAGTATGCTCCTTGGTTCTTCTCCGCACCTCCCGGCTGGCAAAACATGAATTGCAGCAAGACAATACATTCGATCACCGCCCTGCTGCTCAGCTTTTTGATGCTGAGCAGCATCGTGGCAGGTGCCATTGAGGTACCCTACTCGGTGAATGTTGATGCATCATGCCTGATCCATGTTTCCGCTGGTGAACAGCGTGCTGAAACGGTAGAAATCCACACCTCGGATTGTGAGCGTCACCAGTGCTGCCTGCCCCATGGCACAAGCGCCACCCTCACCCATCCACCGTTGTCGGTCAGTCAGGGTTCCGCAGCTAAATGGCGTTTCCCTGCCCATGCACATGCTCCCTCCCTGGCCATTCGCCCTCCTGTGCCACCTCCCAACAGCAACGGTTTGATCTGATTTCAGCTCGGCGATCTTCGCCGTAATCCGTTTCTGGGAGATTGAAATGAAAAGCCGAACCCCTGGCTGGCGCCTCGCCGTGTCGGCCATGTTGTGCCTGGCTGTGCCCGGCCTGCTCATCGCCGAAACCCCGGCCGTATCGCCAGGCACCGCCCTACCCCTGCAAGCCGTACTGACCCTTGCCCTGGAACAAAACCCTGGACTCACCGCCTATCCCTACCGGCTCAGGGCCGCCGATGCGGCGGTGCTGCAGTCGGGCCTCAGGCCCCAGCCCGAATTGTCGTTGGAAGTGGAAAACATCGCCGGAAAGGCGCCTCTGAATGGCGTGGAAGGGGCCCAGATTACCGTTGCGCTCAGTCAGTTGATTGAGCTTGGCAACAAGCGCGAGTCGCGCAATGACGTGGCCAGCCGCGCACTCGACACGGAACAGCAGGGCTATGCCATCGCCCGACTCGAGGTGCTGGGCGAAGCGGTGACGCGTTACATTGCCCTGGCACGACATGAAGAAGAGCTGGCACTGGCAAAACGCACGCTTGCCCTGGCCGAAAAGGCGGAAGGCGCCGCCCGCCGCCGCGTGCGCGCCGGCGCGGCCCCGGAGGCGGATCTGACCCGAATGACACTTGCTACCCGTCATGCGGATATTGCCTTCCGCCGTGCGCAGATGGAGCGCCGTCGTGCCAGTCAGCAACTGGCTGCGCTCTGGGGTCAGCAGGGCGCCGATCAACTGCACCCAGCCACGGCGTTGCGGCCGCTACCCACCCTGGCACCACTGGACGAGATCATGAATCGGCTGGAGCACGCGCCGGACCTGCTCAGGCTGGCAAGCGAAACCCGTTTGCATGGGGCACAGAGCCGGCTCGCCAGCGCCCGGGGGAGCCGTGACGTCACCGTGTCCGTCGGTGCTCGCCACGACCGGGAGGGAGATAACAACACCCTGGTGCTGGGCGTCTCCGTTCCGCTGAATTTGAAAAACCCCAATCGCGGTAATATTGCCCGTGCTGAATCCCAGCTTGCAGCCAGCGAAGCGCGGCTGCGGGCCCGCCGGATTGAACTGATGGCCACGCTGGAATCGCTTTACCGCTCGCTGGAGCTGTTGCGTGAGGAACTTGCCCTTATCGAGGAAACCGCCCTCCCCTTGGCCAGACAGCTGTATGCCGGTATCGAAAGCGGCTACCGCACCGGTAGATACAGCCTGCTTGAACTGATCAATGCCCAGCAGGAACAGCTGACACTCGAACACCGGGCCATTGATCTGGCCGCCCAGTTTCATCTGCAACGCAACGAACTGGAACGCCTCACCGGCCTGCCATTTTCCCGGGTCGGCAACCAGGAGGACACTCCATGAGAATGCTTGCCCCCTTGTCTCTTACCTGTCTTTTGACACTCTCCCTGCCAGCGCTTGCGGGCGGAAGCCATGGTCATGAAGAAGACCAACATAGCCCCCATGAAGAAACTATCACAGGCCCTCATGGTGGCCTGTTGCTGGAAGAAGACGAGATAACCGTCGAGATACTGAAATCCGAGCAGGGCGGCCTGGCCACCATGCAGGCATGGGTCACCCGCGCCGGGAAAGCGGTTAACGAGCTGGCACTGTCAGCCACACTGACACGACTGGGCGGAGACCAGGAGACGGTCAGGTTCCGCCACGAAGGCTCACACTGGCTTGGCCAGCAGAAAATTCGACCTCCCCACTCCTTCGATATCAGCCTTGAGCTGATGCTCGGCGGGCAGCGCCATGAGTGGCAGTGGGAATCGTACGAGGGACGCGCCGAGATTTCAGAGGCCGCGGCAAAAAAAGCCGGCATCGTCAGCCAGGAAGCCAGCGGCGGCGCCATCGACACCGAGATTCAGGCCTACGGACGACTGACCATTCCACCCGAGCGGCGGGCCACTCTTCACGCGCGCTTCCCCGGCCTGGTCACCTCGGTGAAAACCTCGCTGGGCGACGCCGTCACCAAGGGCGATGTACTGGCCGTCGTCGAATCCAATGACAGCCTGCGTGCCTACAGCCTGCGCGCCCCTTTCGATGGCGTGATTCAACAGCGCCATGCCAATGCGGGCGAAGTTACCGGCCAAGAGGCATTGTTTACACTCATCAACACCGACACCCTGTGGGCGGAACTGACCCTGTTCCCGCAACAACGTGGCGCCGTACAAGCCGGCCAGCCCGTCACCCTGCAGTCTGGTGAGCGACAGTTTGAAAGCCGGATTACCAGCCTGACACCCTCCTCCCGCGATGCCCCGGTCGCCACCGTTATTGCCCGGGTGGCCGTGGACAATGGGGATGACAGCCTGGTGCCTGGCGATCTTGTGGATGCCCGTATCGTCATCGCCAGCGAGCAGGTTCCGCTCCGTGTCGATAACCGTGCCCTGCAGGAAATGAACGGCAGTACCGTGGTCTTCCTTCACGCAGGGAATGCCTATGAAAGCCGTACAGTCACGCTTGGCCGGCGGGACAACCGGTTCAGCGAAGTGCTCGACGGACTCAAGCCGGGTGATCACTACGTCGTCGAGAACAGTTACCTGATCAAGGCCGACATTCTCAAAGCGGGCGCGGCCCACCACCACTAAGGAGAACGCAAGATGATTGATGCCATCGTGCGTTTCTCCATTGAGAGACGCCTTCTGGTGCTGACCCTGGTCCTCGGACTGATTGGCCTGGGCATCTGGAGTTATCAGCGCCTTCCCATAGACGCGGTGCCGGATATCACCAATGTCCAGGTGCAGATCAATACCGAGGCACCGGGTTACTCCCCCCTGGAAGCAGAACAGCGGGTCACCTTTCCGGTGGAGACGGCCCTGTACGGGTTGCCCAGGCTGGACTACACACGCTCGATTTCCCGCTACGGGTTATCGCAGGTCACCGTGGTGTTCAAGGAAGGCACCGACATCTACTTTGCCCGTAACCTGGTCAACGAGCGGTTGAGCGCCATCAAGGGCGCCTTGCCGGATGGTCTGGAACCGGCCATGGGGCCCATGGCCACCGGACTCGGGGAGATATTTCTCTACAGCGTGGAAGCGGAACCCGGTGCCCGCCAACCGGACGGCGGCAAATACGATGCCATTGCCCTACGCGAAATCCAGGACTGGATCATCAAGCCACAACTGGCCCAGGTCCCCGGGGTCGCGGAGGTGAATGGCATTGGCGGCTACGACAAGCAATACCACGTCATGCCCTCACCCAAGCGGCTGCTGCAATTCGGCATCACCCTGGAACAGCTCTCCACCGCATTGCGCAACAACAACAGCAATCGGGGCGCGGGCTACATCGAACGCAACGGCGAGCAACTACTGGTAAGAACACCGGGGCAACTGAAAACCATCCACGACATTGAGAATGTGGTCATCACCGTTCAGGACAGCGCGCCGATCAGGGTCAAGGACGTGGCCACGGTGGCCATCGGCAAGGAGCTGCGCACTGGCGCCTCGACCCGGGATGGCCGTGAAACCATTCTGGGCACGGTCATGATGCTGATGGGGGAAAACGCCAATCAGGTAGCCCGGGATGTGGCCGAGCGGCTGGAAGCGGTGAAGTCCTCCCTGCCCGACGGCATCAAGGTGGAAGCAGTCTATGACCGTACCACTCTGGTGGAAAAGACCATCGCCACCGTTCGCACCAACCTGCTGGAAGGGGCGTTGCTCGTCATTGCCGTGCTCTTTCTACTACTGGGTAACCTGCGTGCGGCGCTGATTACCGCCGCCGTGATCCCCCTGTCCATGCTGGCGACGATCAGTGGCATGGTCAAAATCGGGGTTTCCGCCAACCTGATGAGTCTGGGCGCGCTGGACTTCGGCCTGATCGTGGATGGCGCGGTGATCATCGTTGAAAACTGTACTCGCCGGTTGTCCCTGGCCCAAAGCCGGCACCGGGCTGTTCTGCCGCTGCGTGAGCGACTTCAGCTGGTCTACGAGGCCACCACCGAAGTTATTCGGCCCAGCCTGTTTGGTGTCGCGATCATCACCATCGTGTACATCCCCATCTTCAGCCTCACGGGTGTGGAAGGGAAAATGTTCCACCCGATGGCCGCGACCGTGATCATGGCCCTGCTCGCGGCCATGCTGTTTTCCCTCACCCTGGTACCAGCAGCGGTCGCCGTTTTCATGGGCGGCAAGGTCAGCGAGAAGGAAAGCCCCATCATCCGGTCCGCCAAATCTCTCTATCGCCCGGTGCTGGAACAAGCCCTGGCCCTGCGTCATATCCTGATCGCGATCGCCCTGCTGCTGGTGCTGTTCTGTGGCTGGCTGATGACTACTCTGGGATCGGAATTCATTCCGCAACTGGATGAGGGCGACATCGCCATGCACGCCCTTCGCATTCCCGGCACCGGCATCGAACAATCCGTCGATATGCAAAAGATGCTGGACGAACGCCTGAAGGATTTCGAGGAAATCGACAAAATGGTATCCCGCATTGGTACACCGGAAGTGGCCAACGATCCCATGCCACCCAATGTGTCGGATAATTTCCTGATCCTTAAACCCCGCGAGCAATGGCCTGCCCCCTCCAAGAGCAAGGAGGAGCTGATACGGGAACTGTCCGCGGCCGTCACGGAAGTCCCAGGCAACAATTTCGAGTTTACTCAGCCTATTGAAATGCGTTTCAACGAGCTGATCTCCGGTGTGCGGGCAGACCTGGGTATCAAGGTGCTTGGTGACGACCTGGATACGCTGCTGAAAACCGCCAATGCCATCATGGCCGAGGTACAGGCCATTCCGGGCGCAGCCGATGTTCGCGTCGAGCAAGTGACCGGCCAGCCCATGCTGTCCATCGTTCCCGACCGCGGAGCACTCGGGCGTTACGGCATCACGGTGGACGACGTCCAGCACCTGGTCGCCACGGGTATTGGCGGGGAGCAAGTCGGATTGATTTATGAAGGCGACCGCCGCTTCAAGCTGATGGTGCGCCTGCCCGAGTCCCTTCGTCAGGACGTTGATCGCCTGCGGACGCTTCCCGTGTCACTGCCGACCGGCGGCTACATTCCGCTGAACGAAGTCGCTCGCCTGGAAATCAAACCGGCCCCGGCCCAGATCAGCCGGGAAAATGGCAAACGCAGGGTAGTAGTCACCGCCAACGTGCGCGACCGGGATCTGGGCGGTTTCGTGGAGGCCGCACAACAGCGCATCAACCAGCGAGTCGATCTGCCCAGCGGGTATTGGCTGGATTTCGGCGGCACCTTTGAACAGCTGGAATCCGCCAGCCAGCGGCTGATGCTGGTGGTGCCGGTAACTCTGGCCATCATTATCGGCCTGCTGATCATGGCCTTCGGCTCAGTGAAAGATTCGCTGATCATTTTCACCGGGGTGCCGCTGGCACTGACCGGCGGCGTTCTGGCCCTGTGGCTGCGGGGGATGCCTCTGTCCATTTCCGCCGGAGTCGGTTTTATTGCCCTGTCCGGCGTGGCGGTGCTCAACGGCCTGCTGATGGTGGCCTTTATCCGTGATCTCTGGCATCAGAGCGGAGATCTGCGCCATGCCGTCATCGAAGGCGCGCTGATCCGCTTGCGGCCGGTGCTCATGACCGCACTGGTTGCCAGCCTGGGCTTTGTACCCATGGCACTGAACACAGGCACCGGCGCGGAAGTCCAGCGTCCGCTGGCAACAGTGGTCATCGGTGGCATCCTTTCCTCAACCCTGTTGACACTTCTGGTATTGCCCGTGCTTTACCACTGGCTGCACAGGGGTCATGAAAAGGCGTGAATTAAACGGCATACATGTGAACACAGGACAATACGCCCTGTGTTCGCCGGCTCTCCGGGGGTTTTCTTTTTCGAGACCAACAGCGCCCTAACCGTCCATCCTGTTCTCTTCCCTCAACTCAGCAAGTTGGCGGGTAATCAATTCCCCAACACGACGGCTCACCCCGAAGTCTCCAGCAACCGAAGCGAAATCAGAAAGTACCTCCACGATTTCGGCAATATCCTGTCGTGCCTGCTCCCATTTGCCATAGCCCGCACGCTCCGCCAATGTCTGAATAGCTTTCAATGACGGACTTTTACCGAAGCCGGCATAGGCGGTAGCGTGCTCCTGGAACGGATGAGGGCTGAAGGTCACGTCATAGAAAGGCGCCGGCGCCCACTCGCCAGCATCATCCTGAAGAAAAGCCCAGTTCTTGCTGTGGTCATCCTGATTACAGGCGAACAGGTTGAACATGGCCCGGCGGAACTGAAGTTTACCCACCGCCGGCGACCGGCAAAGGTGACGGCTGGCCTTGATCAGGTCTTCGTAGTCCAGGCTCGGCGTCCGGAAATCCGCATCCAGCAGGCCGCAGGCACTGTGCATGTGAAGGCGTCCGGCCTTTTGCGGGTGACTCACCCAGTCAAACCGCTTCACCCCAAGCCAGGCACGGGCCCCGCTTTGCTCCGGCGCATCGAACAGACGCCACTGCGGCGGCTGCAGTCCCAATTTTCCGGCCAGGTGCAGATAAGCGGCTTCACAAAGCCCCTCCTCATGGCCCAGTGGCAGATTCCGCGAGGTGAACTTGACCAGCCAGGCCTCATCCCCGGGCCTTGCCATTGTGTGGCAGCGATTCGGCTCATCCGGGGAGATAAACAGCTGCGCCTTGGGCCTGGCACCGCCGGAACTTCCGGCAGCCACCAAATCCGCCAGCACATCCTCCGTCTGATCATCGAAAAAGGCCTGCGCCTCCATACCCAGAGTCGCCAGATCGATCTCCCCTGTCGATGCGACTTGATATTCAGAGGTGGGAGCAAATGACAAAGCGCCCATCCCAGAGGCACCAACAAATGCCAAACGATCCATGGCGCTGATCTGGGCAGGGAGAACCCCATGCTGGCGGAACACGCGATCCTGCAACAGAGCCCCCCAGCCGTCGGGCAGACTGTCCGCGAAAAGACCATGCAGACCCATGTGTGGTGTTCTGGGTGCCATCAGCAGTTCCGTGGTTGCCTTTAACCCAAACGGCGAAAGGTTGCCGAATCGCCCCAGATAGTCGGCATCGTACTGAAAGAACACACCCTGCCGGTTCTGCGCCAACGCCCCCACGGTTACCGCCTGTCCGGTTGCCAGCGTACGTGTCACCATCAGCTTGCGAACCGGTTTAAAGGTCATCCTTCAATACCTCATCGATACTGGAGGGCATCCCGGCTTCCCCAGGGGAATGACGGGTTAACGCATACAGGCGGCGCAGATCATCCAGGCTCTGCCAGAGAAACAGCAGCTGCCGGAACGAGATCTGCCCGGTGAGTTCGAATTTCTTGATGGTGGAGGCCGGCACTCCACTCCGCTCGGCCAGGGCATCGCGAGACAGCTTGGCCTGCTTGCGCAAACGCCGCAGGTGAGCAACAAAGGCTTGCTGTACATCGATGTCATCGAGCAAAGAGATCATCTTCCGCCAAAAATGGACATTACTGTATCCAATGATGACACAATCAGAGAATAATAGATATTATGATAGCCAAAAGATTCGCCAGCAGGGCTGGCTCCCACAGCGGCTTAGGGTCGCCCTGCTGTGGAAGAGGTTTACTTGGCTTTGTCGCGCGGGTAACACCTACGCTACCAGAAATTTAGAATATCGAGTAACCGGAGCCGCTATGGCCGAGCATGCCATCACCGTTTTCCTGGCCTTCTTCGCGATCATGAACCCGATCGCCAATACCGCGGTGTTCGCCGGTCTTGCCGGGGATAAGAGCAAGGCCGAGCAACGGCACATCGCCACCAAGGCGCTGATCATCACGTTCGTGATCATTCTGTTGTTCGCGGCGCTGGGCAAATCCATTTTCGATCTGTTCGGCATCACTCTGCCAGCGCTCAGGATCACCGGAGGAATATTGGTCTTCCTGGTTGGTTACCACATGCTTCAGGGCAGCAATTCCAAGCTCCATACGGAACCGGACGACGGCGACTCGGATATTGCCGTCTCCCCTCTGGCGGTCCCGCTGCTGGCGGGTCCAGGCACCATCGCCACGGCGATGAACTATTCCGCCTCCGGCGGCTGGGCGGCCATCATCATCACCTGCCTGGTCTTTTTGGCGCTTTGCCTGATCACCTTCATCTGTTTTTTGTTCAGCGCGCGAATCATCGCCGTCATCGGCCAGAACGGCCTGAGTATCGTGACGCGCCTGATGGGGCTGATCCTGGCGGTGATCGGCACACAAATGCTGATCGCCGGCATCCAGGGCGCGGTGCATTTCACCTCTTCCGGTTAACTACCCAGGCCGCCGCGAGCGGCACGCTCAACCAAACCTTTCCGGCAGGAACAGAATCAGATCCGGCACACCCATCAACAGCAACAACACCACGGCGTCCATCATCAGGAACCAGAACACGCCCTTGAAGATGGCGCTGGTGGATACCAGGTCACCGACCACGCTCTTTATCACGAAGATGTTCATGCCCACCGGCGGCGTCACCATGCCCACTTCCAACAGTTTGGTCAGCACCACGCCGAACCAGATCAGACTGAGGCCGGCGCTGTCGATGATCGGCAGGACGATGGGCAGGGTCAGCAGCATGGCGCCGATAGGTTCCAGAAACATGCCCAGCAAAAGATAAACGCAGACAATAATCAGCAGAATCGCCACGGTGTCGGCGCCGGCATTCAGCACCAGCGAGGAAAGATAGTCGCCGGCGCCGGATAAGGACAAGAAGCGGGTCAGCAGGCTGGCGCCCATGGCGATAATCAGCAGGGCGCCGGTGGTCAGCAGGGTTTCTTGTATCGCCGCGCGAAAGCGGCTCCAGGTCAGGGTACGTTTGCACAGCGCCACGATACAGGACAGCGCGGCGCCTACCGCACCGGCCTCCGTGGGCGTGAACAATCCGGCGAACATGCCACCGAAGATGCCCACCATGATCAGCAGGATCGGCCAGATATCCCACAGCGCCGCCACCTTTTCTTTCAGTGACACTCGCGAATCGGTACGCGGCGCCAGCGACGGATCCAGCTTCACACGTAGCATCACCACCGCGATGTAACCCGCCACGGTAATCAGGCCGGCGGCGATCCCACCCAGAAACAATTTGCTGATCGACTGCTGAGCGATGATGCCGTAGAGGATCATGATGATCGATGGCGGTAGCAAAGCACCGACGGTGCCGGCGATGGAAACCGTGCTGGTCGCCAATCCCGAATTGTATTTCTGGTCAACCATCTCCGGCACGGCAACGCGCCCCATAGCGGCGGAGCAGGCCACGGAGGAACCGCATACCGCGGCAAAGCCGGTGGTTCCGAAAATGGAGGCCACCGCCAGGCCGCCCGGCACCGAGGACAGCCACAGCCGCGCGGCCCTGAATAATCCCTGAGTCAGTTGGGCGTGGAAACAGACGTAGCCGAGCAAAAGAAACATGGGTACCGAACTGAGCACCCAGTTGGCGGAGAACTGATAGGGGATCAGCCCCAACGATCCCCAGGCGATGCCCCACCCCATCAGGTACCACAACCCACCGAAAGAGACGCCGATAAGCGCGATGCCCACCGGCATGCGCAAGGCGATCAGCGCGAACAACACCACCAGGCCACCAAGGCCAATCTGGGCTTCGGTCATGCCGATTCCCCCGTGGCGCGGTGGGTACCATTCGGCCTCCGCGCGTCATCGGCGCTCCGCTGCTGCCCGGGTCCGTCGAACCCGGATTCGCCGCCGATGACATAGATCAGGAATTTGTAGAGCAGCGTCAGCACCATAAGCCCCAGCCCGATGGGCAGAACAAAATAGCCCGGCCAAATGATGATGGAAGTGCCGCCTTCCACCAGGGCCGCTCCCATCTGATAACGGGACACCGCTTCTATTCCGGTTTTCACCGTCATGAAGCCGAGGATGATCGCCGACAGCAGGATCAGCCAATGGGCCAGATGGAACTGGAGCCGTTGTGGCAGCCGTTCGCTCACCACTTCCACGCTGATATGGGCGCCCAGCTTTTCCGCGTAAGCCAGGGGCAGAAAAGCGGCGACGATCATGTAGTAGTTGGACACATAGGTGATGGTGCCGGGAATCGGTGTTGAAAAAAGATAACGCAGCAATACGTCCAGGCTGATGTGGATCATCATCAAAGCAATGGCGAGCCCGCCCACCAGCGTCGTCATGTCCGTCACCCCGGAGAGATAACGCCCCAACCGATACATAGTCTTTCCTCGAGAACCGGGAATACGAAGTGAAAGCCGGTGATACCTTTTAACGGCTGGGTTCGATGACCACGGTGGCGTTGCCCACGGTGGTGGCCTCCCCACGTTGATTGGTGATCCTGAGATCCAGGGTAACGATGTCTCCATCAACGCCGGTCACTTCGCCGGTGGTGCTCAGCACGTCACCCACATAGGCGGCACGGCGATTGCTGTAAGCGAATGCTGTCAGGGTCCCGTTCCCGCCCAGCCACTCGTAGACCATTTGGGTCAGCCAGTCACCTTGCAGAGGACCATCGATCAACAGTTGCGGATGCCCTTCAGCTTCCTGGGTGTAGGGCAGATCATAGTGAATGCGGTGAGGGTTCCAGATGGCGGCGTTGTACAGAAAAAGCTGAACGGTATCCGCATGCCAGTTCCGCCCGGTTAATTTTTCGCCGGCCTCAATACGCTTTTTCATCATCGTTGTCACCTCGCAATCCGGGTCAGACGTTCGGTAACCACCGGTTCGCCATCACGGGTTTCAAATCGGTTTTCGAATACCAGGAAAAGCAACGGCCCCTCGGCCCCGGTCTTCTCAAACACCTCAACGAATTTCTGCCGGCAAACCAGGGTATCCCCGGCGTAAACCTTGCGGTGTATCTGGTATTCACTACCGCCGGCCATGATGCGGTTAAGCGGCAATGGCGGCATCAGGCCGCTGTCCGGTTGGCGGCCGTCCGGCAACAGCCGGTCCAGCGGTACCACTGGCATCATTGCCGCGAACAGGTAAAGCAGTGGGGCCTCGTCACCACTGAGGTAACGCTCAAGCCGCTGGCCTGTGGCCACGGCGTACTTCTTCAGGTCACCACGGGAGATTTCAAACTCAAAAGGCGGAAGCTCGGCACCGACATGGTTCTTGAGTTCCTCGGTAAGCACAGTCATGACGCACCTCGGTCAGGTTGGTGTAAACCGGGCGGCCAGGCCGCCCGTATCGGATCAGAGGCCGTGCTTGGAGACGTCCACTTTGGAGAAGATCTCATTCCAGTACAGGTCGACGAGCTGTTGCTCACTGTCCACGTCCTGGACCAGACCGGCCCACTTCTCCAATAGTTCGCGGAAATCCGCGATCATCTCCTGACCTCGACTGACGTTGTAACGTTTTTGATAGTCCGTGGCGATGAAATCCATGTCCTTCTCGATAAAAGCATTGGTCTTCGCCACCAGGTCCGGGTCGGCGTGATGAATCTTGACGCCGCGTTGTTCCGCTTCCGACAGGATACGGTCTTCATGCTGGTGGTAGATCCAGGGAATACCGGCGGTGAACGCGCTGGCGGCACGCAGCATCCGCGTTCTCTGTTGCGGAGAAAGCGACTTCCAGGTGTCGGCGTTGATATTGGTACCGGCTACCGGCATCGGGCCACCGGGCACATCCATGTTGATGTCGGTCACCACATCCGCGAGCCCGAAATTATGAATCTCCGGTGAAGCCAATACGATGCAACCCACGACGCCTTGACTCAACGCCTCATACATTTCATTGGCGGACATGGTCACCGGAGAGGCACCCACCGCCTCGGTCCAGCGTGACCAGTTAGCGGCCCCGACTCTAAGACGCATGCCACTGAGGTCCGCCGCACTTTCCACTGGCCGGTTGCATACCAATCCGTAGGAAGAGCCGCCGGTGCTCCCGGTGTACACCTGATTCTGTTTGGCGAACTCCTGGTTGCATTCCGGACAGTGGAAAAAAGTAAACTCGGAGAGCGCGCCCATGAAGACCATGCCTTCCTTGCCGCGCACCTTGTCACCCAGCAGACCCAGCAACATGGACGATTCCACCGCCACGTTGCTGTGCGGAAATTCGGCGGGGAAATAGGACGTCAGCACAAAGCCGATATCCGCCATGCCGTCCCGCAGACCACCGGACGTCTCGGCGAAATTCAGCAAGGACATGGGAAAGACACGGACCTTCAAATCACCTTCGGTCAGTTCACTGACGGATTCCGCATACTGCTTTGCCACGTCCACGACAAAAGAACTGGGAGGATGGCCAATGGCGTAACGCAGGGTTCTGGCCTCGACGGAGAGCGCGGCCACCCCACTGAGCATGGCCAGCGCCACAATCACTAAGCGTTTCATAGTGTGGTTTCCTTTGTTATTTAATAATTAATGGGAACGGCGTCAGATCACGCCGTTCCGTTTGAGGGATTCGAATTCGTCATCATCCTTGCCCAGCCAGTCCCGATAAATCCGCTCGTTGTGTTCACCTACTTCCGGTGCCGCCGCGTTCATTTCTCGGGTGCCGCCGGACAGCTTCACCGGATTGCCGAACACCTCGAAATCCACGCCCCGGTATTGCACCGGGATCACCATGTCGCGTAACCGCACATGAGGGTCCGCCACCACTTCGTCAATGCTCTTGATCGGTGACAACGGGAAACGGGCGCCGGTCATTTCTTCCAGTTCCGCCTTGGTATGACGGCCGCACCATTGTTCCACCAGCGGTTTCACCCGACGCTCATAGACGTCCTGATCAAAGCGCTTGGCCATGGTGTTGATTTCCGGGTCATCGAGGAGGTGCTCGTCACCGAAGACAATGCAGGCCTCGCGCCAGAATTTGTCGGTGTAGGCGCCAAAGAACACATAGCCGTCCTTACAGGCGTATCGGCCATAGGGCTTGACGAAAGGATGCCCATTACCTTCGGGCACCGTGATCTTGCCGGATGCGGTGTAGGTCACCAGCGCGTTCTCGGTGAGCGAGATAATGGAATCCTGCTGGGAAATATCCACGCGCTGACCGATGCCGGTTTGTTCCGCCTGACGCAGGGCCCCCAAAGTGCCGATGGCGCCGTACAGGGCCGCGCTCAGATCACCCAGCACGGTGCCCACCCGCATCGGTTCTTCCACCGTACCGTTCATGGACCACAGTCCGCCGGTGGCCTGGGCGCTGCTATCAAACGCCGGGCGCGGCGAGTTCGGACCGGTCTGCCCAAAGCCGCTGATGCAGGTGAGAATAATGGCGGGATTGGTCTCCGCCAGAACGTCGTAGCCCAATCCCAGTTTATCCAGTGTGCCGGGACGGAAGTTCTCGATGACGATGTGGGCCCTGGCCACCATTTGCAGAAAGGTCTCACGGCCTTCCGCTTTCTTCAGATCCAGACTCACCGCCATTTTGTTTCTGTTGTACTGAGCGAAGAAACCGCTGATCGCCGCGCCATCCTGATCCATCAAAGGCGGAAATTCCCTCGTCAGGTCCGGGTCCTGGGGGTGCTCGATCTTGATCACCGTCGCCCCCATGTCAGCCAGTAACATGGCGCAATAGGGACCGGCCACGACCCGGGTCAGATCGAGGATGACAATGCCCTTGAGCGGACCTTCTGATGCAACGGGAATATCGGTTTGATGGGTCATGGGACCTCCTCGTCTTGTTGTCATTCTGATGCTCGCCGGCGGCGCCGCTCATCGGCGCCACCAGCGAGCTGATCATAGACGCTGCCTCACTCGCTTTGTCGCTTCTCTCTCAGCAAGGCTTCCGCGTGATCGGCGCCCACATCCCGGGCGATGACCATCCGCTCCACCACATAAGCAACCTCCTCGCCACGTGCGCCGGCCAACAGCGCTATATTGCGAGCGTGCAGAGCCATATGGCCGCGCTGAATGCCTTCCGTCGCCAGCGCGCGCAGCGCTCCCAGGTTCTGTGCCAGCCCCACCGCCACCGCCACTTCCGCCAACTCCTGGGCACTGGATACGCCCAGAATCTTCAACGCCAGCCGTGCCAGCGGGTGCGTTTTGGTGGCGCCGCCCACCAACCCCACTGGCATTGGCATTTCAATGGTGCCCACCAGGGCGCCCTCGCGGTCTTTTTCCCAGGTGGTGAGGGAGCCGTAATGGCCATCGCGGCAGGCATAGGCATGGGCGCCCGCTTCCACCGCGCGCCAGTCGTTACCGGTGGCGACGATCAAAGGGTCGATGCCATTCATGATGCCTTTGTTGTGGGTGGCCGCCCGGTACGGATCCACGGCGGCGAACGCGTAGGCATCGATAATACGCTCGATTACGTCCTCACCTTTGTAGTCCGCGGTGTCCAGATGCTCCGGTGCAATGCGCACCTGGGCACGGGAGAGCCGCAGATCGGCGAGGTTGGAGAGAATCCGCAGCCGCACCGTGCCACCGGTGATCTCTTCCATCAGCGGCGCCACGGCCTCGGCCATGGTGTTCACGGTATTGGCTCCCATGGCGTCCCGCACATCGACCAACAGATGGGCCACCACCATCGGCCCGCGCGGACTGTCGGCGAAGGTATGGATGTCCAGATCACGGCAGCCGCCACCGAGCTGATTAAGGAGCTGATCCTTGCTGTTGGCCAGATCGAGGATGCGCTGCTTGTGACGCAGCAGGCTGAGACGGGCGTTGACCGGATCGGAAACACCGATGATCTGGATCTGTGCGCGCATCAATGGGGTACTGGAGGATGTCAGAAAGCCGCCCGCCGGACGTGCCAGCTTTGCCATGAAGGACGCCGCCGCCACCACCGAGGGCTCTTCCACGGCCATGGGCACCAGCACCTCCTTGCCGTTAACGAGAAAGTTTCCGGCAATCGCCAAGGGCAGCTCGAACTTGGCGATGACGTTCTCAATCATGCCATCGGCGATTTCCAACGGCAGAGCTCCGACGTTGCGCAGCAGATCCAGCTCATCATCGGATAGGGCCAACTGGGATTGCAGATGATCCAATCGCTCGGCGGGGGAAAGATTACGAAAACCGGGAAGCAGGGAGCTGTAGCTCACGGGTCACCTCTGTGACGTCGTTGTTGTTAGGTGGGCGGCGTTTGGTTGACGGAGTCGGATACGCCGGATTGACCGTTACGATAGCTTCACCTGTACCCATCAAAAAGGTACAGTTACGGCAAACAGTCTCCCCCAGCCCCGTACAACAACAACGGAATTTCCCGTGGCCCTTCCCCTGCACCGCCAAACGCTGGCCCAGCGGGTCGCCGCCAGCATCGCCGAGCAGATCGCCGAGGGCGCGCTGCGCCAGGGCGACAAGCTCCCCTCCCTGCGCGAGTACACTCGTCTGCATGGCCATTCCAAGAACACCGTGATCACCGCCTACGAGTACCTCGCCGCGGAAGGGCTTATCGAGGCCAGACATGGCAAGGGCTTTTTTGTCTGCGCGCCACCGGAGAACAGTGACGACACCGGCCCCGAACCACCGCCTTACGCACGCGCTCTGGACACCATCTGGATGATGCGTCAGCAGTTCGTGCGCGAGCCTGGACATTCCCATTTGGGCGAAGGGTTTCCGCCGGTGGAATGGCTGATGGATATGCGCCTGGACAAGTTCAGCCGCCAAGTGGTGCGCAGCGGCGTGGCCACACTGTTCCGTTACGGCGACCGACTGGGCAATATCAATTTGCGACAGCAACTGGTCAGAAAACTGGCCGGCTACGGCATCAGCACCACCATAGCGCAGATCGCCACGACCTTCGGCGCCAACCACGGCATGGACTTGGTGATCCGGCGGTTCGTCAAACCCGGAGATGCGGTGCTGGTGGAAAGTCCGGGTTATTACCCGCTGTTCGGCAAGTTGCAGCTTCAGGGCGCGCGCATGCTGCCGGTTACCCGCCAGGTGGACGGGCCCGACACCGAACAGCTGGCCCGGCTGCTGGCCAGAGAGAAGCCGCGCTTGTTCTTCATGCAGTCCGCCGGCCATAACCCCACCGGCACCGATCTTTCCACCGCCAAGGCGGAACGGATTCTGGCGCTGGCCAGACGCCATAATCTGATCGTGGTGGAAAACGATGCCATGGCGGATTTCAAACTCAGTTCCTGCACAAAACTGGCGGCCTTGGATCAACTCAAACGCACCCTTTATATCGGCAGCTTCTCCAAACCGGTTTCAGCGGCACTGCGGGTCGGTTTCATCGCCGGCGAGGAAGGGCTGATCAGTGAACTGGCGGACGTGAAAATGCTGTTGCACACCAGCGGTGCCGAGTATTCGGAAAGGCTGGTCAATATTATCCTGCGCGAAGGTCACTACCTGAGACATCTGGCGCGTCTGCAGAAACGGCTCAGGGAAGCCACCGAGCTAGGTTTGGCGGTACTCGATGAGCTCGGCGCGGAAGTGTTCCACCGCCCGGATCAGAGTCTCTATGTCTGGGCCCGCTTCCCCGGTATCGACGATGCCAATGAACTGACCCGGCGCTGTCTGGACAAAGGGGTGATGCTGGCACCGGGCTCGATCTTTTCCGTCGACAGAACAAAAATCGTGCCCTGGACCCGCCTCAACGTGGCTTACCTGGACGACCCGGCGTTCCGGGCCGCCCTGCTCGACGGCCTGTAGTCGCTAAAACCGCACGACGTTCCTTCACGCCGGTCAATCGAAGTTCTTCAGCGCCACCGCCAGCACCGCGAAGGTATCCCCCATGGCAACTCTGGCGGGGTGGCGGCGGCCGATCAGAATGCCGCTCACTGGCGCCCGGTATTCCACCGGCGCGGCACCGGTGCGCTCCATACTGTAGATTCTGGCGATCAGGTCACCGGCGCGGATTTCGTCTCCGAGGCCGACGCAAAACTCCAGCAATCCGGCGTTTTCGCTTTGCAGATAGTGGTCGTTATCGGGGATCTCCAGCATTCTGCTGGCGGATACCGGCGGATGCGGTTCTCCAGCCAGGACACCGGCGTAGCGAAGGACGTTCTCGACACCCCGCTCCGCCAGCGCCACGCTCTCCGGCGTGGACGTGCCGCCACCGCGCAGTTCGGTGCTGATAAAGACCTTGCCCTGATTCTCGACCACGGTGTCGAACAGCGCCGCGCCCTCCAGTTCCGACATCAACAGCGTGTTGGGCGCGCCAAAGGCAAGAGCGCCTTCCAGACAACGGCGGGCCAGATCCTGGTCCGGCAACCGGTGGGTGGCGGCGAACGGCAGCAAATCCAGGGTGCGGCCGCCGGAATGAATATCCAGCACCACGTCGCTCAAAGGCACCAGATAACGGGTGAAGTAATCGGCGATACGCTCGGTCAGCGTGCCGCACGGGTCACCGGGGAAGGCTCGATTGAGATTGCCTTTATCGATGGGTGAGGTCCGGGTGCCATTCAGCGCCGCCGGATGGTTCATCATCGGCACGATGATGACACGGCCGGCGATGTCCCTGGCTCGCAGCCGGTTGGCCAGTTTGATCAGGGCGGTGATCCCCTCGTATTCGTCGCCGTGATTACCTCCGGTGAGCAGCACCGTCGGCCCAGCGCCATTGCGCACCACGGCGATGGGGATCATCAGGCAGCCCCAGGCGGAATCATCGTGGGAGTGCGGCAGCTTGAGAAATCCATGCTGCACCCCATCGCGGTGATAGTCCACGGTAGTGCTGATCGGGCTGTCTGGCAGATGCGACATAGGTTCTCCTCGTCCCGGGCGCCCATGACGGGCCACCGGCTTTGCTCCTATAATGCCCGTTTTCGCGGCAAGTCCGGCAGGGGTACCCATTGCCTCCGATCCTACCCGCGTCCCGAGAAACAGGAATATACGTTATGGCCGACATTGGCACCCTGTACATCGTTTCCGCACCCTCCGGCGCCGGCAAGACTTCTCTGGTGGCGGCTCTGGTGGAAAAGCTGCCGCGTCTGAGGATTTCCATTTCCCACACCACCCGCGACCGCCGCGACGGCGAAACCGATGGTGTGAACTACCACTTCATCAAACGCGAATCATTCGTCAGGCTGGTGGAGCAGGGCCGGTTTCTGGAACACGCCGAGGTGTTCGGCAACCTCTATGGCACCAGCGCCGACTGGGTTTCCGACACCCTGCGCAACGGCGAAGACGTAATTCTGGAGATCGACTGGCAGGGCGCCGCCCAGGTCCGCCGGCAGATGCCGGAGGCGGTCAGCATCTTCATTCTGCCGCCATGCCTGAAGACGCTGGAGCAGCGTCTGCGCAGCCGCGCCTCCGATGACGACGAGGTGATCCGCAAGCGCCTGGCCGGGGCCCGGGAGGAGATGAGCCACTATGGCGAATTCGATTATCTGGTGGTCAACGACAACTTCGAACGCGCCCTGCATGAGCTGGCCGCCATTGTCGAGGCCCGCCGGTTGACCACCCACCGCCAGGCGGTGCGCCAGGCGGCGGTACTGGCGGACTTGTTGTCCGATAGCGAAACCCGGTAAAATCCCCGCCCTTATGTCTGGTCGATTGAGACCAACCGGAGGAGAACACCGTGGCCCGTGTAACCGTAGAAGATTGCCTGGAAAAGCTGGACAACCGCTTTGAGCTGGTACTGGTATCCAGCCGGCGCGCCCGTCAGCTGCAGACCGGCGGCAAAGAGCCGCGGGTGGCCTGGGAGAACGACAAGCCCACCGTGGTGGCCCTGCGCGAAATCGCCGATGGTCACGTGACCGGCGAAAGCCTGGATGCCGCCGCCCTGGAACACGACAGCGAGGTCGATGACCTGGCGCTGCTGACCCGTTCCTTCGGCGAATAACGCCGCTGCTCCGGCCGGGCACAGCCCCGGCCGCGCCTTTCTCTTTGCCCCCGGTCTTTGCCCGCTTTTTCATAGTCTCCGCCTATCAAGGCAAAAAGCTTTGCCTTTTCAATGACTCACGGCAATAACGTAGACAAATTGTCGCGGCAAACCTTAAGCTAGGACTGTATACCGCATACCGCGATGATCAGCGCGGATGCATGACGCGTCCTTTGCATACATGGATTCGCCCTGGCGGCGTGATGAGAGCCCTTGTCCACCATCCATAACCTGGAAAAACGTTTGCGCAGCTACCTGACGGACGAGCAGATCGCCCCGGTGGTGCGCGCCTACTATTTCGCCGAGACCGCCCACGAGGGCCAGTATCGACGGACCGGGGACCCATACATCACGCATCCGCTGGCGGTGGCCAACATTCTCACCGATATGCACATGGACCACGCCTCTCTGATGGCGGCCATGCTGCACGATGTGATCGAGGATACCGGCGTCTCCAAGGAACAGCTGGCGACGGAATTCAGCGAGGAGGTGGCGGAACTGGTCGACGGCGTCTCGAAAATCGCCCAGATCAAGTTCGAGTCCAAAGCGGAGCAGCAGGCGGAAAATCTGCGCAAGATGATTCTGGCGATGACGCGGGACATCCGCGTGATCCTGGTGAAACTCGCCGACCGTCTGCACAACATGCGCACGCTGCATGTGATGAACCCCGACAAACGCCGCCGTATCGCCACCGAAACCCTGGAGATCTACGCGCCAATCGCCTTCCGCCTGGGCATGTACAACATGCGCGTGGAGTACGAGGACCTGGCCTTCCACGCCATCCATCCGATGCGGGCCCGGCTGATCGGTCAGGCGGTGCGCTCCGCCCGGGGCAACCGCAAGGAGATCCTCTCGTCGATCAAGACCAGCATCGAACACTGCCTGCAGCAGGAAGGCATCGAGGCCCGGGTGCTGGGGCGTGAGAAGCACCTTTACAGCATCTACAACAAGATGAAAGAGCAGCACAAACCGTTCTCGGAAATCATGGACGTGTTTGGCTTCCGCATCATCGTCGACCGCGTGGACACCTGCTACCGGGTGCTCGGCGCGGTGCACAACTACTTCATTCCCATCCCGGGCCGGTTCAAGGACTACGTGGCCATTCCCAAGGCCAACGGCTACCAGTCCCTGCATACCACTCTGAAGGCCCACTCCGGGATTCCGCTGGAAATCCAGATCCGCACCGAGGAAATGGAAGCGATGGCCAACAACGGCATCGCCGCCCACTGGCTGTACAAGACCGAGGAGAAACCTGGCTCGCCGACCCACACCCGGGCACAATCCTGGATGCAGCGGCTGCTGGAGATGCAGCAGAAAGCCGGTAACTCGATGGAGTTCATCGAGAACGTCAAAGTGGACCTTTTCCCCGACGAAGCCTACGTGTTCACGCCCAAAGGCGACATCAAGGAGCTCCCCGCCGGCGCCACTCCGGTGGACTTCGCCTACGCCGTGCACACCAAGGTGGGCAACCGTTGCGTGGCGGCCCGGGTGGACGGCAAGCTGGCGGCGCTGTCCACGCCGCTGGAGTCCGGGCAAACGGTGAAGATCATCACCGCCCCCAACGCCACCCCCAATCCGGCCTGGCTCAACTTCGTCGTCACCGGCAAGGCCCGCTCCAACATTCGCCACTTCCTCAAGCAGCAGCGGCGGGAAGACGCCCGGGAACTGGGACAACGCCTGTTGGACAAGGCCCTGGCGGGCTACGAGAGCAGCCTTGAGCATCTGCCGGAAACGGTGATCCGCGCCGAGCTGGACAGCAACGATCAGCACAGCCTGGACGAGCTGCTGGAAGACATCGGCATGGGCAACCGGCTGGCGCCGCTGGTGGCCCGCAAGATGATGGGCAACCATGGTGAGGCCCGGCAGGAAGAGGACGACCGGCGGCCGCTGGCGATCCGTGGCAGCGAAGGCCTGATGGTGACCTACGCCAAGTGCTGCTACCCGCTACCCGGCGATACCATCCTCGGGCATCTCAGTGCCGGACGGGGCATCGTGGTGCATCGCGATACCTGCAAGAATCTGCTGGCGGAGATGCGCAACGCGCCGGAAAAATGCATCGCTCTGAGCTGGGAGCGGGAGGCGGAGCAAGAATTCACCGCTGGCCTGCGCATTGAACTGGTCAACAAGCGCGGCGTCCTCGCCACTCTGGCCAACAGCGTCACCGAGCAGGGCTCCAACATCGATACCATCGACATGTCCGACAAGGACCCCACGCTATCCCTTCTCAATGTCACTCTCACGGTGAAGGACCGCATCCACCTGGCGCGCATTATTAAACGCCTGCGTGTGCTGGATAACATCGTTCGCATTCAGCGTCTGTAAGGCTTTTCCCGCAGGCCCAACTACGCAACCGCTGTAGGAGCTTGCCTGCAAGCGAATATTATAAACCGCCTGAGTGAGCCCCATTCGCTTGCAGGCAAGCTTGTATGTTGGCGTGGCAAGTCGATAGTAGGCAGAGAGACTTGTCGGGGTGGCGGGACCTAGGCAGCTTCTGACCCC
>NZ_OBMO01000019.1 GCF_900217905.1 Alloalcanivorax xenomutans
CCCAAAGTACGACGCCACATGACGCTGGGAGGGCTCACCCCCAACGCCTATGCGGCTACTTTACAGTCCGTGTCTACTTAAATGGGGCCAGTCCAAAGAGGGCTTGCGTATCCGCAACCCTCACCCTTTCCTTCACTATTCACTATTCACTATTCACTGCTTTTCTCACGTTCCCAGCGGCCATCCCACCGCGATCCAGACGCCCAGCAGAATCGACCAGCCCAGTAGCAGGGTCAGGCTGTAGGGCAGCATTAGCGCGATCAGCGTGCCGACCCCGGTGTCCGCCTGGTAGCGGCGGGCGAAGCCCAGGACCAGGGCGAAGTAGGGCATCAGCGGGGTGATGATATTGGTGCTGGAGTCGCCCACGCGATAGGCGGCCTGGGTGGCTTCCGGATCGATGCCGAGCAGCATCAGCATGGGAATGAACACCGGCGCCAGGATCGACCATTTGGCCGAGGCACTGCCGATCAGCAGATTGATGGCGGTGCTCATCAACACGAACAGCAATAGCAGCAGCACGGTGGGCAAGGACAGCGTGCCCAGCCAGGCGGCGCCGCGAATGGCGAGTACCAGACCCAACTGGCTGTAGTTGAACCAGGCCACGAACTGGGCGGCGAAGAACATCAGCACCAGATAACCGGCCATGGACGCCATGGTGGTTTCCATCGCGGTAATGACGTCACCGGCGGAGCGGAACGCCCCGCTGACGCGGCCGTAGACCACGCCGCAGGCGGCGGCCACCAGGGCAATTAACACCACGATGCTGGACATGAATGGTGATTGCAGCAGGGCTCCGGTGTCCGCGTTACGCAGCGGCGCGTCCGCCGGCAGCCCCAGCCAGGCCAGAAACGCCAGACCCGCCACCAGGGTGACCAGGGTCCAGATCGCCGCGCGCCGGTGCAGGTGCGGTTGTTCGTCCCGGACGCTCCCATCCGCTTCGCCGGCGGCCAACCGGGGCTCGACGAAGCGCACCGTCACCAGGGTCACCAGCGTGGTCACCAGCACGGTGGATACGATAATGAACCAATAGTTGCCGGCGGCGCTGACGGTGCGCTGCGGATCGATGATGTGCGCCGCCTCGGTGGAAATCCCGGCCAGCACCGCGTCCACCGGGCCGAGCAGCAGGTTGGCGCTGTAACCGCCGGATACCGCGGCGAACGCGGTGGCGATGCCGGCCAGAGGAGAACGGCCGGCCAGTTGGAACAGCAAGCCGGCCAGCGGGATCAGCACCACGTAGCCGGCATCGAAGGCGATACTGGACATCACCCCGGCGAAGGCCACGGTGGCTACCAGCGTGCGATGGGAGGCCCGGCGTACCAGCGCCGCCAGGCTGCCACCCAGCAGGCCGGAATGCTCGGCGATGCCCAGGCCGAGCATCGCCACCAGCACCACGCCCAGCGGTGCGAAACCGGTGAAGTTGCCGACCATGTGACTGAACAAATATCGCAGGCCGTCGCTGTCCAGCAGCGAGCGTACCACGATCTCTTTTTGTTCCTGGGGATGAAAGGCGTTGGCGCCGAGAGCGGATAGAATCGCGCTCAGAGGCAGCATCAACACGCATAACCAAACGAACAGAAGAGTGGGGTGGGGTAGCCGGTTACCCAGCCGTTCCAGACGGCTCAACCAACCCGCCGATGCAGAAATCGCCATAGTCGCTCCCGGTGGTGCCCCTGTCCGCCGAAGTACTCAGAGACGAAGCTGTTCTTGTACCCGACGCGCCGCCCGCCCCATGAATTCCAGTACCCGGGGGCGTTCCCGATGATGCAGACGGTCGGAATCCAGATGCAGTACGAAGCCTTCCGCTTCGAAGTCCAGGGACACCGGTTTGTTGTCTTTCAAGTCCGTGGCCGAACGGGCCATTGTCCCGAGTATGCGTTTTTTGTCGAAATTGTGAATACGCTCCAGGTCCATATGTAGGGCAAAACCTTCGGTTTCGGCACTGACATAGCGGTTGCGGCCCCCGGCGTGGCGTTTCAGATCACGGGCTTCGTAGACCGGAATCGGGCGGTTGAAGCCCTTGGCGCTGATGTCGCCGACGCTGCGGCATTGAATGCGGTCCTGCACCAGTTCATGGGTGGATTCGGAAATCAGCACCTGGCCCGGACGGCAGGCGGATTCCAGCCGGCTGGCCAGGTTCACGTCGGTACCGAGAATGGTGTAGTCCATGCGGCTGTCGGTGCCGAAGTTGCCGACCGTGACATAGCCGGTATTGATGCCGATACGAATCTCCAGCGGCTGCTCGATACCCTCGTGCTTCCATCGCTGGCGCAGCAGACGCATATGGCGCTGCATTTCGATGGCCATGGCCACGCAGCGGAAGGCATCCTCCTGAGCGCCCTCGCTTTTGGGGTCGCCGAAGAACACCATCACCGCGTCGCCGATGAACTTGTCGATGGTGCCGCCGTGACGCAGGGCAATACGGGTCATTTCACTCAGATAGGTATTGAGCATGGCGGTCAGGGTGTCCAGCGGCAGCTCTTCGGAAATCGCGCTGAAGCCCTTGATGTCCGAGAAGAACACGGTGAGGCGCTTGCGCCGGGTTTCCAGTTTGGCGTCCCGTTTGCCGGTGAACAGAGAGCCCCAGATTTGCGGAGGCAGATATTTGGCCAGCTTGCGTGACATATTCAGGGCTTGCCGCTGCTGCTCGCGTAACTGCTGCTGGGCCAGACGCAGATAGCGGGTCTGCCGTTGCGCGAAAAAAGCGCTGGCGCCCATGTACACCGCCAGCCCCAGCAGGGCGAGGACGACCAGGGACAACGGAGCCTGCGGCACTGGCTCGAAGGTGGGATCAAGCAGATAGAACAGGGCGCCGCCGGCGCCCGCGCCCAGGGTGGTCATCGCCACGCTGCCGAGCCAGGGGCGCCAGCCGCCATGGCTCATGGCGTTGGCGTGGACGATGGCCAGCAGCGCCAGGCTGGGGACCACCGCGAACCACAGGCAGGCACAGGCGAAGCCGATGCACAGGGCGTCCGCCTGCAATAGCGTCTGTGACAACGTGGCGGCGGCCACACCGCGTTTTTCCGCCACCATCGCCAACAACTGGATGAGCAGCGGGTAAGCCAGCAACGGCGCCACCGCCCAGAGCAGCGAGAACGGATAAACCTGTAATCCGATCCCGGCCCCGAGCATGCCACTGGCCACCAGAAACGCCAGGATTCGGGTCAGATGGGTTTGCCGGCGGGTTTGCGCCTTCAGATCCAGGTACTGGCGCGAGGACAGGGCAGTGTCAGCCATGGACGGTGTTGGTCCCGATAGGAAGGAAAGATAACGCCGCGAGGGCGTCGGTGGCACGGCGCATGATCGACTCCTTGTCCTGGGGGTAACAGACGAGCTTATTAGAAAGTTTTATAAGAAAAAAGGATGATCTTCGTCAACGGGCAGTCTGGCGCTGTTGCCGTATCCGTGGGTGGCGTCTTTGGGTCACGAGGCTACAATAGCGCTCTTTATAAGGAGAATGCATGGATACCCTCACCGCCTTGACCACGCGGGTGTCAGTGCCGCGGCTCACCGACCCCGGGCCCGGCGATGAACAGATCGATTTGCTGCTGCGGGCCGCGATCCGCGCACCGGATCACGGCATGCTGCGGCCCTGGCGATTCATCGTGCTGCGCGGTGACCAGCGGGAGCGGTTAGCGGACATCATGGAACAGCACACCGCCGAATCCTTTGCCGAGGCGGACCCGTGCACTCTTGCCAATGCCCGCAACAAAGCATTGCGGGCCCCGGCGGTGATCGTGGTGGCGGCGGAGGTCACCGAAGGCCACAAGGTGCCGGTGTGGGAGCAGGTGCTGGCGGCCGGCGCCGCCGCTCAAAACATCATGCTCGCCGCCCACGCGCTGGGTATTGGTGCCATGTGGCGTACCGGTGCCATCGCCGAGGACGCGGCGGTGAAACGGCGTCTGGGCTTCGCCGACAAGGACCAGGTGGTGGCGTTCATTTACCTGGGCACGCCGGCCGGCGCACTGAAATCCGTGCCGGACGAAAGTCCCGACTTGTATGTGCGGGAGCTGCCCGATGATTGATCTCTCGGCCCTGGCCGGAAAGGTTCGCGAGGCGATCCCGCTGACCCGCCATCTGGCCTTCGAGTACCTGGACTTCAATGGCGAGCGGCTGCGGTTGCGGGCACCACTGGAGCCCAACCACAACGACAAGGGCACCTTCTTCGCCGGCAGCCAGGCGGCGCTGGTGACTCTGGCCGGTTGGTCGCTGACCTCGGTGCTGGCCGAGCAGATCCTGCCGGACCAGGCCGTGGACGTGGTGGCGGTCACCTCTTCGCTGGACTATCTGCTGCCGCTCGACGTCGATATGGTGATCACCGCCGAATCCGAAGCCGCTGACCGGGAACGTTTCCGCGAACGGCTGCAACGGCGCGGCAAGTCGTCGCTGCGCATTATGGCGCGGGCGGACAATGAACAGGGCCAGCCGGTCTGCCAGTATCAGGGCACCTTTCTTGCCCGGATACTGAAACCATGACTCTGGATACTTCCGCGTTGCTCTATCTGCTCGGCTTCGGTTGCTGGGCTTTGTTCCTGCTCTTTGCTCTGGTCGCCGGTCGCGGGCTACAAGTAGTGTCCGGCCGCCGACGTGCCGATGCCTTCCCGCCGTATCACTACGAGCCGGCGGAGTTTCTCAGCCGTCTCTCCCGCGCCTATCAGAACACACTGGAACTGCTCGGTGTGGTGATCGTCATCGCCGGCGCGGCGATGGTTGTTGGCAACGATCTGGCTGGCCGGCTGCTGCCCTGGATTCTCGCCGCCCGTATCGGTCAGAGCCTGATTCATCTGGTAGGGGTGAATCACTGGCTGGTGCAGATCCGCTTCGCCTTTTTACTGGTGCAGATGGTGCTGCTGGCCTGGCTGGCGCTGGACACCTTCCCGATCCTCTGTGATCTGATTAAACCCTGAACAGTCGCCCTCCGAACCCTTGCCTAACCCGTGTCCCTCCGGTACTCTACGCGCCCTCAGCCTACGGGCTGGGACGACAAAGAGTTTCCCCGGTGAGGTGTCCGAGTGGCCGAAGGAGCACGCCTGGAAAGTGTGTATACGGAAACGTATCGAGGGTTCGAATCCCTCCCTCACCGCCAAATAAAGAGCCCCGCTTAATGCGGGGCTTTTTATTTGGCGGTCGTGGGCGGTTTTGATGAGAGCCCTCCGGTTCGACCAGCCGGCCTTTGGCCGGCGCAGGACGTCGCCCTTGGGCGACGGGGCGAAGCCCCGAGCGTCAGCGAGTCAATCCCTCCCTCACCGCCAAACTAAAGCCCTGATTTTTCAGGGCTTTTTTCGTTCTATGGCGATCCTTGGGCCAAAATTGGGCCAGAAATCCCGTTTTTCAGTCCGCCGCCGGCCGCTCTAAACCCCATCATCTCTGACACCATTCCCGCCATGCTCCGGGTGTCATTGAAGTGGCACGAACCCAGGGGAGGGCGAAGGCGGCCGTCCGTCGGCCACCCGGCGAGTTTTCGGGGAGAGTAGGGGGGCCGGGTTACTTGTTGTCTCCCTTGTCCTCTTTCGACGCCGCGGTTTTCAGTGCCGCATAGGCGAAGCCGATCAGCAGGCCGGTGGGAATCAGACGCCACATTTCATCGAAACCAAAGAAGAACCAGGCGGCGAGAATAACGGCGGTGAGGCCAAGGAGCAGGGCGACAAGTCGGGAAGCGGACACGGTGCTCTCGTGAATCGGTAGTGGACGGAGCCGCAGAGGCTAGCCGAGAGGCTGAGGCAAAGCAAACCGGAAGCAGCCGGCTTCCGGTTTGTCGCCAATGACGCCTCAGCGGCGGTAGCTGTACGCCTCCTGGGAGATCCCGCCATAGCCGTAGGCAGAGGCACGGCAGTCGACGATGTGGATGTTCGAGTGAGGATGCACGTTACCGAGCAGCTTGCTCAGTTCTCTGAACGCCTGGTCCTGGTAGTCCGCTTTCTGTTGTTTGGTGTTGGTTTCATCGGTGATGGTCACCACCAGCCGGAAAGAGTCCTTGTCCAACTCGGCCAGCGAGCGCCCGGCGATGAACCATTGCTCCCTGGGCAGATATCGGATTTGCACCATGGTGCGTTGCTCTTCCTTGTCCAGCACACGGCAGGTCAGGGCGGTGAGGGTTTTGGCGATATGGCGGGCCTGTGCGGGGTCGGGGGTGCCGGACAGGGTCAGATCAATACCGGGCATGGCTCAAGTCTCCAGATGGGGCTTAGGTGATCAGGAAGGGACAGGCTAGAGCAGATTTGGCCATCCGAATAACGGGAATATAAGATGGAATCCATCGGTAAGTCCGATGGATGGCGCAAGTTTGGAATGACGTGCGATGAAACGCTTCGATCTGGAATTGTTGAACACCCTGGTGACGGCGGTGGAGCAGGGCAGCCTGTCGGCGGCGGTGCCGATCCTGTGCCGTTCCCAGTCCACCCTCAGCGAGCAGGTGAGGAAGCTGGAGCAACAGTGCGGTGTGCCGTTGCTGGTGCGCGGCAAGCAGGGCGTGGTGCCGACCCCGGCGGGGCAAAGGCTGGTGGACCATGCGCGCAAGCTATTGGCTTTGAACGACGTCGCTTATCAGGATATGCAGGGACTGTTGCTGGCCGGGGATGTGCGGCTGGCGATCACCGATTATTTTCGCCCGGACTGGGTGCCCACCCTGCTACGCCGTATCCGGGGCCGCTATCCGCGCTTGCGTTTGCATGTGGCGATCCTGAAAAGCGCCTTCGTCGAAGAGGAAGTGACGGCGCGGGAGTACGATCTGGGCATTTCCATGATGCTGCCGGACGTGGCACCGCAGCCGCCCACCGGCACGGAGCAACGGCGGCTGCTACGCCGTGAGCCGTTATTCTGGGTGGCCCATTCTTCTCTGGAATTGACGCCTTCCGAGCCGGTGCCGATAGTGGCGCTGCCAGCCAGTTGCGCCTTGCATCGCTATACCATGAGCATGCTGGAAGCCCACCAGCGACCCTATTACATCGCCCATTCCGCGTCCGGAGTGGCGGGGATGCATCTGGCGCTGTCGGCGGGGCTCGGCGTCGCCTGTCTGAACGCCTCGGCGGTACCCGAAGGGCTGAGGCGGATCGATGACGCTCTCAAACTGCCCCGGTTGCCGCCGGTCCGTTTTCACATGTCCGCCGCCACGCCCACGGTGTCGGCGTTGGTGGCGGAAGTGCGGGAGATGTTGGCGCGGTCCGCGTGCTGAGGGCCGCCATGGCGGAGATGATGCCCTAGCTTCCCAGTCCGTCCAGGAACGTCTTGAGGTGCTGATTGACCTGGTCCGGTGCCTCCATCTGGATCCAATGACCGATGCCATCGAGGATGATGATATCGGTGAGATCATCCATCTGCGACGGCATGCGTTCCAACGCCTTGGCGGCGAACTGGATCACCGGATCTTCCTCGCCACCAATGAACAGGGCGGTGGGCTGGATCCGCTGGCGGCCGTCGGCATGCTGTTCTTCCCAGGACGCGTCCATGGCCCGATACCAGTTGATCGGCCCGGTCAGACCGCTGTTTTCGAAGCGTTTCACATAGACGTCCAGATCCGACTCGGTCATCCAGGACGGTTGCGGCCCTTGCGGGGGCTGCAGAATGTCCAGGAAGCCGGTGACCGGCTTGGCGGCGCGATGTTTTTCCCGCATGCCGGGGCCGGACAGCGCATGGTACATACGGCGCAGAAAATCGCGTACATCCGCTTCCAGTTCCTGCTCCGGGATTTCCGGCTGTTGGAAGTACAGTTGATAGAAGAAACGCTCACCGAAGGCCTGGCGCATTTGCTCGGTGGGCCGGCGCGGGCCGATGCCGGGATAGGGAACGGAAAGCCCGACCACGGCACGCACCCGTTGCGGATACTCACGGGCCACCTGCCAGGCCAGGGCACAGCCCCAGTCGTGGCCGATCACCACCGCTTGCCCGGCATCGAAAGCGTCGAGAATGCTAATCACATCCTTGACCAGCTCGCTTTGCCGGTAGGCCATCGGGTCCTTGGGGGCGTCGCTGTAGCCGTAGCCGCGCAGATCCGGTACCAGCACGTGATAGCCTTGCCCGGCGAGAAAAGGCGCTTGATAACGCCAGGAGTACCCGCACTCGGGGAAACCGTGCAAGAGAATAATGGCGGGGCGGCCCCGTTCACCGTACTCACTGACGTGGAAGGTGAGACCGTTTGCTTCCACGCGCTGCTCTATAGCGTTTGCCATGTCGAAATGCTGCCTGCTGTTATTGGAATGGGGGCGCGGCTTGTCCCGGCCCGACAGGAACAACAGCATACCGTGGGGAATGGGCGGAACAAAACAAAAACGCCGGATGCTCCGCCCCGGGGGGTGGGCCTATTGATCGTCAAACAAGCCGGCCTCGACCAGGCCGTTGGCGATGGTGTTGGCGAATTTCTCCGCGCCGGCTTCCAATCCGCGTTGGTTTGCCGTTACCGTGGTGCCTTGCCAGACAATCGCCTGTTGCGCCACGTCCCAGAAATCGGTGCGGGTCACATACAGGGTTTCGGTAATGAAGAAATCCGGGCCAAAGGTTTCCGGCTGCATGGTGAGGCCGGCGGTGACTGGTGCCTGGGAGGACGCCTCGCCACCGACGTGCACATCCTCCACATTTTTGTCGAGTAAATGGATTGCCACGGCACTGTCGAAACCTTCGTCACGCATGCGTTGCGCAAGATAGTCACGGCTTTTCCCTTCAATGCCTTTGTGGCCGTAAACATCCAGCGCCGCCCGGGCGTCGATGCCCCGGGCGCGCAACCGCTCAACGATGGCGTGTTCCAGCAGTGGCCGTACTTCATGGTCCACCAGCAGGCCAACCACCACCGACTGGTAAGGGGGCTGAGCGGCCTTTTCGGTGTTGGCTTTCACCTCCACCAGCCTGGTGTTGCTGTACACCGAAAGACAACCGCTCAATAACGTCAGCAACAGAGCGGGGAAGGCGTATTTCCATGTTTTCATCGGTTTTCCTCTTGCCTGCCGGCGACCCGGGCCGCCGGCTTCCTTATAAAAAAATCAGAATGTCACGCTGGTGCTCAGGGCAACGTAATCACGATCGGAGACGGTGCTGTAGGCCTGATCATTATAAGTGGTGTAGGACAGCGTGGTGGTGGTGTTGCGGTAATCAAAGCCCAGTGACAGGCCCAGCGAGCGCTGGTCTTCCTGCAGGGCGTCATCGCTGGCGTAACCGTCCACGCCATGACGGAACGACAGTCCCGGAGTCACGGTGACCGGACCGAGCAGGTTGGCGTAGGTGGATTTCACCGAGACCTGGTAGCCCCAACTGAAATCGGTGACGTAACCCTTGTCGCCCGGGTCGCCGACGCCGTATTGGGTGTGACGGCGGAAACGCATCTCGCTGGTGCTGGGCAAGTCCGGAATCCATTCAAACGCGGTTTGCAAGGACAGCACTGTTTTTTGCGCCTTGAGAAACTCGGGAACTACCGTGGTGAAGGTGAATTCGGCACGCTGGATGTCGAACTCCCGGTAGCCGTGAACCACATCGCCCGCCGCAACCCCGTTGATGTAGTCCTGAGTGCCGGAGGGTACTTTGGCATTGTTACCGCCCAGGGTGCTGCTGGCGGTTTGCGAGGTCAGGTCCGAGGTATTGATCTGGATCGGCATGTCCTTCAGATAACTCAGATTCATGGACAGGTTGCCGATACCGGCGAAGGTCTTGTCGGCGGTCAGACCGAACACCTTGATGTCTTCCGGATACTCGTAGAAATAGTGAACCCGGTTGAACGGTGTCGGCTGTGCACTGGGTGTATTCAGTTTACGGGTGGAGTAGATCGGCAAACGCATGTGGTAGTTGAAGTAGTAGGCGCCGACCTTGGCTTTGGCTTCGGCGAACTGGTAGTCGAACTTGAAGCCGTACTGGCCATTGCCGCGAGCGTCGTCGTCTCCTTCCCGCACGAAGTACAGTCCCTGTTCCTTGGCGTCCTGGCTCGGTAGTGGGGTGCTGCCGGAGAAGGTGCCGTTGCAGCCAATGGCGGTGTTGTCCAGGGAGGAGTAAAAAGTCCCGCAGCCATCCAGCACGGCTTTCTCCCAGTCATATTGGTAGAACGCCTTGGCGGAAAGGTGCTCGAACGGACTGAATTCCAGGCTCACCATGCCAGAGGGAATCAGATATTCCTGATAACCGGAACCCGGCCGATGCAATGCGGCCAGATCCACCGCGTTCAAAGACGATAGTGAGCCGCGGGAATACAGGCTGCGGCCCCACAGCAGGAACTGATCCCCGATCTTTACCGACAACGGCCGGCCGTTCACCTCGAAGTTGCCGTAAACGTAAGCTTCCTGAAGGTTGCCGCCGGAAAACCGGGCGCGCCGGTCGAAGTCGTCGTCGTCGAGCGGTGTATCCGGCTGATAGTCGTTGGGGAAATGACCATGGGCAACATCCTGTTCCTTGAGGACATAGTCGTACCAGGCCTTGGCGCTGATCACCGCGCCATAATTCTGGTACTTGAAATCAAAGCGGCCGAACAGCTGCGCCACGCCATTGACCAGATCACCGGCGTCATAATTCATGTTGCCGTCATCGGCCACCGCCGAATTGGTTTGGCCGCCACCGGGCACGTCCGGCGCGAATAGCAGATCTTTGTTGGCGGACTGCACCCGCATGGCGGTACCGAGGGCGCCCTTCACCGTCCAGGCGACGCTGGCGTCCTCGCTCAGTTGGTTTTCGCCGGCCCAGGCCGGTATACACAGGGGCAGGGTGCCGAGGGTGCAGGCCACCCCGGCCAGGACTTTTATCCTCATTGTATTTCGCTCTCCACTGGGGCCGTTCGAACGGCCTCCGATCGTTGCTGTTTTTCTCTGTGCGTCACGACAAATCGGTCTGTTCCGACCAACGGTGAAAACCGGACGACGTCACCGTCCGCACCGTGTGCAAGGATCCTTCGGAGCGGGACCGGTGCCGGAAAAGGTATCGGGGCTGGCCATATCGGCGGGAGTGGTCCGGCAAGGCCGGCAGTACCCCATGGCGCCGAAAATGGAGCAGGCAGGTGTTGTTCTTTTGGTTTGGCCGCTGGTCCGTAGCGGAATGATCTTTTGTGTGACCACCGTCCCTGGTGGCCATCCTCCGGACCATCGCTAAAGCGATGTCCAAAATCGTTCCCGACGATTTTGTGTGACCACCGTCCATGGCGGTCACCCTTCGGGCCGTCGCAGGCGGCATCCAAAATCGTTCCCGACGATTTTGTGAATCAGTGTTTTGAAAATCGCCGGGAGGGCGCATTCAACCTCTCACTGGCGGAAGGGTCAACAAGGACAAGTAAGTTGTTTTGATCGAAAAGTGATCTATTTTGGGTATTTTTGATTAAAAAGCAGACAAAAAGAGAAGGGTGTGGCTGTCATGTATACCTTTTTTCTGTCGATGTTACTTTTAGTAACGAGCCAGGGGAGTGGAGAGGGAGGGCAGGTAAACGGAAAGCAGCGTGGCGTGGTACGACAGTGCTACAAAAAACAAAATAGGAGTTGAGTGCGGCAAGTGCCGTTACTGTTTATGGGAAGAATGGTAACACATGGCCAAAATCGGGACCGGAATGCCGTGTAAAGACGGTAAATGCGCCGAAACGTGAAGGGCTTCGTGCGGAAAAACCGTTGGTCTTTTGCCGCCGCTTTTTATGACCGGACAGTCATGTGTGGGAATAGGTCAGTAAGGACTCAAGGATGACGGTTTTCACCGTATTTCTATCGGTTTTGGTGGTGGACGGAGGCTGGCACATTACTTTACAACTAGTGGCGGAAATAGAAGAAAGATGAAGGAAAAACAGCAACTTAGTGTTCTTAAATTGGACGCAAGATGGGGCTGGACAGGTAAAAAAACTTAGGAACATACTTAACGGCATGGCCGCGTCCGCCGCTCCTGGTGGTAACGTGGAAATAACATTGAATGCCTCTTTGGCATCATCAAAGGAATATCCCTGGCCTGTGAAACGGAAGGATGTTCCACGAAAGTGGATCGTCGCGTGCCCGCGGCGATGAAATAAAACGGCAAAACAACAACAAAGTGGAGAGCCTAAATGTTGAAGTCCGTTCGTACCCTCGTCACCGCCTCCTTGCTGCTGGCTGGTACCGCCGCCAGCGCCGCGGAGACAGTGAAACTCGCTTTGATCGACCCGCTCACCGGTCCCATGGCCGCCGCCGGCCAGCCGGCGTTCGAGCACCTCAAACTAGAAGCTGAACGTATCAACGCCAATGGCGGCCTGAATGGCGCCAAACTGGAAATCGTCGGCCTGGACAACAAGGTCAACCCGCAGGAAAGCCTGGTACAGTTGCAGAAGGCCATCAACGATGGCATCCAACTGGTGACCCAGGGTAACGGTTCCTCCGTCGCATCCGCGCTTATTACTTCCGTGGAGAAACACAACCGCCGTAACCCGGGCAAGGAAGTGTTGTATCTGAACTACGCGGCGGTGGATCCGGCGTTCACCAATGAGCGCTGCTCCTACTGGCATTTCCGTTTCGATGCCAACGCGGACATGAAGATGAACGCGTTGACCAACTACATCGCCAGCAATAAAGATATCCACAAAGTCTATCTGATCAACCAGGACTACAGCTTCGGCCACGCGGTTTCCAAGTCCGCCCAGGAAATGCTGAAGCAGAAGCGTCCGGATATCGAAATCGTCGGCAATGACTTCCACCCTCTGGCCAAGGTCAAGGACTTCACTCCGTATGTGTCCAAGATCCAGGCTTCCGGCGCCGACGCGGTGATTTCTGGCAACTGGGGGCAGGACATCACCTTGCTGGTGAAAGCGGCCGCCGAATTCGGTCTGAAAGCGCCGTTCTACACCTATTACGGTGCCAGCTCCGGCGTGGTGACCCAGCTGGGTGACAAGGGCGTGGACCGCATCTATCAGATCAACGAGTACTACGGTGATTTCGAAGATCCGGAGATGGCCAAGAAGCAAGTGGAGATGTATGAAAAAACCGGTTGGGATTTCTACTATCTGCGTCTGAGCACCATGCTCGACATGCTCAAGGCCGCCGCTGACAAAGCCGGCTCCACTGATCCGAAGGACCTGGCCAAGGCACTGGAAGGTCTGAGCATCGAAACTCCCACCGGCGAAGTGACCATGCGGGCCGAGGATCACCAGATTCAGTTGCCGATGTTCATTTCCGTAATGAAAGACGGCATGAAGTACGGCGCGGAAGGCACGGACTACAACTTCCACAAGATCGCGGAGATCGCTCGCGACGACGTGACCCTGCCCACCACTTGCCGCATGCGCCGCCCCAACTAAAGGCGGCCATGACTCCTTGTTGATGCAGTAAGGGCAGCGGAGATTCCGCTGCCCCGGGAGCCTGCTCATGCTCGAAATTATCCTCTTTTCCCTGCTGAACGGTATTTTGTACGGCCTTTTGCTGTTCATGCTGTCCAGTGGCCTCACCCTGATCTTCTCCATGATGGGGGTGCTTAACTTCGCCCATGCCAGCTTCTATATGCTGGGCGCCTATTTTGCCTACACTCTGGGCATGCACACCGGGTTCTGGCCGGCTCTGATCCTGGCTCCCATTCTGGTGGGCGTGGTAGGCAGCCTGGTGGAGCGCTTCGGTCTGCGCCGGGTGCACGCCAACGGTCACGTGGCGGAGTTGTTGTTTACCTTTGGTCTGGCCTATGTCATCGACGAACTGGTGCAACTCACCTGGGGCACGGTGGCGGTGCCATACCGGGAGCCGGACTATTTGCGCGAGCCCCTGTTCACCCTGTTCGGTACCGACTACTCCATTTTCCGTGGCGTGGTTATCCTGATTTCCATTCTGATGTTCATTGCGCTCTGGTATCTGCTGAAGAAAACCCGGGTCGGCATGATGATCCGTGCCGCTCTTACCCATGGCGCCATGGTCGGACATCTGGGCCATAACGTACCGCGGCTGTTCATGTTGGTGTTTGGCTTCGGCTGTGCGCTGGCCGGACTTGCCGGTGTTATCGGTGGTCCTCTGCTGGCCACGGAGCCAGGCATGGCGGCCACGCTGGGACCGATTGTATTCGTGGTGGTGGTGGTCGGCGGCATGGGCTCGTTGCCCGGTGCTTTCTATGCCTCTCTGCTGATCGGTCTGTTGCAGACCTTCTTCGTGGCCATCGACGCTTCCGTGGCCGACATCCTCGGTATTTTCGGATTGCAGATCGACCCGTACGGCGAAGTGGCGCGCATCACCCTGGCTAACCTGGCTCCGATGACACCTTTCATTCTGCTGGTGCTGATGCTGATCTTCCGGCCCCGTGGTCTGATGGGGGAGCTTGAACCATGAGTGACGACATGACTGCTACCATGATCCGCTCCAATCAACGTTTTGCTCTGCGCGGGCTGGTGCCGTGGCTGGTATTCGCCGCGGTGCTGTTGATCCTGCCTTTCATCTTTACCGATGGCTTCAGCTTCACGCTGATGAACGCCATTGGCATCAATATCGTTTTCGCTCTGTCGTACAACATGCTGTTGGGCCAGGGCGGCATGCTGTCCTTTGGCCATGCGGTGTTCTTCGGCCTGGGCAGCTACGCCGCCATGCACGCGATGATCGCCATCGACGACGCCTCCTATGCCGGCGAGGGCTTCTGGGCCCATGTGCCGGTGGTTGCCATGCCGCTGATCGGCATGATCGGTGGCGGCCTGGTGGCGCTGGTGTTGGGTTGGCCGTTCTGCCGTCGCGCCGGTACCGCCTTCGCCATGATCACGCTCGGGCTCGGCGAGATGATCGCCGCCGCTGGCCAGATGTTCCCTTCCGTGTTCGGTGGCGAAGCGGGTATCTATGGCAACCGCATGGTCGGGCCGCAATGGTTTGGCTTGGAGCTGGCGCAGGCGGCGGACGTGTATTGGTTCATCGCGTTCTGGACTTTCGCCGGCGTATTGGCCATGTGGGCGTTCACTCGCACGCCTCTGGGGCGTATGTCCAACGCCGTGCGGGACAACGCCGACCGTTTGCAATTCATCGGTTACCAGCCGCGTAATATCCGCTTTCTGGTCTTCATCGCATCCGGTTCCTTTGGTGGTCTGGCCGGCGGCATGGCGGCGGTGAACTACGAGATCATCACGCCGGAATCGCTGGGCTTGATTCCCTCGGGTCTGGCGTTGCTGATGGCCGCGGTGGGTGGTCTGGGTGTGTTTTATGGCCCGATCGTCGGCGCGGTGCTGGTGACGCTGATGAACTCGCTGTTGAGCGACTATTCGGACGCCTCCATTTTGTATGTGGGGCTGATCTTCCTGTCCATCGTGATGTTCGCTCCGCGCGGTTTGGCGGGAGGTCTTGAGCATATCCGTGCCGCTTATCGCGAAGGCAGTCTGGCACGGCGTTTGCCTGGCTGGTTTGGAGGCGCCGTGGCGGTGTTGTTGATCGCCCTGGGCCTGATTATCGTCATCGAAATGCTGTTCGCCGGTCATGGTGGCGGCGATACCGTGAACGTCTTCGGCATCCAGTTCCAGGCCGGTGGTGCCACTGGCTGGCTGGCCGGTGTGGCGGCCCTGGTGGTCGGTGTGCTGGTAATGCGGGCGACCAGGAAAAATCGGGAGGCGAACGCATGAGCGCCTTGAACATCAAGGGGCTGAAGAAGCAGTTCGGCCCCGCGGAAGTCATCTGTGGCGTGGACCTGGTAGTGGAAAAGAACGAGGTGCACGCTGTGATCGGCCCCAACGGGGCCGGCAAATCCACGTTTTTCAATCTGCTTTCCGGCGCTTTTCCTCCGACCAGCGGGGAAATCCAGCTGTACGGTGAACGCATTGACGGCCTGTCGCCGGAGAAGATCCAGCAACGGGGGCTGTCCCGTTCCTTCCAGGTCAGCAATGTGTTCGGCAATCTCAGTGTGTTCGAGAACCTGCGCTGCGCCTGCTTCAAGCAAAGTCGAGCTGGATACGTGTTCTGGCGTTCGGCGGCGCGGGTGCGCGAAGCCAATCGGCGTGCCGAGGAAGTATTGGAAATGATCGGTTTGCAGGCATTGCGTGACGTGCCGGCCGGCTCTCTGCCGTATGCCAGCCAGCGTGCTCTGGAAATCGGCATGACCATCGCCTGCGACGCGCCGGTGGTGCTGCTGGATGAGCCCACCGCGGGCATGAGCAACACCGAGACCGCCCAGGCCATCAAGCTGATTCGTCAGGTGGCCGAAGGCCGGACCCTGATGATCGTGGAGCATGATATGGGAGTGGTGTTCGAGCTGGCCGACCGTATTTCGGTACTGGTGTACGGCAAGATCATCGCCACCGGCAAGCCGGAGGATATTCGCAATAATCCGAAGGTGCGGGAAGCTTATCTCGGCGAGGAGGCGGCGTGATGCTGGAAGTGAAGGATTTACACGCCTACTACGGCAAAAGTCACATTCTCAATGGGGTGAACTTCCACCTTGAAGAAGGCGAAGTGGTTTCGCTGCTGGGACGTAACGGGGTGGGGCGCTCCACCACGGTGAAGTCGATCATGGGCGAAGTGCCGCCGCAGGGATCGATTCGTTTCCGTGGCAAGGAAATCGCCGGACTACCCAGCCATGCCATCGCCCGGCGCGGGTTGGGGTATGTGCCGGAAGACCGGGATATTTTTCCCACCCTGACCGTGCGCCAGAACCTGGAACTGGGCATCAAGAACCCGAGAAAGCCCGGCAAATGGAAAGTCCAGCAAATGCTGGACATGTTCCCCAATCTGGCCCGCCGCGCGGATTCTCCGGCCGGTGTACTCTCCGGCGGGGAGAAGCAGATGCTGACCATGTGCCGGACCCTGATGGGCGACCCGGAACTGATGATGATCGATGAACCCACCGAAGGGCTGGCGCCGCTGATCGTCAAACAGATTGGCGAACTGATCAGTGATATCGCCAACGCCGGTGTGTCCATTCTGCTGGTGGAACAGAAACTCTCCATCGCCATGGACATTTCGCACCGGGTGCTGGTGATGGGCCATGGGCAGATTGTCTTCGAAGGCACGCCGGAAGAACTGCGCGCCGACGATGCAATCCGCAAGGAGTGGCTCGAAGTGTGAATTCCGGTGGCGGCCCTGGCCGCCGCCGCTACCCTTTACGCATTCCATTGAGCAATGAGCTGACCCGTCTTCTGGACGGGTTTTTTTTGTCACGGTTCAGAGAAAAAGTGGTTGTTCTCAACGAACAGGCTGAACCGCCTTACGGCTCTCCACGAAAAACCTCCGCTTGTCGCTCGCCTGACCTGAACTCACCGGCAGACCGGCTATTCGCACCTTTTCAGGCCTCCGGGGGCGCGAAAAGATGGTTGAGCGCCGGGAAAAGACGATGCGGATGCTCTTACCGCATGTCTACAAGTCCACCTTGCCGATGAAGGTTCGCCTCGAACCTCTTCGGTATTCACCGGATTTTTCTTGGCCAAAGACACGCAGCCCATGGAGCGCGTGCCGGCTTTTTTTCGGGAGACATACAATGAATAATCAACCCTGGCTGAAGTCCTACCCCCCAGGCGTGCGTTGGGACGCCCAAATCACCCCCAGAGCCGTCCAGCGGATCCTGACCGATTCGGTGGCCAATCATCCGGAGCAGCCCGCGGTCGACTTCATGGGGCGAAACATGAACTACCGGGAGCTCGGCGCGTTGACCGATCGCGTCGCCGCCGGGCTGCAGAAGCTCGGTGTCGGGCCGGGTATTCATGTCGGCCTGTTCCTGCCCAATACGCCACATTACCTGGTCTGCCTTTTTGGCGTACTGCAAGCCGGCGGCACGGTGGTGAACTACTCGCCGCTCGACGCCGCCAATGTGCTCAAGCACAAGATCGAGGACAGCCAGACCGATTTTCTCATTACGCTGGATATGGCTGCTCTGTACCCGCAAATGGCGGCGATGGTGGGCACGACACGGTTGAAAAAACTCATCGTCGGCAATCTGGCTGAAATGTCGGGCGCCCCGGAGCAGGTGGTCGCGGCAATGGCCGCCAAAGGGGAGACCGTGGCCATTCCCGCCGATGAGTGGCATATGCGTTTTGCCGAACTGATCGACAATGACGGGCGGTACCGGGCCCATGGCATCGACGATCCCCACGAGGCTCTGGCTATTTTGCAGTATACCGGGGGTACGACGGGGCTGCCCAAGGGGGCGATGCTTACACACGGCAATCTGTCCTCGGCCGTTGAGCAGGTGGTGACCACCGGACTGGGCACGCCGCCGATGTTCGAGATGGGCAAGGAACGCGTGCTCGCGGTGCTGCCGCCTTTTCATATCTACGCGCTTACCGTCAATCTGTTGCTGGCCGTGCGTCTCGCCGCCGAGATCGTGCAGCATGTGCGCTTTGACGCGAAAGCCGCTCTGCGTGACATCACCGACAAGAAGCTCACTTTCTTTTGCGGCGTGCCGACCATGTTCACCGCCGTCATCAACGATCCCGATGCCCCCCGGTATGACCTGCGTACGCTCAAGATGTGCAATTCGGGTGGAGCGCCGCTGCCGGTGGAGGTGGGCAATCGCTTCAATGCCATCACCGGTACCTGGCTGGCGGAAGGATGGGGCATGACCGAGACCTCGCCGACCGGCACCTTCTCTCCCATTCCAGGCAAGCGCAAGGCCGGCTCCTGCGGCATTCCACATCCTGGTGTAACGATAAAAATGCTGGATCTGGACGATCCGACACACTACGTGCCCCTGGGCGAGAAAGGCGAGATCTGCATCCAGGGTCCCAATGTGATGAAGGGCTACTGGAACAAGCCCGAGGCCACCGCCGAGAGCACTACTTTCGATGGCTTCTTCCGCACCGGCGACATCGGCTACATGGACGAGGACGGCTTCGTTTTCATCGTTGATCGCTGCAAGGACATGCTGTTGTGCAGCGGCTACAACGTCTATCCGCGTGTGCTCGAGGAAGCCATCTATCAACACCCCGCCGTATCCGAGGTAGCTGTCATCGGCGTATCGGACCAGTACCGGGGCCAGTCCCCCAAGGCCTTCATCACGCTCAAGCATGGCGCCAGTCCTTTCACGCTGGAACAGCTGCAGACGTTCCTCAAGGACAAGCTGGGTAAGCACGAGATGGTGCGGGATCTGGAGATCCGTGAAGCACTACCCAAGACCGCCGTGGGCAAGCTGTCGAAGAAAGATCTGGTCGATGAAGAAGCCCGGCGTCGTGTCGCCGTGTGAGGCCTGTCGAGCATTTCAACAACGATAAAACGAAAAACAAGGGAGACCTGTCATGGCTCACTATGCTCCAGAGCGGAAAGCGGCGGCCGTCCAGTACAGTCCACAGGACGAGGCGTTGTTTTCCAAGATCAGCTGGCGGCTGCTGCCACTGCTGATCGTTTGCTACATCATCGCTTTTCTCGACCGCGTCAATATTGGCTTCGCGCAACTGCAAATGCGGGAGACGCTGCCATTCAGTGACGCCGCCTACGCTTTCGGTGCGGGGGTGTTCTTTATCGGCTATTTGCTCTTCGAGGTGCCCAGCAATCTGATCCTGGAGAGAATCGGTGCGCGCAAGACCCTGTTACGCATCATGTTCTGCTGGGGACTGGTCGCTTCCGCCATGATGTTTGTTCAGTCGACGACGGTATTCTATATCCTGCGTTTTCTACTTGGTGCGTTCGAAGCTGGCTTCTTCCCTGGCATCATTCTGTATCTTACCTACTGGTATCCGGGGCCCCGGCGCGGCAAGGCGATCGCTCTTTTCATGACCGGCGCCACCATCGCCTATCTCCTTGCCGGTCCAATGTCGGGCGCCATCATGAAGTACATGGACGGTCTGATGGGCTACCGTGGCTGGCAATGGCTGTTCGTTGTCCAGGGCCTGCCCGCTACCTTCCTGGGGCTCTTTGCCTTCTTTTATCTCAAGGACAAACCGGAAGACGCCAACTGGTTGTCCGCTGATGAAAAGACCCGTCTGCGCCAACTGCTTGACGATGACGAGGCACTGGCCGGCCGGGGAACCTCGCACGGTTCATTCGGCGCACTGCTTGCCAGCCCCAAAGTCTGGGTAATGTCGCTTGTGTACTTTCTGGTTCTGGGCGCCACTTATGTAATGGTGTTCTGGGCGCCGACACTGATCAAGAGTTGGGGCGTGGAGGATGTCTTCACTGTCGGGCTGCTCTCGTCCATCGCCCCCGCGGTCACCATCTTCGCCATGGTGTTGATCGGGCGCAGTTCCGACAGACATAACGAACGGCGCCGGCATTTCATGTTCTGCTGTTCCCTGTGCGCCATTGGCGCGGTGGTTCTCGTCTTTACTCAAGGCACGCTGGTGTTGTCTCTCCTCGGTCTGGTCATTCTCACGGTTGGCCAATCTTCAGCCACGCCGCTGTTCTTCGCCGCCACCAGTGAGGTCATTCCCAAGAAGATCGCGGCCGGCGGTATCGCGCTGGTCAGCAGCCTGGGCAATCTGGGGCCTGCCGTCATGCCCTCGGTGGTGGCTTTCGTCAACACCGCCACGGGTACGCCCAACGCCTCGCTCTACCTGGTGGCGGGGTTCTGGCTGTTGGCGGGGCTTATTCTCATGGCGGTGGTCAAGACCAGGATTGTGGCACGGCCGGCGCTTGCGACCACGTGATGCCCTCTTGCTGACTCGCCGAAAACACCGTTTACGGGCCCGGCCCTGACGACAACACCACTGTGGGAGCTTCGTAGCTCTCTGGAGAATGTATTGGCGGCCATAAAAAAACCGCACCAGCGGCCCTCATGATGTGGTCGTGCCCGGGGAAGGGTACCCAGGAGAGGGTAGGGCACGGCCAACGCGGACGGCCGGTTGGGAGGCCGTCCAGGCTGGTGCGGTAAAACCGGGAATCCGGCGGCCGGGGAAGACCGCCGGAAGAGTATCGCGGGGGCGTGATCAGAATACTTCGAACAGACCGGCGCCACCCATGCCGCCGCCGATGCACATGCTCACCACCACGTATTTCACGCCGCGACGCTTACCTTCGATCAGCGCGTGGCCGACCATGCGGGCACCGGACATGCCGTAGGGGTGGCCGATGGAAATGGCGCCGCCGTTGACGTTGTATTTCTCCGGGTCGATGCCCAGCTCGTCACGGCAATACAGACACTGGCTGGCGAAGGCTTCGTTCAGTTCCCACAGGCCGATGTCATCGATTTTCAGACCAAAGCGCTGCAGCAGTTTGGGAACGGCGAACACCGGACCAATGCCCATTTCGTTCGGATCACAGCCGGCCACGGCCATGCCGCGGTAGGCACCCAGCGGCTGCAGGCCCAGGCGCTCGGCTTCCTTGGCTTCCATCAGCACGCTGGCGCTGGCGCCGTCGGACAGCTGGGAGGCGTTACCGGCGGTGATGAAACGGCCTTCGCTCACCTGCTGGCCATCCTTGAACACCGGCTGCAGTTTCTGCAGGTCTTCGAGTTTGGTTTGCGGACGGTTGCCTTCGTCCTTGGACAAAGTCACTTCCTGGTCGGAAACTTCTTTGGTTTCCTTGTTCATGACCTTCATGATGGTGGTCATGGGCACGATTTCGTCATCGAATTTACCGGCTTCCTGAGCGGCGGCGGTACGCATCTGGGACTGATAGGCGTACTCGTCCTGAGCTTCCCGGGAAACATTGTAGCGATCGGCGACGATTTCAGCGGTTTCCAGCATGGACATGTAGATGTCCGGGCGGTGTTCCTTCAGCCACGGATCCGCGGCGCGGTAGCGGTTCTGCTTGTCGTTCTGTACCAGGGAGATGGACTCCAGACCACCCGCCACGGCCACGTCCATGTTGTCGACCATGATTTGCTTGGCCGCGGTGGCGATGGACATCAGGCCGGAGGAACACTGACGGTCCATGGTCATGGCGGAAACGGAAGTCGGCAGACCAGCGCGCAGAGCGGCCTGGCGAGCCACGTTACCGCCGGTGCTGCCCTGCTGCAGGGCAGCGCCCATGATCACGTCCTGGATGGTTTCCGGATCGATCTTGGCACGCTCCACGGCGTGCTTGATGGCATGGGCACCCAGCGCCTGGCCCTGGGTATCGTTGAAGGCACCCCGGTAGGCTTTGCCGATGGGGGTGCGGGCGGTGGAAACAATGACAGCTTCTCTCATGATGGGCCTCGTTGCTCAAATAAAAGGGGGTTCAGGTTAGCCCAGTTTAATGCCTTTGGCCTGGGCGGCTTTGGTCAGGATCTTGGAGACATGTTCGCCGCCGTTGTGCATTTCACGGGCGTTGCTCATGTCCGCGAGTTCCTCGAAATGGGCGGCGATGGCGTCCGGCGTGCGCTCGCCTTCCTGCAGATAGATACCTTCACTCTCCATCAGACGCACGGTGGCGTAGCAGCCGGCGCCGGCCAGCAGGATGCGACGGTTGGGGGCCTGATCGCTGGCCAGGAACAGTACCGCGGGAGTGATCTCGCTGGGTTCCAGCAGAGCCAGCACTTCCTTGGGCATCAGATCCTCGGTCATGCGGGTGGCGGCGGTGGGAGCCACGCAATTGATCTTGATGTCGTACTTCTCGCCTTCCAGACAGAGGGTGTTCATCATTCCGGCCACGCCCATCTTGGCGGCGCCGTAGTTGGTCTGGCCGAAGTTGCCATACAGACCGGAGGTGGACGTGGTCATGATCACCCGGCCGTAGCCTTGTTCACGCATCACCGGCCAGACGGCGCGGGTGCAGATGGCGGAGCCGGTAAGGTGCACGGCGATCACCTTGTCCCAGTCGCTCATCTCCATTTTGGCGAAGCTTTTGTCGCGCAGGATACCGGCGTTGTTGACCAGGATGTCGATGCGGCCCCATTGATCCAGGGTCTGCTGGACCATGGCCTGCACCTGTTCCTGATTGGATACGTCGGCACCGTTGGCAATGGCTTCACCGCCGGCTTCGATGATTTCCGCCACGACTTTTTCCGCGGCCTCGCTGGAGCCACCAGTGCCGTCGCGGGCGCCGCCGAAATCATTGACCACCACCTTGGCGCCCAGCCGGGCCAGTTCCAGAGCGTGGGATCGGCCCAGGCCGTTGGCGGCACCGGTGACGATTGCCACCCGGCCTTCGAAATTAATGCTCATTGATGTTCTCCTGATTTTTCCTCGCGCACCGGGTCAACCGCGGTGCTTAACCCAATACCACCAGGCTCAGCCATTCGCAGGCGATGGCGGGCTTGTCCACGCCTTCGATCTCCACGGAAATGGCATAGCGGATCAACAGCTGGTTGTCGCCCCGGGGTTCCACCTGGGCCAGCTTGAAGTGGCCGCGCACCTGAGAGCCGGAGCGTACCGGGTTGAGAAAACGAATCTTGTCGAACCCGTAGTTGATGCCCATCACCGTGCCTTGTACACCGGGCACCACGTCCATGGCCATGGCGGAAAGCAGGGACAGGCTCAGGAAGCCGTGGGCGATGGTGCCGCCGAAAGGTGTTTCCTTGGCGGCCCGCTCCGGGTCGATGTGGATCCACTGCGGATCCTCGGTGAGGTCGGCGAATTGATCGATGCGTTCCTGGGATACCGGGAACCAGCGGGAAGTGCCCAGATCCTCGCCTACCTTGGCCCGTAGTTGTTCGACGCTGAGTTTGTTGTTGAACATATTATTGTCTCCTGATCGTCACTGGAGGAGCGGGCGTGCCCGCTCCCGTGCGGGTTCAATAACCGCCGAGTGTGGCGAAGCGGTCGGCGCAGAAGTTGGCGTCACCGAGGGTTTCGCCACCGGCGCGGGCACGCTTGAGGAAGAAGCCGATATCGAATTCGTCGGTCATGCCGATACCGCCATGCATCTGCACGCCTTCCTGACCGGCCAGCAGGGCGGTGCGGGCGGCTTTGCCCTTGGCGGCGAACACCTGGGCATCGGCATCGTCGGCGTTGTTGTCGCAGGCATCCAGGGCCTGAAGCGCCAGCGCTTCGGTCATGGTGACATCGATCATCAACTGCGCGGCACGATGCTGCAATGCCTGGAAAGTACCGATCAGGCGGCCGAATTGCTTGCGCTCTTTCAGGTAGCCCAGAGTGCGTTCGAACACCTCCCGGGACAGACCCGCCAGTTCCGCGGCCAGCACCGCGCGGCCGGCGCGCAGAGCGGTCTGCAGAGCGGCGGCGCCATCGGCCATGGGTTCGGCGTCAACATTATCGAAGCGGATGCGGGCGGCGTTACGGCTGTCGACCATGATGGTCCGCTCGATGGTGACGCCGGATGCCTTCGGATCCACCAGATAGAGGGCGCTGCCGCTGCCGTCGGTGGCGGCGACCAGCAGCAGGTCGGCCACGTGGCCGTCCAGAACCAGCAGTTTGTCGCCGCTGATCTTGCCACCTTCATAGCGGGTGCTCAGGTTGTCGGGGCGATGCTTGGCGCCTTCGTCCACGGCCAGGGCCACCAGCGCGGTGCCTTCGGCGATGGCCGGCAGCCATTGGCTTTGCTGCTCGGCGGTGGCGCCGGTGCTCAAAGCGGTGGCGCCCAATACCGCGGTGGACAGGAACGGGGTCACCGAGAGATTACGGCCGATTTCCTGGGCCACCAGGCCGGCGCCGACCAGGCCAAAGGCGATGCCGCCGTGTTCCTCGGGCACCAGAATGCCGGTCAGACCCGCTTCCACCATGGCCTGCCACAGTGGCTGGTCATAGCCTTTCTCGTCGCGGTTGTCACGCAGTTCGCGCAGGCGGGACACCGGGCCCTTGTCGGCCATCAGCCGGGCCACGGAGTCCTGGAGCATCTGTTGTTCGTCGTTCAGTCTCATATTCTTTACTCCCAGAAAAGGGCTCCTTAAGCGTCCGGCAGACCCAGTACCCGTTTGGAAACGATGCCCAGCATCACTTCGGAGGTACCGCCTTCGATGGAGTTGCCCTTGGAACGCAGCCACTCACTGGCGAACATGCCGCCCTGGGTGCGCTCGCTTTCCCATTCCAGGCCTTCGGCGCCCATGGCGTCCATCATCAGCTCATAGCGGCGTTTGTTGAGCTCGGTGCCGTAGTATTTAAGTACCGCGGACAAGGCACCCACTCCTTCGCCGGCTTCCGCTTCGGCGCGCACCTTGGCGACCAGGGCGCGGAACGCCATGTGGTCGGTTTCCAGCCGGGCGATGTCGGCGCGCAGGGCGCTATCCGCCAGCTTGCCGTTCTCGGTGCCCACGTGCTCGGCGGCCAGCGGCCCCAGGGCGCGGCCTTTCAGGTAGCCCGGCGGCTCGCCGCCGATGTTGTTGCGCTCATGGGTCAGCAGATACTTGGCCACGTCCCAGCCACGGTTCAGCTCACCGACCACGGCATCTTTTTCTACTTTGACATCATCAAAGAAGGTTTCGCAGAACGGGGACTCGCCGGAGATCAGCTCGATCGGACGAGTGGTCACGCCCGGGGTTTCCATGTCGAACAGCACAAAGGAAATGCCGTTGTGCTTGGTGGCGTTGGGGTCGGTGCGCACCAGGCAGAAAATCCAGTCCGCCTTATCCGCGTAGGAGGTCCAGATCTTCTGGCCATTGACCAGGAAATGGTCGCCTTTGTCTTCGGCGCGGGTTTGCAGGCTGGCCAGGTCGGAACCGGCATTCGGCTCGGAATAGCCCTGGCACCAGCGGATTTCGCCGCGGCAGATCGGCGGCAGATGTTTGCGCTTGAGTTCGTCGCTGCCGAACTTCAGCAGCGCCGGGCCGAGCATCCAGAAACCAAAGTTGCTCACCGGCGTACGCGCATTGATGCGCTTCATTTCTTCATCGAGGATCGCCGCCTGTTCCGGCGTCAGACCACCGCCGCCATATTCCTGCGGCCATTGTGGCGCGGTCCAGCCTTTCTCGGCCATCCGCTCCATCCAGACACGCTGGGCGTCGGATTGGAATTGCCATTTGCGACCGCCCCAGCAGTGGTCCTCGGGGCCGCGTACGGGTTGGCGCATTTCTTCGGGACAGTTGGCTTGCAACCACTCCCGGGTTTCCGCGCGGAACTGTTCAAGGTCCGACACCGTCCACCTCCTCTTTTGAAATAGTTTTTCATTTATGGACACGGCCGGAAGTATGTGAGGCGGGGTGTGGAGCGTCCAGTGTGAAAAACGCCATTGGCAAAGGCAGTTGTGTCATTGGTGAAAAGCGACATGCCGCCCGATGGAGGCGGGAGGGCGTATTTAAAGGCTTCAACGCCAAGTGAGCGTAGACCTTAGGCCAATGCAAAGATTGGAACGAATAGGTCATAATGTCCGTTTTCGCCAATAATATGTCGGTCCTCACCGGCTGTGGCAGAATGAGGCCTTTCCAAAGCCCCAATAGGGAATAACCAGAACCATGACGGACATCGACCTCACCGCGAGCCCCCGCGATACCATCCTGGATGCCGCCGCGCGCTGCTTTATGGATCGTGGCTTCAACGCCACCAGCATCGACGACATCGCCAGTCGCCTGGGCGCCACCAAAGGCATGGTGTATCACTACTTCTCCTCTAAAGCGGATCTGTTCTTCGAGATCCATCAGATCGGCATGGACGCGTTGTTCAAGGCCGTGGAGCCCTTGTCCGAGGGCACGGATGACGCCGTGAGCAAACTGCGGGCCATGAGTGCGGCCCACGTTCATTCCCTGATTCAGACCCAGCATTATCAGCGCGCGGTGGCCGAAGGCGTGCAAATGCATTTGCGCATCAGCACCACCCGAGCCCAGCGAGCCCAACTGACCCGTCTGCAGAATCGCCGCCGCCGTTATGAACAAATGTTCCTGGAGGTGTTGGAGCAGGGCATCGGTGAAGGCAAATTACGGGCGGAGCAGCCACGCATTGCCATCAAGCCCCTGTTCGGAGCGCTCAACTCGGTGATCAATTGGTACCAGCCGCGCCGGGAAAGCGGGCCGGGGGCGAGGGACGAGGTTGTCGAGGAAGTGGTGCGGGTGGCCCTGGCCGGCGTCGTGGTGCCGGGTAAGGGATAGCCTGCTGACTCCGCGGCCAAGGCCGCTTCCCACGGCGACTCCTTAGTGTCCCTGTGGGAAGAAGCGGCCTTGGCCGCGAATGGGAAGGTGCCGTCGTGCCTGCCTTACTTATTCAGGAACCGGTCAAAAATGGCGCGGGTTTCGTCGCTGAACAGACGGTCGGCGAACAGCACGGTTTCCCGTTTGATCTGTTCACGGATGGCGTCGGCGCCGTGGCGGGTCAGTTGCTTGGTGTACTGCATTGCTTGCGGCGGTTTGGCCGCTACCTTCTTGCCCAGTTCCAGCGCGCGCTCGCGCAGTTCCTCATCACTCACCCGGTAAGCGATCAGGCCCATGCGTTCGGCTTCCTCGGCGCTCAGGGTGTCGCCGGCGATGAGGAGACGATTGGCGTTCTGGCGACCCAACAGGCCTGGGAGAATCAGGCTGGAACCGGCCTCCGGCACCAGGCCCAGATTAATGAAGGCGGTATAGAAACGGGCGCTGTCGGCGGCCATTACCAGGTCGCAATGCAGCAGCAGGGTCGTGCCGATACCGGTGCAGTTGCCTTGGACGGCGGCCAGCACGGGCTTGTCCAGGTCGATAAGGCGATGCACCACCTCCATGGCCGGGCTGATCTTGCCGTTCTTGCGGGATTCCGGGTCGGCGTTGAGAAAATCACCGATGTCGTTGCCGGCACAGAAGGAGCGGCCGTCGCCGTCGATCAACAGGGCGTTGAGGTCATCACGGTCACGGAAATGGTCCACGGCGCGGGCCAGATCCCGGTACATTTCGGCGGTGAGCGCGTTCAGCTTGTCGGCGCGATCCAGGGTGACCTGTATCAGGGCGTCGTGCTCGGTAACGCGGATGTGGCCGCTTTTCAGCTCTAGTGAACTCATTTCGGTCTCCCGGTTGGCATCATTTGTAGGGGGCAGGGCTAGGGAAAATATCGGAATTCGGTTTCGTTCCGCAACAGGAAAAAAACCGGATGCCCAAATCTTCATGCATCAAACTAATGCGCTGGAATTCAAAATATCAATTTCACTAACTTTCCCCCCTGTTCTAGGCTGTGACCATCATTTGTTCACAGGCAGAGTCGTTACATGGCCCGTTTCTATCTCATCCGGCATGGTCAGGCGTCCTTCGGCGCGGCGAACTACGACAAGCTCTCTGATCTGGGACACCAACAATCCCGCTGGCTGGGTGAGTATTTCCGCGAGCGGGGCCTGCGCTTCGATGCTCTGATCAGTGGCGATCTGGTGCGTCACGTGGAAACCGGCGCCGGTATTTGCGAAGGGTTGGGGCAGGACCTGCCCACCGACCGGCAGCCTGGCCTCAATGAATTCCAGTTTCATGCCCTGGTGGATGCCTATCTCAGCGCCTACCCGGATCAAATGCCGGAGCCCGGTGCGCCGGTCGCCGCTTTTTACCGCCTGCTCAAGCGGGCCATGGTGGAATGGCGGGAACAGCGTCTGAGCGGCAATTTGCCGGAGACCTGGCGCCAGTTCTCCGATCGTGTGGCCGCCGCCATGACCCATTTGCAGGGCCGTTACAGCGATCACGACCGGGTGCTGGTGGTCAGCTCCGGCGGTGCCATTGCCATGTGGATGCACCATTTGCTCCGAACCGCTGACGAGACCGTGGTGGAACTGAATCTGCAAATACGTAACACCAGCGTCACGGAAGGGTTCTTCAACCAGAAGGCGTTTCGTCTGTCCGCGTTCAATCAGGTTCCGCACCTGGACCGCGAAGACCGGCAGGACGCCGTCACCTATACCTGATCCGGCCCCGCCGGTGATGACAAACACGCCGTAATCAGTGACACGGGGTGCCAACCCCGGGGAGAGAGAAATGAACTTCGAGTATTCCGACAAGGTTAAGGAACTGATCGCCCAGGTGCGCGACTTCATCGATAACGAAGTGGTACCGGCGGAACCGACCTATGAAGAGCAACTGGCGAAAAATCCCTGGGAAACGCCGCCGGTGCTGGACCAGCTGAAAGAGAAAGCCAAGGCAAAAGGACTGTGGAATCTGTTTCTGCCGCGTGAGCACGGAGACTTCACCGCCGGTCTGACCAACCTGGAATACGCACCGCTGGCCGAACTGATGGGCCGCCATCACATTGCTTCCGAGGCGTTCAACTGTGCCGCCCCGGACACCGGCAACATGGAAGTGCTGGCCAAGTACGGTAACGCCCAGCAGCAAGAACAGTGGCTCAAGCCATTGCTGGAAGGCAAGATCCGGTCCGCCTTCGCCATGACCGAGCCGGAAGTGGCGTCTTCCGACGCCACCAACATTGAAACTTCGATCACCCGTGATGGTGACGATTACGTCATCAACGGCCGCAAATTCTACATCAGTGGCGCCATGCGCAAGTCTTGCGAAATCATGATCGTGATGGGCAAGACCGATCCGGACAACCCCAACCGCCACCAGCAGCAGTCGCAGATTCTGGTGCCCACCAAAACCCCGGGTGTTACCGTTAAACGGGCGATGCAGGTGCTCGGTTCCGTGGACGCGCCGGAAGGCCATGCCGAAGTGATCTTCGAGAACGTGCGCGTACCGAAGGAAAACATCATCCTGGGTGAAGGGCGTGGTTTCGAAATTGCCCAGGGCCGCCTCGGCCCGGGCCGGATTCACCACTGCATGCGTTTGATCGGCGCTTCCCAGCGCGCGCTGGAACTGATGTGCAAGCGCGCCAATGAGCGCGTGGTGTTTGGTCAGCCGATGATCAAACATGGTTCCGTGCGAGAGGATATCGCCAAGAGTGCCTGCGAAATCGAACAGGCCCGTCTGCTGACCCTGAAAGCGGCGGACGCCATGGACCGTTATGGCAACAAGGAAGCGAAGGAACTGATCGCCATGATCAAGATCATCGCTCCGAACATGGCGTTGCGGGTGATCGACCGTGCCATGCAGATTCACGGTGCCGTGGGCCTGAGCCAGGATACCCCGCTGGCCGGTTTCTTCGCTTACGCCCGTACCCTGCGTTTGGCGGACGGTCCGGATCAGGTGCATATGATGCAGTTGGGCCGTAATCTGGCCAAACAACTCGGCTGAAACCGGACATTCGGTTATCACTGAGTTACGTTGAAACAATCGCCGGTAGCGTCGCTTAGCGACGCTGCCGGCTTTTGCGTATCGGCATAAGGAGGAATCGCATGTCCCAGGTGGATACCCTGGATACCGAACGTCTGGCGGACTACTTACAACAGCATGTGGACGGGTTCAAAGGCCCGGTCAGCGCGGAAAAATTCGCCGGTGGTCAATCCAATCCCACTTTTCGCATCAAGGCCGGTTCCGGCGAGTATGTACTGCGCCGGCAGCCGCCGGGCAAGCTGCTCAAGTCCGCCCACGCGGTGGACCGGGAATACCGGGTGATGGAAGCGCTGAAGAACACCGAAGTGCCCGTGCCCAAGGTATTCCATCTGTGCGAGGACCGTGACGTGATTGGCTCCATGTTCTACCTGATGGAGTTCTGTGAAGGCCGGATCTTTTGGGACGCGGCGATTCCCGAAGTGGATAACGCCCAGCGTACCGCCATGTACACGGAAATGAACCGCGTGCTGGCCGCTTTGCACAGCGTTGATCCGGCGGCGGTGGGGCTGGCCGATTACGGCAAGCCCGGCAACTATTTCGAACGCCAACTGGGCCGCTGGGGCAAACAGTACCGGGCCTCCGAAACCCATCGCATCGAAGCCATGGAAGAGCTGATGGCCTGGCTGGAAGCGAATCAGCCCGCCGATGACGGTCAGGTCTCGCTGGTACACGGCGACTATCGTCTGGACAACATGATGTGGGATCCCAAGGAAAGCCGTGTCATCGCGGTGCTCGACTGGGAGCTGTCCACCCTGGGGCATCCGCTGGCGGATCTGGCCTATCAATGCATGCAGCTGCGCATGCCGCCGAAGAGCGGCAACCTGTCCGGCCTGCAGGGCAAGGATCGGGCGGCCCTCGGTATTCCCTCGGAAAAAGAGTATGTGGCGTCGTACTGCGAACGGCGTGGTATCGACGGCATCGACCATTGGGAATTCTATCTGGCGTTCAGTTTCTTCCGACTGGCGGCGATTGCCCAGGGCGTGGCCAAGCGCGCTCTGGACGGTAACGCTTCCAGCAAAACCGCCGGATGGGCCGCTCAGGTGGTGGAGCCGCTATCACAGATGGCCATGCAGGTGGTCCGCGAGGGCGCCTGAGATAGCACTTCGCTGATGCGGATTTCGAAGCCGCCGTGGCAGCAGGCCTGCCGGAGGAAGGGCGGCGTTGCCGCCCTGCGGGATTCCAGAGACCTTTCCAAAAGGTCCTTCCAAGAATTTTTAAGGAGAGCATGAATGAGCACCAACCTGTTTGATCTGACTGGAAAAATTGCCCTGGTCACCGGCGCCAGCCGTGGTATCGGTGAAGAAATCGCCAAGCTGCTGGCGGAGCAGGGCGCTCACGTGATCGTCTCCAGCCGCAAGATCGACGGCTGCCAGGCGGTGGCGGATGCGATCAACGGAGCCGGCGGCAGTGCCGAGGCTTTCGCCTGTCATATCGGTGAAATGGGGCAGATCGAAGCCATCTTCAGCTTCATCAAGGAAAAGCACGGCAAGCTGGACATTCTGGTCAACAATGCCGCGGCCAACCCGTACTTCGGCCATATCCTCGATACCCCGGTCACCGCGTTCGACAAGACCGTGGACGTGAACCTGCGCGGCTATTTCTACATGTCCGTGGAAGGCGCCAAACTGATGCGTGACCATGGCGGTGGCGCCATCGTCAATACCGCCTCCATCAACGGTCTGTCTCCGGGCAACATGCAGGGCATCTATTCCATCTCCAAGGCGGCGGTGATCAGCATGACCAAGTCCTTTGCCCAGGAATGCGCTCAGTTCAATGTGCGGGTCAATGCTCTGCTGCCGGGTCTGACCAAAACCAAGTTCGCCGGCGCGTTGTTCGAGCAGGAAGAAATCTACAACAGCGCCATCGCCCAGATCCCCATGCACCGCCACGCCGAGCCGCGCGAAATGGCGGGCACGGTGCTGTACCTGGTGTCCGACGCATCCAGCTATGTCACCGGCGAATGTGTGGTGGTGGATGGTGGGTTCACCATCTGATCCCGGCCGGGCGGGGCGTCAGAACGACGCCTCAGAATAGGACTGCGGGAAAGTACAGAAAGTATGGAGAGTACCATGGATCCGATGCTGGACTTCACCGGCAAGGTGGGACTGATCACCGGCGCCGCCAGTGGTTTTGGCAAGATGCTGGCCGAGGAACTGGGGCGTCGTGGCGCCTCCCTGGTGATCGGGGATATCAATGAAACCGCCTTGCGGCAGGTGGCTGAGGAATTGGCCGGGCAGGATATTCCGGTGCGCGCATTGCGTTGCGATGTATCCCGGGAAGCGGACTGCAAGGCCATGGTGGACACCGCGGTGACGGAGTTCGGCCGCCTGGATATGGCGGTGAATAACGCCGGCATCGCCCATGATTTCGTCGCCATGCACGACATCGACGAAGCCCTGCTGGACCGGCAGATCAACGTCAATGTCAAAGGCGTGATCTTCGGCATGAAATACCAGCTGCCGGCGTTGATCGAAGCCGGAGGTGGCGCCGTGGTCAACACCGCCTCCATGGCCGGTATCGGCGGCGCGCCCAAGCTGGCGCCCTATGCCGCCGCCAAACACGCGGTGATCGGTGTCACCCGCACCGCGGCGGTGGACTACGGCCGGCGCAATATTCGCGTCAACGCCGTGTGCCCCTATTACACGCTGACGCCGATGCTGGAAGGCAGCGACGGCATCGCCTCCGGCGATGACGCTGAGAAAACACTGTCGATGATGGCCTCCGGCTCGCCAATGAAACGGTTGGGCCGCCCCGAGGAAATCGTCGCCGTGATGATGATGTTGTTGTCACCGGCCAATACCTATATGAACGGTCAGGCGTTGGCGGTGGACGGCGGAGTTTCGGCGTTTTAAGGCAACAAACAAGTCGAACGTTCGACGTTGGACTTCATATAGGAGAACAATCATGAGCAATCGTTTGGCGGACAAAATCACGATCATTACCGGTGCCACCAGTGGTATTGGTGAAGCCACCGCGCACCGCTTCATCGAGCAGGGCGCCACCGTGGTGCTGGCTGGCCGCTCCGAGGAGAAGGGTCAGGAACTGGCCAAGGAACTGGGCGAACGCGCGGTGTTCAAACGCACCGACGTCATGAAGGAAGAGGATATCGCCGCCCTGGTGGATTTCACCGTGGACAAGTTTGGCCGTCTGGACTGCCTGTTCAACAATGCCGGTGTCGGTGACCGTACTTCCTACGAGTCCTTCGACGAAGCCGAATTCGCTCATATCATGCGGCTGCTGGTGGGCGCGCCGGCATTCGGTATCAAGCACGCCGCGCGGGTGATGAAGGACAGCGGTGGCGGTGCCATCATCAACAACGCCTCCATCGCCGGACATCGCCGCAACCAGGGTGGGTATCTGTACTCCGCCGCCAAAGCGGCGGTGGCGCACATGACCCGTCTGGCCGGTGCGGACCTCGGCCCCTATGGCATCCGCGTCAACGCGATCTCGCCGGGCGCCGTGGCCACGCCGATCTTCTGGGGCGGTTCCCAGCGCGCTCAAAACCTCAGTGATGAGGAAAACGAAAAGAAAATGGCCAAGTTGCAGGCCAACCTGGCCAAGGCCACGCCGATGCCCCGTTCCGGGTTTGCCGATGATATCGCTTATGCGGCGGTGTTCCTGGCCAGCGATGAAGGCTCCTTCATCAACAGCCATGATTTGGTGGTGGATGGCGGCCGTATCGCCATGTTCAACGAGAACCCCTGAGGCTTCCGTCGATTCCATAACAAACATAGGACGAGCCGTATGTCCGAGATGACCGTGATCGCCGAGGGCCTGCAGTTTCCCGAAGGTCCCATCGCCATGCCCGACGGCAGTGTGATTCTGGTGGAAATCGCCGCCGGCCGCCTGACCCGGGTGTTGCCCGATGGCCGCAAGGAGGTGGTGGCCGAGCCTGGCGGTGGCCCCAATGGCGCCGCCATCGGCCCCGATGGCGCCTGCTATGTGTGCAACAACGGTGGCATGCGCTTCCACGAAAAAAACGGCTTGCTGTTTCCCGGCGATATGCCCAAGGACTACAGCGGTGGCCGCATCGAACGCATTGACCTGAGCACCGGCAAGGTTGAAGTACTGTACACCGAGGTGGACGGCGAACCGCTCAAGGGGCCCAACGATATCGTTTTCGATAAAGCCGGTGGTTTCTGGTTCACCGATCTGGGTAAGGGACGTGGCCGTACCCAGGACCGGGGTGGTCTGTACTACGCCAGGGCCGACGGCTCCATGGTCAAGGAAGTGGTGTTCCCCATCGTCAGTCCCAATGGTGTCGGGTTGTCACCGGATGAGAAAACCGTATTCGTGGCGGACACCATTCCCGGTCGTCTGTGGGCCTTCGAGATCGCCGGGGAAGGGGAAATCAAACGGGCGCCGGGGCCCTTTCCCGGGCGCTTCGTCGGCTCCCCCGCGGGGCTGAACTTCTTTGACTCCCTGGCGGTGGATGGGGACGGCAATGTTTGCGTGGCGACCATCTTCAACCCGGGTATCACCATTTTCGCTCCCGACGGCTCCAGCATCCGTCATTTCCCCACCGACGATGCCATCACCACCAACATCTGCTTCGGAGGCGAGGATTTGCGCACCGCTTATATCACCCTGTCCAGCTCCGGAAGGTTGGTGGCGGTGCCGTGGGAAAGGCCCGGTCTGGCGCTGAATTTTCTTAATAAATAAAGGGCTCCTACGGAGGTCTCTGCGGAGCCCTCGTAGGGGGCTGCCCCGCAGGCGAATCCAATAAGTCAAAATAAACTTATTGAGTAGAAAGCGACTCTTTTCCCGCGCACGCACCGTTTCGACAGGACGGCGCCTTCAACCCCTCCCACGCCCTCCCGAAATCAAACCAGAAGCGGTTCGATTCCGGTAATGAAGCCATCGCCCGACGGCGGCTAAGCTCGAATGATCCAACAATAACGACGAGCGAGGTCGGCGATGAAACACAAGATAGCCACGGTGATTGCGTCCCCGGTGATCTTCGATCTGGAGGCCACGGCGAACAAGTGCTGCGACATTATCAACGAAGCGGCGGACAAAGGCGCTTCGCTGGTGGTTTTCCCGGAGACCTTCCTGCCCATGTATCCGTGGTGGATCTGGATGGCGGTGGATAACGTCAAGCGTCTCGAGCTGTACGAGCGTTTGGCCGGGGAGTCGGTGGATGTGCACGGTGACGTGTTCAAATCGATCTGCTACCAGGCGCGCCGCCGTAATATTCACGTGGTCATCGGTATCAATGAAATCGGTGGCGATACTCTGTACAACAGCCAGGCGTTCATCGATAACCGCGGTGATCTGATTGGCCTGCGCCGCAAACTGGTGCCCACTGGCGAGGAGCGCACGTTATGGGGCCGAGGCGACGGCAGCGATCTGCTGGTGCTGGACACCGAAATAGGGCGGTTGGGCGGCCTGATTTGTTACGAGAACTCCATGGCACTGTCTCGTTACGCGCTCTATAGCCAGGGGCTGCAGATCCATGTGGCGAACTGGCCCGGCTCCAATTTCAAAAGCCAGCCACGCGACCGGACCCGCACCATCGATACCGTGTGCCGCTTCATCGCTTTCGAAGGGCAGACTTTCGTGGTGGCGTCGTCTTCCTGTATCGGCGCGGAGGAAGTGCGCTTCTATCATCAGCTGTGCCCAGAACTGAAGGACACCTTCGCCGTGGGCGGTGGTATCGCGGCGGTGTACAACCCGTTTGGCGAGCCCGTTGGTACGCCGATGATCGACCAGGAAGGCATTGTCTACGCGGACCTGGATCTGGGGGATATCCGCAAAGCCAAGCATATGATCGACTGCGTTGGGCATTACGCCCGCCCGGACGTGGCGCGGCTGGTCATGGATGACAGCAGCAAACGACCGGTGACGGGCTTTTCCAATACCCGTCCCCAACCCGTCAGCTTCGAGTTCGATGACTGACGTTCAGGCCAGTCCTGGCCGGCCGGGCTGGCGCACCTTGATGGCGTACTTGCGCGCTTTTCTCACCGCGGAGGTCTGGCTGATGCCAAGCGCATTGGCCACCCCGTAGGTGGTTTCGTACCGTGAGTAGGCTTGTTGCAGAACCCGCCGTTCGGTGTCTTCCAGGATGCGTTTCAGCGACGCCTCTTCCAGCGTGCCCTCCGCGGCATGGGGGGCGCCTTCCGCTGGTGACAGGCCGCTGACAATGGTGGGGCCTTCACTGTTCACATAAAGGCGCTCCATGGTATTGCGCAATTCGCGGATATTGCCATTCCAGGGTGCATCGCGAAGTTTCGCCAACAGGGCCGTGGAGATGCCGATTTTCCTGCCGTAGCGTTTCGCCAACTGGTCGAGAAATTGACGGGCCAGCAGCGGAATGTCCTTGCGGCGCTGGCGCAGTGGCGGGATGTCGATACGGTACACGTTGACGTGGTAGTACAAGTCGTCGCGGATACGGCCATGACGGCGTTGCTGCTCAAGATCGTCGGTGCTGGAGGACAGCACTCTCACATCCAGTTCAACCGGCTTGTTGCCGCCGTGGCGATAATGGACTCCGCAGGCGAAGGCATTGGCGAGCTTCATCTGGATCGCCACCGGCAGGGCCGCGATATCCTCAAGATAGAGCGTGCCGCCCCGGGCCAGCTCCAACAGGCCGGGCCGCACCCGCGCCGCGCCCTGGGTGTCGTCGGTCTCCTCGCTGCCGAACAGTTCCCGCTCCAACCGCTCCTCGGGCAAAGCGCCGCAGCCGAGTTTGATGAACGGCTGGTGTCGCCGCTCACTGTGATCATGGATCCAGCGGGCCAGACGATGCCGGCCGGATCCGGGTTCGCCATGCAGTAACACTGGGGTTTCAAAGGCCGCGATACGTTCGGCCTGGCGCATCACTGCTTGCATGGTCCGGTCTTCGGCGATCAGTTTGCCGTCTTCGTCGAGCCGGGATTTCAGGTGGGCGATTTCGTTCTGATAGGCCAGGTTGCGGGCCTCGGCCCGTTTCAGCTTTTCTTTCAGCGCGCTCAGTTCGGTAATGTCGCGCACGTTGGAGATGACTTTGTCGATAGTGCCGTCGGTGTTGAATACCGGTGTCGCGGTGACGATGGTCTCCACCCCGGTGCTGACGTGTTGAAGGATGGTGACGACGTCCTGCTTCTCCAATGCCAGCAGGGTGGCACTGACGTCGAACATGCCCCGATCGACCAGGGTGCGCATGTTCAGGCCAACCACATTCTTCCGTTTAAGGCGGGTGATGCGGCAGATGGCCTCATTGATGAACAGGGTGTTGCCGATGGCATCGGTGATCCAGATGCCGTCGTAAGAGGATTCCACCGCTCTGGTGATATCGGACAAAGAGACGGTCATGGGACGCCTCCGTTTCTCATTTTCGTGGAAGAGGGGCGTGGAAGAGGGTATGGGTGGGGAGCAGGCATCGCGGTCCTCTTCATACAAGGTCACTCATACAGAGTCCCCCCATATAAAGAAAGGACCACGATCCAACTGCGCTTGGGTATTACAGCATGATGGATTTCACCTCGGTGAACTCCTCCAGGCCGTGGCTGCCCCATTCACGGCCGACGCCGGAGTGCTTGTAGCCGCCGAACGGCGCGTTGAGGTCCAGTTGAGCTCCGTTCAGATGCACCATGCCGGTACGCAGACGGCGGGCGATGGCGGCGGCCTCGTCCTTGTCGGCGGCGTAGACATAGCCGGACAGTCCATAGTCGGAGTCGTTGGCGATGGCCACCGCCTCGTCGATGGTGTTGTAGGGCAGCATGGTCAGCACCGGCCCGAAGATTTCCTCACGGGCGATGGTCATCTGATTGTTCACTTCGCTGAACACAGTGGGGCGGGCGAAGTAGCCTTGCTCCAGACCTTCCGGTTTGCCCGGGCCGCCGCAAACCAGCTTGGCGCCTTCATCAATGCCGCGCTGGATCAGCGTTTGCACTCGCTCGAACTGGCGGGCGTTGGCGATGGGCCCCATCTGCGTATCCTTCTCGGCGGAAGGGCCCACCTTGATGGAGGCGCATACCTTGGCGGCGATCTCCTCGGCCTGGGCCAGTTTGTCCGCCGGCACCAGCATGCGGGACGGTGCGTTACAGCTCTGTCCGGTGTTGGTCATCATTGACATGACGCCATGGGTGACCGCTTTTTCCAGATCACAGTCAGGGGTCAGAATGTTGGCGGATTTGCCGCCCAGTTCCAGGGACACCTTCTTGAAAGAATCGGCGGCTTCACGGCTCACCGACGCCCCGGCACGGGTGGAGCCGGTCAGGGACACCATATCCACGCGCGGATCGGAGGAGAGCATCGGGCCGATCTCGGCGCCGTCACCATAGATCATGTTGAAGACGCCAGCGGGCACTCCGGCTTCGTCCATGATTTCGGCGAATACGCAGGCCGACAGCGGCGCGAACTCGCTGGGTTTGAGAATCATGGTGCAGCCGGCGGCGATGGCCGGGCCGACCTTGCAGGTGACCTGGTTCATGGGCCAGTTCCAGGGCGTGATCATGGACACCACGCCGGCCGGCTCATGCCGGATCAGGGTTTTGCCGGTGTTGGTTTCGAATTCGAAATTCCGTGCCACTTCCAGAGCAGTGGCCAGGTGGCCGAGACCGGTGGGGGCCTGCACCTTGGCGGCCAGGCCGTGGCGTGGCGCGCCCATTTCCCGGCTGATGGCGTCGGCCATGTCGTCCAGGCGGCGTTTGTAGGCGGCCAGGATTTTTTCCAGCAGCGCCAGACGCTCTTCCACCGGAGTGGCGGCGAAGTCGTCGAACGCGTCGCGCGCGGCCTGGATGGCACGGTCGGTGTCGCTTTTGCCAGCCAGATACAGAGTGCCCTCGGAGGCCTCGGTAGCGGGGTTGATGACGGGGTATTCCCGGGCGTCGTCGCCGGGTTTTACCCAGGCGCCATTAATATAAAACCGAGCCAGATTCTCCATGAGAGTGCTCCTTGTTATTTGGTGGTATACAGTTATTCAGAGGACAGGGGCAATACAATGCCCCCGGGGCGGCCAGAGGGTCAAAACAAATTAATGAAACACTATTCCAAAATGTTGACCGGCCGGCCCGCTCATGTCATCTTCCTGGAAAACGACAATCCAAGGAACCCCCAACGCAACAGGGAATCGGTCTCGACCCGGTGACGATTTCACCCGACACCGCCTTTTACCCGGACGCTCCCAATCAGAACCGCTCCGCTGACCCTGTTTCAGCCCTGGCGTTGCGTCGTGGTCTCCACCACCCCGGTTCCGAATAACAAACGAGGAGAGTGTATGAACCGTTTCGATCAGAAGACCGTCTTGATCACCGGTGCCGCCAGTGGCATTGGCCGTGCCGCCGCCTTGCGTTTCGCCGAGGAAGGCGCGCGCCTGGTGCTGGTGGACCGTAACCTGGCCGGCCTCGAGGAAACCCGGGCGGCGCTGCCCGCCGGCACCGAGGCCACGTTGCGTGAAGTGAACGTGGCCGACGAGCAGGCGGTGAAGACGCTGGTGGATGACATCGCCGCTTCCCATGGTGGCATCCAGGTTCTGATCAATAACGCCGGCACCGCCGGTAACGATCACTCTCCGGTGACCGACAACAACACCGACAACTGGAACACCATCCTTTCCGTGAATCTGCTCGGTCCCATGTTCTTTATCCGCGCGGTGGCGCCTTATATGAAAGAGCAGGGCGGCGGTGCCATCGTCAATACCGCCTCGGTGGCGGGCATTCGCTCCGGCGCTGGCGGGAACGCCTACAGCGCTTCCAAGGCCGGCGTGATCAACCTGACCAAAACCACCGCCTGTGATCTGGGCGGCTATAACGTTCGCGTCAACGCGGTCTGCCCGGGGTTGATCGAGACCGGCATGACCAAGCCGGTATTCGATTACGCCCGCGAAAACAACAAAGAGGAAAAGCTGGGCAGCCGTTGCGAACTGCGCCGCTATGGGCGCCCTTCCGAAATCGCCGCCGCCATGGCGTTCCTGGCCAGCGACGACGCCAGTTACGTCACCGGTCAGGCGTTGGCGGTGGACGGTGGTAATACCGCCTCGTTGAACCTGCCTGGTATGAAAGTCTGATTGACGCGGGTACCGGGCTAGTCTGGTATATTTGGCGCTTTTATCGACAACTATAAGATTCATTCATAAAGAAAGAGCGGGATAAACCCGCTCGCCATAATCCCGAAGCCTGACCGAGGAAAGAACACAATGCGACGAGCCCCTATGGGTAAAGAGGCCCAGTCGGCGGAGAAAGACCGGAATTTCGTCACCGCCCTGGCGCGGGGACTGGAAATCCTGCGCTGTTTCGGTCCCTCCGACGATTACCTGGGTAACGCGGAGCTGGCCAAACGCACCAATATTCCCCGTCCCACGGTATCGCGGATGACCGCCACCCTGACGCAACTGGGCTACCTGCGTTATGTGGAGCGGCTGGAGAAGTACCGGCTTGGCCCCGGCGTGCTGGATTTGGGCTACCGCTATCTGGCCGGCGAAGGCGTCCGTGATATCGCCCGACCGTTCATGCAGGACCTGGCCGACGCCACCGATTGCATGGTGGCGATCGCCGCCCCCAATGGTCCGTGGATGAGCTACATCCAGGTGTGCCAGGGCAGTGGGCCGCTGGTACTGCGATTGACCGTGGGATCACGGGTGCCGATGGCGGGGTCGGCGGTGGGCCGGGCCTATCTGGCCGGTCTCTCCGAAGAGGATCGCGCCACTCATCACCGTTTGATCCGCGAGCACGATCCGGAAGGCTGGCCGGAGTGGGAGAAAGGGCTGGAGCGGGCTTATCGCGAATATGAAGAATACGGTTTCTGCACCTCCGATGGGGAATGGAACCGCGATATCAGCGCCGTCGGGGTTCCCCTGGTGCTGGATAACGACTCCACCGTGATCCCGTTCAATTGCGGCGGTTCCTCGCTGCGCTTGAGCCGGCGGATTCTGGTGGAAAATCTCGGCCCCCGGCTCAAGGAGCTGGTGGGACAAGTCAAGGAAATGTTGCAGGGCCGGGACGTGTGATGGGCGGTGATCCGACCCCGCGTCCGGTCCGGGAGAGTAATGAGTGAGCAGTAGTTTGACGCCGGACGCGGTGCCGGCCCTGAACCAGGCCGCGGAAAAATTCAAACACGGGTTTCTGGGCACCATTGGCTTCCATTTTCTGGAGTGGGAAGAAGACCGGGTGGTGCTGGGGCTCAATGTGGTGGAGAAACACCTCAATCTGGGCAATGTGATTCACGGCGGTGTGCTGGCCACGTTGCTGGACGTGTCCGGAGCCTGTTCCGGCACCTATTGCCCCTATCCGGGGCGGGTGCGCAAGGCGCTGACCCTGTCGCTGACCACTACCTTCACCGGTCAGGCCGGTCCCGGTCTGGTGCGCGCCATCGGGGTGAAGCGGGCCGGCGGCAACCGCATCTTCAACTCGTCCATGGAAGTGCTGGATGCCAACGACCGGTTGCTGGCATTCGGTGAAGGGACTTTCCGCCTGCGTGGCGGCTCCGAGGATCCCAAGGGCGTGGTGGTGGATTACTGAGGCAAGCCCGTGATTTCCTCGCCGGCGTTCCGCTAATCCTTAAGTCGCGTCCTTATAGTACTTTCGGCTAATTCCCTCATTTGATGGCGAGGCCCGTCAAAACCCTGTGCTATGCTCGATGGTATAAGTGTCCCTGGCCGGCGGCGACGCCGCGGGCGGGGACTCCGACCTTGGACCGATTGAGGCAGGAGCGGAACCCCCATGTATCAGGTTCTGGTTGCCGACGATCATCCGCTGTTTCGTGAAGCCATCGCCCGCGTCATCGACGATGGTTTCCCCGGCACCACATTGCTGGAAGCATCGGATCTGGATTCCACGCTGCGCCTGGTGGCCGACAACGACGACCTGGACCTGGTGCTGCTGGATATCCACATGCCGGGTATGCAGGGGCTCAGTGGCCTGGTGCGGCTGCGCAACGAATTTCCCACGGTACCGGCGGTGATCGTCTCGGCGGAAGAAGAAAAAAGCGTTATTTTGCAATGCATCACTTATGGCGCGGTGGGTTTCATTACCAAATCCTCGCCCCGCAAACAGATGATTCAGGCGCTGCGGCAGATTCTTGACGGCTCGGTGTATCTGCCTTCGCATATTATCCGGGCGGAAGGGGCCGGGGCGGCAATGGGGCGCTATGACCCCTCATTCCTGCCGGCGTTGCTGGAGACACTGACCCGCAAACAGTTGCAGGTGTTCGAGCGCATGGCCCAGGGCGAATCCAACAAGGTCATCGCCTATAAGCTCAATATCGCCGAGAGTACCGTCAAGGCTCACGTTTCGGCGATACTGCGCAAGCTCGGCGCCACCAATCGCGTGCAGGCGATCCTGTCCGCCAGTGATATCGATTTTTCCGCCTATCTGAAAGCGCCTTCGGTAACGGCGCGGGATTCGGCGGTGAGTCCCCGGTAGCCTCGGCCGCCGGGAACGCATGAACCGGGTAACGAAAGCCGGGTAAATAACAACAAGTATCCGGGAGTAGACCATGACCGCTGCCCCGCCACAGGCGGTGTTGACCGCCTACAGCGACGCCCGCGACGAACAGGTGGCGGCGCGCCAGATCGCTGAGAGTCTGATTCATCCCAATCTGGGATTCGTGCTGTTTTTTTGCTCCATCGAGTACGATCTGGACCGCCTCGCCGGTGCTCTGAACGGCGAATTCCAGAATTTGCCCCTATGTGGCTGTACCTCCGCCGGGGAAATCACCGCCCGTGGTTATGATCGCAATACACTGGTGGCGATCGGCTTCGATGCCCGCTTTTTCTCCGCCGGCCATCATTTGATCGAGCACATGGACGGCTTCGGCCTGCTCGACGCCCAGCAACTCACCGATGGTCTGCTGACACAATGCCGGGAGCGGGCCCAGGGCCTGACGCCCGACGAGAACAATACCTTTGTATTGACGTTGCTCGATGGGCTGTCGGTGAACGAGGAGATCGTCATCGCCACGCTGAATGCGGCACTGGGATCGATTCCCAGCTTCGGCGGCTCCGCCGGCGATGACTATCGTCTGGCGCAAACTTATGTCTACTGCGATGGCCGTTTCTACAGCGACGCCGCCATCGTCGTGATGATCAGCACGGCGCTGGATTTCGAGGTTTTCAGCACTCACCATCTGCACCCATCCACGCCCAAGCTGGTGGTCACCGCCGCCGATGCCGAACGACGGGTGGTGCACGAACTGGACGCGGAACCGGCGGCACTGGCCTATGCCCGTCTGGTCGGGGTGCCGGTGGAACAGCTCGATGATGTGGTATTCGCCCGCTACCCGCTGGCGGTACGCATCAACGATCACTACTACGCCCGCGCCATTCAAAAGGCTAATCGGGACATGAGCTTGTCGTTCTATTGCGCGGTGGAGAACGGCATCGTGCTTACCGCCATGCGCAATGCCTCGCTGCACGACAATCTCACCAATACGCTGGATGACATTGAGTCGCGGCTCGGGCCGCCCTGGGTGGTGATCGGCTGTGATTGCTGTCTGCGCCGGGCGGAACTGGAGGCCGATGAGGAGATTCCCCAGGCTTCGGAGCTGTTGCGCCAGCACCGGGTGGTGGGGTTCTGCACCTATGGCGAGCAATATAACGGCATGCACATCAATCACACCCTGACCGGCGTGGTGATTGGGCGAAAGATTGGCGCCGGTAATGGCTGACACCAGCAAAGATTCCGACAACGCCCGCCAGTCCCCCTGGGATCTGCACGAGGCGCGTCTGATGGCGGAGAATGCCCGCCTCCGGCGGATCTGCGATGCTCTGATCGAACGCGTGGAGGGCAGCGGCATGGCCCCCACCGCCCCCTATGCGGCGTTTCAGCATTCCGTGGTCCTGGCCCAGCAGGTGCGTGAGCGCACCCAGGCGCTGCGCGAAACCAACCGCCAACTGATGGCGGAGATCGAGGAGCGCCGCCGGGTGGAGCAGCGGTTGCGAGAGGCCACCGATAAAGCGGAGCAGGCCAATCTGTCGAAAACCAAATTCGTGGCGGCGGTCAGTCATGATCTGATGCAGCCGCTCAATGCCGCCCGTCTGTTCACCAGCGCCTTGCAGGAAGACTCCGATGAACGGGCGTCGCCGATGTTGAATCATATCGACACCGCGCTGCGCGATCTGGAATCGCTGATCACCACCTTGTCCGATGCCTCGAAACTGGATGCCGGGGTGGTCACCGCGGAAACCATGGCGTTCCCGTTAAGCCAGTTGCTGGATGTGCTGGCGGAAGAATTCAGACAGATGGCGGCGCTGAAAGGGCTCCGTTTCCGCTATGTGCCCACCTCCCTGGTGGTGCGTTCGGATCCACAACTGCTCAGCCGTATCATGCGCAACCTGCTCTCCAACGCCATCCGTTACACCGACAGTGGCACGGTGCTGCTGGGGTGCCGTCGCCGTGGCGCCGAAGTGGAGGTGTGGGTGGCGGACACGGGCATTGGCATCGGCCAGGATCAGATTGGTTCCATCTTCCAGGAGTTCAAGCGCGGCAAGAGGGCGGTGGAGTATCACGAGCGCGGTCTGGGGCTGGGGCTATCCATCGTGGAAAAGATCAGCCGTATTCTCGAGCATCCGTTGTCGGTGACATCACGGGAAAACCAGGGTTCCCGGTTCCTGCTGCGATTGCCCGTGACCACTTTGAGTCAGGCCGGCCAGCAGGCCCTGGCGCAGTCCTCGGAGGAGCGTTCCGCTTTGACCGGCTTGCGGGTCTGGGTGGTGGACAACGACAGAGCCATCTGCGCCGGTATGCGCACCTTACTGGAACAGTGGGGCTGCCAGGTGGTGGCGGCGGAATCCCTGCCGGAACTGCGCCAGCAGGTGGATGTTGGCGCGGGGGATGCTCAGGTGTTGATCATGGATTACCATCTGGACCCGGACACCGACGATGGCTTGACCGTCGCCGGACAGATCAACGCGGCACGCAGCGAACCCTTACCGGTGATCATGCTCACCGCCGACCGTGAACAGGAACTGAAGCAGCGCTGCGCCACCCACGGCTATATGTTGCTGTATAAGCCGGTAAAACCGATGAAGCTGAAGCTGGCGCTACAGCATGTTCTGGTCGGTAGAGGGCCTGGCTCCTGAAAAAGCCACTACGAAGCCGCTGCCTTTGAGTTCAGCAAAGCGAAGACGCCAAGGGCGGGGCCGTGTCAGGGGTTCCCGTCCCCAACAACCGGCTCCGGCCGTACCGCTTCCACCTTGCCGCCGGCTTCCCGCCAACCGTCCACGCCATTGCGATACCAATACACCGAAGTGTAGCCATCGGCCGCGATACGTTTCGCCACATTCCAGGACAACCAGCAATCCGCACGGCAGAAAAACACCAGAGCGCGATCCCTGTTGTCTTCCGTGACCTGTTGCAGATGCCGATACAGATAGTCCCGCCAGCGTTTCTCCAGCGGTGTGTTACCGGTGTTGGGTAACCAGATTGCTCCGGGTAGTGTCCAATGCGGAGTGTCCTGCAAAAAACCGCCGTTGGCGTAACCGACATTGTAGACGTCGATCAGCACCGCATCCGGGTTGGCCGACAGCATCTCTTTCAGCGCTTCGGTATTCAGCGTTACCGCGCCTTCCACCACCTTCGGAGTAGGGGAACGGTAGGGCGGTAGGCGATAACCTTCGGCATTGAAGCTGCCGTCGTCGCCGAAGGCGGGCAGCACGACGGCAGCGACGAGCAATGTGAGCAGAAGGCGCCGGATCATGTCACCAGTCCCGCGGGCAGCCGCTGCAGTTCTTCATGTAAGTGCCCTGAAAGTTGGTGAAGCGCAGCCGCGCGCCGGTGACATCGGCGCCTTCCAGAGTGGATAGGTTCAACTTGGTTTCCTGCAGGTTGGCATCGCGCAGATCCGCGTTTTGCAGTTTTGACTTGTTCATCCAGGCCATTTCCAGATTGGCGGCGCGCAGTGTGGCGCGTTGCCAACTGGCCCGGGTGAGACGGCCGAACTGCAGATCCGCGCCAGTGAGATCCGCGCCATCAAAGCGCGCATTCTGGGCGAACAGATTCCAGCTTTGTACCGCCACCAGCTTGGCCTGGCTCAGATTGGCCGAACGCAGGTTAGTACTGTACAGCGTGGCGCGTGTCAGATCGGCGCCGCTCAGATCGGCGCGCTCCAGATTGGCGCCGCGCAGATCAGTATGACGCAGATCAGCGCCGCGCAGATTGGCGTTGCTGAAATCGGCGCCGCGTAAATCCAGGTTGGCAAGATCGGCGCCGGAAAGGTCCGCGCCGGGACAATGGGTCTGGGCTTCAAGAACGCAGCCGTTGTGTTCCGGCGGCGCCCACAGGTCGTCTTCGGCGGCGCGCGGGGCTTTACCCAACGTCATTGCGCCGGCGACCACCAGAAGGCTGCTGAGCAGAAGTTTGGATCGCAGTGCCATGAGATGCTCCCAGGGCCCGGCTTGCGCCGGGCCGGTGTTATTGTTGTGGTACGGGAACGGCGCCCGCGGGCGCCGCTCCCTGTCGCGCTGACGGGTGTTGTTATTTCTTCGCCATGTCCTTGGCGAAGCTGGGCAGTTTGAACACCCAGAAGGAACCGCCCTGGGAGACCGGCCGGGTCAGTTCCGCCATATCGCCGCCCCACAGCGGTACCGCGCCACCGTAGCCGGCGGTCACGCCGATGTACTGCTCGCCGTCCATTTCCCAGGTGATCGGCGGGGAGATAATCCCGGTGCCCACCTGGAACTTCCACAGCTCCTTGCCGCTCTTGGCGTCGAAGGCCTTGAAGTAGCCATCGCCGGTACCGGTGAACACCAGGTTGCCCTTGGTGGCCAGTACCCCGGCCCACAACGGCATTTCTTCCTTATGCTGCCAGACCACCTTGCCGGTCTTCGGATCCATGGCGCGCAGAATACCGACGTGATCATCGAACAGGCGCTTGATGCGGAAGCCCATGCCCAGATACGCGGATCCCGGGGTGTATTCCACCTCCTCGGTCCAGTAGTCCTCTTTCCAGTGGTTGGCGGGCACATAGAACAAGCCCGTGTCCTGGCTGTAGGCCATCGGGTTCCAGTTCTTGCCGCCGAGGAATGGCGGTGACACTTCCACCACTTCGGAGCGGGTTTCACCCTTCTTCAGGCGTGCCGGCCGCTGGCCTTTGTTCTCGATCGGACGGCCGGTTTTCAAGTCGATGCCCTTGGCCCAGGTGATACCGTCGACGAATGGGAACGCGTTCAACAGTTTGCCGTTGGCCCGGTCGGTGACGTAGAAGAACCCGTTACGGTCGGCGTGAGCGCCGGCCTTGTGGAGCTTGCCTTTCTTGTCGACGTAATCGAACAGCACGATCTCGTTGTTACCGGAGAAATCCCAGGTGTCGTTGGGTGTGTGCTGATAGAACCACTTGATCTCGCCGGTAGTCGGATCCACGCCAACCTGACCGGAGGTGTAGAGGCTGTCGTAGTCCTTGGGATCGCCGTCGGGCGCGGTGCGGGCCCAGCCATTCCAGGGCGCCGGGTTGCCCGCGCCGATAACGATGGTATTGGTTTGCGGATCGAAAGTGGCGCTCTGCCAGGGGGCGCCGCCGCCGTGACTCCAGGCCTTGGCCTTGCCGGTTTCGGTGTTGGGATCGTCCGGCCAGGACGGCGCGCGCGGATCACCGCTGGGCGTACTCTCCTTGCCATTGAGGCGGCCCATGTGGCCTTCCACGAACGGCCGCATCCAGATTTCCTCACCGGTATCCGGGTCGCGAGCGAACAGCCGGCCGACCACGCCGAACTCATCACCGGAAGAGCCGTGGATCAACAGAACTTTTCCGGTTTTCTGATCCTTAACGATGGTCGGAGCGCCGGTCATGGTGTAACCCACTTTGTGGTCAGCGAACTTTTTGCGCCAGACCACTTTGCCGGTGTCCTTGTTCAGCGCCACCATGCTGGCATCGAGGGTGCCGAAGAAAATCTTGTCGCCATAGATGGCGGCGCCACGGTTGACCACGTCACAGCAGGGACGGATGTCGTCCGGCAGGCGATGGGCGTAGTCCCACAGCTTCTTGCCGGTGCGGGCGTCGATGGCGAATACGCGGGAATAGGAGCCGGTGACGTAGATCACGCCGTCGTGGACCAGCGCCTGGGATTCCTGTCCGCGCTGCTTCTCATCACCAAACGAGAAGGACCACGCCGGTGTCAGCATGGAGACGTTGTCGGCGTTGATGTTGTCGAGTGTGCTGTAGCGCTGAGCCTGGATGCCCAGGCCGTACATCAGGACGTCGTCGGTGGTGGCGGCATCATTGGCGATGTCTTCCCAGCTTACCGTCTTGGTGGCGGAATGCGCGGCGCCACTTACTCCGATCGTGGTGGCCCCGATCATGGTGGCCAGGGTAACCGCGCCGGCAAGGCGTTTGACCTTTCCGGAAAACGGTGCGTTGCGGCTTGTTGTTTTCATACCTGTTCCTCGGCTTGTTGGTATCGGTCGCGGAGTGTTCCCGCCCCGCTGCGGATAAAGACAGCGCTCAGAGTCTCCGAGGGCGCGATTGGCCGCTACCGACACCAGGCCGAGAAATCTAGCCAATTGGGTCTAGTACCAAGGATGTAGACAGGTTTGGTCCAAGGACGAGTAGGTCGATGGCGGACGGATCGCTAGATTGAAATGCGATGTGAGGCCTTTGAGCCGGCTTCGCGCTTTACCGCCGTATTGCAATCAGCGATCTGAAGGATCCCGACAATGACCAGAACAATGTTTATTCTCACCCTCACCTCCCTGTTGTCCCTGGCCGGTCTGGCTTGGGGGCACGGCAATGTCACGCCGCAGTCGGTCAACATCCGAGGCCTGGAAGAGCTGGGCGAGGAGTGGCGTGATACCAACCCTTACCGGGAATCGCATCCGCAACACGAACTGGCGGTGGATGTGGGCAAGTCCGCCTATAACCAGAACTGCGCCGCTTGCCATGGCCTGGAAGCGAAATCCGGCGGTATCGCTCCGGATCTGCGTGAGCTGGAAAACGGCGATTACGGTGACGAGTGGTACAAAGAGCGCGTGATCAACGGCGCCAGCCGTAACGGTCGGGTGCTGATGCCGCCGATGGCTAACTATCTCAGCCAGGAAGCGCTATGGGCGATCCGTACCTGGCTGGAAACCGTCAGCCTGGAAACCACCGGCGGCAACTGAGTATCCGGTGAACAAGGGAGGGATGGCCATGGCCGGTTACCTGCGGCCGCTGTTGGCGGTGCTGATGCTGTTTTGCGCATCCCCGGGCATCACCGCGGAAGCGCAAAAAGACCCGTTGGATTCCTTCATGTGGGAGCGCTACCGCGAACGTTTTCTCGGGGATACGCCGGTGCGTTTCGATCAGCGGGTTCGCGTTCAGGCGCCGGCCTTCGCGGAGGATTCCGGGCAGGTTCCCATTGATGTGGACGCCTCGGCTTTCAATGGCCGATTCCAACGCATGCTGCTGTGGGTGGAACTGAATCCGATCCCCCTGGTGTTCGACTACCGGCCACTGAGTGATGGTCTGGCCAACCTTTCCATCAACGTGCGTCTGGAGCAGTCCTCGGCGGTGCGGGTGGCGGTACTCAGCGATGGCGTCTGGCACGTGGGCGGCACCCGCATCGAAGGGGAGGGCGGGGGTTGTACCACGCCTGGTATCGCCAAGACCGAGGACAACTGGTCCAGGGATTTTGGCAAGATCATGGCCCGGCGTTTTGACCACGAGCCAGGCAGCCGGGTGCGAGTCAAACTGTCGCATCCCATGGACAGCGGCCTGATTCCAAGTACCCGGCCGTTTTACGTGGAACAGGTGGCGTTCATTCGTGACGGCGAACCGGCGGCGACCATGGCCTGGCAAGCCTCTGTGAGCGAAAACCCGGAGCTGGCACTGACGCTCAAGGGGGATTCCGACGCCAGCTACCGGTTCCAGGCCCGCGACAACAATGGCAATGAGTTCGACCATGCCATTCCTTGACGGCGCGGTCCGGCCCGGACTGGCGAAGATGGCGCTGTTTGTCGTGCTGGCGTTGGGGGCCGTCCTTTTACCACCTAGGTACGCGCTGGCCTTCGAGTATGAGCTGAAACCGGTGGCCGTGGCGGAGCGCACCTGGGTAGTGGAAGGGCGGCGCGAGGAACTCTCCGAGGACAATGGCGGTGATATCGCCAACGCCGCGTTCATCGCCACCGGTGATGGCGTCATCGTCATCGATACCGGCAGCACCCTGAATTATGGCCGGGCGCTGCGGGCGGCCATCGCCACCGTCACCGACCAGCCGGTGCGCTGGATTATCAACACCCATCATCACCCGGATCATGTGTTCGGCAACCAGGCCTTCGAGGGCGCGGAAATTTCCGCGCTGCCGGCCACCCGCGCCGCCCTGAAGCGGGACGCCGACAGCTTTCGCGCCACGCTTTATCAACGGCTGGGAGACGCCGTGCGCGGCACCGAAACGGTACTGCCAACCCGGTCCGTACAGCAAGGCGAGGGCCGCTTTGGCGCCTATCCGTTGCAATTGTTTGCTTTCAGCGGCCATTCCGGCGCCGACCTGGTGGTACTCGATCCCGCCACCGGGGTGTTGTTCACCGGTGATCTGGTATTCCACCGCCGGGCACCGACCACACCGCATTCCCCGGGGATTGGCATCTGGCGGGAGCAGCTCGGACAACTGCGTGCCCTGCAATTTAAGACATTGGTGCCGGGCCATGGTCCGGTGTCCCGGGACGGCTCGCCCATCGAAGAGACCCTCGACTATCTGGATTGGCTGGATGGGCGTCTCGCCGGGGGGGCGGCTCGCGGCGCCACCCGTAACGAGGTGATCCAGGCACCGTTACCGGAACGCTTCGCCGGCATGGCGCTGGTGCGTTACGAGCTGACCCGCAGTGTCAGCCATTTCTACGCCGACTATGAGGAAGCGCTGCTGTGGGCGGAACCGGATACGACCAAATAAGGGGCGAATTAGTACCTTGGTAGCATGCGGGCGTTACCGGCGCGGCACTAATCTGAATATCCAGACAGTCCGCTCGAGAGTGTGGCGGAAAAACTCAGGATCAGCATAAAAAAGCGAGGAAGTACGGCTATGATTTACGACAATCCCGGTAGTCAGGGCGCCCTGGTCTCCTTCAAGGAGCGCTACCAAAACTATATTGGCGGTGAGTGGGTGGCTCCTGTTAAGGGCCGGTACTTCGACAACATCAGTCCGGTCAATGGCAAGGTGTTCTGTCAGGTGCCCCGCTCCTCCGCCGAAGACATCGATCTGGCGCTGGACGCCGCTCACCGCGCCGCGCCGGCCTGGGCACGAACCTCGGTGGCCGAGCGCGCCAATATATTGTTGAAAATCGCCGACCGCATCGAAGGCAGCCTGGAGTCCCTGGCGGTGGCGGAAACCTGGGATAACGGCAAGGCGGTGCGCGAAACCCTCAACGCCGATATCCCTCTGACGGTGGATCACTTCCGCTATTTCGCCGGCTGTATCCGCGCCCAGGAAGGCACGCTCGCGGATATCGACGCCAACACCGTGGCCTATCATTTTCACGAGCCGTTGGGTGTGGTCGGGCAGATCATCCCCTGGAATTTCCCGATCCTCATGGCCGCCTGGAAACTGGCGCCGGCGCTGGCGGCGGGCAACTGCATTGTGCTGAAACCGGCGGAACAGACTCCGGTGTCGATTCTCAAGGTGATGGAACTGATTGGTGATCTGCTGCCGGCGGGTGTGTTGAACGTGGTCAACGGCTTTGGCGACGAAGCCGGCCAGGCTCTGGCCACCAGCAAGCGCATCGCCAAGATCGCCTTCACCGGCTCCACGCCGGTGGGCTCACACATCCTCAAATGCGCGGCGGAGAATATCATTCCCTCCACCGTGGAACTGGGCGGCAAATCGCCCAATATTTACTTCGCCGACATCCTCAATGCCGAGCCGGAATTCATCGACAAGGCGGTGGAAGGGCTGGTGCTGGCGTTTTTCAACCAGGGCGAGGTCTGCACCTGCCCGTCCCGGGCGCTGATCCAGGAAAGCATGTACGACGACTTCATGGAGCGGGTGGTGGCACGCATCGCCACGATCAAGCGTGGCAATCCGCTGGACACCGAAACCCAGGTCGGCGCTCAGGCATCCCAGGAGCAGTTCGACAAGATCATGTCCTACATGGAAGTGGCCCGCGGCGAAGGCGCCGAGTTCCTGGCCGGTGGCGATCGCGAATCCCTGGCAGGTGAACACGGCGAAGGCTTCTATATTCAGCCGACCCTGCTCAAGGGCCATAACAAGATGCGGGTATTCCAGGAGGAAATCTTCGGCCCGGTGGTGGCGGTGACCACCTTCAAGGACGAGGCGGAAGCGCTGGCGATCGCCAATGATACCGAGTTCGGTCTCGGTGCCGGGGTCTGGAGCCGGGATATCAACGTGGCGTTCCGCATGGGCCGCGGTATTCAGGCCGGCCGGGTCTGGACCAACTGCTATCATGCCTATCCGGCCCACGCCGCCTTTGGCGGTTACAAGAAATCCGGTATCGGCCGGGAAACCCACAAGATGATCCTGGATCACTACCAACAGACCAAGAACCTTCTGGTCAGCTACGACGTAAACCCGCTTGGCTTCTTCTGAAGCCAACGGATAAGCCGGCGGAAGGGGAAGGGGATACGTTCTCCCGACCTCTCCGCCGGTGCCGCCGCTTTTCCTGTCCATCCCCCCCCTCTACCGTTGCTTGATTGCGATCAAGGCCCCCGCTTGCACTACACTGGATCATGGGTGTGGTATTCCAATAACAGCGGAGGTTCCCATGCGAGCCATGAGCTTGCGAAAGATCGGCGGACCGCTCGAATTGATCGATTGCCCGGCAGCCCGTCCCGGCACCGGCGAGCTGCGCCTTCAGGTCGAAGCCTGCGGTGTCTGCCGCACCGATCTGCACGTGGTGGACGGCGAGTTGACGGGGGGCAAGCTCCCTTTGATTCCCGGCCACGAAATCGTCGGTCGGGTGGTGGAATTGGGGCCGGGCGGCAGCAGGTTTTCTCTGGGGCAGCGCGTTGGTATTCCCTGGCTTGGACACAGCTGTGGACGATGCCGCTATTGCGAAGCGGGCCAGGAGAATCTTTGTGACACGCCCGGGTTCACCGGTTACACCCTTGACGGAGGTTACGCCGAACATTGCGTGGCCTCACAGGACTATGCTTTTGCCTTGCCGGAAGAACCCGATCCCGTCAGCCTGGCGCCGTTGCTGTGTGCCGGCCTGATTGGCTACCGCTCCTATCGAATGGCCGGGGAGGCGCCGCGTTTGGGGCTCTACGGTTTCGGCGCGGCGGCGCACATCCTGACCCAGCTTGCTTGCTGGCAGGGACGTGAGATCTACGCGTTTACCCGTCCTGGCGATACCGTCGCTCAGGCGTTCGCGCGGGAAACGGGGGCAGCCTGGGCCGGTGGATCAGATCAAGCGCCACCGGTGGAACTGGACGCGGCCATTCTTTTCGCTCCGGTGGGCGCTTTGGTGCCCCTGGCTCTGCGCGCGGTGCGCAAAGGCGGCGTGGTGGTCTGTGGCGGCATTCATATGAGCGATATTCCGAGGTTTCCCTACGCTGATTTATGGGGTGAACGAGTGATCCGTTCCGTTGCCAATCTGACCCGGGAAGATGGCGAGCAGTTTCTGCGCCTTGCCTCGCAGGCGGGTATCGAGGTCGCGACCCGGACCTATCGGCTGGATGAGGCCAACGAGGCGCTGGACGATCTTCGCGCCGGCCGTCTCACCGGCGCGGCGGTGTTGGTGCCATGAGCAGGAAGCCGCTGGGCAGCTTGCCTGCAAGCGAGTAGCAACGCCGGAGGAGCGGAATTGGCCAGCAAGCCAGCGCCCACGGCGGCCTTGTAGCTGTCTCCGAAATTATACCCACGGCGCTGATAAAAAAGGCCGCCCCAAGGGCGGCCAAATGGCACAGTGGAATGGATCCGCTCAGCGGATCTACCAGGAGAGTGCGGCCCCCACTGCCAGGGTATCGGTGGATTCAATCTCGCCGGCCTGTTTGTCATCAATTTCGAAGCGGCTGAAATTACCCAGCAGTTTCAGATTGTCATTGACCGCGTAACTGAGCAGCACGGCTTTGTTTTCGTAGTCAGCTTCACCGCCAAGAAGATTGCCATCGTCCTCGCTACGGCCGTAGGACAGGGCCAGCCGGAATTTATCGATCTGCTGGCCGATTTGCAGCAGGTACCCCTTGCTGTCGATCTCCTTCAGGTTAGCTTGCCCCAGGTTGTTGGAGAACAGGGGATGCATACCCTCGGCATTGAAGCCCGAAGCGGTGAGGGAGGTGTCGCCGAGTTTGGCCTGAACCCCATAGCCCAGCCCCCGCGAGGTCACATCCTCGACACTACCGTCGGTGTTTTCCGAGGTCTGATAGGCGCCATTAACCCAGGCGTACAGTTCAGTGGCGCCGAGGCTGGTCTGGTAGCTTACTTCCGTTTCGAAACGCGGTGCTGATTGGTAGGCCTTGCCGGCTCCGCCGACTTCGTTGCTGTCATAGGGATCGAGAACACCCACGGCGACTTTCAGGGCATGTTGTTGTGGGCTGCGGTAAGTGATCTGCGCGCTGGGGAAAGGGTAGGGATAACCGGTGCCGATATTGCCAAAGGACACACCGCTACCGTCCATCAGGCCGAGGGTATCGCTGGCCTGGCCGAAACCCGACAACAGTTCGTCGCGGAGAATGTTGGAACGGGCGAACAGACCAAAGTCCTTACCGATCAACACCTGGCCCCAACCGCCGTCGATGGTGCCATAAAACTGGCGCACATCGATGCCGGTTTCGGTGCCGTTGGTTTCACTGTCGTTGATGGTGACCCAGAACGAGGAGCGGGCCCCGAGTTTCAGGTCGCCGACCTGGCGGGAAAAATTGAAGCCGATCCAGTTCGGCAAGAATCCCATTTTCACCCGGGACTGGCGCCGGTCGAACTGATCACCGGGGCGGTCCACGTCGTTGTGTACGTAGAAGGCATTGATGTAGCCATCGGTGGAAAAAGTGGTCCGATTGTCATCGTGCAGTTTGATTTCCGCCTGGGCGCCGGCACCGGCAAGGGATGCCAGCAGGGCGCAGGTAAGGGGCAGCCTTTTGTTGTTGTGCATGGTTCGCTCCATGTTTTTTGCGTCGTTCGGAGCGGGCAGTATGGAAAGTGGCGGGCGGCTGCGAATCCCGCTTTGGTCGGGAAGGCGTCTTAAGACCGTGGTGACCTGATGGGTGGCACGAAAGTCGTGCGCGGGGGATTGGTTCAGGAACTAGAACGAAGAGAGAAGGGAACAGGCAAGGAAAGGCCCGGCGCGTTCGCGCCGGGCAAGTACGCTCAACCTTGTGTGCCGGAGGTGTCGCTGTCTTCCTGCTCCGGAGCGGTGTTGATCACAGTGGCCTGATCTTCCAGCCAGCCGCCGCCCAGGGCCCGATACAGAGTGATCTGATTTGCGAGCTTGCTGAGGGTGATCGACACCAGTTCCTGACGGGCGGTAAGCAGACTGCGCTGCGCGTCCAGCACCGCCAGGTAGTCGTCCGCGCCCAGCTCGTAGCGTTGCTGGGACAGTTCCAGTGAGCGGCGGGTGGCGTCCACCAGGGCCTGCTGGGCGATTTCCTGTTCCAACAGAGTCTCCCGGGCCACCAGCGCATCCGAGACTTCCTGGAAGGCGGTCTGGATGGTTTGTTCATAGGTGGCGACGCTCTGGTCCCGGCGCACTTCCGCCACGTCCAGGCTGGCGCGGTTGCGTCCGCCAGTGAAGATTGGCAGGGAAATACTCGGTGAGAACGACCAACTGCGTGAGCCGCTCTCGAACAATCCGTCCAGTTCGGCACTGCTGGTACCAAAGGTCCCGGTCAGGGAGATGCTCGGGAAGAACGCCGCCCGCGCCGCGCCGATGTTGGCGTTGGCCGCACGCAGCAAGTGCTCCGCGCGGATGATATCCGGGCGTGCCAGCAGCACGTTGGAGGACAGCCCGGAAGGCACATCCGACAATTCCACCAGCCCGGAGGCCTCCAGATTATCGTTGGGCAGAGGTGGCAGCGGCGCGCCGACCAGGGTGGCCAGGGCGTTACGGTCCTGGGCCACCAGACGGGCGAAGCGGGCACGATTGGCGCGGGCGGTTTCCAGCGCGGTCTGCGCCTGACGCAGTTCCAGCTCGGAGCCGACACCCAGGTCGAAACGGCGCTGGGTCAGGTCCAGGGACGACCGATAGGCCTCCATGGTCTCCTCGCTGATGCGCAGGTTCTCCCGGTCCGCCACCAATGTCAGATAGGCGTTGGCCACTTCCGATACCAGTGTGATATGGGCGCTGCGTTGGGCTTCCTCGCTGGCCAGATAATTCTGCAAGGCGGCGTCCTTGAGACTGCGCACCCGGCCGAACAGATCCAGCTCGTAGGCGGAGATGCCCACATTGGCGCCGTACTGGCTCTGCACCTGACTCTCGCCGGTGTTGCTCAGGTCACCGGGCACCCGTTGCCGGGTGCCGGTGCCGTTCAGGCCGATATCGGGAAACAGATCGGCACGCTGAATCCGATACTGGGCGCGCAACTCTTCCACATCCAGCATGGCCAGCCGCAGATCCCGGTTGTTGGCCAGGGCGGTCTGGATCAGCTGTTGCAGTTCCGGTTCGGCGAAGAAATCCCGCCAGCCGGGCAGAGTGACCTGCGTGGCGTCGGCGCCTTCACGGAACTGATCCGGCACCGGGGACGGGGGCTGTTCATAACTGGGCGCCAGCGTACAGCCACTCAGGGCCAGAGCGACGGCCAACGCCATGGAAGCGGGTTTCAATGTCATCCGCGGGTCTCCTCGGACGGCTCGTTACGGTCGCCTTTGCCGTTCAACGGCACGCCGGACAGTTTACGAACCACCACGTAGAACAAAGGAATAAAGAAAATGGCCAGGGCGGTGGCGGTGAACATGCCGCCAAACACACTGGTACCGATGGCGTTTCGGGCGCCGGAGCCGGCACCGCTGCTCAGCATCAGTGGTGTCACCCCGAGCATGAACGCCATGGAGGTCATCAGGATCGGACGCAGCCGCATGCGTGTGGCCTCCAGCGTGGCTTTCCACAACGAGTAGCCCTGGTCCTCCAGATCCTTGGCGAACTCGGCGATCAGAATCGCGTTCTTCGCCGATAGCCCGATGGTGGTGAGCAGACCAACCTGGAAGAAGACGTCATTTTCCAGGCCCCGGCCCAGCGAGAACAGGACCGCGCCGATCACACCCAGCGGCACCACCAGCATCACCGCGAACGGTATCGACCAGCTCTCATACAGGGCGGCGAGACACAGGAACACCACGATCAGTGACAGGGCATACAGCGCCGGCGCCTGGTTGCCGGACTGGCGTTCCTGGTAGGACAGTCCGGTCCATTCGTAGCCGAAGCCCTCCGGCAGATTCGCCGCCAGACCTTCCAGCGCGGTCATGGCGTCACCGGTACTGAAGCCGGGGCTGGCGTTGCCCTGGATGTTCACCGAGGAGACACCATTGTAGCGTTGCAACTGTTGCGGACCGTATTGCCAGTCGCCGGTGGCGAAGCTGGAGAAGGGCACCATCTGGTTATCGCTGTTGCGCACGTACCAGGTGCCGATATCCTCCGGCAGCATGCGGTCTTCCGCGTCACCCTGGACGTAGACCCGCTTGATCCGTCCGCGATCGAGGAAGTCGTTGACGTAGGTGGAGCCCCAGGCCACCGACATGGTGTTATTGATGTCGGCGATGGAGACGCCCATGGACTGCGCCTTCAGATGATCCACGTCGACCTTGTACTGCGGCGCGTCGGGCAGGCCGTTGTAACGCACCTGTACCATCGATGGATCCTGGTTGGCCTGACCAAGCAACTGGCCCATGGCCTGGTTGAGCGCGTCATGGCCGAGGCCGCCACGGTCCTGGAGCTGGAAGTTGAAACCGCTGGCCACCCCGAGAGCGGGGATTGACGGCGGGTTCAAGGCGAAAATGATCGCCTCGCGAATGCCACCAAAGTAACCCATGGCGCGGCCGATGATCTGGTCAATGCCATTGGTGCTGAGATCACGATCCTCCCAGTCCCGCAGACGGACGAACGCGATGCCCGAGTTCTGGCCACGACCGGCGAAGCTGAAGCCGGCCACGGTGAAGATGGATTGCACCGCGTCCTTTTCTTCCTCCAGGAAGTAATGCTCCATTTTCTTCAGTACTTCGATGGTCTGCTCCTGGGTGGACCCGACCGGCAGCTGTACCTGCGCCAGCATGATGCCCTGGTCCTCTTCCGGCAGGAAGGCGGTGGGCAAGCGGGTGAAGGTGAACGCCAGCACCGCCACCACGGCCACATAGATCAACAGGTAGCGGCCACGGCGGCCGAGGATTTTCTCCACCTTGTTGTGATAGCCATGGCTGGCACGGTCGAAGTTACGGTTGAACCAGCCGAAGAAGCCTTTCTTGTCCTCATGGGAGGCGTCCTGCTGCTTGAGCATGCTGGCGCACAACGCCGGCGTCAGGATCAGTGCCACCAGTACCGACAACACCATGGCCGAAACGATGGTGATGGAGAACTGGCGATAGATGGCGCCGGTGGAACCGGGGAAGAACGCCATGGGAATGAACACCGCGGACAGCACCAGGGCGATACCAACCAGCGCGCCGGTGATCTGGCCCATGGATTTGCGCGTGGCTTCACGGGGAGGCAAACCCTCTTCCGCCATCACCCGTTCCACGTTTTCCACCACCACGATGGCGTCGTCCACCAACAGACCGATGGCCAGCACCATGCCGAACATGGTCAGAGTGTTGATCGAGAAGCCGAAGGCGAACAGCACCGCGAAGGTCCCCAGCAGCACCACCGGCACGGCGATGGTGGGGATCAGCGTGGCGCGGAAATTCTGCAGGAACAGGTACATCACCAGGAACACCAGCAGAATCCCTTCAAACAAGGTCTTCACCACCTCCATGATGGAAATTTCCACGAACGGTGTGGTGTCGTAGGGGAAATCCATCTGCATGTCTTCGGGGAAGAACTGGCTCAGATCGTTGAGCGTGGACTTCACCCGTTCGGCGGTATCCAGGGCGTTGGCGCCGGTGGCCAGGTTGATCCCCAGGCCGGTGGCGGAGGTGCCGTTGTAGCGCCCGGTGATATCGTAGCTTTCCTTGCCGAACTCGATATTGGCGACATCCTTGAGGCGTACCTGGGAGCCGTCGTCGTTGACGCGCAGCAGAATCCGCCCGAACTCCTCGGGGGTTTGCAGCAAGGTCTGCACGATGATGGAGGCACTCAACTGCTGGCCTTCCACCGCCGGGTTACCGCCGATCTGACCGCCGGTGATCTGGTTGTTCTGTACCGTGATCGCCTGGGTGACATCCCCCGCGGTCAGGCCGAACTCGGTCATCTTCTGGGAGTCGAGCCAGACGCGCATGGCGTATTGGGTACCGAACAACTGGGTGGTACCGACGCCCTGCACCCGGCTGATCGGATCCTGGATGTTGGCCGCCACATAGTCGGCGAGGGCGGCGTTATCCAGTTCACCGGATTTGGAATTGAACGCCACCACCATCAGGAAGGTGTCGGAGGACTTGCTCACCTGCACCCCCTGCTGCTGCACCACCTGGGGCAGGCGCGGGGTGGCCAGTTGCAGTTTGTTCTGCACCTGGACCTGGGCGATATCCGGGTCGGTACCGGCGGCGAAGGTCAGGATGATCTGCGCGTTGCCGGAGGAATCACTGGTGGAGGACATGTACAGCAGGTTATCGATACCGTTCATCTGCTGCTCGATGACCTGCGTCACCGAATCTTCCACGGCTTTCGCCGAGGCCCCGGGGTAGGTGGCCTCGATGGTGACTTCCGGCGGTGCCACGGTGGGGTACTGTTCCACCGGCAAAGTATTGATCGCCAGGGCGCCCGCCATCATCAGAACGATGGCGATCACCCAGGCGAAAATGGGTCGATCAATAAAGAAGTTGGCCATGTTGCTCCCCGATTACTCGGCGTTGGCGTTGTTCGGGCCGTTGTCCTGGGCCTGGGTTTGCTGCGCTTGCTGTTGTTGCGCCTCGACGTCCACACCTTCCACCGGCATTCCGGGGCCGATTTTCTGCAGGCCGTCGACGATCAGTTTGTCGCCGGCGGCGAGGCCGTCGCCGATCAACCAGCGGTTACCCACCGTGCGCACGGTTTCCACCTGACGTTTTTCCACCGTGTTGTTGTCGCCGATGACCAGGGCGCTGGCGGTGCCTTGCGGATCACGGGTGACCGCCTTCTGCGGTACCAGGATGGCGTTGTCGCGTTGTCCCTGGGGCAGTTTGGCGCGCACGAACAGACCGGGCAGCAGGTCGCCGTCGGGATTGGGGAACAGGGCGCGCAGGGTGATCGAGCCGGTGCTCTCATCCACGGCATATTCGGAGAACTGCAGCGTCCCGTTCTGGCCGTACTCGGTGCCGTCTTCCAGCACCAGCGTGACGCGCGCCTTGTCCTCGCCGACCTGTTCCAACTGCCCGCTTTCCATGGCCACGCGCAGTTGGCGTAACTCTCGGGCGGATTGGGTGAGGTCCACATAGATCGGATCCAACTGGCGAATGGTGGCCAGCGCCTCGCTCTGGTTGGCGGTGACCAGGGCGCCGGCGGTGACGCTGGAGCGGCCGATACGTCCGGAAATCGGCGCCTTGACGCTGGCGTAGTCCAGGTTCAGGCGGGCGGTTTCCACCGCGGCCTGGGCGGCGGCGATCTGCGCCTTGTTGGTGGCCAGACTGGCCTGGGCGTTATCGTATTCCTGACGGCTCACCGCGTTTGCTTCCACCAGTTTCTTATAGCGCTCGGCCAGCAACCGGTTGGACTCCAGGGTGGCGCGGGCGCTGGCCAGATCCGCTTGGGCGCTGGCGAGTGCCGCCTTGAACTGGCGATCGTCGATGCGATAGAGCACCTGTCCGACCTCAACTTCGGCGCCTTCCTCGAACAGACGCTCCTTGATAATGCCGCTTACCTGAGGGCGGATCTCCGCCACCTCGTAGGGAGTGGTGCGGCCGGGCAGTTCGTTGACGACGGTGTAAGGTTCCGGTTTAACCGTGATAAAACCCACCTGCGCCGCGCCGCCGGCACCTTGCTGCTGAGGCGTGTCGTTTCCGCAGGCGGTCAGGGCGAGGGCAAAAAAGAAAAGGACAGAAAAATGGACCGATCGTGCGCGCATAGAAACCTCGGTTTCCTATGAAAATCAATGAATTTTGGTTGCTTCCGTTACGGCGAGAAAGCGCGGATACCCGATAATTGCACAAAAGCGAAAAGAGTATACATACATTCGTAGATGTATGTATAGTTCTCCCTCCAGCGAGATCACAGGAGTCCGGCCATGAGGCGCACCAAGGCGGAAGCTCAGGAGACCCGTGAGCAGATACTCGACGCGGCGGAGCGCGTCTTTCATGAAAAGGGCGTATCGAGGACCTCCTTGAATGACATCGCCGGCGCCGCGGGGTTCACTCGTGGTGCCATTTATTGGCACTTCAAAAACAAACATGATGTTTTTGCCGCCATGTTGGAGCGAAAGCGTTTGCCGCTCGAGGCTTTGGCGCAGCGGGCGGAGCACCCTGAAGAGAAGGATCCGCTGGGGCGTTTGCGGGAATTCCTGATCTACGTGCTCTGTGAAACCGTCCGTGATCCGAGCCGTCGGCGGGTATTGGAGATCATATTCCAAAAATGTGAATTTACTGTGGAAACTGATCCTCTGATGACCCGCCAGAAGGAATCCTTCCTGGAAGCCTCCAAATCCATGCGAATCATCCTTGGCCGTGCCATTGAGCGCGGGCAACTGCCCGAAAGCCTGAACATCGAGCGTGCCGTGACCTTGCTGCATGTGCAAGTGTGCGGCCTTCTTTATGTCTGGTTGCTGGTGCCGGAGACCTTTGATCTCGAGCAGGAAGCGGCCCATCATGTGGACTGCTATCTGAATACACTGAAATTGTGCCCCTCCATTTCCGGATGCCCGGATTCTCCTTCTTGATTCTTCCTTCTGATTTCGAAACGTGGTTCCGAAATAATTGACGCGATCAGGGGCGCATGTCACATTCTGTGCCCTCCCGAAGGGACAGGTCCGTGAATCCCGGCCTGTGATTACGGTGCCCGCCGCTACCGCCAACGGAACAGGAGAATAACGATGAGTAAACTGTTTGATCTCACGGGAAAAGTCGCTCTGATCACCGGCTCCACCCGGGGTATCGGTAAAGCCATCGCCGAGGAAATGGCCCGCGCCGGCGCCAAGGTGGTGATCTCCAGCCGCAAGCCGGAGCCTTGCCATGAGGTGTGCGAGGCGATCAAGGCGGAAGGTCACGAGGCCATCGCCGTGCCCTGTAACGTGGGCCGCAAGGACGATTTGATGAACCTGGTGGATGAAACCCTGGCCGCCTTTGGCAAGATCGATATTCTGGTCTGTAACGCCGCCACCAATCCGGTTTACGGCCCTACCGCGGAAGTCAGCGACGAGGCCTGGGACAAGATTCTCGACACCAACGTCAAGGGCACTTTCTGGCTGTGCAACCGGGTGCTGCCGATCATGGCCGAGAACGGCGGTGGTAATGTGGTGATTATTTCCAGCATCGCCGGATTGCGCGGTAACGCCGTGATTGGCACCTACGGCGTCTCCAAGGCGGCGGAAGCGGCTCTGGCCCGTAACCTGGCGGTGGAGTGGGGACCAAAGAATATTCGTGTCAACGCCATTGCTCCGGGGCTGGTGCGCACCGATTTCGCCAAGGCTCTGGTGGAAGATCCGGTTCGCCGTCAGCGTGCCGAGGAGCGCACGCCGGTGCGTCGTATCGGCGATCCGGTGGATATCGCCGGGGTGGCGTTGTTCCTGTCCAGTGCCGGCAGTGCTTACGTAACCGGCCAGACCATCGTGGCGGACGGTGGCGAGACCATTTGTTGATGGCCGCGGGCGCGCCGCATTTGCTTTTGCGGACCGCGACCGGCGTTAGAGGCAAACGCTAAGCGATTTTTGAGGTTCCTTATGGAAGGTCAACCGGAACTGGTGCCGGTCCTTGAGGCCCATCGTTTCGATGAATCCCGTCTGTCCCGGTATCTGGATCAGGCCGGGCTGTTGGCAGGGGCGTTGCGGGTGCAACAGTTCCAGGGCGGACAGTCCAACCCCACCTATCTGCTGGAAAGTGGCGAGCGCCGCTACGTTCTGCGCAAGAAGCCGCCGGGTAAGGTGTTGCCCTCGGCGCATCAGGTGGACCGCGAATACCGGGTGATGAAGGCATTGGGCGAGCATAGCGACGTGCCGGTGCCGACCATGCGTGCTCTCTGCGAGGACGATGACGTCATTGGCACCAGCTTTTACGTCATGGATTTCGTGCCCGGACGGGTATTTTCCGAGCCGCTGCTGGAATGCCTGCCCACTGATCAGCAACGCCGTGCTGTCTATGAGGCCATGGTGGACACGCTGGCCAAGCTGCACAGCGTTGATTACAAGGCCGCTGGTTTGGAGGATTTTGGACGTCCTCAAGGGTATGTGGCACGCCAGGTGAAACGCTGGCGGGCTCAGTACGAGGCCTCGAAGACCGACGACCTGCCGGCCATGGACAACCTGATCGACTGGCTCGAGGAGCACATTCCCGAGGACGACAGTGCCGCCATTGCTCACGGTGACTTCCGCATGGGCAATCTGCTGCTGGCGCCGGATCAGCCGAGGGTAGTGGCGGTGCTGGATTGGGAGCTGGCCACCATTGGTCATCCGCTGGCTGATCTGGCTTACTTCTGTCTGCCATATCATCTGCCCCACGGTATTCAAGGGGTACGCGGTCTGGACGGTCTGGATCTGAGCGAGCGCGGTATTCCCGATGAGCGTGCATTGCTGGAGCGTTACTGTCGCGGTTGTGGCCGCGATGGCATCAGCGACTGGCCGGTATTCCTGGCCTTCGCGCTGTTCCGCACCGCGGCGATCCTGCAGGGGGTTTATGCCCGGGCCCTGCAGGGCAACGCCAGCAATCGTGACGCGTTGGAAGTCGGTAAGCGGGCCGGACTGATGGCCGAGCGCGGCTGGCAAATCGCCCGCATGCACCAATAGCCCGATCGGCGAGCGTCATCATCGCTTCACGCCGGCCGTACAACATTGGCGGCGCGGACGGTAAACAAGAATTCGGACAACACAGGAGCCACCATGAAGCCCTTCCAACGTATCCTTCTTACCAATGACGATGGCATCGACGCCCCCGGTCTGAAAGTGGCCGAGGCGATCGCCGCGGAACTGGCCGAGGAGGTCTGGGTGGTGGCGCCGGAGCATGATCAAAGCGGGGTGGGGCAGAGTATTTCGCTGCACAGTCCTTTGCGGGTATATCATCACGGTGAGCGCCGCTATGCGGTTTCCGGCACGCCGGCGGATTGTGTCCTGTTCGCCATGGCCGAATGGCTGGAGGAAACGCCGCCGGACCTGGTGCTGTCCGGGGTCAACTGCGGCGCCAATCTGAGTGACTCGGTGATGTATTCCGGTACGGTTGGCGCGGTGCTGGCGGCGGCCCATCTGGGGCTGCCCGGCGTGGCCTTGAGCCAGGCGTTTCTGGATCGGGATGCCATTGATTACACGCCAGTGAGCGAGCTGGCGGCGGAGCTGATCCGGCAATTGTGGGAACGTCATGCCGGGGATTGCTGTTGGAACATCAATTTTCCCGATCTGCCGCCGGCGGAGATCAAGGGTAATCGTATCACCCGCCAGGTTCCCGGCAGCATTCGCCGGGCCCGGTTGATGGCTGGCCGCGACGGCCGCAATCTGTCCTATCACTGGCTCTCCTTTGAGCGTGATCCGGATTCCATTGATCACCCGCAATCCGACGTGGTGGCACTGCGTGATGGTCGTGTGTCGGTGATGCCGCTGCGGCCGTCCCGCTGTGATGACGATCTGGCCGATGCATTGTGGGAAAAAGGGGAGTGGTAGGCGGCCTGTCAGATCATTCACCACCGAAAATATGAAACCATATTCCGAAATAGTATTGACGCCCCGCGGGGCGCGTGTCAGATTCTCCGGCTATTCCATTTGGCGGGCCGTGAAGTACGAAAGGGTCTCGACCGCCGAAGGTTAACGACGTTTTCCGAAGCATTTCCGCCCCGGGCGGAAGTGGCGGTTTCGTCGTATCACCTGTTGCCTATGCAGCAACAACAAGCGGGTACCAGCCTCCATAACGCGGGCCCCAAGAAAAAAGTGGCCTTTGTCGCCACAGTCGAATCGTAGGGAGAGTTAGCATGTTTGATCGGCATTTTGCCGTTTGGCCTGAAAACCTGCCGCACCACCTGACCATTCCGGAAACCAGCCTTTGCACCAATCTTGATGTCTCCGCGCTGCGCTATCCGGAAAAACCGGCCATCATTTATTACGACCACACCATCACCTACCGGGAACTGAAGCGCCAGGTCGACGCTCTGGCCGGCTACCTGCAAACATTGGGCGTGGACAAAGGTGACCGCGTCCTGCTGTACATGCAGAACGCTCCTCAATTCATCATCGGTTACTACGCCATTCTGCGCGCCAACGCCATCGTCGTGCCGATCAACCCGATGAACCGCACGGCGGAACTGGAACACTACCTGGAAGATACCCAGGCAACGGTGACGCTGGCGGCGCAGGAGGTGTTCGCCAATATCGCGCCGCTGATCGGCACCCGGCAGCTGCGCCATGTCATCGTGGCGTCCTACAGCGACTATATTGATCCGCAAACCGATCTGGACCTTCCCGCGGAAGTGCGAGCACCGGCGCAGCCTTTGCAAACCGAAGGCGCCATCGCCTGGCGCGACGCCATCGACGCCGGCAAGACCCCCGGAGAATTGCTGGTGGGGCCGGATGACCTGGCGGTGTTCCCCTACAGCTCAGGGACCACTGGCGCTCCCAAAGGCTGCATGCATACCCACCGGTCGGTGATGGCCACCTGTGTGCATGGCGTGGCCTGGCGCTCTGGTGGCGGCAGTGAGGGAATCATCCTCTCCACCCTGCCGTACTTCCATGTCACCGGCATGCAGGGCGCCATGAACGCGCCCATCTACACCGGTGCCTGCATCGTGCTGATGACCCGCTGGGATCGCCGTACCGCGGCTACTCTTATTCAGCGTTATCAGGTCACCAGTTGGACCAACATCGTCACCATGGCCATCGATCTGCTATCCGATCCGGAGGTGGAATCCTTCGATCTGTCCAGCCTGCAGAACATCGGTGGCGGTGGCGCGGCCATGCCGGAAGCGGTCTCCGACAAGCTGTTCAAGCTTACCGGCCTGCGCTATATCGAGGGGTATGGCCTCTCCGAGACCATCGCCGCCACCCACATCAATCCCGCCGAGAAGCCGAAGAAACAGTGCCTTGGCATTCCGGTTTTCGACGTGGATTCCCGCGTCATCGACCAGGACACGGGCAAGGAGCTGGGCGTCGGGGAAGTGGGCGAGATCATTTCCCATGGTCCGCAGATTTTCCAGGGTTACTGGAACCGTCCGGAGGAAACCGAGAAGGCCTTCATTGAACTGGATGGCAAGCGGTTCTTCCGTACCGGTGACATGGGGTACTACGACGAAGAAGGCTATTTCTTCATCGTTGACCGGGTGAAACGCATGATCAATGCGTCAGGCTTCAAGGTCTGGCCCGCCGAAGTGGAAAGTCTGATGTACCGACATCCCGCCATTCAGGAGTGCTGCATCATCTCCGCGCCGCACGAGCGCCGTGGCGAAACCGTGAAAGCTTGTGTGGTTTTGAGCGCCAAGGATAAAGATAACGTCAGCGAGGACGATATCATCACCTGGTGCAAGAATGAGATGGCCGCCTACAAAGTGCCGCAGATCGTCGAATTCCGTGATGAGCTGCCTCGTTCTCCCACCGGCAAGGTGATGTGGCGGGCGTTGCAAGAACAGGAATGGGCGAAGAGCGAAAGCACTTCCTGATCCTTTGAGCAACGGCAATCCCGATGGTGGATTGCCGTTGCTGTTTTCGCACTGCGAAATACTATTCCGAATATTGACGCTTCGGTGAGGTGCTGTTAGCGTCTTGGCTTTCATGCACCATCGTGCATGAAAGTGTGCCGGCGAGAGCGTCCGTACCATAACAACCCAGAAAGTGAAGCGTGCTAATCAGCAGTGGAGAGTGGCGGTGGAGCGTCACTGGATAACTACACAAGGCGCGTTTCATTATTATTATAAGGAGTCGCAGTTTTGGACTTGTTTCTGCAGCAAGTGCTCAATGGCCTGACCCTGGGAAGCATTTACGGCCTGGTTGCCCTGGGCCTGACCCTGGTCTATGGCATTCTCCATGTTCCCAATTTCGCCCACGGTGCGCTGTATATGGTGGGGGCCTATGTGGCTTACTTCACCATGGTGGACCTGGGGCTGAACTACTGGCTGGCGATGATCGCCGCCGGCGCGGTAGTGGCCATCCTTTCCGTTCTTTGTGAGCGTCTCGTCTTTCACCCGCTGCGTCATGCGCCGCCCATTCACGACAAGATCGCCGCCATCGGTATCCTGTTGTTCCTGGAGGCGGTGGTGCAGATGTATTGGGGCGCGGATTTCCGCCGCATGCCCACACCCTATACCGAGATCCTGCATTTCGGCGGTCTCACCATTCCGGCTCAACGTCTGTTGATCATCGCGGGTGCCTTCGGCCTGATGGGCGCCTTGCACCTGTATCTGAAAAAGACCATGACCGGCGCCACCATCATCGCCATGGCGCAAAACCGGGAAGGCGCCTTCCTGGTGGGCATCGACGCCAACCGCGTGGCGATGATGACATTCGCCATCGCCGGCATGCTGGCGGCGGTGGGCGCGACCCTGTTCGCGCCGATCAACCTGGTCTACCCGGCCATGGGGCATCTGCTGATCATGAAGGCCTTCGTGATCATTATTCTCGGTGGTATGGGCAGCATTCCCGGCGCCATCGTCGGTGGTCTGATCATTGGTTTCGCCGAAGCCCTGGGCGGTTTCTATATCTCCAATGAATACAAGGACGTCATCGCCTTCGCGTTGCTGGTGGTGATTTTGTCGGTCAAACCCACCGGGCTGTTCACCAAGGGGGTGCGCTAATGGATCGCCTGATGAATTTCCTGGTCAGCCCGGTGCTGAAATGGGCCTTGCTGGTGTTGGCGGTGGCATTCCCGCTGATCTCCAGTAACGAGTACCACATCTACGTGATGGCCACGGCCTTTATCTGGGCCATCGCCGTTTACGGCATGAACATCATCACCGGTTATTGTGGCCAGCTGAATCTGGCTCATGGCGGCTTTTTCGCCATTGGTGCCTATGTGGTGGCGATCCTGACGGTGGATCACGAGTGGGCGTTCTGGCCGGCGTTCATCGCCGCCGGTCTGGCCGGCGCCATCTTTGGTTTCCTCGTCGGCGTGGTGTCCCTGCGTCTGAAGGAGCATTACTTCGCCATCTTCACGTTGTGCGTGGGCTTCATCATTTACCTGCTACTGGAAAAGTGGGAGGCACTGACACACGGTTCCCTCGGCATTATCAACATCGCCCCGCCGGAAGGGTTTGGTTTCGTGGATTTCACCGAGACCGTGCCGTTCTACTATCTGGTGCTGGCGTTCCTGGTGCTGTCCGTGTGGCTGGTGAGCCGCCTTTCCCGTTCGCTGTTGGGCCGGACTTTTCTGGCCATCCGCATCAGTGACGACCTGGCGCAATCGCTGGGTATCAACCTGATGCGCAACAAAGTCCTGGCGTTTGTGTTGTCCACCGTTTACGCCGCCTCGGCCGGCGCTTTGTACGCTGGTGTGGTGCGTTTCATCGGCCCGGCGGAAGCGGACGTGGTGCATACCTTCGACATGATCACCTACCTGCTGGTGGGCGGCATCGGCACCTTGATGGGGCCGCTGCTCGGCACCCTGGCGATCACCTGGCTGACGCAGATGCTGCAGTCCCTGGAAGAGTACCGCATGATCATCTTCGGCCCGATGCTGGTGATCCTGGTGATCTTCTTCCCGCGCGGTATCGTTGGCGGTTTCCTGACCTGGCGCGGACGTCGCCTGGCCAATAAAGCGTCTCAACAGGATCGGGGCGGGGAATCCCAAGCCTCCGTCCAAACCCCCAGCACGCCCAGCGCGGACAAACAGGAGGCCGGCAACAATGCTTAAGATCAGTAATCTGACCAAGCGTTTCGGCGGCCTGGCGGCGGTCAATAACGTCAGCGTGGAATTTCCCGCCAATCAGGTGAACGCCATCATCGGCCCCAACGGCGCCGGTAAAAGTACTTTCTTCAATCTGGTGGCCGGAGCGATGCCGCCCAGTGAAGGCAAGATCGAATATCAGGGCATGGACATCACCGGCATGGCGCCGGACCGGATTGCCCGTCTCGGCGTGGCGCGGACTTTCCAGACCACCATGCTGTTCGATCAGTCCACCGTGCTGGATAACCTGATCGTCGGTCACCGGCTGCGCACCCAGTCGCGCCTGTGGGACGTGATCATCAACTCCAAGCGTCTGCGTGACGAGGAGAAGAAGTGCCGCTCCCGCGCCGCCGAGGTGCTGGACTTCGTCGGGCTGTCCCATATCGGTCATCGCTACATCGCCGATATCAGCCAGGAAGAACGCAAGCGCGTGGCCTTCGCTTTGGCCATGGCCACGGACCCGGAATTGGTGCTGCTGGACGAACCGGCTGGCGGTATCAACCCCGAGGAGACGGAGAATCTGGCCGACCTGATTCGCAAGATGGTCAAGCACGGCATCACCGTCTGCCTGATCGAGCACAAGATGGACATGATCATGAGTCTGGCGGACAAGATCATGGTGCTGGACCACGGCGAGAAGATCGCCGAGGGAACCCCGGAACAAATCAAGAACGATCCGGTGGTCATCGAGGCTTACCTGGGGAGTGAACAAGATGTTGAAGCTTGAAAACGTCGACGCCAAGTACGATAGCTTCAAGGCCCTGGATAACGTGTCCATGACCGTGGGGCAGGGCGAGCTGGTGGTGCTGCTGGGGGCCAACGGCGCCGGCAAGACCACCTTGTTCAACACCATTAGCGGTCTGCTGAAGCCTTCCGCCGGCAGCATCACCCTGAATGGTGAGGACGTGACCGGACGGCGGCCGTCCGCGCTGGTGCAGGCCGGCGTGGTGCAGTGTCCGGAAGGCCGCAAGCTGTTCCCGGAAATGTCGGTGATGAAGAACCTGGTGTTGGGCGCTTACGTGCATCGCCGCGACAAGGCCGGCATCAAGAAGACCCTGGACCACGTGCTGGAAATGTTTCCGATCCTGGAAGAGAAGAAAAACCAGGCAGCGGGATCGCTCAGTGGCGGCCAGCAGCAGATGGTGGCGATCGGCCGTGCTCTGATGGGGCGCCCGAAGCTGCTGATGCTGGACGAGCCGTCCCTGGGGCTGGCACCGCTGGTGGTCAAGCAGATGTTCGAGACCATCCAGACCATCAACCGCGCGGGCACCACGGTGTTGTTGGCGGAACAGAACGCCTTTGCCGCGTTGAAGATCGCCACCCGCGCCTACGTGATCGAGAACGGTCGCCTGGTAATGGAAGGGGACCGCGACGCCATGCTCGGTAACGAGGCGGTGCGTAAAGCCTATATCGGTGCCTGATCACAATCCGATTAGCGGCCTCTGGCGGCCTCTGCTCGGTGCTTTATGATCGTTAACGTGCGTTAGCGTAATGTGCTACGTCTATAACTGATCCCTACAATAAATGGGAGTGAAGTAATGAAACTGAAGAAAACGTTTGTTCGCCTGGCCACCGCCAGTGCTCTGGTTATGGGTATGGGGGCCGCCAACGCCGCCGAAGTCAACATCGGCTTTACCGGTCCGCTCAGCGGCGGCGCGGCGCTGTATGGTGAGAATACGCTGGAAGGCCTGCGCATGGCGGCCGAGGAAATCAACGCCGCTGGTGGCGTGAAAGTCGGCGGCGAAAGCTACGAAATCAACATCGTTTCCCTGGACGACAAGTATTCCCCGAGCCAGGCGGCGGTGAACGGCAAGCGCCTGGTACAGCAATACAAAACCCCGGCGGTATTTACTCCGCATTCCGGCGGCACCTTTGCTCTGCAGGCCTTCAATCAGCGTGATGGCTTCATCGTCATGTCCTACACCTCGATCCCGTCCGTGACCGAGAAGGGCAACAAACTGACCGTGAAGATTCCGCCGTCCTTCACCGACTACATCGAGCCGTTCTCCAAAATGGCCATGGAAACGTCTGGCAAGAAAGTGGCGGTGGCCAACGCCACCCACGACTACGCCAAGTACTGGACCAAGGCGTTCGTGCCGAAGTGGGAAGCCATGGGCGGTGAAGTGGTCGCTGACAACCCGATGGACTACAACAAGTCCGCGGACTTCTACACTGGTGTAAGCAAGGTGCTGGCGGCCAAGCCGGACGTGCTGTTCATCGGTGGCGCCTCCGAACCCACCGGTCTGGTGGTGCGTCAGGCCCGTGAGCTGGGCTTCAAGGGCAGCTTCATCCTGATGGACCAGGCCAAGATCGATGAAGTGGCGAAAGTGGCCGGTGGTTTGCAGGCGGTGGAAGGTTCCGTGGGTGTCACGCCGCTGGGCAGTTCCGAAATCGAAGGGGCGCGCAAGTTCGTCGAGAAGTACCAGCAGAACCACAAAAACGTGGCCACCTCCGAAACCGCATACAACTACTTCGCCATGCATATGCTGGCGCAAGCCATGCAGGAAGCGGGTTCCGTGGATGACCCGGCCAAGATCCGCGCCGCCATGCCGGCCGCATTGAAAAAGATCCCGGCCGAGTACAACCCTTACGACGTGAACGGCATTTCCGAAAACGGCGCTCTGGAGACCGATGTGCAACTGGCCCAGGTCATCGATGGCAAGGTGGTGCTGCGTCGCCTGTCTGATGTGCTGAGTCAGTAATTTTCCCTAGGTCGTTTCTTCAAGGGCACCCGACGGGTGCCCTTGTCGTTTCCGGCCTATACCCATGGCGTGGTTGGCTCTGTGCCATGGCATGGGTTGGGGGTATGGTATTCAAACCGAATGGTATCGACTGGGACCGGCGACTCGGAATCATCCGCTTCCAAGCCTTGGTCCGATAAATGAAATGATATTCCGAAATAATTGATAATGGGCCGGGTTTTCTTATACTGGGACCCCCCCGGGATCTATCCCGCGCCCGTATTCCCATGGTTTCCGTGATGCTCGTCGTTAAACACGGAGGCCAACCTTTAGGTAAGGAGGAACCATGAGCGAGGTTGTCAGCTACCGCCGTGAAGGCGAAATCGGCGTTATCAGTGTTAATTACCCCCCGGTGAACGCCCTGGGACAAGGGGTGCGCGAGGGCCTGCAGAGCTGTCTGCGGGAAGGGCTGGCGGATGATCAGGCCAAAGCCCTGGTGGTGATTGGTGAAGGCCGTACCTTCCCCGCCGGCGCCGACATTCGTGAATTCGGCAAACCGCCGGCCGGCCCGGCGTTGCCCGATGTGATCAACGAATACGAAAGCAGCGAGAAGCTGGTGATCGCGGCCATCCACGGCACCGCTCTGGGTGGCGGTCTGGAAGTGGCTCTGGGCTGTGACTATCGTGTCGCTCTGGACTCCGCCAAGGTGGGTCTGCCGGAAGTGAAACTGGGCCTGCTGCCCGGTGCCGGTGGTACCCAGCGTCTGCCACGCCTGGTCGGCGCCAAGGCTGCCCTCGACATGATCGTCGGCGGTAATCCGGTGAAAGCCAAGAACGCTCTGGAAATGGGCATCGTTGACGACGTGGTCAGCGGCGACCTGCTGGAAGGCGCTCTGGCCTATGCCCGCAAACTGGTTGCCGACAAAGCGCCGCTGCGCCGCATTCGCGATCTGGACGTACAGACCGAGGAAGCCGATCTGTTCGCCAGCTACGAGAAATCCATCGCCCGCAAACAACGTGGCTTCAAAGCCCCGTTCCACTGCATCAAGGCGGTACAGGCGGCGGTGGAACTGCCGTTCGAAGAGGGCATGAAGCGTGAGCGTGAGTTGTTCGGTGAGCTGCTGGTCAGCTCCGAGTCCGCGGCGCAGCGCCATGTCTTCTTCGCCGAGCGCGAAGTGGCCAAGGTGCCGGGCCTGCCCAAGGACACCCCCAAGCGCGACGTCAACAGCGCCGCGGTGATTGGCGCCGGCACCATGGGCGGCGGCATCGCCATGAACTTCGCCAATGCCGGCATCCCGGTGAAGATTCTGGAAGTGAAGGAAGAGGCCCTGGAGAAGGGCATCGCCATCATTCGCAAGAACTACGAAAACACCGCCAAGAAAGGCCGTCTGACCCAGGAACAGGTGGAGCAGCGCATGGCGCTGATCCAGCCGACCCTGAGCTACGACGATCTCGGCGACGTGGACGTGGTGATCGAGGCTGTGTTCGAGAACATGGACGTGAAGGAAGCGGTGTTCAAGGAGCTGGATCGGGTTTGCAAACCCGGCGCCATCCTCGCCACCAACACCTCCACGCTGGACGTCAACCGCATCGCCAGCTTCACCAAACGTCCGCAGGACGTGATCGGCATGCACTTCTTCAGCCCGGCTAACGTGATGAAGCTGCTGGAAAACGTGCGTGGCGAGAAAACCGCGGACGACGTCATCGCCACCGTGATGGACCTGAGCCGCCGCATTGGCAAGGTTGGCGTCCTGGTCGGTGTCTGCCACGGCTTCGTCGGCAACCGCATGCTGCACAAGCGTCAGGCGGAAGCGGTGCAACTGGTCAATGAAGGCGCCAACCCGGCGCAAGTGGACAAGGTGCTGTTCGATCTGGGCTTCCCCATGGGGCCGTTCGCCATGTCCGATCTGGCCGGCATGGATGTGGGTTACCGTATCCGTGAAGAGCTGCGTAAGGAAAACCCGGAAAACGCGCCGGCGCGTAACTGGACCGATGAGCTGGTGGAAAACGGCCGTATGGGCCAGAAAACCCAGGCCGGCGTGTTTGATTATAAAGAAGGCGACCGTACCCCCGTGCCGTCCGCCGAGGTGGACAAGATCATCGCCAAATTCCGTGAGGAAAATGGCATCGCCACCCGTGAGGTGACGGATCAGGAAATCCTCGAGCGCTGCATGTACGTGATGGTGAACGAAGGCGCCAAAATCCTGGAAGAAGGCATCGCCGCCCGTCCGCTGGACGTGGATGTGATCTGGATCTACGGCTACGGCTTCCCGGTTTACCGTGGCGGCGTACTGTTCTGGGCGGATCAGGTGGGCCTGAAGACGATCTACGACAAAGTCAGCCAGTTCCACCAGGAAACCGGCGATGACGTTTGGAAACCCGCGCCGCTGCTGGAGAAACTGGCCAAAGAAGGCAAGGGCTTCTACAGCTGAAGCAGACAATGAAAATCGCGGCCCCTGGAACGCGGGGCCGCGATGTCAGTGTCGTTGCGAGAACAACGAGAGGACGTTATGGATATTAACTTTACCGCTGAGGAAGCCGCTTTCCGCGATGAGGTCCGCGCCTTCCTGAAAGACAAGCTGCCCGCGGATATTTCCCGCAAGGTCAAGGAACACAAACGCCTTGGCAAGGAAGACACGGTCCGCTGGCAGAAGATTCTCAACGAGCAGGGCTGGCTGGCTCTGCACTGGCCGAAAGAGTATGGCGGTACCGGCTGGAGCCCGATCCAGAAGCACATCTTCGAGGAAGAATGTGCCGAGGCCGGTGCCCCCACCGTGCTTCCGTTCGGCGTCAACATGGTCGCTCCGGTAATCATCAAATTCGGTACCCAGGAGCAGAAGGACTACTACCTGCCGCGTATTCTCAAGAGCGAGGACTGGTGGTGTCAGGGTTACTCCGAGCCGGGCGCCGGTTCCGATCTGGCCAGCCTGAAAACCCGCGCCGTGCGCGAGGGTGATCACTACGTGGTCAATGGCCAGAAAACCTGGACCACCCTGGGGCAGCACGCCGACATGATCTTCTGTCTGGTGCGCACCGACCCGGAGGCGAAGAAACAGGAGGGTATCTCCTTCCTGCTGATCGACATGAACACCCCCGGTATCACCGTGCGCCCGCTGATCACCCTGGACGGCGAGCACGAAGTGAACGAAGTGTTCTTCGACGACGTGAAAGTGCCGGTGGAAAATCTGGTCGGCGAAGAGAACAAGGGCTGGACCTGCGCCAAGTACCTGCTGACCTTCGAACGTACCGGCATCGCCGGCGTCGGCCAGTCCAAGGCTGCCCTGGCGCACCTCAAGCAAGTGGCCGCGCAGCAGATCAGCAACGGCCGCCCGCTGATCGAGGACCCGCATTTCCGCCGCCGCCTGGCCGATGTGGAAATGGAGTTGATGTCCCTGGAAATGACCAACCTGCGTACCGTTGCCGCCGCCGAGGCCGGTGGCGTACCGGGGGCGGAAAGTTCCTTCCTGAAAATCATGGGCACCGAGCTGCGTCAGGAAATCACCCACCTGTTCCGCACCGCCGCCGGTCCTTACGCGCTGCCGTTCCTCAACGAAGCGCTGCACGATGATTTCGACGGCAACTATGTCGGCCCGGAGTTTGCCGCTTCGGTATCCGCCCGCTACTTCAACTTCCGTAAGCTCTCCATTTTCGGGGGCTCCAACGAAATTCAGAAGAACATCATCTCCAAGATGATTCTCGGTCTGTAAGGAGGCGATCATGGATTTCAAACTTAGCGACGAGCAGCGCATGCTCGAAGAGACCGTCGGTCGCCTGGTACGTGATACCTATACCTTCGAGACCCGCAACAAAATCCTGGAATCCGAGCAGGGTTTCAGCGCCGACGTCTGGCAGCAGTTCGCCGAGCTGGGCCTGCTGGGCGTACCGTTCTCCGAGGAAGCCGGTGGCTTCAACGGCGGTGGCGCGGAATTGATGGTGGTGGCGGAAGGCTTCGGCCGTGGTCTGGTGGTGGAACCGTACCTGGCCACCGTGGTGCTGTGCGGCACTCTGGTGGACAAGCTCGGCAGCGACCAGCAGAAAGAAGCCCTGATACCGGCGATCATCGGCGGTGAAACCCGCCTGTCCCTGGCGTTGTATGAGCCGAATAGCCGCTACGAGCACAACCGTGTCACCACCAGCGCCAAGAAAGACGGCGAAGGTTATGTCCTGAACGGCGAGAAGGCCGTGGTCATCAACGGTGACAGCGCCGACCAGCTGGTGGTCATCGCCCGCACCTCCGGTGCCGAGGACGATCGTGACGGTCTCAGCGCCTTCCTGGTGGACGGCAACGCCGCCGGCGTCAGCCGCCGCGGTTACCCGACCATCGATGGTCTGCGTGCCGCCGAAGTCGTCCTCAAGGACGTGAAGGTCGGCGCCGACGCGCTGCTGGGCGCGGAAGGCCAGGCCATTGACGCCCTGGAGGATTCCCTGGCACTGGGTCTGGTGGCTCTGTGCGCGGAAGCGTCCGGCGCCATGGAAGTGGCTTGTGATCAGACCCTGGAATACATCAAGGAACGCCAGCAGTTCGGCGTGCCGATCGGTAAATTCCAGGCGCTGCAACACCGCATGGTGGAAATGCGCATGGAACTGGAAAAAGTGCGCTCCATCACCATGCTCGCCGCCTGCAGCCTGAACGAGTCACGTGAACTGCGTGACAAGCGTCTGGCCGCGGCCAAGGCGCAGGTCGGCAAATCCGGCCGTCGCGTGGCGGAGGAAGCGATCCAGCTGTTCGGCGGCATGGGCATGATGGAAGAAACCCCCATCTCCCACTACGCCAAGCGCATCGTGATGATCGATCATCACCTGGGCGACAGCGAATACCACTTCGGCCGGCTGGAAAGCCTGCTGGACGTGGAGTAAAAAGAAGGGGCGGCCGAGAGGCCGCCTTTTTTTCAGTTAATAGTTAATAGTGAACAGTTAAGCCCCCTGTGGGAGCTTGCCTGCAAGCGAAGGCCTCAACGTTACCTATCAACTATCAATTGATTAAATAATAAAATTCGGGAGAGTTTGTATGACCGTGAATCGCCAGATCATTCTCGCCAAGCGTCCGGAAGGCATGCCGGACGAATCCAACCTGGTTCTGCAGGAGGGCGCCGTGCCGGAGTGTGGTGACGGCCAGGTACTGGTGCGCACCATTTATCTGTCCCTGGACCCATACATGCGTGGCCGCATGAGCGCGGCCAAATCCTACGCCGCCAGCGTCGAGGAAGGCGCGGTAATGGAAGGGGGCACCGTGGGGCAGGTGGTGGAATCCCGCCATCCGGATTTCAATCAGGGTGACTACGTGCTCGGCCGCGGCGGCTGGCAGGAGTACTCCGTGGAACAGGGCAAGGCACTGCGCAAGCTGGATCCGGCGCAAGCGCCGATCAGCACCGCCGTAGGCGTGCTGGGCATGCCCGGTTTCACCGCCTACGCGGGTTTGGAAGAGATTGGCAAGCCGCAGAAAGGCGAAACCGTGGTGGTGTCCGCCGCCGCCGGAGCAGTGGGCCAGGTGGTGGGCCAGATCGCCAAGATGAAAGGGTGCCGGGTGGTCGGCGTGGCCGGTGCCGAGGACAAGTGCCGCCAGGTAGTGGAGGCTTACGGCTTCGATGCCTGCGTCAACTACAAGGATGATGACTTCGAGAAGCAATTGGCCGAAGCGTGTCCCAACGGCATTGACGTTTACTTCGAAAACGTCGGCGGCAAGGTGTTCGACGCGGTGATGGGGCTGGTCAATGATTTTGCCCGGATCCCGGTTTGCGGCCGTATCGCCCACTACAATGACACCGGCCTGCCGCCGGGACCGGATCGTCTGCCCGCGTTCATGGGTAAGATTCTGGTCAAACGGCTGCTGCTCAAGGGCTTCATCCAGTTCGATTACATCCACCGTGCCGCCGACTTCCAGCGCGACATGAGCGCCTGGATTCGCGAAGGCAAGGTGAAGTATCAGGAAGATGTGGTCGAAGGCCTGGAAAACACGGTATCCGCGTTCCAGGGTCTGCTGCAGGGCAAGAACCGTGGCAAGCTGTTGATTCAGGTGGGGGAAGACCCGACCCGCTGATCGCGGCCCGTGAGCCGCTCCTGCAATTGGCATCACGAGGTCCTGTAGGGGAGCGGTCCACGGACCACTAGTGTCCCACGAATTTTGACGGTACTGGCGCATGGCTTCTGAAGCCCGGATCGTCCATTGCCGAGTTGCCCGGCTGTGGGAGCTTGCCTGCAAGCGAATGGGCTTCCGGGCCTCTGGATTCGCTTGCAGGCAAGCTCCCACAGTGGCCTTGTAGCCCTCTCTGAGTTCGTGTTCCCAGCGGCATTGCAGGAATTCAGAAGCCAGAGCGTCAGACTCTGCTGACATTGTGGGACACCAATCGCCCACGGACCGCGATGATGATGTTTTCATGCCCACCATAGAACAACTCTTCGAACGTCATGGTCCCCGCTATCGCTGGCTGGCCACCGCCACCGTCATGCTGGGCACTTTGTCCATGGTACTGACCTCCACCATCATCAACGTGGCGGTGCCGGCGATCATGGACGAGTTTCAGCTCGGCCAGGATCAGGTGCATTGGCTGGCCACAGCCTTTCTAGCCGCCATGACCGTCGGTATGTTGGTGAACGCCTGGTGTCTGGCCCGTTTTGGCTCCCGCCGTACTTTCATCTGCGCCATGGTGATTTTCATCATGGCGTCGGTGCTTGGCGGATTCAGCCAGAACTTCGCGGTGCTGGTGGCGGTACGGGCGGTGCAGGGCGTCATGGCCGGTCTGATACAACCTCATGCCCTGGTCACCATCTTCCAGGTGTTCCCCTGGAACAAGCGTGGGCAGGCCATGGGCATCTACGGCATGGGCGTGGTGCTGGGGCCGGCGGTGGCGCCGGCGCTTGGCGGTATCCTGGTGGACACGCTGTCCTGGCGGGCGGTGTTCTTCGCCGTGTTGCCCAGTTGTTTGCTGGCGCTATTCATGGCATCACGTTTCTTACCTGGCACCGCTCACGCCCGCAATCACCGCCTGGACTGGTTGGGCATTATTCTGCTCGGTGTCGGACTGACCGCATTGTTATGGGCGTTGGCGGGACTGGCCCGGCGCGGCCTGCAGGATCCGGTGTTGCTCACCGCCCTGGTCGGCGGACCGCTGATCATGGGCGTATTCGCCGCTTGGCAGTTCCGCCATCCTTATCCGTTGTTTGATCCGCGGGTGTTTCGTTATCCCGGTTTCGCCGGCGGTTTTTTTGTCGCCATGGTGATGGGGGCCGGGGTGTTCGGCACCACTTACCTGATGCCGCTGTACTTCCAGCAGGTACAGGGCATGACGGCCACGGACGCGGGCTTTATATTGATCCCCGCCGGCATCGCCATGGCGATCATTTTTCCTTTGTCTGGCCATCTTTCCGACCGCCTGCCGGGCGCGGTGATGATCACCACCGGGCTGTTGTTGATGCCGGCGAGTTTGCTGTTTCTGCGGGCGGCGGATATCGGCACCAGCATGGTCTGGTTGATGTTCTGGGTCGCTTTGGGGCGGGTGGCGCTGGGATTGATGATGCCGCCGGTGAATACCGGATCGCTGGCACTGCTGCCGGCGGAAATGATTCCGCAGGGATCCGGAGTGGTGAATTTCGCCCGCCAGATCGGAGGCGCTCTGGGCGTGAACCTGAGTGCTATTTGCGTACAATTTTTCAGTGACCGTCACTGGCATGCTCACCCGGAAGCGGGCCACCCTCACGCTTTCGAAGTCGGTTTTGACGACGCCTTTTTGATTACGGCGTCGCTGTTCATTCTGGCGCTGTGGCCGCTCGCGCGAATGTCGCGCGGACAGCGCCTTAAACGCACGGAGACCTCATAATGAGTCAACAACCCCATGTTCTGATCATCGGTGCCGGCGCCATTGGCAGCTTCTACGGTGCCATTCTCAAGCGCGCTGGCTGTACCGTAAGCGCCGTGGTGCGTTCCGAGTACGAGGCTATCCGCGACGGTGGTTTTCAGTTCGAGAGCCCGCTGGGGGATATTTCCTGGCGACCGGATCATCTGTATCGGGACGGCGATCAGGCCGACAGCCAGCCGGACTATGTCATTCTCGCCACCAAGGTACTGCCGAACTCGGACCGCGCCGCGCTGATCCGCCCGTGGCTGGGGGAGGATACCGGTATCGTGTTGATTCAGAACGGCCTGGATATCGAGCGGGAACTGGCCGAGGCCTTCCCCAATAACCCGATCATCAGCTGTCTGGCGTTTATCGCGGTCAGCCGGGTGGCGCCGGGCCAGATCAAACACAACGCCTACGGCCGTCTGGTCATGGGGCGTTTCCCGGAAGGTATCGACGAACATTGTTCGCGGTTGCGGGATCTGTTCGTGGAAGGCGGCATCGACATCAAGCTCACCGAACAGGTGGTGGGCGAACGCTGGCTCAAGTGCGTCTGGAACACCCCCTTCAATCCGCTATCGGTGCTGGCCAACGGCGCCGACACCTACACCATCCTGGACACTCCGGGCGGCGAACAGCTGATCCGGGACCTGATGGCGGAGGTCATGGCGGTGGCCGAAGCCGACGGCCACCCGCTGCCATCGCACCTGCCTGACAGCAATATCGCCGGCACCCGAAAAATGCCGGCCTATAAAAACAGTATGGCGCTGGATTACCTCAACGACCGTCCCATCGAGCTGGACGCCATCCTTGGTAATGTGGTGGCCATTGCCCATCGCCTGAACGTTCCGGTGCCGCGTCTGGAAACCGTCCTGGTGACTCTGCGCATGCGTCAGGGCTGATCGAAAGCGCGCATCGCGGCTCATGAGCCGCGATGCCGCATGTCTCCCGTATCGCTTTGTTGTTGATGAGAATCAATACCATCTATACAATCGAGAATTATTATCAACCGTTAATGATTCTTCCGGATTGATCTCAGGACACATCAATGCGTATATGGCGTTTTCCGGCGGCCACTGGTGGCGCCGTTTTATTGTCTTTTGCCTGTTGTCTCAGCCTGGCTGCCGGCGCCGTATCGGCGCAATCCACCGAACCCTCCCACAATCATCAGCACCAACGCGTGCGGATCGCGCTGCCGGCGCAAAAACTCGGCGCCTCCCTGGCCGCGTTGTCCCGCCAGACCGGCGTTGAGATTCACTATCCCGCCGGTGCCGAGGATGAAGTCGGCAATGCCGTCAACGGCACCATGTCGTTTGATCAGGTTCTGCGCACGCTGTTGGCGGGCTCCGGGCTTACCTACAACTTCACGGAAAATGGCGTGGAAGTAGGGCGGCGGGGCGAGCCTCACCGGATCGAGGCGGTTGAGGTCACCGCGGACACGCCGATGGAGGAATACGCCTGGGGCGCGGCGAGCATGGGTTATCTGGCCACGCATACCGGAACCGCTTCTAAAACGGATGCCGCGATCGTGGAAATACCACGCTCGATCTCGGTGGTGACCCGACAAGAGATGGAGGACCGGGGAGCAAACAGCGTCATGGATGCAATGACGTACTCCGCGGGGGTAAGTACCGAGCTTCAGGGGATAGACAGCCGGGTGGATGACATCAGGATCCGTGGTTTCGATGCCAGCAGTTGGAGCAACAATATGTATCTCGACGGGCTGCGGTTACCGAGGGGCGGACAATGGACCACAGCGCAGGTAGACGCCTATGGTTTGGAAAGAGTAGAAGTGCTGAAGGGACCTGCCGCCGTGCTATATGGGCAGGTCACGCCTGGCGGGTTGGTGAATATGGTTGCGAAGCGGCCCTCCTTTGATCATCGGAATGAGGTGATACTCAGTGGCGGCAGCTTTAATCAATACGAAGGGGCTTTTGATCTCGGCGGATCGCTGGATGAGAGCGGCAACTGGCTGGGGCGATTGGTAGGCAGCTATAACGACGGTGACGCCCAGGTGGACGAGACCGAGTTGAGCCGCACCTACATTGCCCCCAGCGCCACCTGGTTTGTAAACGACAGCACCGATATTACTTTCCTTAGCTACTATCAGAAGGACGAGGGTGGCTCCACGTTTCAGTTCTTGCCCGTTCAGGGCCTGCTTTACCCGACACCTTACGGCTACATTGACCGTGATACCTTTCTTGGTGAGCCGGATTGGAACACCTATGATCGCGAGCAGTGGGCCATTGGCTATGATCTGAACCATACATTCAATGATGTCTGGTCGTTCCGCCAGAACGCCAAGTACAGCTACGTGGACACATTGTTCCGCACTGTGGTTTCCAATCCTCGCACCACCGTGGGCAACGGTGGTTTGAACAGCAACAACCGGACTTTTCCACGTCGAGGTGTGAAAGGCGCGGGTGAGCTGCGGGAAGTGGCGGTGGACAATCAGTTCAAAGCGGCTTTCTCCACCGGGCGTCTGCGCCACGACCTGGTGTTCGGTCTGGATTACCTGCGCACCCACTGGGACCATACCCGCTACAGTGTGACCGCCACCATTGATGACATCGACGTGTTTGATCCGGTGTATTCAGGTGCCGCGGGTTTTGAAGACAGCCTGATGGTGCAGATCGACGAAGAAAACGTGGAGCGCCAAACCGGCTTGTATATTCAGGATATGATTGCCCTGGATAACTGGCGTTTCATGTTCGGTGTACGCCATGATCAGTTCAAGGTGGATGCATTGGAAGACGAGGATTCCAGTGATGATGACGCCTTTACCTGGCAAACCGGCGCCACCTACTTGTTAGAGAACGGTCTGGCCCCCTATCTGAGTTACGCCACCTCATTCGAACCGGTTAGCGGGCAGGACTCCTCGCGAAGCGCTTTTGAACCTTCCGAAGGTGAACAGTATGAAGCGGGCTTGAAATACCAGCCTCCGCGCAGCAACAGCATGATCACGATTTCCGCTTTTGATTTGCGCCAGACCAATCTGGTGGTTACCGATATCAGTCCGCCGGCCGGCGCGCCGTGCGAGGCGGTCAACAGTTGCCAGCGCCAGACCGGTGAAACCCGCACACGTGGTGCCGAGCTGGAAGCAAAAATGTGGAACGAAAGCGGGCTAAGCGTGACCGCCAGCTACACATATCTGGATACCGAAGTCACTGACGGTGAAGAGGGGGAGGAGGGCAACGAGAAGCCGTTGGCGCCGCGCAATATGGCGAATCTCTGGCTGGACTATAAGTGGCGTGAAGGGGCGCTGGCTGGCTTTGGGCTCGGTGTCGGTGCCCGCTATACCAGCGACCTTTATGGCGACGCGGAAAACAATTATCGGGTGGACAGCTATGTGTTGTACGACGCGTCTCTGCGCTATGACATGAGCTATCTCGGGTTGCCCGGTGTGAGCGTCGCGTTGACGGGGCGGAACCTCAAGGATGAGCGCTACCTGACCTACTGTACCCAGTACGGCTGCTCCTACGGCTCCGCCCGCAACATCACCGCCAGCGTCAAATACCGTTGGTGACCGGGGTGATGAAATGACGGTTTCGATTTGCCTGTTGTTGAGTGTTGCCGGGAGCGTGTTGGTGTACCTGCGCTCACCCAATCAGCGGTGGCTGGCGCGGCCGCTGGCTGGTATCGGCTGGCGGGCTCTGTCGTGGGCGCTGTTGTTGCTGTCCTGGCCGGCATGGATGGTGACGCTGGACGCCAAGGCAGGGTTCTTCGCCGCTCTGACCGTGCTCATGCTGTTGCTCGGCACCTTGCCGTTGCTGTCACTGCTCAAGGAGGGGCGCGCCTGATGGCCAAGCCGAAACGACCGCCGATTCAACCGCATTGGTGGAGCAAGACTCTGGCCGGCGGCGTGCTCGGATTCACCCTGGCCCTGGCACTGATGGGGCTGTTCGCCTGGCTCGGGCCGGGCGGCATCGAAGCCCCGAACAAGGTGCAATTCAATATGTGGGTGGTACCGGTGATCTGGATGGCGGTGTTCGCTTTCGTCTATCTGTTTCGCACCGGCCTGCGTGCCTGGTTGTGGCTGGGAGCCGCCAATATGGCGGCTTTTTCCGCCTTGGCGGTGGTGCGTGTGATCATGGAGGGCGGCTGATATGCGTAGCGACGTAATACGGACTTACAAGACGCTGCACACCTGGACCGGACTGATCGCCGGCATGATGCTGTTCATCGGCTTTTACGCCGGCGCCTTGACCATGTTCAAGGCGCAACTGGATCGCTGGGCGTCGCCGCCGGTGGCGGAGCAGGGCGAGTGGCGGTGGACCGGGGAGCAACGCTGGCCGGAGCTGATCGGTGCGGTGCTGCGGGCCCATCCGGAAGCGGCCCGGAGCTTCACCTTGCACCTGCGGCAAAGTGAGAGCGCGCCGGTGCCCCTGACCTGGCAGCAGCAGGGCGGTCGGCACCTTCCCGGTGTCACCGGACGGGCCTCGCTGGACGGCGACGGCACTCTGCGGACGGCGTCCTACCAACCTTCGGCCATGGCCGAACTGATCGATCTGCTGCACCAGACCGGCGGCGTTCCCGGACAGGGGCATCATTACTTCGGTGTCTATGTCATGGGAGTGGTCTGCGTTCTCTATGTGCTTGCGCTGGTGTCCGGCGTGATCGTGTTGCTGCCCACGCTGATCAAGGATTTCTTCGCCCTGCGACCGGGTAAGAACCGCAAACGGTTCTGGCTCGATGCCCATAACGTGGTGGGTATCACCAGCCTGCCGTTTCATCTGGTCATCGGTCTGACAGTGATTGTGTTTGCTTTCCACGATCAGATTTACGATGGCCTGGGCAAGGTGGCGTACGGAGACCGGCCGCTGTTTTCCAGGCCGGCGCCATCCGATGACGGTATCCCCCGGCAGGTGGACAATCTGGTGGCGCCGGCAACACTGCTGGCCACGGTGCGGAACTATGATCCTGACTTCGAGCCCCGGGAAATGATGTACTCCGATGTGCTTGGTCCACGGGCCTCGGTGCGTATCGCCGGTGAAAATCCGGCGCACATGGTGCGCGGCGCGGATCGGGGTTTCGTCGAGCTCAATCCCTATACCGGCGAGATCACCGATACCGATTACATGCCGGGCCATGAGGATCCCTGGGTGGATATCATCACCACCTTTTTCGGCCTGCACTTTGGCAATTTTGGTGGCCCCCTGATGCGCTGGATTTATGTGCTAATGGGGCTGGGTGGGGCCTTTCTGTTTTACAGCGGTAATTTATTGTGGGTGGAAACCCGCCGCCGCAAACAACGCCGCAATGAGGCACCGGTGTCCCAGCGCCGCACCACCGAACTGATGGCGGCGGCCACCGTGGGCGTCTGTTGGGGCTGTGTGGCGGCTGTCTCCGCCGCCATGGTGGTGGGCAAATGGGTGAACGGACTGGTGGCGGACAGCAACGCCTGGTACCCGGGCGTCTACTATGCCGTCTTCCTGGCCAGCGTGGGCTGGGCGTTCTGGCGCGGCGCCGCCCGCGCGGTGGTGGAACTGCTGTGGTTGGCGGCGCTGACCACTCTGGCGATTCCTCTGACCGGGTTGCTGGCGCTGACGCTGCCCTCCCTGCCGCCCTGGCTGCATACCGCTCCGGCGACGTTGGCGGTGGAAGGGACGGCCCTGATTGCGGCGGTGCTGTTGATGCTGGCGGCGAGGCGTACCGCCCGGCGGGTGAGGCAGGGGCCAGCGGACAGCGTCTGGGCGGCACCGGTGGGCTGAATCCTGGCCGGGCTTTCCAGGAAGGATTGACCAAACCGAATTGTAACAGTTGGCGAAATGTAACAGTTTGGTGGGTTCCAGAGGCTTTACTCCCTAGTGTGATGCCGGTGGGGAGCAGTACACTGGTTCGCACAATCTTCCCAGGAAAGACCATTAAGGAGACCTGACCTTGGCCACCGACAGCCGTCGTGCTGCACTCGATTACCACGAATTCCCCGTTCCCGGCAAAACCGCCGTCGTCGCCACCAAACCACTGACCAACCAGAGTGATCTGGCGCTGGCTTACTCGCCCGGCGTGGCCGCCGCTTGCGAAGAGATCGTCGACGATGCCAACAACGTGTTCCGTTACACCGGGCGCGGCAATCTGGTGGGGGTGATCAGTAATGGCAGCGCGGTACTGGGGCTGGGCAACATTGGTGCCCTGGCGTCCAAGCCGGTGATGGAAGGCAAGGCGGTCTTGTTCAAGAAGTTCGCCGGCCTCGATGTCTTCGATATTGAGATCAACGAAAGCGACCCGGACAAACTGGTGGAGATCATCGCCGCTCTGGAACCGACTTTCGGCGGCATCAACCTGGAAGACATCAAGGCGCCGGAGTGTTTTATCGTTGAGCGCAAACTGCGTGAACGCATGAGCATTCCGGTATTCCATGACGATCAGCACGGCACCGCCATTACCGTCAGCGCCGCCTTCATCAACGGTCTCAAGGTGGTGGGCAAGCCCATCGATCAGGTCAAGGTGGTCACTTCCGGTGCCGGTGCCGCGGCGCTGGCGTGCCTGGATCTGATGGTGGATCTGGGCCTGCCGCAGGAAAACATCTGGGTCACCGATATCGAAGGCGTGGTGTATCAGGGGCGCGAAGTGCTGATGGATCCGGACAAGGCCCGCTACGCTCAACCCACCGACGCACGCACCCTGGGCGAGGTAATCGACGGTGCCGATGTGTTCCTCGGTCTGTCCGCCGGCGGTGTGCTGAAGCCGGACATGGTGCAGCGCATGGCGGCCCGTCCGCTGATTCTGGCGCTGGCCAATCCGAGCCCGGAAATCCTGCCGGAAGACGCCAAGGCGGTGCGTGATGATCTGGTCATGGCCACTGGCCGTTCCGATTACCCGAACCAGGTCAATAACGTCCTCTGTTTCCCCTATATTTTCCGGGGCGCGCTGGACGCTGGTGCCACCACCATCACCCGGGAAATGGAAAAAGCGGCGGTATACGCCATCGCCGGTCTCGCGCAGGAAGAGCAGAACGAGGTGGTGGCCGCCGCCTATGGCACCTATGACATCAGTTTCGGGCCAGAGTACCTGATTCCGAAACCGTTCGATCCACGCCTGATCGTGCGTATCGCACCGGCGGTGGCGAAAGCGGCCATGGCCGACGGCGTCGCCACCCGGCCGATCGCCGATCTGAACGCCTACGCCGAACAGCTGGAGCGCTTCGTCTACCACTCCGGCGCCTTCATGAAGCCCTTGTTCTCCGCCACCAAGGCGCTGGTGCGCGACGGCGGCAAGGCCCGCATCGTGTTCACCGAGGGCGAGGAAGAGCGGGTGCTGCGCGCGGTGCAAGTTGTGGTGGATGAAGGGTTGGCGTTCCCGATTCTGGTGGGCCGCCCGGAAGTGCTGGCCATGCGCATCGAGCGCTACGGGCTGCGCCTGCGTCTCGGCGAGGATGTGGAAGTCACCAATCCGGAGCAGGATGAACGTTTCCACCGCTACTGGAACGAGTATTGGGAAAAACTTTGCCGCCAGGGTGTCACCAAGGAAGTGGCCCGTACCGAGATGCGCCGCCGCATGACGTTGATCGGTGCCATGATGGTGCACCTGGGTGAGGCCGATGGCATGGTCTGCGGGACCGTGGGCCGGTTCGCCGAGCACCTGCGCTTTGTCGATCAGGTTATCGGCCGTAAGGAAAACGCCCGTACCTATGCGGCGATGAATGTGCTGTTACTGCCGGAGCGCACGGTTGCGGTGGTGGATACCCACGTCAACGAGGACCCCTCCGCCGAACAGATCGCCGAGTTCACGGTGGCCGCCGCCGAGGAAATGCGGCGCCTGAATCTGGAACCGAAGGCGGCGTTGTTGTCGCGCTCCAATTTTGGTTCCGAACGTTGCGCCGCCAGCGAGAAAATGCGTCAGGCGCTGGCGCTGATCCGTGAGGCGGCTCCGGAACTGGAAGTGGATGGGGAAATGCACGGCGACGCCGCGCTGGAGGAATCGATTCGTCAGGGCATCCTGCCGGATTCCACTCTGAAAGGATCGGCCAATCTGCTGGTCTGTCCCAACGGCGATTCCGGCAACATCGCTTACAACCTGTTGAAAACCGCCGCTGGCAGCAACGTGGCGGTGGGACCGTTCCTGCTCGGCGTCAACGCGCCGGTGACCATTCTGACTTCCAGCGCCACGGTACGGCGCATCGTCAACATGGCGGCGCTCACCGTGCTGCGCGCCAATCTGGAAGGGAAGGGGTAGGGCAACCAGAACCATCGCTGTAAGGCAGCTTCCCACAGCAGCGGACTCCGAAGCCGCTCTGTGGGAGCTTGCCTTGCAGGCGAATTCTTTTAGCGCGCGTAGTCGCTGCCGGCGCGTTCCAGCTTGCGCAGCAGGGCCGGCCAGGTCAGCTTGCTGGCCATGCCCAGGCTCTTGGACTGATCGGAGGTAGTGGCGATGGCTTCGGCGGAAGGCTGGTAAGTCTCACCCTGAGCCATGGCGCGCACCTGGATCTCGCAGCCCTTCATCAGGAAGTACATGTAGGTGAAGGCTTCACCCACATCCTTGCCCACACTCAGAGTGCCGTGGTTGCGCAGCAGCATCAGGTTCTTGTCGCCGAGATCCTTCACCAGACGCTCGCGCTCGTCCAGGTTCAGAGCCACACCTTCAAAATCGTGATAGCTCAGATGGTCCAGACACAGCATGGCGGTCTGGCTCAACGGCAGCAGGCCGTTCTTGTGCGCGCTCACGGCGACACCGTCGGCGGCATGCAAGTGCAACACCGCACCGGCTTCCTCGCGGGCCATGTGCACGGCGCTGTGGATGGTGAAACCGGCCGGGTTGACCCGGTTGGTGGCGCCGGGATCGACGATTTCGCCATCCTGGTCCACTTTCACCAGGGAGGAGGCGGTGATCTCATCGAACAACATACCGTACGGATTGATCAGAAAGTGATGCTCCGGTCCCGGTACACGGGCGGACAGGTGAGTGAACACCAGATCTTCCCAGCCGTAGAGCGCGACCAAACGATAAGCGGCGGCCAGGTCCTTGCGAACTTCCCACTCGGCTTCGGTCATTTGCGGCCGGGCGGTGGCGGTGGCTTGAGACATTGCGGCACCTCATTATTATGAAATTGCGTTTCGGGAATATATCAGGGCAGGGCGGCGGCGGCCATACCATGGGGTAGGGAAGAGAGGGTGTCCCAACTCGCGGACATTAACATCAAAAGTGGCTACAAGGCCGCTGTGGGAGCTTGCCTGCAAGCGAATTGGGCGCGTTACCCATGATTCGCTTGCAGGCAAGCTCCCACGGCGGCTTCGTAGCCCGGTCCGTGGGAGCGTTCACGGACCGCCAATCCTATCTTATAGCACCAACACCCGCTTACCGCTGAAGTCGTCCTCCACCATATGGCGGTGCGCCTCCAGAGCATCGGCGAAGGCAAAGGTCTCCATCGGCAACGGACGCAGCCGTTCGGCGGCGAACAACGGTGCCAGGCGGTCGTTGAACAGCCCGGCCATGGCGATGCGGCGGTCCAGGGTCTGGCTGCGCATGGTCATGGCGGTGATTTTCAGACGCCGCTGCAGAAACGGGCGCAGGTCCATCATGGTCTGGGCCCCGCCCAGCACGCCCACCAGACTCAGCGTGCCTTCGGTGCGCAAGCCCTTGAGCACCTGGCTCCAGTCCGGGCCCACCATATCCATGATCACCGCCACACCGTCGCCGGTGATGCTCTTCAGCTGCTCGGCCAGGGTGTCGTCCTCGGTGACCGTGGCCACCAGCCCCATGCCTTCGGCGGTGCGCAGATTGGCCGGCTTGCGGCTGGAGCCGATCGGCCGGGCGCCCAGCGCCGCCGCCAACTGGGTGCCAGCGAGACCCACGCCGGCGCTGGCCGGGCGGATCAGACACCATTGCCCCGGTTGCAGGCCACCATCCAGGAACAGCGCCCGATAGGCGGTCAGGAAGGCTTCCGGAATGGTGGCGCCGGTGGCGAAGTCCAGATTGTCCGGCAGTGTCAGTGGTTCATCTTCATGCACCACTAGATATTCCGCGTAGGCGCCGCTGGGAATCAGCCCCATGACCCGGTCACCTACCTGGCGATGGGTGACCTTGCTGCCCACCGCATCCACCTCGCCAGCGTATTCCAGTCCGGGCACCCGCTGGTCGAAGCCCGGGGGCGCCGGATACATGCCCTTGACCTGCAGGATATCGGCGCGATTGATGCCCACGGCCCGCACCCGGATACGCACCTGATCCGGTGCCGGTTCCGGGGTATCAAAGGGGCCAAGGGCCATGGTGCCGTCGTTGATCTGCCACGCTTGCATGGATAGCTCTCTCCGTTATGAGTGAATCCCCGTGCTTCCCCTGAACCCGGGAAGGGAAGAAAATGAGGGATTCCATAGGTATACTGGGTTCACCTTTCCGTCTGGTTTCATCCCTGAGGTTGGGTCAACACAATAACGACAAAGTGGTCTTCGGGAGAACCCCATGTCCGAATTGCAGTATCCGTTTTCGCAACCGCCGCAGCCCGGCGAGCGTCTGGAAGTAGCGCCGGGCGTGTACTGGTTGTACTTTCCCATGCCGCTGGCGCTGGACCACATTAATCTGTGGTTGCTGGAGGATGGGGACGGCTGGACCCTGGTCGATACCGGATTCGGCACCCGCCACACCCAGAAAATCTGGGCCCAGGCGTTCGATAACGCCCTGGAAGGCCGGCCGATCCGCCGCATCATTGTCACCCATTATCATCCGGACCATGTCGGCCAGGCCGGCTGGCTGGCGCAGCGATTCAATGCACCGGTACGCATGACGCGCGGGGAATGGGAGCTGCTCAATCATTTGCACTCCGCCGAGGACGACACCGTGCGTCAGGACGTGCGCCGCTTCATGGGGTTGCACGGTCTGCATGGGGAGCCGCTGGATGCGCTCAGTGGCCGCGGCAACGGTTTTCGAAAAGTGGTGCCGATCATGCCGCCGACCCCGGAGTTCATCGCTGCCGGTGACGCCATTCAAATCAATGGTCAAACCTGGCGGGTGCACATCGGCCGGGGCCACGCGCCGGAGCACGCCTGCCTGTTCCGTGAACACGATCATGTGCTGATCAGCGGTGATCAGGTGCTGCCGCGCATCTCCAGTAACCTGACCGTGCATGCACGCGACCCGGATGATGACCCGGTCAGCGCTTTCGTCGATTCATTGACGGCGATTAAGAACGCACTGCCGGAAGACAGTCTGGTATTGCCCGCCCATGGGCTGGCCTTCCATGGTCTGCACGCTCGTATCGATGCTTTGGTCAAACACCATGACGAGCAGTTGAGCGTGGCCGAGGAAGCCTGTGAGAAAGCGCCGCTGACCGCCTACGATCTGTTGCCACTGCTGTTCAACCGCAAGCTCGACAACAATCAGATGATGTTCGCCATGGGGGAGAGCATCGCGCATCTCAACTGCCTGCACGCCCACGGCCGCGCCACGCGCGCCGACCGCGAGGGCCGGCGCTACTACGCTGCCTGATGGGCCCCTTGTGGGTGCCACGAAGCCCCTGTGGGAAGCTTGCGGGGCAGTGACCTAATCGGCCATCCACGGATTCAGTAAAGACACCCCCAAGGGTTCGAAATCCTTGATATTGCGAGTGGCCAGTACAGCGCCGTGCCGCTCGCAGATGGCGGCGATCTGAGCGTCGGCCATGTGCACGGGCCGTCCGCGTTTTTCGCAGGCCGCCAGTTTTTCCGCGTAGTAAGCGGCGGCCGGGGCGTCGAAAGGCAGCACGCGGCCGGCGAACTCCTCGTTGAACAAGCCTATGGACAGGTCCGTGAGACGGCGCTTGCGTCGCCCGGCGGGCAAGCGGCGGACGCCATGCAGTATTTCCGCCACGGTGATACTGGTAACCGCCACATCCCGGCCGCTCTGGCGGTCCAGCCATGCGATGACCCGGGGTTCGGGGGCCGGCCGCATCAATTCCGACAGCACATTGGTGTCCAGGACAATCATTGATCCAGACCTGGATCACGGGGCGCGTCCTGGCGCCGTTCGAACTCCGGCGGTTCGGCGTCGTAAGCGGCAAAGCGCTCGCGGATGCGGGTGCCAAGACCGGTATCCGAACCCGGTTCCAGCGCGCGATGCAGGATCTGCCTTACTTCTTCCTCCATGGAATGGCCGTGTTCAGCGGCGCTCAAGCGCAGCCGGGCTTTCAATTCATCGTCGAGGTTGCGGATGGTAATGGAGGCCATGGGGTTCTCCGGGTGCTTTCATTGATATCAATGCAATCATAGCACGCCAGAAGCCAGAAGCCAGAAGCCAGAAGCCAGAAGCCAGAAGCCAGAAGCCAAGTGTTTGGTATCTTTATTCCATATCCTGAATGCTATTCATTGATGGTGTTTTCCCTAAGGTTGCGGGGAAACAGTGAGCGTTCCAGGAAGTGCGCGGTGTCGCGGATGGCCTCGCCGGCCCGGGCCAGGCCCCGGGCATTGTGCTGAGCGGTGATGCCGATACCGGAGATGGCGAAGCGCGGCTGGTTGTGGTGATCGGTGAGAACGCTGGCCACCATGCTGATGCCGCGATACAGGCAGTTGTCGTCCAGGGCCCAGCCCCGTTCCCGTGCTTCCTTAACGCCCTTTTGGTATTCCTCGAAGCTGGGCGGATTCTCCCAGCGCAGCCGTGCGAAGCGGCGCCGCAGCTCCGCGTCGGGCAGGTCGCGTACTCCGGCGATGGCGCGGCCGCAGGCGCCGATCAGCTCCGGCAGGCGGCTGTCCAGCCGCACATCCACATGGGCCACATTGGGGATGCCGCGGGCGATGACGCTGACATGGTTGTCGTGGGTGATGCGCCACAACACGATCAGGATATCCAGATTCAGGGCCAGCCGTTCCAGTTCCGGCTGAATCAGGTCGGCATAGCTCTGACCGATCAGATTGACCGTCAGTTCGGACAGACCAATGCCCAACTGGTAGGTCTTGCTGCTTTCGTCGAAGCGCACGAAGCCCTCGTTATTGAGGGTGCGCAGAATGTTGAAGGCGCTGCTCGGGCTGACGCCGGTGGCGCGGGCGATGGCGGCCACGCCCTCCGGGGCCTGCTGGTGGGCGAGGTGGCGCAAAAGCTGGATCGCGTTCACCACGGCGCCCACGTCCTTGGTGCTGCCATTTCGGCCGCCGCCGTTTCTGCTGCTGGAGTCACTGCGTTCGTCTTTTGGGGATGTCATGGATTTGTATTCACAATAAGGATTGACATTCAGAATGGTGAATCTACCATAAACCGCAATTCCGGACCGGGCAACGACCCGGCGCCGTTGTCGAAATCACGGCACAGAACAACAAAGTGGGAGAGCACAGTGATGAGCATGCCCCCGGTGGCCCGTCCTGGCCACGTCGTCACTATACCTTTAGTCCCGGCGCTGGTCCCGGCCCGGATAGCCCGTTCTCGCACCGCTGTCGCCGAGATCGTTGTACTCCGTTTCCCATGCGCTCACCTGGGAAGATCCCCCCGCCCCGGCGGCTTTGTCGCCGGTGGCGACGGGGTGGGCGTCCCTCGTCAGCCCTTCAATAAGAACAGTCAGAAATAGCCGGACCAGAAAGGAGCTTGCGGTGATGCAAGACGACACCAACGCGAACGGCACCGCCAACGGCCGGTTCGCTTCTCTAACGCCACTGCTGCAGCCACGGTCCGTGGCGGTGGTGGGAGCATCCGCCGACGCCACCCGTATCGGTGGCCGGCCAGTAAGCTACATGCTGCGCGGTGAGTTCCAGGGCAGGGTAATGCCGGTGAACCCGAAACGCAGCGAAATTCAGGGGCTGCCGGCCTATGCCAGCATCGATGACCTGCCGGACGCGCCGGACGCCTCGGTGGTGGCGGTGCCGGCCGCGCAGGTGGTGGACACCGTGGATGCCCTGGGCCGCAGGGGCGGACGCAGCGCCATTATTTTCTCTTCCGGTTTCAGTGAAGTGGGCGCGCAGGGTGAAGCGCTACAGCAGCAATTGCTGGCCACCGCGCGCCGCCATGGCATGCGCCTGCTCGGCCCCAATACCGCCGGCGCTTTCAACAGCACCATCGGCTTCTTCGGCAGTTTCATGTCCGGTCTGGAACGCGGCTTTCCGCTACCGGGCCGTATCGGCATCGCCTCCCAGTCCGGCGCCTACGGCGCTCACCTGCTGGGGCTGGCACGGGCGCGTGGGCTGGGTACGCCTATCTGCGCCGCCACCGGCAACGAATGTGACGTCACCCTGGGCGAAGCCATTGGCTGGATGGTGGAGAACCCGGACATTGACGTGGTGATGGCCTACGCCGAAGCGGTGCGCGATGTGGATTCGTTCATCGCCGCTCTGGAAGCCGCGCACGCCGCGCGCAAACCGGTGATTCTGCAGAAGGTGGGCCGCAGCGCCCTGGGCCAGAAAGCCGCCATGTCCCACACCGCCGCTCTGGCCGGTGACGATCGGGTATTCGACGCGATGCTGGCGGACTACGCGGTAATCCGCGTGGAGAGCAGCGCCGAGCTGCTGGACGTGGCCTATACCGCCACCCGCCGCATTTATCCGGCCAACAATTCCCTCGGCATGCTCACCATCAGCGGTGGCGCCGGCATCATCGTCAGCGACCTGGCCGAACAGCTGGACGTGCCGATGCCACCCATGCCGGAACCGGCACAGGCCGACCTGAAAGCCGCGGTGCCGTTCTGTTCCCCGATCAATCCGGTGGACTGCACCGCCCAGGTGCTCAACGACCTGACCCTGGCCGGCACCTTCGGTGAGCGCATGGTGTCCGATGGCGGCTACGCTTCGGTGCTGGCGTTTTTCAGCCAGGCCGGCACGGTGCCATCGGTGGCGCCGAAACTGTGCGCGGAGTTGAAAAAAGTAAAGGATGCCCATCCGGATCGTCTGTTCGTGATGTCACTGATCGGCGAGCCGGAGCAGAACCGGCCCTATGAAGAGGCCGGCTTCGTATTGATGGAAGACCCCACCGACGCGGTGAAAGTAATCAAGGCCATGGGGCAGTTGGGCGACGCCTTCGCCCGGCCCTTGCCACGGCGGGAAGCGGTGTCACCGGTAACCTTGCCGGAAGTCACGCCCGGCGAAGCCGAAGCCAAACAATTGCTGGCCGCGCACGGTATTCCCGCGGTGCCGGAAAAAGTGCTCGGCAGCGCCGAGGAGGCCGCCGCCTACGCCGAACAAATCGGCTTCCCGGTGGTGATGAAAATCGCCTCCGCCGACATCGTGCACAAATCCGAAATCGGTGGCGTGCTGTTGAACGTTGCCGGCGCGGACTCCGTGCGCGAAGGCTTCCAGACACTGTTGGGCAATGCCGAACGCCGTGTCCCGGACGCCAAACTGGATGGTGTGTTGGTGGCCCGGCAGATTGTCGGTGGCGTGGAATGCTTCATGGGAATCCAGCGCGATCCCCAATTCGGCCCGGTGGCGGTGTTCGGTCTCGGCGGCATTTTCGTTGAAGTGCTCAAGGATGTGGCGTTCCGCCGTTGTCCGTTCGACCGCGAGGAAGCCCGCGATCTGATTCTGTCGATCAAGGGCGCGCCGTTGTTGCAAGGCGCCCGCGGTCGCGCGCCGGTGGACCTGGATGCGCTGTCGCAGGTGCTCGCCAATTTGTCCCGCTTCGCGGTCGGCGCCGGCGAGCGCCTGGACTCCATCGATATCAATCCGGTTTTCGCCATGCCCGAAGGGCAGGGTGCCTTCGCCGCCGACGCGGTGATCCAATTGAACGAACAAAAGTGAGAGCGGCATGGCTATCGATCCGCAACATTTGCTCAATTACCCCATTCCCCAGGTACGTCAAACACTGACCGAAAAGGACACCGCGTTTTATGCCCTGTCGGTGGGCCTCGGTATGGACCCCCTGGACGAAAAACAACTGCGCTTCGTCGATTCCGCCCGGGATTTCCGTGCGCTGCCCAGCATCGCGGTGGTGCTGGGACATCCCGGTTTCTGGGTGGCGCGTGACGATACCGGCATCGATGCGGTGCGCGTGGTGCACGGTGAACAGCGCATTGAGTGGCACAAGCCGCTGCCGGTGGCGGGCGAAGTGGTGGGCGAAACCCGCGTCACCGGTGTGGTGGACAAGGGCAACAACGCGCTGATGTACAGCGAAAAGGAACTGCGCGACGGTAACGGCGAGTTGTTGGCTACCGCCGGCATGACCACGGTGCTGCGCGGGCAGGGCGGGTTCGGTGGCGACAGCGAACCGTTGCACGCGGTACACACCCTGCCGGACAGCGAGCCGGACATCAGCGTGGATCTGCCCACCCGTGCCGAGCAGGCGCTGTACTACCGTCTCAACGGCGACGACAACCCGCTGCACTCCAATCCCGCCACCGCCGAGGCCGCCGGCTATCCGCGTCCGATTCTGCACGGCCTGTGCACCCTTGGCGTGGTCTTCCATGCGTTGTTCCGCGAGTTGGTGGATTACCGGGAAGATCGCCTCAAGGCCCTGTCCCTGCGTTTTTCCTCGCCGGTTTTTCCGGGCGAGACCATCCGTACTGAAATCTGGCGCGACGGGTCCTTCCGCGCCCGGGTGGTGGAGCGTGATGTGGTGGTGGTGAACAACGGCAAACTGGATTTTGTTTGACCGGCGCCTCTGTGGGAGCCGCCTTGGCGGCGAATGACGTTAGCCAATAAATTCGGGAGAGAACAATGACCATCGAATGGACCCAAGAGGACCTCGAGGCGCGGGAAGAACAGGTGCGGATGATCCGTGACAGCGCGGTGACGCTGGTGTCCCGTCATGGTGCGTTGGAGCGGGCCCGCGAAACCCGCTACAGCGACCTCGGCCTGGATCCCGCGATCTGGCGGGAATTCTGTGAAATGGGTTGGACCGGCCTGCGTGTGCCGGAAGAGAAAGGCGGTGCCGGTCTGGGCATGCTGGAATACGTGGCGCTGCTGGAGGAGCTTGGCAAAGGCCTGGTGCCGGAGCCGTTGATTGAAGGCGCGCTTACCGCCGCGCTGTTGCCGCAAGCCGCCGCCACCGCGCATATCCAGGGCGAGCAACTGATTCTGCCGGCCGGGATCGGGGGCGTTGACCAGCCGCCGGTGTGCCGTGATAACGCGTTGGATGGCGAGGTGCGCCGGGTGTCCCTGGCCAGTGCCGCCGATGCCTTCCTGGTGGCCTGTGATCAGGGACTGGCGTTGGTGGACAAGGACGCCGCCGGGCTGACCCTGGAACGTCAGTTGCAGCAGGACGGTTCCCACGTTGCCACCGTGAAGTTCAATAACACGCCGGTGCGGGAATTGGTGAGCAGCGTCGATGTGGATGCCGCGCTGGAAGACGCCACCCTGGGGTGTGCCGCCTACCTGCTGGGTGTGATGCAGGCGGCGTTTGATGAAACCCTCTCCTATCTGAAAATCCGCCGTCAGTTCGGTAAGGAAATCGGCAGTTTCCAGGCCCTGCAGCATCGCGCCGTGGACCTGAAAATCCAGATCGAACTGACGCGCGCCATGGTCACCAGCGCCGCCCGCGCCATCGATCAGGAATTCCCCATCGAACGCATTCGCCGCGCCGTGTCCACCGCCCGGGTAAAAGCCTCCACCGCCGCCATGCTGGTGACCCGCGAAGCAGTGCAGTTCCACGGCGGCATCGGTTACACCGACGAAGCCGACATCGGTTTGTTCCCGCGCAAGGTGCTGGTGCTGCTCAACCGTTTTGGCGGTGTCGACGGCCACAAACGCCGTTTCATGTCACTGATCGATGAGGAGGACGCCTGATGAGCGGTCCCTTGCTGTCTCGCCGTGAAGGCAACTGCCAGGTGCTCACGTTCAATGCGCCGGCCCGTAAAAACGCGCTCTCCATGGAAATGCGCGCCGAGCTCTATGACGCCTTGCTGGCGGCGGAGCAGGACGCCGGGGTGCGTTGCGTGGTGATCACCGGCGCCGAAGGCACCTTCTGTGCCGGCGGCGACATCGGCCAAATGAACGAAACCCAACTGGCCAGTGCCCGCACCCGCATGCGCCGCAATACCCGCCTGGTGCAGCAGATGCTGACCATGGGCAAGCCGCTGATCGCCGCCGTGGAAGGCTGGGCGGTGGGCGCCGGTTTTTCCCTGGCGATGGCCTGCGACACGGTGATCGCCGCGGACAACGCCCGCTTTCAATCGGGCTTTGGCAAAGTGGGATTGGCCGCGGATCTGGGATTGTTTCACACCTTGCCGTCCCGGGTCGGCATGGCTCGCGCGCGTCAGATCCTGATGTACAACCAGCGGCTGGAAGCCGCCGAGGCCCTGAGCCTGGGTGTGGTGGACAGCATGGTGGAGGCCGGCCAGTCCCTGCAAGCCGCCTTGCAACAGGCCGAGGCCCTGAACGATCAGGCACCGCTGGCGGTGGCCGCCACCAAGGCCATGCTCGCCGGTCAGTTGGAATGGGCCTTCACCCGTGAGGTGGATTGGCAGAGCCAATTGCTGATCAGCGCCGACCACCAGGAAGGCAAAGCCGCCTTCGCCGAAAAACGCGCACCCCGTTTCGGAGGTAACTGAACATGGCTGAGCAAAACACCGACTACAACAGCATGAGCGACGAAGACTTCCGTGTCATGGTGCGCCGCTGGCTGGAACAAAACTATCCGGAGGAAATCCGTAATCCGCCGTACCGGTTGGGTATCGGTCCCTGCCGCCCCTGGTACCAGAAGCTGTCGGAAAAAGGCTGGCTGGCACCGGGTTGGCCCGCCGAGCACGGCGGTATGGGTCTCAGCGCCGGCAAGCAGCTGGCGATGATGGAGGAGATGGAAAATTACGGCTGCGCCCGTCTGCCGGACTCCGGCATCACCATGCTCGGTCCGCTGCTGATCCGTTACGGCAGCGACGAGCAGAAAGCGCACTTTCTGCCGAAGATCATTAACGGCGAGCACATCTGGTGCCAGGGTTATTCCGAGCCCAACGCCGGCTCCGACCTGGCGGGCCTGCGCACTGAAGCGCTGCTCGATGGTGACGAATGGGTAATCAACGGCCAGAAAATCTGGACCACCATGGCCACCGAGGCCAACTGGATCTTCGTGTTGGTGCGCACCAGCCGTGAAGGCAAGCCGCAGCAAGGCATCAGCTTCCTGCTGGTGCCGATGGACAGCCCCGGTATTGAAGTGCGGCCGATTCCCAATCTGGAACGCCAGGCCGAATTCGCCGAAGTGTTCTTCACCGACGTGCGCGTGCCGAAGGCCAATCTGGTGGGCGAGGTCAACAAGGGCTGGAGCATGGCCAAGGCGCTGCTCGGCTTCGAACGGATTTTCCTCGGCTCGCCGAAGCAATCTTCCAACGCCCTGGTGCGGGTGGAGCGTCTGGCGCGCCGGCTCGGTGTTTGGAACGACCCGCTGTTCCAGGACCGTTACACCACTCTGGCGATGGACCTGGATTGCCACAAAGCGCTTTACGAGCACTACGCGGATCAGTTGAAACGCGGCGAGTCCCTGGGGCCGGACGTCTCCATGCTGAAAGTGCACCAGTCCGAGTTGTATCAACGCATCAGCGAACTGGCGTTGCTCACTGCCGGCGAGGATTCCGGCACGCTGGAGCCCTTGCCCGGTGACCCGGATCTGCATCCGGCGGGGATCTTCATTCAGTCGCGGCCCACCACCATCTACGGTGGCAGTAACGAAATTCAACGCAATATTCTGGCCAAACACGTCCTCGGGCTGCCGTCCTGAGACAAAAGTATCAACGGGAGAGAAATCATGGCACAACAACCCATGCTGGAAGACAAAGTCGTCATCGTCACCGGTGGTGGTGGCGGTGTAGGCCGCGCCTATGTTCTGGCGGCCGCCGCCGCCGGCGCCAAAGTGGTGATCAACGACATCGGCGTATCCCTCACCGGTGAAGGCGGTTCGCAAAGCCCGGCGGAAGAAACCCTCGCCATGGTGCGCGAGCTGGGCGGCGAAGGCGTCATCAACACCGACAGCGTGTCCGACTGGGACAGCGCCCGCCGCATCGTCGATTGCGCGCAGGATCACTTCGGCCGTCTCGACGCGGTGGTCAACAACGCCGGTGTGCTGCGCGACGTCATGTTCCACAAAATGTCACTGGAAGAGTGGCAGCTGGTGGTGGACGTTCACCTCAACGGCACTTTCTATGTAAGCCGTGCCGCCGCCGAAATTTTCCGCAAGCAGCACAGTGGTGCCTACATTCATACTGTCAGCACCTCCGGTTTGATCGGTAACTTTGGCCAGGCCAACTATTCCGCCGCGAAACTGGGCATCGCCGCGCTGTCCAAGTCCATCGCTCTGGACATGCAGCGTTACGGCGTGCGTTCCAACTGCATCGCGCCGTTCGCCTGGAGCCGCATGACCAGCTCCATTCCCGCCCGCACCGACGAAGAAAAAGCGCGAGTGGAAAAACTCAAGCAAATGACTCCGGACAAGAACGCGCCTCTGGTGGTGTTCCTGGCCTCGGATCAGGCCCAGGACATCAGTGGCCAGATCTTCTCCGTGCGCAACAACGAGATTTTCACCATGGGCCAGAGCCGTCCGCTCAAAAGCGTGCACCGTGGCGAAGGCTGGACTCCGGAAACCGTGGCCGATCACGCCATCCCGGCACTGAAGTCCACCTTCTATCCGCTGGAGCGCAGCGGCGACGTGTTCAGCTGGGACCCGATTTAACAGGGCATTCCCAGCACCCGATGTAGCTGCGAAGCCGCTGTGGGAGCTTGTCCGGGCGGCGGGCCGCTGCAAGCGAATGTGCCAACGCCGGAGGGCTGGAATTCGCCAGCAGGCTGGCTCCCACAGACCATGCCACGAAGCCGCTGACAACAACCCGAGCCTGACTTTTCACGACCAACACTCGACAATAAGGATAATCATTATGTTCAAGTCCCTCGCCAAATGGGCGGCGCTGGCCGCTCTGCCTCTGGCCGCCGCGCACGGCGCGCTGGCCGACGACGTCAACCTGGAACGTTCCATGCTCTGGAGCGCCTACGATGTGGGCTCCTCCGGTTATACCGAAGCCTCAATGATCGCCGACGCGATGATGAAAGAGTACGGCGTGCGTATTCGCATCATGCCTTCCGGTACTGCTATTGGCCGTCTCAAGCCGCTGGAAACCGGCCGGGTCAAATTCGCGTTCCTCGCCACCGAAACCTATTTCGCCGCTGAAGGGATCTACGATTTCGCCAGCCCTGACTGGGGCCCCCAGGATCTGCGTGTGCTGCTGGGCCGTCCGGCCTCGGTGTCGCTGGCCACCGCCGCCGATGCCAACATCAAGACGCTCGAGGATCTGCGTGGCAAGCGCGTGGCCTATGTGGAGGCCAACCCTTCGGTGAACATCAAGGCCGAAGCGCTGATGGCGTCCGCCGGTCTGACCTGGGACGACGTCCAGCAGGTGCGCCTGCCGTCCTATGGCGCGTCCCTGCGCGGCATGATCGAAGACACCGTCGATGCCGCCATCGTGTCTCCGGGAGCGCCGACGCTTTACGAGCTGGCGTCCAGCCCCCGTGGCCTGGCCTGGCCGCATATTCCCCTGGATGACGAGGAGGCCTGGGACCGTCTGAACAAAGTGGCGCCGATCTTCGAAGCCGCCATGGAAACCGTGGGCGCCGGCATGTCCGAGGACAACCCGGCACCGATGGCGGCGTACCGCTACCCGATGATCGTCACCTACGCCGCGCTCACCGATGACGAAGCCTACAACATGACCAAGGCAGTGGTGTCCACCTACGACCTGTACAAGGACTCCAATCCGGTGATGCCCCGCTGGGACGTGAAGTTGTCCGGACGTCCGCCGGTGGATGCACCTTTCCACCCCGGTGCGATTCGCTACCTGAAGGAAATCGGCGTGTGGACCGCCGAGGACGACAAATGGAACCAGAAGCGTATCGAGCATCTTCAGAAAGTGAAGGCCGCGTGGGAAGCCGCGCGTGACGAAGCGAAAACCAAAGGCATCAGTGACGACGCCTGGCCGCAATTCTGGATGGACTACCGCAAAGAGGCCCTGAGCGCCGGTTGAGACCGCTCAGGCTTGTGAGCGAAACGGTCGCGCGGTGATCCCGTCGCGGCCGCTTCGCCGCCATCGACTGAATGACGGAGAAACCACCATGCAGGCCGAAACCAATCCCGACGCCGCCCCGGCCACGAGCCCGGAAGGGGAGGCCACACGGGTATCCGGCGCCGCTTACGTCGCTGTCTTGATACTGTCCGCCGTGGGACTGACCCTGGCGGTGAACCAGGTTTTTACACTCAATCTGTTCGGCTTTCAGCCACTGAGTACCGCTTTCTATTATCTGTTGATCGGCGTGTTCGTGGCCGTGGCTTTTCTGGTCTTCCCCGCCACCAAGGGCAGTCGTGGGCGGGTGCCGTGGTACGACTGGCTACTGGCGTTGGCAACGCTGGCGGTGGGCGTTTACTTCTCCTCCAACGCGGCCACCATTATCAACAGTGGCTGGGATATCGACGCGCCGATGTTGCCCACGGTGCTGTCCGGAGTGCTGGTCCTGATCGCTCTGGAGGGCGTGCGCCGTTGCGGCGGCACCGTCCTGTTGCTGGTGTGTCTGGTTTTCAGTATCTATCCGCTGTTCGCCGACAGCATGCCCGGCGTGTTGTGGGGATCCCAATACACCCTGGAGGAAGCCGTGCGCGCCAACGCCATGGGCGTGGAGAGCATCATCGGCATTCCCATGCGCGTGGTGGCGGATTTGCTGATCGGTTTCATCGTCTTCGGTGTGGTGCTGACGGTGTCCGGCGGCGGTGATTTCTTCATGAAGCTGGCCTACGCGCTGATGGGCTCCCGCCGTGGTGGGCCGGCCAAGGTCTCGATTCTGTCCTCGGGCTTTTTCGGCAGCCTTTCCGGCAGCGCCGTGTCCAATGTGCTGTCCACCGGCCCGATGACCATCCCCACCATGAAGCGCTACGGTTACCCCGGCACCTATGCCGCCGCGGTGGAAGCCTGTGCCTCCACTGGCGGTACCATCATGCCTCCGATCATGGGCGCGGTGGCGTTTATCATGGCGTCCTTTCTCAATGTCCCGTACCTGGAAGTGGCGTCCGCCGCTCTGGTGCCGGCGCTGTTTTTCTATTTGATCCTGTTCCTGCAGGCGGACGCGCACGCCGCGCGCAAGGGACTGAAAGGACTGCCAAAGGAAGAGCTGCCATCGGTGGTGAAAACCCTGCTGGAAGGCTGGATCTACCTGTTCAGCCTGGCGCTGCTGGTCTTTCTGCTGCTGGCCTGGCGTATCGAATCCATGGCGCCGTTCTACGCGTCCGTGGCGCTGCTGGTGACCGCATTGGTGTTGCATCGTGGCGGTAACCGCAAGCGGGTGATCCTGGATGTGATCGTCGAGTCCGGAAAAAACGTGGCCAACCTGGTGGCGATTCTGGCCGGCATCGGGCTGGTGGTGGGGGCGCTGTCCCTGACTGGCGCCGGCACGGCTTTTTCCCGTGAACTGATCCAGTATGCCGGCGACAACGTGGCACTGCTGTTGATACTGGGCGCGCTCACCAGCTTCGTACTGGGCATGGGCATGACCGCCAGCGCCTGCTACATCTTCCTGGCTATCGTGCTGGCACCGGCGCTGGTGAAAATGGGCCTGGACCCGGTGGCCAGCCACATGTTCATTCTCTATTGGGGCATGCTGTCCTACATCACGCCGCCGGTGGCACTGGCGTCGATCACCGCCGCCGGTGTGGCCGGCGAACCGGCGATGAAGACCGCCTTCCAGTCCTTCAAGTTGGGATCGGTGCTGTTCATTCTGCCGTTCCTGTTCGTGGTGGAACCGGAACTGATTCTGCGCGGCGAACCGATGCTTATTGTCCGCTACGTCATCACCGCCGCCATTGGTGTCTGGATGCTGTCCGCCGGGTTGGAACGTTACGCCTATTTCCACGGCGCGTTGAGCCGCTTCAAGGCGTTGCTGTTCCTGATCGGCGGCCTGCTGATGATGGTGCCCGGCTGGGAGACGGACGTGGCCGGCGTGGCACTGGTGGGGCTGGTTTACCTCAGCGGTCTGCTACTGCCCGGAACCCGGAAGGACGCGCAAACCGAAACCTGAACCGTCGCTCTGTTACAGACAGACCGGCCTACGAAGCCGCTGTGGGAAACTGTCCGGGCGGCGCTCCGCTTGGCAGTGAATGGGGCCCTGAAGATATGCCTCAGGCCAGTTCGCTGGCAAGCCAGCTTCCCACAGAACAGGAGTCACGAAGCCGCTGTAACGCGATCCGTTCTTTCATACCAACGAACCCAAACGAGGAAGTCACCATGGCTCGTCAAAACAAACCGATTCGCTCCGACATCGCCTGGAGTACCCGTGACCGTATCGAAGTGCGGGGCAAGGATCTGCCCAATGAAATTCTCGGGCACATGAATCTGGGGGATCTCGCCTACCTGCAACTGACCGGGAAAGCGCCCACCGAGCAGCAATCCAAGGTGTTCAACGCCATCGTCATCACCCTGGTGGAACACGGTATCACGCCGTCCGCGTTGGCCGCCCGTATCACCTATGCCGGCGCGCCGGAATCCCTGCAAGCGGCGGTGGCCGCCGGCCTGTGCGGTCTTGGCACGGTGTTCGTCGGCAGCATGGAAGGCGCCTCGAAAATGCTTTATGAAGCGCTGCCGGATCCGAAAGCCGATGTGGATCTGGAGGCTCTGGCGGATCAAGTGGTCGCCGACTTCCGTGGCCGCAAGCAAATCATTCCTGGCCTTGGCCACCCGCTGCACAAGCCGGTGGATCCTCGCACCCCGCGGCTGTTCCAGATCGCCGAGGAGAACGGCCTGTCCGGTCGCTACGTGGATCTGATGCAGCGCATCGCCGCCAAAGCCGAAGCGGCTTCCGGCAAACAACTGCCGATCAATGCCACTGGCGCCATCGGCGCGATCTGCTGTGAATTCGGTTTCCCCTGGAAAATCGTGCGCGGCTTCGGCGTCATGGCCCGCGCCATCGGCCTGGTGGGGCACATCCTGGAAGAATCGGAGAACCCCATGGGCGTGGAAATCTGGCAACGCGTGGAAGACGAAGCCACCGCCCATATTCGCCCGGAATAAGTCAAACCTTCCCTTGCAAGCAAGCTTCCCACAGCCATGCTACGACGCCGCTGTGGGAAGCTGGCTTGCCAGCGAATAGGCTCTCGGTCGCGTAGCCACCTCTGAATCATCCCTCGTTGGCTAGCGTCTCCACGATCACCTCGGGGTGGCGAAAGGCAATCGCGATCAGTGTCCGGGCGGCGCCGGACGGCGTGCGCCGACCCTGTTCCCATTCCTGCAGAGTGCGATGGGAAATATTCAGAGCCCGGGCAAATTCAGACTGGGACAAACCGGTCCGGTGACGGGCCTGGGCCACTTCGTTGTCACTCACTTCGGTTCTGCGGGCAACGTAGCCGGCTTTCATCTCCCGAACCGATTGCAACAGCTTCTTACCCAGTTCCTCTCCGGTCAGAGCTTTATCCTTGGCCATTTTCCAACTCCTCGCGTATGGCTTTCAGCAAGTGCGCCGGGATAGTGCTGATGGTGTTTTTGGCGTACATCACCAGCAGCCAGATTTCTCCATTGGCCAGGCGGGTGAAGTAAAGAACGCGTACCCCGCCTCTTTTACCCATTCCCGGCCGGGACCAGCGGACTTTGCGACAACCGCCGCTGCCAGGGACGACATTACCGGCATATGGGTGCGCTGCGATCCAGGCGCAAAACTCGGCTCATTCTTCTGTGCTCCACAATTTGTCCGCATCCGCTGCGAAAGTGGGCGTTTCAACTACCGTGTACATTTGGTCAGTATACGTCTAAGACGTATTTCGTCAAGAGGATGGGAGAAGGGGCGTTTACCCCCATCTCTCACCCCGGTAGCTCACCCCTGCAAAGAGTGCAGCACGAACACCCAAACGCACAGTGTTGGCACGATGATCCAGAAGAACAGGCCGTCCCAGCGCCAGGCGATCATGTAGGAGGAGCGCTGCAACAGTTGCTCAAGCACCTGCATGGCGGCGGTGAAGGGGGAGGTGATCATCGCCAGGGACCAGGCGCTCATCAGCGCCACCGCCAGCACCACGGGTTCCAGTCCGATCTCATGGGTGTCGGCGAAGAGGCCGGCGATCAGGGTCACCGAGACAATCGGGTTGAGCCCAATCTGCGACAGCAGGATCACCGCCATCATCGCGGCGACCGCGAACCAGGGGCCATACAGGCCGGTGTGCAACAGCGCCTCGGCCAGCACGTCGCGATCAATCGCCGGCACCAGCAGCGCGCCGAGGAAAGCGGAACCGCCGAGAATCGCCACTTCGTTACGGTTGGCGCCGAAGATCAGGCGGGAATGCCGGTACAACAGCATGGCCGCCCGGCGCGCACCGGTGCCGCCACCCAGCCGACGCCGCTGCAACGACAACCAGGTGAAGGCGCTCAGCGGGCAGGCGATCAACACCGCCACCGGCAAGCGCACATCCAATACCCAGCCACACAGGAACACGGCTGCAGTGATCACCGCGGCCAGGGCGGTGAATTGCCACAAGGGTTTGGAAGAACGCCGATCCACCGGCGGCACTTTCAGGTTGCGCGGGCGCAGCACCCAATCCAGTAACCAGCCGATGGCGAACATCAGCACCGCCGTGGGCAGCGCCACCGGCGCGATGGTGTGCCAGCGCAGCGACGGCATGTTCGACAGCATCACCGCCATGGTCACGCCCAGTGGCGACAGCAACGGCACCAGGGCAAAGCCGCGTAGAATCGACAGCATCATCCGCCGTTCACGCACCGCCTGCACACGCCGTTCGCCGCCGGCGGCGCTGAGGCTGTTGCTGCGTTGCACCATGGAACCGAACAGGCCGATCACGCCGATGTTGATGATCATGCCGAACACGGCGGTGCCGATGGACAGTGTCGGATAACGCCAGGCAGGACGCTGGCGGATCAGCACCTGACCGGCGTGACGGACCAGGCGGGAGCGCATGGCCGACACTCGCAACAAACCCAGGGCGGAGACGAAAGTGGCGAAGAAACAGAAGCGATCCCAGGCCGCCAGAAACTGGGGCAGGGGATCGTCACTCTGGATTGATATCAGGATGGACAGGACGGCGATGAACAGCAGCAGGCCCTTGGCCAGTTTGCTCTTGCGGCGCCATTGAACCAGCAGATAGATCAGCAGAGTGGGGCGCGCGATCCAGGGGGAGAGCGGATTGGGAAACAACAGGGAAACCAGGGTGGCGGCCATGCACAGCGGCAAGGCGTAATCCAGCAGCCGGCGCAAACGCCGGGGCCATTCCCTGTTCAATTAACGTGTCCCCCGATTCTTTTACTGTGCCGTAGGCCAGATCCCACAAACCGTGCCACGAAGCCGCTGTAGGAGCCGGGCGTGGGACGCCAGCCCCTACAGATCATGCTCCGAAGCCGCTGTGGGAGCTTGCCTGCAAGCGAATGTTCCGCGTCGGACGTCAATTCGCCAGCAGGGCTGGCTCCTGCAGAAGCAGGGTGGCGTTTACTGGGCCTCGCGCACCATGTTGCGAGCGATCACGATCTGCTGGATCTGGGTGGTACCTTCGTAGATCCGGAACAGACGCACATCGCGATAGAAACGCTCCACCGCGTATTCGGACATATAGCCGGAACCACCGTGAATCTGCACCGCGCGATCGGCCACACGGCCCACCATTTCCGCGCAGAACAGTTTACAGCAGGACGCATCCAGGCTCACCGGCTGGCCGGCGTCCTTGGTACGGGCGGCTTCCAGAACCATGGAACGGCCGGCGAACGCCTCGGCGCGGGAATCGGCCAGCATCGCCTGGATCAACTGGTGCTCGGCCAGCGGCTGGCCGAACTGCTTACGCTCCATGGCGTAGCGCAGGGCATCCTCGATCAAGCGTTCGGCCACGCCCACGCACACAGCGGAGATGTGCAGCCGGCCACGATCGAGCACCTTCATGGCGGTTTTGAAACCCTGGCCTTCCTTCAGACCGATGATGTTTTCCGCCGGTACCCGGCAGTCTTCAAAAGTGATGTCGCAGGTGTGGGCGCCTTTCTGTCCCATTTTCACGTCCGGCTTGCCACGGATCAGGCCGGGAGTATCGCCTTCGACGATGAATGCGGTGATGCCGCCGGCGCCCTTGTTGTCCGGGTCGGTGCGTGCCATCACCGTGTACAGGTTGGCTTTCGGGCCATTGGTGATGAACCGTTTGGTGCCGTTCAGGATGTAGTGGTCGCCATCGCGCACGGCGCGGGTTTTCAGGCTGGCGGCATCGGAGCCGGCGTCTGGCTCGGTCAGGCAGAAGGAACTGATCACTTCGCCGGTGGCCAGCTTCGGCACGTACTTGCGCTTCTGCTCTTCGGTGCCGTCGATCAGAATACCCTGGGCGCCGATACCATTATTGGTCCCGAACAGGGAACGGAAAGCCGGCGAGGTCCGTCCGATCTCGAACGCCACCAGTGCCTCTTCTTCCATTGTCAGGCCGAGACCACCATACTCTTCCGGGATGGACAGGCCGAACAGGCCCATCTCTTTCATTTCCTGAACAATGTCTTCGGGAATGGCATCGTTCTCGGCCACGGATTGCTCGGCGGGCACGAGACGGTCACGGACAAAGCGTCGAACAGTGTCGACGAGCTGGTTGAGCAGTTCGGAGTCACGAATCATGATTCTGTCGTTTCGATCGGCAAGAGAGTTTCGCGGAGGATGAACCGGAGCCGCGAGGTGGATCGCGGTGTGGACGCCTCCCTGGAATGGGCGGACCGGGCGGTCACCCGACTTGCAAGGCACTCTGTCACGGCCTATCCTTTCCGTCAAGTTTCAAAACAATATTCCGCACAGCGGACGCCACTTCCCGTGCTTCCCTATGAATGGCGCCGTGCCTCGTGGGAGCGGCTTATGGACCGCCATTGCGGTCGATTACCGCCTCACCGGAACACTTGGATTCGGGACCAACCTTTGAGGACCTCACAGCATGCTTGACGCCTATATCTACGACGGTTTGCGCACTCCTTTTGGCCGCCACGCCGGCGCCCTGGCACCGGTGCGTCCGGATGACCTGCTGGCTTCCGTCATCAGCACCCTGGTCAACCGCAATGACTTCCCGCTGGAGAAGTTCGAGGACGTGGTTGCCGGTAACACCAACCAGGCCGGCGAAGATGCCCGTAACGTGGCCCGTCACGCCGGTTTGCTGGCCGGCCTGCCGGAGTCGGTGGCCGGTGTCACCGTGAACCGCCTGTGCGGTTCCGGTCTGGCCGCCACTCTGGACGCCGCCCGCATGGTTACCGTCAATGAAGGCGACCTGGTGATCGCCGCCGGCGTGGAATCCATGAGCCGCGCCCCGTTCGTCATGGCCAAAGCACAAACCGCTTATAGCCGTGACATGAAGGTGTTCGACAGCACCATCGGCGCGCGCTTCCCCAACCCGCGTATTCTGAAGGAATTCGGCGCCGACACCATGCCGGAAACCGCCCACAACGTGGCCGCCGAACTGGGCATCAGCCGCGAGGAAGCGGACGCCTACGCGGCCCAGTCCCAGGCTCGCTATGAAGCCGCCCGCGCCGACGGTTTCTTCAAGGAAGAAATCATGCCGGTGGAAGTGCCCCAGGGCCGCAAGAAGCCGCCGCTGGTGGTGGATGCCGACGAGCACCCGCGCCCGGGCACCGGCGCCGAGCAACTGGCCAAGCTGCCGGCCATCGTTGAGGGCGGCATCGTCACCGCCGGCAACGCCTCCGGGGTCAACGACGGCGCCGCCGCGCTGATCATCGGCTCCCGCGCCGCCGGCGAAGCCGCCGGTATCGCGCCGCGTGCCCGCATCATCGCCGGCGGCGTGGCCGGTGTGGCACCGCGGGTCATGGGCCTGGGCCCGGTGGAGGCCTGCAAGAAGGTACTGGACCGTGCCGGCCTGACTCTCAAGGACATGGACGTAATTGAAATCAACGAGGCCTTCGCCACCCAGGTGCTCGGCTGCTGCAAGCAACTGGGCCTGAAAGGCGACGACGAGCGCCTCAACCCGAACGGTGGCGCCATCGCCGTCGGTCACCCGCTGGGCGCTTCCGGTTCCCGTCTGGCTCTGACCGCGCTGCGTCAGTTGGAGCGCACCGGTGGCCGCTACGCGCTGGTGAGCCTGTGTATCGGTATCGGCCAGGGCGTGGCCATGCTGATCGAGCGCCTGCCGCGCTAAGCACAGAAAACGTCGCCATCCTTTTCTGGATTGTGTGGGAGCCAGCCTGCTGGCGAATGCGGCCTCCGACGTTGGCACATTCGCTTGCAGGCGAGCTCCCACAGCGGCTCCATAGCGCAAACTGTAGGAGCCAGCCTTGCTGGCGAACGCTTCGATTTCTCTTGCTATTAAATAGCGCGCGATTTAATATCGCCCTCATGAACGATCACGACACCCCCGACAGTCTGCTCAAGCTTGACCTCCAGGTCTGCTTCGCCCTGTATTCCACCAACCTGGCCATGACCAAGGTCTACCGCCGGTTGTTGCGCGAACTGGGGCTCACTTATCCGCAATACCTGGTAATGATGGTGTTGTGGGAGGAGGATGGACAGACCGTGTCGGAGATCGGCGAGCGGTTGTTCCTGGATTCCGCCACGCTGACGCCGCTGCTCAAGCGACTCGAGGGCATGGGGCTGCTGTCCCGCCGCCGGGCCGCCGACGACGAGCGCCGGGTAAGGGTGCGGCTTACCGAGCAGGGGCGTGAGCTGCGCATCCGGGCTGAAGCGATTCCCGAAGCGGTGGCCTGCGCCAGCCAGTGCCAGCCGGAAGAACTGATGGCACTGAAAGATCAGCTTCATGCCTTGCGCCGTAAACTGAACGGGTAGGGCGCCACGTTGCACGTTGGCGCCTTGCTTTGGGCTTATTTAAATAGTGCGCTATTTAATAGTGTGAAATTACCGTAAAGGAGAGCACCATGAGCATCGAAAAAGTACTGTACCGTGCCGAAGCCAAAGCCACCGGTGGCCGTGACGGCCGCGCCGTGAGCAGTGACAACGCCCTGGATGTGAAGCTGACCACGCCGCAGGCCCTGGGTGGCCAGGGTGGCGAGGGCACCAACCCGGAGCAGTTGTTCGCCGCCGGCTACAGCGCCTGCTTTCTCAGCGCGCTGAAACTGGTCGCCGGCAAGGCCAAGGTGGCTTTGCCCGCCGAAAGCAGTGTTCAGGGGCAGGTGGGCATCGGCCCGGTGGGCGCTGGTTTCGGCCTGGAAGTGGCGTTGACCGTAAGCCTGCCGGGGCTGGATCAGGCCCAGGCGGAGCAACTGGTCAACAAGGCTCACGAAGTATGCCCGTACTCCAACGCCACCCGCGGCAACATCGACGTCAGTCTGAACGTGCAGGTCTGATTCCCGCCCCCGAGCCCCTTGCCAGGACCCTGGCGAGGGGCTTTGTTTATTTTCATCAAACCTTCATCCGTCATCATCGCTTTTGCCCCGGCGCCTGCTAGAGTTTGCAGGTGAATTCCCAGTCTTGTGCCATGTTCAAGGAGCGATCATGAAAACCACGCTTTCTCTTTCCGCCCTGACGGTGGCCGCCTTGCTCACCGCCTGTGACCAGGGGCCGGCCAACGATTCCCAATCCTCCGGGCAAGGAGGTGCCGCCATGGAACAGAAAGAACAGCAGGTGACCCTCAAAGGCGAAGTGCTCTACCGGGAGCGCATCGCGTTGCCGCCGGATGTCACCGTGAGGGTAGTGCTGGAGGATGTGTCCCTGGCCGATGCCGCGGCCAAGGTGATTGCCGAGCAGACCATCGAACCGGAAACCCAGGTGCCGATTCCGTTTGAACTGACGTACATGCGTGGTGACGTCAATCCGGACATGGGCATGGGCTACGCGGTGCGCGCGGAAATTCGCGATCAGCAGGACAAGCTGCTGTGGACCACCACCGAACGGCATACCGTGGAAGTGGGCGAGAGCAACGACCAGCCGGTAACCGTCATCGTTCACCGGGTGCCCGGTGACGACACGCCTCGGGAGAATCCGGAGGATATGGAAGGGGTGGAGGGGGCCGGGTTGTCTCCGGCGGCGCAGAAAGTCCGTGAGCAGGGCGCCCAGTTCTGGGCGGCGGGTAATGAGCCCGGCTGGAGCCTGGCCATCTATCCGCAGGTGAAACTGGAACTGGTCACCGATTACGGTGAAACCACCGTCGCCACTCCGGATCCCGGTCCCAAGGAAGAGGGCGGCAAAACCCTCTACCAGGCCAGCAACGAAGACACCGACCTGACCGTGGAAATCGAACAGACCCCCTGCCAGGACGACATGAGCGGGAAACAGTATCCGTACACCGTGGTGGTCAGCTACGGCGATACCACTCTGAACGGGTGTGGGCAGGAGCTGTAAAGGTATCGGGATTCGCCAGCAGGCTGGCTCCTACAGATAGTGCTCCGAAGCCGCTGTGGGAGATTCTATGGTGCCCTGCAACGCTTAAAAGAGCTTTGCGGGGCAATATTCTTGTTGCTGCTTCATCAGGGCGAAGGCGGTGCGGGCG
>NZ_OBMO01000032.1 GCF_900217905.1 Alloalcanivorax xenomutans
CCTGTGGCGGCAGCGACGGCTCCGACATGCCTGGCAACGACGCCAACGACGCCCAGCGGCAAAGCCTCCTCTATGCCTACCCCGATGACGGGCAGGCCGAAGTGCCCACCAAGGCACCGGTGGTGCTGCGCTTCACCAGTGACGTGTCACTCGGCGACGTGGAACAGAGCGTCACCCTGTGCTGTGACGCCGAAGGCGGCAACCTGGACTACACCGCCGAAACCGTGGGCCCGGACCCGCGCGGCGTGATCCTCACACCGGCGCAATCGCTGAGCCCGCTCACCGACTACACCATCGCCATCAAGAACCTGCGTCTGCGTAACGGCACCTCCGCCGACCGCACCCTGCGCTTCACCACCCGGCCACTGGCCGAAGGGCCCAGAAGCCTGGTGGTCAAGGACGACGGCTTCGCCATCGACCGGCAAATGCCCAATGGCGACACCAACGAACCGATCATGGATTTCTCCAGCTTCCGGTTCCAGTTCACCCAGCCGGTAGACCGCGCCAGCGCCCGCTACGGCGACACCGTGGTGCTCACCGACAGCAGCGGCGAAACCGTGGAAGCCACGCTCCTGATCAACGGCCACTACATGACCGTGGATCCGAAACCGGAGTATCTGACACCCGGGCAGAGCTATACGCTGAGCCTCACCAACGGTCTCACCAGCACCTTTGATGAAGCCTTCGCCGGCACCGAGATCAACTTCACCCCGGCGGACTCCTCACCGCGTGGCGAACCGGCCATGCTGGTGCAGCGGATCACCCAGAGCGGCCTGTCCCGCCTCACCGGCAAGAACATCAACCAGGTGCCCGTCAACGGCACCCTGCTCGGCGAAGACGTCAACGTCACCCAGGCCAGCGCCGACGCCGTGGTGGCCGAACTGGCGGACGTCACCGAATACCCCGACGTCACCCCGATCCGCCTGCCCCGCGGCACCAAGCTCACCGGCAGCGCCATCGAAATGGTGATGATCGGCGGCGAAGTCCCCGCCGGCTTCGGCTCCGGCCCGGTGGACATGCGCCTCACCAGCGACGCCACCGGCTACCTGGTGCCCAACCCCTACAACGTCCATAACCGCGCCGACGCCCTGCGCATCGTCCACCTGCTCATGGACGTGGGCATCGCCACCGAGGACCCGCGCGCCAACGGCGGCTTCACCCAGGACATCATGCACATCGAACTGGTGGGCGTGGCCGAAGTGGACACCGAAGCCGGCGTCCTCAACCTGGACGCCGTCGGCATGGTGGAACCCAACATCCTCGGCCAGGAATACGGCTACGGTCTGCTCAGCTTCCAGCTGCAGTCCTACAAGGATCAGATGAATACCCCCACGGCCCCGGAAGACACCACCGGCCCTACCCTGCAAAGCTGGACCCTGGGCACGGATACCCTCACCGGCGAGGACAAGTCCCTGCTGGCCAAGCCGGGGGATCCGATTATTTTGAATTTTGATGAGCCTATCGATCCACAGAGCGTGGAAGGTAACGTCACTCTCTATAAAACCGTGAACGGCGGAACGGAAGAAGAAATGCCGGCGCAGGTGTATGTGGACGGCGCTGCGATCGTGGTAAAGCCTGAAGAAGATCTCCAGTATAGCCCGGAGGAGGCTCCGGTTGGTTATCGCCTAAGCATTAATGAAACTGTGACTGACGCAGCAGGAAATCAGCTAACAACCCCTTTAATTAAAGAGTTCTTCATGCCTTCTTCTGTTGTACACAAAAACCTAGCTGCCAAAATGCCCGGAGGACCATCATTTGCTAGGCCTGAATACGCGGAGTATAGAGAAATTGATCACGCTCCCTTCATACTTGCTAGCTACCCCGGCTTCCCTTGTGCAATGCAGCAAGAATACCTAGACGACGCAGGGGAGGGCGGCACAGATATAGTGAGGAACCTGCAAGAAGGCATTTCAGGCCTTTGTGCCGGAGCTTTTCCAGGAATCGCCAATGGAACAGAGAAAGATAACAAGCCTCAAGACGATGCCATTCCTGTTTCTGAGCTCCCCTCCAATCGGCCGATTTTAATATCATTTTCAGAAGAAATGCTAGACAGCTCCTTTCTTCTAGGAAAAACATTCAAAGTCGAAGAAATAAGTGAAAATGAGGAGGTCCTATCAGAGGTAGACGGAAATCTGACCATTAATAGCACCTTACTGAAATTTACCCCCAATAAGCCATGGAGAAAAGGAGCATTATATCGGTACACACTAAAATCTTCTGGCTACGCGCTTTGTGAAACTTTACAGGGCAACGGAAAAACTTTTCGAAAAATAGTTACAGATCCAGAACGCCAAGATGCTACTGATTGTCAGCAAGGAAGCACCAGAGTAGTTGCAGACCATTCAGACTATGAATGTGGCGAGGACACCGTTTGTTCAAAAAATGGGCTACCTGTCCAAACCCAAGTACTAGGTAATCTCATTGTACAATCTGTCAACCCAGATGGTAGCCCAACAGGTCAAGAACATGACTATGTTGGACTTATGAGCGGCCCTATTCCTGATGCGGGAGGCCCAGACTTCATACAGTTTTTTAGAGGCACCTCCCCTTCGGAAACCGTTCTTCAAATACTAAACTCATCCCCGCTCTCAGATACCAATCACAATTTCTTTAGCGAACGTAGCAACATTGGAAATGGGCTGATCCCTGGGCTGTCCGTAGGCGAGTTCCTGTTTCCCGAAGAAGAATACGGCCCATCCAATAAAGCAGATGGACAATACCCCGACTACGACCCCGGGGGGGTACAGCCATCAAAGAATAGCGCCAAGGTTCTTTCTCGATTTCGAAATCAAGATATCGAAGACCGATTCATTGACACGAGCCAGGGCATCTTTGGCTTTAATATGGGGTGCTCATACTTTGATGAAAACTCTCCTTTTGAGTGCCCGGAGCATAAATTCACATATCTCACATCATCAATCATCGCTGAGGTAACCAACGATATAGACGACAACGGAATCATAGTAGAACTTCACCCTTCTATAGTCGCCGGCACTTCCATTGACCTCTACGCACTTAGCAATCTCGTTGTAGGTGCTCCTCTAGCCGGAATTCCCGGGATAACAGGAACTCAAATTCTTCGCATGAGATATGGCGGCACTGACAGATCAGCGCCAATAACAGCATGGATTAAATCAGACGAGGGCCGGTTGATTCTAGAAACGGAACTAGATCTCTATCTGGACCTTCCATACACGACCGAATGGGGTATTGGGTCAGCAACCAATGGTGCCAACACTCGTTCATATCCAATAACCATGAAAATCAGTGGAGATATACACTTTATGGACGATGGTCGCATGGCAGTCGAGCAATTCAATACCAATGATGTTGACATTATAGTTGAATTTCATCATCCATCCGAAGGATATTTAGGCGGGTACGCAGACCTATTTATACCCAAATATGGAAGCCGCCTAAACTACATCTCTCAACCTATAAAGTAATTTCCCTTTCACAACCATAGAGACCAGCCACAAGCTGGTCTCTATCCGTCCCATTCATTCAGATTAGGCCGCTTCCATTACACCGCAAAGAAGTCACCAAGTTTGTGTTCTGCCGGTCACATCCATTGAACCACTTCAACCTTATCTGATTATCGGGGAAGGTTTGTCGTTGCCCTTATACTCCAGGTTTAGCCCAGAGAACTTCGATACGCGGACATCTGAGGTAACCGTTAGCCAACAACCAGGGCTTCCTCTCCTATTCTTTCGATTCTTCATCTCACACCATCCACACCTCCTCTCCACAGGTCGCCCACCCTTTCTCTCAGTTGCGTTTCGCATTGTTAGCTGTGGCCAGCCTGCAGTAGGATTTGCCTTTCCAGGAATACATCCATGACAGGCACAAAAAAGGGGCGACCTTTAAGTCGCCCCAGGTTGTTCATAAAAAGTCGATCAGTAAATATTTATATCATCATAGGTATTCACGAAAAGCCTACCGTCAACATCGCATCCACTATCGTTGTCCGAATTACCACCGGTATAAAGTGGGCTATCGAAATCGAAATAAGATGCGCCACTACCATTGTTGTCAAACGTCACATCATGCACGTGGGAATTATTAACGGTAATCAACCCGCCTAGCGCGGTTAGGTTAATATTCCCCATATTCCCTACGTACGGTCCAGGATAAGGAATTCCTGTGCTTGAACTAAAGCCCGTGTGCATAGTGGTAGGGCCTGCATACCATGGGAAGCCACTCAGATTGATGCCTGGGCAAAGGCCACTACCCGTTACATCGCCGTCAACAACCTGAATACCAATGTGCCAGTTGCCGCTCCCGTCTTGGAATTTTTTAACATTACCAGTCAAAGATAGTGTACATTCCGCAGTTGCGATTGAGCAGCCCAAAGTAGAAGTGCCCACAAATTCAATCGGACCATGCCACTCGTCAGCGTGACTTCCATCACCGTTAAAGTGTTCCCAAGTTCCATTAATATTTCTCTCCACACACGGTGCAGGACCGGTATGTGGCTGAGGACAAGCCCCGGAATCCCAGCTCGCATTAGCCGCCTGAGTCAGCCCAAATGAGGCGACACCCAGTGCCGACAGCATGATGATTTTCGCTTTCATAATCTTTCTCCTTTATTTCCATTTCGCATGAGGAATATTTGTTATTTCCCGCCAAGCTCAAGGCGACCCTCGGCTGCCTTACTGCTTTGTTCCCACGCTTCGTTGAAGCGCCCTACTCAGCCCTTACGGACCTTCCTTGAAGCCAAGCCATTACGACCGTACCAATCCCAAAAAAATTAACAATACGTAACCAGATTAAATTCAGATGCAAACCAGACTTTATTTATGTAACAGAAAATACCTTTTCAAAATCAAACACTTAACCTTTCACTTCTGCGCCATTTTCGGGGAACTTCTGGGGTATTTTCTTGATCTTTTTGGGTATTTTAATTACCCCAGAATTTGCGGGATCTTCTGGGGTAATTATTATTTTTCTGAAATCGGCTATCGAAAGTGGTGGTGATTGGTTGTTGGGATGTTAGGGGAGAGAAGGAGCGGCGGTTATTCGCTTGCTAGCAAGCTTCCCACAGTAGAGGGACTTTGGTTGAGGAGCTAGTGCGGGGCCATAAGGACGGAGATGGCCTTGGGGGTTGTGTGGTGAAGAGCCGGCGGGGGGTTATTCGCTTGCAGGCAAGCTCCTACAGCGGCTTTGTAGTGAGGTGGTGTGCTATTCGAGGGGGAGGCTTTCCTACACTACCCGCGTCTTTCCGCGGACAGAGTTTTCCGTCAGGGCTGACAGACCCGTCTTCGTCTCCACCGCATACTGTCCCTTGTGATGTGTAAGGGGGCATGATGGATCACGATACCGGTTACAAGCTGCTGTTCTCTCATCCGAGGATGGTCAGGGATTTCCTTGAGGGATTCGTCTCCGGAGAGTGGCTCAGGGCACTGGATCTGGATTCCCTGGAAAAGGTGAACGGCAGCTATGTCAGTGATGATCTGCGCAGCCGTCACGATGACGCGGTCTGGCGGGTGCGATGGGGACGGAAGAGGATTTATCTTTATCTGCTGCTGGAATTTCAATCCACCGTGAAGCGGTTTATGCCGGTACGGGTTCATACCTACACCGGATTGCTGTACCAGGATCTCATTCGCCGCCATGAGGTGGATGATAACCAGAAGCTCCCCTCCGTTCTGCCAGTCGTGCTATATAATGGAGAATCCCGTTGGCGGGCTCCGATCCATGTCCGGAATTTGATTCAGCCAGGTCCGGCGGAGTTTGCGGGACTTCAGCCAGAGCAGGCTTTTCTGCTTTTGGACCAAGGCGCTTTTGATCTGGATCAACTGGCATCAATGCGCAACTTGGTCGCCGCTCTGTTCCGTCTGGAGCGGCGCCGCACCCTGTCTGAAGTCGCCGAAGTCCTGACCGATTTGATAGACTGGTTAAACCCGCCTGAGCTAACGGGATTGCGTCATAGTTTCGTGGCGTGGCTGCTCCGACGTTTACGTCAATGGTTGCCCGGTATCACCATCCCGGAAATGATCGACTTGCAGGAGATTCAGGAGATGACCCGCGATATCGCCCAGGAATGGAAAGACATGCACCACCAGGCTGGTTTGCAGGAAGGGTTGCAGCAGGGCCTTGAACAAGGCTCCGTCAACGAAGCCCGTAGTATCCTGCGGCGCCAACTGGTACGCCGCTTCGGCTCTCTTTCCGAACGTATTGAAGCCAAGTTGAACGGCGCCAGCCGGGAACAACTGGAAGACTGGATCGACCGGACCTATGAAGTGGAAGGTCTGGAGGATGTCTTTCGCTGATCCGGTTTGGGGATTCTGGTGCGGTGCCCCGGTTCACGAGCCAGGATTCGCTTGCAGCGGCCCGCCGCCCGGACAAAGCTCCCACAGCGGCTTCGTCACCCCTAGGGGGAGCCTTCCTACAATGCCTGTCACTTCCAACCGACAGAGTATTCCGTCAGGGCTGACAGACGGATCGCGGGGTGCCCGTCATATTACTCCCCTGCTGATTTGGGGAGGATTCATGGGGGAGCACGACACCGCTTATAAATTTCTGTTTTCGCATCGCGCCCTGATGCGGGATTTGCTGCTTGGGTTCATGGAAGGGGACTGGGTCCGGGAGCTGGATCTGGATTCACTGGAAAAGGTCAGTGACGGCTACGCTACCGGGGATCTGCTTAGCCGCCACAATGACGCGCTCTGACGGGTACGCTGGAAACGCGAATGGGTTTATCTCTATCTGATGCTGGAGTTTCAGTCCACGGTGGAGCGCTTCATGCCGGTGCGTATCCTCACTTACATCGGTCTGCTGTATCAGGACCTGATCCGGCGTAAGGAACTAAGCCCAGACCGCCGGTTACCACCGGTACTGCCCATAGTGCTGTACAACGGAAAGGGACGCTGGCGCGCTCCGGTGGCCCTGGACAATTTGATTCAGCCCCCTCCCCACGCCGTGCTCCCCTATTTGCCCCGGCTACAGTTTCTACTTTTGGATGAGGGCGCTCTGCTTCACGAGGGCGCCCTGCCTGGGCAGCGTAATCTGGTCGCCGCTATATTCCGGCTGGAGCAAAGCCAGGCCCCGGAAGACCTGTCTCGGGCCTTCTCCCATTTGCTAGAATGGCTCAAGGGGCCTGAGCAGAGTGAACTCAGACAAGCTATTCTGGAATGGCTACATCGCCGGGGCCCCAGTCTGGCTCCGGAAATCAGCTGGCGGGAAGTTCGAAACTTACAGGAGGCGAACACCATGCTGGAAGAACGCATACAAGAGTGGAAAGCCCAATTCCGCCGGGAGGGGCTCACCAAAGGCCGAGAGGAAGGTCGGGAAATAGGTCTGGAGGAAGGCCGAGAGGAAGGCCGGAAGGAAGGCCGGGAGGAAGGTTCCACCGCCGAGGCCCGAAATATTCTGCGGCGTCAGTTGGCACGCCGTTTCGGTACAGTCCCTGAACACATCGATGTCAAACTGAACGGCGCCAGCCGGGAACAGCTGGAAGACTGGATCGACCGGCCTTACGAGGTGGAAGAGCTGGAAGACGTCTTTCGCTGATCAGGTCGGGGATTCTGGCTCGGTTCCGGTTCGCGAACCGGGATTCGCTTGCCAGCAAGCTTCCCACAGTGGCTTCCCGGCTCCGCGGGAATCAGAAATGGCAGCGCTCTTTTACTCTATGGCTTATCGGTTTTCTGTAGGGCCGCGTCGAAGTAGATCACCTTGTTATTCGGTGCTTTTTTCATGGCATCCTTGAGTTCTTGCAACACCGCCCATTCATCAATGTCATCCTCATCGTCCACGGTGAGGCTTTCGGTTACTTTTTTCACCAGGGTTGGATCGCTGTAACCCCAGGCCACCGGGCGGGGCAGAAAAAGGCTCCAGTAGCCGTTCTCCGGCATTCCAAACATCGAGACGCAGGGCACTTTCTCATCAATGGCGATGGTGTGGTTGGGCAGTTGCTTCACGGGCAGCTTCAGACACCCCCACACCAGATCCACATCCTCTTGCCCACGCATATCGGCCAGGGCCAGCAAGGTCAGCGGCTTGGTCTCGATTACAATGGCGGGGATCAGCAGGCCGTTTTCATAGGCGATGTCCCGGTGACCGACGGGCCTGGGAAAAGCACGAAGTACAAGCAACAGCAGTAATGTCATGACCAGCAGAATCAGCCACCCACTGGTATTGCCGCTCCTGTAGAGGGAGAAACTGCAGACGCCGGTGAACACGGCAAGGGCAATCACCACGTAAAACAGAGGACTGAACTTACTCGGGTATTCGTCATAGGTCTCCATATGAACAGGATCCGGCGGCATATTCATGGCCCGTGAGGCAAACGTATCATTCCAGGACTCACCAACCTGACCAACCCGGCTGTCATCGGTCATTCCGCTCTCCTTGCACAAGGGATGATTCAAACAGGAAAACCTTAGCACACCCTTCTGCCCTCCCACAGCTTGAAGCGGCGTACCTGTGAACCGCTTGATCCGTGGGAGCCGGCTTGCTGGTTAATAACGGCACAAAGATGAAAAGATTCGCCAGCAAGCTGGCTCCCACAGCGGCTTCGTAGTGTGATCCCCAGGGACTACCCGCCTTCGGAGGGTTTCGCGGTCAGGGCGGCCATGCCTCGAATATCGCTCTTGCCGGTGCGATACTCGATCAGAAACTCCTTGCTTCCCCGCCTCACGATGATCTCACCAATGCCGCTATCCACCACGGAGCGGCGGGCCAGCAGGTCGTCTTCCTTGGTTCCCAGTGGATAGCCATTGGCGGAAAAGATAATGTCGCCTTTTTGGAAGCCGAACTTCTTGACCAGGTCACCCTCTTCATCAATCACCCGGTAGCCATTGGCTGTCTCCGGGCTCACCGGCTCGACGCCCATGGTTTTCATGGCCTTTTCCCGGTCACTCAGCAGCTTTTCCACTTCCGAATCGTCTTTCTTGTCATCCCGAGCCGGCTGTGCCGAGGCCACGATCCCTGGCATCGCTTCCCAGTCGAGTAGCGGCAGTTTCTCCAGGCGCCCTCCCCGCTTGAGCAACACGTGATCCACCCGTAATGCATTCAGTGTGGCGCCACGGACCAGCTCATCGCCCACGTGATACAACCCCGCTTCTCCACCTTCGGGCTGGATGATCGCCCAGCCGTGCTCGTCCATCCGGTTATGGAAAACGCCGAGCAAGGTGAGTTTCATCCGGGTTTCTGGAGCATCGGAATGCACTTCAACCGTACCGCTCCCGGACAGGTATTCACCGAACAGATTCCAGCTCTCGATTTCCACTTTCGTCAGCGTTGGGTTTCGCGAAGCCGCGGTTACGGGGAAATCGTCCGCGGGTATCCGTTCCGGCGGCTTGGGGCCGTGGATCAGCAGCGTCACGGTCCACACCACCAAGTATACCAACACGCCAAGCAGCACCAGCGATATCAGGTAGCGTGCGGCGCGACCCAGCACGGCGATCAGAGCAAGACGGTTCATTGCCAAAAGACCTCTTGATCAACGCACCGCCGATTATTCTTCACTGTCGTCGCCCGGTGGGCTTTCACCCTCCTGTCTTGGGCTCTTTCTGGGCCTCCCCCGGGGCCGGCCATACACGCGCTCACCGTATTTTTCCGCCACTTCACGGATGAAGCGGTCCGAGCCGGTAACCAGCCCCCGGGTCACCGCGTTGACGATGAAGTCCACTTCCTTCGGGTTGTTGCCCATACGCAGATATTCCCGGTAGGCGAGGCGACGCTCATCCCGGTTCGTTCCCAGACGCAGGTACTCTTCCGGATCGTCCAGCCAGCTGGTCTGAGTCTTCTCGCAGCGCATGCGCAAGCTGCTATGGGCGTACTGATTGATCTTCTGCACCAGCCCCCTCGTCACTGGCAGCAGCTCAATCATCCGCATGATGGTCAGGACCCACTGGCTGGGTTGCACCGGCGTGGACAGGAAACGGCTTTCCCAAGGCGATTCCTCCCCATGAATCTTCTTGAAGAACAGAGCGGTGCGGCAGGACAAGCCTTTCATGAAGCGGGATACTTCCGTGGCCCGCCCGGTGGGGGTGATCAACAAATGGACTTCGCCGGGCAGCAGACACCAGGCGTGGATCTCGACTTCGTACTCCCTGCGCAATTCCAACAGCTGCCGCTCGCAGTAGTTGAAATCCACCGTGGTACGAAAGATCGGGCTGCCGTCTCGGGTTTTATGCACTACATAGTGAGGGACACCTTGCAGCAAAACGCGTTCCTTGCTGCTCATAGCGCTTCTCCTTGTTATTGATTTCGCTGAGCTTCCCCGGCCCAGACTGCGCCGGGCTTACATAACATTACTTCCTGGTACGGTTATGAAACTAAAACCCTAACGCTTTTAGAGCTCTTTAGGAACCCTTTAATATTTACAGTCGTGCACTTTTAATAAGACAATGATTTTGTATTTCCTGTCCCCTTTTTAAGCACCCCGTTTAAAGCCTTTTCCGGGATTAGCAAACGCTCACTTGATTACAAATCGGTGTATATTGAAACCGCCTTTGTATACCCGTTTTTGCGCCTTTCTAAGGTTCTTACGTCCGGTTTTTTGCATCCACACACAGGAACCAAATAAATCGCAATAAGCGCGTTTCCGCTTAGTCATTTTTTTTGCCTCCGATCGCCCCTAGAGTTCACTTGTTCGCTCTTTATGAGAGGTAAACCCGCGCGGTTTACAAGGACGGCATTGGCCTCTTTGGCAGCGACGACAGGATTTGGGGACGCTCCTTGGCCGCTGACATCGGATCAGCTGCCAAGCCGTGTCCTTCACGTCCTTCCCCAACTACCGCGCCACACCGGTCCGCCAGCAAAGCAATTGGCTGTTTCTGCTGCCTTCCATGGCGATGCGGCCAGTACGGTAAATTGATCGCCTCCATACCCGCTGATACATTCAAACGCGTATCGTCACGATGCCCTGAGCGTCCGGTATGACCTGTTTTTCAAAGCCCTCGTGGACGCGTTTCCACACACGCCTAGCGAAGCCAGCCTCTCGACAGCGAAAACAGACCCGATTTTCTGTCGGATCACGGAGCCCCCAATGAAAAGAACCGCGTTGTACTTGCTTACCCCCCTGCTCATCGCCCTCTCCCTGCCCACCCTGGCGGAACCGATCAAGCGCAAAGTGTGCGTGTTCGACATCGTCGGCAACGCCGGGCCGATCATGAACAGCGCCCGCGACTGGAAGACCACCGCTTTGTCCTGGGGCCTGGATGTGGAACTGCTGCCCTATACCAGTGAGTTGATCGCCACCGAGGATCTGAAGGCCGGTGTCTGTGACGCCGCGCTGGTGACCGGGATCCGCGCCCGCGGATTCAATAAGTTCGCCGGCACCATCGACGCCATCGGCGCGGTGCCCAGCATGGATCACTTGCGCATCATCTCCCAGGTTCTGGCCAGCCCGAAGATGGCGGACAAGTTGGAAGGCGGTAACTACTCCGTCGCCGGTTTCGCGCCGGCGGGCCCCGCTTATATCTTCGTCAATGATCGCAAGATCAATACGCTGGACAAGGCCGCCGGCAAGAAAGTGGCGGTGCTGGAATACGATGAAACCCAGGCCGGCCTGGTGTCGCAGGTGGGCGCCACGCCAGTGGATTCCGATGTCACCAACTTCTCCACTAAATTCAACAACGGTTCGGTGGATGTGATCTTCGCGCCCCTGGCGGTCTATCAGGCGCTGGAACTGTATAAAGGGCTCTCCCCGGACGGCGGCATCATCGACTATCCGCTGGTGCAACTGACCCTGCAGGTTATCGCCAAGACCGATCGCTTTCCCAAGGAGATGTTCCAGAAATCACGCAGCTATTTTTATGAGAACTTCGACCGCTTCCGGCAGCAGGTGGAACAGGAATCAAAAGCGGTGGATCCAAAATGGTGGGTGAAAATTCCCGATGAGGACAAAGCGGAATACGAATTGATGATGCAGGAAGCTCGCGATCAGCTCCGCGATCAGGGCTATTACGATCCGGACATGCTGACCATCATGCGCAAGATCCGCTGCAAGCTGGACGCCTCCCGGGCCGAGTGCACCTGAGGTTGTCGGTTGAAGCATTAATTCTCTTCTGTAGGAGCCTGCCTTGCAGGCGAATCACCCTGGCGGTGGAAGAAAAAGCATTCGCCAGCAGGGCTGGCTCCTACAGTAGTTGGAAATCGGGGCAGCTGCTCTATTCCACCGGGTTGACACATTCTCCCCGGTTGGGGTCCAGCCTGCAGCGCACCTTGCGTTCCAGGGTCAACATGTCCGCGCTGTAATACCCCTTCCCGCGCAGGGTCAAACGGGCATCCTGCATCATCATCTCGTACTCGCGTTTATCCCGATCCGGAATTTCAATCCACCAGTGACCCGGTACCTTGGCCTGCTCTTGCGCCAGGCACGCCATGATCCGGTCGTAACCGTTGAAGAATTCCTCGCGCACCAGTTGCGCCACTTCATTGGGGAATTTATCGGCACGTCCGATCAGTTGCATGGTGATCTGCGCCAACGGGTAATTGATAATGCCACCATTGGGGCGCATACCCTTGTACAGCTCCAGCACTTCATAGGCCACGATCGGCGCCGCCAGCACATCCACCACGCCGTTGTTGAATTTGTTCGGCGCGGAAACAATATCGGAGTTGACCGGCGTGGCGCCGATTTGCGCCACCATTTCCGCTTGAACCGGATCGTAATCCAATACCGCCACCCGTTTGCCGGCGGCGTTGGCCAGGGTATTGATGGCGCGGTCATTGACGAAGATATAAGCCGGTCCGGCCGGGGCGATGCCGAGCACCACATAACCGTTGGCTACCATGCGCGGCGCCACTTTCGGGCTGGCCATGGCGCGCAACAACAGCTTCATGTGATCGTCGGAAGGCAGCGCGCCGATGGCATCGATGGTGCCGGTGTATTGATTGAACAAACGGGCGCGCAGGCCACTGATCAGGGCGGCGTCGCAAATCCCGGCTTTCAGATCCTCCACCACCACGCTTTCGCTGGTGTAAGGCACCATTTCCAGATCCACCCCGTACTTCAGAACCCGGCTCCGCTGATCCTCGGCGGCCTTGAAGATGGGGCCGGCGCGGCCGGCGATGTCCCAGATGCAGATACGCCGTTTAACCGGCTCTCCCGGCTTATAGCCGGCCACTTTTTGCATTGCCTGAATACGCTCATCCAGGGAGCGGTCCTGGTCAAAGGCGATGGCGCGCAGCTTGTCCGCCAGCTCCGGGGTCAACGTTACTCCGGGGGCGAAGCGTTTGATCTCGGCCTGCTGCGCCGGGGTCAGATCCAGCGCCTTGTCGGCACCGGCAGGGAGAGAAACGGATAAAACCAGAGAAACACAAAGCAGCCGTAAAATACGCACGAAACCTCCGGTCAGCGAATCCGATGCCTGGGCTTCGCATTATGGGCAAGCCGTCTGGCGAACGCCTGACCAAAGCGACATGGCGAGGGGCGTTGATGCCAAGCGGAAGCGTGGCTTGCCCTGCAAATTCGCCAGCAGGCTGGCTCCCACAGTTCGCGCTACGAAGCCGCTGTGGGAGCTTGCCTGCAAGCGAACGTACCCACACCGGAGGCCGGGATTAGCCAGGCAGGGCTGGCTCCTGCAAATGTAATCACCGCCGAGTCGGGCCCTATGGACCGGCACATTCAGTACTAAAGTAGTAGTGATCCGACTCCCTCGGCAGTGCTCAAATGAATCGGCCGATCACGGCCAATCTCTGACACGAATAACAATCGAGGAGCTCGCTATGTGGACCAAACCCAGCTATGTGGACATGCGCATCGGCTTTGAAGTCACCATGTACATTTCCAATCGCTGACGCTGGTGCCCGCGGTCCCGCGCTGGCGGGATCCGCGGGACCAGGCTCTGACGCCTATGTATATCCGAGTTCTCGGCTCGGCGGCCGGCGGCGGCTTTCCCCAGTGGAATTGCCAGTGCGCCAATTGCGCCGGGCTGCGCCAGGGCACCATCGACGCGGTGCCCCGCACCCAGTCCTCCATCGCGCTGTCCGACGATGGCGAGCACTGGATTCTGTGTAATACCTCACCGGACATCCGCGCCCAATTGGAAAGCACGCCGGAACTGCGCCGGACGGACGGCAAACGCGGTACCGCCATTGGCGCCATCGTGCTGATGGACAGCCAGATCGATCACACCACCGGCCTGCTGATGTTGCGCGAGGGCTGCCCCCATGAGGTGTGGTGTACCGAGATGGTCCATCAGGATCTGTGCACCGGCTTTCCGCTGTTCCGCATCCTCGACCACTGGAACGGCGGACTACGCTGGAACCCGATTCCGTTGGCCGGTGAGTTCCGCATCCCCTGTTGTCCGGGACTGAGCCTCACGCCAATCCCGCTGCGCAGCGCGGCGCCACCCTATTCTCCGCACCGAAATGATCCCCACCCCGGCGACAACATCGGCCTGCTGGTGGAGGATGCCAACGGCAAGCGCCTGTTCTACGCGCCCGGCCTTGGCCAGGTGGACGCCGATTTGCGCGGCCTGATGGCCAGTGCCGATTGCCTGTTGGTGGACGGCACTTTCTGGCGCGAGGACGAAATGCGCCACGCCGGCGTCGGCACCAAACCAGCCAGCAAAATGGGCCATCTGCCGCAGAGCGGCCCGGGCGGCATGCTGGAGCTGCTGGCCAGTCTGCCGGAACCCCAACGCCGGATACTCATCCATATCAATAACACCAATCCGATCCTCGACCACGGCTCCGAGGAGCGCGCCCGGGTGGAAAGCCAGGGGGTCGAGGTGGCCTACGATGGAATGGCGATCCGATTATGAGCGAGCAGGCCCCCGCCCTGCCCCTGAGCCGCGCCGAGTTCGAACAGGCGTTGCGCGACAAGGGCCGTTACTACCACATCCATCATCCTTACCACGTGGCCATGTATGAGGGCCGCGCCAGCCGCCGGCAAATCCAGGGCTGGGTGGCGAACCGGTATTACTATCAAGTGAATATTCCGGTGAAGGACGCCGCCATCCTCGCCAACTGCCGGGACCGGGATGTCCGCCGCGAATGGGTGCAGCGTATTCATGACCACGATGGCGCCGCCGGCGGCGAAGGCGGCATCGAAGCCTGGATCCGCCTGGGCGAGGCGGTGGGCCTGAGCGCCGGAGAAATACGCTCCCAGGAACATGTGCTGCCCGGGGTGCGCTTCGCGGTGGACGCCTACGTGCAGTTCGCCCGCGCCGCCAGTTGGCAGGAGGCGGCCTGTTCGTCCCTGACCGAACTGTTCGCGCCGCAGATTCACCAGTCGCGGCTGGACAGCTGGCCCCGGCATTATCCGTGGATCGGCGAGGATGGATATCACTACTTCCGCAACCGCATGGGCGAGGCACGGCGGGACGTGGAACATGGTCTGCGCATTACGCTGGATCATTTCACTACCCACGAGGCCCAGCAGCGGGCGTTGGATATTCTGCAGTTCAAGCTGGATATTCTGTGGACCATGCTCGACGCCATGAGCATGGCCTACGAACTGGAACGGCCGCCCTACCATACCGTCACCGATAAAGGCGTCTGGCACCGGGGGTTGCAGCAATGAGCGCACCAGATCACGACGCCATTCCGCTGTTGCGCCGGGGCTTCCGTCTGCAATGGGAACCGGCGCAGCAGGCCCATGTGCTGCTGTATCCGGAAGGCATGGTGAAACTGAATGACAGTGCCGCCCAGATCCTCACGCTGGTGAACGGCGAGCGCAGCGTCGCGGACATTGTCGCCACTCTGCATCAGCGCTTCCCGGAGGTACCGGATCTGGAAGCGGACGTGCTGGATTTTCTCGAGGCCGCCCATGGCAACCACTGGCTCACCGAACGCTGAGATCCGCCCGGGACCGCCGTTATGGCTGTTGGCGGAGCTGACCTACCGTTGCCCGCTGCAATGCCCCTATTGCTCCAACCCGGTGGATTTTGCCGACCAGGGCCAGGAGCTGGACACCGGGCAATGGCTGGACGTGTTCGCCCAGGCACGGGCCATGGGCGCGGCCCAGTTGGGCTTGTCCGGCGGCGAACCGCTGACCCGGCCGGACCTGGTCGAGTTGGTCTCCGGTGCCCGCGAACTGGGTTATTACAGTAACCTGATCACCTCCGGCATGGGGCTGAACCGGGACAAGGTCCGCGCCCTGGCGGACGCCGGTCTGGACCACATTCAAATCAGTTTCCAGGATGCCGAAGAGGCCGGTAATCAATTGATGGCGGGCTCCCGCAAGGCGTTCCAGCATAAGTTGGAAATGGCCCGGGCGGTGAAGGCGCACGATTTCCCCATGGTGCTCAATATCGTCATTCACCGGCACAACATCGACCGTATCGGCGATATTATCCAACTGTGTCTGGACCTGGAGGCCGACTATGTGGAGCTGGCTACCTGCCAGTACTACGGCTGGGCCCACTTGAACCGGCAAGGCCTGATGCCTTCGCGGGCGCAGTTGCAACAAGCGGAACAAACGGTGGCGGACTATCGGCGCCGCCTGGAAGAGGCCACCAATCCCTGCCAGTTGATCTTCGTGGTGCCGGACTACTATGAAGAGCGCCCGAAACCCTGCATGAACGGCTGGGGCAGTATGTTCCTGACCATCACCCCGGACGGCACCGCGCTGCCCTGCCACAGTGCCCGGCAATTGCCGATCGACTTCCCCAACGTCAGAGACCACACCATCGAGACCATCTGGCATCGCTCTCCCGGCTTCAATCATTTCCGCGGCGACGCCTGGATGCCCGAACCCTGCCGCTCCTGCGACGAGAAGCACGAGGACTTCGGCGGCTGCCGCTGCCAGGCCTACATGCTCACCGGCGATGCCGCCAACGCCGATCCGGTGTGCGCCAAGTCGCCGCATCACCACACCATCGTGGCGGCGCGGGAACAGGCCGGCACACCTCTGGATCAGGTGCCGCCACTGACCTACCGTAATGAACGCAATGCCCGGCTCATCTACCGGGGCTGATCCGGCCCGATCATCGCCACTGAGCGCCCGCCAGGCGGTGGCGTCCACGGTGGAGTTCGGCGAGTTGCACAGCAACGCGCAACGGGTGATCTGGACCCGGAGCGATCCCCGCGACGGGCGCTTTCGGGTGCAGGAATGGACGGCGGCGGGCCGCCGCACCCTGACGCCGGACGGGTTCAGCGTGCGCTCTCGGGTCTACGAGTATGGTGGCAGTGCTCTGTGTCTGGGCACGGACGGTCTGGCCTTCGTCAACGAGGACGACCAGCAGCTTTATTGGCAGGGGTTTTCGCAGCCGCGATGCCATCCGCTCACCGATCACCCGGATCGCCGTTACGGCGGACTGGCCTACGACCATCAACGCGACCGGATCATCGCCGTGGAAGAGCGGCCGGAGAACCAGCAAACACGGCACCGGCTGGTGGCGGTGGGGCGCGACCGCACCCTGCGGGTGCTGAGCGAGGGCGCCGATTTTTATGCCTCCCCCGCCATCAGTGACGACGGCCAACAGTTGGCCTGGGTGGAATGGGATCGCCCCCATCAGCCCTGGACGGCCAGCCGCCTGCGCCACGTGAAACTGACTGACCACGGCCTGCCTGGCACGGCCCTGCCCGGCCTCGACAAACCGGAGCATTCGGCGCAACAACCCCGTTTCGACCGGCAAGGGCGTTTGCTTTGCCTGTTCGACGGCAGCGGACACTGGCGCCCATGGCGGTTCGGGCATGGACAGTGGCAATGTCTGCCCGGCAGGGAAGCGGATCACACCCCCAGCCCCTGGCTGCTCGGCTCCCGCCACTACGATACCCTGCCGGACGGCAGCCCGGTGGTGGCCTGGTGGCGGGACGGCCGGGGCCATTTGAGCGTTGCGGAAGACACCGTCCCGCCGGCGGCGATGCCTTCGGACTATCAGCATTTTCTTGCCATCAGCGCCGGCCCCCTGGGCGTGTTCTGTCTCGCCGCCGGGCCACGCCGGGGCACCACGTTATTACATCTGAGCGCAAAGGAAGGCGGCAATCTCTCCATACTCGATGCCGCGCCCCTGCCTCTGGAAGCGGGCACGGTATCGGAACCGCAAACGCTGACGTTCACCAGCGCCGACGACACTCACCGCCACGGCTTTTACTACCCGCCGTGCCCCGGCGACTGTACGCCGCCGCCCTTGTTGGTGACGGTTCACGGTGGCCCGACTTCGGCCAGTTTTCCGCTGTTCAATCCGGCAATACAGTTCTGGACTCAGCGCGGATTCGCCGTGCTGGACCTGAATTACCGGGGCAGCGTCGGCTTCGGCCGTGCGTATCGTCAGTCCCTGGCGGGACAGTGGGGCGTCAGCGACGTGGACGATGTGCTGTACGCGGTGCAGACACTGATAAGGGAACGGCTGGCGGATCCGCGCCGGCTGTTCCTGCGAGGACAAAGCGCCGGCGGCTTCACCGTGCTCAACACCCTGGCCCGCGCGCCGGCCACATTCCGCGCCGCCGCCAGCTTGTACGGCGTCAGCGATCCGCTCCGGTTGCGCCGGCAAACGCACAAATTCGAAGCGGACTACATCGACTGGCTGATCGGTGATCCCGAGCGGGACGCGGACCGTTATCAGGCCCGCTCACCGTTGGCCAACGCCGCGCGCCTGCGCACTCCGACCCTGTTTTTCCAGGGCCTGCGCGACGCCGTCGTGCTACCCGAACAAACCGAAGCCATGGTGGCGGCGTTGCACGCCAACGGCGTGCCGGTGGAGTGCGTGCGCTTCGCCGAAGAGCAGCATGGCTTTCGCTTGCCGCGCAACCGGGCACTGGTGCTGGAACGGGAACTGGCCTTCTACCGACGCCATGCCCCCATTGGCCAGGAGTCCGGCCAATGACCGCATTCACTGTCCACGACCCGCGACGGTTGCCACAGTCTCACTCCCGGGCGCGCCTCTATCATCACGAGAGCGGCCTGCGCACCCTGCTGCTGCCGGAGCCAGGGTCGCGGGTGACAGCCGTGCTGCAAATCGGCGTGGGCAGTCACGATGAACCCGAAACCCGCCCCGGGCTGGCACATTTGCTCGAGCATGTCCTGTTCACCGGCAGTGAGCGTTATCCCGACGTCCATCACTTCGCCCGCCGCATCCAGGGCTGGAATGGCCACTACAACGCCAGCACCCTGGACGATACCATGGCGTTCTTCTTCACCATGGACGCGGAAGGACTGGCCCCCTGCCTGGCCCATCTGATCGACATGCTGAGCCGGCCCTTGCTGACCGAGGAATCGGTGGCGCGGGAGCGACGGATTTTGGATGCCGAGTTCCGAACCCGGCTGGCGGATCCGCGCCTGCATCGTCAGGCGCTGTTGGCTCGGCTGGCGCGGCCGTCACATCCGCTGGCCCGCTTCACCGCCGGCAACGCCCACAGCCTGAGCGCCCCCCTGACTTCCCTGACCGGGGAGGTCCGGGCCTTTCACGCTTGCTGGTTCCGCGCCGGCAACATGACACTGGTTCTGCAGGGCGCGCTACCGGACAACGTGGATGGCGTACTGGCGGAAACGCTTTCACGGCTGCCCAGCGGCCCGATCCCATCCCGGCCACCTCTGCCCACCGCATTCCCCAGCGACATCCAGCAACAGGACTGGCTCTGGCGGGCCCCGCGGTCCGATACCAGCTGCACACTGCTGTTTCCGCTACCCGAGGACGAGCGGGTCTGGCCCTGGTTGCGCCACTGGTTGCGGGAACCCGGCCATCACGGCGCGCTGGGCGGCCTGCGCGCCACCGGCATGGCCTCGACGATCACCGTGACCGGGCAGCGCCGCAGCCGGAACCAGGGGCTGAACCAAGGGTTGAGCCAAGGAGAGTGCCTGATTGAGCTGGACGCACCCGGGCGCGGCCAGGAGGCCGCCGCCCTGCTGGAGCATTGGCTGTCACGAATGGCGGCTTATGTCCCCTCCCGATGGCCGTCAACGGCGCGGCTGGCCACCCCGAACCCGGAAGGTTTTCCCGCGCCCCCGGACGCCCGGCTGGCGCGCCTGTGCTATCTGGCACACCGCGTTGCCGGAGAGCCAGAGACGGACGCCGATACCCTGCTTGCGCCCCCAGCCCCGCCCGATGACCACACCTGGCATAACACTCTACGGGGGCTGAGCGACACCGGCGCCATGGTCATTGACCACGACAACGGCCGGGACTTCACTCGCTTCACCCCCTGGACCGGCACGCCCTACCGTGCCATTCCACGACAACGGCCGGCGGCAACCGATCCGTTCCAGACATTGCTGGCGCCATCGGCAACGGCCACCGCGGCCCCGCCGTCCTTGAAGACGCTCACTCGCATCCCGGTTGATACCGAGGACACCCTCAGGCTCGGTTGGCGCTGGCCCGGTGATCAGACAATAGCGGTGGAACGGCTGAGCCTGCATTGGCGCCTGTTGCTGGAGCATGCGCCTTTCACCGGTCCCAAGGTCCGTGTCCATCAAAGCGGCACCAAGCTGATCTTGGACCTTGCCGCTGATGGCACCGCTATCCGGACAACGCTGGCGACCCTGTTCGCGCCAACGGACGCCCCTTGGGAACGTCTGACGGAACACCGGCATCGGATCTGGTGCCGGCAACAGGACGCGGCAGCGCCGGCGCACCGCCTGCTTCAGGCTTTGCGGGATCGCCTTGATGGCGTGACGCGGGAAAACCAGGGGCCCCTTTCCTCTCCCGCGTCGTTGTACTGCGCTTACCCACGAACCTGGCCGGAGACACGGCTGGCCACGGGGCTGTCCCCCATAACCGCCCGCTTTTTCCCCGATACCGCCACGGACACCACCCTCGCCACGGCGATTCCCACCGGGCAGCAAGCGGTTCCCTGCGCCTACCCCGATCACGCCCGTCTGCTTTATCTGCCGGCGCCGCATCGCCACGCACTGGACCGCCTGTGCTGGCGATTGCTGCAACGCCATCTGGCCGCCCCCTTCTATCAGCAGCTGCGATTACGGCAGCAGCTGGGCTATTGGGTGGACTGCCGCTATCAGGAGGAAGCGGACGGCCGCTGCGGCCTGCTTCTACTGGTGCAGTCACCGGATCACGGACAGAGGGTGCTGCAAGCGGCCCTGTCTGGCTTTCTTGAAAACGCTGGCGCGCTTTTGACGGCGGCGTCCCTCGACGACTGGCAAAGGACGATACGGTCACTGCGGGCGGAAGTGGAGCGGGAACACAGCGCCTCCGGATACCCCTTTGAGCAACGCTGGAATCAGGCGTTTTATCAGCGCCCCGGAGAAGCCGACGCGGAGCTTCCTCTGCTGGACCGTCTGACAGCAAAGAACTGGCGCGACGAGGTACTGGAGCGGTACGCCCTGGCCCGGCCATTTACCCTCTATTCCATCGCCGGGTGATTTGCGCCAACAAGAATACCGGCCTACGAAGCCACTGTGGAAAGCTTGCTTGCAAGCGAATTGTATCTCGGGGAAAGATTCGCTTGCAGGCAAGCTCCCACAACGGCCCTGTAGCGACCTCTGACTAAATCCCGGGCATGGGCTGAAAGCCGGGCAACGCCTTGATTCGATCCATCCAGGCATTCACATGACGATAGGGGCGCGGATCCACGCCGCCCTCCCAAGCCACCGCCAGATAGGGAAACACCGCGCATTCGGCAATGGTGGGCCGGCCCGCGGCGAGCCATTGGTGAGTGGCCAAATGATCATCCAGCAACCTTAAAATCCGCTCGCTGCGTTCCAGCGCCAGCGCCTTGTCCAGGGCATAACCGAATTTGTCGACCAGACGCGCGGCGTTGGGACCATGCTGAATTTCATTGGCGGCCACCGATAGCCATTGCATCACCTCACCCTGAAGGTGCGCCTCCCCCGGCCACCACGCCTCGCCACCATAGCGCCCGGCCAGATACACCAATATCGCCTGGGAATCCCGCAACACCAGTTTGCCGTCCTCGAGGATGGGCAATTCCCCCCAGGGATTCAGCGCGGAAAGGCGCTCCCCTTTATGTTCGCCGGCGAGAAAGTCCACCGCTTCGATCTCCAGTGGCAGCCCCGCCAGCGCGGCGAACAAACGCACTTTATAGCAATTGCCCGAAGGCTCCAGGTCATACAGCTTCATCATTGCTCTCCTATCGAGAAATCAGTCCCGCTCGGGAATCAGTTGATTGAATTCGAGAACGTTGCCGTCGGGATCACGGATAAACAGCGCCACCCGGCGCGGACCGATCCGTTTGGGGCCTTCGGTAATGACGATGGCCTCCCGTTCCAGCCAGGCCCGCAGCGCGGCCAGGTCCTCCACCAGAAACGCCGGGTGCGTCATACCGGGCAGTTTCACCGGTTCATCCAGCAACACATTGCGACCGCCTGGCCGATGAGCGCCATTGAAAATCAGATTGATCCGCACCCCGGCCGTGGTGACCATTTCATTGGCTTCGGCGTCGGGAAAATGGTGGGTTTGCCGGAACCCCAGGCGTTCATAGAAACGCAGCGACCGGCGCCGATCGGTTACCCGAATGCCCACGTGGTCATAGCCAGTCGCCGTCACCGGGCAGTCATGCGATGTCGTCGGGTCGTCCACCTGCATAGCCCAAAACCTCCACTTTCGGCCTATTGATTGGCCACCGATGCTGACCTAGTTTGGATAGGTGAAAAATGGCCCCGAACGCAGAACAGTATTACGCGCGGCGCACAAATCAGCCCGGTGCGGGAGCCTGGAGAGCGAAGCATGGATAAATTGAAAGCGATGGCCACCTTCGTGCGTATCGTCGACAGCGGCAGTCTCAGCGCGGCGGCGGACGCGCAAGGACAATCCCCGGCTTCAGTGGTGCGCAGCCTGGCGGCGCTGGAACGTTCCCTGAACGTCCGTCTCCTCAATCGCACCACCCGCCAATTGTCGCTCACTGATGAAGGCCGGGATTATCTGGCGCGCTGCCGGCGCATTCTGACCGAAGTGAGCGAGGCGGAAAGCGCGTTGCAGGAACGTCAGAAAGGGCCTTCCGGCATCGTGGGAATCACCGCTCCGGAGACCTTTGGCCGCTATCACGTGGGGCCCCTGGTGAACCGCTTTCTCAGTGACCACCCCGCCATGCGCGTCAATCTGGTGCTGGATGACAAGGTGGTGAATCTGGTTGAAGCGGGCCTGGATCTGGCGATCCGAATCGGGCATCCACGGGATTCCTCCCTGGTTGTCCGTCCCCTTGGACAGATGTCGACGGTGGTGTGCGCCAGTCCGGACTATCTGGAGAGCCAGGGAGAACCAGTGACGCCGCAAGAACTGGGACATCGCCCCTGTGTGCTGTTCGCACCGCAGGGGCCGCTATGGAGCTTTCACGACCAGACGGTACGGATCGATCCCACCCTCGTCACCAACCAGATCGAAAGCGCCCGGCAGGCCTGCATCGCCGGCCTCGGCTTCGGACGTTTCTATCACTATCAGGTACGCGATGCCCTGACGGACGGTACTCTGGTAAAAGTGTTGGAAGCCTTCGAGCCGGATCCCATTCCGGTACTGTTGACCTACCCGCACTCGCAACTGCTGCCACGGCGGGTACGCTATGTGATCGACTGGCTGGCGCCACGCCTTACTCCCCGGCTGGCGGCGTGATCGACTGCCATTCGCTGCTAAAGCCGCTTCCCACAGAAAAAACTACGGAGCCGCTGTGGGAAGCGAGTTCACTCGCGAATAACCGTTGTCAGCAATGACCGAGCAACAGTGCCCCGTCAGGACGGTCACGCCCAGCCATGCAGGCGGGCCAGATCCGCCTCGCGGCGACGCTTGGCGCGATACTGTTGCACCGCCAGCCAGAGGTGAACCGGCAGCAGCACGGCGCACAACAGTATCCAGAAGCTGAGCAGCAGCGAGCGCCAGGGCCAGTCCAGTTGGCGAGTGACATCCACCACCAATATCGGCGCGCCCGATTCGTCCTCGCCGCGATGGACCACCATCCCCTTGGCCGAGAACGGCTCCGCGCTACCTGGCGTGGTCAGTTCGACGAAACGCCGCCACAATTGAATATCCGTCATCGATGCCGGTGTCAGCCCCGGGTCGCCAATCATGTGCACCAGCACGCCGCCTTTTTCCTTTTCATGGATCTGGCGGCCAAGATCCGGCACCGCCTGTTCCGCCCGTTCCCGCCCCACCGCGCGCAGACGGCGCTTTACCAGGCTAAGCTGAGAGCGCCCTATTACCGCTTGCAGCGGTTTCTCACCGTCATAGCCGGCCACCTCCTCGCGCAGTGTCCGCCAATCGCTGGGCCGTTCCGGCAAGGCGACACGGAGATGTTCGACGATGGTATCGCGCAGGTAGGCACAGGCGTGCTGTTGCCGCGACCCGCAAGCATTCTCCACCAGTTCGATCAACTCCTCGGGGTTGCTTACCACCAGCGGCGCCTGACCCGGATCCCGGCCGTACAGCTTCACCATCATCTCCACATACGGATCCCGGCGCGTTTTCACCACCTCATCGGAGAACAGCCCGGCGGTGAGCTCGTCGATCTCCACCCGGGGCAGCTCGGAAGTATCGCCTCCCCAGCGGATCCAGTCACAGTGCACTCTGGGATACTGCCAATCCCCCATCGATGCACGCACCTGGCACCGCCCCGAACCGGCCAGATCCACCATGCTGCCAAGATCCGGCGGCGCCGCCAGCAGATCCGACGCCTCCCGCGCTTCCACATAGCTGCTCCCGGACACCGCGTTCCAGGCCAGCATCAGATCAGCCCAGGGCGCCCGTGACAACAACAACGCCACCACCAGCGCCACGCCCGCCACCAGAGCCATGGTGAGGTGCCGCCCCCAGTAGGCCGGGGGGAAACGCCGGATTTCCTCGTCCAGGGACAGCTGGCGGTTGTAATTGACCACCGAGTAGTCGTCCACGCGCAGATCCATCTCCAAGCGCTGACCGTCCTCATAGCTCACATGGGGACGCCAATGCTCCGGCAGGCTGAAAACCAGCTTGTCGCCCAGGGTGGGGGCCACGGTCACACGGCTGTTGGCTTCATCAAACAGCAGCGGCGTCAGATTCAGAGTGCCGGCAACCGTATTCACCTTCCGTGGCGGGCCGGGGCGCCAGCGGCGCCAGAACAGCCACAACGCCCAGACCGTCAACAGCACGGCGGCACCACTCCACAGGGACATTGCCAACACACTGGTTCGGGCCGTGGCGATTCCCAGGCCAATGAAAGCGAATGTCAGCAACAGCCCCGGCAAAAGCCCCACGCCCCGGCCACGACGGGCCTCGATCTCCGCCACGGTCTCGTCCCGCTGAGAGTAAATGTCCACCCGGCGTTTACGTGCCGCTTCCTCTTCGTCCTTTTCCTTGTCCCGATCCGGATCGTCATCGCTGTCGACAAACACATCCTGCAGAGCACCGCGAGCACCGTCCTGCCATTGCTGATCAGCGGTGTTACGGCGCTGATCCCGCTCCACCGCGCTGAGCAAATCGAACTCCTGGTTCAACCCGACCACCACGGCCATCTTGCCGGCGAACACCACTTCGGCGCGGTTGTGCTCGGCCAGGAACAGATCGGCGTCATATGGCAGGAACACCTCCACGCCACCAATGATGTCGTGCCAGGTGCTGGTTCCGTTGGATTCAATACCATGACGGGAATAGGCGCCTTCCAGCAGAAAAACGTCATCGCTTTCCAGCGCCAGCGGACGCTTCGGTTTGGCCGGATCGTGGACCGGCGGCAAGGCCTGCTGTTCCGCCTCGCTCAACCGGCGGATCACTCCGCCCTGCTCACGCACTTCGGCCAACGCCTTCTTGCTCCGGCGGCGACGGGATGAATAGCCGATCAGGCTGCTGGCGGTGAGCCCCAGCACTACCACGATGAACAGCAATTTGAGCAGCCCTAATAATTCCAAGGCCTTATCCTCCTTGATAAAAGTGGCGCGTATGCTACCGCATTCGCGCCGGTACGAAAAATCGCCGCCCGGTGCTTTCCCCGCGAGCCGACGACATTTTCTCCACACCCGCGACGCTAGGGTGAGTCTCCTGGCCCCACCGGCCGACTGGAGGAAAACATGTTCCCATCGTCCACATTGGCGCTTCGCCCGGGCTGGCGGAACGCGCGAGCGCTCCGGCTGATCCTGTTATTGGCCTTTCCCCCATCGCCTTCGCTTCCCCCAACGCCTTCCGGCAAAGAGCCTCACGGTAAACCGGACTGGCGTCTTATTCTTGGCGCCGGCGCGCTTTACCGTCCCGACTACCCGGGCTCCGATGACCTCGAGACACGCGCGGTACCGCTGATCTTCGCTGACTATGGGGAGCGCTTGTATTTGCGTGGTACCACCGCCGGCGCACGATTATGGGGCAATGGCGTGTGGGGGCTGGATGCGGTGGCCCGTTATCATTCCGGCCGCGACAGCGACGACAATTCGATCCTTGAGGGCCTGGAGGATATCGATGCCGGTGTCGACGGAGGGCTTGCCCTGAACGTGGGGCGAGGCCCCTGGAAAGCGCAACTTGCCGTCTATCAGGATATCTCCAGCAGCCACGACGGCCTGCACATTGATCTGGAAGCGGGCCGAACTTTCACCCTTAATCCGCGTCTACAACTGGAACTGGAAGCCAGCGCCACCTGGGCCGACGCCGATTTCACCGATGCCTATTTCGGAATCACGCCGGATCAGGCGATGACAACCGGTCTGCCTGTGCATGAAGCCGAAGCTGGCATGAAAGATGTAGGACTGAGCCTGGGACTGAACTATTCCCCCGGCCGGCATTGGCTGGTGCGCGCGCAGGTGGGCGTGGCGCGCTTGCTCGGCGACGCCGCCGACAGCCCGCTGGTGGAAGACCACGGCTCCGCCACCCAGCCACGGGCGGCTCTGTCCATCGGCTACCGCTTTTAAGGCTTCACGGGAGGGCACCATGATCCGGTTGGCGGGCTGTAACCACCTGCAAGTTTTGATCATCGAGGACAACAGTGCCCTCGCGGGCAACCTGTTCGATTACCTGGAAGCCCGTGGTCATTATCCGGATGCGGCACCGGATGGTCTTTCGGGACTGCATCTGGCCACCCATAACCACTACGATGTCATCGTCCTGGATTGGATGTTGCCACACCTGAACGGGCTCGATTTCCTGCAGCGCCTGCGCGACGAAGCCGGCCTCGCCACACCGGTGCTGATGCTTACCGCCAAGGACCAGCTGCCGGACAAAATCGCCGGCTTCGAGGCCGGCGCCGACGACTATCTGATCAAACCTTTCGCTCTGGCGGAACTGGAAATCCGCCTGCGGGCCCTGGTCAGCCGGGGCTGGGACGCCGGCTCCGCCGACCTCTGCGTGGGCGACTTGCGATTTGACCCTCAGACACTGGAAATCAAACGCGGCGGCCGCATGCTTTCCCTGCCGCCGGCCGGTCGGCGGCTGCTGGAAGTTTTGATGCGGGCATCCCCCAAGGTCGTGCCCCGGGAAAAACTGGAGTCCACTCTCTGGGGCGACGGCCCGCCGGATCAGGATATTCTGCGCTCGCACATGTACCACCTGCGCAAGGTGGTGGATCGTCCGTTCAGCAGAAAGCTGATTCACACCGCGCCCCGGGTCGGTTACCGGTTGTGCCAGCTTGACCATGAATAGCTGCCGGCATACCAGTCTTCGCCGGCGGATCAACAGCCGCTTCCTGCTGGTGATCATTCTTCTGACCGCCGTCATCGCCTTCCATAGCTACCTGTCGCAATCCCTGCTCGAAAGTCAGTATTGGCGCATCATTCTGGAATCCACCCTGGCGGACCTGGATGCCGACAAACCCCTGAAAACCAGGAAGCTGCCGCAGGTCGGCCCTTTGCGTGGCTGGTACGTTCCCGCCAGGCAAGGGGAAGAGTCCGCCCCTCCGCCCTTTCGTGATTTGCCTCTGGGATTCCAGGGCCGGCAAATTGAATGGCAAGGGCGGACCTATGTGGCTCTGGTCCATCCCAATGACACCGAGCGAGTGGTGCTGGCGCTGGACATCACGGAACTGGAAACACAACAAAATCAGGGTGCCGTGCTCGGCGCGGTAATCGCCGTCATCAGCTTGATGTTGGCGATTCTGCTGGTACGTTCTCTGGCCCGGCGCCTCTCCGCGCCGGTCAAGGACATCGCCAAACGCATGGCGTCCCTGGATCCACGAGAGGCCGGCGCCCGTCTGCCGGTCGACTACAAGGAAGTGGAGATTCACCACATCGCCCAGGCCGCCAACGGCTATCTGGACCGGGTGGACAAATTCATCGACCGGGAGCGGCAACTGCTCGATCAGGCCAGCCATGAATTCCGCACCCCCATCGCCGTGATCGCCAGCGCGGTGGATGTGCTCGATACCCTGCCGGCGTTACCGGCGACGGCTCACCGGCCACTTCACCGTATTCGGGAGACGGTGGATAACCTGCACGAAATCATGGCCGCTCTACTGTTCCTGTCACGGGAGCAACCTACGGATAATGGCACACGGGAGTGGTGCGATCTGCGTGAGCTTCTGCCCGCGCTGGTCCACGATCATCAACATCTGGTGTCGAACAAACCGGTGGCATTCGAGCTCACCCCCTTGCCCGCCACCGTTTTGAACACGCCCGCCGCAATGCTTCGTATCGCCGTGAGCAACCTGCTCCGCAATGCCGCCGAAAATACTCATCAGGGGTCCATCGGAATCGATGTCAATACCGATGACGGCGTGCTATTGCGGATCACCGACACCGGCGTGGGCTTCGACCCGGAACAGGTTGCCCGCGACTACACCCAAAGTCTGCGCGCGCTGCCCGCCCCGGGAACAGGCCCCGGGCTCGGCTTGTTTCTGAGCCAGCGGATCTGTGAACATTTTGGTTGGACGCTGGATTTTGATTCGATGCCGGGAGGAGGTACCCGGGCCACTCTCGATCTGAGTAGCAGTGTCGCTACGCTCCAACCTTAGGGGCGAACCTGCAAGCGAATACCTCATACCGGAGGCCACATTCGCCAGCAGGCTGGCTCCCACAGTCCGCACTACGAAGCCCCTGTGGGAGCTTGTCCGCAAGCGAATATCCCAACTCCTGCATCGGATTGGAGTGCTTGACAGCGGCGGCAAGGAGCGCCTATAACGTGACAAACAGGCGGCGCCCATCAACGGCGATGCGGTTACGCCAACCAGATTGCACAATGCCAACAGAGCAAATGGGCTCTTCCGGGACTTGTCCCGGAAGAGCCTTTTTTTTGGTTCGTCATCCGTGACGGCCACTCCATTTGCCCTAATGAAAACGACAACAAGAGGTACGAGTTATGCGTCATGGAGATATCTCCAGCAGCAACGACACCGTCGGCGTGGCGGTGGTCAACTACAAGATGCCGCGCCTGCACAGCAAGGCCGAGGTTCTGGAAAACGCCCAGAAAATCGCCGACATGATCGTGGGCATGAAGCAAGGTCTGCCGGGCATGGATCTGGTGATCTTTCCGGAATACAGCCTGCAGGGGATCATGTACGACCCCGACGAAATGATGGAGACCGCCGCCACCGTGCCGGGTGAGGAAACGGAAATTTTCTCGCGCGCCTGTCGCAAGGCCAACACCTGGGGCGTCTTCTCGGTGACCGGCGAACGCCACGAGGAACATCCGCGCAAGTCGCCCTACAACACGTTGATCCTGATCGACAACAAGGGCGAAATCGTCCAGAAGTACCGCAAGGTCATTCCCTGGTGTCCGATCGAAGGCTGGTACCCCGGCGGCCAGACCTATGTCAGCGACGGCCCGAAAGGCATGAAGATCAGCCTGATCATTTGCGACGACGGTAACTATCCGGAAATCTGGCGGGATTGCGCCATGAAAGGCGCCGAACTGATCATTCGCTGCCAGGGCTACATGTACCCGGCCAAGGAACAGCAGGTATTGATGTCCAAGGCCATGGCCTGGGCCAACAATTGCTACGTGGCGGTGGCCAACGCCGCCGGTTTCGACGGCGTCTATTCCTACTTCGGGCATTCCGCGCTCATCGGTTTCGATGGCCGCACGCTGGGTGAATGCGGTGAGGAGGAAATGGGTATTCAGTTCGCCCAGCTGTCGCTCTCGCAAATCCGCGATGCCCGCGCCAACGATCAATCCCAGAACCATCTGTTCAAGATCCTGCACCGGGGCTATAGCGGCATGCACGCCTCCGGCGACGGTGACAAGGGGTTGGCGGAATGTCCCTTCGAGTTCTACAAGACCTGGGTCAACGACGCGGAAAAAGCGCGCGAAAACGTGGAGAAGATCACCCGCTCCAGCGCTGGTGTCGCGCAATGCCCGGTGGGTAATGTGCCCTACGAGGGCCTGGAGAAAGAAGCCTGAGTCGCGGCGGCGTGCCGATCGGCACGCCGCCCCTTTTTCGGACAGCTTTTTTCCGGACAATAGGGATACGCCATGCCCTTTCTCAACGATATGATCGAACAAAATCAGAGACAGCGCGATCAACACCTGGCTCTGAATCATGAAAACGCGGCGCGGCACAACGTGGTGCAAGCCCATTTGCGTCATCAATCGGCTCTGCAAAGCCGTTATCGTTTCGACGTGAGCACCATCATGGCCACCCTGCGTGGCGAAATCCTCGGCCAGGACCCGGCTCTGCAGGCGGTGGAAGACATTCTCAAGGTGGTGCGCGCCGATATCACCGACCCACGCCGGCCTTTGTTCACCGCTCTGTTCCTGGGCCCCACCGGCGTCGGCAAAACCGAGATCGTGCGCGCCCTGGCGCGGGCTCTGCATGGTGATGCCGATGCGTTCTGCCGGGTGGACATGAACACCCTGTCCCAGGAGCATTACGCCGCCGCGCTGACCGGCGCGCCACCGGGCTATGTGGGCGCCAAGGAGGGCACCACTCTGCTCGACCAGGACAAACTGGAAGGCACCCAGGGCCGCCCCGGTATCGTACTGTTCGATGAACTGGAGAAAGCCAGTGACGAAGTGATTCAGGCGCTGCTGAACGTCTTCGACAACGGCATGCTGACCGTGGCGTCCGGTGAGCGCACCTACAGTTTTCGCGATACCCTGATCTTCATGACCAGCAACCTTGGTGCCCGGGACATTCAGCATTACGACGAACGGCGCGCCCGCTTTCCCCGCTCCCTGCTGCCAGGGGGCCACGACCGCCGCCATCACCATATCGACAAGCTGGTGCGCGGCAAACTGCTCAAGGCGTTCTCACCGGAGTTCGTCAACCGCATCGACACCACCATCACGTTCAACTGGATCGAACCGGACATCGTTGAGCAACTGGTGGCGCTTGAGATCAGCCGGCTCAATCAGCGCCTGATCAAACACCATTGCCATCTCGATGTGGACCCAAAGGTGGTGTCGTTCCTGGCCAGGCAGGGGTTCGATCGGCAATTTGGCGCCCGCTCCCTGCGCCGTGGTGTCCGGCGGTATCTGGAAGTGCCGTTGGCGGAGTATCTTCTGCGCCATCATCACCCCTGCGACAATGGAGATACCCCAACCGCGTATTGGGCCCGGCTGGAACACCAACGCGTGGTCTTCCTACCACTGTAGTGGCGGGCCCATAACAATAACAGGAGAGGTACCATGCCCCACCACCGGGACCGCCCCACCATCGGTCTGTTGTTCTCCGCCACCGGCGTTACCGCCGACATCGAGCGTTCGCAACGCTACGGTGCCCTGCTCGCCATCGATCAGGCCAATCGCGAAGGCGGCGTGAACGGCTACCCGATCGAATCGGTCAGCCACGATCCCGGCGGTGATCCGGACCGCTACCGGCTGTGCGCGGAAGATTTCATTCGCAATCAAGGCGTCAAATTGCTGGTGGGGTGCTACATGTCTCACACCCGCAAGGCGGTGATGCCAGTGATCGAACGGGCCGACGCCCTGCTCTGCTATCCCACACCGTATGAAGGCTTCGAATATTCCCCGAACATTTTCTATGGCGGTCCCGCGCCAAACCAGAACAGCGCGCCCCTGGCCGCCTACCTGATCAATCATTACGGTGAGCGCGTGGTCTTCATCGGTTCGGATTACATCTATCCCCGGGAAAGCAATCACGTCATGCGCCATCTTTATCGGCAACACGGCGGCAGCGTGGTGGAGGAAATCTATATCCCCCTCTATCCCTCCGATGATGAAGTCAAGCATGCGGTGGAAAGGATCATCAAAGCACAGGCCGATGTGGTGTTCTCCACCGTGGTGGGCACCGGCACGGCGGAACTGTACCGCGCCTTTGCCCGTCACTACAGCACCTCGGCGCGTCCCCCCATCGCCAGCCTGACCACCAGCGAGGCGGAAGTCGTGGAGATGGGCAACGAGGTCGCCGAAGGCCATGTGGTGGTAGCCCCCTATTTCTCCAGCATCGACACCGCGGCGAGCCGCGCTTTCATCGATGCCTGCCATGCTTTTTTCCCCGAGGATGTCACCATCACCGCCTGGACGGAGGCGGCCTATTGCCAAACCCTGATGTTGGCCAGAGCGATGCGGGCCGCTGGCAGCTGGCACGTGGAAGACGTTCGGCGTCATCTTTATGAACTGGAGCTGAATGCCCCTCAGGGACCGATCCGCATCGAGCGGCAAAACAATCACACCCATTTAACGTCCCGGATCGCTGAAATCGATGCCCGGGGCGTATTCCAGGTCAAATGGCAGTCTCCGCAACCGATCCGGCCAGACCCTTACGTGGTGGTGCACAACCTGGACGACTGGTCCGCCAGCATGGGCCGGGAGGAGCGCCGATGACCACCCCGACCAGCGCCGCGGCCATTCTCAATACGCTCCGGGACTTGCAGGTCCTGGTGATCAATCCGCCTGGGGACATCAGTGACGCTCTGGTACTGCAATTGATCCGCATCGGTTGTTCCGTGCGTCACTTCTGGCCGCCACCGGAAAAGTGCGAGGTGACGGTGGACGTCATCTTCACCGGTATTTTCCAAAGCCGCCACCATGAAGAGATCAGCAGCCTGGTCACCACCGGCGATCCGCGCACCACGGTGGTGGCGCTGGTGGAATACGAAAGCCCCGCCGTTCTCTCACAGATCCTGGAACTGGGTTGCCATGGCGTCATTACCCAGCCTCTGGACAGCCATAAGGTGCTGCCAGTGCTGGTGTCCGCCCGCCGCAACAGTGAAGAAACAGCGAAATTGAAACAAAAGAACGCCCAGCTCCAGGACCGGATGGGCAATCAGGCGGATATCAACCGCGCCAAGGTACGGTTGATGAAGCACCACGACTGGGAGGAAGAGGAAGCCCATACCTTTCTCTCCCGGGAAGCCATGAAGAAGCGGAAATCCATCCTCGAAATCGCCAGGGAGATTTTGCAACAGAACCCGGGACGGTAAAGAGCCGGCCCCGAATCATGCCAATAACAACAAGGAGTACACATCATGATACTCGGACTCACTCTGCTGTACGTCGGCGCCGTGCTGTTTCTCAACAGCATCTGGCTGATGAACAAGATCAGCGGCCGCGAGGTCGCCGTCATCAACCTGTTCGTCGGCGCACTGAGCCTGTGCATCGCCCTGTTCCTGATTCTCGCCGAACCCTCCGGCCCGCTATCGATCAAGGCCGGCGCCTTCACTCTGTTGTTTGCCTTCACCTATCTGTGGGTGGCCGCCAATCAGTTTCTCAATGTGGACGGCAAGGGGCTGGGCTGGTTCTGCCTGTTTGTCAGCCTCACTGCCGGCATCATCGCGATCCAATCACTGGCGGACATCGGTGGCGAATTCGGTCTATGGAATACCTTCAATTGGGTAGCCTGGACTGTGCTGTGGTTCAGCTTCTTTCTGCTGTTGGGGCTGTCGCGGAACATCCAGAAGCCGGTGGCATGGCTCACTCTGTTATGCGCCGTATTCACCGGCTGGATACCGGGATTGTTACTGCTTGAACAGGTTGTTCAAGCCTGATCAGCGAAGCCCCGCTCCAGGTACGAACCGCCCCTTGCCGTGTTACAGCTCATGGAGGCAGTATTCACCGGCCTGGTCCGCCAGTATCATGACCACGGCGCCATTTCGCAAAAGCGTGGCGTCGCCCATGGCGTCTTCCAGCCTATCGTACCGATGGGCCCAGGCCGGGTGGTAGCCGCTCAACACGGGCGGTTCCCCCTCCCTCCGACCTCGGTGGGTAAGGTAGGTCCGGGTCGGGGCCGAGTACACCACATAGCCGAGAAACACCTGCCCATAGGTTTGGAAATCCGCTTCAGACTCCAGTTTCCGTATTGCCATGACGCTCTCCAGATGAGGGTCCTCCAAGCTCCTTTCCCCATCCTCCGCACCACAGCAGTCTGCCCGTGTCGGGAGAGCCAAATCCTGATCCAGATCAAAAAGGCCTGCTGACCTTACAAACGGCACCGGAACACAATCCTGAAGATGATCTCCCAGCTCTTGATATCCAGCTTGATATTGAGAGTCAGGTCTTTTTATTGATTATTCGGATGTTCAAAGCATTCCCACTCATTTCCGTCGAAGCGAAGCAGTTTTTTCGGCGAAAGAGCCCAAAGAACACCATCCTTGGCTTCAATATCGGAGACGTCTCTCAAATTCAGTTTGTCACTGATATCCAGACGTTCTGGCTTCTCATTTCGCATGGAATAAATGCCGTCGTCAGCGGCAATATAAACAGAACCTTCATAGGAAGTAATGGACAAGAAGTCCCATTCCGATGTTTTTCGGGCAACAACTTTGAAACCCTGTCGCGCATTGCCTCGCAGCACCGTCCCCGCACTCCCCGCGATCCACAGCTCCGATGGCGACACAACATGAATACAATTCAGGTGGGAACCGGTAGCACGATCCAACTGGCTCCAGACCTTGCCATCGTAGTGAGCCATAAAGCCATCACTACCGACGACATACAGGTCATCCTCATTCGGGCCGTTGATATCATAAAGCGCGACCTCATGATCCATTGCATCAATCATGCTCTGGATCATTTGTTGCCGCTCTTCTTCCGTGATTCCCGAAGACGGCTGAGCGGAGACGGGAGCCTGCAGCAAACCAGCATCACAATGCTCCCAACCTGCATCCACCCTCCTGTAGACCTGGCCGCCATGGCCGCAAACGTACAGATGTTTTCCCAGCTTGCGAATTCTGTTCACCGGACCGTAATTCGGGCCGCCTTCCTTATCGCCCGCATCGTCTATCACCTCAATGATGGTGCCGTCCCGGCTGTAGCACTCGACCTCGCCGTCTATGTTGAGCGCATAGGCTTTTCGCGTTTCATTGGCCATCGGTTCCGGGAAACACGTTGAGACCACCTCCCAGTTCGGCAGCTCATGATAGAACCATTTCTCTTCCGTCTGATCCTGGTATATAAACATCACGGAATAAGGCGCATCCTCCGACTCAGTCCATAGGTCCGGGGAAGAAGCGATGTAGTACATATCCCGATTTATTGCGCAGCCATTTACGAATGTAATCGGTGAACCTTTCGTGTTTGACATAGTATTGCCTTTTCTAGAATTCCCCGGGTCCTTCACTACCCAAGTCGCCAAACGACAGCTCACGCGTCAGTTTGCCGCTCTTATTAGCCCTGACCTTGAAGTCCGGCCCCATTCCTTTCGCTTGATGGTAAGCGCGTAATTGAGCCGCGAGGCTGGATGTCTTGCAACCGGTGACCGAAGCCGCAGCTTTAGCCCCCGCCATCTCCAAAGCAAGCAGGCTGGCCGTTCCCGGAGGGGAACCCAGTGCACCAATTCCAGGCTCATACTTTTGGTCGTATAGCCGGTGCACTCGGGTATGCTGGCTTCTCGTCAGGCAGATCACAAGACCCTCCGGCTCGGATAAGCCACCGGGAATCTGACGTCTCCCCGCACCTTTACGACCTCCGAGTCTGAACGCCCGATCAGGGACGACATGATGCCCAATCTTTTCTTCTGCTTTACAGGTGTCGGGCCGGTAAGGCCTGAGAACACATTTCCCCCGCCCCTTGGTTTTAGCGCCATCGCCTTTCCCATCTTTACCGCCGCCGCTCGTCGAAGGCTCATTCGCCCTTTTCGCCCCCTGCTCCGTCGCTTCCCTGGCTCCCTTGCCCGCGCCTTCCAGGGCGTCCGCCCCTTTACGCACGCCCTTGGCGGCGGTGGCGCCCCAGCCGGCGAAGGGAATCATTGCGGCGGCGGACAGAGCGGCACCGGCATAATCGCCGCGCGCCAAACTGACCAGGGCATTTATGCCGTCGGCCACCTCTCCGACCACGGGAATCAGGCCCGCGCCATCAAGGACCAACTGGGTGCCATCCAGAATGCCTTCACCGTTCCGGGACCAGAACCCTTCTTCCTGTTCGGTTTCCGGCTCCAGCGGAGGGTTGGCCTCGCTGGCCGGTCCCGGAGTGGCGCCGGTTTCGCCGACCACTCGCCCTATGGTGTTACCACCGCCGTGGCTCTGAATGGAGCGGTTCTGGCGGCCGATGGGCGCTTGCTCTTCTTCCTCGTCCGGCGGTTCGAACTCGGGAAGATCCAAATCCGGATGCGCCTCTCGGTAGGCGGCGTAATCGTCATAGCTGAGCAGCTCCCGGGACAACGGCGTTGCAATGGTTTCATCCGCCGGGAACACCTCCATGAGAACCCCTTCGGTTCTGGGGTTCACATGCAGCCAATCGCCATTCGGCAGTTCCCTGCCCCCGTAGATCGTGATCGGGGGTAATACGATGACGTCATCCATCTCCGGCATCCCTTCCCATAGCCATTCCGGTCCGGTACTTATCGGCCCCGCACCTTGACGATGATGACATCCGTGATTCGCCAGCGACCATTTTCATCCAAGGCAATCGGCGCATGGAAAAAACGCATCATCGGCGCCCGCGGCATCTGTTGCCGTTCGAACACCGGCCTCCCGGAAATCTCAGTGAGGCGCCAGCCGCCTATTCTGGCCACGCCGTCTTCACTGATCATGGGCGCGGAATGATCACGCAGTTCGCCAATCAGGAAACCGTAGTCCTGCTCCGGCTTTTTTTCCGACAGGACTTCAATCAGGTTTTCTTTAAGCGCTTCCAGATCCGCCATGGTGAGCGGGTGGACGCCGTCGGCGGTGTTCACTTCGATACTGGTCATGGTGGTATCCATTGGCGGGGGCTGCCCGCTGTTATTTCCGTTGTTGTTTCCAACACAGGCCTGAGTCAAGGCGGTCAGGCACAAGAGACTCAACAAAAACGAGCAACGCTCCATGGCCCTGAGCATATTCATTCCTCCTCGGGCGGGGTGTCGCTTTCACCCGGGCACTTCCATACCGAGCGAGGTACTTTCCTTTTACGGGCCGTCTCCTCCTGTCCCGCTATGCGGTCTCCTCTCTCTGGTGGCCGCGTCGTGCCATCGCTCAATTGCACATCACCGGAAGCGTTCACTCCCACCGGAAAAGCCGCGTTTGGATCCGCCGGAATAGGATAAGTCTCTTGTACGAACCGCTCGATGTCATCACGGTTCGGCACAAGCGCGCCATCCGCTTTGGTGGTCCGGAACTCGAACCCGTCGATATCCGGTGCTGGCATCCCTCGTTCAATGGCCCACGCCTCGGTTCTGTAGTAGGCATCTTCCTCCATCGCCTGCCAGCTCATGGACGGGTCCTGATGTTTGTGTATCAGCTCGTGATAGGCGGTGGTCGCGGCGGCTTGTGCGGAACCGGTCGCCAGCATCAACAGCGAATCACCACCCCAGGAGCCGCCGCCAGGAAAGCGATCAACAGTCCATTGGCTGCCGTCGTAGATAAGGTCGTCATAGTAGATATCATCGGCGATGTAGACATCGGTCTCGGCCAGATCATCCACCACGTCCTTATCCTTGGGACACAGCACCTTCAGCAACTCGGCAATGGTCCAGTTGCCACCATGGCTGCCGTTCATCCAAAACTCGTCGTCGTGGCGGACAACCGGTTTGCCTTGTACGAAGACACTGCTGCTGCGCCCCTTGGGCCAGCTCGCCGCCCCCACCGTACCACTCTTCACCCCCTTGGCACTGCCGGCGGCGTCCCCCAGGGTTTTGGACACCAGACTGGCATCGAACAGCACCAATTCATGGCCGTTGGCACGCACCGTGGCCGCGGTCTTGCCGCTCTGCGCCAGCTCGGCGGTAACCGGGTACGGCACCGGCGGCGTGCTGCTGCCCATGGGCGTCTTGCAGACATCCGGGGCCAGGCTCACTACCTTCCAGCCACCTTGCTTGCGGGCGATGTAGTCATCCGCCATCCGTGGTTTCCTCCACTTCGATCCCGGCCTTCACCAGCGGCGCTTCCGGATCGGTCTCAAACCGGGCTTCGATCACGCGTACCGGCGTCCCCTGGGGAATCGAAATCCGGTGGGTCACATGCAGTTCCATGGTTTCGGTATCGACGATCAGGGTGTCGGTCAACAGCGGCATCGGCACCATGGCCCCGTTGCTCATCCGCAGCAAAACAAAGGGCTTGTGTTGCGGCAGCTCGGTTCGCAAATAGCCGCGCGGCGTTTGCGACGGGTCGGTCAGATGCCACAACTCAATACGCGTTCCCGGTAACGGATACTCGATCTGTTGATCCGCCGGCGCGCCATTCCAATAAGCGAAATCGAAATCCTCCGGCAAGCCGGGCCAGCGCCGCTTCAGCCAGTCATCATCGTAAGTCCCGGCATGAGCCAACCTCGGTGCCCAGGCACGGCCGACAATGCCAAACCCCGCCGGCGCGGCGCCGTACCCGGCGGCCAGACGCGCCATTGCCGTGGCGTCCTGTTCACCGTCCGGATGACGGCCCCTCACCAGCTCACGGCATGGCTGTTGCGGGTCTTCAATTCGCGGCGCCGGCAGCCGGGTCAGCGACTGACCGGCCTTGTTCGCCAGGCGGCGATGACGGCGCTCGATCCAGCCACGGCCCAAAGGGTTGCTGAAACAGACTTCATTGAGCCAATGAGAAGGCGCGGACGGATCGCCGGCATGGCCGGGATTGGCGACTTCACTACGCCCACCAAAGGCATATTCCCAGCGCAACGGCACCGTCCGCGCACGGGCCGGGCGGGACAGCCACCAGCGTCCCCAGCGGCGTTTGAAATAACGCTCCCCGGTGACTTGGAGCACCTTGTCCATCAGCACGCGGGCGGTGGGCGCCTGTAATCGAGTCCGCTCCGCCTGCTGAAGCTCAAGCTGCCACTGATCCCGCTGTTTTTCCGACAACGGCATACGGGGGTTCAGCGGCCGCGGCGGCGGTGTCTGTATCTCCGCGGGAGCCATCGGCAGACTCAGCTTGAAGCGCACCCGCCATGATCGGGATGGCTTGCCCCCGGGCGCGTGAGCCTGCCCTCTGAGCAGGACATCGCACTTGGGTTTGTATGGCGCCAGATCGCTTTCCTCGAAAGCGCTGGAGTGCCCCGGCTCTCCGTAGTAACGGTCTTCCATACACAACGGCAGCGGTTCATCGTCCATCACCCGGGCATGAAACACGCCCGCCTCGTTGTCGTCGGGTACAAGACGGTAGCCCACTTTCATCGCGATGATGCGATGCTCGGCGCCGGCCGGATCCAGACCACCGTAGCAAAGCGCATCGAAAGGCGTGAGGTTGCGGAATTCCATCGTCCGAGGGCCTGTACACACTATTTGAATGGCGTCTTCTGGATGCCCTAGTTGATATCCACGTCCTTGCCGATGATGTGAACCGGCCCGCTGGCACCGAACTCAAACTGCACGCCGTTGATGCGCACGGTGCCATCGGACTTCATCACCAGCGAGGATTTGCCAACGGTGATGGACAGCTCATCCCGCGCATTGATGGTGAAACGCTTGCCCACCAGAACCGATTTATTGATGCCCACCTGCTCCGACTGGGACAGCCCCACCGTGGTGTTCATGGCCGCGCCCACGGAAACCTGATAAGCGCCGCCGATGGTCAGCGCCTTGGCCAGGGCCACGGTTTCCGCCTTGGCCTGTTTAATCAATTCGGTTTGGTTGCCGCCGATCACCACATTCTCATTGCCGCCCACGTCCTCGGTGCGATTGGCGCCAATGGAGATGGTCTCGTTCCGGTCCACCCTTTCAGCGCGGTTGTTGTGCACGGTGATGGTTTCATCACGGTCCACGGTTTCCGTGCGGTCGCGCTTGATGTGGCTGGTTTCATCGCGGTCGATGGTTTTGCTGCGATCCTGACCGACCCAGTGGGTCTCGTCGTTCTCGACTTCGATATCCTGGTTCTTTTCCGCGTGGATCCAGAGCTGCTCCTCGCCCTTCTTGTCCTCGAAGCGGATGGCGTTGGCGTTGTCATAGCCGCCGCCCTGGCTGGAACGGGTCAGAATCCCGGTCTGGGTTTTGTTGGCGGGCAGATCCCAGGGCGGCATATTGGCCTGGTTATAGACCCGGCCGGTGATGATCGGCTTATCCGGGTCACCGTCCAGAAACTGGACCAGAACTTCCTGACCAATGCGCGGCACCGCCATGAAACCGAAGCGTTCACCGGCCCAGTTCGATGCCACCCTGACCCAGCAGGAACTGGCCTCGTTACTCTGGCCTTCTCGGTCAAAATGAAACTGCAGCCGCACCCGCCCATACTCGTCGCAATAAATTTCCTCACCGCTGGGGCCCACCACGGTGGCGGTCATCAGCCCGTACAGCTTGGGCTGCTGACTGTTGAAGCCGCGCCCGGGCCGCCAGGGCACTTTCTTGCGCAGACACTGGAAGCGGTTTTCGTAATGGGAAGCCGACTCCTTGCCAAGGTAGTTATTACGCGCCTGATGGTGCGTCTCCACTACCAGAAACTGGTGGTCGCTTTCCTCTTCCACATCATGATCGAAATGATCCATCAGTCCGAACCAGCGGCCCGGCTGCAACCGGCTGCAATCCCCCTCGCCCTGGAACACCTTGGCGTGGGCCTCGATTTCCTCCATGCGGCGGCGGCTCTGCATTTCTCCGCTCTCCCGGGCCTTGAAACCGTAGGCGCCGGCGTACTCGTAAACCTCCAGGTCCGGCACCATGCCCTGATCATTGACGGTGGCGGCGCTGGCCATCTGCGGTTGCGGATTCTTGAAGTTGAAGCTGGAGGCGCTGTAAGCGGTGGACGCCAGACGGCGATGGGCGAACCACTCACTGATGGCGTCGCTGACCCGGCTGCCCCCTTCCTTGTGATAACGCACCCGCTCCGAACCATCGACAGGGTCCGAGGTGGCGGAGTCATCACTGAGCACCAGGGTATGACCATCGGCCCGATGCTCGTACCAGTAATACCAGCCTCGCTCCTCCCAGCGCCGATGCAGATAGTTGTAGTCGGACTCATCCCACTGCATGGCGAAAGTGAGCGTGGCATCGTCCTCCTGCTTGATAAAATGGGTACGGTAGTCCCGCAGCGGATAATCCGCGAAGACCTCCGCGGTCTGCTCCGCCACGGTCTGGTTCTGGAACAGATAATTATCCTTGCGCAACTTCAGGAAACTAAGCCATGGCCCCAGCTGCATTTCATAGGTCGCGTAGCCGCCATCGGTGCCGCGCCGGGAAAACTCGAAAACATAACCGTTGAAATAACGCAGCGAGCCGTCCTTGCGCACCAGTTCCAGAGTCACCATGCGGCCGATGAAACTCTTGGCATGAAGATGGGCATCATCGGATATCAATGTCACCGTGTAGCTGAAATCCCGGCACAGGCCTTCCGTCGCATCCAGTTGCTCCGGCAGCAGTACCGCATCCGGCCCATCGTTATGGGGAAACTTCAGGCGCAGCAGGCGATTGTGCTGCTCGCTGATCAAGGAACGAAAAGCTTGCACAAGCATGCTCATGGCGCCGCTCTACGGTGTTGAGACAGAAGGGAATCAGAAGAAGTGCGCGGAAAGATCACAGAAGGAACGCTCCCTGTTGATAGTGTCATTCCCATATCCGTAATAGGAATATCTCAGCTCGTCTTTTTCTTTTATACCACCAGGTTTGTCAACCAAATAACGACAACGAACAGGTCTTTATAAAGGGGTTATAACGGACCATGAAACGGTATGATGCCATCCGTTGAAGACAGCTCGATGACAATAAAGAAAGTGAATCGTATCAGAGCGCTAACGCCGATTCTTCGGCGTGGAATGAGGAAGCTTTTCGGTACGGCAACAAAACATTTTCATAATCCCGACAGACGCCAAACGACCATTCTCTTCGCCACACAAACAAATTTCTTCGTCCTGCTTTTGTGATGGCAATCACATTCACCGAATGTGGGTTACCACGGACCAGGCCACGAAGCCGCTGTAATCGGATGGACTCGCCCTCGCCGAGGCGTCTAGGCGCCACGGTGGCATTCTAAACATGTCAACGACAGCGAGGGCGAGCCCATGAAACAGC
>NZ_OBMO01000020.1 GCF_900217905.1 Alloalcanivorax xenomutans
CCACAGTCTGTACCCTAGGGTCAGAAGCTTGCCTGGTCCCTCCACCCCGACAAGTCTCTTCTTTCTAAGACTTGCCGGGTAACCATACAAGCTTGTCTGCAAGCGAATTGGGTTCCTGGGCCTAAAAGATTCGCTTGCAGGCAAGCTCCCACAGACAGGGCAAAGCTCCCACAGCAGCGAATCGGCGTGTAGGCGTCCCATCCTCACAAAACCCCCACACTCCTCTCAAACGGCGCGGGCAAGCTGGGCACTCCAAAGAGGGGAGTGACCCATGGCTTCTTACAGTCCACTACGGAAAATCCTGATGATTTGCGGCCTGATGCTGGTGCTGGTTGGTCCGCTGTTGATGATTCAGGTGAAAATCGATGAGCGCCAGAACCGCGCACGGCTGGTGAGCTACGAAATCAGCAACCAATTCGCCAAGGAACAGACGTTGGTCGGGCCGCTGTTGATGGTGCCGCGCGTGCGCGAGTACTGGGCGACGGAGAGCACCCGCGATGCCACCGAGGAAGAAGCGGTGAGCCCGCGCCGCAAGCTGCGCCGTGATCTGGATCGTTATCTGCCGGATACCCTGGACATCGAAGGCAATCTGCAAAGCCGCATGCTGTACCGTGGCATTTACGGTACACCGGTGTATCAGAGCGTGATTGAACTGGAGGCGCGTTTCCCGGCGGAATGGCTGCAGGCGGCCAAAGCGGATGCCTCCATCGTATCGTCCGGCACGCCGCTGCTGGTGTTTCGGGTTGGTGACCTGCGTGGCCTGGTGGAGCGGCCAAGGTTGCGTATCGGTGAGCGGACATTGCCTTTGGTGGAACCGGCGTCGATGCCCTCCGTTCTGCAAGGCGGTGGTGTGGTGGCGGCGCCTCTGCCGGAGGATTTGTCCGGCCCCTTCACGGTGCGCCTGCGTTTGAATCTGAATGGCAGCATCAGCCTGGCGGCGCTACCGATGGCCAAGGAAACCCGAATGACCCTGCGTGGCGACTGGCCCCATCCGAGCTTCTCCGGACTGATGCTGCCGGCGGAACGGGAGGTCAGCGAGGACGGTTTCATCGGCCGCTGGCAGACCAACAGTCTGGCGGCTTCCAGCGCCATCGACTGCCTGCAAAGCGACGGTCATTGCAGGGATGACAGCCAGCTTTTGCGCGTTGACCTGGTGCAGCCGGTCACCGGTCTGCTTTCCAGTGAGCGGGCATTGAAATACAGCTTTCTGATTGTCGGGCTGACGTTCGCCGCCTTCTTTCTGTTCGAGGTGATGCGCCGGGTGGCCATGCACCCGATGCAGTATTTGCTGGTGGGGCTGGCGCTGGCGATGTTTTACCTGCTGCTGGTGGCGCTGGGTGAGCACGTGGACTTTGTCTGGGCCTATGTCTCGGGCGCGGTGGCCTGCGTGGGGCTGATCGGGGTGTACCTGAGCGCGGTGCTGAAGTCGAAACTGGCGGGCTGGGGATTCGCCCTGGCGCAGTTGATCGTATTGGGGTTGTTGTTCGGCATCCTGATGGCCGAGGACTACGCGCTGTTGATGGGGTCGTTGTTGCTGTTCGCGGCGCTGGCCGCGGTGATGATTCTGACTCGCCGGGTCGATTGGCACGGGCTGGCTCAACGGGGAGGGACATCATCATGAGCGTGCGATGCGAACACGCGCTGCGCCTGCGCGGCCTGATCGATGGCGGGGGCTGGCAACAGGCAGAGGAAGAGCTGCAAGGGTTGCGGCAACGTTACCCGGAGAACGCGGCCTTGTGCAGTATCGAGGGAATCTATTGGGCACGGCGCGGGGACTGGCCCCGCGCTCTGTGTCGCTTCCAACGCGCATTGGTATGGAACCGGGATGACGCCAACACCGTATTCAATCTGGGCGTGACCTGGTGCCAGCTGGGCGCGCCGCTCAGAGGACGGCTGCTGATGGACTATGCGGACCAGATGATGGCCGCTCAAATGCCGGCCGGTCAGTCGCTGCCCGCCGCGCTTACGTGGCGTCTGCCGCGCCCGTCCTTGCCGCAACCGGAGCGGTTTCCGGCTGTTGCGGGAAGGGCGGCCACCAGGCGTGTACCCGGCCTTGTTCGATAACCGCCAGGTCACCGAACTGCAGCAGCACGAACTCGCTCTGGGTGGGACGGAAAAAGATCTGGTCGTCCTCGCGCAGGGCGGTGGCGGGGGCGCCGTTGAACATCATCTGGTTGGTGCTGATGCCATACACTGGATTGGCGCGAATGCCTTGCGGGGAGGCGGGTTCGGCTTTCCAGGCACCGCCGTAGATAAAATAGGTTTGGCGCCGGTTCGGATCCCACCAGGACCAGATTTCGCCGAGGGGCAGCGGCCCAGGCAATTGCAGCCCCGGTAGTCTTTTCAGAACCGGAGCGGCGATGAAGGTGGCGGGCTGGAAGTCCTCCAGGGTATCCAGGTCGAAGTCGGTGGGCTTGAGCAGACAGGAACCGGCGGCCAGTTCGTTCAATGGCGTGTCGTCACCGTGCAAGCGCAGCGTCGGACTGCCGGCGCCGTTGAAGGTCAGCGATTGTTTCCGGTAGGCCGGTTCCAGCTGATACAGACGCTCGACGAAAGCACGATAGCGATCCTGGGATTTGCGCAGACTGGTGTCGCGGTCCTCGATCCAGCCGGGCAGTTTCCCCACCTGAGCGTCGTAACCCATGAAGCCGCTGAAGGCCAGGTGTTCGGGGTGGGCGTGGATCAACGCCAGCAACTCGTCCAGTTGTTCGGTTCCGGTGAGGCCGCCACGATGCAGGCCCACGTCGATTTCCACATTGATCAGCAGCCGCCGGTTCAAGCGCCGGGCCAGAGCGAGATACTGTTCCAGGCGCTCGCGGCTGTCGATCAGCCACTGCAATTGCCGGTCCGGATCAAAACCGTTTGCGGGCAACGTCTGATAAAACAGAGCGGCGGCGCTCACGGGCATGGGCTTGCCCAGCAGCAGATCACAGTCCGGCTCCGCCGCCGCCATGGCGGTGATGAACGGTTGGTGAAACACCATCACCCGGCGTGTTCCGGTCAGCGCCATGACTTCGCGTACCAGCGGGACACTGGGCAGAGACTTGGCAACGATGCGGTAGTGGCGGCCCGCCGGCAGTCCGGCCATCAGTTGCGCGCAGTTGGCGGCCAGTCGTTCCCGGTCAATCAGCAGTAGCGGCCGCCCCGGGCCTTCGCGCAGAGTATCGTTGAGCGTCTGAAAGTAGGGCGCGTGGGGGTGGCCCTGATCACCGGGTTTGAGCCACCAGGCCAGCGCCGCGCCGCCGGCCAGGGCAAGCAGGAAATGGCGTCGTTTCATTGGCGGCCTCCGGTTTCGATACCCAATACCCGGCGCAGATAGGGGTTGAGCATTCTGCCCTCGGGGTCGAACTCACGACGCAACGCCAGGAAATCGTCGAAGCGCGGGTAGAGAGAGCGCAGGCGCGTCGCGTCGAGGCTGTGCAACTTACCCCAGTGAGGCCGTCCGGCGAAGCGCTGAAAGATCGGTTCCACCGCGTCGAACAGCGGCTGGTAGTCCTGTTTGTAGTACTGATGCACGGAAATACTGGCGCCGGCACGTTCGCTGAACATGGACAGCAGGGTGTCGTCGGCGGCGGTGTAGCGGTATTCGATGGGAAAGAACACGTTGATGTCCTGATCGCGGATCCGCTCACAGACCTCGCGCAGGCAGTCCAGGCCATCATCGGCGGGCACCGTGTATTCCATTTCATTGAAGCGGACCGTGCGGCGATTGGCGTAAATTCGATGGGCCGGTCCCTGGCGTTCCTCATCGCTGACGAACAGCGTCACCAGTTTCTGCAGGGTGCTGGTGAGCCAGGGGGCCCGCAGACTCAGCTCACAGACCTTTTCCAGCAAGTCGTTGCTGTCGTCCTGCTCCAATGCCTCCTCCGCGCTGTCAGTAAGTTCCATGGTTTTGATAATGGCGGTGCGCCCCAGAGGGAACGCAAAGAATTCGATGTTGCGATAGCGGTGCCGGTTGGCGCCGACGAAGTCGATGGCCTCATCCAGCGGCAGGGTCCAGGTGTGCTCGCGGAGACGGTAGGCGGGGTCGGCGCGCAGCGTCACCGCGGTTATCACACCCAGGGCGCCAAGACCACAACAGGCGGCGAGGAAAGCGTCGCCGTCGGCGGCCGTAAGCGTGACTTCCTCGCCATCCGGACGCATCAGCTGCAGCCCCGCCACTTGCCCGCTGAGGCAGGGCAGAGTGATGCCGGTGCCATGGGTGCCGGTGGCGATGGCGCCGGCCAGGGACTGCAGATTGATGTCCGGCTCGTTGCGAAAGCTGTAACCCGCCTGCCAAGCCTGGGCGGACGCCGCGCCCAGGCGGGTGCCGGCGCCGAAGGTCAGATTGCCGTTGTCATCCTGGTCGCGCAGACCGTTGAACGCCTCCAGTGAGATCAGGGTGTCCTCGGTGGGGACGATCGGACTGAAGGAATGACTGCCACCGAAGGGCCGCACGGTTCCGGTACTGTTGACCAACAGCTGGGACAGCTCGCTCGCCTTGGAGGGGTAATGGAGTTGTTTCGGTGCGGCGCTCTGGTTGCCGGACCAGTTGTGCCAGGAGGCGGCTGATCCGGCCAGGGCACGGGAGCTGAAGGGCAGTACGGCGGCGCCAGTGGTGGCCAGCAGAGCTTGTAGCAGGGTGCGTCGTGACAGTGTTGGCAACATGGATAATCCTTGTTTTTCTTTTTAATGGTACTAACGTGCCATAAAAGAAAAAAGGAAGCCAGCACCAGCAGCTGCGTGGCACGCACGCCCACCTGCCAATTCGTTGCACGGTTTCCCTCGGACGGGCCGCGGGACCGCGATAGGCGCCGGTCACCAATAATGCGGTTCTGATCAGGGGTAGCGGACGCCGGTGAGGGCCTCGGATTGCTCCCACAGGCGGGCCGCGACGTCGGTGTCACGGGCGCGGCGGCTGGGGTGCACCAGTGTTGGCGGGCCCACCGCTTCCTTAAGGTAAGCGGGGCCGTAATAACCGCCGCCCTGCACTTGCGGACTGGTGGCGGCATAGAGTGTGGGCGTGGCGCCGCGGGCGGCGTTCTGGGTGAAGAAGGGCCACAGCCAGCGAGCGATATAGCCCACCCCGAACGGGCTTTCCCGGGCAACGCCGGATTCCGCCAGATTGGTATTGGCGAAGCCAGGGTGGCAAGCCACGGAGAGCGTCGAGGCCTCCGCCGCGCGCAGCCGTCTTTCCAGTTCCAGGGAGAACAACAGATTGGCCAGTTTGGACTGGGCATAGGCCCGTTGCCGGCCATAGCGGCCATCCAACTGCAGGTTATCCAAATGCAGCCGGCCGGCTTTGTGGGCCAGGCTGCTGACAGTGACGATGCGGGAATCCGGCACGTCGCGCAGCGCCGGCAACAGCAGACCGGTCAAGGCGAAGTGGCCGAGGTGATTGACGCCGAACTGGCGCTCGAAGCCATCCTCGGTGCGGCCTTGACGCAGCCACATGACACCGGCGTTATTGATCAGCAAATCCAGCCGGGGATAGCGTTCGCGCAGCGTATCGGCGGCACGTCGCACGCTGTTCAGGCTGGCCAGGTCCAGTTCCACGATCTGTATTTCGCCGCGTCCGCCGGTCTTCTCATGGATCCTTTCCCGGGCCGCTTCCGCCTTGGCCAGGTCGCGGCACGCCAGAACCACCCGGGCGCCCTTATCGGCCAGCGCCAGGGCGGTTTCGAAGCCGATGCCGCTGTTGGCGCCGGTCACCACGGCGGTGCGGGATTGTTGCTCCGGCATGTCTTGCGGGTTCCAGCTCATCGTCGCGTCCTCGTCGGTGCCGGGCAACGGGCAAATCGCGGCTTATGAGCCGCGATCTCCGAGGACAGACCGCTAATCGATGCCGAGGCTGTCCCAGATCTCGTCCACCCGCGTCTTCACGGTTTCGCTCATGGTAATGGCTCGCCCCCATTCGCGGTCGGTCTCGCCGGGCCATTTGCTGGTGGCGTCCAGTCCCATCTTCGAGCCCAGTCCCGCCACCGGGGAGGCGAAATCGAGATAGTCGATGGGGGTATTGTCCACCAGCACGGTGTCACGTCGCGGGTCCATGCGGGTGGTAATGGCCCAGATCACGTCCTTCCAGTCGCGGGCGTTGACGTCGTCGTCGCAGACAATGACGAATTTGGTGTACATGAACTGCCGCAGGAACGACCACACCCCCATCATTACCCTTTTGGCATGGCCGGGGTATTGCTTCTTCATGGTCACCACCGCCATACGATAGGAGCAGCCCTCCGGCGGCAGGTAGAAATCCTCGATCTCCGGGAACTGCTTTTTCAGGATCGGCACGAAGATCTCGTTCATCGCCAGACCCAGTACCGCCGGCTCATCCGGGGGGCGGCCAGTGTAGGTGCTGTGGTAGATCGGGGCGCGGCGGTGAGTGATGCGCTCCACCGTGAAGACCGGGAAACGCTCCACCTCATTGTAATAGCCGGTATGGTCGCCGAAGGGGCCCTCGTCGGCGTATTCATTGGGATAAATATGCCCTTCCAGCACGAATTCGGCGCTGGCGGGAACCTGCAGGTCGGAGCCGATGGCCTTGATCAGTTCGGTCTTGCCGCCGCGCAGCAGCCCGGCGAAAGCGTATTCGCTGAGGGTATCCGGCACCGGCGTCACCGCGCCCAGAATAGTGGCGGGATCAGCGCCCAGCGCCACCGCCACCGGGAACGGCTCCCCGGGATGGGCTTGACGCCATTCCTGGAAGTCCAGGGCGCCGCCGCGGTGGCTCAGCCAGCGCATGATCAGTTTGTTGCGGCCGATCAGTTGCTGGCGGTAAATCCCCAGATTCTGACGCTCCTTGTTGGGGCCACGGGTAATCACCAACGGCCAGGTCACCAAGGGGCCGGCGTCCTCCGGCCAGCAGGTCTGGATCGGCAGTTGGAACAGGTCCACGTCGCCGCCTTCGAGGACCTGTTCCTGGCAGGGCGCGCTGCTCAGCAGCTTCGGCCCCATACTCAGGACTTTGCGGAAGATGGGCAGCTTGCTCCAGGCGTCACGGAATCCCTTGGGCGGCTCCGGCTCCTTGAGAAACGCCAATAACTCTCCCAATTCTCTCAGTTCGTCAATGGAGTCCCGGCCCATGCCCAGCGCCACCCGGCGTTCGGTGCCGAACAGATTGCCCAAAACCGGAATGGAAAAGCCCTTGGGGTTTTCGAACAACAACGCCGGGCCGCCGGCCTTGAGGGTGCGGTCGCAGATTTCCGTCATTTCCAGGCGCGGGTCCACGGCGGCTTTGATCCGTTTTAATTCGCCTTGCTGTTCCAGTTGCTGAATGAAGTCGCGCAGATCGCGGTATTTCATGGGCGATTTACTTTCCCGGTCAAGGTGATAGAAAAATGTGAACACTATGTTGCCACAGTCCGGGTGTACAATACCCGTTCGTACGCCGCCACCAACCCAGGGGAGGATGACTCGTGGCATGGTTATGGTCAGGGAAGATGCTGGTGCTGTACACCTTCATTGTGTGCGGGACCTATGTGCACTTCCGCGGTCGGATCCGGCATTCATTCAGCCGCCAGTTGTTGGATCATTCCACCATCATGGGGCCCTATAACTGCTTCGTATACGCCACCAGCGATGTGGAAAACACGCCGCTGCTGGATCGCTCCGCCTTTCCCGATCTGGATCTACTGCGCGACAACTGGGAAGTATTCCGCGACGAGGCCATGAGGCTGTTCGACGAGGGCTATATTCGCCAGGCCGCCAGCGATAATGACCTGGCGTTTCATTCGTTTTTCCGTACCGGCTGGAAACGCTTCTATCTCAAATGGTACGACGATTCCCAGCCTTCCGCCGAGGCGCTCTGCCCCCGTTCGGTGGCGCTGGTCAACCAGGTGCCCAGCGTCAACGCCGCCATGTTCGCCATGCTGCCCGCCGGCGCCAAGCTGGGAAAACACCGTGACCCGTTCGCGGGCTCCCTGCGTTATCACCTGGGCCTGGTGACCCCCAACGACGACCGTTGCGCCATCTACGTCGACGGTGAGCGGCATGTCTGGCACGACGGTGAGGACGTGGTGTTCGATGAAACCTTCATCCATTGGGCGGAAAACAACACCGATCAGGATCGGCTGATCCTGTTCTGCGATGTGGAACGGCCATTGCGTTACCGTTTTGCCACGGCCATCAATCGGGTCTTCAAGACCGTGGTGGTGCGTGCCACCAGCACGGAAAATGTGGCAGGCGACCGTGTCGGCTTGCTCAATAAGGTGTTCGATGTGGTCTACAAGGCCCGGGCCAGAGCCAAGGATCTGAAAAAGCGCAACCGCCGCCTCTACTACATTCTCAAGTGGCTGATGATCGGCGCGCTGTTCTACTGGCTGTTTATCCGCTGATTCCGTCCGCGGGTTGTGATGTCACGGCCGGCCATTCGCTCAGCGTTCCTCGAAGGACTGGTAAAACAGAGCCAGCTCGTCGATCAGGGTCCGCACCGCGGGTAGCAGCCCCCGTCGTGATGGAAACACGGCGTGGATGATATCCCGGCGCGGTGCCCAGTCCGGCAGCAGATGGATCAGGCTGCCGTCATCCAACTGCCGGCGCACGGCCAGTAACGGTAATTGCACCACGCCGACTCCCGCCACCGCGGCCCGACGCAGGGCGATCATGTCGGTGGTGACGAAGCGGGGATGGTGGGGCACGGTGGCCTGGTGCTCATTGGGACCGTACAGAACCCAGACATAGCTGGATTGCGGATTGCTCAGCGCCAGGCTCGGCCATTCGCTCAGCGCCTCCGGCGTCACCGGCAGACCGTGACGCGCCACCATTGCCGGGCTGGCCACCATTGCAGGGTGGCGGTCCGAGAGCACCTTCAGCACCAGATCGCTGTCTTCCAAAGGCGGGGGGCGCACGCGAATCGCCACATCAATGCCCTCGTTGATCACATCCACGCGCCGATTGGTGGCTTCCAGATGCACGGTGACTTCCGGGTAGCGGGTCATGAAATCCGCCAGAAAGGCGCCGATATGCACATGCAGCAGGGTTACCGGGCAGGTCAGCCGGATGACGCCTTTGGGACTGGCGCGTACGCTATCTATGGCGTCCTGGGCGGCTTCGGCTTCCACCAGCATTGCCTTGCAGTGATCGTAGTAGGTGCGTCCGATCTCCGTAACGGAGAAATGCCGGGTGGAGCGGTGTAACAGGCGCACGCCCAGGCGTTCCTCCAGCGCCGCCACACGCCGGCTGAGTTTGGACTTGGGCAGGCCAAGGGCGCGACCGGCGGGGGCGAAACCGCCGTGCTCCACGGTTTTCACGTAGTAATAGAGGTCGTTGAGGTTTTCCAAGATCAACCCTGTTATCGTTCCATTAATAGAACACTGAGTGGCAGATTTGCTATCTACACGACTCGGAGTCCTATTAATAACATGATCATCAAGATGTTCGCATCCGCGACATCTTGATCCTTCGACGAGGTTGTCGGCAGCGATAACCCAACGGGCAAGGCAAACCAATTGAGGAGATTGATCATGGGTAAGCAATACAACCGTTTGAATAAAGACGATGCCGCCGTGTTATTGGTTGATCATCAGGCGGGCTTGTTGTCGCTGGTTCGGGACATCGAGCCGGACAAGTTCAACAACAACGTGCTGGCACTGGCGGACCTGGCCAAGTACTTCAATCTGCCCACCATTCTGACCACCAGCTTCGAGGATGGTCCCAACGGCCCGCTGATCCCGGAGCTGAAAGCACTGTTCCCCGATGCGCCGTATATTGCCCGGCCGGGGCAGATCAACGCCTGGGATAACGAGGACTTCGTCAAGGCGGTGAAAGCCACCGGCAAGAAGCAGCTGATCATCGCGGGTGTGGTGACGGAAGTGTGCGTGGCCTTTCCGGCGCTGTCGGCACTGGAGGAGGATTTCGATGTATTCGTGGTTACCGATGCCTCCGGTACCTTCGATCCGCTTACCCGGGATGCTGCCTGGGACCGGATGTCCGCCGCCGGGGCCCAACTGATGACCTGGTTCGGTACCGCCTGCGAATTGCACCGTGATTGGCGTAACGACGTTGAAGGCCTGGGAGCGTTGTTCTCGAAACATATTCCGGATTACCGGAATCTGATGACCAGCTACAACACGCTCACCGCCGGCAAATAAGCCGGTGTGAAAACGCGAAAGGCCCGTCTCGGGTATCCGGGGCGGGCCTTTCGCTGTCTTTCTCGAGGTCAGCGCGGATTATTTGCGCTTCATGGACTCGAAGAATTCCAGATTGGTCTTGGTCTGTTTCATCCGATCCAGCAGGAACTCCATGGCACCGATCTCATCCATCGGATGCAGCACTTTGCGCAGGATCCACATCTTCTGTAATTCGTCTTCGCTGACCAGCCGCTCTTCGCGACGGGTACCGGACTTCCTGATGTTGATGGCCGGGAATACACGCTTTTCGGATACCTTACGGTCCAGGTGCAGTTCCATGTTGCCGGTGCCCTTGAACTCCTCGTAGATCACCTCGTCCATCTTGGAACCGGTTTCCACCAGCGCGGTGGCGAGAATGGTCAGGCTGCCCCCTTCCTCGATGTTCCGGGCGGCGCCGAAGAAACGTTTCGGTTTCTCCAGGGCGTGGGCATCCACACCGCCGGTCAGAACCTTGCCGGAGCTGGGCTGCACGGTGTTGTAGGCACGCGCCAGACGAGTAATGGAATCCAGCAGGATGATCACGTCCTGCTTGTGCTCGACCAGGCGTTTGGCCTTTTCGATCACCATTTCCGCCACCTGGACGTGACGGGCCGGCGGCTCGTCGAAGGTGGAGGCCACGACCTCACCGCGCACCGTGCGCGACATCTCCGTCACCTCTTCGGGACGTTCGTCGATCAGCAGCACGATCATGTGGGATTCGGGGTTGTTGCGGGCGATGGAGTGGGCGATGTTCTGCAGGAGCATGGTTTTACCGGCTTTCGGCGGGGCCACGATCAGGCCGCGCTGGCCTTTGCCGATCGGTGCCACCAGATCGATCACCCGGGCGGTGATGTCCTCGGTGGAGCCGTTGCCCACTTCCATGACCAACCGCTCGGTGGGAAACAGCGGCGTCAGGTTTTCAAACAGAATCTTGTTCTTGGCGTTTTCCGGCTTGTCGAAGTTGATCTCGTTGACCTTGAGCATGGCGAAATAGCGTTCGCCATCCTTGGGAGGCCGGATCTTCCCGGAAATGGTATCGCCGGTACGCAGGTTGAAGCGGCGAATCTGGCTCGGTGACACATAGATGTCATCCGGTCCCGCCAGATAGGAGCCTTCGGCGGAACGTAGAAAGCCAAAGCCATCCTGAAGAATCTCCAAGACGCCGTCGCCGTAAATGTCCGAGCCGTTTTTGGCGGCTCTCTTCAGAATCGAGAAGATGACGTCTTGTTTGCGGGTACGGGCCAGGTTTTCCAGGCCCAGTTCCTTGGCGATGTCCAGGAGTTCGCCAATAGGCTTCTGCTTCAGTTCGGTCAGATTCATTGGTGTGTTGGGTGTCTAGAGAATGAATGATTGGAAAACACCTGGGGACGGTGTTGTTTTATGAAAGTCCGGTTACCGGATTCGTTGTCCCTACGATGAGGGCACGTCGTTCTGGAGCGCTTAGCCGGCAAAGCCGTGGAAATCTCTAATTGATTGGTTCGTGAGGTTTCGGTGGGAAATATCAGGACATCCGGCCGGCGTGCTCAGGCCTGTTGTCGAATCATGGGTAATGAAGGGATGTCTCCCTGCCGAAAATCACCCACCGATGCCGCCCCTGACGCGAGGCCATGGGTGAATCTTAACTCAAGAACAAATGAATTAGAGATCCCCTGCTTGAGGGTGCGAAAACGCTGGTTTTGGAATGTACCACCGTGGGTCGGCGCCTGTCCAGCCCATAATCAAACGGATAGGAGACGAATTGATTACGGGCTGGCCGGGACTGACAGCGTACTACAGGGTGCTGTCCAGGAAAGCGGAGAGCTGGGACTTGGACAGCGCGCCCACTTTGGTGGCTTCGACGTCGCCGTTCTTGAACACGGTGAGGGTCGGGATGCCCCGTACGCCGTATTTGCGCGGGGTATCCGGGTTCTCGTCAATGTTCAGCTTGGCGATGGTCAGCTTGTCGGCGTATTCCTTGGACAGGTCTTCCAGGATCGGCGCCACCATCTTGCACGGGCCGCACCACGGTGCCCAGTAGTCCACCAGAACCGGACCGTCCGCCTTGAGGACCTTGTCCTCGAAGTCGGCGTCGGTCACGTTGATAATCTCGCCGCTCATGAATATCTCCTGCTTAAGGGTTTCGCGGGATTGATACTATCGGGCCGCCAACGTGGGATTTCAAGCGTGAAGGTCGATTACGCTGACAGCCGGACCCTATGACGGGGGCGATTGCTGGTTGCGGCGCGCCGTTGCGGCGCCGAAAATCAAACCACGGGGCGCGCCGGTGACGGTCGCCATTTCCGCAGCTTGGCAGAGAGGGAACAATTTGCGACAAGGCGAGCAACTGGCGGCCATCGATCTGGGCTCCAATAGTTTTCATATGGTGGTGGCGCGTCAGGATCAGGGAGAAGTACGCCTGCTGGAAGGTCTCTCGGAAAAGGTGCAGCTGGGCAGCGGTCTGGACAGGGACAACCGACTGGATGAGGAAACCCAACAGCGGGCACTGGAGTGTCTGGCCCGGTTTGCTCAGCGGATCACCGGAGTGCGCCGGGGCAATGTCCGGGTAGTGGGCACCAACACCCTGCGCATGGCGCGTAACGCCAAGGCGTTTATCGCCCGTGCCGAGCAGGTTCTTGGCCATGACATCGAGGTGGTGGCCGGCCGTGAAGAAGCTCGCCTGATTTACCTGGGGGTGGCTCACAGTCTCGCCGCCAATGGCGGCAGCCGGCTGGTGGTGGACATCGGCGGCGGTTCCAGTGAACTGATTATCGGCGAAGGGTTCGAGGCGGTGGAGACCGAGTCCCTGCATATGGGCTGTGTCAGTTTCCGCCAACGCTTCTTCGCCGATGGCCGTATCACCGAGGCGGGCATGGCCAGAGCGGTCACCGCCGCTCGCCAGGAAGTGCTGTCGATCGAGGCCAATTACCGGCGGATGGGATGGACTCAGGCGGTGGGTGCCTCCGGCACTATCAAAGCCATTGCCCAGGTGTGTGAGGAAGGAGGCCTCACTGATCATGGCATTACCCTGGAAGCGCTGGAGAAAATCGCTCGCAAAGTGGTGAAAGCCGGGTCCGCGGACGCCTTGTCCCTGAAAGGCTTACGCGAGGACCGCAAGCCGATTTTTGCCTCCGGGCTGGCCATCCTGCTGGGGATCTTCCGGCAGCTGGGCATTACCCATATGACGGTATCCGCCGGCGCCCTGCGCGAAGGGTTGCTCTATGACCTGCTGGGGCGTTTTACCCATGAGGATGTCCGTGAGCGCAGCGTGCAGGCGGTAATGGACCGCTACCGGGTGGAGCCGGCCCAGGCGCGCCGGGTACACGACACCGTGATGGCGTTGCATCGGTCGGTGGCGGAGGCGTGGTCGCTGGATGATGAGGCGCTGCTGGATACCCTGCGCTGGGCGGCGTTATTGCATGAAGTGGGCCTGACCGTCTCTCACAGCCAGTTCCACAAGCATGGCGCTTATATGCTTTCCAACGCCGACCTGCCCGGTTTCTCGCGTCAGGAACAGGCGGCGGTGGCGCTGCTGGTGCGCGGCCACCGCCGCAAGTTGCCGCTGTCGGCGCTGTCGGAATGGGACGATGAAGAACGGGAACCGCTGCTGCGCTTGTGCCTGCTGCTGCGTCTGGCCTGTCGCCTGCATCATGCGCGCAGCGCCGAGCCGCTGCCGCCGTTAAGCCTGGTCGCCGACGGCAAGGTATTGACGCTGAGCTTCCCGCAAGGCTGGCTGGAGGAACACCCGCTGACCCAGGCGGATCTGGAACAGGAGCAGGAATTCTTCCAGAGCAGCGACTACCGTCTTGTGGTGATCTGATCCACCGGGGCGCGCGCCCCGGTTTTTCCCCGAAACTCAGCAATTTCGGTCAGGATGCCGCCGCCGCCCGCGGGCATAGTGGCCGCGTGTTGAGGAGGTGCGGTATGGCTGAAAGTAAAGCGGTGAAGTATGACGACCGCTTCGGGCTGGTGTTTGATTACATCAATGACCATTTGTCCGAGGATCTGTCGGTCGATCATTTGAGCCGCGTGGCGAACTTTTCCAAGTTCCACTTTCACCGCCAGTTTTCCCTGTACGCCGGAATCAGCGTATGCCGCTATATCCAACTGATGCGGTTGCGCCGGGCTTCTTACCAACTGGCCTTTGAAGATGATACCCGCGTTATTGATATAGCCCTGGAGGCGGGCTTCGAAAATCCGGAGTCGTTTTCACGGGCGTTCAAGCAGGCATTCGGGCAAACACCGACTCAATTCCGTCAAGACCCGGCCTGGGAGCCGTGGAATCAACAGTATCGTTTCCCGATTCGAACAAGGACAGCCAATATGCAAGTGAAGATCGTTCATTTCCCCGAGACCCGCGTCGCGGCTCTGGAGCACATAGGGCCCCCGGAGACCGTCAACGACACCGCCAAACGATTTATGCAGTGGCGCAAGGAAACCGGTCTGTCGCCGGTAAAAACCAGTGCCACCTATGGCCTGGCGCACGATGATCCCGCTTTGGCGGCGCCAGAGCAGTTCCGCTTCGAGGTGTGTGGGACGGTGGGCGCTGAAGTGCCGGAAAACCCTCAGGGCGTGAGGAACAAAGTGATTCCCGCCGGCCGTTGCGCCGTGGTACGGCATTTCGGTTCCCATGATCGTATCGGCGATGGCGCGTACTTCCTTTACCGGGAATGGCTGCCGGAAAGCGGCGAGGAGCTAAGGGATTTTCCGTTGTTCTTTCACTATCTGAATCTGATGCCGGAAACCCCGGAGCACGAGCTGGTAACGGATCTCTATCTGCCGTTACGAGATTGACTCGGGTACTAATGGCGCGGCGGAGGCAGAGTCTCCGCCGCGCTCCACCAAGGAAGCAAGGGTGGTTTCAACCGTTGCTGAGTGCTTCCAACAAGGCCTGTTGAGCCAGGAACGGCTCCTCGCCGGGGGCGGGTTCGGCCCGCCGGTAGCTGCCGTCCGCGCTCAGCAACCAGGCCTGGGTATTATCGCGCAGATAGAAGTGCAGGCCTTCCTCCAATATCTGTTTCTTGAGTTTGGGGTCATTGACCGGGAAGCAGGTTTCCACCCGGTTGAACAGATTGCGGTCCATCCAGTCGGCACTGGCGCAGTACACAAGATCCTCGCCAGCGTGGTGAAAATGATAAATACGGGTGTGTTCCAGGAAGCGGCCGATGATGGAGCGGACCCGGATATTTTCCGACAGGCCGGGAATGCCCGGTCGCAGACAGCAGATCCCTCGCACGATCAAATCGATCTCCACCCCCGCCTGACTGGCCCGGTACAGCGCCTGCATGATGTGCTCTTCGGTGAGGGAGTTGAACTTGGCGATGATCCGCGCCGGTTTGCCGGCACGGGCCTGCTCGGTCTCGAACTCGATCCATTCCATCAGGCTTGGATGCAGGGTGAACGGCGCATGCTTGAGTTGCTTGAGCCGTGCCGCCTTACCCATGCCGGTGAGTTCCTGGAAGATCTTGTGCACGTCCTGGCAGATTCCCGGCTCGGCGGTGAGCAGCCCGTAGTCAGTGTAGAACTTGGTGGTCTTGGTGTGATAGTTGCCGGTGCCCAGATGCGCGTAGCGTTTCATGCCGTCGCCGTCCCGGCGCAGCACCAGCAGCATTTTTGAGTGGGTTTTATAGCCCACCACGCCGTATACCACGATGGCGCCGGCCTCCTGCAGGCGGCGGGCCCCCTCGATGTTGGACTCCTCATCGAAGCGGGCGCGCAGTTCCACCACCGCGATGACTTCCTTGCCATTACGGGCGGCGGTCTCCAGATGATCGAGAATCTCCGAGTTGGTACCGGTGCGATACAGGGTTTGTTTGATCGCCAGAACCTTGGGATCCCGGGCCGCTTCGGCCAACAGATTGACCACCGGGCTGAAGCTCTCGAACGGGTGATGCAGCAGGATATCGCCCTGGTCGATGGCATCGAAAATGCTTTCGTATTTGCGCACCGGTGCCGGCACCCGGGGCGTGAATGGCGGGTAGTGCAGGCGCGGCCGGTTGACGCTGGTGAACATGCGCGCCAGGTTCACCGGCCCATTGGCCTTATAGGCATCCACCTGGCCCAGTTCGAACTGTTCCAGCAGATAGTCGATCAGATGCTGAGGGCAGTTATCCGCCACTTCCAACCTTACCTCGTCGCCGTAGCGCCGGGACAGTAACTCCCCTTTGAGCGCGCTGGCCAGATCCTCCACATCCTCGTCCACCTCCAGATCCGCGTTGCGGGTGACGCGGAACTGGTAGCAGCCGGTGGCTTTCATGCCTGGAAACAGATCGCTGACGTGGGCATGGATCATGGAAGAGAGGAAGATGAAATTATCGTCGCCGTTTTCGCACACCTCATCGGGCAGCCGGATCAGGCGAGGCAATGATCGTGGTGCCGGCACGATGGCCAGACCGGTGGAACGGCCGAAGGCGTCCTTGCCGTCCAGTGGCACGATGAAATTGAGGCTCTTGTTGACCAGTCGCGGGAACGGGTGGGCCGGGTCCAGGGCGATGGGCGTGAGCACGGGGTAGACCTGGTCACGGAAGTATTTCTTGACCCACTCGGCCTGGGCTTCCGTCCAATGCTCGCGGCGCAGGAAGTGGACGCCTTCCTCGGCCAGGGCCGGCAGCAGGATGTCCTGCAGGATGTGGTATTGGCGCTGCACCGCTTCGTGGGTAATGCGCGAGATCTCCGCCAGCACCTCTTGAGGCAGCATACCGTCCGGTCCCGGTGTGCCGGTGCCGGTTTCCATCTGATTGCGCAACCCCGCGACCCGGATCTCGAAAAACTCATCCATGTTGGAAGAGAAAATCAGCAGGAAGTTGAGGCGCTCCATCAGGGGATGGCGCTCATCCATGGCCTGCTCCAGCACCCGCAGGTTGAACTGCAGCAGACTAAGTTCGCGGTTGATGTAGTTGTCGGGGTTGCTCAAGTCCATGGACGGCTGATTGGCGTTGGCGTTCATGATGACATCCTGGCCCGGGGAGAGGCCCTCTATTGGATGACACTAATATGACATGGCAATGACAGCCACCAAATAGATTTTCGTTTAGACCATGGATTGTGGTGGTCACGTCCGGGGTAGGTGGCAGGGGGCATCGCCAGCAGCGTCAAGAAGGATTAATGCAAGTTTGTGAAATTAATATACTAATGCTTATCGTATTGATAATTGTTATCATTTGATGATCTTGCCAATGTCCATGCAGTATGGGAGTCATCATGAATCATCACACAGTGACCGGGGTGCGCGGTGGGGGCCGTCCCCTTGGTTTGGCCGGGGTATTGCTGCCCCTTTGGGCTTTTTCACCATCCCTGGCCCTGGCCGAGGCGGCCACCAATGTACTCGACCCGGTGGAGGTGAGCACGGACGCTCCCGAGCGCGAAAACTACATTACGCTGGACCGGCCCGCCGCGGGCGGCAAACTGCCGGTGGCGGTGGAACGCCAGCCGTTCGCCATCGAGGTGGTGGACCGGGCAACCATGGAAGATACCGGCGCCAAGAATATCCAGGATGCCTTGCTGTATTCGCCCGGTGTGCATAGCGGTAACTTCGGCTTCGATACCCGGATCGACTCGGCCAAGGTGCGTGGGATGGAGCCGTCGTTCTATGTCGACGGGCTGCGTTATCTGTACGGTTCCTACAATACGGTGCGCCCCAACCTGTACGCCCTGGAAAGTATCGAGGTTCTCAAGGGGCCTTCTTCGGTCCTGTATGGACAATCGGAACTGGGCGGTATCATCAATGCCGTTTCCAAATTGCCGAAGGCGGAAAAGCAGGGGGAGCTGTGGGCGCAGGTGGGCTCGTTCGATCGCAAGCAGATCGCCGCGGATGTCACCGGCCCTCTGTCGGAAGATGGCAGGCTGTTGTATCGGCTGGTGGCCCTCAAGCGTGACAGCGGCACGCAGGTGGACCACGTCGACGACGATGGCTATTTGTTCGCGCCGTCCATCACCTGGCTGCCCACCGATGACACCACCATCAGCCTGTTGTTCAACAGTCAGGAGGATAACGGGGCGGTGTCCGCCCAGTTTCTGCCGTCCGAGGGCACCATCGATCCCGGTCCGTTGGGTGATATCGGGTCCGAAACCTTTGTCGGCGAGCCCGACTGGGACCGCTATGACCGCCGCCGGGATGAGGTTTCGCTGCTGGTCGATCAGCGTCTTGACGAGCAATGGTCCATCGGCCTGACCGCACGTTATTCGGAGAGTGACACCGAGACCCGGGAGCATTGGGCCGCCATCGGCTCCCCGCCGGATGCCGACGGCATGATCAACCGGGCCATCTACATGTCCGACAAGGGCACGGAGGTGTTGAACTTCGACGTCCGCCTCAAAGGTAACATCGACGTGGGCGTTACCCACCACAACATCGTAATCGGAGTGGATCGGCAGGACGCGCTCTGGACCGAGGACAACACCTTCTCCGGGGTGGGTACGCCGATCAACGTCTACGATCCGGTCTACGGCGACGTCAATTACGCGGCCCTTGATCCTCAGGACATGAACGACAATGAGCTGAAACAGACGGGCGTTTACCTGGTCGATCACATGGAAGTGGGCCGCGTGGTGGTGGCCGGCGCCCTGCGTTATGACGACACCACCAGCACCACGCTGGTGGTGAATGGCGCGGACACCGACAAGGACGATCACGCCACCACCGGCCGTCTCGGCCTGATGTACCGGTTCGATTTTGGTTTGTCACCCTACATCAGCTATTCGGAATCGTTTGTTCCCAATCTGGGGACCTCCGGTGGTCAGTCGCTCGATCCCACCACCGGTGAACAGCGCGAGGCGGGCATCAAGTACCTTTCACCCGCCAAGGATTGGGAAGTCACCGCCGCCTGGTTCGATATCGAGGAAACCAACCGGGTCATGACGTCGGGGACCAACCCCCAGGAGGTGGATCAAACCGGTGCCACCGCCGACGGCTGGGAAGTCGGTATCAAGAAGCGGTGGCGCAACCTCAGCCTGTTGGCGAGCTACACCAAACTGGACGCCAAGCAGGATACCAGCGGGGAGCGGCTGCCCTTCGTCGCCGAGGAAGTTGCCTCCGCCTGGGGTAAATACGAAATGGAGAACGGCTTGCGCTTCGGTGCCGGTGTCCGCTACCAGGGCACGACTGTTGGCTACGATTACGGAAATGGTGTTGGGCCCGAGGTGCCGTCGGTGACGTTGTATGACGCCATGATCGGTTACACCACCGGGCCCTGGGATTTCACTCTTACCGGCAAGAATCTGGCGGACAAGGAATACGTTTCCTGGTGCCGGGGCGAGGGCTATGACTGCGGTTATGGAGAGCGGCGGATGATCCTGGGGGATGTGCGTTACCGGTTCTGATATGGAGAAGGGGAAGGCCGGTGTGTTTCCGGCCTTCCTTCACCAGAGTCTCAGTTGCGTTCCGCCAGTTTTTGCGCCGCGCGTTTGGCGAAATAAGTCAGGATGCCGCTGGCGCCGGCCCGCTTGAACGCCAGCAGGGACTCCATCATGACCTTGTCCTCGTCCAGCCAGCCGTTCTGGAACGCGGCCATGTGCATGGCGTACTCACCGCTCACCTGGTAGGCGAACACCGGCACCTTGAACTCGTCCTTGACCCGCCGGATGACGTCCAGATAAGGCATGCCCGGTTTCACCATCACCACGTCGGCGCCCTCGGCCAGATCCAGGGCGATTTCGTGCAGCGCCTCGTCGGAGTTGCCCGGATCCATTTGGTAGGTGTTCTTGTCCGCTTTGCCCAGATTGCCGGCGGAGCCCACCGCGTCGCGGAACGGACCATAGTAGGCGGAAGCGTACTTGGCGGAGTAAGCCATGATGCGGGTGAGAATATAGTGGTTGTCTTCCAGTGCCTGGCGGATCTCGCCGATGCGGCCGTCCATCATGTCCGATGGCGCGACGAAATCGGCGCCGGCCTCGGCATGGGACAAAGCCTGGCGCACCAGCGCTTGTACCGTTTCCTCGTTGAGTACATAACCGTCTTCGTCGAGGATGCCGTCCTGGCCGTGGATGGTGAACGGATCCAGGGCGACGTCGGTGATCACCGCCATTTCCGGCACCGCCTTCTTGATCGCGCGGGTGCAGCGCTGCACCAGGCCGTCCGGGTTCCAGGCTTCCGCCGCGTCCAGGCTTTTGGCTTCCGCCGGAGTGGACGGGAACAGCGCCATTGCCGGTACTCCCAGGGCCGCCAGTTGCTCCGCCTCGCGGCACAGCAGATCGATACTCATGCGTTCCACGCCGGGCATGGAAGCCACCGTTTCTGTACGGTTCTCGCCTTCGATGATGAACACGGGGTAGATCAGGTCGCTGGGAGTGAGCACGGACTCGCGCATCATGCGGCGGGAAAAATCGTCTTTGCGCATGCGACGCATGCGGGTGTGCGGCCAGGGTGCACGGGGAAAGGACATAGGGCGTTACCTTACAGTGAGAGTCGTGTTTGAAAGCCTTGGTTCATCAGCCTCGATGGGGACTCGGTAAGCCGATCGGCGCCAGGGCGGCGGGGCGCCGCTGGCTGTGACGTAACAATCGCGAGATGATAGCGCGATGTGCGCCGGGCAGTTTACCAATGCCGGCAAGGTTGATCCATTGAGGAAGGCTATGGGACGTTGGCGACCCCGGGGCACCCCGGGTTCCAAATACATCACGCTCGAGGGCTATCAGGCCATGAACCGGGAATTGCAGACCCTGTGGAAAGAAACCCGTCCCCAGGTGACGCAGGCGGTACAGGAGGCCGCCGCCCAGGGGGATCGTTCGGAGAACGCCGAGTACATCTACGGCAAGAAGCAGTTGCGCGAGATCGATCGCCGGATCCGCTTTCTCAGCAAACGCCTGGACGGCATGGTGGTGGTGGACCGGCCGCCGGAGGATACCGGCAAGGTTTTCTTTGGCGCCTGGGTGGAAGTGGAGGACGAGGATGGCAACACTCATCGGTACCGTCTGGTCGGGCCGGATGAGGCCGACGGTGGACAGGGTTACATCAGCGTCGACGCGCCCCTGGCCCGCGCCTTGCTTGGTAAACGGGAGGATGACGAAGCCTGGGTGAGAACCCCCGCCGGGGAACGTTGTCTTTACGTCAACAAAATCTGGTATCAGTTTCCGGAAGTAGCCCCATGAAAGCGGATCGAGGTTTCTGGTTTTTCGTGCGCAAATCGTTGATCGGCGGCGTCATCATTCTGCTGCCGATCTCGATCATCGCGTTCTTCTTCAAGTGGCTTTACGATGCGGTCACCAGCCTGATCGCGCCGTTCACCCGGTTCGTGGTGCATACCTTCGGATTGCCGAAGTTCGCCGCTGACTGGGTGGTGGTGGCGGTGCTGGTGGTGTTCTGTTTCCTGGTGGGCACCCTGGTGGCGACCCGCCTGGGAAGCTGGTTGTGGCAGCGCTTCGAGGCGCGCACCATGATCCGGCTGCCGGGCTACCGGCTGGTCAAGGAAATCATTCTTCAGGTTTTCGGCAAGGATGAGGACAGTCCTTTTCATCGGGGCGAAGTGGCCCAGATATGGCTGTACGGACGCCAAGCGGACGTCTCGGTGATGGGTTTGATAACCTCGCACCATGGCAATGGCCGGGTGACCGTGTTCGTGCCCACCGGGCCCAATCCCACCACCGGTTTCATATACCATGTGCACGAAGATCTGGTGACCCGGCACCCGCAAGTGGGTGTCGAGCAGATGATGAAATCCGTGGTGGCCTGCGGCGCTGGCAGTGGTCAGTTGTTGCGGGGTGACAGTGACGGATCCGAAATACGAGGAGAGCAATCATGAAAGTGGCCGTATTACTGGCAGGCTGTGGCGTCTATGACGGCAGCGAAATCTATGAGACCACCATTACCCTGCTGGCCCTGGACCGGGCCGGTGTGGCCTATCAATGCATCGCACCGGACATCGATCAGGCGCATGTGATCAATCACCTCACCGGTGAAGTGGATGAGGGCGAGACCCGCAATGTGCTCAAGGAAGCGGCGCGGCTGGCGCGTGGTGAAGTGATCGAGCTGGGTCAGGCGAAAGCGGAAGACTATGACGCCCTGATCGTGCCTGGCGGTTTCGGGGTCGCCAAGAACCTGTGTGACTTCGCCTTCAAAGGGGCGGAGATGAGTATCCACCCGCCGGTGAAGGACTTCATCCAGGCCGTGCACAAGGCCGGCAAGCCCGTGGGCCTGATCTGCATTTCTCCGACCATGACCGGTCTGCTGTTTGGTGATGCCACCTGTACCATCGGCTCCAACACCGAAGTGGCCGCCGCCATTGAACAGATGGGCGGGCGTCATCAGCCGTGTCCGGTGGACGATTTTGTCGTTGATGAGGAAAACCGTTTGGTGACCACGCCGGCCTACATGGAAGCCGGCAGCATCAAGGAAGCCGCCGCGGGGATCGAGAAGCTGGTGGACAAGATTCTGTCCATGGCGGGCTGATCGGAGGAGGACCGGTCGCGGCTCTTGAGCGGAGGGCCGCCCGGCCGTTTCCCACAGACCGGACTACGAAGCCGCTGTAGGAGCTTGCCCTGCAAGCGAAGGGTTTGACCCTAGAAGATTCGCTTGCGGGGCAAGCTCCTACAGCGGCCTTGTAGAAACCTTGGAATTCTTGTTCGCGAGGCCGGGTTACCCCGGAAAGTGGTCGTCGAATTCCTTCAGCACCGTCACCAGCGCCTCGGTGTCCTGAGGCAGATCCTTTAGCGCTTCCTCCGCCATCGGTGCCACGTCGCACTGCGCCGGCAGCGGGTATTCCCCTTCCAGCAGGGCCCGGAACCGGGCAATGAACACCCATTGCAGCCACTGGCTGAATACCATGGTATCGGCGAAGAACGGGGTGACGCTGTCGAACGCCTCGGGGGCCGGTGGCTGTGTTTCCCACAGATCCAGCCGTTGCAGTTCCCGTTGCAGTTGGTCGAGCAGGGTGGTGAGGCGTTGCGTTTGATCAGTCATCGAACAGGGGCAGCAGGTCGGTGAGTTCGTGAAGGTTGTGAATGTAATGGCTCGGTTGATCCAGGTCCGAAGGCCAGGACAGATCGATCAGATTGGCCCACACCGCATGGAAACCATGCTGGCGCGCCGCGTCCACATCCTCCAATGGATGGTCGCCCACGTGCACCGCCTGGGTGGCGCTGACGCCGGCGCTGTGCAGGGCGGCATGGAACATGTCCGCTTCCGGTTTGCGTTTGCCGATGCTTTCCGCGGAATGATGGAAAGCAAACAAATCACGAATGCCGATTTGCTTCAGGTCGGCGTTGCCATTGCTGAGCGCGCCCAGGGTGTAGCTGTCCGCCAGGGTTTCCAGCACTTCCAGCGCGCCGGGGAAAAAACTGACTTTATTGCGTGCTTCGTGGAATACCAGAAAGGCATCCTGGGCAATGTGGCGGGCCTCGCGCTCGGCGAAGCCGGCCTCGATAAAGGCCTGGGCCATGGCGTCCCGGCGCAGCCGGGTCAGATTATTGAGATAGTCCGGTTGCTCGCCGATCAGCCGGTCACGTACCGAGCGGATGCGCTCGGCGGTCAGCGCCGCGGACGCCTCCGGATGATGCTCGGCGATCCAGGCACTGCAGGTGCGTTCCGCCTGACGAATCACCTCATCCACCGGCCAGAGGGTATTGTCCAGGTCGAAGGTGATCAGTTTCAGTCCAGTCATAGGGAATCGGAGAGCAGCGGGTTGATCGGGGCAGCAGGCTATCCACTATCCCCGATCAACCCGCCGTGATCAATCGTCTTTCTTGCGCTGGGCGCGTGGATGGGCGTCGTCGTAGATCCGTGCCAGATGCTGGAAATCCAGGTGGGTATAGACCTGGGTGGTGCTGAGATTGGCGTGGCCGAGCAACTCCTGCACCGCGCGCAGGTCGCCGGAGGATTCGAGCAGGTGGGTGGCGTAGGAATGGCGCAGCTTATGCGGGTGCAGATGCTCGCCAAGGCCCCGCTTAACCGCCGCCTGACGCAGGCGCTGCTGCACCGTGGCCGGTGACACCCGCCGTCCGCGCTGGCTGACGAACAAAGCCGGCTGGTCCGGTGAGGTGAGCTGGCCTCGCACCGACAGCCAGCGGCGCAGGGCGGCCAGGGCCGGCTTGCCCACCGGCAGCAGGCGGGTCTTGTTGCCCTTGCCGGTGACCCGTACTTGGCCGGCGGTGATGTCGATGCTGTCCAGATTCAGGCTGATCAGTTCCGCCAGCCGCAGGCCACAGCCATAGAGCAGCTCCATCATCGCCTGGTCGCGCCGGTCCAGCGGCGTGCCGCTGGCCTCTTCGCTATCGAGCAAATGGCGGGTTTGGTCGGCGTCCAGGGCCTTGGGCAGCCGTTTGCCGCTTTTCGGAGCACGAATATCCAGGGCGGGATTGTCGCTGACCCTGCCTTCCCGGATCAGGAAATGAAAAAAAGTGCGCAAAGTGGACAGCAGACGCTGCAGGCTTCGCCCGCCGAGACCATCCCGGTGCAGCCGCGCCACCAGGGCGCGCAGATCATGCACCGTGACGCGGCGCCAGTGGAGGCCGTCCAGGGCCTGACGGGCGCGTTCGAGATCGCGGCGGTAATGTTTGACGGTGTTGGCGGAAAGCCGCCGTTCGCTGTCCAGATGACGGATAAAATCCGCCACCCAATCAGCGTCGCTGGCGGCGGTCATGGGGTCAGGCCCGTTGCGCCTGGCGGGCGGTACTGGAATGGCCCACTTCGCTGAGACGGCGCGCCAGGATATCGCCCAGGTGGTTGATGAACAGAGTGTCCATGCCGCTGCGGAAGTGCATGGCGTCACGGCTGCCGATGGCCAGCAGACCGACCGGGCCATGGAAATCCAGCGGGATCAGGGCGGCGGATTGCACCTGCTCGCTCTGCTCCTGGAACAGCGCTTTCAGTTCTTCCTGGCGGAACACGCCGCATACCGACTTGCCTGGACGCAGCATCGGCGCCAGGCCGGAGGGCAGCGCTTCATCGTCGATCAGCCGTACCTGTTTGCGCAATTCGCCGAGAATCGGGATCTCGCGGTCGTGCAGCAGCAGGGCCACGGCGTCGCAATGGAAGTCGTCTTCCAGGGTACGCACCAGGCCCCGGAACAGCTTGTCGGGGGTGCGTGCTTCCAGCAGGGCCAGGGTCAGGCCTCGTGTCAGTTCGAACAAGCGGTCATTTTCCCGCGCCACGTCAAGCAGGCCGTTCAGGCGTTCGCGTAACTCCTGATTGCGTTCGCGCAGGATCGCCGCCTGGCGTTCCAGTAAGGAAACCGCCTGGCCGCGGGCGTCCGGCAGACGCAGCAGTTCCAGCAGCTCCGGCCGTTGCTGGAAATAGTCCGGGTGCTGGCGCAGGAAAGCGGCGACCTGGTCGGCGCTGGTGGGTTTTTGCTCGCTCATGAAATCATCCCCGTGGGTTGGCTCAACGGGCTTTGCTCGGCTGCGGAATGTCGATGGCGCCATCATAGACACGGCTTGCAGGGCCTGTCATCAACACGCCGCTCTGGCTGTCCTGGCTGCCATGGGGATAGTGGACCTGCAGGGCGCCGCCGAGCAGGTGCACGGTGACGGTATCGTCGAGCAGGCCTCTGCGCTGGCCGCACAAAACCGCGGCGCAGGCACCGGAGCCGCAGGCCAGGGTTTCACCGGCGCCGCGTTCATAGACCCGCAGCCGGATCTCGTTGCGGCTGATCACCTGCATGAACCCCACGTTGACCCGCTCGGGAAACTGCTCGTGGCTTTCCAGCAACGGCCCGACGGTGTCCACCGGGGCGTTGTCCACATTTTCCACCAACAGGACACAATGGGGATTACCCAGCCCCACGGCGGAGACTTCATAGCCGTTGTTGCCGGCCACCAGAAAATAGCTGTCCGCTTCCGCCTTGGCGGTGAAGGGAATGGCTTGCGGAGCCCAGCGCGGCGCGCCCATGTCCACGGTCACCAGGCCATCGTCGGTGACCCGCAAGGTCATTTCGCCGGCGGCGGTCTCCACGCGGATCTCGTGTTTGTCGGTGAGTTCCTCGTCACGGACGAAGCGGGCGAAGCAGCGGGCGCCGTTGCCGCACTGGCTCACTTCGGAACCATCGCTGTTGAAAATGCGGTAGCGAAAGTCCACGCCCTCTTTACGGGCCGGTTGCACCACCAGCATCTGATCGAAGCCGATGCCGAAATGCCGGTCGCCCAAGCGCCGCAGCTCTTCCGCCGGTAACGGCGGGCCGTTTTCCGGCAGCGGCTGGCGCACGCCATCCACGACCACGAAATCGTTGCCAAGCCCGTGCATTTTGGTGAATTTCAGTCGCATGCGACGCATCCGCGCAGATAACGAAAACCACCATTGTACGGGGATTTGCAGGGGAGCAGTAGGGCGGGGATTATTCCAGCAGGGCGGCGCAAATCTTCAGCGCGGTTTCCGTCACCGTGTCCACCGGCTGGGCATAACCGGTGGCCATCCAATATAGCGCGATATGAATGAAGCCGCCCTGGAGGCCGGCCTGGAGCATGGGGTCGAACTGCTGACCGGGCCGGGCCAGGGCCTGGGTCATGTTCTGGATGCCGGCCCGCAGGGCGTCATCGATGGCCCGGTCCACCGCCGGGCTGATGCCGCGAATATCGATCAGCAACAGCCGGGCAACATTCGGTTTGTCTTTCAACTCCTGGAAATAGGAGCGCAGCATGGCGCGGCAGCGGGCCAGCGGGTCGTCCCCCGCGGCCTCGGCGGCGGCCATGTTGTGCGCGCGCAGGCGTCGGGTGGCCTGCTCATAACAGGCGATCAGCAGCTCATCGCTGTGGCCGAAGGATTCATAGAAATAGCGCTGGGTCAGGCCGGCGGCGTCGCACACCTGTTTGACACTGGAATGCCGGTAGCCGTTGTGGCCGTAGACCTCGGTCGCGGCATCGATCAACTGCTGGCGGCGCAGTGCGCGCCGTTCCCGTGCGGCGGTGCCCCGGTACGGTCGCTTGCCTGTGGTTTCTGTGGCCATGAGGATTCTGAAAAGCGGCGTTGTCAAATTATAAGTGACAATATAAATTGTCACTCATGCTTACCAGCAAAGGCCCGCGGCCGTTTCATCGCAAACGCGCAAGCCCGTATTGGCGCGAGGCACAGAGGATATCAGCATGAATAAACAACAAGAACAATTTCAGCCCGCCCCCCTGGATGTCCTGATCATCGGCGCGGGCCTGTCCGGCATCGGCGCGGCCCGGGCCCTGAGCGACAAGTGTCCGGACAAGCGCTATCTGATTCTTGAGCGGCGGGATGCCATTGGCGGTACCTGGGACCTGTTCCGCTATCCGGGCATACGGTCGGACTCGGACATGTATACCCTGGGCTACAGCTACAAGCCCTGGACCGGCCGCAAGGCGATTGCCGATGGCGCGGACATCAAGCGCTATATCGAGGAAATCGCCGAAGAGTCCGGAGCCATTCACAACATTCGCTTCCGCCATCAGGTGATGTCGGCCAGTTGGTCCAGTGACGAAGGGTTGTGGACGGTGCGGGTCAAGGCCACCGACCGGACCGGGGAGACGCGGGAGGAGCGCATCCGGACCCGCTTCATCGCCTCCTGCTCGGGCTACTACAGCTACGACGAGGGCTATCGGCCGGAGTTTCCCGGCGAGTCGGACTTTACCGGACAAATCATTCATCCGCAGTTCTGGCCGGAGCAACTGGACTACCAGGGCAAACGCATTGTCGTTATCGGCAGCGGCGCCACCGCCGTCACCCTGGTGCCGGCACTGGCCGAACAGGGGGCGCGGGTCACCATGCTGCAACGCTCCCCCAGCTATATCTTCGCGCGCCCCCTGGTGGACCGGCTTGCCCACGCCATGCAGCGCTGGTTGCCCCTGCCGCTGGCCTATCGCCTGACCCGCTGGAAGAACGTGCTGCTCGGCCAGCGTTTCTTCCACAATGCCCGTACCCGGCCCGGCCCCACCCGGGAATACCTGTTGCATCTGGCACAGCGTCAGGTCGGCTCGGGAGTGGACATGAAACACTTCACGCCGGACTACCGTCCCTGGGATCAGCGTGTTTGCGCCGTGCCGGACGGCGATCTGTTTCATATGTTGCGCTCCCGGCGGGTGGATATCGTCACCGATACCATCGACCGCTTCACGCCGGGCGGTATCCGACTTGCTTCCGGCCAGGAGCTGGAGGCGGACATCATCGTCACCGCCACCGGGCTGAAATTGAACGCCCTGGGCGATGTGCGGCTGGAAGTGGACGGCAAGGCAATGGCGGTGGCCGACTGCATGGCTTACAAAGGCATGATGCTCAGCGATGTGCCGAACCTGATGCTCACTTTTGGTTATACCAACGCGTCCTGGACGTTGAAGGCCGAACTGACCTGCAACTACATGACCCGCCTGTTGCGTTACATGGACAGGAAGGGCGCGCGGATGGCGGTGGCGCGGCGCGATCCGGCCGTCAAGGCGCTGCCGTTCCTCGATTTCAGTTCCGGCTATGTCCAGCGTGGCGTGGATGTCATGCCGCAACAAGGCGACCGCGAATGCTGGCGCGTGCATCAGAATTACCTGAAAGACAAATACATGATCCAGTACGGCAGACTGGATGACGGCGTGCTGCAGTTTCAATAACCACGCTGTTTCAATAACGGTAGGGAAGAAAAACGAAGGAAACGGCTATGGGGTATGTGCTGAGCGGCCTGTTGATCGTGGTGATTCTGATCGCGGCGGGACTTTTTGTTTTCACCTGGATGACGGTGCGCAAAGTGCAGTTTGGCTTGCCGCCGGAGGGCCGTTTCGTCACGGTCATGGGCAACCGTATCCACTACATCGAGCAAGGCAGCGGGCCGGAAACCCTGCTGCTGATTCATGGACTGAGCGGGGTCTCCCAGCACTTCTCCTACAAAGTGCTCGGCGAACTGGCCAAGGATTATCGGGTGGTGGCCATTGATCGCCCCGGCAGCGGCTATTCGGAACGCGCCGCGCGTTCCTCCGCCTCCCTGGTAGTTCAGGCCGATGTGGTGGCCGGCGTCATCGACGCCTTGCAACTGGGTAAGCCGATGTTGGTGGGGCACTCGCTGGGCGGGGCGCTGTCGCTGGCCACGGCGTTGCGGCATCCGGACAAGGTGCGGGGGCTGACGCTGATCGCGCCGCTGACTCATATGCCCGCCGCCGGGCCCTCCAAGGCGTTCGCGGCGCTGGGCATACGTCAGTCCTGGTTGCGGCAACTGGTGGCCTGGACGCTGATGGTGCCGATGACCATGCGTTATCGGGAAAAGGTGCTGGATATCGTGTTCGGGCCGGAAACAGTGCCAGCCGACTATGCGATACGCGGTGGCGGCGCGCTCGGGCTGAGACCCAGTCATTTCATCGCGGCGTCACGGGATTTGCTGGCGCTGGATGGGGTGGTGCCGGAGCTGCAGCAGCGTTATGCCGATCTGCAAGTGCCGGTCCGGATCCTCTATGGTCGAGGCGACCGCATTCTCGATCCGCGGGAACAGGGGCAGGGGATGGTGGACCGGTTCCCGGACAAAGTGGAACTGGAGCTTATCGAAGGCGGCCACATGTTGCCGCTGACCCAGCCGGAGGTGACCACGGATTTCATCCGGCGCGGCATGCGGGCCTTGCCGCCCGCCTGATGGAGGGAAAGCCGGGGCCGCTCCGAGTATAGGCGTGTTGGTTGCTCCCCGCGTACAATGCCGGTTTGCCGCCTCGGGACCCGCCATGCTCAGTTACCGTCACAGTTATCACGCCGGCAGTTTCGCCGATGTCCTCAAGCATTTGGTGGAAGTGGCGATCCTCGATCATCTGCGGCTCAAACCGAAGCCGTTCACCGTGCACGATACCCATGGCGGCGCCGGGCGCTATGCCATTGACGACGCGCACATGCAGAAGACCGGGGAGTACGTGGATGGTATCGCCCGCCTGTTCGGTGAGCGTACCGGCGTGGCCGCGGTGGACCGCTATCTGTCGGTGGTGGCGCAACTCAATCCGGTGGGGCGCCTGAGTCACTATCCCGGATCGCCCCTGATTGCCGCCCACCTGCTTCGTGAGCAGGATCGTCTGCAGTGTACCGAGCTGCACAGCACCGACTTTGAGCTGCTACGGCAGGAATTCGCTGGTGACAGACGAGTCCGCGTGGAGAAGCTGGACGCCTGGCAGGGTCTCAAGGCGTTGCTGCCGCCGCGGCACCGTCGTGGACTGGTTCTGATCGACCCGTCCTATGAACTGGAAGCGGACTACACCCAGGTGGTGGAAGCGGTGCGCCAGGCGTTGCGTAAATTCGCCACCGCCACCTACGCGATCTGGTATCCGGTGTTGGAACGTAACCGTACCGAGCGCTTCGTGCGCCGGTTCGTGGAAGCGGACATTCCCAACCTGCTGCGCCTGGAATGTTGCATGCGCGCCGACGCCAGCGGACGTGGCATGACCGGCTCCGGGCTGCTGGTGATCAATCCGCCTTATACTCTGGCGGCAAACATGAAGCAGGCGATGCCGGTGTTGCAGGCGGCGCTGGGAGACGGTCACGGCCACCACCGGGTGGCGCAGCTTACTGGAGAGTGAGCGGGCAGCGGTACCAGTGTGCCGCGCGCCAGCGGCCTGCTCCGGTGGTGCTCGGTCCCCGATGGCTGGCGCCTAAGTCCCTGTCAGGGCAGCAGCGTTTCCAGCTTGAGCTGATCCTCGATGGTTTCCCGCTGGCGCACCACGAAGGCCTGATCGCCGTCCACCAGAATCTCCGCCGGCCGGCCACGGCTGTTGTAGTTACTGGCCATGGCGAAACCGTAGGCGCCGGCGGAACGCACCGCCAGAAGGTCGCCGGCCTCCAGGGCCAGGGCCCGGTCCTTGCCGAGAAAGTCGCCGGTTTCGCACACCGGGCCGACGATGTCCCAGTCCCGGCAGTCCGCCTCATGGGGCGTCACCGGCACGATGTCCTGCCAGGCGGAATAGAGGCTGGGGCGGATCAGGTCGTTCATGGCGCCGTCGACGATGGCGAAGTTGCGATGCTCGGTGGGTTTCAGGAACAGCACCTGGGTCAGGAACACGCCGGCATTGGCGGCGATGGCGCGGCCCGGTTCGATGTGTACCGGTAACTCGCCGGGAATGTGCCGCAGCAGGGCGGCCACGTAATCCTCGTGGGCCGGTGGTGTTTCGTCGTTGTAAGTGACGCCGAGACCGCCGCCCAGATCCAGGTGGTGGATCTCGATGCCCAGTTCCTGCAGTTCGGTCAGCAGTGCCAGCACCCGCTCCAGCGCGTCCTCGAACGGCTCCAGACGGGTCAGTTGGCTGCCGATGTGGCAGTCGATGCCGAGAATCCGGATGTGCGGTAGTTCCGCCGCCCGTTGATACAACGCCGGCGCCTTGCGGATGTCGACACCGAATTTGTTTTCCTTGAGGCCGGTGGAGATATACGGATGGGTCTGGGCGTCGACATCCGGATTCACCCGGATGGCGATGGGCGCTTCCTGGTCCAGTTCGCCGGCCACCAGGTTGAGCAGTTCCAGTTCCGCCGCCGATTCGACGTTGAAGCAATGGATGCCGACCTGCAGGGCACGGGCCATCTCATCGGCGGTCTTGCCGACGCCGGAGAAGACGACCTTGTCCGGATCGCCGCCGGCACGCAGCACTCGTTCCAGCTCGCCGCCGGAGACGATGTCGAAACCGGCGCCGCAGCGGGCCAGCACATTGAGCACCGCCACATTGCTGTTGGCCTTCACCGCGTAGCAAACCTGATGGGGATGGTCGCCAAAGGCGTCATCGAAGGCGCGGTAGTGCGTCTCCAGGGCGGCCCGGGAATAGACATACAACGGCGTGCCAAAGCGTTCGGCCAGCAGTGTCAGCGGCAATTCCTCGACGTACAGGGTACCGTCGCGGTAGGGAAAGTGATCCATGGGGCTCATCCTGTTAATGCGGGTCCTGGTCCGAATCGTCGTCGTTGTCCACGGCAGGGGCCGTCTCCGTCGCCGGTGGTTGATCCTGGGGCTGGGGCGGCGGGGCCGGCTCGGCGAAGTAGAGCGGGCCTTTCTGGCCGCAACCGCTCAACAGCACCAACACCAACAGGCTCAATGCACGCATGAAAGGCTCCGGGAAGCAGGGTTGAATGCGGCGAGTATAGCGGGTTACCGGGGGTGGATGACACCGCCGCCGGTCACTTTGACGGCGTTCGGCAAGGGATTCTCTCCCCCGGGCTTGCCAAAAAACACCACTGGCCTAATATCAGGGAACAACAACCCAACGGCGTTCCCATCGGAACGCCGTTTTTATAGTGGCCGCCGCCCATGGCGGTCATTCCCGGACCGTTGCCGGGCCGATAGAAAAAATCGTTGCCGGTGATGTTATGCCCGCGCCCCGCGGAAGGGGCGCTTCCACAGGAGTATGAACATGTTGCCGCCGCCTATTACGGTGTCGCGATTGGATGTCAGCCGCATTGAGCCGTTGCTGGAGGACCTGGATGACGACCAGGTGCTGGGATTGGAGGACGAATTGCTGCGAGCCACGGTGGTGGAACCCCGCAGCATGCCGGCGGATGTGGTGACGATGAACTCCCGGGTCCGCTGCCGTGAGGAAAACAGCGGTCGGGAATGGTCGGTGACGCTGGTGTACCCGCAAGACGCCGGCAAGCCCGACACCGTGTCGATATTGGCGCCGGTGGGCGCGGCCTTGCTGGGACTGGCCAAGGGCCAGAGTATCGACTGGCCGGGCCGCAATGGCCGAACCCTGCGCATCGTCATCCTTGACGTCGAGTACCAGCCGGAAGCCGCCGGCGACTACGACCTGTGATCGCGCCGGGCCTGTGCCCGGCGTTCCCCACCTTGCCGCTTTCATTACCTGAAGAGATAGCCGCCATGAGCCTGGATAGCGTGCGCGCGTTTTTCGCCGAAAAAGCACCGGAGATTCGTATCATCGAGCTGGACACCAGTACCGCCACGGTGGCGCTGGCCGCCCAGGCTCACGGTGTCGAGCCCGGGCAGATCGCCAAAACTCTGGCGTTCCGGGTCGGTGAACGGGAAATCCTGGTGGTGGCTCGCGGTGATGCCCGTATCGATAACCGAAAAATGCGCGCGGTATTCGAGGCCAAAGCGAAAATGCTCGACGCGGAAACCGTATTGGCGCTCACCGGCCACCCGGTCGGCGGCGTCTGTCCTTTCGGATTGGCCACGCCACTACCGGTGTACTGCGATCAATCCCTGCGCCTTTACGACGAAGTGCTTCCCGCCGCCGGCGCCACCCACAGCGCGGTGCGTATCGCGCCGCAGCGGCTGGCGGAGCTGGTGGAAGGCGAATGGGTGGACGTTTGCCAACTGCCGGAGCCGGCCAACGGGATGTGACGGTGGCTGCTCACATCACCGGCACACCAATCAACCAGGGATGCAGGAAAACAGCGAACAGGCCATAGGCCACCAGCCCCACCACCACGGTGGTAATGGTGGCGCTGGAGCGGCCGCCGGTCCGGCTGGCGGGCTCCCGCCGGCGGGCGGCGCGGAATGCCAGAATCGCCCAGACCAGGAAGGCCGCGAACAGAACGATGTCACCCAGCCGGCCATTGGACAGCAGGTGGGCCAGGGCCCAGACTTTCACCGCCAGCATCATCGGGTGGCCAAGGCGGGCCTTGATGGCATTGCCTGGCACATAGGCCGCCACCAGCAGAATCAACGCCGGAATCATCAGCAGCACAGTGAGATGGCGCAAGGCCACTGGCGGGTTCCAGACAAACACAGGATCAAGCCGGGTCTGACCGTACCCCCAGATCGTCAATACCAGCCCGATCAGGGCCACCAGTGAATAGATCCCCTTCCAGGCGGGTTCCCCCAGCTGTTGAATCCGGGCCTGGCGCCAGGGCTCGGCGAAGATACGTACGGAATGGACGCCCAGAAACAGCACGAGTCCGATAATCATTATTGTCATGACTGGCTTCCTTTTAAAAAGGTGGCTATGTCGGTGTGGCAATGCCAATGGAACACTGACCCGGAGCATAGCGGACATGGCGGCGTGGGGTCACCGGGGGTGCCCACTTCGTAGTGCGGTCAGCCACAGAGCCTTGATTTCTTCCACCAGAGTTTCGCTGGAGAGACCTTCGGGAGGTGCCAGTACGGCGCCGTGGACCTGTGCCTCCACACCTTGCACCAGCAGCAGGGCGCGGGCCTCGGGATGGGGGCCGCCAACACCAAGACGGGTCAATTGCCCGGCCACCGCCGTGGCCATCAACGTTTCCAGGCGCCGGAACCTCGACATCAGTGCCGCCGATCGGGGTGTTTGCTCGAACAGCAAGCGATGCATGGCGGGGTTGTGCCGGTGCAATGCCACGGTGGCCTCGATCAACGAGGTCAGGGTTGTTTCCAGGTCCGGACGTTCCTGCTCCAATTGTTGGAAGACGGCGCTCAAGGTCGCGCCGCTTTCCTCCATATGCCGCTCGCTCAACGCCAGCAGCAGCGCCTCCTTGTTTGGGAAATACTGATACAGCGAGCCGATGGACACACCGGCTCGCTCCGCCACCTTGTTGGTGGTGGTGCCGGTATAGCCCCGTTCCCCGAAAAGCTGAGCCGCCGCCTCCAGAATCGCGTCCCAGGTGGCGCGGGAGCGCTGTTGGCGGGGCTTTTTGCGGATGCCGGTCATGGCGGTGAATGCGAGTAGCGGCGGACGGCCTGAAATGTGAGATTTACTCGTGTTTGCGTCGACGTGCAATACGCAGCTCGCCGATAGCCGGCAAGGAGCAACCATGAGCGACCCGATCACACTGCGATTTGAATCCCGCTTATCCGTACCGGAATCCCGAATCTGGCAATGGATCACTTCGGTGGACGGCATTGCCGCGGAACTGCGCCCGTGGTTACGCATGACGGCGCCGAAGGGGATTCATTCTCTGGATGACGTGGAGGTGCGTTGCGGAACACGCCTGTTCCGCAGCTATATTTTTCTGTTCGGCATTCTGCCCATCGATTATTCGGACATGACGCTGCTGGCGCTGGACCCGGGCCGGGGCTTCCTGGAACAGTCTCCCATGGGATCCATGGCGCTGTGGCGTCATGAGCGGCGTATTCTGCCTTGTGAGGATGACCCGGACAGCCATCTGCTGGTGGACCAACTGACGTTCAAGCCCCGCCTGGCGGCCCCCTTGACGCGATGGTTCATCCGCCGGGTCTTTACCCACCGGCACCGCGTATTGCGGCGCCGGCTCCGCACAGCCGCCTAGCCGGCGCGGCCATCGACCATCGGGAATGATGGAGGAGGTTTCCACCAAAGTGATATAATGATAACAATTCGCATTATTGACTGGGGTGGGGACTGCTATGACGATCGCCGGTGAGAAGGAGGCCTTCGAGCGCCGTATCGACCAGTTGTATCACTCCCATTCCGGTTGGCTGAGAGGGTGGCTGCGGCGGCGCCTGGACTGCTCACATAGCGCCGAGGATCTGACCCAGGATACCTTCATGCGGCTGCTGACCGCCCGTGACCGGGACGGGGTGCTGGCGGTGCGCGAGCCGCGCGCTTACCTGAGTACCGTGGCCGGTCGCTTGCTGGTGAACCATTATCGGCGCCTGTCCCTGGAACGGACCTACAAGGAAACCCTGGCGCTGCTGCCTCCGGAGCAGGCGCCTTCGCCGGAATGGCGGCTGGCCTTGCTGGAAACGCTGCAGGAAGTGGATGCTCTCCTGGACCGGTTACCGGAAAAGGTGCGCACCGCTTTTCTCCTGTCCCAATTGGAAGGGCTGACCTATGCCGCCATCGCCGAACATCTGGTGGTGAGCGAGCGCACCGTGAAACGCTACATGGCCCGGGCCCTGGAAGAATGCATTCTGCTGATGGACTGAACTCTGATGGGGTAAACAAGGACGGCAGCCAGTCGTTGCAGCGTGAGGTGGCGCGCCGTGCCGCTCACTGGTTCCTGCGCTGGCGCGAAGCCGATCTGGACGACGCCGAACGCGCCGACCTGGAACGCTGGCGGGCCGCGCATCCGGATCACGAGCGGGCCTGGCAGCGGGCCTTGCGTCTTGCCGAAACGTTCGAGCGGATCCCCGCCGAAGTGGGTATGCGTACCCTGGATCGCCGCCAGCGTCTGGACCGCCGCGGCGCGCTCAAGCATCTGGCGGTATTGATTGGTCTGGCTCCGGCGGCTTATCTGGCGGCGCGCGCGCTGCCCTGGAGCGAGTGGAACGCCAGCTATCGCACCGGTATTGGTGAGCGCCGCGAGCTGGTCCTCGATGACGGCTCCCGTGTCATGCTTAACACAGGCTCCGCTCTGGACGTGCTGTTTGATCGGGAACAACGGCTGTTATTGTTGCGTGCCGGTGAAATTCTGGTGACCAGCGGCGACGATGGCTTGCCACCGTCGCAACGGCATCGCCCACTGCGGGTGCGCACCAGCGAGGGCCTGATCGAGGCTCTGGGCACCCGTTTCCTGGTACGGCGCGGCTCGGCGGCGTCCACCCGGGTGGCCGTGTTCGAAGGCGCGGTGGTGATTCGCCCCGGCGATGCCTCGGCGTCGGCGTCACCGCGAGTGTTGCATGCCGGCCAGCAGGCCCGTTTCAGCCATGAGGCAATTGGCTCCACCAAGACCGCACCGCCAGAACTGGCGGCCTGGACCGAAGGGCGGCTGGTGGCCGATGACATGCCGCTGAGTCGCTTCCTGAAAGAACTGGCGCGCTATCGTCATGGCGTGGTGCGTTGCGATGAAGATGCCGGCGCGCTGCGTATCAGCGGTACTTTCCAGCTTGATCACAGTGACCAGATCCTGGCGGCGCTGCCGGCCACGGTGCCGGTGGACGTGGCCTTTCTGACGCCCTACTGGGTGACGGTGCGCGCCCGCTGAAATGCGCTGTCCCCTTTTTCCGTTTCGCGTGTCCTTACTGGCAAAGACCTCGCACTGTTTCAGGAAACCCAGTAATGACCGTGATGCTTCCGTTTCTCCGTGTTCAACGCAGCGCCGTGTGGTCACGGCCGTGGTGGTCGCTGCTCCTGCTGCTGCCGCTATTGGCGATGGCCGATCCGGCAGCGCGCCAGTCCTATGATCTGCCTCCCGGAGCCCTGGCACCGGCGCTGTATCGTTTCGCCGATATAGCCGGCATCAGTGTGCAGGCCGGGGCCGGCTTGCTGGATGGTAAAGACTGCGCCGGTCTGCGCGGTGATTACACCGTGGACGAGGGCCTGCGCCGGTTGCTGGCCGGCACCGGACTGACCGCCCGCCGCGCTTCCGAAGCGGTGTACGTGATCCGTGCCGAGCAGGCACAGGTGTTGGACCAGGTGGATGTGAGCGCTGGCATCGGCGGCTCGCCGGCGATGGCGCTTCCGGTCCCCTACGAGGGCGGCCAGCTTGCCAGCGGCGGTCAGGTCGGCATGCTCGGCAACAAGGACTACATGGACGCGCCGGTGAACATCACCAGCTACACCCGCGAAACCATCGACAATCTCCAGGCGCGCACGGTGGCGGAAATGGTCCGCAATGACCCCTCGGTGCGTAATGCCAGCGGTCCCGGCGGCATGCTGGATTCCTTCTTCATCCGCGGCTTTGCCATGAACGAGGGCAACTCCGGAGAGGTCTCCTACAACGGGGTGTTCGGGGTGGCTCCCAACTATCGGGTGCTGACCGGTTACGCCGAGCGGGTGGAGGTGCTCAAGGGGCCGTCCACCCTGCTCAACGGTCTGTCTCCCAACAGCAGCGTCGGCGGCACCATCAATGTCGTGCCCAAGCGCGCCCAGGACGCCGACCTCAACCGGGCGGAACTGCAATTTACCCAGGACCAGCAATTCGGGGGCGCCGTGGATGTGAGCCGCCGGTTCGGTGAGCAGCGCCGCTGGGGCATCCGCTTCAACGGCGGTCACACCGACGGTGACACCCGTTTGGATAATCAGGAGCGGACCTCCGGCTACGCCGCCCTGGCGGTGGATTATCAGGGCGACCGGTTGCGCGCCAGCCTGGATCTGCTGGATCAGCGCGAGGATTATGACGCCCCGTCCAGGGAACTGATGATCGCCACCGGTGTGCCTTTGCCCGGTGCGCCCGACGGCCGGCGCAACGTTACCCAGGCGTGGGAATGGTCCCGCGTGGACGATCAGTCGATGCTGCTGTCGGTCGAATACGATCTTGACGATCAGTTGATGCTGTTCGCCAACGTGGGCGGTGGTGACAGTGAAGTGGACCGTTTGTTCGGCTACCCGGTGATTCAGAACAGCGCCGGGGATGTGAAGGATTCGCCGTCCTATATGCTGTTCCGCAATCAGCGCCGTACCGCCGATGCCGGGCTGCGGGCCCTGCTCGACACCGCCCTGGTGAGCCATGAGATGTCATTGCAGGTCAGCCGTTACCGGGAAACTTACCGGCGTGGCGCGGTTTACGCCACCGACGACTGGGACTCGAACATTTATGATCCGGTGGGTTACCCGGAAATTACGGTGGCGCGGCCAGGCAGTATTCCCAAGTTGTCCGAATCCGAATTCAGCGGCGTGGCGGTGGCCGACACTCTGTCGTTTCTTGATCGGCGTTTGCAGGTGACGCTGGGGGCCCGCCGCCAGCGTATCGAAACCGATAACTACAACGCCGGGATGTTCACCAACGATTACGATAAAGGTGCGACGGCTCTGTTCGGCGGGGTGGTGGTCTCCCCCTGGTCCGGGGTGTCGTTCTATGGCAATTACACCGAAGGGCTCAGCCGTGGCGACATCGTGCCGGAGGGGGCAGATGGCGCCGGACAGGCTCTGGCACCGTACGTGGCCAAACAGTACGAAGTGGGCGTCAAGCTGGACCGGGGCGGTCTCGGCGCCACCCTGGATGCGTTTCAAATCACCAAACCGTCGGCGGAGCTGGACGGCAGTGTCTACCGGCGCAGCGGTGAACAGCGCAACCGGGGTATCGAGGCTATGGTGTTCGGTCGTCTCTCCGATCGTCTCCGGTTGATGTCCGGGCTGATGCTCATGGACGCCGAATACACGCGCAGCGAAGACACCGCCAAAAAAGGCAACACGCCGATCGGTGTTCCGGACTTTCAAGCCAATATGACCGTTGAGTGGGATCCGGCCCCGTTGCCGGACCTGACCTTGTCGGCGTCCGTCACCCATACCGGAGAGCAGTACCTGGACAGCAGCAACGACCGCGAACTGCCGTCCTGGACCACCTGGGATGTGGGAGCGCGTTACCGGGCGGACCTGGCCGGAACCCCGGTGACGGTGCGATTCACCGTGCAGAACGTGGGGGACAGGGCGTACTGGGCCAGCGTCAACAGCTGGAGCATGCTCACCGTGGGTGCGCCGCGCACGGCGGTGCTGTCGGTGAGCGCGGATTTCTGACGGTATTGCGGTCGGGCTGTCCTGGTAGAGATGAATTCAGGCAGGCGGTGAATCAGGGTGTCTCTTGCCGGGGGAGGAAAGCCGGCGGTCAGCGTGCCAGGGCACGCTACGAGCACGTCCATGTGGGCTCGGGTTTGGCCTTTCAGTCTGCGTAAAAAACAACCAACTGGGCGCCCTGAATGCGCGTACGGCATTGGCGAATGGACTGGCGCTGGTGACCCACAACACCAAGGAATTCGATCGGGTGCCGGGACTGCAGCTCGAGGATTGGTTCTGAGCCGGGAATCGCGGTCCTTTCCTTACAGGGAAGTCCTACAGGAAAGGACCGCGATAGCGCGGATGTCTCAGGCGCCGAGCGCCTGGCGGGCGCGGGCCACGGCGGCGCGCACCTGTTCCGGGGCGGTGCCGCCGATGTGGTTGCGGGCGCTCACCGAGCCTTCCAAGGTGAGGACTTCGAACACGTCGTCATCGATCTGGTCGCTGAACTGGCGCAGCTCGGACAGGCTCATGTCGCCCAGGTCCTTCTTCTTGCTGACGCCATAGGCCACCGCTTTGCCGACAATTTCGTGAGAGTCGCGGAACGGGATGCCCTTGCGCACCAGGTAGTCGGCCAGGTCGGTGGCGGTAGCGAAGCCGCGGCGGGCCGCTTCGCGCATCACTTCCCGGTTTGGTTCCAGCGCCGGGATCATGTCGGCGAAGGCGCGCAGGCTGCCGGCCAGGGTGTCCACGGCGTCGAACAGCGGTTCCTTGTCTTCCTGGTTGTCCTTGTTGTAGGCCAGGGGCTGGCTTTTCATCAGGGTCAGCAGGCTGATCAGGTGGCCGTTGACGCGGCCGGTCTTGCCGCGCACCAGCTCCGGCACATCCGGGTTTTTCTTCTGCGGCATGATCGAGCTGCCGGTGCAGAACCGGTCCGGCAGGTCGATGAAGTTGAATTGGGCGCTGGTCCACAGCACCAGTTCCTCACTGATCCGAGACAGGTGGGTCATGGACAGCGCCGCTAGGGCACAGAACTCGATGGCGAAGTCGCGATCGCTGACTGCGTCCAGGGAGTTTTCGCACACGGCGTCGAACCCGAGCAGCTCGCAGGTGCGTTCGCGCTTGATCGGATAGGTGGTGCCGGCCAGCGCGGCGGCGCCCAGGGGCATGCGGTTGACTCTTTTGCGGCAATCCAGCAGCCGCTCGCGGTCGCGCTTGAGCATCTCGAACCAGGCCAGCAGATGGTGGCCGAAGGTCACCGGCTGGGCGGTCTGCAAGTGGGTGAAGCCGGGCATGATGGTGGCGGCTTCGCGCTCGGCCAGGTCCAGCAAGCCGTTCATCAGACGCAGCAATTCGGCGTCGAGCTGGTCGATCTCATCGCGCAGCCACAGACGGATGTCGGTGGCCACCTGGTCGTTGCGGGAGCGGCCGGTGTGCAGCTTCTTGCCGGTGATGCCGATTTTGTCGGTGAGCCGTGCTTCGATGTTCATGTGCACGTCTTCCAGCGCCACCGACCAGGCGAATTCCCCGGCTTCGATCTCCTGGCGGATTTCATCCAGCCCCTGGAGGATGGCGTCGCGCTCCTCGGTGGTAAGCACGCCAACTTCCGCCAACATGGTGGCGTGGGCCTGGGAGCCCTGGATATCCTGCCGGTACATGCGCTGGTCGAACAGCACACTGGCGGTGAATGCCTGCACGAAGGCATCGGTGGATTCGCTGAAGCGGCCGCCCCAGAGTTTGTTTTGCTGCTGCTTGTCGCTCATGTTGCTGCTCGTCTGTTCGTTGATGCGCCGGTACCCACCACCGGACCGGATAACGGGCGCGCAGTATAACACCGGCGGGCTGGCTGTGGGGCTCCCGGCAGGGTATAACCGCTAGGGCCTGTTCACCCTATTTGCATCGCGCCTGTTGCGGCTAAAACGTCAACAATCCAGGCACGAGGAGAGAAGTTTGGTCATTCCAAATGAACGACGAGTAACGCAGAGTGGTGGTGTTTTAGCCGCGGCCCGAAGGGCTGGAGCCCTTTTTACCTCCCGCGTCGTTGTCGGTTGCTCATTTGGAATGACCAAACCGCGCGCCCTCCGCCTGGCTGGAGGTAAAAAGGGCATCCAGCAGGCGGGATGCAAATAGTGTGAACAGGCCCTAGCATGGATACCTCCTCGCAAAATGCCTTCCTGCCTGATCTGTGCTCCGCCCGGGCGGTGCTGGTGGTGGTGGTGGTGGCGGAACTGATGGCCATAGTGGTGGCTCTGGTGGCCAGCTACTACCAGGCGTTCAGTCTTGGCCGGCTGGCACTGACTTCATTGTTCATCCAGTGGGTGGCGCTCAGTTCGGCGGCGCTGATTTGTATGCTGCGCCGCTGGCTGAACCGCCTGCCTCATTCCTGGGCGGCCCTGGCGGTGGTGGCGGTGGTGTCGGCGAATACGCTGGTCTTCAGTGCCGCCGCCAATCTGCTCACCGGCTGGTTGTCCTGGGCACCGTCGGGCAATGCCCTCTGGCACCCGAATATCCTCATCAACGTGCTGATCGCCACCATCCTTGCCGGGCTGGTGATGCGTTACGTCTATGTGCAGGAGCAACTGCGGCGCCAGGGGCAGGCCCAGTTGCAGGCTCGTTTACAGGCGCTGCAGTCGCGGATCCGGCCGCATTTCCTGTTCAATTCCATGAACATCATCGCCAGTCTGATCAGTATCGACCCGGATGCCGCCGAGCGGGCGGTGGAGGATCTGTCCAGGCTGTTCCGGGCCAGCCTCAAGGACAATGCGGACCCGGTGCCCATGACCGAGGAATTGTCGCTGTGTGAGCGCTATATCAATATTGAGCAGTTGCGCCTCGGAGAGCGGCTGCGGGTGAACTGGCGTGTCGAGCTGGATCCCCGGCATCAGGAAATGCCGCTGCTGACACTGCAGCCCTTGTTGGAAAACGCCATTTATCACGGTATTCAACCGCTGCCCGGCGGGGGTGTGATCACCATCAGAGCCCGGTGCCAGGAAGGCCGTATAGTGTTGAGCGTGCGTAATCCGAAGCCGGAAGGGGAAGGCCATCACCGCGGTAACCGCATGGCGCTGGAAAATGTGCGTCACCGTCTGGAAGTGCTGCATGGCAATCAGGTGGAGGTGCGCGCCCGGGATCTGAAGCGGCATTATGACGTGGAAATCCGTTTTCCCGCCCGCCCCGGATCGGTAACCGGACAGGAGCGGGAAAGAGCGCAGGAAGACATAACGATAGAATGAAGCACGGACAGGAAAAGGGGGACGCATGCGCGTATTGGTCTGTGACGACGAAGCCCTGGCCCGAATGCGACTGAAGCGGCTGGTGGAACGATGCGACATGGAGGTGGTGGCGGAGGCCGGCACCGGGCGTGAAGCCTTGGCCAGTGCCAGCCGTTTGCACCCTGATGTGGTGCTGATGGATATCCGCATGCCGGATATGGATGGCCTCGAGGCCAGTGCCCACCTGACCCGCCTGGAACCGGCCCCGGCGGTGATCTTCTGTACCGCTTTCGAGGAACACGCGCTGCAAGCCTTTCGGGTCCACGCATTGGATTATCTGCTCAAGCCGGTGAGCGAGGCCGACCTGCGCCAGGCCCTGGAGAAAGTCCGCGCCCTGAATCAGGTGCAACTGGCGGAAGTGCAGCATCGCATGGCCGCCAACCGGCCGCGTCAGCGTCGTCATATCAGCGCCCGCACCTACCGTGGCCTGGAACTGGTACAGGTGGAGGACGTGCGCTATTTCCAGGCCGACCAGAAATACGTCACCGTCTATCACACCGGGGGATCGGTGGTGATCAACGAACCGCTCAAGGACCTGGAGAAGGAATTCGACGGCCTGTTCGTGCGCACCCACCGCAGCACCCTGGTGGCGCTGCACTACATTGAGGCGCTGGAACACAGCGGCTCCGACGGCGGCTATGAAGTGCGCCTGCGCGATCTGGAGGCGCGCCTGCCGGTCAGTCGCCGCCACCTGTCCGCATTGCGCCAGGCGCTGCTGAATCGAAACTGATGCTGATTCCGATGATGGAGCGGTGAGGCTAGCGGCGGTCGTCGTAGGGAGTGGGGTGATTGTCGTTGGTGGTCAGAACCTGGATCAGCTTCGGGTGTACGAACAACTTTTCCCTGCCCGCTTGGATTTCCTCCAAAACCCCTATTTCCACGAGGTGTTTCAGATAGACAGAGGCGGTTTGGCGTTTAGCTATGCCGCTCCGCACCAGGTTATGAATCCGGCAGTAGGGTTGTTCGAAAAGGGTTTGGACCAGTTCGTGGCTGTAGATTTTGGGCAACTCGGCTTGTACATGCCGGTTGGTGTGCTCGATCAGTTCACGTATGGCGGCAATTTTGCCGCTGGTCCAGCGGGCTGTTTCGGTGACCGCATTGAGCATGAAAAGCAGCCACTCCTGCCATGCCTGCTCTCGCGTAACCGCGATGAGAAGCCGATAGTAATCGCTCTTGTTCTGTACGATATAACGGCTCAGATACAGGATCGGCAGAGTCAGCAGGTTCTGTTCGATCAGGTACAGGATGTTGAGTATCCGTCCGGTGCGGCCGTTACCATCGGTAAAGGGGTGGATAGCCTCGAACTGGTAGTGAGCCACAGCCATGATCACCAGAGGGTCCAGTCCGTGGGAGCTTTGGTGCATGAACCTCTCCCAATTCGATAGAAGATTCCGTAGCAAGGGCTCACCGACCGGAGGCGTGTAAATCACTTCGTTGGTGAGTGTATTGGCGATGGTGGTGCCGGGCACGCGACGGATATCCATGGTGGCATCCTTGATGGTGGAACATACCGTCACCGCGGTGGAAGTGTTGAGAGGGCGGGTCGCCAAGCTGCGGTACCCCTGGTATAGGGCTGTTCGGTAACGCAGTGCTTCTTTCGTCGCGGGATCGGCCTGGCCTTCTTCGTCCGCATAACGAAACAGCTTGTCGCTGGTGGTGACAATATTTTCGATTTCGGAACTGCTTTGGGCCTCCAGCAAAGGAAGGGTATTGATCAGCAAGGTCGGGTTGGGGAGTAACTCGGCGGATTGCTTGAGTTCAGCCAGAGCCGCCCGCGCCGGGATACAGGCTTTCAATACGGCAATGCTTTCCAGTTCCGTGTTCGGAGGCAGGGGCGGCAATTGATTGTAGGGCTGTCCGGGGATCCAGATTGAGGAGGACATGTTTATAATTTCCAACTATATCGACATATGGTCAGTCTAGTGTCGATGGTATGAACATGTCTATTTTTTATGTCGATAAAATCTGATTATATCGACATTGACGTTTGATTTCTGGATCTGAGCGATGGGTGGGTTGAATGGACGGGGCTCTCCCGTCGTTCTCGTTTCCCTCCGGCAAACCCGGCCCTGTTTCCGGTAGAATGTGCGGCCCACGGTTCCTTAACCCGTTCAGGAGAGCTTCATGAGCCGCATTCTGCGCATCGCTACCCGTTCCAGCCCCCTGGCCATCTGGCAGGCCGAGTATGTCCAGCGGCGGTTGGAAGCACTGCATGAGGGGCTGACCGTGGAGCTGGTGCGGATCAAGACGCAGGGTGACAAGATCCTCGATACACCTCTGGCCAAGATCGGCGGCAAGGGGCTGTTCGTGAAGGAACTGGAGCAGGCGATGATGGACGGTCGTGCCGACATCGCCGTGCATTCCATGAAGGACGTGCCGATGGAACTCCCCGAGGGGATGGCGCTGCCGGTGATTTGCGAACGGGAGGACCCCCGCGACGCCTTCGTCTCCAACCACCACGATGCCCTGTCCGCCTTGCCGGAAGGCGCCCGTGTCGGCACGTCCAGCCTGCGCCGTCAGGCCCAGGTACTGGCTAATCGGCCGGATCTGAAGGTGTCAAGCCTGCGCGGCAACGTACAGACCCGGCTCGGTAAGCTGGACAGTGGTGACTTCGACGCCATCATTCTGGCCGCCGCCGGCCTCAAGCGGCTGGAGATGCATGACCGCATTCGCTATGAAATGCCCCCGGAAGAGTCCCTGCCGGCGGTAGGGCAGGGCGCGGTGGGTATTGAATGCCGGGCTGGAGATGAGCCGGTGCAGACTCTGCTGGCACCGCTCAATGACCCGCTTACCTGGGACCGGGTCAGCGCCGAGCGGGCCATGAATCGCCGCCTGGAAGGCGGCTGCCAGGTGCCGATCGCCGGTTTTGCCCTGCTTGAGGACGATACCCTTTGGCTGCGTGGCCTGGTGGCCAGCGAAAACGGCGACACCGTGCTGCGGGCCGAGGCACGGGCGCCTCGCGAACAGGCCGAGGAACTGGGTGCGCGGGTGGCTGAGTCATTACTGGAGCAGGGCGCCGAGCGCATTCTGGCGGAGCTGTATCAACGCTCATGAGTACGGTGCTGATCACCCGGCCGCGGGGGCAGGGCGAGACGCTGGCGGCGCTGCTGCGCGATGCCGGCCATGTCCCCGTCCACCAGCCGGCGCTGGCCATCGAACCGTTGCCACTGTCGGCGGCGGACCGGCGGCGAATCCTGGATCTGGACCTTTACCACGCGGTGTTCTTCGTCAGCGCCAACGCCGCCGAGCTGGCCCTGGAGGCGTTCGCCGATGTCTGGCCGCAGTGGCCGGTGGGCGTGCACTGGCTGACGGTGGGGGAGGCCACTGCCCGGGTGCTGGCGGCGGCGGGGATGACGCCGGAATATCCTGGCGCCGGTTTCAATTCCGAAGCGGTGCTGGGGCTGCCCTGTCTGGCGGACGTGGCGGATCGGCGCATTCTGATTTGCCGCGCGGACAGCGGCCGTGACTGGCTCGCCGCCCGACTGCGGGAACGCGGTGCCGAGGTCGACATCATCCCCTTTTACCGGCGTCGTCCGGATCCGTCCTTCCGTTGGCCCGGGGAGGCCTCCGTGGTGCTGGTTACCAGTGTCGAGGGTTGGCGGGCGATAGCGGCGCGGGTGCCCGCCACGGCCCGGGTGGTGAGCGCCGGTGAGCGGGTGGCGCAGGCGGTGCGCGAAGACCACCCGGGGCCCGTGACGGTGGCCGCCAGCGCCCATGACCGCGACATGGTGGCGGCGCTGGCCGGTGCCGGCGATTGAAGTAAAAAATTGCAACCGTGGCGCTATAGCCAGACATCAAAGGTTTTCTTCTTTCCGGAGCGGGTTATGCTGTGGCTTGTTGGGCGTTTCATCGTCCTCGTTTTTCAGGCTTGTTCCGGATCGTATCAAAGGAAATGCCGCCATTTGGCGATCACCGGCGCGGCGCGCCGGGATGACAACACGGGATGACAAAAAAGGGAGCTCCCATGACGCTGTACCGTCCACTTTCGTCCCAGCGGGGCCTGGCCCTGTGGCCATTGATTATTCTGCTTATCGTGATCGCCGCGCTGGCGGGAGCCGGCTGGTGGGGATGGCAGCAATGGCAGATCCTGGAAGGGCAGCGCAGTGGTCTGGAACAGCAGGTGGCCGGTTTGGAAAAACGGCTGGACCAGCAGGGTGAGGAAAGCCGGGAACAGCGTCAGGCGCTGGCGGCTTTGCGTCATACCCAGGAAGAAACCGAAGCCCGCATGGCGCGGGATCGCGAAAAGCTGAATGACATGAGCCAGGGCGGCCAGCGCCTGTGGCTGATCACCGAGGCGGAATCCCTGGCCAGTCTGGCCAGCCAGCGCCTGCTGCTCACCGGCGACGCCGAAGCGGCGCGGCGTTTGCTAAAAGCCGCCGATGAAACCCTGGCCCGTTTGGATGATCCGCAGACACTGCCGGCGCGCCGCGCTCTGGCCGCCGATATGGAAGCGCTCAACGCGGCCCTGCAGATGGACGTCCAGGCGCTGGTGCTGCGGCTCGGCGCGCTGCGCGAGCGCGTCGAGGAACTGGCGGTCCCGTTGCGTGAGCGCCCGCAAAACAGCAACGCCGGTGATGACAACGCCAAGCCTTCCTGGTGGCAGCAATTTCTCTCCCATCTGCCGGTGAACATCCGCCATCACGATGACGCCGAGCCGCTGCCGATGACGCAAAGCGAAGCGGCGCTGGTGCGGTTGAGCATCAATACCAGCCTGCAGCAGGCACAACTGGCGCTATTGCAGGGGCGCGCGGAGAGTTACGGACAGGCTCTGAACCAGGCCCGGGCAACCATCACACAGTGGTTCCGTGGAGACAACCCGGCCACGCGCCATCTGCTTTCCGCTCTGGATGAGCTGGACGAGGAAGCGGTCAGCCAGGCGCTGCCGGATATCGGCGGCGGTCTGGCGGCGATTCGTGAGCTCAAGCGCAAGGAGGGCGACGCATGAAAAAAATTCTCCTGTTGCTGGTTCTGGCACTGATCGCGGCGGCGGCGCTGGGCCGATGGATGGCGGCGGATTCCGGATATCTGCTGTTGGTGCGCGGTAACTGGGAAATGGATACCACGCTGGGCTTCGCCGTGCTGGTGATGGTGCTGGCGGCGGTGGCGCTGGTGGTGGCGACCCTTATTCTCAACGGATTGTGGCAATTGGCCGAGCCGGTGCGGGCCACCCGCCGGTTTCGTCAGTCGGTGGCCCGCCGCCGTCTGAAGAGCGGCCTGGTGCTGCTGGTGGATGGCGACATCAAAAAGGCGGAACGGCTGCTGAGCGCCGCCGGTCGGGAAGGCGACTGGCCGCTGGCGGCGTGGTTGTTGGCGGCGGAATGCGCCCGCGAGCGCGGTGACGGTGAGGCGCTGGAACAGTATCTGGGCGAAGCGTCGGCGGATCGCCGGGGGCTGCTGATGAGCGGTTTGATGCGGGCCCGGTTCGCTCTGGACGACGGCCAGCCGGAACAGGCCCGTCATGAGTTGGAAGCGCTGCTCAAACAGGCGCCCAACAATCGCCGGGTTCTGACACTGTACGCCGATGTGCTGGACCGGCTGCATGACTGGCCGGCGCTGTGCGATCTGATTCCCCGGCTGCGCAAAGTGCTTGATGAGCAGAGCGTGGCGCGCCGCGAGCGCCGGGCCTGGCTGGCGCGGGTGCAGGAAGTGGCGCAGAAGCCCGGGTTCAATGATGCCGAGTCCCGCGCTGCTGAGTTGCGGCGGCTGTGGAAATCGGTGCCGGTGGCACTGAAGAATGATCCGGCGATGAAAGCCCGCTACGCCGGCTTCCTGGCGCAACTGGGGCAGGGCAAAGTGGCTCTGGGTCTGGTGCGCGAGCAACTGGGCAAGGAGTGGGATGACCGTTTGCCCCCGGTTCTGGAGGCCATCGACGATGTGCCGCCGGATGACTTGCTGCAGGTTCTGGAAGGATGGCTGGCGGAACGGCCCGGTAATGCCGCGGTGTTGATCACCGCCGGACGGGTGGCGCTGAAAGCGCGTTTGTGGGGCAAGGCGCAGAGCTTCTTCGAGGCCGCCGCCAATTCCAGCCAGAGCGCCACCGCCCTGGCGGAGCTGGCGCGGCTGTATCGGGCGCTGGGCGATCACGGCAAAGCGGATCAGGCGCTGGAGCGCCGGGTTTCCCGGTTGGACAGCGAGTTGCCGTCCCTGCCGATGCCGAACTGAACAGACCGGTCAGCTCCCACAGAAGCCGGGCGGTGAATTTCTATTACCGGGTCGCGCCAGTCAAACCGTTCGCGATGCCATCCGCCACCGCGTTCCAGCCTTCATCCAATTGCTCCACCAGAGCCGGATAGCCGTCCCGTTGCAGCGGCCGCCGTTCCAGGAAGTGCGTACCGGCACGATCGCCCTGATCACCCAGGAAACGCCATTGCCCCTCGATCACCGCCTCGCCTTCGGCGGTGCCCTGGAAACGGGTGACCAGCACTTCCAGGCGTCCGGGAGCGGCAACCCCGGCCCGGGCCAGCCGAGCCGCCAGTGAACGCGCCAATTGCCGGGGCAGCGGTTCCGCCCATTGGTGTTGGCGGGCGGCACGCACTTCCACCGCGCTGGTTTGCATGACCACCCCCGACTGATCCAGATAGCCGGCGGTGTCCAGCCGGATGTCCGGCAATTCCCCGCGAAGCGCGGACTGCGCCGCGCCCGGCAGCAGATACTGGACCGAGGGGCCGGCGGGGTTGCTGGCGCAGGCGGCCAGCAATGTCGCCAGCAACGGTAGAACGAGAACAAGTCTAACGGGCCGCTTTCGGCTCATAATCCGGCTCCGGGTCAGTGCTGAAAATCAGGGCGTTGGGGTGTTCCTTGAGGGTCCGCATCAAGGGCTCGGCGTCGCGCAGCAACTGTTCCATTCGCTGCAAGGTCCCGGACAGCTGCCGATAGGCGTCGGAGCCGGGTTCCAGACCCGCCAGGGTTTTCTCCAGGGCACTCAGAGTGTCGTTGAGACGCTCCGGCATGCCGGCCACCGCCGGATCCTCAAGCAGTTGCCGCAGCCGTTCGGCGGTACCGGCGAAGGCCTTGAGCGTGGATTCCGAGGCCGCCAGATTGCGGTCCAATTTGTTGCCGATCTGTTCCAGCGGCAGGCTGTTGATCTTGTCCATCAACTCGGCCACCTGGCTTTCCAACTGAGCCAGCCCCCCGGTAGTGCTGGGGAAGACCTGAACCCCCTCAAATCGGGCTTGCTCGAATGGCTCGGCATTGCGCTGGAAATTCAGGTCCACGAACAGGGCGCCGGTCAGCAGGTTGCCGGATTTGAGCGTGGCGCGCAGGCCATGATCGAACATGCGATTCAGGCGGCCGCGCCATTCGTCCAGGTCCGCTTCCTCATCTTCGAGAATCCGCTGAGGCTCGATGCGAATCAGCACCGGAATGGCGAAACGCGTCAGCGTCTCCGGCTGGTCAGCGGTGAAGTGCCAGGGCACCTGCTCCACCGTGCCCAGCCGCACGCCCCGGTATTCCACCGGCGCTCCCCGGCGCAGGCCGCGCACCGAGTCCTGCACCAGCAGCACGTATTCCAGGTACTGGTCGAACAGACCGCGCCGGGCGGCTTCCTCGTCGGCGTACAGTTCGAATTCACTATCCGGCTTGGCCGGCGCGCCGGCGGGCATGTCCTGATCCGGCACGCCGAAGGTGATGCCGCCGCCGATCAACGTCTCCATGGATTGCATGCCTACTTTGAAACCACCGGAGTCCAGTTGCAGTGTGACGCCGGATACGTTCCAGAAGCGCACGCTCTCGGTGACCAGGACGTCGTAGGGCTGCTCGATGAAGATGCGGTGGCGAATGATCTTTTCCGCGGCCAGGAATTCGGTGTCCACCACCCGGCCCACGGTGAGATTGCGGTAGGTGACCGGATCGCCGGTGGCGACGCTGCTGCCGGGGCGGGCGTTCAGCGTCAGATACAGGCCCTTGGCGCCGGCTTCGGTGATCGGTGGTTTTTCTTCCACCTGGAAGCGGCGCTTTTCCTTCTTGCCGTCGCCGGGCTGCAATTCGATATAAGCGCCGGAGAGCACCGTGCCGAGACCGCTGATGCCCTCCCGGCCGATCCGCGGTTTCACCACCCAGAAACGGGTCTTGTCGTTGAGCATGCGGGCGGTGTCCTGCTGCATGCGCACCGTCACCAGGGTATGACTGAGATCCTCGGACAGCGCCACTTCCTCCACCTGGCCCACCTGCACATTGCGGGTTTTCACCGAGGTCTTGCCGGCCTCGATGCCTTCCGCGTCGGTCATTTTCAACACCACGGTGGGGCCCTGGCTGGCCCAATGGTCGAAAGCCAGCCACAGACCGATCAGCAGGGCACCCAGCGGGATCAGCCACACCGGCGAGAGTTTCGGGCGCCGTTCAGGCGCGGCGTTCGAGGGTGTCGTAGTCATCCGTTCGTCGCTGTTGTTGGTCCCAGATCAGGCGCGGGTCGAAGCTGTGCGCGGCCAGCATGGTGAGAATCACCACGGCGGCGAACGCCATCCCTCCCGGGCCGGGGTCGATGGACATCAGATTACCCAGGCGCACCAGCGCCACCACGATGGCCACCACGAAAACATCGATCATCGACCAGCGGCCGATCCATTCGGTAAAGCGATACAGCGCCATTTGCGCCGGCATATCCAGAGGTTTCTCGCGGCGGCTGGCCAGACACAACCAGCCCAGCGCCAGGATTTTGCCGAACGGCACCACCACGCTGGCGGTGAAGATCACCAGGGCAATGGGCCAGTCACCATGAGCGATGAATTGTAGTACACCGGAAATGATGGTGGCCGGTTGAGTGTTGCCGAGGCTGGTGGTCACCATGATCGGATACAGATGGGCCGGGAAACAGGCGATGGTGGCCGCCAGCAGATAGGCCAGGGTGCGCTGGATGCTGTCCGGGTACCGTGAATGCAGACGCGCGGAACAACGGTCGCAGTGCTGATGTTCGATGGGCTGCAACTGGCTGCATTGCTCGCAGCCCTGGTAATGCTGCAGCCGCGCGGACAGTCCCGGACGCAGAGCGGGCGGCGCTTGTGGCGGTCCCTCAAGGCGTGTCCACAACACCAGGGGATTGACCCGTTGCACCACCATCAACAGGAACAGGGCGAAGCCGGCGAAGGTCCAGAACCCCGGTTTCAGGAATACCTCCGCCATGCCGATGATCTTGACCAGACTGACCAGCGCGGCGATGGCGAAGACATCGGCCATCATCCACGGTTTGCAGTAATGCAGGGCGCGGATCAGCGTGCGGGTGCCCGGCAGACGGGGGTGCCGGCCCAGACTGAATTCGATCCACAATACCGCCAGCAGATACAACGCCGGCAACACCACGATGGTGCCGAACACCAGCAAACCCAGTTCCGGATGGTGGAAGGCGGCCAGTTTGGTGGCGGCGTCGAGCACGGTCATGCTTTCGCCGATACCGGAGCGTTGGAATTCGATATAAGGAAACGACAGCGCCACGGCCAGCATTACCAGCGCGGCGACGGCCAGGGCCGGGGTCAGATGACGATCCTCCGGCGGGCGCACCAGCGGGTGCCGGCAGCGCGGGCAGCGCACCCATTGCCCCTTGTCCGGTGCCGAGACCCGCAGCACCAGGTCGCATTCCGGGCAGGCGACCAGGGTCTCGGGTTTCGAGGCTGTGTTCGGATCGTCCATGGGCCAAGGGGTCCGCGCTGACAAACAGTGCCCATTGTGCCGTCTGGCCGGGCCCGGAGCCAGACGGCGGGGCGCTCCTCGGCATGCGCCGATGCCGGATTATTCAATTTTTTCGAGATATTTTGTTGGGACCGTGCGCCGACTGGCGCCCGGCGAGTGCACGGGACCTCAATCGCGGGGCGCGTAATCGAACACGTCGGAATGCATGTTGCTGGCCGGAACCCCTTCTTCCACCAGGGCATCGTGCACCGCCCACACCATGGCCGGTGAGCCGCCGATGTAGAACAGCGGTTGCTCGGGCTGTTCCAACGCTTCCAGAGCGGCCTCGTGAACCAGCCCCTGGGCATGCCCGGGTTTGCTGATGTCGGACAGCGCGGTGACCGCGTGGAAGTCCGGCAACGCGTCCTGCCATTGGGAGGGCAGGTCAGGCAGGTACAGGTCCTGTTCGGTGCGGGCACCCCAGAACAGCCGTACCGGATGTTCGAAGCCGACCTGGATCAGGCGTTCGATCATCGCCTTCACCGGCGCGAAACCGGTGGAGCCGCAAATAAACCACAGTGGACGAGGCGGCGGGGTGTCCAGGTAGCGCAGGCCCTGGGGCAGGATCACCGACACCGTGCTGGCGTCGGCCAGGTCCGCCATGATGCGGCGGGCGCCGGGGTTGTCGTGGCCGTGACGGATATGCAGTTCCAATTCACGGCCGCCGGGGGCGTTGGCGATGGAAAACGGGTACTGCCCGTGGGGCAGGTCGAGAATCAGGTATTGGCCGGCGTACCAATGGGCCTGTCGGCCCGCGGGTAGTCGCAACCAGATCCGACTGACGTCGTGGTTGAGGGGCTCCCGCTGACGAATTTGGCAACGCAGAGTCTGCTCCGGAATTTCTCCGGGGGCGGTTATATCTGGCACATCGATCTCGCAGTCGCTGATCGGAAAGGCCACGCAGTATAGCACCGCATCGGCGCCGCTTTCTCCCGCGCTCAGCGGGCCGCCAGGGCGGGTCAGGAGTACGCTGCCGCGCCCGAGGCGCCCTTCGCAGCGCCGGCAGACGCCATTGCGGCAGGCGTGAGGAAAACCGAATCCGGCTTCCCGGGCGGCTTCCAGAATGGTCTTCGATCCCGGGCAGTCCAGGGTGTGCCGCTGGTTGATGCGTATGCGGTACGGCATGGCATGATGCGGGGCGCCAGGCGCCCCCGTCGGCTCAGGTGGTCAGCCCACCTTGCGGCCGGTAATGATGCTTTTCACATGTTCCAGGTCGGCCCAGGCGCCTTCGGCGAAGATCTTCTTCACGTCTTCCACCACCGCGGCGTAGCCGTATCGGGGATGGGCGTCGTGCACCGCCACCCGGGCTCCGGGGTTGAGGAACGGCTCGAAGTCCTTGAAGTCCTGGTAGGCCTGCTCGTGGTTGCCGTCGATCCACAGAAAGTCGATTTTCACTTCCGGATTCCAGTTGCGGGCGGCTTCCTGGGAAAAGCCCTCGATCAGCTCGAACATGCCGTCGAAGCCGTTGCGCTTGAGGCGCTGCTCCACCAGGGATTTGGTCGGTTTATTCTCCAGCGGCACACAGTCGTCGGTGAGCTCTTCCTGCTTGTCCAGGTCGGAGTTGAACGGGTCGATGGCGTAGATCTTGCCGCCCTTCTTGCGCAAACCGTTGAGCAGGTAGCTGGTGGACAGACCGCCGTAGCAGCCGATTTCCACGATCACGCCGCCGGCGGGGACCTGACTGGCCCACTCGGTGAGCATGCCGGCCTCGGTGTGGCGAATCATGCCGCCGTAGGCGCGCTTGTCGTATTTGCGGCCTTTCAGCAGGCCCACCAGATTGTGGTACAGCGGACGTGAAAAGCCGCTGACCAGCTTCGGGCCCTTGTCGGACCAGGCTTTTTCCAGAAATTCGTTAACCGACATGAGAATCCTCAGGCACCGGTGCCAATAAAGAGTGCAATGATACAGCCGATGCCGAAAAACCACACCAGGGAGCGGGCGCTGGCCCAGTCGGCGATGTAGCAGACACCGTACATGACACGGCTCAAGACAAAGGCGACGGCAATGCCGTCGAGGGTGGGTTGCGGCGCGGTTTGCGCCAGATGGGCGATGATCACCGCGGCGGCGAAAGCCGGGGTGATTTCGAAACTGTTCTGTTGAGCCCAGTGCGCGCGCTTGCGGCTGCCCTCCAGCGTCTCCAGGAATTCACGCGGATTGTGGTTCTGACGCGGCCCGAAGCCGCCCAGGAACTTGGCGAAGCCGGTGAAGACGTAGGGCAGCAGGATGGCCGCCAGAACGCACCAATAAGCCAGGGTCATGAGTGCTTCCTCTCTGATCGGTTTCGCGCATCATAGCGCGGCGGATCGCCGGCTCCCATGACCGCCGCGCCCACGCCCGCCCGCCGATTCGCGGCCAAGCGGCCCGGGCGGCGTTCCGCTTGGCCGCGATGGCGGCCGATATCCTCCTTACTCCCCGATCTGGCTGAGATCGCGCACCGCGCCACGATCGGCGCTGGTGGCCAGGGCGGCGTAGGCCTTGAGTGCGGTGGAGACGCTGCGCTGGCGGATTTCCTTGGGCTTCCAGGCCAGCTTGCCGCGTTTTTCCATGCGCTCACGCCGTTGGGCCAGTTCGTCATCGCTGATGGCCAGGTGGATGCGGCGACTGGGGATATCAATCTCGATGGTGTCGCCTTCCTCGACCAGCCCGATGGCGCCGCCTTCCGCCGCTTCCGGCGAGGCATGGCCGATGGACAGACCGGAGGTGCCGCCGGAGAAGCGGCCGTCGGTGAGCAGCGCGCAGCTCTTGCCCAGGCCCTTGGATTTCAGGTAGCTGGTGGGGTAGAGCATTTCCTGCATGCCGGGCCCGCCTTTCGGGCCCTCGTAGCGGATCACCACGACGTCACCGGCGACGATCTGATTACCGAGGATGGCGCGTACCGCGGAATCCTGGGACTCGAACACCCGGGCGCGGCCGGTGAAGGTGAGAATGGACTCGTCGACGCCGGCGGTTTTGACGATACAGCCCCGCTCGGCGATGTTTCCGTAGAGCACCGCCAGACCACCATCCTTGCTGTAGGCATGCTCGTAGTCACGGATACAACCGTTGGCGCGATCGATATCGAGACTCTCCCAGCGGGTGTCCTGGCTGAAGGCGGTCTGGGTGGGGATGCCGGCGGGGCCGGCGCTGTACATCTTTTTCACCGCGTCGTCGCCGGTGCGCATCACGTCGTATTTTTCCAGCGCCTCGGCCACCGTGGCGGAGTGCACCATGGGCAGATCCCGGTGCAGCAGGCCTGCGCGGTCCAACTCGCCCAGGATGGCCATGACGCCGCCGGCGCGGTGCACATCTTCCATATGGTATTTCTGGGTCGCCGGGGCCACCTTGGACAAGCACGGCACCTTGCGGCTGAGGCGGTCGATGTCTTCCATGGTGAAGTTCACTTCACCTTCCTGGGCGGCGGCCAGCAAGTGCAGCACGGTATTGGTGGAGCCGCCCATGGCGATGTCCAGACTCATGGCGTTCTCGAACGCCCGGTGGGAGGCGATATTACGCGGCAGCACGCTGTCCATGTCCTGCTCGTAGTAGAGCCGGGCCAGATCGACGATGCGGCGGCCGGCTTCCAGGAACAGTTCGCGGCGATCGGCGTGGGTGGCCAGCAATGAACCGTTGCCCGGCAGCGACAGGCCCAGGGCCTCGGTCAGACAGTTCATGGAATTGGCGGTGAACATGCCGGAACAGGAGCCGCAGGTGGGGCAAGCGGAACGTTCCACTTCGTGCACGGTTTCGTCGTCGACGCTGTCATCGGCGGCCATTACCATGGCGTCCACCAAATCCAGTTTGTGCTCGGCCAGTTTGGTCTTGCCCGCTTCCATCGGGCCGCCGGAAACAAAAATAACCGGGATATTCAGCCGCATGGCGGCCATCAGCATACCGGGGGTGATCTTGTCACAGTTGGAGATGCAGACCATGGCGTCGGCGCAGTGGGCGTTGACCATGTACTCCACCGAGTCGGCGATGATATCGCGGCTGGGCAGCGAGTAGAGCATGCCGTCGTGGCCCATGGCGATGCCGTCGTCCACCGCGATGGTGTTGAATTCCTTGGCGATGCCGCCCGCTCTTTCCACTTCCTCGGCCACCAGCTGGCCCAGATCCTTCAGGTGCACGTGCCCGGGCACGAACTGGGTGAAGGAGTTGGCGATGGCGATGATCGGCTTGCCGAAATCACCGTCTTTCATGCCGGTGGCGCGCCACAGGGCGCGGGCCCCGGCCATGTTGCGGCCGTGGGTGGTGGTGCGGGAGCGGTACTCGGGCATGGGAACCTCGTTGTTGCTGCGACCAAGTGCGAAAGGGGAAACATTGTAGCGTACTCAGGGGGATGCGCCAGGGTGGGCTGCGGCGCATTATCAGACAGTCAGGAGACACGCCTAATACAATTTAACAGGGAAGACATCGCGTTTGATGTAGATTGGAAGAAGCTCCAGGAAGGCCGGAGCAGCAGAGGAGATGAGAACGATGGTGCACAGGCTTTCATCAGCACGATACTGGGCACTGGCTCTGACCGCGGCTTTTCTCAATGGCTGTGCGGTTTATGCGGAGCCGGGAGGTTACTACGGTTCCAGGCCTTATGACGGAGACGCCGCCGGATACCGGGTCCCCGAAGGGCAGCGGCCGCCCCCTGGAGAGTGCCGTATCTGGTATCCGGATCGCCCCTCTGGACAACAACCGCCGCCAGGCGACTGTCGTGAGCTGCGTTACCACGTGCCGCCGGGAGCGATGCTGATTCGAGGTTGACAGGCCTGACGCCGGGCATGGCCCGGCGCCGGCGTCCCACTACCTACAATGTGGGGCGCTTAGAGGATGTAGCGGCTCAGATCCTCGTTGTCCGCCAATTCGCCCAGGTAGCGGTTGACCGCCTCGGCGTCCAGGCTCAGCGGCGTGTCGTGATACTGGGTGGCGAGGTCGTCGGCGTCGTAGCTGATTTCCTCCAGCAGTTTCTCCAGCACCGTATGCAACCGGCGGGCGCCGATGTTCTCGGTCTTCTCGTTCACCTGCCAGGCCACTTCGGCGATGCGGCGGATGCAGTCCTCGGTGAACTCCACTTTGAGGCCTTCGGTGGCCAGCAGCGCTTTGTATTGCTCGGTGAGTGAACAGCGCGGCTCGGTGAGGATGCGCTCGAAGTCTTCCGGAGTGAGCGCGCTCAGTTCCACGCGAATCGGCAGACGGCCTTGGAGCTCCGGGATCAGGTCGCTGGGCTTGGCCAGATGGAAGGCGCCGGAAGCGATGAACAGGATGTGATCGGTGCGTACCATGCCGTACTTGGTGCTCACCGTGCTGCCTTCGATCAGCGGCAGCAGATCCCGTTGCACCCCTTCGCGGGACACGTCGGTGCCGCCGGTTTCGGAGCGCTTGGCGACCTTGTCGATTTCATCAAGGAAGACGATGCCGTGGTTTTCCACCGCGTCGATGGCCTCCACTTTCAACTCGTCCTCGTTGATGAAGCGGGCCGCTTCCTCGTCACGCAGCAGGCGCAGGGCGTCGCGCACTTTCAGTTTACGGTGGCGTTTCTTCTGGCCGCCCATGCGCGAAAACATCTGCTGCAGCTGACTGGTCATTTCCTCCATGCCCGGCGGCGCCATGATTTCCACGCCGGCTGGGTTGGCGCTGACCTCGATATCGATCTCGCGGTCGTCCAGTTCTCCTTCACGCAACTTCTTGCGGAAAACCTGCCGGGTGGTGGAGTCGGTGGCGCTGCTCTCTTCGCCACGGGCGGCGGGCAGCAAGGCGTCGAGAATGCGTTCCTCGGCGGCGTCATCGGCCTTGGAGCCGACCCGCTCGATGGCTTTTTCGCGCAGCATCTTGATCGCCATTTCCACCAGGTCGCGGATAATCGATTCCACGTCCCGGCCCACGTAGCCCACCTCGGTGAATTTGGTGGCTTCCACCTTCAGGAAGGGGGCGTCGGCAAGTTTGGCCAGACGGCGGGCGATCTCGGTTTTACCGACCCCGGTGGGGCCGATCATGAGGATGTTCTTGGGGGCGACTTCGGCACGCATTTCCGCCGGCAGCTGCATGCGGCGCCAGCGATTGCGCAGGGCCAGGGCCACCGCTTTCTTGGCCTCTTCCTGGCCGACAATGTGCCGGTTCAGTTCGGATACGATTTCTCTTGGTGTCAGGGAAGCCACTATTCCAGCTCCTCGAAGGCGTGATTCTGGTTGGTGTAAATACAGATGTCACCGGCGATCTTCAGGCTTTTCTCGACAATCTCGCGGGCGCTCAGATCGGTGTTTTCCAGCAGTGCCGTGGCGGCGGACTGGGCGAAGGGGCCGCCGGAGCCGATAGCGATAAGCCCCTGTTCCGGCTCCACCACGTCGCCGTTACCGGTGATGATCAGGGAGTTGTCCTTGTCGGCCACCGCCAGCAGCGCTTCCAGGCGGCGCAGGGCGCGGTCGGTGCGCCAGTCCTTGGCCAGCTCCACGGCGGCCCGGACCAGATGGCCCTGGTGTTTTTCCAATTGCGCCTCGAAACGCTCGAACAGAGTGAAGGCGTCCGCGGTGCCGCCGGCGAAACCGGCGATCACCTTGCCATGGTAAAGGCGGCGTACTTTACGGGCGTTGCCTTTCATAACGGTGTTTCCCAGGCTCACCTGGCCGTCGCCGCCGATCACCACATTGGTGCCGCGTCGAACGGATACGATAGTGGTCACGCGTCTATCTCCTTATTCGTGTTCCGGGGGATATGCGGGTGGAGGGCGGGATTTCAATGGTGGGTTGAGGAAGTCAGCGCCGGGCGGGGTAATGCCGGACACGCTGCGAGTACGTCCATGTAGGCTCGGGTTTGGCCATCCTTGGCCAAACACGGTCCGGCATTACCCCGCCCGGCGCTTCTCGGCGTCATATGCCGCGATGAAATCCAAGCGGGGGGTTCGAGATACGCCAAACAGGGTCCCGGAACCCTCACACCACACCGCTTGGGCTGCGCGGCAGGGAGAGTGGTTTACTTCTTCACCTGGATCGGCAGGGTTTCCACGCCGTTGGAGGCCAGCTGGTCCTGGGCCTTATGCAAGGTGTTGACGCTGTTGTAAGGGCCGATCATGACCCGGTGCCAGGTGTCGCCATTTTCCAGCTTTACCGGTTGCAGACGCACTTCATAGCCCTTGAGGATCAGCTCGGCGCGGCGGCGGTCGGCGTCGCTGGCGTTACGGAAACTGCCAGCCTGAAGCATATAGATCTTGCCGTCGCCGGCATTGGCGGTGGTGCCGCCGTTCGTGCTGGTGTCGGGTTTGGCGGCGGTGGACGGTTTGTCATCACGGCCGGAGGTGGCCGGCTTTTTCGCTGGTGCCGGTTTCTCGTCCTTGGATTTGGGCACGATCACTTCCATCTTCGGCAGCACCGCGTAGAAGTCGAAGGTCGGCTCGTCGCCATTGGCCTTGGGGGTGTCGCCGTTTTTGCCTTTGCCCTGGCCGGACTGTTCCGGGGCTTTCACCAGGGTGGCGGTGCCCGCTTCTTTCTGTACCTGGGCCAGATGCACCAGGAACGCCAGGAACAAACCGGCCGCCACGCCGGTGAACAGCCAGACCCAGCCCGGGACCTGGCGCTTTTTGCTGTTCTTGCGAGGGCTGCGGCTGGCGCCGCGGGTGTTCTTTGCCATTACATACGCTCCAGCGGCGTCAGTCCAAGCAGTCGCAGGCCCTCGGACAGGGTGCGGGCGGTCAGGGCGGCCAGCTTCAGGCGGCTGGCGCGCAGGGCGTCGTCATCGCCGGACAGGATCGGGCAGTGCTCGTAGAAGCTGGAGAACAGCCCGGCCACGTCGTAGAGGTAGGCGCACAACAGATGGGGCTGACCCTTGTCCGCCACCGACTGCACCGCCTCGCCGAACTGCACCAGACGGGCGGCCAGGGCCTGTTCCGCTTCCTCGCGCAACAGCAATTCGCCAGTCACCTGATCCAGCGACAGACCGGCCTTGCGGAACACGCTGACCACCCGGGTGTAGGCGTACAGCAGGTAGGGCGCGGTGTTGCCATCGAAGCTCAGCATCAGATCGAAATTGAACACGTAGTCGCTGGTGCGGTTCTTGCTCAGATCCGAGTATTTCACCGCGCCGATACCAACGGCGTGGGCGATGGCGCGCAACTCGTCCTGATCCAGCTCCGGATTCTTCTCGCTGACCAGTTGGTAGGCCCGCTGCTCCGCTTCGTCGAGCAGGTCGATCAGCTTCACGGTGCCGCCGTCGCGGGTTTTGAACGGCTTGCCGTCGGGGCCGTTCATGGTACCGAAGCCCATGTGGGCCAGATCCACTCCAGCGCCGACAAAACCGGCTTCGCGGGCCACCGCGAACATTTGCTGGAAGTGCAGGGCCTGACGTTGATCAACGAAATACAGGATGCGATCAGCGTGCAACTGGTTGGCGCGGTAACGCAGGGCCGCCAGATCGGTGGTGGCATAGAGGTAGCCGCCGTCCGCCTTGCGCACGATCACCGGCAGAGTGTCCCCGTCCTTGTTGCGGAACTCGTCCAGGAACACACACAGGGCGCCCTGGTCCTCGGTGAGCAGGCCGGCGGCGTCCAGGTCCGCCACGACTTTTGGCAGGTCATCGTTATAAGTGCTTTCGCCGCGCACATCGGCGGCGGTGAGGCTGACGCCCAGGCGCTCATAGACGGCGTAGCAATGGCTCAGGGAGACCTGGTTGAACTCGTTCCACAGTTTCAGGCAGTACTCGTCACCGGACTGCAGCTTCACCACCAAAGCACGGGCGCGATCGGCGAACTCCGGGGACTCATCGAAACGCAGCTTGGCGGCGCGGTAGAAGGTTTCCAGATTGGCCAGTTCGCGGCTCAGCTCGGTTGCGCCTTCCTCGGCTTTCTGTTCCTCCAGATACGCCAGCAGCATGCCGAACTGGGTGCCCCAGTCGCCCACGTGGTTCTGGCGGATCACCTTGTGGCCGAGAAATTCCAGCGAGCGCACCACGGCATCGCCGATAATGGTGGAGCGCAGATGGCCGACGTGCATTTCCTTGGCCAGGTTGGGGCCGGAATAGTCCACCACCACGGTTTGCGGCTGCCGCGGACGGGGCACCGCCAGATGCTCGTCGGCCAGGGCCGCTTCCAGCTGCGAGGCAAGCCAGTTGTCGGATTGAAAAAAATTGATAAAACCGGGGCCGGCGATCTCTGTTTTCGCCAGGGCCGGGTCTTCCGGCAGGGCATCCACCAGCGCCTGGGCCAGATCGCGGGGTTTCAAGCCGGCGGGCTTGGCCAGCATCAGCGCGATGTTGGTGGCGAAGTCGCCGTGGCTTTTATCCTTGGTACGCTCAATCCGCACCGGCCGGCGCGCTTCGGCGGGCAGCACGCCGTTGGCGGTCAGGGTATCCAGGGCGCTGTCGATCAGCGCGATCAGACGGTCTTTCATGGTTTCTCAAGACGGGTTCGATTGGGCGGCGATTGTACGTGAATCCGGATCGAATTGCCGCCCCCTGGAAGGCGCGCCGGAGGTCCGGCCCGTCCTTAATTGCCCCTCACATCGATATCCACTTCCACCATCATCCCCGGACCGATCAGATCCAGCGGGCCATCCTCCAGGCGGATGCGCACTGGCAGGCGCTGGGTGATCTTGGTGAAATTGCCGGAAGGGTTGGGATCCGGCAACAGCGCGAACTGGCTGGTGGCGGCGCGGCCGATGACCTGCACCGAGCCGCTGAAAGATTCGTTCGGATAGGCATCAACGGTGATTTTCACCGGCTGGCCTGGGCGCAGTTCGGCCACATCGGTTTCCTTGATGTTGGCCGCCACCCACAGGTCCTCCGGATCGTGCATCATCAGAATCGGTTGTCCCGGTGACACGTATTCGCCCTGGTCGATCAGGGTTTTATTGACTACACCGTTGATCGGGCTGCGTACGGTGAGATCCTCCAGGCGCAGTTCCTGCTGCGCCAGTCGCGCCTTGGCCTCTTCCAGTTGTTGCCGGGCGATTCCGACCTGGGCTTTCATCACCGTAGGCGGCGGCAGGGGCACTTGCACGCCATTGAGAAAACCGACGTGGGCGTTGTCGGCCTGCGCCTGACTGACTGCCACCTCTTCCCGCGAGCGCTGATATTCGGCCTGGGCGGCCTGGTAAGTGTAGTAGTCCTGATCCCGTTGCTGCTGTGAAACGGCGCCGCGCTGGTGCAGGGCGTCGGACCGCTCAAAATCCTTGCGGGCCTGAGTCAGCCGTGCCCGGGCCGCTCTTTCCGCCGCTTTGACCGACTGCAGTTGCTGGCTGGTGATGTGCAGGCCGCCCTCGAATTGCTGTTGGCCGAGGTCCAGACGGGCCTGTTCATAGTCGAGCCTGGCCTGCATCGAGGCGACGCTGGCTTGCAGGGTCTTCAGCTGCTGTTGATCCGGCTCACTGTACAGGCGGGCCACCACGTCGCCCTTTTGCAACCGGTCTCCCTCGGTGAGGGTGAACTCCGGGACCCAGCCAGGCAGCCGGCTGCTGACAGTGACCTGACTGGACATCACCCGGGCGTCCTGGGCGCTGACGTGAGTGAGCCGGTGATGGATGGCGAAGGCTATCCAGATCAGGCACGCCACCACCAGAGCCACCAGCGCGGCGAGCTTCAGCCACCGCGAGGGACGGCGCGGATAGCGGGAACGGGACGAGCTGTCGGTCATGGTGTCGTCATCCTTCATTGTGTTGCCGGGTTGTTGGCGGGGGCATTGGTCACGGGGCGGGGCCGGTTATGCAGGCGGCTCAACAGCACTGAGGGGATCGCCACCAGCACCAGGCTGGCCACCAGAATCCAGAACCCGTCCTGGTAAGCGAAAATCGATGCCCAGATGGTTTCCAGTCGCCCCATTAAATGCCCGGCCATGGCCTGTAGGTGGGTGTCCGGAACACCCAGGCGGCCGGCCAGTTCGGCCAGTTGGCTCAGTTGCTGCTGGGCGGTGCTGTTGCCGGCGTGCACGCCGGCGTTGAGTTGCTGGCCATGCTCCACGGTGCGGCGTTCCAGCATGATTACCAGCCCAGCGGTGCCGAGCGCGCCGCCCAACTGCATGGCGAAATTGATGGCGCCGGAGCCGTGGCCGGTGAGGCGAGGCTCCAGCGCGGCGATGGCCTTGGACAGGGTGGGTGGTGGGAACGCCGCCATGCCCACGGAAAGAATCGCCATGGTGGTGGCCAGGTATGCGAAGGAGGTATCCCAGTCCATCAGCGCCATGTGCCAGACCGCGAACAGGGCGCAGGCCAGCCCCGGCAAGGTCAGCCAGTGCGCCGGATAACGATCGCTGAGGCGGCCCACCAGCGGTACCAGAATCGCCAGCACCAGAGTGGAAGGCAGAAAAATCTTGCCGGCGCTGACCGGACTGTAATGCAGAACGGTCTGCACGAATTGGGGTAGCAGATACATGATGCCGTAGAAAGTGCCGCCGAACAGGAACATGGCGGAGGTGCCGGTCACGAACAAGCGGTTGCGGAAGATGGCCAGATCCAGCAGCGGGTGGCGGCAGCGCTTCTGCCACAGGAAAAAAGCGGTGCCCAGCAGAACGCCGGTGACAATCAGTATGGGCACCCGGGGATCATCCCAGCCCCAGCGTTGACCATTGGACAAGGCCGCCAGTAGGGAGAAAACGGCGGCGAAGGAGATCGCCACGCCGGCCCAGTCAAACGGTGAACGCGGCCCTTTGCCCTCGTGAGTGGGTAAAAAGAAGTAGCCCATCACCACCGCGGCGACACAGATCGGCAGCGTGATGAAGAAGACGTAACGCCAGGTGAAATTCTCCACCAGCCAGCCGCCGATCACCGTGGCCAGAGTCAGCGGCAGCCCCAGACACATGCCGTACATGGCGGTGGCCATGCCCCGGCCTTCCGGCGGGTAGGCGGCGAACAGAGCCTCCATGGCCACCGGCCGGATCAGTCCGGTCATCGCCCCCTGAATGACCCGGGCCGCCACCAGCGCCGCCATGCCCTCGCCCAGACCGCCGAGCAGGGAGGCGGCGATGAACACCAGCAACAGTCCCATGAAGGTAGCGCGCTGGCCCACCGCCGACACCAGCCAGGGGGCCACCAGCAGGGATACGGTGGTGGAAGCCAGAAAGCCGGTGGACAGCCATTGCACCTGGCTGTCGCTCATGCCGAAGGCGCCCTTTATATAAGGAATGGCGACGTTGACGATGGTGATCGACATGCCAAGCGCCACCAGACCAAGCATGACGGTGAGCGTTACCCACAGACGGTAACGCGGACCGTAACGCTGGAACAGAATGTCCACCTGACTCATGCATGCTCCTGATGGCCCAGGGATCGAAAAAGCCCGGGTGGGGTGCGCGGGAAGCCGCCAGTTTAGTCAAGTGAGGTGACGTATTCCAATGGCGAATTACACCATCTCGGTGGGATCCACATCCAGATGCCAGCGGCAATGGCGGGCGGAGGGCAAGCTTCGGGCATGACGCACCAGGGCGTCGAGCACGGCGTGCAGAGCCGGGCGCTGGGGCGCCTGCAGCAGCAGTTGGGCGCGATAGCGGCCGGCCCGTTTTTCCATCGGCGCCGGCGCCGGTCCGAGCAGGTTCACACTGTCGTCATCGACGTTACTGTTCTGCTGGAAGGGCGCCGCGCACTCATCAAGAAAGGCCAGGGCCTTGTCCATGGACATGGCCTCGCAGCGCAGTAAGGCGAGATGGCCGAACGGCGGAAGCCCGGCCATGCGCCGTTCCTCCAGCAGCGTGTCGGCGAGGGCGTGGTAGTCGCCAGCGGCGGCCAGGCGCACCAGATGATGATCGGTATGGCGGCTTTGCAGCAGCACCCGGCCACGCAGATCTTTCCGCCCGGCGCGGCCAGCCACTTGCAGCAGCAATTGCGCGGCCTGTTCCGGGCCACGGAAGTCGGCGCTGAGGAAACCGGCGTCCAGATTGGTGATCACCACCAGACTCAGGCGTGGAAAGTGGTGGCCCTTGGCCAGCATCTGCGTCCCCACCAGCACCGCCGGCGCGCCGGCGCGGATCTCCGCCAGTTTGGCGTCCAGGCTGCCCTTGCGGCGAGTGGTGTCCCGGTCGATGCGAACCACGGGAGCCTGGCAATGATCACTCAACAGAGCCTCCAGTTTTTCCGTGCCGGCGCCGGCGTCGATCAGATTGCTGGAGCCGCATTCCGGGCAGCGCCGCGGCACCCGCTGCTGGTGATCGCAGTGGTGACAACGCAACTGCGACAAGCTGCGATGCCAGGTCATGACGCTGTCGCAGCGCGGGCACTCCGCCTGCCAGCCGCAGTCCCGGCACAGGATCACCGGCGCGAAGCCGCGCCGGTTGAGGAACACCAGAGCCTGTTCACCACGGCGCACGGTGTCTTCGATGGCGGTCAGAGCGGAGGGCAGCAGCGGCGCGTCCGGGGCGGCATCCCGGGCATCCAGCAGCTCGATATCCGGCAGCGCGGCGCCGCCCGCCCTTTCGCGCAAACGCAGCCACTGGTAACGGCCGGTGTGGGCCAGATGCAGGGTTTCCAGGGCCGGAGTGGCGCTGCCGTGGACAACCGGAATGTTCCATTGGCGGGCGCGCCACGTGGCCAGGTCCCGGGCGTGGTAGCGGAAACCGTCCTGTTGCTTCAGGGACCCGTCATGGGCTTCGTCGACGATGATCAGCCCCGGTGCATGTAACGGTGTGAATATCGCCGAACGGGTGCCGATAATGATGCGTGCCCGGCCTTCGCCGGCGGCAAGCCAGGCTTCCAGCCGTTCGCGGTCGTTCAGGCCTGAATGCATGACCGTCACCGGCACCGCGAAACGTTGGCGGAAACGGCGCAGGGTCTGCGGCGTCAGGCCGATTTCCGGCACCAGTACCAGCACCTGCCGGCCAGCCGCCAACACCGGCGCCATTGCCTGCAGATACACTTCGGTTTTGCCGCTGCCGGTGACGCCGTCCAGCAGGAACGGTTGAAACCCGCTGGCCTGATTGATCGCCTCGATCGCCAGTCGTTGCTCCGGACTGGCGCTCAGAGCAGGCTCGGCGAGGACATCCGCTGGCAGCGCTGGTACCTGCGGCAGGTGCTCCTCGCGCTCCGCCCACTGCTTCTCCCGCAGGGCCTGGAGCGCCGGGCGCGATACCGACAGCGCTTCCAGCATGGCCGGGGTGAGGCCGTCCGGGTGTTCGGCCAGCAGGGCCAGGGCTTCCTGTTGGCGTGGAGCCCGCTTCAGGCGGTCCGCCGTCACGTGCCGGCCGCGGTCGGTGATGCGCCAGCGGATCTCGGCGTCCGGCCGTGCCGCCTGCCCTTGGCGCAGCAGTGTTGGCAGCACGAAATTCAATACTTCGCCAAGGGGGTGGTGATAGTAGCCGGCGGCCCATTCGCACAGGGTGTAGAGCCGCTCATCGATGATCGGCGCTTCGTCGAGTACTCGTTTGACCGCCTTGAGGGTCTTCAGGCTGCTGGGCTGATGATCGTGGACCACGCCCACCAGGGTCCGTTTGCCGAACGGCACTTCCACCCGGGCGCCACGGGGCGGCACCGGCGTCTCCGGTGGCAGGGAATAGTCAAAACAGCCTGGCAGGGGGACCGGCAAGGCAACCTGTAAGGTGGAGAGCGGCACGTGGAAATCCGGAAAACAGCGGTTACAGCTTGCGCATCGGGCGCAAACTGATATAGTTCGCGTTCACTTTTCCCGGCGTAAGCCAGTGTGGTGCCCGGCCTTGATCGGGTAGCGACACGCAATGGAGCCCAGTTATGAAAGCAGACATTCATCCTGAATACCAGGACGTGGCGATTTCCTGCAGCTGCGGAAACGTCATTCAGACCCGGTCCACCCGTGCGGGTGATTTTTCCGTGGACGTATGCTCCGCCTGCCACCCTTTCTATACCGGCAAGCAGAAGCAGGCGGACAGCGGCGGTCAGATCGACAAGTTCAAGCAGCGCTTTGGTGTGTTGCGCTCCAAGAAGAACTGATCGTTCTCATTGCTTTGCGTTCCACCTGTAAAAAGCACCCTTTCGGGTGCTTTTTACGTTCATCGGCGGCATTGTTTTACATAAATAGCGGTTTTGCATCGATAGTGTTGATATCGATGCAAATTTACGTCGATTGATATTTATTTGGCCAATATAGTGTTTTAAAGCCCGTTTCGGGGAGCGGAGACCACCATGTCCGAGGATTTCAAGAAGGCGGCCCTGGATTATCATGCCAAACCACGCCCGGGGAAGATCAGTGTCGAGGTGACCAAAAGCGCGAAAACCGGTCGCGACCTCAGCCTGGCCTATAGTCCGGGCGTCGCGGAACCGGTGCGTGAAATCGCCCGGGAACCGGAACTGGCTTACCGTTTTACCGCCAAAGGCAACCTGGTGGCGGTGATCAGTGACGGCACCGCTATCCTGGGACTGGGCAATCTGGGCGCGCTGGCGTCCAAGCCGGTGATGGAAGGCAAGGGCATTCTGTTCAAGCTGTTCGCTGGCATCGACGTGTTCGATATCGAAGTCGAAGCGGAGGATCCGCAGGCGTTCATTGATACCGTGGTGCGCATTCACACCACTTTTGGCGGTATCAACCTGGAAGACATCCGCGCGCCGGAATGCTTCGAGATCGAACGAGTGCTCAAGGAAATCTGCGACGTGCCGGTGTTCCATGACGACCAGCATGGTACCGCCATCGTGGTCGGCGCCGGGCTGCTCAACGCCCTGGAAATCCAGAACAAGCGCATTGAGGACATCAAGGTGGTGTGCGTCGGCGCCGGCGCCGCCGGGGTTGCTTCCGTGCGGCTGCTGATCGAAATGGGCGCGCGCAAGGAAAACATCCTGGTATTGGACCGCAAGGGCGTGATCCACAACCGCCGTGATGATCTCAACCAGTACAAAGCGGCGTTGGCCAACGACACCGACAAGCGCACTCTGGATGACGCCATCGAAGGCGCCGACGTGTTCATCGGCGTGTCCGGCCCGGACATGCTGACCCCGGAAATGGTCAAGAAGATGGCCGACAAGCCGATCATCTTCGCGCTGGCCAACCCGGACCCGGAAATCCGCCCGGAAGTGGCCAAGGCCGCCCGCGCCGACGCCATCATCGCCACCGGCCGTTCCGATTATCCGAACCAGGTCAACAACGTTCTGTGCTTCCCGTACATGTTCCGAGGGGCCCTGGATGTACGCTCCACCTCCATCAATGAGGACATGAAGCTGGCGGCGGTGCACGCCATCGCCGAGCTGGTGCGCGAAGCACCGCCCCGGGAAGTGCTGGAAGCCTATGGTGGCGAGCCGTTGAACTTCGGTCCGGAATACATCATTCCCAAGCCCAACGACCCGCGCCTGCTGGGCCGGGTCTCCGCCGCCGTGGCCCGCGCCGCGGTGGATTCCGGCGTCGCCCGCAAAGGCTACCCGTCTCACTACCCGCTCAAGTCCCTGGACGATATCTTCCCGGAACTGTAACGGACGGGGATCGCGCGGCGCGTCAGCCGCTCCCACGGCAGGTTCTCGTGGCCTTCGTGGGAGGCGGCTAACGCGCCGCGCCGGCTTTACCCCCCTCCCAAGCCCTCTCCACCGCGCGCAAACCGATCCGCATGACTATACTGGGCCGGGCAAAGGCAGACGCATGGAGCGCGGTGTTTGGACGATACCAACAAACCTGAGCCAGCCATTGGCGGCAAAGCCGGTTTCATCATCGCGGTGCTGGTCAGTATAGCCAGTGCCCTGGCGATCTGGTGGATGCTGTCCAAGGATAGCCCCGAAGTAGACCCCACCAATTATCCCCGCAGCCGCTACGCCCACGATGACGCTGGCGGTGTCTGGTTCCTGCGCCCCGGTGACGGCTATCAACGGGTGGAAGGCGCCGATGCGAGCAGCTTCGAACCTCTGCCGGCCAATGCCAATGGCCCTGTTGAATACAGCGGCCTGGCCCGGGACCGTGATCACTTTTATGCGATGGGACAGCGCATGCCGAGTGTGGCGCCGGACAGCGTGCGCTACCTGGAGTCGCGTTACTACGTTGCCGGCGATCAGGCCTATTACGGCACTGCCCTGCTGCAAGGAGCCGACCCTGGCCGGTTGCGGGTATTCCAGAATGCCGTAAGGTACCCGAACGAGTACGCCCATGATGACCGCCATCTGTATTTCCAGGGCCATTGGATCCAGGGCGCGGACATTGCGTCCCTGGCGAAAGTCCCGCGGGAAACGCCGACGCCGGCGGAGCGCGTGTACCTGAAAGACCGTCACCGGGTGTATTACCGGGGTCGAGTGGTGGCGGGCGCGCGCCCGGATCAGTTCACTCTGATCACCGTGGAGGGGCAAAGCCGGAACCTGATCTACGATGCCCATTACGGTTACGACGGTCAGCGCTATTTTCTGGGAAGTGAGGCAGTGCCGGAGCGGGTGGCCGGTACGGATCGGGTTCTGCCGCCGGGCAGTCTCAAACTGCTGCTGGCGGACAAGCTCCTGGGTTGGCATGCCCTGTTTTATCAGGGCCGGGAACTCTTTTATCACCAGCCCCTTGCCAATGAGTTGAAGCCCCTGTGCCAAAGGGATTCCGGCGCTCCCCTGGAACGGATCGGGCGTGGGTTCTACCGGGATGACCGGCATCTGTACTACGCCTGGACGGCGCTGGATCATCGCAAGGGCCGGTACGCCAGCGGCCTGCGCGGTTGGTACACCGGGTTGGAAGTAGTGCCTGGTGTGCATCCCGATGATTTGCGCCTGATCGGTGAGCGCCGCTTGCGCATGCAAGGCAAAACCCTGACCGGGAATCTGTATCAGGCCGGTGACCGCCGTTTCCTCAATCCATCCGAAGGATATGTGGCCGGCCTGTGGGGCGTGACTGAAAAAGGACAGCCACGGAGGCTGGATAGAGCGCGCGAGTGCTTGGCGTATACTCGCAATCCGGACTGGAACTACGTTCCTGTGTGGGCCCGCGACATTCTTATCCTGCTTGCTATCGTGCTGATCGCCATTCGTGGCATCCGCTGGCTGTTGCGGCGAAGGACGGCAGGAATCAAGGGAGAGCATCAATGAGGAGATGGGGGCAGGGACTGGCCTGGGTTACGGCAATTCTGGCGTTGATGGTCTCGCTGATGTTGTGGCTGGACCCCGGGGAAGAACCGGAGGTGACTCGAACCGATTATCCGGTGAGCCGCTACAGCCATGATGAGGACGGCGGTATCTGGTTTCTGCAGGCGGGAGAGGGCCATCAGCGGGTCGAGGGGGCTGATCCGGAGACGTTCGAACCGGTGCCCGGCGATACTGGGAGAGGCTACTTTTACAGTGGTTTGGCCCGGGACCGTGAGCACTTTTACGTGGACGGACACCGTAAGCCGGAAGTGAATCCGGATTCCGTGGCTTATCTGGGCCGCCATTATTATCGGGCCGATGAGCGTGTGTACTACCGGAATACACTGCTGGACGGCGCCGAGGCCGCCAAAGTCCGCGTCCGCCACGGCGATTACGCCGACGACGGTGCCCGTCTGTACTATCAAGGACACTGGATCGCCGGTGCCGATGTTTCCTCGCTGAATGAAGTGGCGGTGACCGAACGGACCTCGGCGGACTTTCACTATCTCAAGGATGCCAACCGGGTCTATTACCGGGGAAAGGTGGTGCAGGGGGCCGAACCGGCGGACTTCACCGTGATCAGGGTCGAGGGCGGCACCTGGGGTAACCACTACGGCTACGATGGCCGGCGCTATTTCTTCAAGGACCAGCCATTACCCGATCAAGTGGCGGACACCGGCCGGACCCTGCCGCCCGGTGCGCTGCAATTGCTGCAGGCGGACAAAGAATTCGGCTGGCATGTGCTGTTTCATGAAGGCGATACCTTTTATTTCCATCAACCCTTTACCAATGAATTGAAGGTGTTGTGCCGGCGTGATTCCAGTGCGCCCTTGGAAACCCTGGCGCAAGGGCTCTATCGGGATGACCGGCATCTGTATTACGCCTGGGTGGAATGGGACTGGAACCGGCAAAGCCGAGGCGGAGGGCGCGGGCTGCAGGGTTGGAGCAGTGGCCTGGCGGTAGTGCCGGACGTCGATCCCGACAAGTTCCGTTTTATCGAAAAGGCGCGCTACCGCCGGTCGGGTTCCGCGCTGCGTGGCGGCGTGTACGATGCCGGTGGACAGCGTTTTTTCCACCCGGATTACAAGGGAGCAGCGCCCTACCGGGCGGCGTTGATGGGCTTCGATGAGAGCGGCGAGTTGCGCCATTTGCGACATGATGGCCGCTGTGGTGCCTACACGGAGTCTCCGAACCGCTCGAGTTTCTTCAATGATCTGAAAGGTATGGTGAAATGGATGATCAATCGCGGCTCGTGAGCCGCGATTGATCCAGCAACCGGGAACGGATCAGAAAATCTGTTCCGGGGCGCCGCCACTGCCGCCGTTATAGGGGCTTTCCTGTTCTGGCACTTCATCTTCGCGGAAATACTCGAAGATGGCATTGCTGTTGCCGGACCGCGCGACCAGGCCGCTCTTCGGATCAATACGGACCGAGACAATACCCGGCGGCTGACGCAGGGCGGTTTCCGGAACGCCTTCCAGAGCCTTGCCCATGTAGCTGATCCAGATTGGCAGGGCGGCACGGCCGCCGTATTCACCCCAGCCCAGGGATGTCGGCGTGTCCAGTCCCACCCACACAGTGGTCACCAGACTCGGCGCATAGCCGGAGAACCAGGCGTCCACGTGATTGTTGGTGGTGCCGGTCTTGCCGGCCAGATCCTTGCGGCCCAGGGAGCTTGCCTGGCGGCCGGTGCCGCGCTTGATCACGTCCTGCAACATGGAATTCATCAGCCAGGCCACTTCCGGATCCAGAGTGCGGGGCGCCAGCACCGGCGGCGGCTGCAGTGTTTCCGGAGGTTGCTCATCGCGGTTGCTGTCGCCGAGACTGACTTCCTCACGCTCCAACAGCGTGGGCAACTGCTCGCGCTGTTCCCAGGCTGCTTCCTCAGTGGCGATTCGGGCCCGTTCATCGGCGCAGGGCAGGTCGCACCGCAGTACTTCCGGCGCGCGCCACAGCACATGGCCGTCGCGGTCCTCGATGCGATCAATGTACCAGGGGGTCACCCGGTAGCCACCGTTGGCGAACATGGCGTAAGCGGTGGCCAGCTCCAGCGGCGTCAGCGAGCCGCTGCCCAGGGCCAGGGACAGATCCCTCTGGAAACGGTCATAGGGCAGACCGAATTCCTTCAGGGTCTCCATGGTCTGCTGGATGCCCACCTGGCGGAGAATGCGGATGGACACCAGGTTGAGAGAACGGTACAGCGCCTCACGCATGCGGGTTGGGCCGTAGAAGCGGCCGCTGGAGCCTTTCGGCCGCCAGGCCTTGCCCAGTTCGGAACTGTCGTAGACCACCGGGGCGTCATTGATAATGGTGGCCGGGGTGAAGCCGTTTTCCAGTGCGGCGGTATAAACAAACGGCTTGAATACGGAACCCGCCTGACGCTGGCCCTGCATCGCCCGGTTGAAGTTGGAGGCGGCGAAGCTGTAGCCGCCCTGCAATGCCTGCAGGGCGCCGGTTTCCGGATCCAGTGACACCAGCGCGGATTGCGCCTGGGGCAGTTGCGCCAAGCGCCAGTGGGCGCCGCTCTTGTCATCCACCGGGCGCAGGTAGATGACATTGCCGACTTTGAGGACATCGGCGACCTGTTTCGGTTTTTTCCCAACATAGCCCTTGCGCAATGCCGGGCGGGCCCAACTGATATCCTTCCAGGCCACCACGGCCTGTTTGCCGTCGCCCAGCAGTACCGCCGCGGCGTCTTCCCGTATCTCGGTGACGATGGCCGTGCGCAGCGGCCCATACGCGGGCTGGTCCTTGAAGGTATCGAGCCAGGCGACCACATCGTTGCTCAGGCTTTCCTGATCTTCCTCCTCCGGTCGGGCCAGCTCCGGCTGTGGTGCCTCATCCTCGGGGGCGGCTTCCGCATCGTCGCCTTGGGGCCAGGCCAGCTTCGGCAGAGCGCCGGTGTCCACCTCGGCCAGCGGACCGCGATAGCCGTGGCGCTCATCGTATTCGTGCAGGCCCTCACGCAGGGCGCGCACCGCCGCTTCCTGGCGTTTGCTGTCGACCGTGGTGATAACCCGTAAACCCTGGGTGTAGAGGTCCCCGGGGATGATATCGGCCACCGCCAGGCGCGCCATCTCCGCCACATAGGCGCCTTCCACTTCAGGTCGTGAAGTGTGATAGCGGGCGGTCACCGGTGCCCGCCGGGCTTGTTCCATTTGTTCCTCGGTAATGGCGCCGGTTTCGTGCATGCGGCCGAGAATCCAGTTGCGGCGCTGTACCGCCCGCTCCGGGTTGGTGATCGGGTTGTAGGCGGAAGGTGCCTTCGGCAGGCCGGCGATCATCGCCCACTGCGGCAGGGTCAGTTCGCCGATGTCCTTGCCGTAGTAAACCTTGGCCGCGGCCTGGGCGCCGTAGGAGCGGTGGCCCAGATAGATCTTGTTGAGATACAGCTCGAGGATTTGTTCCTTGGTCAGGATGTGCTCGATCTGCATGGCCAGCACGATCTCGTTGAACTTGCGCAGGAAGCGTTGTTCCCGGTCGAGAAAGAAGTTGCGCGCCACCTGCATGGTGATGGTGGAACCGCCGGAGCGGATCTCGCGATAACGGATCAACTCCACCGCGGCCCGGGCCAGCCCTTTCACATCCACCCCGGCATGGCGGAAGAAGCGCTCGTCTTCCGCCGCCAGTACCGCCTGGACGAACAGCGGTGGCAGATGGTCGAAGGTGACCGGCTCGCGACGCTTCTCGCCGTACTCGGCCATGAGTTTCTCGTCACTGCTGTAGATACGCAGCGGCGTCTGGTACTCGACCTCGCGAATGCCAATGGCATCAGGCAGTTGCGGCGCCAGGTACAGATAGGAGCCGGCCATGACCAGGACGGCGCCACAGACGGCGGCAAAGGCGAGGAGGAGGAGAGGGCGGATCCAGCGGACGGCAGATTGCATATAGTGGCAATTGATGTGGATTCAGAATAAAGGCTTAGAGCATGTCCTCGGCGGTCCGGGCCAAGTCACCTGGGACGGTTTATGCGCGGGAACAGCATCCAGCCGTGAAGCACGTCATTATACGGCGTAAAGGTTGTTGTGATCTAATAACCTTTCTGCTACTACTAATTTCTCATGTTGTACAGCATAAGAACTACGTAAGTATATCTTTTTCTGGGTAAAAAAGTACTTCCAATCTACTCTCTTGGGGCGAAAGACTGTGCTGCCTTTTCTAAGAAAAAAGGCCCAAGCCATGCTGGGGGTCGATATCAGTTCCACCGCCGTGAAGCTGCTGGAGCTATCCAGGTCCGGGGGGCGCTTCAAGGTCGAGAGCTACGCCGTCGAGCCGCTCACGGCCAATACCGTGGTGGAAAAAAACATCACTGATGTGGAAGGGGTCGGGGACGTGATCGCCCGGGTGGTCGCCCGGGCCCGTCCCGGGGTCAAGGCCGCTGCCGTGGCGGTGCCGGGCTCGGCCACCATCACCAAGGTGATCGAAATGGACGCCTCGCTCAGCGAGGACGATATGGAAACGCAATTGCGGGTGGAGGCGGACCAGTACATTCCATTCCCGCTGGATGAAGTGCGCATGGATTTTCAGGTGCTCGGCGCCACCGAGGATACGCCCGACCGGGTGGAAGTTTTGGTGGTGGCGTCGCGCACGGAAAATGTGGAGATGCGCGCCGATGCTCTGGAGATCGGTAACCTTCAGGCCAAGGTGGTGGACGTGGAGGCCTACGCCATGGAGCGGGCCTTCCAACTGGTGGCGCCGACCCTGCCCAACGCCGATGAACTGGAAACGGTGGCGGTGTTCGATATCGGCGCCACCATGACCACTCTCAATGTGTTCCATCAGGGGCGCAGCGTCTATACCCGCGAGCAACTGTTCGGCGGCAAGCAGCTCACCGAGGAAATTCAGCGCCGTTACGGCATCTCCATGGAGGAGGCCGGGCTGGCGAAGAAAACCGGTGAATTGCCGGAGGACTATGAGAGCGAGGTGCTGCAGCCGTTCAAGGACGCCATCGTCCAGCAGATCAACCGGTCCCTGCAGTTCTTCTATGGATCCACCCAGTTCAATCAGGTGGATTACATCCTGCTGGCTGGCGGTTCGGCTTCCATCACCGGATTGCCGGCGCTGATCCAGGACAAGGTGGGTGCCGGGTGTTCCCTGGCCGATCCCTTCGCCGGTATGAGCAAGGCCGGCAAGGTCAATGTCCGGGCCCTGGCCAACGACGCCCCGGCGATGATGATCGCCTGCGGCCTGGCGCTGAGGAGCTTTGAACTATGAGCACCAGCATTAACCTGCTTCCCTGGCGGGAGGCGCGCCGCAAACAGCGCCAGCAGGAATTCGTCGCCTTGCTGATTTTCGCCGCCTTGCTGGCGGGCCTGCTGTTCTGGATGTGGAAAGGGATGATGGAGGATCGCATTGCCGATCAGCAGACCCGCAACAGTCATATCCAGGCCGAAATCGCCAAGCTCGATGAACAGATCAAGGAAATCAAGGAACTGGAGACACGTCGCGCGGAACTGGTGGCGCGGATGAAGGTGATCCAGGAATTGCAAGGCAACCGGCCCACCATCGTCTACGTTTTTGATCAACTGGTCCGCACCTTGCCGGACGGCGTCTACTACAGCTCGGTGGAGCGCACCGGTAACGTCTTCACCATCAAAGGCGTGGCCGAATCCAACAACCGGGTATCGCGGCTGATGCGGAATCTGGACGGCTCCGACTGGTTCGTCGAGCCCAACCTGATCAACGTCACCGCCCTGGAAGGCAGTCAGCAGGCGAACCAGTTCACCCTGACCGTGAAGCAGGGGCGCCCGGATCGTGAGGGGGATGAGGGGGAGAATAACGATGAAAGCCTCTGACCTGAAGAATCTCGACGTTCGTGAGCTGATCGACGAAATCAACAGTCTGGATTTCGAGAACATTGGCGGCTGGCCGCTGCCGATCAAGATCGGTGCCGCCGTGCTGGTGTTCGCGGCCGTGCTGCTGTTGGGGTATCTGCTGTCGATCAAGGATCTGAAAGCCCAGCACGAGCGTCTGGAGCGGGAGGAGCGAAGCCTGCTCACCAGCTTCGAAAAGAAGGCGTTCAGCGCCCACAATCTGGAGCAGTACCGGCAGCAGCTGGTCGAGCTGGAAGAGAACTTCGATACCCTGAAAAACCAGCTGCCGCGCGACACCGAGGTGCCCGGTTTGCTGGAGGACATTACCCATACCGGCTTGAGCAGCGGTCTCGAGTTCGAGGTGATCGAGCTCAAGGATGAAGTGCAGAAGGAGTTCTACGCGGAATTGCCCATTGATATCCGGGTGACCGGGGATTACCACGGATTCGGGGCGTTTGTCTCCGGCGTGTCGGCGCTGCCGCGGATCGTCACCTTGCACGATTTCAAGGTGGAGCCGGGCAGCAAGGAGGAGAGTGGCGGCTTGCTGAATCTGGCGATCACCGCCAAGACCTATCGCTACGCCGCCAGCGACGGCGACGATGACGGGGGCAAGAAGGTGGCCGGTAAAAAGACAAGCAGGAACGGCCGTTCCTAGCGCGTAAGGGGGGAATCATGAAAGCGCGTAATTTAGCCGCCGCACCGTGTCTGCTGGCGGCGCTATTGTCTCTCGGGGGTTGCACCGCCGGCGCCGATATCGGCCAGTTGGATGCCCGTCTCGAGGAAATCAAAGCCCGGCCACGCGGACGCATCGAGCCGCCGCCGGAGTTCAAGCCCATTGCCACCTTTACCTACGGCGCGCACAAGCTGCGGCCGCCGTTTTCGCCGCCGGTGGAGCAGGAACTGGTGAAGGTGCCGGAAGGGCGCAAGGTCGAGCCGGATATGAGCCGTCCACGGGAATACCTGGAGCGTTTCAGTCTGGATGCGCTGCGCATGGTGGGCACCATTACCAAACCCGGCAAGGCGCTGGAGGCATTGATGGAGGATCCCGCCGGGGCCGTGACCCGGGTCCGGGTGGGCAGTTACTTGGGGAAAAATTTCGGCCGGGTGGTGGCCGTTCGCGATAACGAAGTGTCGTTGGTGGAAATCGTGCCTGACGGCCACGACGGCTGGGTGGAGCGGTCCCGCGCCGTTTCCATCGCCGAATAATGTTGCTGGGGAAGCCTGTTATGAAGATCTGCAATGCAATAAAAAACCGATTCGCTCCCCGGCGCTGGGGAATCCGGGTGCTGGCGCTGCTGGCTTGCTGCACCGCCTCGCTGGCGTCGGCGGCCACCATTACCGCCCTCGATGCCAACATGCTGCCGGGGGACGGCATGGAAGTGAGAGTGCGCTTTGATGGCGCCGCGCCGGAGGTGAAGGGCTACAGCATCGAACGCCCGGCCCGCATCGCTCTCGACCTGGTGGGCGCGGACAGCGCCCTGAAAACCCGCCAACACAATCTGGGCACCGGCAATGCCCGCAGTGTCACCGTGGTGGAGGCGAAGAATCGCACCCGGCTGATCTTCAATCTGGATCAACTGACCGGTTACAGCACCGAAGTGGAAGGGCAGGAGCTGGTGGTGGTGCTCGGCCGCGATCGCGCGCCGGCCGGTGATCCGGCCAGGGCGGATCAGGAAGCCGCCGCCGCGCCGCCGCGGGGCGTGCAGGAGAGCATTCGCAACATCGATTTTCGCCGCGGCAGTGACGGCGAAGGCCGTGTCGTGGTGACACTGTCGAAACCGTCCATTCCGGTGGACGTGAAGGAAGAAGGCGGCCGTATCCAGGCGCGCTTCGTGGGCGCCGGGGTTGGCAATGAACTGGTGCGCCGTCTCGACGTCACCGATTTCGCCACGCCGGTACAGTATGTGGAAACCCGCAGCGATGACGGCAGCACGGTGATCACCATCGAACCCACTGGCACCTGGGAATATCTGGCCTATCAGGCGGACAACGAGTTCAGCATCAATATCAAGCCGCTGACCCGCGGCGAAGCGGAACGCAAGAAGCGTGAGTCCTTCAAGTACACCGGTGAAAAGCTGTCACTGAACTTCCAGGACATCGAGGTGCGTTCGGTGCTGCAGTTGATCGCCGATTTCACTGAGCTGAACCTGGTGGCTTCCGATACGGTGACGGGCAAGATTACTTTGCGGCTGCAGAGCGTGCCCTGGGATCAGGCTCTGGACCTGATTCTCAAGACCAAGGGGCTGGATAAACGCAAGGTGGGCAATGTGCTGCTGGTGGCGCCGGCGGACGAGATCGCCGCGCGCGAACAGCTGGAGCTGGAAAGCCAGAAGAAGATCGCCTCACTGGCGCCGCTGCGCACGGAGTTCATCAGCATCAATTACGCTCGCGCGGAGGAACTGAAGACGCTGATTACCGGGGAAAGCGGCGCCACCGCGCTGATCAGCGAGCGCGGTTCGGTATCCGTGGACCAGCGCACCAATACCCTGATCATCCAGGACACCGTGGCCAAGCTGCAGGAGATTCGTGATCTGATCCAGCAATTGGACATTCCGGTCCAGCAGGTGCTGATCGAGGCGCGGGTGGTGGTGGCCACCACCGATCTGTCCGATGAGTTCGGGGTTCGTTGGGGCGGTCTCGGTTACGACGGCAATTCTCTCGCCAATGATGGCCGTTCCATGGCGATTTCCGGCCGCCTCACCTCCTTGCGGGAGCTGCATTACGCCAACGTTGACCGTGATGACGACGGCTCCCTGGGGGAAATGGAGGAATTCGACGAGGACACCAATAATGACATGATCGTCGACATGGGAGTGGATTCCGCCGATGCCACCCGTTTCGCCATTGGTTTTACCTCTCTGAGCTCCGGACTGATCGAGCTGGAGCTGTCGGCGCTGGAATCCGAGGGGAGGGGGGAACTGGTGGCCACGCCCAAGGTGCTCACCGCGGATCAGCAGCCGGCGGTGATCGCCTCCGGTCAGCAGATCCCGTTCAACGTGGCCACCTCCTCCGGCGCCACCGCGGTGGAGTTCATCGAGGCGGAATTGCGCTTGGAAGTGACGCCGCAGGTGACTCCGGAAGGGGACGTGATCATGCAGCTCAAGGTCAACAACGATGCCCTGGGCTCTGATCTGGACAACCCCACCATCAGCACCAACCGGGTTGAGACCACGGTGTTGGTGAATGACGGCGAAACCGTGGTTTTGGGCGGCATTTTCCAGCAGGAACAGATAAACTCCCTGATCAAAACCCCCTTCCTGGGTGATATTCCCTGGTTGGGAGCCCTGTTCCGCAAGAAAGTGAAGCGTGACAGCAAGCAGGAATTGCTGATATTCATCACGCCACGCTTGGTAAAAGAGACAATGGCCCGTCGGTGAACGATAGAGAAAATACTCCCTCTCTTTTTTTGGTGGGCCCCATGGGGGCAGGTAAAAGCACCCTGGGGCGCCACCTGGCACAGTTATTGGATCGCCCTTTCTATGACTCGGACCGCGTTATCGAGGAGAAGACCGGTGCCGATATCCCATGGATCTTCGATGTGGAAGGGGAGGAAGGTTTTCGTCGACGTGAAAGCGAGGTCATCGACGAGCTGAGCGCGCTGCCCGGCATCGTGCTGGCCACCGGAGGCGGCGCGGTGATGGCCGAAGAGAATCGGCGCCACCTGCACGATCGCGGCTGCGTGGTCTATCTATGGACGCCAGTGGAAGTGCAACTGGCCCGTACCCGTAACGACCGCAACCGCCCCCTGTTGCAGACCGGCAATCCCAAGGCCCGTCTCGCCAGGTTGTTCGAGCAGCGCGACCCGCTCTACCGGGAAGTGGCGCACCACGTGGTTTCCACCGCTTCCAGCAACCTGAAAAAGGTATCCGATCAGATCCTCGGTTGTCTGGCCGATTTCCCCATCCGATAATGCTTCAACGCCGGACGGCTCCGGCGCTCCCTTCCCTGTCCGGAGACACTATGCAGACGCTTGACGTGGCACTGGCCGAACGCAGTTACCCGATCCACATCGGCCCCGATCTGTTGTCCACTTCGTTGATCCGCGAGCGCATCCGTGGCAATCAGGTCATGGTGGTGACCAACGAAACCATCGCGCCCCGGTATCTTGAGCGGGTCACCGCGTCTCTCGGCGATCTGCAATGCGACACCGTGATCCTGCCGGATGGTGAGCAGTACAAGACCCTGGCGACCCTGGAGCGTATCTTTGACGCGCTGATGGAGAAGCGGCACTCGCGCACCACCACCCTGGTCGCCCTGGGCGGTGGCGTGGTCGGGGACATGGTGGGCTTCGCCGCCGCATGTTTCCAGCGCGGCGTGGATTTCATTCAGGTGCCGACCACACTGCTGGCTCAGGTGGATTCCTCGGTGGGCGGAAAGACCGCGGTGAATCACCCCCGTGGCAAGAACATGATCGGCGCCTTTCATCAGCCCCGTTCGGTGATTATCGATATTCGTGTGCTGGATACCTTGCCGGAGCGGGAGTTCGCCGCGGGCATGGCGGAAGTGATCAAGTACGGTCTGATTCGGGATCCGCGATTCTTCGACTGGCTGGAACAGCACCGTTCCGATCTGCAGCGGCGTGATGATGCCGCCCTTACCGAGGCGATCCTGCGCAGTTGCCGCAACAAGGCGGAGGTGGTGGCCGCCGATGAAACCGAACAGGGCAACCGCGCTCTGCTCAATCTGGGGCATACTTTCGGCCATGCCATGGAAACCTTTACCGGTTATCGCCAGTGGCTGCACGGTGAGGCGGTGGCCGCGGGCATGGTGATGGCGGCCCGCATGTCCCGGGAGCTGGGCTGGCTCAGCAATGACGATGTGGCCCGGGTGGCCGGCAGTCTGTCGCCCTGGGGGCTGCCGGTAACGGCCCCCGAGGGGATGACGACGGCGGATTTCTCCGATTTGATGGCCCTGGACAAGAAAGTCCGTAATGGACGCCTGCGCCTGGTATTGCTGAAACGAATCGGCGAGGCTCTGGTCACAGGGGAATACGACCCCAATGCACTGACGCGAACGCTTGAGGCCTTTTGTGATAAGGGATGACGAGTACTTTTACGAAGGCGCGGAACGGGGCGATCTGCTCGACGCGCTGAACGGCTACGCTCACGAAGGCAGCACCGTGGTGCTGGAAGGCGAGCATGGCAGTGGGGTATCCACCCTGTTGGGCATGGTGTGCATGGCCCTGGTGGATGATTTCGAGGTGATCCGCCTGGACGGCGACGATGAGCTGGACGCCAACGCGCCGGTGGAAGCCATGCTGACCCACTTCGGCGTGGATCGCGAAGGGCTGGCGGACGCTCTCAAGCAAGCGTTGGCGGACACCCGGCTGGTCATCGTGGTGGACAACGCCGACCGCGCCGATGAGGCGGCCCTGGCGACCATGGCGGCGTTGAAGGAAAAGCTCGGAGGCCGTCTGGCCTATTTGTTCGGCGGCTATCCCGGTGCCGCCGGGCGGGTCGCCAATGCTGGCCTGGCGGTGGCGGACACCCTTGGCCTGCCGCCTCTGGATGAAGCAGAGGTGGTGGCGTTTGCCGATGAAGTCTATGGCGTTACCCTGAGTGATGACGAGGCGGAAAGCCTGCTGGCGCGGAGTGAAGGGCAGCCCGGTTCGCTGTTGGCGTTGCTGGATGAGCGCGGCGACGTGGCTTCGGCGCCGCTCGCCGACGGCACTAATGCTGCTCGGCGGCCATTGCCCTGGCGTCACGTGCTGGCGGTGGGCGCGCTGGTGCTGGTGGTCCTGGTGTTGTGGCTGGCCAGCGGCGGCGATGACGAACCGCGGCCATCGCAATCCGTGGCCCTGGACCTGCCCAAGCCGCCGGCCACCCCGGAGGAACCGGCCGAGGAGACTGCTCCGGCATCCAATGAGTCGCCGTCGTTGCCGGCGATCCGTGACCCCGAGCGCACCCGTGAGGCCTTGGCGTCCTACGCGGATAACGCCAGGGAATTCAAGAGCAAGGAAGAGCCGCCGGGCGAGCCGCGCCAGAACCAGGAGGCGCCGCGGACCGCGGATCCGGTCAGCGAGCCGGACGCGGGCGCCGCGCCAGCCGCTGCTTCCAAACCCGCTCCCAAGCCGCGCCCGGCGGCCAGCAATGACGGCTATCACCATGATGGCTGGCTGGCGTCCCGCCCGGACAGCGAGTGGTTCCTGCAAGTGACCGCCACCGGTCGCGAGGACGGAGCCCACAGCGTACTTGACGTATTGGACCGCAAGGGCGCCTACTACCCTGCCCGCAGGGGTGAGGAGACGGTATATGTGGTGCTGGCCGGCCCTTACGCCAGCCGCGACGCGGCGGTGCAGGCCCGTGCCGGCCTGCCCGAGCAACTGCGTAAAGCGGGACCTTTCCCGCGCAGCATGGCGTCGATACGAAAAGAACTGCAATGACATAATCCGCCGGGGCCCGCGGGCTCCGGCGCCTTCGGGGCCGGGATCGGCTCTGTGCGGTGGTGTTTGTCGGCTACCCCCTCAATGTGTAGAATGTTCATCCCTTTTTTGCCGTCGTCGTTTTTCCGGCGCCAGTTCCGCCTTCTGTAAGTCTCTGAATTTCAAGAGGAATAGGTTTTGATGCAGCAGAACTCAACGCTGGTGCAGGGGCTCTATGAGCCCGGAGAATTCCGGGACAACTGTGGCTTTGGCCTGATCGCCCACATGGAGGGGCAGGCCAGTCACGAGCTTCTGCAAACCGCTATTGAAGCACTCACCTGCATGACTCACCGGGGCGGGATCAACGCCGATGGAAAAACCGGTGACGGATGCGGGCTGTTGCTGAAAAAACCCGACTCCTTCTTCCGGGCGCAGGCCGGGAAACAGGGCATCGAACTGCCGGACATCTACGGCGTCGGGATGGTGTTCACCCATCCGGAAGCCGATCAGGCGGCCGCCCAGAAAGCGGTGATCGACGCCGAGTTGGAAGCTCAGGGCCTGAAGGTGCTGGGCTGGCGTGAAGTGCCCACCGACGCTTCCTGTCTCGGTGAACTGGCGCTGCGCTCGCTGCCGGGCTTCCACCAGGTGCTGGTGGCCGGTGACGAGGAGTCCGAGGTGGCGCTCAACCGCCGTCTGTTCTTCGCTCGCCGTCTCGCCGAGAAGCGTATTCCGAAAGACGGCTATTTCTACGTCTGCTCACTATCGGCCACCACGGTGTCCTACAAGGGGTTGATGATGCCGGTGGATCTGCCGGCGTTCTTCCCGGACCTCGGTGATGAGTCCATGGAAACCGCCATCGTGGTGTTCCACCAGCGGTTCTCCACCAACACCTCACCGCAGTGGCCGCTGGCTCAGCCGTTCCGTTACCTGGCTCACAACGGCGAGATCAACACCATTCAGGGCAACCGCAACTGGGCCCTGGCCCGTGAGAACAAGTTCGAGAACGAACTGCTGCCCGATCTGGCCGAGCTCAGCCCGCTGGTTAACCGTGAAGGCTCCGACTCCTCCAGCATGGACAACATGCTGGAAGTGCTGCTCTCCGGTGGCATGGACCTGTTCCGCGCCGCGCGCATGATGGTGCCGCCGGCCTGGCAGAACGTGGAAACCATGGATGCGGATCTGCGTGCCTTCTACGAATACAACTCCATGCACATGGAGCCCTGGGACGGCCCCGCCGGGCTGGTCATGACCGACGGCCGCTACGCCGTCTGCATGCTGGACCGCAACGGCCTGCGTCCGGCCCGCTGGGTGATCACCAAGAACGGTTTCATCACGTTGTCCTCCGAGATCGGCGTGTACAGCTATCAGCCCGAGGACGTGGTGGCCAAAGGCCGCGTCGGACCCGGCCGGATTCTGGCCGTGGATATCGAGAAGGGCGAGCTGCTGCAGACCGAGGATATCGACAATCGTCTGAAAGTGCGCCACCCCTATCGCCAATGGCTCAGGGAGAACGCGCTTCGTATCGAGGCCGATTACCTTCCTGGCACCAAACACATCGATGACATAAAACCGGAAGAGCTGCTCAGCTACCAGAAATTCTTCCAGGTCAGTTTCGAGGAGCGTGACCAGGTGCTGCGTCCGCTGGCCGAGGCGGGCCAGGAGGCCACCGGCTCGATGGGCGACGACACGCCCATGGCCGTGCTGAGCCAGCGCCAGCGCCCGCTGTATGACTACTTCCGGCAACAGTTCGCGCAGGTGACCAACCCGCCCATCGATCCGCTGCGTGAAGCGATTGTGATGAGCCTGGAAACCTGTATTGGCGCCGAGCGCAATGTGTTCGAGGAAACCGCTGACCATGCGGACCGGGCCATCCTTTCCACGCCGGTGCTGTCCTACGCCAAGTATCACAACCTGCTGGACATCGACCGGCCGGGCTACCGCTCCGAGCGGTTGAGCCTGCACTATGACCCGGCCCTGGGGCTGCGGGCGGCGGTCCATGCTCTGTGTGAAAAAGCCGAGCAAGCGGTGCGTGACGGTGTCGTCCTGTTGGTGCTTTCCGACAACGGCATCAGCCCGGATACGCTGACAATTCATGCGTTGATGGCCTGTGGCGCGGTGCATCACCACCTGACCGGATGCGGCTTGCGCAGTGATGCCAACATCATTGTCGAGACCGCCACCGCCCGTGACGCCCACCACTTCGCCGTTCTCTTCGGTTTCGGTGCCACCGCGGTGTTCCCCTACCTGGCCGAGGATATCCTGGCCGATATGGTCAAGCGCGGCGAACTGCTGGGCGACGTGGTGGAACTGCAGAAGAATTTCCGCAAAGGCATCAACAAGGGGTTGATGAAGATCCTCTCCAAGATGGGGATTTCCACCATCACCTCCTACCGTGGCGCTCAACTGTTCGAAGCCGTGGGTATTGCCAGCGACGTGGTGGATTTGTGCTTCCGGGGCGTGCAGAGCCGCATCGAAGGGGCTACCTTCGAGGACTTCGAGAGCGACCAGAAAACCATCGCCGCCGACGCCTGGAAACAGCGTAAGCCGATTGATGCCGGCGGTGTGCTCAAGTACATCCACGGCAAGGAATACCACGCCTACAATCCGGATGTGGTGCACGCTATCCACCGTGCCGTGCAGAACGGCGATTACCAGGCGTACAAGGAATTCGCCGAGCTGGTCAATGATCGCCCGGTGGCGACTCTGCGTGATCTGTTGAAGGTGCGTACCGATGTGACACCGGTGCCGCTGGAGGAAGTGGAGCCGATCGAAACCATTTTGCCGCGTTTCGACTCCGCCGGTATGTCGCTGGGCGCGCTCAGTCCGGAAGCTCACGAAGCCATCGCCACCGCCATGAACCGTCTGGGCGGGCGTTCCAACTCCGGTGAAGGCGGCGAGGACCCGGCCCGTTACGGCACCGAGCGGGTGTCCAAGATCAAGCAGATCGCTTCCGGGCGGTTCGGTGTGACCCCGCATTACCTGGTCAACGCCGAAGTGCTGCAAATCAAGGTGGCCCAGGGCGCCAAGCCTGGTGAAGGCGGCCAGTTGCCAGGGGGTAAGGTCAATGCGTTGATCGCCCGGCTGCGTCACTCCGTGCCCGGCGTGACTCTGATCTCGCCGCCGCCGCACCACGATATCTATTCCATTGAGGATCTGGCCCAGCTGATCTTCGACCTCAAGCAGGTCAATCCGCAGGCTCAGGTGTCGGTGAAACTGGTGTCCGAGCCCGGCGTCGGCACGGTGGCCTCCGGCGTGGCCAAGGCCTATGCCGATCTGATCACCATCTCCGGTTACGATGGCGGTACCGCGGCCAGCCCGCTGACCTCCATCCGTTACGCCGGCTCGCCCTGGGAGCTGGGACTGGCGGAAGCGCACCAGGCGCTGCGTGCCAACGACCTGCGTCAGAAGATCCGCCTGCAAACCGATGGCGGTTTGAAGACCGGCCTGGATGTGATCAAGGCGGCCATCCTCGGCGCCGAGTCGTTCGGCTTCGGCACCATGCCGATGGTGGTGCTCGGCTGTAAGTACCTGCGCATCTGTCACCTGAACAACTGCGCCACCGGCGTGGCCACCCAACGCGACGACCTGCGCAAGGAGCATTTCATCGGCGCGCCGGAAATGCTGATGAACTACTTCACTTTCGTTGCCCGTGAAGTGCGTGAACTGCTGGCGGCGCTCGGCATCAAGAGCCTGCCGGAGCTGATCGGCCGCACTGATCTGCTGGAGCGCATCGACGGCCTGACCGAGAAACAGAAACGCCTGGATCTGACGCCGATTCTGCGCAACGATCATGTGCCGGCGGACAAGCCCACCCATTGCCAGGTGCAGCGCAATGAGCCGTTCGACAAGGGCGTACTCAATGCCAAAATGGTGGAAGAAATGCGTACCGCCGTGGAAAGCAAAAGCGGCGGCTCCTTCCACTACACCATCACCAACTGTGACCGTTCCGTGGGCGCCACCGTCTCCGGTGAAATCGCCAAACACCACGGTAACCTGGGCATGGAAAGCGCGCCGATCCGGGTGCGCTTCACCGGCACCGCCGGTCAGAGCTTCGGTGTGTTCAACGCCGGTGGTCTGCACATGTACCTGGAAGGTGATGCCAACGACTACGTTGGCAAAGGCATGGCCGGTGGCAAACTGGTGATCCGCCCGCCCAAGGGCAGCCCGTTCAAGACCCAGGACACCGCCATCATCGGTAACACCTGCCTGTATGGCGCCACCGGCGGCAAGCTGTTCGCCGCCGGCACCGCCGGCGAGCGTTTCGGGGTGCGTAACTCCGGCTCCCACGCCGTGGTGGAAGGTGCCGGTGATCACTGCTGCGAATACATGACCGGCGGCTGTGTCACCGTGCTGGGCCATACCGGCCACAACTTCGGTGCCGGCATGACCGGGGGCTTCGCCTTCGTGCTGGATCAGGACAATGACTTCTTCGACCGCATCAACCCGGAATTGATTGAACTGCATCGGATCAGTTCCGAGTCCACTGAATCCCATCGCGCTCATCTGCGTCATGTGATCGAGGAATACGTGGACGAAACCGGCAGCGAGTGGGGCCGGGAGATCCTGGACAATTTCGATGCCATGAGCCGCAAGTTCTGGCTGGTCAAACCCAAGGCGGCAAGCCTGGAAGACCTGCTCAAGAGCACGCGTGCGAACCCGGCATAACGAGAGAGCGACATGGCTGAACGTTTAAGCAATAACTTCCAGTTTCTCGATGTCCCGCGGCACGATCCGAAGAAAAAAGACATCGAGCTGCGCAAGCACAAGTACGAGGAAATCTACTACCCGTTCGAAACCCGGGAAGTGGAGCACCAGGCCCATCGTTGCCTGCACTGCGGTAACCCGTACTGCGAATGGAAATGCCCGGTACACAACTACATTCCCAACTGGCTGAAACTGATCAGCGAAGGGAATCTGATGGAAGCGGTGGAGCTGTGTCACCAGACCAACTCCCTGCCGGAAGTCTGTGGCCGTGTGTGCCCGCAGGACCGTCTTTGTGAGGGCGCCTGTACTCTGAACGATGGCTTCGGCGCGGTCACCATCGGCGCCACCGAGAAGTACATCACCGATACCGCTCTGGCCATGGGTTGGCGCCCGGATATGTCCAAGGTGGTGTGGACCGACAAGAAAGTCGCCGTGATCGGCGCCGGCCCGGCGGGTATCGGCTGTGCCGACGTGCTGGTACGCAATGGCGTCAAAGCGGTGGTGTTCGACCGCTACCCGGAAATCGGCGGCCTGCTGACCTTCGGTATTCCCGAGTTCAAACTCGAGAAGCCAGTGATGGCCAAGCGCCGTGAAGTGTTCGAAGGCATGGGCATCGAATTCCGTCTCAATACCGAAGTCGGCACCGACGTCACCATCGATGAACTGCTGGAAGAGTTCGACGCCGTGTTCATGGGCATGGGGACCTACACCTACATGAAGGGCGGGTTCCCCGGTGAGGATCTGGACGGTGTGCATGAGGCGCTGCCGTTCCTGATCGCCAACGCCAACCGTAACCTCGGGTTCGAGAAAGATCCCGCCGATTTCATCGATGTCAGCGGCAAGCGCGTGGTAGTGCTCGGTGGCGGTGACACCGCCATGGACTGTAACCGCACCTCCATCCGCCAGGGCGCGGACAGCGTGGTTTGTGCTTACCGCCGCGATGAAGAGAATATGCCAGGCTCCCGCCGTGAGGTGGCCAACGCCAAGGAAGAAGGCGTGCAGTTCCTGTTCAACCGTCAGCCCATCGAAGTGGTCGGCGAAAACGGCAAGGTGGTTGGCGTGAAAGTGGTGGAGACCAAGCTGGGTGAGCCGGACAACAACGGCCGCCGCCGCCCCGAGCCGATCCCGGGCAGTGAGGAAGTGCTGCCGGCCGACGCGGTGATCATTGCCTTCGGCTTCCGCCCCAGCCCGGCGGACTGGTTCGAGCCCCAGCGTATTGACCTGGATGACTCCGGCCGCGTGCTGGCGGCGGAACAACAAGCGTTCCCGTTCCAGACCAGCAACGAGAAGATCTTCGCCGGCGGCGACATGGTGCGCGGCTCCGACCTGGTGGTGACCGCCATCTGGGAAGGCCGGGAAGCGGCCAAGGGCATCCTTGATTACCTGGATGTGTAAGAACGCGTGACGCTGGACGCCGGAAGCCAGACGCTTTACAACAAGCAGTACCCAAAATGTTGCGGCTCCGCAGAGGTTCTTTGCGGAGCCGCAATGCTGTCAGAGACGGGTTGGAGCGTCCGGCGTCAGGCGTCGGGCGTCCGGCCAGGATGATTAGGAATCCCGATGACCCACGCCCCGCTCCAAAACGATCGCTTCCTCCGCGCGCTGGCCCGTGAACCCGTGGACCGTACCCCGATCTGGATGATGCGCCAGGCCGGGCGCTATCTGCCGGAATACCGCGCCAGCCGGGAGACCGCCGGGTCGTTCATGGATTTGTGCCGTAACGCCGAGCTGGCCTGTGAGGTGACGCTGCAACCGCTGGAGCGCTATCCGCTGGACGCGGCGATCCTGTTTTCCGACATTCTCACCGTGCCGGACGCGATGGGGCTGGGCCTCTATTTCGAAACCGGTGAAGGCCCGAAATTCCACAAGACCGTGCGTACCGAGCAGGACGTGGCGGCGCTGCCGGTGCCGAACGCGGAGAGCGACCTGGATTACGTCATGCGCGCGGTTTCCACCATTCGTGGCGCGCTCAACGGGCGGGTGCCGCTGATCGGGTTCTCCGGCAGCCCCTGGACGCTCGCCACCTATATGGTGGAAGGCGGTTCCAGCAAGGACTTCCGCCACCTCAAGGCGATGATCTACAGCCAGCCGGTGGTGGCCCACGCCCTGCTGGAAAAACTGGCCCTGTCGGTGACCGATTACCTTAATGCCCAGATTCGTCACGGTGCCCAGGCGGTGCAGATTTTCGATACCTGGGGAGGGACCCTGTCCGCCGAGGCCTATCGGGAGTTTTCCCTGGCCTACATGCAGCGCATCGTCGACGGCCTGATCCGCGACCACGAAGGCCGCAAGGTGCCGGTGATCCTGTTCACCAAGAACGGCGGCCTGTGGCTGGAAGCCATGGCGGATACCGGTTGCGATGCCTTGGGGCTGGACTGGACCGTGAACATCGGCGACGCCCGCCGCCGGGTCGGCGAGCGGGTGGCTCTGCAAGGCAACATGGATCCGGCGGTGCTGTACGCCGAGCCGGCTGCCATCCGTGCCGAAGTGAAGCGTATCCTGGACGATTTCGGCGACCATCCGGGGCACATCTTTAACCTGGGGCACGGTATTACTCCCCACGTGGACCCGGAACACGCCCGGGTCTTCATCGAAGCGGTGGTGGAGTTGGGCGCCAAGAAAAACGGCCCATAAAGGGCCGTTAAAACTGGAAAAAACAGCAAAAACAAGGAACACATGTCGACCGTTTGGATGCGGTAACGGCGTCATGCAATTGTTACCTTACTCCTGTTTGTGCATAAGGAAAACCCCCGCGGGGCTTCCGAGGGCCGACTCTCCTCGAGCTCTGATACCGTCCGCTTTGAATCAACCGCAAGCTACCTACGAAGCGGCCGTGGGAAGCCTGCTTGCAAGCGAATCGCAATGGCCCGGGAGCATTCGCGGCCAAGCGGAGCGCCGCCCGGGCCTCTTCCCACTGCGGCTTCGTAGCGACCTGACTCTGGCCTCCGTTCCACTTACTGACCAATCCGCCGCAGCTGGTAAAGATTCCGGGTGGTGGCCACCACCTCGCCGTGGCTGTCCTTGAGTTCGGTGTCCCAGGCGAAGTCGCATTTGCCGTTGGCCTCGGCTTCGGCCTGAACTCGCTGGACTTCTTCCTCGCTGATCCGGACCTCCACTTCGATATCGGTGGTGGCCGGGCGCCGGAAACGGATCTGCATGTCCTTGACGATGGGATAGAAACGGGAGGTATCGAAACTGGTCATGTAGATCACGCCGCCGGGCAGTTCCGCCAGGGTGTAGAGCGCTCCGGCGTACATGGTGCCCACATGGTTGTGGTTCGGGGCCAGCGGCATTCTCATCCGGCAATAGCCCCGGTCCACTTCCAGAGTTTCCACTCCGCACCTTTCCACGAACGGAAAGGCACGGCCGGCGTGGGTTTGGATCTGTTCCCGTTGTTCTTCGCTCAGGCTCATTAACCGGCTCTCAGATAAAGTTGGTCGGTCTTCGCCGCGCAGATGAAGTCATTGCGATGCAGACCGTGGATCTTGTGGGTCCACCAGGTCACCGTCACCTTGCCGTACTCGGTGAGCAGGGCAGGATGATGACCCTCTTCCTCGGCCATGGCGCCCACCTGGTTGGTGAACGCCAGGGCGTCATTGAAGTCGTGGAATGAGTATTGGCGTTGCAAGCGTTCCTCGCCGTCTTCCTCGATGCGCTTCCAGTCCGGAATTTCCTCGGCCAGGGTATCGGCCTCCTGGTCGCTGATCAGGGGAGCATCGGCACGGCAGGCCTCGCAACGCTGTTGATGCAGAGACATGATGAGGCTCCTTGTAGGGGTTGCGGATCATTTCCAGATTAGTGCATTGGCGTGGCGCTCGCATCCGCCTTTCCAGGCATGGCGGTCAGCCGCGGCCCAGCAGGTCCCGGGCGATGGCGATCACCTGCATCTCGTCGGTGCCGGCGTAGATCTGCAGGATCTTGGCATCGCGCATCAACTGCTCCACACGGGATTCGCGCATGTAGCCGTAGCCGCCGTGGATCTGCACCGCCTCGGTGGCCACTTCCATGGCGGACTGGGCGGCGTAGAGTTTCATCGCCGAGGCTTCGGCCAGAGTCATCTGCTTGCCGGCGGCGGTCAGGTCGATATAGCGGAACACCATGTTCTGCAGATTGCTGCGGGCCACTTCCATTTTTGCCAGCTTCAATTGGATCAGCTGGTTTTCACCGATGGCGCGGCCGAACTGCACCCGTTCACGCGCGTAATTCACCGACAATTCCAGTGCCCGCTCCACCATGCCCAGCGCCATGGCGGCGACACCGGCCCGTTCCTGCATGAAGGTGGATTTGGCGCCGGAGCGGCCGTAACCGGTTTCGCTGCCGCCGAGCAGCCGGTCCGTGCCGACTTTGACGTCATCAAAAAACAATTCACCAGTGGGAGATGAGCCGATGCCCATTTTCTTGAACGGCTTGGATTGGGTCAGCCCCTCCATGCCGCTGTCGAGAATAAAGGAGACGATCTTGCGGTCACGGGGTTCCACACCCTCCTCATCCAGCTTGCAGATCAGGATGATGGTGTCGGCGTAAGGGCCGTTGGTGATCCAGGTCTTGGAGCCATTAATAATGTAGCCGCCATTGCCGTCACGGCGGGCCACGGTCTTCATCTGGCCGAAGGCGTCGGAGCCGGAATTGGGTTCGGAAATCGCCCAGGCGCCGATTTTCTCCATGGTCAGCAGGGGCAGGGCCCAGCGTTCTTTTTGTTCCAGGGTGCCTTTGCTCATGATGGCGCCGCCAGCCAGGCCCATGGACACGCCCATGGCGGTGACCAACCCCTGGGCGTGGCGGCACAGCTCGATGGTGGGAATCAGACGTAGCGCCGCTTGTTCGGCCGCGGCGGCGGAGGAGCCTTCCTTATCTTTCTCCTGCTTCGGTGTGCCGGTTTTTTCCCTGGCGATCTGGCGCTCGAAGCTCTGCCGCGCCATTTCGTCCATGCCGAAGGTTTTGATCATCTTGCGCAGGATGTCGTAAGGCGGGACGCCGTTGTATTCGATGTCGTCCAGATTGGGCACCACTTCCTTGGCGATGAAGTCGCGCACCATTTTCTGGATCATTTGTTGTTGTTCGTTCCACTCGATCATGACAATGGGGTTCCTGAGGCTGTATGTCGATCCCACTGACATTAGCAGTGTCCCGGGGGCGGGTCATTGATCTGGAGTGGCGCCGGGATTGGTGGAAAAGGTCAGACCACCCTGTCGATCCGCGGCAGCGGCTCGAAGCTCACCTTCATCACCAGCCCATCGTCCCCGGCGCTGCTGCTGGCCATGTGAATGTCCTCGGGGCGCAGGCGGGGGTGGCTGCCGTCGAAGAACTTCCGTGCCGCGAAGGCATTACGGGTACGCTCCTGGGCCTGTTCCAGGGTGATGCCGTCGCCGCCCAGCAAGGCCCGAATGTACTCGGCGCAGGCCACGTCCTCGTCTCCGGTGGGGTGGGAGGCCACCAGCACCACCGACGGTGGGGCTTTCTCCTGAATATAACGGGCGGTGGCTTCGGCATTGATCAGCGCCGCCACCAGCACTTCCCGGCTATCCCGCGCCCGCAGGGTGGCGGTGACGCCGTTGGTGGTGCGCAGGATCATGGTGCGGTTCGTCACGTCGCTGTTGGCGATTTCCCAAGGGGAGTTGCCGTAGTCAAAACCCTTGATCGGCAACGCCTGTACCTCGCCGGCCAGCAGCGCTTGAGGGTAGTGCTCGCGCAGAGCAAAGGCTTCCTCCGCCGTGGCCACCGGCAAAATATGGTCGAGACCGCCGACGAACGCCTGATGGCTGGTGGTAAAGGCGCGGATCACGTCGATGATCACGGTGATGCCGTTGATATTGTGTGGCGGGTTGTGGCCTTGAGCGATGCTGATCTTCATGGCGCGTGCGGTCCCTTGAATGGAGCAAGCGCGTATTGTAGAGCCTGGTGCCGCCGGCGGCACCCTCAATCAGAATCCTCTGCCTGGTCTTGGCTGGCGCTCAGCGCTAGCAGGTCCGCGATAGCACCCAGACCCGCACCTCGGCGGCGCCGGCGGCCAGCAGCGTGGCGGCGGCTTCGCGGGCACTGCCGCCGCTGGTCATGACATCGTCCACCAATAACAGCCGGAGCCCCCGAACTGGCGTCTGGATAGTGAAAGCGCCGTGCAGATTACGCAGCCGCTGGCGCCTACTGCTGCCCTGCTGGTGCGCGGTGGCCCGCTGTCGGCGCAGGGCGGGGAGAACCGGCCTGCGCCAGAGTGGGGCCAGCAGGTGGGCCAGACGCTCCGCCTGATCGAAGCCGCGCCATAGCCGCCGGCGCCAATGCGCGCTGATCGGGCACAGGGCATCGGCTTGCGCCCAGGGCAACGGCCGTTGAGCCAGCAAGTGCGCAAAAGCTCGCTCCTGGTACAACTGACCATGATGCTTATAGGCGGTAATCAGGCGATCCAACGGGAAGTCATAACGCCAGTCGCAATGGGTGGTGGTGAACGGAGGCGGTTGTTTCAGGCAACGCCCGCACAGGGCCGCGCGGCCACCGGCGGGATCCGGCAGGCCGCAGCGGCACAGGCTGGCAGGCAGGCGACAGCGCTGGTTCAGGAAGTCCTGGCAGGGCGGGCACAGAGGTGCCCGGGCGCGCTGGCCACACAACAGGCATATCGAGAAAGAGTGTTTTTTGATCAGATGTAAACTTTGGAAATGTTTCATGGTTGACAGGGTGTCCGGGGCTGCCTAGCCTTTGGGATCTCAAGAAGGAGAACCAGCATGACCGTAGCCGCCGCCAACGCCCAGACGACTTCTTCCCGAACCGCTGTACGCCATGACTGGCATCGGGGTGAGATCGAAGCCCTGTTTGCCCTGCCATTCAATGATCTGATCTTTCGTGCCGCCACCGTGCACCGTCAGTTCTTCGATCCCAACGCGGTGCAGGTGAGCACTCTGCTGTCGATCAAGACCGGCGCTTGCCCGGAAGACTGCAAATACTGCTCCCAGTCCGGTCACTACAACACCGAGCTGGAAAAGGAAAAACTGCTGGAAGTGGCGCGGGTGGTGGAAGAGGCCAAAGCGGCGCGTGACAAAGGCGCCTCCCGGTTCTGCATGGGTGCCGCCTGGCGCAGCCCGCGGGAAAAGGACATGCCCTATGTGCTGGACATGGTGCGCCAGGTGAAGGCCCTGGGCATGGAAACCTGTATGACTCTCGGCATGCTGGATGAAAATCAGGCCCGTAATCTGGCCGAGGCCGGCCTCGACTACTACAACCACAACCTGGATACCTCGCCGGAGTATTACGGCCAGGTGATCACCACCCGCACCTATAATGACCGTCTGAACACCCTGGCGAATGTGCGGGACGCCGGCATGAAAGTGTGTTGTGGCGGCATTATCGGCATGGGCGAGAACCGCGATGACCGGGTCGGTCTGCTGCAACAACTGGCCAATTTGCCCCACCATCCGGAATCCGTGCCGATCAACATGCTGGTGAAAATCGAGGGCACGCCGCTGGCGGACGTGGATGACCTGGATCCGCTCGAGTTCGTACGGACCGTGGCGGTGGCCCGTATTCTGATGCCGGAATCCTATGTGCGGCTGTCCGCCGGGCGTCAGGAGATGCATGACGAGGCTCAGGCGCTCTGTTTCCTGGCTGGCGCCAATTCCATCTTCTACGGCGAGCGATTGCTCACTACCGATAATCCGGAAGCGACTCACGACCGGCAGTTGTTCCAACGTCTCGGCATCCACCCGCTGGACCCGCGCCATGAAGCCTCCGACGAAGCCCACGAAGAGGCGCTGCGCGCCCAGGTGGCGGAGCAGCAAGCAGAGGAACAAGGAGAGGAACAGGGGTTGTTTTACGACGCGATGAGCAAACGCCCCGCCAAGCACGTATTGGACCGCGACACCGGCCGGCCCACCGCCGGCGCCACGCTTGACTCCTGACCCCATGGGGTTCGATCTGCGGGCGCGGCTGGCGGAACGCCGCGCCCAACACCGCTATCGCACGCCACCGCTGATGCATTCCTCCTGCGGACGTACCGCCGTGGTGGACGGCCGTGAATTCCTCAACTTCTGTTCCAACGACTATCTCGGCCTGGCCGGTGATCCGCGTATCGTCACCGCGTTCCGCGATGCCGCCGATCAGTGGGGAGTGGGCAGTGGCGCCTCCCATCTGGTGTGCGGCCATCAGAGCCCGCATCAGGCTCTGGAAGAAGCGCTGGCGGAGCATTGCGGGCGGAAGCGGGCGCTGTTGTTTTCCAATGGCTACATGGCCAATCTGGGGGCCGTGACCGCTCTGGTCGGCCGGGGTGACGCGGTCTTTCAGGATCGCCTGAACCACGCTTCGTTACTGGATGCCGGCCAGCTCAGCGGCGCCCGCTCCCGCCGTTTCGCCCATAATCAGCCGGATGCCCTGGCCAGCCTGCTGGCGCGCAGCGATGCGGCCCGCAAGCTGGTGATCACCGACGGCGTCTTCAGCATGGACGGTGACGAGGCGCCCCTGCCCGCCTATCTGGCTGCCTGTGAGGCCCATGATGCCTGGTTGATGGTGGACGATGCCCATGGCCTCGGCGTGCTCGACGGCGCCGGGCGCGGCTCGCTCTGGCATCAGGGCGTGCAGGACCGGGTGCCGGTCTATATGGGCACGCTGGGCAAGGCTCTGGGCACCGCCGGCGCCTTCGTGGCCGGCTCCGACGAATTGATCGAAACCCTGGTACAATTCGCCCGCACTTACGTCTACACCACCGCCATGCCGGCGGCGGTGGCCGCCGCCACCCTGGTCAGCCTGGACATCGTGCGCCGGGAAGCCTGGCGCAGGGAAAAACTGACGGCACTGGTTCAGCGGTTCCGGCGCGGCGCGGCCGAACTGGGTTATGCCCTGATGGACTCGAAAACGCCGATTCAGCCCCTGCTGGTGGGTGGAGACGCCGATGCTCTGGCTCTGAGCCGGCGCTTGCGCGACAGCGGGCTGCTGATCAGCGCGATCCGGCCGCCGACCGTGCCGGAGGGGCAGGCGCGCCTGCGTATCACCTTCTCCGCCGCCCATGAGGAGGCGGATGTGGACCGGCTGCTGATGGCGTTGCGGCAGGCGTCCGACGGCTGAAGCGGCGCGCACCGTATCACTCAAAGGTGGTTCCATGCCGAAACTGATTCCGTTTCACAACTCCTACCGCTGTACCGGCAAGGCCGGTGAACAGGCCGGGGACCTGGTGCTGGTCCACGGCTGGGGGCTGCACGCCATTGTCTTCGATGACATCGTGCCGGCTCTGCTCGAGCACTTCCGGGTGACCGTGGTGGACCTGCCGGGCATGGGCCAGAGTCCGTTGCCCAACGACGAGTACACGCTGGATTTTCTGGCTGATCAGATCGCCTCGGTAATGCCGGAGCGGGCCCATGTGCTGGGTTGGTCCCTGGGCGGGCTGGTGGCGCTGAATCTGGCGCAACGTCATGCCCAGAGGGTCGCCTCGGTAGTGACGGTGGCGACCACGCCGCGTTTCACCCGCGCCGACGACTGGCCGCGGGCCATGCGGCCGCAGATTCTGCGCACCTTCGCCGAGGTCTGCGAAGAGGATTTCGAGGGCACTCTGGTGCGCTTTCTGGCGCTCAACTGCAAAGACAGCGAGAACATGCGCGAGGACGTTGCCCGGCTCAAGGAGATCCTCTATTTTTGCGGCCTGCCGGCTCGCCGGGCGCTGATCGAAGGGCTGGTGATTCTGGCGGACACCGATTTGCGCACGGCTCTTTCGGCGCTGAGCCAGCCCCTGCTGATGGTGTTCGGTGAACGTGACAATATCGTGCCGGTGACGCTGGTGGATGACATCCGCCCGCTGCTGAATGAGCACGGGGAAACCGCGGTGATCGAGCGGGTGTCCCATGTACCGTTTCTATCCGCGCCGGAGCACTTCTCCGCCGTGGTTCTCGATTTTTATCGGCGTCACGGCATCGTCGCCGACGCCGCCGACGGGTAATGACCGTAATGTCTTCTGCTTTTAATTCATCCGTTGGGCATGAGCCCGCCGTAACCACGTCCACGGCCACCAAACGGGCGGTAGGGCGCCAGTTCGGCCGGGCCGCGGCCAGTTATGACGCTCACGCGGTGCTGCAACTGTCCTGTGCCCGCAGTCTTCTGGCCATGGCGCCGGAGTCTCTGCCGATACCCCGGGCAGCGGATCTGGGCTGTGCCACGGCGCCGTTGAGCCGGCAGCAACAGGAGCGCTGGCATGAAGTGCGCTGGCTGGCCCTGGATCTGGCGCCGGCCATGCTTCAGGAAGCGTTCCAGCGCGGCCGCACCGGGCGATTGTTCTCGCCGGTATGCGCCGATGCCGAAGCCCTGCCGCTGCCGGACCGGTCCCTGGGACTGGTGTTTTCCAGCTTTGCTCTGCAATGGTGTGATCCGGCGGTGGTGATCGCCGAGGCCGGGCGGGTGCTCGCTCCCGGTGGTCATTTGTTGCTGGCGGTGCCATTGCGGGACTCCCTGCGGGAGCTGTCCGAGAGCTGGAAAGCCGCGGACCGCCGTCCCCACGTCAATGATCTGCCGACCATGGTGCAATGGCATGACGCTCTGGCCACGGAAGGGTTATCCACGGTAACCCAGCAAACCCTGACGGTGACCCAGCACTACCCCGACGTGCGTGCCATAGCTCGCACCCTCAAGGCCACCGGGGCCGATCACGTGCAAGGTGGAGGGGGTGGTCTCACCGGCAAGCGCGCTTTTCGAACCATGCTCGACGCCTATGAAACCCTGCGCACCCGGGACGGTCTGCCGCTGACCTGGCGGGTGCTGTTTTTACATGCCAGCAAGGAGGTGCTCTGATGCCCGCGTTACCGGCCCTGAAGGGGGTGTTCTTCATCACCGGCACCGATACCGAAGTGGGCAAGACCTGGGTCAGTTGCCGGTTGCTGGAACGGGCCCGGGAGGCCGGCTTGAGCTGCTACGGGCTGAAACCGGTGGCGGCGGGCTGCGAGGACACAGAGGAAGGGTTGCGCAACGAAGACGCCGTCAACCTGATGGCGGCCTCATCGGTGCAACTGCCCTATGACGTGGTCAATCCGGTGGCACTGAAAGCCGCTATCGCACCCCACATCGCCGCGCAACAGGAAGGACGCAGGATCACCCTGGCCCAACTGGCCGGCTATGTACGTGGCGCGATCAGCAGCCATCCGGCGGATCTGATTCTGGTGGAAGGCGCCGGCGGCTGGCGTGTGCCTTTGAACGATCGCGAAATGCTCGCTGGTCTGGCGGTGGAACTGTCCCTGCCGGTGATCCAGGTGGTGGGGATGAAACTCGGCTGCATCAATCACGCCATCCTCACCGCCGAGGCGATTCAGGCGGACGGCTTGCGCTATACCGGCACCGTCGCCAACTGCTTCGGCGACATGGACGTGCGCGAGGAAAACCTGCTCACCCTGCGTCAGCATCTGCCTGGAGCTTTTACCGTCATCTGAGTAGCTTTTGGGGTGGGTTGAGGGAGAGGGGGCCACAACACGCCAACCCGCCTTACCCCTCTTACGGCAGCCTCAGGGCACCCGAATGGTGATGCTCACCCCCAGCGTGCGCGGCTCGCCGACCAGAGCGCCATAATCTCCGCTGCCATTCACGGCAAACACACTGGTCAGGTAGTCTTGGTCGGTGAGGTTGCGGCCCCATAATTCCAGTTGCCAGCGAGGGGCGCGTATGCCGATGGCGCCATGGAGCAACTGGCGACTGTCCAGGCTGCTGCCCTGGCCCCGTTCGGTGGTGCCGTAATAGCCACTGCGATATTGCCAGGAGAGTCCGGCGTAGAATTCGCCACCCCGATCCAGCGGCCAGCTTCGTTGCAGCCCGGAAAAAGCGGTGTGACGCGGGGCATTGGCCATCTGTTTGCCGCTCAGATCACAAAACAGCACACCGCTTTCCGGCGGGCAAGGCGCGTTGCGGAAGTCGACGTAACGAGCGTCGTTGTAAGCGACACCGAAAGTCCAGAGCAGATTGCCGGGCAGCATGGTACCTGCTTCCAACTCGGCGCCCCGTGAGCGTACTTTGTTGACGTTGATGATGTTGTTCATCTGCGGAATCAACGGTGACGAGTCCGGGTTATAAGTGAGAGCTTGATAGTCGCGGATAGTATTGTGATAAAGCACAACCCGCAGGTGATGCCTGGGCGCCGGCTGATAGTGCAGGCCGCTTTCCAGGCTCAGGCTGTGTTCCGCATTGAATGTGGGGCGGACGGCGCCACGAGTGTTTTCACCGTTGATCCCACCGCTCTTGTAACCGCTGCTGGCGGTAACGAAGTACATCACCTCGTCATTGGGCATGAAGCGCAACTGCAGGCCGCCGTCGACGCTGTCGTCCTTGATGTCGTGGCGTCCCTGGACGGGTACGCCGAGAAGGGCCCGGCGCAGCGCTTCCAGTTCGGGCACCGGCGGGAGAGTGCGCAGCCCCTCGATCCGCTGGGACAGCGAGCCGCGTTTGCGGTCATGGCTGTAGCGCGCGATACCGGCGACGGTGAACGCTGGTGATATCACCCAGCTCAACTCACCAAGCAGTCCAAGGGTGGTGGCGCTTTCCTTGCCCGGTGCGCGAACGGTGGCGCCATCGAGTACCTCTGGCGGTAGCGGCTGGCCACCACTGAACCAGGCCGCCGCATTCTTGCCGTAACTCAGATCACGGTTGCGCTGATGGGACTGATGCAGATAGTAGGCGCCGAGTTGATAGCGGAAGGGGGCGGACAGGGCTCCGGAAAGCAGCAGTTCCTGACTCCACTGATGATGGTCCATGTCGGCACCGCCTGTCGGTGCGATGGCGAGATCGATACTGTCCAGGTCGTAGTAATTGGCATACTTCCAGTTCCGCCAGCCGCTGATACTGGCCAAGGTCAGGCGCGGGAACAGCGCCTGGCGCCACTGCACGGTGGCGGCGTTTTGCTCGATGCGACGGTGCTGGCCGCTGTCTTGCCACACCGTGCGGGAAAACGGGGCGGGGGTTGGCAAGGGGTGGCCCAGTGCCGCCGCCCGTGCTTTCGAGGTCTGGCTGTAGTGGAGCGCGGAGTAGGCGCAGCACCGTTCATCCCGCAGGCTGTGCTCAAGGATGAAACGAGCCTGGGTTTGGTTGTTGATACGCCACAGTAATTGGCCACGGACACCACGGTGATCCTGATTGTTGACGTTTTCATGCCGGGTTTTGTTGGTTTCCGCGCCGTCGCGCCGATGCTGATACGCGGCCAGCCGTCCGGCCAGCCGTCCCTGGATCAGCTCTTCATTGGCGATAATCTGGTGATGTTGAAGACGGTCGCTGCCGATAGTGGTGGAAAAGGCTGTGCCGCGATACCACTGTGGCGCGCGAGAGCGCAATTGAATCGCCCCGGCGCTGGTGGCCGGTCCTGGTCCGCTCAATAACGGGGTGCGGATCACGCTAACGGATTCCAGATCATAGAGTTGCGCGGGGAACAGAGACTGGCGGCCCAGATGAACACCATCCATGCTGATGCCGACACTGCCGCTCATGCCGTCGTTGAAACCGGTGGTGCCCAGGCCGCGGATGAAGATCCCGGTATAGCGGTTTTCCGGTTCGGTCAGCTGTAGGGAGGTGGCCCTCAACGGAAGGTCACCAGCATGGGCTGCCGGGCCATTGTGGAGGTCGTCGATGCCGAATGAGCTGGCGGATAAAGGGAGGATATCCGTTGGGGCATCTTCTTGTACCTGGATGGGCGGCAGCATGGTGGTGGCATAAACAGAGGGAATGGAACAAGCCAGTCCCAACAGCGTGGTAAGTTTTATCATGGGCACGTTTGGTCCTTATTGTTTTTCGACGTTCCTGGGCAACCTGATCCAGGCAATGGTGCCGTTGCCGTACTCCTGCGCCCGAAAGCCGGTCCGGCCGCCATGACGAACGATGATTTCCCGGCAGATATGAAGGCCGAGTCCGGAGCCGGCGGCCTTGGTTTCGTTGGGAGCGCGGTAGTACCGTTCAAAGATCTTCGTTTTCTCCTGTTCGGAAATGCCTGGCCCCTGATCCTCAACCCGGAGTTCCAATCCATTGGTCGTTTCGCTCAGTCTCACGATGACCGGGGTATCGGGCGGGGAATATTTCAGCGCATTGGTGACCAGATTGTGAATGGCGACGGCGATCATTTCCGGATCCACCAGGGCTGGCACCGGTAGGGATGGCAGATCCAGGTGAATGCGTTTGTTGTCGCCTGGTGGGTAGCGGTCGAACAGTAAATCAACAAGGTCGCAGTGACGCAGATTCAGTTTTAGTGGCGAGTGTAGCCGGTCCCGGGCCAGCAGGTTGTCGAGCAAATCGATGATTTGCCGTGTGTTGCGCTGGATACGAGCCAGTCGCTGCTGCGCGGTGTCATTGCTTTCGGGTGTTTCCCGGCGCAATGAGTCGCTGGCGGTGCTGATAACCGCCAGCGGGTTGCGTATTTCATGGGCGAGCATGGCAGTGTATTGGCGCTGGTCATAAAGAGCGCGCTGTTCCCGCTCCAGGCTTTCCTGAAGCCGATGTTGGGCCTGGCTTCGTTCGATGGCTTCGCGGTGCAGCTTGTTGTTACTCTCTTTCAATTCACGGGTGCGCTCGAGTACCCGGCTTTCAAGGACTCGTTCGGCGCCGCGGGAAGCTTCCAGCGCAGCTCGAAGTGCTCGGTGACGATGCCGTTCGGAGCGCTCGGCGCGCCGGGCCAATGCCCAATTAAGCAGAATCAGATGTATGATCGTGGCGATATTGGGGAGGTGATTGAAGAGCGCATTACCCGGAAGCATCTCCATATTATTGGCGGTAATAACGATGAAGCTGAGCGCCAGTGGTAAAAAGGCGATGGCGTAAAGCCGTACACCGCGGTGATGGAAGAGCGCATGTAATATCATCAAGGGGAAAATAATGATCGCTGCCAAAGTGTGCCAGCGTATCAGTCGCATTGGATCTATATATTGTGGATCAAGAATGGCTCCCACGGCACCAATAAAACCGAGGCTGATAATCAGTAAGTAGCCAATTCTATATAGCCTTGGATAGTAAAGCCGGGTACGAAAGGCCTGTAAAACGAAAGAAATCAGCAAGCTGGCGCTGGTGGCGTAAAGTAAAATCAAAGCTGGCCGATAGAACCCGAAGAGTCCGGGGAAAATCTGCATTATGTAGCCGTCGACCAATGAAGCAAAACCGGCGATGGAAAATAGCGCCAAGGCGTAGCGAAGATACAATGGGTCTCGCAGTCGGTGCCAGAAGGACAGGTTGAGCACCGCGACCAGAAACAGCATGCCAAGATAAAGGCCAAAACCACCGTATTCCATGGCGATAAAGCCGGGAATGGCGTTCTGCTCCATTACTGTCAGATTGACGGCGCCACGACGCCCCTCGATGGCCAGATAGTACTCGCTTGTGGAGTCAGCAACGGGAGACAGGAGGAAGGCGGCCCCTCGATAGGAGATATCGTTGCCAAGGGTGTTGCGAGAGGGAGCGTGAGTCTGTTCTCGGATGCCATCACGGGTGTGCTCATACAAGGTGACACTATTCAGGTAGGCGGGGAGTACGAAAAGCCCCCAGTGGGGAGGGCTATTGGGATCTCGCCGCAGGCAGAGCCTGAGCCACAGCGTCCTTCCATAATCGACATGAAGGCGGTCGCCAGGGATCGCCTTGAAGGCCTCCGGCGGTAGCGCGGTGACATCATTGAGCGTGAGCGGCTGGTATTCAACGGCCACCTGCCGTAACCCGGGTGCTAATGTGTCCGTATTCAGGGTTTCATTGTTTTCCAGTAAGACGCCTGTACAGGAGGCTGACTGGGCCATCTGCGCCATCACCAGCAGGACGAAAAAGGAAAAGAACTGAAAAATACGCATAGGCCGAGTGTCATTGTATCGGGGTTTTCGTGAAGATGAGGCACACGGCTATATTATACGCTTCAGAACCAGCCGCTTTGCGAGGAGGGGGCGGTCCATGATCGGGGAAGGAATTGACGTTTGCATCGTCGAGGATAACGATGATCTGCGTGAAGAGATGGCCTGTGCATTGAGTCAGCAGGGGTTTGCGGTAAGAGCTTTTGCCGATGCTCGGGGGCTGTACGCTGGTCTGCTTCAAGAGCCAACCAGCCTGCTGGTCCTGGACCTGGGTCTGCCTGACGAAGATGGCCGGGCGGTGATGGCGCGTATTATCGATATGATGCCGGTCGGCATCGTCATCTGTTCCGCCAGAACCGCTGTGGAGGAGCGCATCGATAGCATGATTGCCGGGGCTGACGCTTATCTGGTTAAGCCGGTAAATGTCGATGAACTTGCGGCGACGTTGGTCAGTGTTCATCGGCGCATGACAAGCCAGAGCGGGAGTGCTCCGCGGAAGCCGCGATGGACGCTTGAAGATGATGGCTGGACGTTGTGCAGCCCGAAAGGCAAGAAGGTGCCGCTCACGGGTTCTGAAAGTACCGTTTTGGTGTTGTTGTTCGCCAACACAGGCAAGCCGGTTCCGCGCGAACGGCTTATCGAGGCCCTGGGGCACGATAGTGACTATTTTCTGGATCATCGCCTGGATATGCTGTTCAGCCGTTTGCGCAGGAAAGTACGAGAGTCCGCCGCGGAAAGACTGCCGTTGCGTGCTGTCAGAGGAGTTGGATTCATTGTAAGCCCTTGAAGTGCGAAATAGGCGAAGTGACGGTACTGCGGGTGGCGGCGATGAACTGGCGCCAATAAAAAAGGGTGCCGTTTAGGCACCCTGTCCCCCCTTTCCTCCTTGACTATTCGTTGTCACCCCGGCAGCGCTGTATCCGTTAAAAAAAGACGGCCATCATTAGCTATATGGGCCTGCTTAAATGCCGCCCCTTCTATATTGCTACAGTCATCTTTATTGACGTCGTTACCCCATGGTTACCATTATTTCTACTGTCTCCGGCGACGGAATGGGGTGAATAGGGGCGCCAGCCCGAAAAATAATCCAGAACATAAAGAAAGCGTCAAGGAAAAGCGCTTTCGTCATCCATGATTAGTATGCACTGCAACGGATATCAATGCATGAAACCGTAAATGAAGTAGGGCGATGGTTCCCTCACGAATTATTGCCAAACTAACCTGAAACTCACGTTGTAAACATCCCTGTTTCAGTTGCACCGTTGATTAGAGTTCTCCGCCCGTTTGTGTTTCGCCAGGTATTCCCATGGTGTCAGATCTTCCAGTGAA